>NZ_JASDCU010000004.1 GCF_030407765.1 Microbacterium sp. APC 3901
GACCAGCCACACCAGGATCAGCGCGACAGGGATGAGGACACGCGCCCAGGAGTGGCGCCGCGCGCGCACTCTGGTCGGCGGGACGGGCGCGTGCTCAGGGCTGGACATCGGGTACCTCTCGGGACGTGCAGGGCGGGGATCGGCAGGGGGACGTCAGGAGACCCAGGCGAGGATGAGGATCATCGTCGCGAGGAACCCGGCGAAGTAATTGAGGAAGATGAAACGCCGCCAGGCGCGGTTGGTGCCGGGGGAGGTCTCGTCGGTGACGTTCCACCAGGGCGCGGCGTTCACGATGTAGGGCAGCGCGAGCGCGGCGCCGAGAGGCCCCGGCCACGACGTGAACAGCATCGCTGTGCCGGCCAGCGTCCACAGCGCGATCGACAGCCGCACGGTCGCGCGGGCTCCGATCACGGTCGCGATCGAGCCGATGCCCCCTTCGCGATCGGGCGCGATGTCCTGCACCGCTCCGAAGGCGTGTGCGGCCATGCCCCACAGGAAGAAGGCGACGAGCACGGTGACTGCCGTGGGTGTGACAGACGCTTCGGCCAGAGCGAGACCCACGATCGCGGGGGTGACGAAGTGCAGGCTCGAGGTCGTCGAATCGAGGAACGGCCGCTCCTTGAACCGGAGTCCCGGTGCGGAGTAGGCGATCACGGCGAACACGCTGACCGCCAGCCAGAGCCACGACGCGGGGTCTCCGACCGCGACGAGGTAGACGAGGAACGGGACGTTCGTCACGACCGCCGCCCACAGGGTCGCCCGGTGGATGCGGGGAGACAGCAGCGCGCCCTCGATCCCGCCCTTGCGCGGATTGGCGAGGTCCGACGCGTAATCGAACACGTCGTTGATGCCGTACATCGCCAGGTTGTAGGGCACCAGGAAGTACAGCGTGCCGATGATCAGCGTGAGGTCGATCTCGCGCGTGCTGAGAAGGTAGGCGGCTGCGAACGGGAAGGCGGTGTTGATCCAGCTGATCGGACGCGATGACAGAAGGATCTGAGCGATGTCGCGTCCGACGGAGTCGCGCGTCGATGAGGTCATGAGGGCTCCTCGTCGGTGACCCGGATGCCGGCGCGGGCGCGTCGACGGGCGCGCAGCGCCGCCCACAGAGCGGGCAGCAGCACCGCCCCGGCGAGCGGGTAGGCGAAGTCCTCGAGAGGCGCGAGACCGATGTGCACGCCGAGCAGGTGATCGGCGGAATAGTGGAACAGGCCCGTCGCGATCATCACCGTGTCGAACACGGCGGTGAGGATGAAGAGCACCACGATGGTCACGGCCATCGCGCCGAGGTGGGCGCGATACCGACCGGAGACGGCGCACAGGATGACGGCCGCCACCACTGCGGCGCCGACGAACCACGCGGAGAGCTCGAGGTAGGTCACCGCGGGACCTCGCTCGATCGCCGGCTCAGCCGTGTCAGGATCCGCACGGCACCGGTGTAGACGACCATCGTGCACACGACGAGGAAGAGCAGGAAGACGGGCTCCTCGATCGGCAGCTCGGGTGCGAGCACGATCCCCGTCGCGATGGCCGAATCGCCGCGGAAGAAGATTCCCCCGGCGATGCCTGCGATGTCCCAGACGAGGAAGAACGCGAGCCCGACCGTCGACACGATGGCCGCGGTCACGGCATCGCGCCAGAAGAACAGCCGGAATCGCCAGTCGAGCAGCAGCATGCATCCGAGCGTGGCGACCAGGAGTGCGGGATACACGAAGCCCATCACGCTGTCCCGCGCGGGGACGCAGCGGTGGCCGAGACATCGAGGGGCCCGCTGGAGTGGTCTCCGCGGATGCGCTTCAGGACGATCTCGGCGCTGATGAGGCACATCGGCACACCGACTCCCGGTGCGGTCGTGGCGCCCGCGTAATACAGCCCGGACACCTGGCGCGACTCGTTCTGAGCTCGGAACATCGCGCTCTGGGAGAGGATGTGCGCAGGCCCCAGCATCCCGCCCCGCCATGAGTTGTAGTCCTCGAGGAAGTCAGCCGGGCCCTTCGTCTCACGCACCACGATGCGCTCGCGCAGGTCGTCGATGCCGGCCCAACTCGCGATCTGGTCGATCGCGGCGTCGGCCGCCTGCTCGATCGCGGCTGATCCGCCACCGTCGGAGCCCCCCGCGCCCAAGGCCGTGTCAGCCGGGATCGGCACGAGCACGAAGAGATTCTCGTGTCCTTCGGGTGCGACGCTGCTGTCGGTGGCGCTCGGACGGCAGACATAGGTCGAGGCCGGGGAAGGGATCTCGGGCGAATCGCCGAAGATGGCGTCGAAGTTGGCATCCCAGTCGTCGGTGAAGAACAGCGAATGATGCGGCAGCTCGGGCAGAGAACCGCGAACGCCGAGCATCACGAGCACGGCACCCGGCCCGCTCGTGCGCCGCTGCCACCACGAATCGGGGTACGTGCGAAGGTGCGGCGGGAGCAGTGACGTCTCGGTGTGGTGAAGATCCGCGCCGGAGACGACGATGTCGGCCTCGGTCGCATGCGCGACACCTGCTGAGTCGCGCCACTCGACACCGGTCACGCTCGGTGCGCCCGACCGGATGCCGGTGCTGATCGACGTGACATCGGCATCCAGCACGATCTTGGCGCCTGCCGCCTCGGCCAGTTCCGCGATGCGCTCGACGACCCGCCAGAACCCGCCCTGCGGGTAGCTGACGCCCTCGTCGAGGTCGAGAGCGCTCATGAGGTGGTACATCGCCGGGGCGGTGCGGGGATCCGTGCCGAGGAACACCGCGGGGTATCCGAGCAGCTGACGGATCACCGGATCGCGGAAGCGTCGAGCGGCGAACGACTGCAGGCGCGTGCCCAGCAGAGTGAAGAGGCGAGGAAGGGCTCGCAGCACCTCCGGCGTCATCAGCGTGCGCAACCGCGTGAACGGGTTGTAGAGGAAGTAGCGTTCCGCCATGACGCGCGCGTCGTGCGCCGAGTCGAGGTACGCGTCGAGGGTCTGCGCTGAGCCGGGCTCGCGAGACTCGAAAAGACGTGACACCGCCGCGCGCCCGGTGGGCACCGTGACGGACGGTGACGGCCGCCCGTCCGAACCCGGCGCCTGGAAGACGCGGTATCCGGGATCGAGGAGCGTCAGGTCGAGCTGCTCCCGGGTCGAGGTGCCCATCATCTCGAAGAAGTGATCGAACACCTCGGGCATGAGGTACCACGACGGCCCGGAGTCGAACCGGAAGCCGTCGCGCTCGATGGTTCCCGCGCGACCGCCGACCCGGCTGTTCTTCTCGTAGACGGTCACGTCGTGGCCGTCGCGGGCGAGGAGTCCGGCGACAGCGAGACCGGCGACGCCGGCGCCGATGACCGCGACCCGACTCATCGGTTCCGCTCCAGCGCCGTCACGAGCACCGATCGCGCCGCCAGCAGCGCCTTGATCGGATCGGGGACGCGCACGCGGCGCTCGTACAGACTCGAGGCCGGAGTCCTCGCCACGCGTCTCGTCAGCGCGGCGAACAGCGCGTGGGCGCTGCGCACGGCCGCGCGCGAGTCTCTGGGCAGAAGGGGGATCGAGCGCGCCGCGTCGTCGAGCTGCACGGTGATCGTGCGGACCCAGTCGTCGCGATCGGCATCCGTGAGCCGGCCGCTGTCGCCGAGATACCCGCGCTGCAGACGCTCGGTGTCGTCTGCGAGGTCGCGCAGGAAGTTGACGTTCTGGAACGCTGCGCCGAGCTGTCGTGCTCCGTGGGTCAGCGTCTCGAGCTCGCGGGTCGTGCGCTCCTCGTCGCGCAGGAACACCCGCAGGCACATCAGCCCGACCACCTCGGCGGAGCCGTAGACATAGCGGTCATGCGCCGCCGCGTCGTACGCGGTGAAGTCGGTGTCGCCGGCGATGTCGGCGGCCATCGAGTCGAAGAAGGGCTGCGTGAGGTCCTCGCCGATCCCGCTCTCTCTCGCCGTGCGCGCGAAGGCGTGCAGCACGAGGTCCGTGCTGTATCCGACGCTCATCGCACGGTGGGTCTCGGCGACATACGACGCGAGCGCGTCGGTCTGGGCCGACTCGTCGAGTCCTGCCTGTGCGGCGACGCCGTCGACGATCTCGTCGGCGATGCGCACCATCGCGTAGATGTTGCGCACGTGCTGACGGTGTCTCTCGCCGAGCAGTCGGGTCGCGAGTCCGAAGGACGTCGAGTAGGTGCGGATGACCTCGGTGGATGCCGTGTCGGCGGCGCGGTTGAACCGCCCCAGACTCGCACTCGACGCGTCGTGAGGGATCGCGCTCATGCCTGGCGTCCTTCGAGACGAGAAGCGGAGACCAGGATCGACCGTGCAGCGTCCGAGCTGATCTCGCCGGCGAGCTCCGCCTCGGACAGCAGCGCGTAGACCGCGTCGAGCTGATCGCCGATGAGCCCGACGACGAATCGCTCGGCTCCGCAGTCGCGCAGCAGATCGCGCATCGCGGTGGCGTCCTGCAGGCTCAGGTCTGGGGAACCGAATCGGGGGGCGATGCGCTCCCAGGTGCTCGTCGAGCGGGCGAAGGCGATGAGAGCTGTCTCCTTGCCCTCCCGCAGATCGGAGAACGCATCCTTGCCGTGCGTGCGGTGGTCGCCGAACACGCAGAGCAGATCGTCCTGCAGCTGGTATGCGAGGCCCAGATGGCGGCCGACGGAGTGCAGCGTCGCTTCGGCAGACGCCGAGGCGTCGGCGAGGAGCGCCGCCGCTCGCAGCGGCAGGGAGAACGAGTAGGTCGCCGTCTTGTAGACGCTCATGGTGAGAACGGTGTCGACGTCTGAGGCGATGATCCCGTGGCTCAGCGCGACATCGGTGTGCTCACCGGCCACCGTCTCGAGGATGGTCTGCTCGACGAGGTCGAGCAGACGTCGTCGCGCGGGCGCCGAGACCTCTGCCCGGGCGAAGCCCATGATCGCCGCCGAGAGCATCAGATCGCCCATCAGGATCGCACTGGATCTCGCCCAGTGCAGCGAGCCCTCCTCGGAGGCGCCTGGCGCACCTGCCGCGAGCTGTCCGATCAGGTTCGGTCGCTTGCGGCGGGTGAGGTCACCGTCGATGACGTCATCGTGGAGCAGGAAGGCGTAGTGCAGCAGCTCGATATGCGTCGCGATGTCGACGGCGGCCGTGGTCGCGCTGTCGTCGGCGGCCGGGACCAGTGCGCGGTGGATGTCGAGCAGCAGCCTGGGGCGCACGAGCTTGCCGCCGAGGGCATGGTCTGCTGTCGCACGCCAGAGTGCCGCGAATTCGCTTCCGTACGCCTCGGCGTTCTCGCAGTGAAGGTCGAAGCGCTGACGCAGCACCGATTCGACGCGGGTGCTCATGTCTTCTCGCGGCGCGGCCTGCGTCACGGTCACGCTCATGGTCACACCACCCCGAGGTCGCGGAGCTGGGGGAGCTGCTCGACGAGCCAGGGGCTGAAGGCGAAGGGGGCGCCGATGACGGAGTCGGCGAACTCCGCCGGGTCTACCCATGCCCATTCGGCGACTTCGTCGGGGTCGGGGGAGAGGGGGCCGTCTGCGATGGCGACATGGACGGGACAGATCTCGTTCTCGACGATCCCGCTCGCGTCGACGGCCCGGTAGCGGTAGTCGGGCAGCACCACGGAGACGTCGGTGAGGCGGAGCCCGAGTTCGTCCTTCGCGCGGCGATGCACCGCGTCCGTGATGTCCTCGCCGGGTCGCGGGTGACCACAGAAGCTGTTGGTCCAGACTCCCGGCCACGTGCGCTTCGCGAGTGCTCGGCGCGTCACCAGAAGTCGCCCGTCACGGTCGAAGACGTGGCAGGAGAACGCCAGGTGAAGAGGGGTATCGGTGGTGTGAACGGTGTCTTTCGCTCGGGTGCCGATCGCGACTCCGTCTGCAGAAAGGAGGGTGACCTCATCCAACGGGGGAACCTCCTCGATTTTCGCTAGCTTAGCTAATAATCAACATAACATGAAACATTCGTGTGTAGCATGATGTCATGCACGACGGACCCGACGCCACCCCCCGCGGGAGCGGCGCGTCGGGTGTGCTCTCGCGACAGGAGGAGATGTCGCCCGACGGACTCTCGCACGCCGCGATCTACGACGTCGAGTCGGCGGATCCGCGGAGCACTCTGATCGACCGGTCAGGGGTCGCGCCCGAGGACCTGCGCCAGATCGCGCTGGTGATGGGTGCCCTCGGCGAGCTCAGGGACGCCGAGCAGAAGCTGTCGCTCGCCTCGCGGCGCTACATGCGCCTGAATGACACGGATATGCGTGCACTGCACTATCTGATCGTCTGCGAGAACCGCGGTGCGACGGCCACTCCTGGGGGGATAGCGACCCATCTCGGGATATCCACGGCATCGACGACCAAGCTGCTCGACCGCCTGGAGAAGGGCGGTCACATCCGGCGCGCACCGCACCCGACAGATCGGCGTGCTCTTGCGATCACCATCACTCCGGAGACGCGACAGGCCGCGATGGAGACGGTGGGCCGACAGCAGGCGAAGCGCTTCTACTCAGCGGCTCGGCTGACGGCGGATGAGCGTGAGGTGGTCATCCGATTCCTCTCGGACATGGCCAAGGAGATCACGCTCCGGGATGAGCCGTGGGCCCAACCCGGAGTCGCGACCTCAGAGTGAGTCAGTGCGCGGCGTTGTACGCCTCGACGACCGGAGCGGGAATGCGGCCCCGCTCCGAGAGCGTGTAGCCGTTGTCGTTCGCCCACGCCCTGATCGCAGCGACCTCGGGGTTGCGCCCGGCGCGCTTGCGGGGTGCGGCCGATCGTGCTGACACGGCCGAGCCTGCCCGACGCCCCGCCGAGATGTACGGTTCGAATGCCGCGCGCAATTCCTCTGCGTGCGCGGTATTCAGATCGATCTCGTAAGAGGTTCCATTCAGCGAGAAATGTACGGTCTCGCCTTCGCCCACGTCCAGGACGCTTCCGTCGATGTCATCGACCAACTGGTGCACAATTCTTCTTGCCATGGAAATGACAATACTCCCGACAAACGTGTCGCGAGATGTTATGCGTGACCGGGGTCGATCAATTTCAGGCCGACGATGCACCCGACGAGTCCGAGAAGCAGCAGGATCCGCGCCCAGGAGATTTCGCTGTCACCCGTGACCATCGCCCAGATGACGGTGAGTGTCACGCCGATTCCCACCCATACCGCATAAGCGGTACCCGTTGCGATATCACGCATCGCGAATGCGAGCCCGACCATGGAGAGGGCGAGCCCGCCCGCGAAGATGATGCTGGGCCACAGTTTGGTGAGTCCTTCGGATTTGCCGAGGGCAGTCGCCCACACGGCCTCGAGGACTCCGGAGACGATCAGCACGATCCACGACATGATGGTCCTTTCGGACCAGTCTTTTCGCTCACCGGGTACTGGTCTGCCTCGTCCGGGGCCGGGGTTCACCGACCAGTATTCACGATAGCCGTCGGCGCTGGGCAGTGCCTGTGCAGCTCTTGCTCGGCGATCGTCGCGCGTGCAGAAGGCTCAGGGGAGCAGCCCGGCGCGGCGCGCCTTGGCCACGGCCGCATGGCGGGTCGACGCGTCGAGCTTCGACATCGCCGTGCCGAGGTAGGCCTTGACCGTGCCCTCTCGGAGGCCGAGCTGGCCGGCGATCTCCGCATTCGTCGCTCCCAGGGCCGCGCAGGCGAGCACATCGGTCTCCCGACGGGAGAGATGAACGGTCGAGATCGGTCCGGTGTTCGCCGGCACGGCATCCTCCGCGAGCATCACGAGACGCTGCTCCACCTGCGCGATCCGCGCGCGCAGGTCGGCGTCGTCGACGGACGCCCCGATGCTGCGAAGCTCTGCGAAGCTCTCGCGCAGCTCTTCGCGATGGCGCGGCGCGACGGATTCGGATGCCGGTGTCACCGCGCGCAGTCGTCGCTCCACCTCGTCGCGAACGCGAAGCTCCTCCGCCACCGACTGCGCGACCTGCATCGCCGGAGCGGTCGTCACGCCTCCGACGGGTGTCGTGTCCCAGGTGCCGGCATAGAGGACACCTCGAGGGCGACCGCTCACGATGATGGGAAGAGCGAGCAGCGTGCGCAGCCCCTCTCCGAGCACGAACACGTCGTAGTCATGGGTGATCTGTTGCGAAGACCCGTAGTCGCTGGTCATCCGGGGGCGCAGCTCCATCATCGCCCGCCCGCCGAGTCCCCGTTCGGGCCTCACCCGCAGTCCGTCGAGGCTGCGGGTGCGGTTGCCGACGATGCTGGTGACGCTGACGACTCCCTCGTCGACGAGTCCTCCGAAGGTGACGGGGAACCGGGTGCGCAGAGCGAGCTCGCGCACCGCTCTGGCGACGAGCTCCGTCTCTGATTCCATCTCGGTCGATGTGGTCACGACTACCTACTTTCGGGGGTGACGGCGCTGTTCCCCGTTTCGTAGCGTCGACCCTATCATTCGCCTGGGAAACCGGCGCGAGCCGCAGCACATGAGGCAAGGAGGCCCCATGACCGACCATCCGACGGCAGATTCGCCGGGAGCGATCGACTACATCGCTGTCGAGCAATCACCACGATTCCGCGAGTTGAAGAAGACGCAGCGATCGTTCATCTTCCCGCTCGCGGCGTTCTTCCTCATCTGGTATTTCGTCTACGTCCTGCTCGCCGCATTCGCGATCGACTTCATGTCGCAGAAGGTGTGGGGTGATATCACCGTCGGATTGCTCATGGGTCTCGGGCAGTTCGTGACCACATTCGCGATCACGATGGGCTATGTCGCGTTCGCCAATCGCAGACTCGACCCGATAGCGACCGAGATCCGTGACGAACTCGAGAAGGCGCAGGCGGAGGCATGAACGTCATCCACACTGCGACCCAGGCTGTCGCAGTCGAGAGCAATCCCATTCTCAACATCTCGATCTTCGGCGCATTCGTCGCGGTGACGCTGTTCATCGTGATCCGCGCGAGCAAGAACAACAAGACGGCGGCCGACTACTATGCCGCCGGGCGCTCGTTCACCGGTCCGCAGAACGGTTTCGCGATCGCCGGCGACTATCTGTCCGCGGCGTCGTTCCTCGGAATCTGCGGAGCGATCGCGATCAACGGCTACGACGGATTCCTGTATTCGATCGGATTCCTCGTCGCCTGGCTCGTCGCGCTGCTTCTCGTCGCCGAGCTCATGCGCAACACCGGCAAGTTCACGATGGCCGACGTGCTGTCCTTCCGTCTGAAGCAGCGCCCGGTGCGCATGGCGGCCGCGATCACGACGCTGGCCGTGTGCTTCTTCTATCTGCTCGCGCAGATGGCGGGTGCCGGCGGCCTGGTGTCGCTGCTGCTCGGAATCGACGGCCGGGTCGGGCAGTCGATCGTGATCGCCGTGGTCGGTCTGCTGATGATCGTCTACGTCCTCATCGGCGGTATGAAGGGCACGACCTGGGTGCAGATCGTCAAGGCGTTCCTGCTCATCGGCGGCGCCATCGCGATGACGATCTGGGTGCTCGCGATCAACGGGTTCAGCCTCAACACGCTGCTCGAGGCAGCCGTGGCCAACTCCGACAAGGGCGACGCCATCCTCGGGCCGGGCCTTCAGTACGGCGCGAACCCGTGGGACTTCGTCTCCCTCGGCATGGCTCTCGTGCTCGGAACCGCGGGACTCCCGCACGTGCTGATGCGCTTCTACACGGTGCCGACGGCCAAGGAGGCCCGTCGTTCGGTGGTGTGGGCCATCTGGCTCATCGGCGGCTTCTACCTGCTGACGTTGGTGCTCGGGTACGGAGCAGGCGCGCTCGTCGGTGCAGATGTGATCGCGGCAGCACCGGGCGGACCGAACTCGGCCGCTCCGCTGCTCGCTCTGTATCTGGGCGGACCGGTGCTGCTCGGCTTCATCTCGGCGGTCGCGTTCGCGACCATCCTCGCCGTGGTCGCCGGACTCACGATCACGGCGGCCGCCTCGTTCGCACACGACATCTATGCGAACGTGATCCAGAAGGGCAAGAAGGACTCCGCAGGCAACCCGGTCGAGCCCGACCCTGACGGCGAGGTGCGCGTCGCGCGGCGAACGGTGGTCGTGATCGGCATTCTCGCCATCGTCGGCGGCATCGGCGCGCAGGGGCAGAACATCGCTTTCCTCGTGGCGCTCGCCTTCGCGGTCGCCGCCTCGGCGAATCTGCCGACGATCCTCTACTCGCTGTTCTGGAGACGATTCAACACGCGGGGGGCCGTCTGGAGCATGTACGGCGGTCTTGCGGCGGCGATCATCCTCATCGTCCTGTCGCCGGTGTTCTCCGGTTCGCCGACGTCGATGATCCCCGGAATCGACATCGTCCTGTGGCCGATGAACAATCCGGGCATCGTGTCGATCCCGCTCGGCTTCTTCCTCGGCTGGCTCGGAACCGTCACCAGCCGCACCAAGGAGTCGCCGCTCCTGGCCGCCGAGATGGAGGTCCGCTCGCTGACCGGGTTCGGAGCGGAGAAGGCTGTGGATCACTGATCCGGAGGTGATGCGAACGTGGACCCCGACGGCCTACTCGTCGGGGTCCACGTCGTATGCGGTCAGCGGTGCGACTCGAGGTCGAGCAGGAATCTCTTGCGTTCGGGATGCGCGCCGTACTGCCCCGCCGTTCCGTCCCACCGCACCACGCGGTGGACGGGGACGACGATCGAGAAAGGCGTGAGGCGGCAGGCGGTGCCGACGGCGCGGGCGGCACCGGGGCGACCAGCCAGCGCCGCGATCTCGCCGTAGCTCATCGTCTCTCCCCACTCGATCGTGCTGATCGTCTGCAGCGCGGTGCGGGCGAACCCGTCGACGAGCCGCCAGTCGAAGGCCAGATGATCCTGGAAGCGCACGGGAGCACCGTCGAAGTACGCATCGAGGAGCTCGGTGAGCTCGTCGGCTGCTCCCGGGTCGGGCTCGGGGACGGCGCGAAGCTGGCCCGAGACGCTCTCGAGAACCCAGGGAACCGAGGGATCGTCTGATTCCGAGAGGTCGAATCGGACGAGACCCTCGTCGGAGAACACGGCGAGGGCGTCTCCGAACGGGGTCGGTGCGAAGTCGTAGCGGAAGGTCATGCCTCCATACTGACCGCACCGATCCGGCACGGGCATCGTCGTGGGCACGAGCGGGGGAGACCTCGCTGACTCGCGGCCTGGGTGCAGAAGCAGTCCGCATGCACCCGCTGCAGGCCTCTGAAGGGCGGAAATACGGTGAAACCCGCCAGGGATACCGGCTGTGCGGCGAGGCACGCTTAGTGTGTGAGGTGTGTGGCGACGTGAAGGCAAGGCTGCGGATGACGCAGCGACCGATGCCGCAGTGACCCTCGGCGAGTTGCACGAGCCGGTCTCCGGTATCGGCATCGCGCACGCCGCAGAGGCGGAGCGCACCCGTCTGCGTGCGGAGGCCGCCGACCTCGGCGGCTTGTCGCCGCTCGTCAACTTCCGCGACACGGTCGAGTCCGGCATCGACATCTCGAAGGCTCACCCTGGCAGCCTTCCCCAGTTCATCACGGGCAAATCGACCCTGCTGTCGAATCTCTATCGCGACGAGGTCGGTCTGCGCACCGCGAGGCTCGCCGCTGAGCGGATCACCGCGAAGAACACCGAGTTGCGCACCGTCCGCGGCATCGAAGCCGTGCACCTCGCGGTCGGGGTCGCCGGATGGCGCATCGGCGGGGCGGAGTTCTCGGCGCCCGTGCTTCTGCGGCCTCTGGCGATCCGCCGGCACCACTCCGACTTCGAGCTCAAGCTGCAGGGCGCGTTCGAAGTGAACCCGGAGCTCGTGCGGATCGCACGCGAGCACTTCGGCATCACGATCGATGCGGCCGCGCTCGCCGCCCTCGCCTACGACGGCGGGATCTTCAAGCCCCAGCCTGTGATCGACAGCCTGCGGGCCACGACGCGATCGATCGACACGTTCACGGTGCTGCCGCGGCTCGT
Source organism: Microbacterium sp. APC 3901 (assembly GCF_030407765.1). Taxonomy (GTDB): domain Bacteria; phylum Actinomycetota; class Actinomycetes; order Actinomycetales; family Microbacteriaceae; genus Microbacterium. Next base: position 11,810 of record NZ_JASDCU010000004.1, read on the forward strand.
GGTCTCGACCTTCGCCGACGTCGGCGGGGCGATGTCCCGCGACGGTGGCAGCCTCGACCATGTCGTGCTCAACGCCCTCGCCGGACACGTGGGTGACCGCGAGCAGGTCTCCGCTCGCAGACCCGATCCCCACCACACCGGACCGGATGACCGCGCACCGGCATCCGACAATCTGCTGCTCGACGCGGATGCCGAGCAGGAGGCCCTTCTCGCGAAGATCGCGGCCGGTCACTCGCTGACCGTCGCGACGCTCCCCGGGACCGGCGGCACGCAGACAGTGATCAATGCGCTCGGTGAACTCGTGCGCGCAGGCAAGCGCGTGCTCGTCGTCTCGGCTCGGCGCTCGACGCTCGACGGTGTGCGGCATCGCCTCTCCGGCATCGGACTCGACAGTCTGGCCGTCTCACCCGCGAGTGTGCGCCGCGACCTCGTACGTGCGATCGGCCGGAACGAGAAGGCGACTGCTCCGAAGGTCAGCGACGTCGATGACGCGCTGGTGCGTCTGCGCGCCGTGCTGCGGGACTACCGGCATGCTCTCACCGCTCCGGTGTCGGGGACGAACTCCTCGGTGCTCGACGCCACGCGACACCTCACGAGGCTCGCCTCCCTGCCCACTCCGCCGTCGACCACCGCGCGGCTCAGTGCAGAGACCCTCCGCCGTCTCGCCGACGACCGCTCGTCGGCGGCCGCCGCGCTCGCACAGGCGGCGCGTCTGGGCGAGTTCCGCTTCGGCCCCGACGACTCACCCTGGTACGGCGTGACCTTCTCGAGCACGGAGGCCGCGAAGTCCGCGCACCAGCTGGCGGCGCGTCTGCACTCCGAGAGCGTGCCCGCTCTGCTCGAGCGGGGCTACGCACTGATCGCCCAGACGCACATGCGTCCGTTCTCGACCATCGACGAGCTCGGCGAGTACCTGCGGCTCCTGCAGGGCATCCGTGATTCCCTCGATCGGTTCAGTCCCACGGTGTTCGAACGCCCTCTCGGGGAGCTGATCCAGGCGCACGGGTCTCGACGCGATGCGCCGGCGATGTCCGGAGCCAATCGGCGCCGTCTGCGTCGACTCGCGAAGGAGTACGTCCGCCCGGGTGTGCACGTCACCGAGATGCACGAGTCGCTGCTGCGCATCCAGGCGCAGCGCACCCAGTGGCAGCGATTCGTGGAAGCCGGTGTCGCGCCCGAGGTCCCGCTCGGTCTCGCCGACGTCTACGCCTCCTGGCAGCGCGTCACCGCAGAGCTCTCAGAGCTGGATGTCGCACTCGGACGCAGGGAGCCGCTCTCGACGCTCCCCGTCGCCCGGCTCGTGCGCACTCTCGCCGGCCTCGCCGCGAAATCCGATGTCTTCGACAACCTCGTGGAGCGTGCGCAGCTGCGCGATCGGCTGGCCGAACTCGGTCTCGAACCGCTGCTCGCGGAGCTGTCCGTTCGCCACGTCGCCGAGTCGCGCGTGGGCGACGAGCTGGAATTCGCGTGGTGGCAGACGCTGCTCGAACGCGCTCTGCAGGAAGACCGGGCGCTGCTCGGCGCGAACACGGCGGTGGTCGATCGGCTCGAGCGGGACTTCCGTCTCGTCGATGAGGCGCACGCGGCGATGGCGGGTCCGCTGCTCGCGTGGCAGCTCGCGAACCAGTGGAAGATCGCGATCGTCGACGAGCCGCAGGAATCCCAGAACCTGAGACGAGCGCTGAAGCAGTCGGCGACGACGACGGCCGAGATCGTGAGCTCGGCGCCCACCCTCGTCGACGTCTTGGCACCGGTCTGGATCTCATCGCCCTACCTCGTGCCGCAGATCCCCGACTCAGTGGAGTTCGACACGGTCCTCCTCGTCGATGCGGCCGCCATCAACCTGGCAGAAGCCGCCCCGGCGATCCGTCGAGCCCGTCAGGTCGTCGCATTCGGCGACCCGGTCACGCAGCTGCCGACCGCGTTCCACGTCGCCGTCGACCCCGGTTCCGAGTGGGAGCACGAGGTTCCGTTCGACTCCGTGTCGGTGTTCGAGCGGCTCTCCGAGCTGCTTCCGGTGATGACCCTCACACGCAGCTACCGTGCGGGCGGCGAAGACCTCGCCGAACTCATCAACGACGCGTTCTACGGCGGCGAGATCGTCTCCCTGCCCTGGGCGGGCTCGTACCTGGGACGTGGCAGCCTCACCGTCGACTACGTCGAAGGCGGCACCGGAGCCCCCGACCCCGTGTCGGGTGCGGTGGAGAGCCCCGAGGCCGAGGTGGCGCGCGTGGTCACGCTGGTCGTCGAGCACGCGGTGCACCGCCCGGACGAGTCTCTGATGGTCGTCACAGCGAGCAGGCGTCACGCCGAGCGCGTGCGCGCCGCGGTCACTTCCGCCTTCGCCGGACGATCGGATGTCGCCGATTTCGTAGGCCGCGACACCGCCGAGCCCTTCGCGGTGCTCACCCTCGAGGAGTCGGTCGCCGAGAGCCGCGACCGCGTGATCTTCTCGCTCGGCTACGGCCTCACCAAGCACGGCCGGGTTCTCAGCGACTTCGGTGACCTCTCGACGCCGGACGGCGAGCGGCTGCTCACCGTGGGGATGACCCGTGCACGGCGATCCATGGTGATCGTCTCGTCGATCCGGCCCTCCTCGTTCGACGACGGTCGCCTCGAGTACGGAGCGGCCACGCTGATGTCGATCCTCGGCGGCCTCGCCACCCGCGCACGCGATGCGCGCCTCGAGGACCTCGCCGATCCTCTGACTCTCGCCCTCGCGCGCGAGCTGCGCCGCCTCGGTGCCGCCGTCGACGTCGACTACCGTGGCCTGCTGCCGCTCGTCGCCCAGCACAACGGCAAGGCTGTCGTGATCGAGTCAGACCCGGAGTCTCGCGGGGAATCGCTGCGCGAGACGCTCCGACTGCGCCCGCACGTGCTGCGGCGCCTCGGTTGGCACTACGTGCGCGTGCATGCGTTCGACCTCTACAGCGACCCGGTCACCGCGGCCACGCGCATCGCCGGAGTCCTGGGCATCTCGGCATCTGCGGCTCGTGCCGACAACGACACCCAGCCGATCGATCTCACCGATCCGCAGAATGACTGACGAACGCGGCTCTGACGCACCCCGGCAGAAGGTCGTCCGCGTCGCCGGATCGAGGCGCGCCCGGCTGACGCCGGTGCCCGGCACCGACACGGACCCGGAGAAGGTCGCGAAGGAGCCGAAGGCCGTGAAGGGACCCAAGGGCCCGAATGACGATCGACTGATGCAGGACGTGCCCCCGCACTACTGAACGCACGCCCTCGAGCCGTCTGCGGGGGATGCGACGAAGCGCACGGCCCGATCAGGACCGTGCGCTTCGTCGTAGGGCGGCTGGGCGTCAGTCGCGCGTGCTGTTCCGGGCGAGCAGGTCGCGGATCTCGACGAGCAGCTCGGCCTCGGTGGCGGCGGCCGGCTCCTCCTCCGGCTGCTCGGCAGGGGTGCCCTTGCGAGCCTCGACGTGGGCCTTGAACGTGTTCATCGGCAGGACGAAGACGAAGTACACGACCAGCGCGACCGAGAGGAAGCTGATGACCGCCGAGATCAGGTCGCCGATCGGGAACGTGACCGTGTCGCCGTAGATGCTCTGCAGCTGCGGTCCGAAGTTGCCGGTCGCGTCAGCCTTGAAGAACAGGGAGACGAGCGGGGTGATGATGCTGTTGACCACGGCGGTGACGATCGCCGTGAACGCGGTGCCGATGACGACCGCGACCGCCAGGTCGATCACGTTGCCGCGGAGGATGAAGTCCTTGAAGCCTTTGAGCATGAATGCCTCCGAAGAGTCGATGGTGTCAGGAAGAAGTGCTGGTCGACGCAGGTGCCGGAGTGGTGCTCTTGGCCGGCTCCGATTTCGATGATGCCGGGGCGGAGGCGGAAGCGCCGGAGCCCGCGCGCGAGTCGGTGCGATAGAAGCCCGATCCGTTGAACGTCACGCCGATCGATCCGTACTGCTTGCGCAGCTCTCCGCCGCACTCGGGGCAGACGGTGAGGGCGTCGTCCGAGAAGCTCTGCACGGCGTCGAAGGCGTGGCCGCACGAACGGCAGGCATAGGCATAGGTGGGCATTGCGATCCTCGCGGGTCAGCGTCGCGTCGGCGACAGGTGCAGGGTCTGCGTGGGAGTCACGACACCGGAGACCGGCTGATCGTGCACCTCCCTCGGCAGGAAGTCGAGTACCTCGGAATCATAGATGACTGCGTAGACAGGCGGGCACTTCTCCATCGATCCGATGGTCTTGTCGAAGTATCCGCGCCCCCAGCCCATGCGCATCCCGGTGCGGTCGACCGCGGCGGCGGGGATCACCATCAGGTCGACGTCGTTCACGGCGATCGGACCGAGGACCTCGCCGGTGGGTTCGGGCAGCCCGAACAGGCCCTCGGTGACGTCGTCGTCATCGGTCGCCACCGCCCAGTCGAGCAGGCCGTCTGCGCGCGTCACCGGAAGCAGGACCCGGATGCCGCGGCGCACCGCCCCGACGACGAACTCCCTCGTGCCCGGTTCGGTCGTGGTCGAGAGGAAGCACGAGATCGACCGCGCACCGAGCGACTCGACGAGGTCATCGAGTCGCTGCGTGATGGCGGATGCCGCGGACTCCCGCTGCGCGTCGCTCAGCAACTGGCGGCGCTCGCGGAGTTCAGCGCGAAGCGCGCGCTTCTCATGCTCGACGTCATGGGACATGCCTCCGAGTCTACGGTGGCATCCCCACTAGGCTGTGTGGATGGGTATTAGGAAGATGAAGGCTGTCATTCCCGCTGCAGGACTGGGAACACGGTTCCTGCCGGCGACGAAGGCGATGCCGAAGGAGATGCTGCCGGTCGTCGACAAGCCGGCCATCCAGTACGTCGTCGAAGAGGCCGCCTCCGCCGGGATCGACGACATCCTCGTCATCATCGGCCGCAACAAGAACGCGATCTCCAACCACTTCGACTCGGTTCCCGAGCTCGAGGTGAAGCTGATGGAGAAGGGCGACACCGGTCGCCTGGCGCGGGTCATCCACTCGAGCGATCTCGCCGACATCCACTTCGTCCGTCAGGGCGAGCCGAAGGGTCTCGGCCACGCGGTGCTGCGTGCCCGCACGCACGTCGGCGACAGCTCCTTCGCCGTGCTCCTCGGCGACGACCTCATCGACGAGCGCGACCAGCTGCTCACCGAGATGATCGCAGAGCACGAGCGCTCGGGTGCCGCGGTGATCGCCCTCATGGAGGTCGACCCCGCCAACATCCACATGTACGGCGCCGCGGCCGTCGAGGACATCGAAGGATCGGACGCCGTGCGCGTGACCGACCTCGTCGAGAAGCCCGCCGCTGAAGACGCTCCGTCGAACCTGGCGATCATCGGTCGCTATGTGCTTCCCGCGTCGATCTTCGACGTGCTCGAGCACACCGAGCCGGGCAAGGGCGGCGAGATCCAGCTGACCGACGCGCTGCAGGTGCTGGCGACCAGGCCCGAGGGCCCCGGTGTGGTCGGCGTGATCTTCCGCGGACGCCGCTACGACACCGGTGACCGCGTCGACTACATCAAGGCGATCGTGCAGCTGGCCTCCGATCGCGATGACCTCGGTCCCGAGTTGCGCCCGTGGCTCAAGGAGTTCGCGGAACGCCTCTAGGCGTCGTCGCGGTCGTGGGCGCGCGCATGGATCAGGCGACGGGGATGCGGCATGGTCCCATCGAGCTGCGCCTCGTGCGCTCCCGGGATGCGAGGGCTCTGCAGCACGAGCTGCTGAGCAACCGCTCCTGGCTGCAGCCGTGGGAGGCCACCGTGCCGTACGGCTCGGTCTCGTTCGACATGCGGCTCAGCATCCGTCGTCTGCTGCAGCAGTATCGCGACGGTGCGGGTTATCCGTTCGTGATGGAGTACGAGGGCGAGATCGCCGGGCAGCTCAATGTCTGGGGGGTGGCCCGCGGGTCGCTGTGCTCGGCGACCATCGGCTATTGGGTGAGCGAGCGGTTCGCGGGCAAGGGCATCACGCCCACGGCTGTCGCACTCGCGACGGACGCGTGCTTCACGGAGTACGCGCTGCATCGGATGGAGATCTGCATCCGCCCCGAGAACGTCGCGAGTCTGAGGGTCGTGCAGAAGCTCGGGTTCCGCTACGAGGGGCTGCGTCGCCGGTACATCCACATCGACGGCGACTGGCGCGATCACTACGCGTTCGCTCTGACGCGCGAGGACGTGCCGCAGGGGGTGCTGGCGCGATGGCTGAACGGCGAGGTGCCTCCCGACGCCGCGACGATCCCTCCTTCCGACCGTTTCGCGCTCTGACACGCCGCTGACTTCAGAACTGGTCGCGACACACGCTCCCACTGAGCGTCGTGATCACCGATGTTCCCGTACCGTTGTCGACATGGACGGGCCAGTGCTGAGCGGGGGAGTGATAGTCCTCGTCGCCGTGCTCCTGTGGATGCTCTATCTGCTGCCCTCGTGGCGCGGACGCTTCCAGTACGACGCCGCAGAACGCAACGCCGTCCGCCTCAATCAGGCACTCCGGGTGCTCGCCGAGACCAGCGAGACTCCGGGCGAAGTGCGCCTCGAGCTCAACGCGCGGACCGCTCTCGCACAGCAGAAGCTCGCGAAGCGCCTGCAGTCCGAGAAGGAAGCCGCCGAGCTCATGGCTCTGCGGGAAGAGCTCGCGGCCACGAGGGCTGATCCTGTCGTCCGTCAGGCACGCGCACGTCGTCGCGTGCGCATCGTCGCCAGCTCGACTCTGCTGCTCGGTCTCGTGATCGCGGGACTCGGCGTCTGGCAGCTGATCGCCGTTCAGGCGCAGCTGCTGCTGTGGGTCGGAGGCGCGTTGATCGTCGTGGCCGGCTACGCCCTGCAGCGCATGTCGGCGGTCGCCGCTCGCGCCGCCCGACGTTCCGTCCGGGTCGCCGAGAAGCCCGCGCAGCGGGTGGCGCCGGAACTGCACGATCAGGGTCGAGCGACGTGGACTCCTCGTCCGCTGCCCGAGCCGCTGGTGAGCGTCGCAGGCTCTCGCGCGCAGGTCGCGCGAGCGGAGTTCGATGCGCAGGAGGAGCGCCGGACCGCGGCTCGCCTCGCCGAGCTGCGTGAGCGTGCCGAGCGCCTGGCGCCCGCCGCACCCGTGCAGATCCCCGCCGCCGCTCCGGCAGCCGCTTCTCCCTTCTCCAAGATGGGATACGTCGACGACGCCGAGATCGAGGCGCACGTCCGCGACCTGCTCGCGAAGCGTGCAGCGGGCTGATCCGCGCGGCACGAACGGGTCTTCGAGCGTGATAGCGTAGAAGACGTCAGGGCCTATGGCGCAGTTGGTAGCGCGCCTCGTTCGCATCGAGGAGGTCAGGGGTTCGAATCCCCTTAGGTCCACCGACGAAGGAAGAAGACCCCCCGAGCGCCGCTCGGGGGGTCTTCTGCTGTCTGTCAGACGCGTGCCCGGCGACGGCGGCTGAGAGTGACGTCGACCAGGGTCGCGGCGCCGGCGCCCACCGCGTACGCGACGAGATCGCGCACGTCGAAGCCGACCCCCAGGACGAGGCGAACAGGCCAGAAGGTCTGCGCCCACAGCGCCGGCAGGCCGGTGAGCTGGAGGCACTCGATCAGCGTGCACAGGGCCAGCGCTGTCGCACCCACGATCCAGAATGCGGCGCGGGGGAACGCGATCGAGATGACGAGGTAGATCATCACCGCATAGAGGGCGTCGCCGGCGAAGTCCGCCGTCGGACCGCTGCCGACGAAGTGCGTGACGAGACCCGCCGCGATCACCAGTACGGCGCTGACGAGGAGGCCCCGTCGACGCGCACGGACCGATGGATCGCGGGGCGACGACGATGCCATGTGCGTCTCGCCTGCTTTCACCTACTCGCGGTTCGCGCGGTAGTACGCGAGCAGCGCCTTCGTCGATGCATCCTGCGCCTCGATCGCCGACTCGTCGCCGCCGATCGCCGGTGCGATCTGCATCGCGAGCTGCTTGCCGAGCTCGACGCCCCACTGGTCGAACGAGTTGATGCCCCAGATCGTGCCCTGGGTGAACGTGATGTGCTCGTAGAGGGCGATGAGCTGGCCGAGCACCTGCGGCGTGAGAGCGGGCGCGAAGATCGAGGTGGTCGGGCGGTTGCCCGCGAACGTGCGTGCGGCCACGAGCGCTCCCGTGGTTCCCTCCGCCTCGACCTCTTCGGCGGTCTTGCCGAACGCCAGGGCCTTGGTCTGAGCGAGGAAGTTCGCCAGGAACAGCTCGTGCACGTCCTCCCCGCCGTCGGTCAGCGGGTAGGCCGGGTTCACGAAGGCGATGAAGTCGGCCGGGATGAGCCGAGTGCCCTGATGGATGAGCTGGTAGAACGCGTGCTGGCCGTTGGTGCCGGGCTCGCCCCAGAACACCTCGCCGGTGTCGGTGGTGACCGGGGTGCCGTCCCAGCGGACGGACTTGCCGTTGGACTCCATCGTCAGCTGCTGCAGGTAGGCCGGGAACCGGCTCAGCTGCTGTGCGTAGGGCAGCACCGCGTGCGACTGCGCGCCGTGGAAGTTCACGTACCAGACGTTGAGCAGACCCATCAGCACGGGGACGTTGCGCTCGAGTGGAGTGGTGCGCACATGCTCGTCGACGGCGTGGAAGCCGGTCAGCAGCTCCCGGAACACGTCCGGGCCGAGCGCGATCGCGAGCGACAGCCCGATCGCGGAGTCGACCGAGTAGCGACCGCCGACCCAATCCCAGAACCCGAAGGCGTTGGCCGGATCGATGCCGAACGCGGCGACCTTGTCGAGTGCGGTGGAGACCGCCACGAAATGGTGGGCGACGGCGTCGGTGCGGGCGTCGTCGTCGTCGGAGATCGCGCCGGAGGCCCGGAGGCCGGCCCACAGCCAGTCGCGGGCCAGACGGGCATTGGTGAGCGTCTCGAGCGTGGTGAAGGTCTTCGACGCCACGATGAAGAGCGTCGTCTCGGGATCGAGGTCCGAGGTCTTCTGTGCGAGGTCGGTGGGGTCGATGTTCGACACGAACCGCGCCTCGATGCCGGCATCCGCGTAGGGCTTGAGCGCCTCGTAGACCATGACGGGCCCGAGGTCGGAGCCGCCGATGCCGATGTTGACGACGTGGGTGACGCGCTTGCCTGTGATGCCGAGCCACTCGCCCGCGCGAACCCGGGTGGCGAACGCGCTGAGCGCGTCGAGCACGGCCTGCACATCGGCATCCACGTCCTGTCCGTCGACGACGAGCGCGGGGGAGGCCCCGGCCGGTCGTCGCAGAGCGGTGTGGAGCACCGCTCGATCTTCGGACGTGTTGAGGTGGCGACCCTCCAGCATCGCGGAGTATCGCTCGGTGACCCCCGTCTGCTCGGCGAGGCGCAGCAGCGCAGCCAGCACCTCATCGGTGACGAGGTTCTTCGACAGGTCCACGTGCAGATCGGCGAGCGGGAAGGTGAAGCGCCCGGCGCGGCTCGCATCGGCGGCGAACCAGCCTCGCAGATCGGCCGTGATCGACTCGCGCAGCGCGGCGAGCTCGGACCAGGCGGGAGTGTGTGTCGGATCAACGGGAGCGGTCATGGAACCACGGTACTGCCGCACGCAGCCCGATGCGCCCGTGATGACGTCGGGTCTCGCCCTAGGATTGCTGCGATGACCGACATCGCGCCCGAGACGACCTCAGAGAGGCGGCTGAGGCGCGAGGTCGGCCGCAGGTTCGTGCGTGCTCCGCTCGCATGGGGAGTGCTGCTCCTGATCGTCGCGATCGCCTGGACCATCGCGGGCGACGACCTGAGCTTCTTCCCCTTCCTGCTCATGCTGCTCGGCGGCTGGAGCATCGCGTTCTCATTCGTCAACGCGACGATGGAGATGCGCCCGGTGCGCGCCGGCGTCGCGGTGCATCTCGGGGTCGCCGTGGCCCTGAGCGCGGTGATGTTCGTCGTGATTCGATACGACGGCGCACTGTCGGCCGGTCTGCCCGAACCGATCCGCGCGATCGTCGTCGTGCTCCAGATAGCCGCCGGGCCCGCCGCCGGGTGGATCTGGCTGGGTGTCCTGTCGCGCCTCACCGATGTCATCGGGCGTCGTGATGCGAAGAGACGACCGCCTCCCGTCGCACCCGAGTGGGAGCGTGACGAGGGCGGCGACGGCTCCGGTGTGGAGTTCTCGGCCCTCGACCTGCGGATGCGGACGTTGACGCTGGCCATCGTCCTTGTCGTCCTTGTCGTCGGCGTCGTCGGAACGACGCTGCTCATCGCCTTCGACGACGCCGTGATGCGCGTCGGGGCCCGTCTCGCAATCCTCCTGGTCGGCGTCGTCGTCGCCTTGCCGGTCTACCTGCTGGTCAGAAGCGGGCTGCGTCGTCGGACGCTGACGTGCAGCGTCGTGTTCGGCAATGACGAGCTGCGCATCCGCGCAGGGTCGGCGACGCACCGCATCCCCTTCCGTCAGCTGCAGCGCCTCATCTGGCGAACCCGCTCCGACTACGCCCGCATCGAGGCGCGGGGCGGCGGCGTGGACCTCTCGCTCATCGTCGGGCTCGCCGAGCCGCCGCCGGGCCGCACCGGCGAGCTGCCGATGCTGCCGCGCCGGGTCTTCCGACGGCTCGAACGAGCAGGGTTGCGCGTCGAGCGCGCGCGCCGTGACGAGGTCGTGACGTTCCGCCGCGTCTGACAGCGCTCGCGTGTACACGACGAGGCGCGTGCCGGGGTACGGTTTCCTTCATGGGAAGACTGCGGTATGACGGCACATCGGAGCCGATCCTCATCGACGACGAGACGCTGGCTCATCTGAAGGTCATCGTCGGCACGAAGCTGCGTCGCCAGGAGAGCTTCATGATGACCTGGCTTCCTTCCGAGGGCGGCGATCCTGGGCGCGTCACGGTGTGGATCCATCCGGCGATCCCCCTGCAGTTCCTCTTCAGCTCAGCCGAACCCCAGGTCATCCAGAAACCGCGCATCGAAGAGATCATGCACGCCCTCAATGCGACCGGGGAACTCGTGATCGACGATTACGTGCAGGCGAGGATCGCCGACGGCGGCACGCCGAAGTCCTGACCTACTCGGCCGGGTAGCGGTGCGCCCTGAGCAGGCCGGCCAGATGCGCCGCGTTGCGAGCGGCGGTCGCCGTCGCCGACGCGACCTTCTCGGGGGTCTCGTCGAGATCCTTGTAGTCGACGGTCTGCATCGCCTCCCCGTTCCAGTAGATCGACGCCTGAGCGGGCACGGAGTATCCGATGTCGTTCAACGATTGGAAGAGGATCGCGGCGATGTGGTGCGCGCCGTCCTCATTGCCGACGATGCCCGCGAGCGCGACCTTGTCGAAGAGGATCGGCCGTCCCGCGTCATCGGTCTCGCTCAACTCCGCGTCGAGTCGCTCGAGCACCCGCTGCGCGATGCTCGAGTGCTGGCCCATCCAGGTCGGAGTGAGGAACACGAGGATGTCGGCGGCCTGAACCTTCTCGCGCAGCGTGGGCCACTGGTCGTCTCCGCCCATGTCGGCTTCGACCCCGGGGCTGATCACGTGATCGACGGCGCGTACGAGCTCGCCGGTCACACCGTGCTCGGCGAGTGACGCGAGGATCTGCGAACCGAGAAGGTCGGTGCTCGACTCGGCGGGGGAGGGCTTGAGCGTGCAGGAGATGGCGAGGGCTGTCAGTTGTGCGGTCATCCCTGCACGAAATCATCGTCGACGTCGATAGCCCAGGGGCTTCCGTCGCTGGCACGTGTGCGCTAGACGGTATCCTGGATGACGGCCGCTACGACAGGAGATCCCGTGATCCTCAGCTTCATCTTCTTCATGATCCTCTTCCTCGGAGGCATCTGGCTCATGGGGCTCGCGCAGTCGCTGGAGGACTTCCAGGCGATCGTCTTCGTCGGCGGACTTCTCATCACCAGCCTGTCGCTCGCGTTCATGATGCGGGCGGGCGGTTCGGCCACTCGTCGCAAGGACAACTGGTCGGGCAACGCCACCGAGTAGTCAGAGGCGTCTGGCCAGCCTCGCCTCGAGGTTGGCCCTCACCGATGGCCATTCCGGTTCGATGATCGAGAACTCGACGCTGTCGCGCAGTGCGCCGTTGCGGTATCGGCTCATCGCGCGCATGACGCCGTCCTGTTTCGCTCCCAGACGTTCGATCGCGGCGCGCGACTGGAAGTTCACCCACTGAGTGGTCAAGCCCACTCTGAAGACGCCGAGCTCTTCGAACGCGTGCCTGAGCAGCAGCAGCTTCGACTCGGCGTTGGTGCCGGTTCCGTGCGCCGACGGGCGGTTCCACGTGTAGCCGATGTGCAGCCGGGGGACGTCTGCGGCGAGTTCGTAGTACGAGGTGAGACCGAGGATGCGTCCCGAGGCGTCGAACGCCGTGAAGGGGATCATGCCGCCGCTGTCGATCAGACCGATGCGACGGTCGATCTCCGCGGCGAGCCCCTCGGGAGAGGGCACCGAGGTGTACCAGGCCTGCTTCCACAGATCTCCTTCGCGCAGCGCATCGAGGAGGCCGTCGTGGTGCGAGGTCTCCAAGGGGCGGAGTTCGACGAGTCGTCCGGTGAGTGTGATCGGGCCCGGGGTGGTGCGGAAGGTCATGCAGACATTCAATCAGCGCCGCGTCGGGTGTCGGATCACGCGATGAGGGTGCGGTGATCCCATTGCCCTCGGCCCATCTTCGCGCTGACGTATGTCGCGTCGCCGACGCGGCGGAGCAGGCGCTGGTAGGCGGTCACGATCTCGATGGTCACGCCCAGTTCGAACGCGAGGCTGGCCGGATGGGTGCCTCGCACCTTCTCGGCCTCGGCATAGGCGTCGGCGCTGATCAGCAGGCGCGCAGCCCACTCGTCGGCGCGTCGCTCCTGTCGCGCGCGGATCGACGGATCCGGGGTGGGAACGTGCCCGAGCACGGCGTGGGCCAGCTCGTGCGCGATCACGCTGCACGTCGCTCTCCGGCTGAGTCCAGGGGTGACGCGGATGGTCGCGGTCTGAGGCTCGTAGCCGCCGTAGCATCGACCTCGGCGTTCGACGAGGTGCAGCCCGTTCTCTTCGAGCAGGCGGAGGAGGGACTCCATGGTCCTCCTCGTCACTGGGGCGTCAGTCGTAGAGATCGTCGGTGTCGTCGGCGTGGGCGAGGGGAGACTCGAACGCGACTTCGGATCGATCTTCGCGTCGACCACGGACATCGGTACGGGGGTGGAGCGGGGTGATCGTGGCGCCGCCGCGCTCGACCTCGGAGCGAAACCGCTCTTCCGCGCGACTGATCATGATGTGGGGCGCGAGGTCGACGGACGCGCTGACCGCGTACACGATGGGAACCGGGATCGAGCGCTTGCCCGTCACGTAGTTGTCGAGAGCGCTCCTGGCGATGCCGATCTCGCGAGCCATCGCGGCGATGCTGCTTCCTGCAGCGCCGATCTCGGCGCGGAGCTGGCGGCCGACCGCCGCGTTGAACTGCTCGCCCGGTGTCTTCACGTGAGTCACGATAGCACCGGGACGAAGCCAACATGCCGTCATACTGGTGCGTGGGACGCTTGTCGCTCCACGTACGCGGCGATACTGTCTATGAATGACGACAGATGTGCGACGTGTGGTGGCGACCGCGGTCGAAGACGAACTGCTGCGTGCGGGGCGCAGCGCTCGATGGCTCTCCCGGCAGGTGGGGATCACCGGCGCCGAGCTGTGCGAGAGGCTCGCGGGCGAGGCCGACTTCACCGTCACCGATCTGGCCGAGATCGCGCAGGCGCTCGACATCGCAGTCTCACGGCTCACCCCTCGCCCGCAGTAGCGTGGGGGTATGAAGACCATCCCGTTCGGATCCGCCACCGCCCCCGCCGTCGTCGCCGGAATGATGCGCATCGACGACAAGGATGACGCCCAGATCCGCGAACTCTACGACACGGCCCGCAGTGCGGGCATCGACTTCTTCGACCACGCCGACATCTACGGCGGAAGCATGCACTTCTGCGAAGGGCGCTTCGCCGAGGCGCTGGGGCTGAGCGCCGCCGAGCGCGATGAGATCGTGCTGCAGACCAAGTGCGGCATCCACCCCGCTGAGGGCACGTTCGACTTCTCGTACGAGCACATCGTCCGCCAGGTCGAGGGGTCCCTCTCGGCGCTGCGCACCGACCACATCGACGTGCTACTGCTGCACCGTCCGGACGCGCTGGTCGAACCCGAGGAGGTCGCCAGGGCGTTCGACGAGCTCGAGGCCGCGGGCAAGGTCCGCGCGTTCGGTGTCTCGAACCACACCCCTCGACAGATCGATCTGCTCCGCACGGCGGTCACGCAGCCTCTTGTCGCCAATCAGCTGCAGCTCTCGATCACGCACGCGCCGATCCTCGCGCAGCCGGTCGCCGCGAACATGGCCGGCGAAGACCAGAGCGTCGTCCGCGACGGCGGCGGGATCGTCGAGTACTGCCGCATCAACGGCATCACGATCCAGGCCTGGTCGCCGTTCCAGGGCGGCTTCTTCACTGGCGTCTTCCTCGGCAACCCCGAGTATGCGGAGCTCAACCGCGTGATCGATCGCCTCGCGTCGTCATACGGAGTCGCGCCGATCGCGATCGCGACCGCATGGATCACGCGTCACCCCGCCAAGATGCAGGTCGTGCTCGGAACCACGACTCCGCAGCGCGTGCAGGACGCCGCTGCGGGGTCCGACATCGAGCTCACCCGAGGCGAGTGGTACGAGCTCTTCCGCGCGGCCGGGCACCTGCTGCCGTAGCCACGAGCGGTGTCGCTGACGCGTCTCGCTGGCCGGGGCGCTCGAGATCGAACGACTCTCGAACGGCATCTTCGAGATGCGGGTACGCGAACTCGAATCCGGCGACCGTGAGCTTCTCGGGGATCACCCATCGGCTCTTGAGAATCAGCTCGGTCTCGGTGCGGATGCCGATGGCGCCGAGTTCGAGCATCCACCGCGGCATCGGCGGGCCGATGCGCACGCCCAGCACCCGCCGCACCGTGGCCATGAAGTCGGCGTTGTCGGTCGGGTTCGGGGAGGCGGCATTCACCGGCCCGTCGAGGGTCGGCGTCACCTCGAGGAAGTCGATGATCCGCGCGATGTCCTCGACGTGCACCCAGCTGAACCTCTGCCGACCGCGGCGTGCACCGGGACGGTGTCCGGTGCCGGCGGCCCGGCGAGCACGACCGATCGGCCACCTACCGTCGTACTGCGCGCCTCCGAGCCCGAGCCGGGCCAAGTTCTTCAGGGGACCGAGCACGCCACCGTGGCCCAGCACGATCGCACTGCGCAGGGCCACCCGCCGCGTGTGCGGCAGATCGTCCGCGAACAGGGCGCGCTCCCACGCCTTCGCGACCTCGACGGAGAATCCGGTGCCGATCTCGCCCGACGACTCCGTCATCGGTCGCTCTTCCGCATGGCGGTAGATCGTCGCCGTCGACGAGTTGATCCACAGCGGGGGAGGATTCGCGGCTCTCGCGATGGCGGAGCTCAGCGACGCGGTGGTGTCGAGACGTGAGCGGAAGATCGCTGCGCGGTTCTCGGGTGTGTAGCGGCAGTTCACGCTCTTGCCCGCCAGGCCGATCACGAGCGATGCGCCGTCGACGGCACGATCGATCGCCGCCTGCTCACCCCAGGAGATGTCGGCGCCCGACCGTGAGATCGTGATGACCTCCCGCCCGGCCGACCGCAGGCGCGACGTCAGGTGCTGCCCCATGAACCCGGTCGAGCCGCCGACCACGACGGGGCCTGCCGAGAGGGGCGTCTGGTCTGTCACGGAGTCTCGCTCTCGATCGCGTACTCGAAGAAGCCGGTGTACTCATACACCCGACCGAGCACAGGGGCGTCGATGGTCATGTTCACATGGTGCCGCTCGCGCTGCTCGTCCCAGCGCTCGACGAGACCGATGCGCGGACGGAGGAAACGCGGTGCGGCGATGCGCAGCCGCCCGAAACGCATCCCGACGCGGCGGATGGTCAGCACGACGGCGCCGTCGCGCACGTCGATGTCGAAGGTCGTGACGACTGTGCGATGAGGGCCGATCTCGTTGCGCAGGATGCGGTTCGCGCCGAGCGAGACGACGTCGGGCATGACCCACGTGCGCCCAGGGAGGTCGAAGTGCCTGACGGCCAGAGCCTCACCGTCGACCGTGCGGTTCTCGATGCGGAACGGCACGTCGTGCTCCCACCCGGCGAACGCGACTCCGAGGGCCTCCGCGATGCGGAACACCGGCCAGAGCCAGCGATGACGCGACCCCGCGGTCGTGAACACCCCCGTGCCGACCCCGACGTGGCCGTCGGGGATCGTGCGGAAGTACCAGGCGGTCTTCGGATGGAGTTCCGAGATGCGCTCGCCGAGTGCGCGCTCGTAGGGCGACCGTCGATCAGTACCTGGTGCTGTCACCTCTTCACCCTAGCGAGAGGGCGGCCGCAGGAGTCGGTCGAGCAGCGCGAGTGCTTCGTGCTGGGGGGCGGTGTCGTCGAGCAGCCACTGCGTCTGCAGGCCGTCGGAGGCGGCGACGACCAGGGCGGCGACGGCCTCGGCATCCACATCCTCGCGCATGCGTCCGGTCTCCTGCTGCTCCCGCACGACCTCGGCCATGTCCGCGCGCAGCCGCGCGAAGCGGGTCGTCGCGAACTCGCGGGCGGCGGGGTGCCCTTCCTCGAGAGCGGCCGCGACCAGCATCGAATACAGCTGCACGAGACCGGGGACCTCGCGGTTGGTGCGCGCGGACTCGATCATCCGCTCGACGGGGGTCGCGTCCGGTTGGAACGCGTCGGGGTGCTGACGCTCCGGCGCCGTGCTCTCCTGGTAGACCGCGACGAGCAGCTCTTCGAGCGACCCGAAGTAGTGCGTGAGGGCTGAGTGCGTGACGCCGACGGCGCTCGCGATGGAGCGCAGGCTCGTGCGGTCGGCACCGCGCGCGGCGAAGACCTCGATCGCACGGTCGAGGATCTCCTGGCGCCGGGCGATGCCCTTCGCATAGGCACCGCGCTGGCGCGGGCGATCCTGATCGTCGGTCATGGTGAGAGTGTAGCGACATGAAAACTTCCGCGCGGAGGTATTTGGTGATAGCGTGCTCGGACAGACGGGCGAAGACAGCCCGCACGTCACTGACGACCGAAGGAGACCCCGTGGCGATTCAGACTTCCATCCAGCTGTTCACGATCAAGGATCAGCTCGAGACCGACCTCGAAGGCTCATTGACAGAGGTCGCCGCCAGAGGCTTCACGGCCGTCGAGCCCTACGACTTCGTGCGCCGTGCCCAGCCGCTCGCCGACGCGCTGTCGGCCGCCGGTCTCACCGCGCCCTCGGGTCACGCGTTCCTCGCCTCCGAGTCGTTCGTGAACCCCGACGGCAGCGGAACCACCCTCCCCGTGCCGTCGCCCGCCGAGGTCTTCGCCGCGGCGAAGGTGCTCGGCATGCACACGGTCATCGACCCGTACACCGAGCCCGCGCGCTGGGAGACGATCGAGCAGATCGAAGAGACCGCGCGTCTTCTCAACGAGGCTGCCGCCGTCGGCGCCACCGTCGACGTGCGCGTCGGCTATCACAATCACGCCCACGAGCTCGAGGCCGTCTTCGACGGCGTCACCGGGCTCGAGGTGCTGGCGGGCCTGCTCGACGAGCGCGTCGTGCTCGAGGTCGACCTGTACTGGGTCGCCCGCGGCGGCGTCGACCCTGTCGCTCTGCTGCAGCGCCTGGGCGACCGTGTCATCGCGGTGCACGCCAAGGACGGCACGCTCGACCCCGCGCTGCTGAGCGCCTACCCGCCCGCCGATCAGGTCGCAGCCGGAGAGGGCGCCGTCCCGCTGGTCGAGGCCATCGCCGCGGCCCCGGCACTCGAGCTCGCGATCGTGGAGTTCGACCACTTCGAGGGCGACCTCTGGGATGCGATCGAGCGCAGCCGCGTCTACCTCGACGAGAAGGTGGCCGGCTGATGGCGATCGGCAACGGCCCCGTGGGCGTCGGCATCATCGGCGCGGGCAACATCAGCGACCAGTACCTGTCGAACCTGACGACCTTCCCCGACGTGCGGGTGATCGCCATCGGTGACCTCCTCGAGGAGCGCGCGAAGGCGCAGGCCGAGAAGTACGGCGTCCCGCGGGCCGGTGGAGTCGAGCTCGTGCTGAACGACCCCGAGATCGACATCGTGGTGAACCTGACGATCCCCGCGGTGCATGTCGAGGTGTCCGAGGCGATCCTCGCCGCCGGCAAGCACGTGTGGACGGAGAAGCCGATCGGCGTCAGCCGTGACGAGTCGCTGCGCCTGCTGCAGAAGGCGGATGCTGCGGGGCTGCGCGTCGGTATCGCACCCGACACCGTCCTCGGGCCGGGGGTGCAGACGGCGAAGCGCGCGATCGCCCGCGGGGACATCGGCCGTCCGCTGTTCGCCCAGACCACTTTCCAGTGGCAGGGGCCCGAGATCTTCCACCCGAACCCTGCGTTCCTGTACGCCAAGGGCGCGGGGCCGCTGCTCGACATGGGTCCGTACTACGTCTCGGCTCTCGTGCACGTGTTCGGACCGGTCGCCGCCGTCGCGGCGCTCGGTCTGCAGGGCACGCCGACCCGCACCGTGCAGGTCGGCGAGCTCAGCGGTCAGGAGTTCCCCGTCGAGATCCCGTCGACGCTGAGCGTGCTGATGGACTTCGAGCAGGGCGGACAGGCGCAAAGCCTGTACAGCACCGATTCGCCCCTCCTGCGCACGGGCATCGTCGAGATCACCGGCACGGAGGGGACGATCGTGATCCCCGATCCCAACACCTTCGGCGGCGAGATCACGATCACCCGGCCGCTGGCGCAGGCTTTCGTCCCGCCGGCGCCCATGACGCAGGAAGTCGTCGACGTCGCCCAGGAGGGCGTGCTCTCGGGGCGCGGAGTCGGCCTGCTCGACATGGCTCGATCGATCGCCGCCGGTCGGCCGCATGTCGCCACCGGGGAGTTCGGCTATCACGTGCTCGACACTCTGCTCTCGATCGAAGAGGCGGCCGAGTCGCGCAGCTTCGTGCAGGTCGCGAGCACCATCGACGAGGTCGGCTCTCTCGACGCCGACTTCGACCCGTTCGAGGCGACTCTCTGAGATCCGTCGATGTGGCGACGAGGGGCCGATCAGCGCGCCTTCGTCGCCACATAGCGGTCGACGTTCGCAGGTGAGAGCACCTCGCGGGCGACCATGATCGCGGCCCCGAGTACGGCTGCCCTGTCACCCGCCTGCGACTGCACGATGGCGAGATGCTGGGTCGCCAGAGGGATGGACCGTCGGTAGACGACCTCGCGCACCCCGGCGAGCAGGTGCTCGCCGGCACGGGCGATGCTCCCGCCGAGCACGATGATCGACGGATTGAGAAGGTTGACCACCGTCGCCAGGACCTCGCCCACATCGCGTCCCGCCTGCCGTGTCGCCTCGATGGCTGCGGCATTGCCGGAGCGCACCAGCTCGATCACATCGGCCGGGCTGTGCGCCTCGTGCCCCGCGCCGCGCAGCGCCGTCGCCAGTGCCGACCCGCTCGCGAGCGCCTCGAGGTCGCGCTCGTCGCCGGGCTCCCTGGTGGACCCGACCACTCTCGGCACCTGGACATGCCCCATGTCGCCGGCTGAGCCCTGCGCCCCCCGTTGCAGCTGCCCGCCGGCGATGATGCCGGCTCCGATGCCGGTTGAGACCTTGACGAAGATGAGGTCGTCGACGTGCGGCCACATCGTCGCGTGCTCGCCGAGCGCGAGGATGTTCACGTCGTTGTCGACCAGCACGGGCACGTCGAACGTGCGCTGCACGTAGCCGGGGACGTCGAAGCGGTCCCAGCCGGGCATGATCGGAGGGTTGGTCGGCCGACCCGTCGAGTGCTCGACCGGTCCGGGGACGCCGATCCCGATGCCGAGCAGGGGGACGCCCTCCGCGGTCGGAGTCTCGAGCAGCGCAGCCCCGTCGGCGAGGATCACGTCGAGCAGACTCTCAGGCCCGTCGGCGATGTCGATCGTGCGGGTGCGCGAATCGAGGATCGATCCCGCGAGATCCGCGACGGCGATCGTGGCATGTGTGGCGCCGAGGTCGACGGCGAGAACGACTCCGGCGCGAGAGTTGAAGGCCAGCCGCGCCGGCGGGCGCCCGCCGGTGG
This sequence comes from Microbacterium sp. APC 3901, assembly GCF_030407765.1. GTDB lineage: Bacteria > Actinomycetota > Actinomycetes > Actinomycetales > Microbacteriaceae > Microbacterium. The sequence continues at coordinate 31,760 of NZ_JASDCU010000004.1, forward strand.
ACGCGGCCTCGCCCGCCGGGCGGAGAAGGTCGGCGGCGAGCAGAGCGTCGACGCGCAGCGCGACGGTCGAGCGGGCGAGGCCGGTGATGGCTGCGAGCTCGGCCTTGGTGCGAGCGGTGCCGTCGCGGAGGATCTGGAAGATCTCGCCTGCGCCGGGGTTCGCTGCCGCGGCGGTGCGGAGTGCGTCGACCATTGCGTCAGTAAACCACAGACTTGACACGGCTCTCGATCGACTTCCGATTCGTTACAAAGAACTTTTGACAAAGCTCTAGCAAAAGTCGGCGGGCCTGTGTCAGACTCGCCGGCATGACAACGGATGTCACTGACACCGGTCTCGGGACGATCCGAGCCGGCATCCTCGGCGGAGGATTCATGGCCCGCGTGCATCGCACCGCGGCCAGAGACGCAGGCGGCGAGCTCCGCGCGATCGCCACCCGGTCCGCCTCGAGCGGACGTCAGGCCGCAGTCGAACTCGGAGCCGTGCGTGCCGAGATCGATGCCGCAGCTCTGCTCGACGCCGACGACATCGACGTCGTGCACATCTGCACCCCCAACGCCACCCACGTGGAGCTCGCGCTCCGAGCGCTCGAGTCGGGCAAGCACGTCATCTGCGAGAAGCCCCTGGCCACGAGCGCCGCAGACGCCCGCAGGCTCGCCGAGACCGCGGTGTCGCGAGGACGAGTCGGTGCGGTTCCGTTCGTCTACCGGTACCACCCGATGGTGCGGGAGGCTCGTGCGCGTGTCGCGGGGGGACACTTCGGCGAGCTCCTCACGCTCGACTGCTCGTATCTGCAGGACTGGATGCTGCTTCCCACCGACGACGACTGGCGGGTGCGTGCGGCATCCGGTGGGTCATCGCGGGCGTTCGCCGACATCGGGTCGCATCTGTGCGACCTCATCGAGTTCGTGATCGGCCAGCGCATCCGGTCCCTGAGCGCCCGCACCCGCAGGGTGTTCGCCGAGCGAGCGGGTCAGGCGGTCGACACCGAGGACATCGTCGCGATCCTCGTCGAGACGGAATCCGGCGCACTCGGAACGCTGCTGATCTCGCAGATGGCGGCTGGTCGGAAGAACGCCCTGACGCTCGAGCTGCACGGATCCGAGCAGACACTCCGCTTCGAGCAGGAGCGCCCGGAGGAGCTGTGGATCGGCATGCGAGACGAGTCCCGGCTGCTGCTTCGCGACCCCGCCACGGCCGCGCCCGACTCGGCCCGGCTGCAGCGGGTGCCCTCGGGGCACACGATGGGCTACCAGGACGCGTTCAACAGCTTCATCGCCGATGTGTACGCGGCGATCGGCGGAGCGAGCCCCGACGGGCTGCCGACGTTCGAAGACGGATTCCGCTCGGCCGTGCTGACCGAGGCGGTCCTCGCCTCGGCGGCCGCCCACGGACGATGGACGGAGGTGGCGGCATGACCGCGACGATCACCCAGCCGGTGCTGGAGGTGGCTGGCATCCGCAAGTCGTTCTTCGGCGTCGAGGTGCTCAAGGGCATCGACTTCGACGTGCGTCCGGGCGAGGTGCACGGCCTCGTCGGCGAGAACGGCGCCGGCAAGTCGACGCTCATGAAGATCATCGCCGGGGTGCAGCCAGCCGACGAGGGCACGGTGCGGTACCGCGGCGCCGAGGTGCGACACGCGCACCCCCGACAGGCGATGGATGACGGCATAGTGACCGTCTTCCAGGAGTTCACCCTGCTGCACGAGCGCACGGTCGCGCAGAACGTCTATCTCGGGCGCGAGCCCCGCCGCGGCGGGTTCGTGGATCAGAAGGCGATGATCCGTCGCACCGGAGAACTGCTCGCCGACCTCGGTGTCTCGTTCATCGACCCTCAGGCGCGGGTCGGGTCGCTGACCGTCGCCGAGCAGCAGATCGTCGAGATCGTCAAGGCTCTGTCGTTCGAGGCGCAGGTCATCTCGATGGATGAGCCGACCGCCGCTCTCAGCGACCGCGAGGTCGAGCTGCTCTACGCCATCATCCGTCGGCTCACGTCTCGCGGGGTGGCGGTGATCTACGTCTCGCACCGGCTCAAGGAGATCTTCGACCTGTGCGACCGCATCACGATCCTCAAGGACGGCGCTCTCGTGTCGACCGATCAGACGGAAGCGCTGACGACCGACGAGCTCGTGCGCCGCATGGTCGGCCGCTCGATCCAGTCGTACTACCCGGATGCCGTGGCAGGCACTGTCGTGGGCGAGCCGCGTCTCGAGCTCGACGGGTGCGGCAACGCCTTCGTCGACGAGGTGTCGTTCACGCTGCGCGCCGGGGAGATCGTCGGCATCGCAGGACTCCAGGGATCCGGGCGCACCGAGCTGGTCGAGGGGATCTTCGGGATCGATCCGTTCGTGCGGGGCTCGATGCGGGTCGACGGCTCTCCGACGCGCATCGCGAGCGCCAGGGCGGCGGTCCGCGCAGGGTTCGCCCTCGTCTCGGAGGACCGCAAGGCACAGGGTCTCGCGCTCGGGCAATCTGTGCTCGACAACGCCCTGCTCGTGATCCGCAGCGTCTTCGCCGGTCGGACCGCCTCGTCACGACGAGAGGTGCCCGGAGTGCTCAGCTCGCTGGAGATCAGCTCGCGCGGCCTCGACCAGGAGGTGCGGTTCCTCTCCGGCGGCAACCAGCAGAAGGTCGTGCTCGCCAAATGGCTGCTCACCCAGCCCCAGATCGTGCTCTTCGATGAGCCGACCCGCGGTATCGACGTCGGGGCGAAGTACGCGGTGTACCAGCTCATGCGCGAGCTGGCGGCTCAGGGCAAGGCGGTGCTGATGGTGTCGAGCGAGCTCCCAGAGGTGATCGGCATGAGCGATCGGATCCTCGTGATGCACGACGGCGAGCTCGTCGCCGAGCTGCCTGCAGGTTCGGCCGAGCATGAGATCCTCGGCGCGGCCACAGGTGCGACCATCGACGGAGGTGCACTGTGAAGCGGCTCCGGATCGACTCGACGGTCATCGTCCTCGGCATCCTGATCCTGACCCTCATCGTCGGCGCCATACTCGTCGGCACCGTGGGGCGCAATTTCTTCAGTCCGGGCAACATCCGCGACATCCTCACCGGCATGAGCGTGCTCGGACTGGTCGCGATCGGTCAGACCCTGGTGGTGCTGGGGGCGTCGCTCGATCTGTCGGTCACCTATGTCGTGAGTCTGTCGAGCCTGCTGGCCGCAACGATCATGAACGGCAACCCCGCGAACATCCCGGCGGCGGTCGCCGTCACCCTGCTCGTCTGCGCCGCCATCGGCCTGGTCAACGGACTGATCGTCACCGTGCTCAAGGTCAACGGCTTCATCGCCACCCTCGGCGTGGGTCTCATCCTGCAGGGGATCCTCAACACCAACTTCGAGGGCTCGGCAGGCAGCGTGCCCTGGGAGTTCCAGCTCATCGGGGCCACCGGCGTCGGGCCCGTTCCCGTCTCGACCATAATCATGATCGCGCTCGCGGTGCTCGTCTGGTTCCTGCTGAACCGCACCCGCACCGGCGCCCACCTGTTCGCGGTCGGCGGCGATCCCGAGATCGCCCGTCTGTCGGGTGTGCGAACGAAGCCGCCGCTGATCGCCGCGCACGTGCTGTGCTCGGTGTTCGCAGGGCTCGCCGGTCTGCTGCTCGCCAGCCGTCTCGGGGTCGGCAGCCCCACCGTCGGCCAGCAGGGCGGCTACGCGCTGCTGTCGATCGCCGCGGTCGTGCTCGGCGGCACTCTGCTGCTGGGCGGACGCGGCTCGATCTGGGGCGCGATCGGCGGCGTCGCGATCCTCGCGGTCGTCGACAACGTCATGAGCGTCATGCAGGTCAACCCGTTCCTGAAGGACGTCGTCCGCGGCGTCGTGATCGTCGCCGCGGTCGCGGTCTACAGCCGTCGCTCGATCGTCCGTCGCCGTCCGCGCTTCGGAGCAGGCGGCACGAGGACCGGAGGAGACGCCGCCGCCACAGCGGCCGAGTCCGAGATGGCGGCCGCCGCGTCTCAACTCGCCGATACGAGCTCCACCGCGGAAGGAGGACGCGCATGAACGCGCTGCGCACACTCGTGAGCCCTCGGGGCGCGGTGTTCCTGCTGCTGGTGATCCTGCTCGTGGCGGTCATGATCCTCAACCCGAGCTTCGCCGAGCCCGGCCAGTTCATGAGGTTCATCCAGCGCGTCGCCCCGATCGCGATCGTCGCGATCGGTCAGTACTTCGTCATCATCGCGGGCGAGTTCGACCTGTCCCAGGGCTCGCTGATCACGGCGCAGGTGATCATCGCCGGCAATCTCGTCGGGCAGGACGACTCGCGCACGATCCCCGTGCTGCTGCTCATGATCGTCTTCGGGGCGGTCGTCGGACTGGTCAACGGAGTCATCACGACGCTGCTCAAGGTGCCCTCCTTCATCGTCACGCTCGGCATGATGCTCGCCCTTCTCGGCGGCGTCATGTGGTGGACGGGAGGAGCGGCCACCGGAAACCCGGCAGACAGCTTCCGCGAGATCGGCCGCGGTGGCATCCGCGATGTGCCGCTGCTCGAGTTCATCCCGTGGGCGGTCTTCATCCTGATCGGCTGGCTCGCCCTCGGAATCTGGATCACCAAGCGTCCGCTCGGCAAGCTGCTCATCGCGGTGGGCGACAACGCCACGGCGGTCGACTTCGCCGGTGCGCGCAGCGCCTGGGTCACGACCCGCGCCTTCATGATCTCGTCCCTCTCCGCGACGCTCTCGGCCGTGCTGCTCGTCGGCTACGCCGGGGTGCACCCCTCGGTCGGCCGCGGGTACGAGTTCGTCGCGATCACGGCGGTCGTCCTCGGCGGGGTCGTGCTGGGCGGTGGGCGCGGCTGGATCGTCGCGGCGGCGGCCGGCGCCTTCGCGCTCGAGGCCCTCTTCATGCTGCTCAACATCGCCGGTGTCCCGTCGACGTTGCGAGACGCCGTGCAGGGCGTCATCATCATCGCCGCCGTCGCGTACTCCGCCGTAGCATTCCGGGCGCGGCGCACGCGTGGCCCTCAGACTTCTCCGGTCCTCGAGACCGCAGAACCCGCAACAACCAGCACCATCCACACAGAAACCAGAGGAGATTAGCAATGCGACGATCAATGAAGATCGCCACCGCAGGGGTGGCTCTCTTCGGCCTCATCGCGCTCGCCGGGTGTACGACAGACCCGTCCGTGGCGCCGGCGGAGTCGGAGAACCCGGAGGAATCGGCCGAGACCACGGAGTGGTTCGATCAGGAGCTCTTCGACAAGCAGATGGAGGAGCGCGGTGTCGAGCCGCAGGGTCCGGCTGATGAGCCGTACCTCCAGCACATCAACGCCGAGATGGTCGACACGTCCGGGTTCGCGAGCGAAGGGGCCAAGAAGGCCTGCTTCGCGAACGCCTCGATCTCGAACCCGTGGCGCCAGACCGGCTGGATCACGATGAACGAGCAACTGAAGGCGCTGCAGGAGGCCGGCGCGATCAGCGAGATGGAGACCCGCGATGCGCAGGACTCCGATGACACGCAGATCGCGGACATCGACTACTTCATCTCCGAGGGCGGTTGCGATGTCTTCCTCATCTCACCCAACAGCACCGCGGCGATGACCCCGGCCGTCGAGCGGGCGTGCGAGACCGGCAAGCCGGTGATCGTGTTCGACCGCGGTGTCGACACCGACTGCCCTGTGACGTTCATCCACCCCATCGGCGGATTCGCGTGGGGCATCGACACCGCCGAGTTCCTCATCGACAACCTCGAAGAGGGCGACAAGGTCGTCGCGCTGCGGATCCTCCCCGGCGTCGACGTGCTCGAGCACCGGTGGGCCGCGGCGGAGAAGCTCTTCGACGAGGCGGGCATCGAGGCTGTGGACTACTTCACAGGCGCGGACCCGGCCGAGATCAAGAGCATCATCAGCGACGAGCTCGCCAAGGGCGATGTGCAGGGCGTCTGGATGGATGCCGGTGACGGCGCCGTCGCCGCGATCGAGGCCTTCGAGGACGCGGGCGCGGACTACCCCGTGATGACGGGTGAGGACGAGATGAGCTTCCTCCGCAAGTGGAAGGACACGGGTCTCACCGGACTCGCGCCGGTCTACTCGAACTTCCAGTGGCGGACGCCGCTGCTCGCCGCGCAGATGATCTTCGCCGGTGAAGAGGTGCCGAAGGAGTGGGTGCTCCCGCAGAAGCCGATCACCGAGGGCGAGCTCGACGACTACCTCGCCGCCAACGAGGGCATGCCCGACGGCCACTACGCGAAGTTCGGCGGAGAGAACCTTCCCGGCTACCCGACGGTGTGGCAGGAACGTCAGATCCCGTAACCCGCAGTGATGCTCCCGCCCTTCCCTCCGCCCACCGCGGATGGGAGGGTGGGAGCACTCGCGTCATCCCCGAAGGAGCAGGATGCCTCGCACGATCGCCGTCAACACGTGGGTCTGGACGTCTCCGCTGACCGATGCGACGCTCGGGCCGCTCGCGCGCAAGGCCGCCGGCATGGGGTATCAGGCGCTCGAACTGCCGCTCGAGAGCGTCGGGGACTGGGACCCGGTGCGGGCCCGCGACATGCTCGACGATCTCGGCCTCGGCGCGATCGTCATCGGAGCCATGGGACCGGGGCGGTCGCTGCTCGCCCAGGCGGGTGACGTCGCCGCGACCCAGGACTACCTGCGGTCGTGCATCGCGGCGGCCACGACGCTCGGCTCGGCCGTGGTCGCCGGCCCTTTCTACGCGCCCACCGGCGTGGCCTGGCGGATGACGGCCGACGAGCGCACTCAGGTGGTGCGGGAGCTGCGCGCGAACCTCGAACCGCTGGCTTCGGATGCCGCGGATGCCGGGGTCGCCCTCGCCGTCGAGCCGCTCAACCGCTATGAGACCAGCGTGCTCAACACCGTCGAGCAGAGCCTCGACGCGCTCGCGCCGCTGCTCGGTGCGGGGGTGGGGCTCGCTCTCGACACCTACCACTTGAACATCGAGGAGAAGAAGCCGACGGAGGCGATCCGCGCGGCGGGGTCGACGATCGCCCACGTGCAGGTGTGCGGCAGCGATCGGGGTGCGGTCGGCGACGACCACACCGATTGGACGGAGACCCTCCGCGCCCTCGACGATGCGGGGTATCGAGGGCCGCTCGGGCTCGAGAGCTTCACGGGCGAGAACGCGACGATCGCCGTCGCCGCGTCCGTGTGGCGACCACTCGCGGCGAGTCAGGACGAACTCGCCGCACGCAGCATCCAGGCGCTGAGAGTGCTCGGCGCCTGAGTCGTCCAGCGATACGAAGGAGTGTCCATGACCACGCACCCGGTCACCCTGTTCACCGGCCAGTGGGCCGATCTGCCCTTCGAGGAGGTCGCCCGGCTCGCGGCCGGATGGGGATACGACGGCCTCGAGGTCGCCGCCTCCGGCGATCACCTCGACCTGCGGCGGGCCGACGAGGATGACGCCTACGTCGCCTCTCGCCTCGAGATCCTCGACCGACACGGACTGCGGATCTTCGCGATCTCGAATCATCTCGCCGGGCAGGCGGTGTGCGATGCGCCCATCGACTTCCGCCACCGGGCGATCCTGCGCGACTACGTGTGGGGCGACGGGGAGGCCGAGGGCGTGCGCACGCGAGCGGCGGACGACATGAAGCGGGCGGCGCGAGTGGCCCGCAAGCTCGGCGTCGACACCGTGGTGGGCTTCACCGGCTCGTCGATCTGGCCGTACCTGGCGATGTTCCCGCCGGTGCCGGCTTCCGTCATCGAGGCCGGCTTCGACGACTTCGCCACGCGCTGGAACCCGATCCTCGACGTGTTCGACGGCGAGGGCGTGCGCTTCGCGCACGAGGTGCACCCGGGCGAGATCGCCTACGACTACTGGTCGTCGGTGCGCGCGCTCGACGCGATCGACCACCGCCCGGCGTTCGGCTTCAACTGGGACCCGTCGCACATGATGTGGCAGAACATCGACCCGGTCGGGTTCATCGTCGACTTCGCCGACCGGATCTATCACGTCGACTGCAAGGACACCCGGATGCGCCCCCACAACGGGCGCGCGGGAGTGCTCGGCTCGCACCTGCCCTGGGGCGATCCCCGACGCGGATGGGACTTCGTCTCGACCGGTCACGGCGACGTGCCCTGGGAGGACGCGTTCCGGGCGCTCGACGCGATCGGATACGACGGGCCCATCTCGATCGAGTGGGAGGATGCGGGAATGGACCGCCTGCACGGGGCACCGCAGGCGCTCGCCTACGTGCGGTCGATGCTGTGGCCGGTGCCCACCGCATCGTTCGACGCCGCCTTCAGCAACCAGACGACCGGAGACGCCGCATGACCATCCAGCACACCGTCGTCTTCCGCCTCGTGCACGAGGCAGGCAGCCCGGAGGAGCGCGAGTTCCTCGCCACCGGCAGAGCCGTGCTCACGTCGATCCCCGGGGTCGAGGACTTCACCATCCGTCGCCAGGTGAGCCCGAAGAGCGACCTGGAGCACCAGTTCTCGATGATGTTCCACGACCGGGCGGCCTACCGCGCCTACGACGCGCACCCGGCGCACGCCGCGTTCGTGTCGGAGCGCTGGGTGCCCGAGGTCGCCGCGTTCCAGGAATACGACTTCGAGGAGTGACCGGACCGGTCTCGCGACCGGCCGGTCGAGTGGCGCGGGTCAGGCCGAGTCGCGCAGCTTCACCAGACGCTCGTGCCCGGTCTCCTCGAGTTCTGCGATGCTCTCGCGCGACTTGAGGAAGTCCGAGAACGATCGGTAGCCGAGTGCCTTCTCGCTGAACGACGGGTCCATACGGCGCATGTGCGTCTTCACGGCCGAGCTGTGCAGCCACTCGTCCGCGTCGGCCTTGTCGTGCCCGAGGCGCAACGCGCGGTGCAGCAGCTCTGTCGCCTCACCCTGCTCTGTGCCCTCGCCGTGTTCATCCACCTTGGCCGGAGCCGTCGCGGCGGCCGCCTGCGCCTTGGCCTTGGCGGTCTTGGCCGGCGGTCGCGTCTTCGCCTTCGCGGCGGGCTCTGCGGCGGGTTCGACGGCGGGCTCAGCTGCGGCTTCCGGCACCGCGACGACGGTCGCCGGTGCGCTCTTGCTCGGACGCACCACACCGGGCAGCGAATCGTAGGCCTCGAACTCGTCGCACGCGGCGGCGAGCGACTTGGCCGTCGACCCCGCGACGCCGACGCCGATCACGTAGCGCCCCAGACGCTTGCAGCGCTGTGCGAGGGGGACGTAGTCGCTGTCGCCGGCGACGATCACGACGTGCGTGAGGTCGGGCAGACGGAACATGTCTTCGACCGCGTCGACGGCGAGCCGGATGTCAGCGCCGTTCTTCGCATAGGCGGCGGCCGGGAAGAGCTGCACCAGGTCGACGGCGCGGGCCACGAGCTGCGAGCGGTACACGGCATTCACCGGCGACGACCAGTCGGCGTACGCACGCGTGAGCACGAGCGTGCCGAAGGACGCGGCGTAGTCGATGATCGCGCCGACCTCGATCATGGCGCGGGAGAGGCGCTCTGTGACCTCGGGATCGGTCGGGTTCTCGGTGATGCGCTGACGGTCCTTGCCGTAGGCGTTGCGTCCGTGCACCCGGTCGTACCAGGAGATGACGATGTTGTCGAAGTCGAGGTAGACGGCGACGCGGGCGTCGTTGGCCTCAGCCATGGTCGACTCCTTCGCGCGGGTAGCGCACCCCGATCTGAGCGCGGATCTCGTCGAGGGTTCCCATGATCGCGACGCTCTCGGCGATCGGCAGGATGTCGCCCTCGAGCACGCCGTCGGCGACGAGGCGCTCGGCCGCGTGGGCCTGGTACTGCATGCCGCGGCCCGCGACCTCTGAGACGTACTCTTCGACCGCCGTGCCGTCGGGGAGCACGACACGGAACGTCGTCGGGGTGTACCAGACGCGATCGATGTCGATGCGCGCCTTCGTGCCGATGATGCTCGCGGCGTTCGGGCCAGCTGCTCGCGACGACGAGAGGGTGGTCGAGATCGCGCCGCCCTCGTGAGTCATGACGGTGGCGACCTCGGCATCCGCTCCGGTCTCGATGAGCCGGGCCACGGAGTGGATGGATGTCGGTGCGCCCAGGACGTCCCAGACGAACGAGACGGGGTAGATGCCGAGGTCGAGCAGCGCACCCCCGCCGAGTTCGAGAGCGTTCAGGCGGTGGCCGGGGTCGTCGGGGAGGAGCTGGGTGTGGTCGGCGCTGACGGCGCGGATCTCGCCGAGCGTGCCGTCTGCGATGATCTCGCGGATGCGCACCATGTGCGGCAGATACCGCGTCCACATGGCCTCCATCGCCAGCAGCCCCCGTTCGGCGGCGAGGCGCTGCAGGTCTTCGGCCTCGCTGCGGTTGAGGGTGAACGCCTTCTCGACGAGCACGTGTTTGCCGGCCTCGAGCGCGAGGCGGGCGTTCTCGTGGTGCATCGGGTGCGGGGTGGAGACGTAGATGATGTCGACCTCGGGGTCGGCGACGAGGGCTTCGTACGAGGGATGCGCGCGCGGGATGTCGAAGCGGGCGGCGAATGCGTCGGCCGACTCCTGCGAGCGCGAGCCGACGGCGACGAGATCGAGCCCTGCCGTGCGCAGATCGGATGCGAACGCGCCGGCGATGCCGCCGGTCGCGAGGATTCCCCAACGAAGACCAGTCATGGTCTCAGCGTAGAGGGTCTCACCGACAGCCGGGACGATCAGGTCAGCGTCGCCAGGCTCCGCTGCGGGACCAGGGGGAAGACCTGCTCGGCGATTCGCTCGAGTTCCTCGTCGAGCGGCGACGCCTGGATGAGGAGGAGCGTGATGCCCGCATCCGCATACTCGTGGATGCGCTCGGCGACCTGATCGGCCGTGCCGACCAGATTCGGGCGGAGCCCGCGAGTGCCGACCGAGTACTCGCGACGTGTCAGCTCGAGCGACAGCTTCGAGTTGCGCTGGAACTCCTCGAACGATGCGTAGCCGGGGGAGTCGGGGTCGACCGTCGTGATGCGCTCGAGTTCGCGCAGAGCCTCAGCCTCGGTGTCGCGGACGATCACGTAGGCCGGCATGCCGAACTCCGAGACGGGCCGACCGTGCAGCCGGTCGGAACGGGCGTTCATGTCGGCGACGTTCGCCCGCACCTCGTCGAGGGTGCCGCCGTGCATGACGTAGGCGTCGGCGAAGCCGGCGATCGACTCGCGACCCGCCTCGCTCTCGCCCCCGGCGAAGATCACGGGGTGGTTCGACGGCTTCGGCTCGACGATCGTCCCGTCGAGGGAGTAGTGCGAACCGGCGAACGAGTACGGTGTGTGCTCCCACAGGCCGTTCAGCACGGTGACGAACTCCTCTGCCTGCACGTAGCGCTCGTCATGGGTCGTGAACTGACCGCCGAACTGTCGTGCCTCTTCTGCCCACCAGGCAGCCACGACGTTGAGGGCGACGCGCCCGGGCGCGACCTGGTCGAGTGTGGAGACGGTCTTCGCGAGCACCGCCGGCAGATGGAACCCGGGTCGCACGGCCGTCATCACGCGCAGACGCTCGGTGACGGCGAGGATGGATGCCGACAGCGACCACGCCTCGAGGCTCGGCGCGTCGATGCCCTTGCGGTCGTTGAGGTAGAGCTCCGGAACGAGCGTGGTGTGGAATCCGAGCCGGTCGGCTGTCACCGACACCTCGCGGATGTACTCCCACGTGGCCGCCATACGGCCCTCATCCGTGACGTTGCGCAGGAATCCGCCATAGACGGGGGTCCAGTAACCGAGGTCGATTGGCATGGTTCTCCTAGGGCTGATCGGATCGAGTGGGGGCTCAGGCGAGCGCGAGCGCGCTGTCGAGGTCGGCGATCAGGTCGCCCGGATCCTCGAGCCCGGCCGACAGGCGGATCGTCGTGAACGAGATGCCGGCGGAGGCACGCTGATCGGCGGTGAGGTGCGAGTGCGTCATCGACGCGGGATGGTTGACGAGGCTGCGGGCGTCGCCGATGTTCGCGACGAGTCGGATGACCTTCAGCGCGTCGATCACCCTCGCCACCCTGGTATCGGTCTCCGAATCCTCGGCCACCGCGAGATCGAACGAGAAGACCGACGGACCGCCCCGCGGCAGATAGCGCTGAGCGAGGGAATGCCAGCGGTTGCCCTCGAGGCCGGGGTGGTGCACGGTGGCGACAGCCGGATGCTCCTGCAGATGCCGTGCGATCTCGAGCGCGGTCCCGCTCTGCCGCGACACCCGCAGGTCGAGCGTCTCGATCCCCTGGAGGATCTGCCACGCGTTGAAGGGGGACAGCGACGGCCCGAGATCGTGCACGTACTTCGACTTCACCAGGGCGGCGAACGCCTGGCCGCTGCCGAAGCGGTCCCAGAGCGCGAAGTCGCCGATCCGCGCGTAGGGCTCGGTGAACTGGGGCCAGCGTCCCGGCTCGCGACCGAAGTCGAACGTGCCGAGATCGACGACGACGCCGCCGAGCGATGTGCCGTGGCCGCCGAGGAACTTCGTCGCGGAGTGCACCACGAAGTCGGCACCGTGCTCGCCCGGGCGCACGAGATACGGAGTGCCGACGGTGTTGTCGATCACGAGCGGCACTCCCGCGGCATGTGCGATGTCGGCGACCGCGCGGATGTCGAGCACCTGAGCGATCGGATTCGCGATGGACTCGGCGAACAGCACCCGGGTCTCGGGGCGAATCGCCGCGCGCCACGCGTCGGGGTCGTCCTGGTCGACGAACGTCACCGGAATGCCGAAGTCGTCGAAGGTCTCCTGCAGCAGGTCCACAGTGCCGCCGTACAGCTGGGCGGCGGCGACGATGTGCCCGCCACGGCCGACCAGGGCGAGCAGGGTGACCGCGACCGCCGCTTGACCGGAGGCGACCGCGACGGCCGTCGTGCCGCCCTCGAGGGCGGCCACGCGCTCTTCGAGGATCTGCTGGGTCGGGCTCGCGTTGCGGCTGTACAGGTTGCCTGCGGCGCGCAGCGCGAAGAGGTCGGCGGCGTCCGCCAGCGAGGCGAACTCGTAGGCGGCGGTCTGATAGATCGGCGGGACGGCGCTGTTCTGCGGCGTTCCCGGCACGTAGCCCGCCTGGATCTGTCTGGTGGCGAACTCGGTCATGCGATCGCCAGGCTCCCGACCGAGTGCGTCCGCACGATCGGCGCGTGGGCGTCTCCGGCGCGCAGGCGCTCGAGCCACTGCACGAGCGATGCCGCCACGCTGCGGTGCGAGTGGTCGTTGAGCGCGTCGTGCAGCCCGTCGACCGTCTCGACGACCTCGAGATCAGGCACCGCGCGCAGCGCCGCGATCACCTGCGGCAGCGGCGACACGCTGTCGGCGCCGCCGTGGATCGCGAGCACCGGAACCTCGATAGCTGCGAGATCGGCGGGTGCAGGAAGAGGCTCGGCGACGGTGAGAGGCTCGGACGACGCCTCGGTGGCGAGCACTCCGAGATGCAGCGGGCACGCCGTGCGCTCCTCGGCGGACGGAAGCGCGCTCTCCGCGTCCACCAGCGTGCCGACGACGACGACGGCCTCGGTCGGGGCGCCCTCTGCGACGAGGCGCAGGACCGCGGATGCCGCAGCATCCGCTCCGATGAGCACGCGCGGCAGGTCGCGGACAGCCGAGAGCCAGTCGCTCGCCGACTCCGCGTCCTCGTCGAAGACGGCGACGACGTAGCCGTCGGCGCTCAGGCGGCGCCCGAAGCGCTCATAGACGCCCGCGCGCTCACCACGCCCGGTCACGACGGCGAGAGTGCCGCGGACGCGGGCCGGTGGCGCCCAGAGTGCAGGGGAGGAGGTCGTGGTCATGGGTCCCATCCTGTTGTCGGTCCCGCGGGGCCGCAGCCGATATTTCGCCGTGTTGCGATACGTGACCCTCCGATTCGCGGGAGATTGTGGGCTGCTGCGGCGCGCTCCTACGTTCACTGTCATGACCACCCGATCTCGCCTTCCTCTGTTCGCCGCTGCGACGGCCGCGACCCTCGCCCTGGCCGGCTGCGCCGGTGCATCCGCCGCTCCCTCCGACCCATCAGGGACGACATCGCTGACCTGGGGCTGGGCTCTGCCCACCAGCTGGGATCCGGTGACCTCGACCGCCGGATGGGACACACATGCGCTCGCGCTGGTCTACGACGGCCTCACTCAGCTCGACACGGAGGGTGAGGTCGTTCCCGGTCTCGCGGAGAGCTGGGAATACAACGCCGACGGCACCGCGATCACGTTCCATCTGCGCGAGGGGGCGGAGTTCACGGACGGCACTCCGGTCACAGCCGATGCGGTGAAGCAGAGCATCGAACGCGGGCGCGATCAGGAGAACTCCACGCTCGCCGGCCAGCTGCGGATCGTCGTCGGCATCGATGTCGACGACGAGCGAACGGTCACCGTCCATCTCGACCAGGCCGACTACCAGGTGCCGTACCTCTTCGCCGGCAAGACGGGCTTCATCGTGAACCCGGCGGCGTTCGACGACGTCACGACCCTCGCGACCCAGCCCGAGGGATCGGGTCCGTTCGCTCTCACCGAGTACGTGCCCAACGCCCACGCCGATCTCGAGAAGAACGAGGACTACTGGAACGCCGAGCACATCTTCATCGACGACTTCTCGATCGTCCCCGTCACGGATCCTGCGACGGTCGTCGCCGGTGTGAGCTCGGGGCAGTGGGATGTCGCGCAGGTCCCCCCGGCTCAGGTCGACGGCGCGGAGGCGGCGAATCTGGAGGTCGAGACGATCAGGGCTCTCACCGTGCGGGCCCTCGACGTCAACAGCACCGTGGCTCCGTTCGACGACCAGCGCGTGCTCCAGGCCATCAGTCATGCCACGGACAGGCAGGCCCTCGTCGACGCGGCGTACTTCGGGCAGGGCACGCCGAACTGGCAGCCGTTCCCCGAGGGGTACGTCGCGCACAGCCCGGAGCTCGACGAGCTGTACCCCCACGACGTGGATGCGGCCAAAGAGCTTCTCGCCGAAGCCGGTCACCCGGACGGACTCGAGATCACCCTGTCGCTGACCGAGGACGACACCGCGCTCGCCGAGGTGCTGCAGGCGCAATGGGCTGAGGCCGGAATCGACGTGACCCTGAATGTCCTGCCCGCGGCAGCCGTCGCCCAGAACTACGTGCAGCGCACCCTGCCGTTCGTGCTCGACAGCTACTCTGGCCGCCAGTCGCCGCTGCAGGGGCTGGAGGTGCTCTACGGCACCGAAGGGCTGATGAACCTGGGCCGGCAGACACCGTCCGAGCTCACCGAGGCGATCGACACGGCGAGAGCCACCCCCACGGATGCGGACGACTACGCCGAGAAGATCCAGGATGCTGTCGAGATCGGTGTGGAGCTGCAGCCGAACACGTTCCTCTTCAGCTGGCCGCGGATCCTCGTGCACCCCGAGAAGGTGACCGGCATCCGGCACTGGCTCGACGTGCAGCGATGGGAAGACGTCAAGGTCGAGGGCTGAGCACACCATGCCGACAGTGATCGCCGAGAAGCTCGCAGTGCCCGAGCGCGACGACGGGGGCGCACGCCTCAGTGCGTGGCCCGCGATGAGGGTGATCCTCGCCACCCTCGTCACGGCGGTCACCGTCTTCCTCCTCGCCACCTTCGCGACCTTCGGACTCGGGGCCGCGAGCGGATCGAATCCCGCAGCCGTCGCCCTCGGCGAGGTCGCCACACAGGCCGACGTCGACAGGCTGAACCACCAGTTCGGGCTCGACCGTCCGTTCCTCGTGCGATATGTCGACTGGATCACGGGGGCCGTCACGGGTGATCTCGGCACCTCCTGGTTCACGACCATCCCGGTCGCAGACAGCATCGCCCAGGCCTTTCCCGTGAGCCTGTCGATCGCGGCGGGGGCGACGCTGTTCGCCCTCGTCTTCGGGTTCGCCGGCGGCGTGCTCGCCGCCGTGACCCGCGGAGGAGCGATCGATCGGGTGGTGACCGCCTTCAGCACGATCGCCGCCACGGTTCCCGCGTTCGTCGCGGCGATCGCACTGATCCTGCTCTTCTCCTACGCGATCCCGCTGTTCCCGGTCGCCGGGTACACCCCGCCGGAGAAAGACGTGGGAGCCTGGCTCGTCTGCCTCGTGCTTCCGTCGATCGCTCTCAGCCTGGACGCGGGAGCCGACATCGCCAGGCAGCTGCGGACCTCGCTCGTCAGCACGCTGGGGGAGAACTTCATCATCGGGGCCAGGGTGCACGGGCTCGGCCCCGCGCGCATCGTGTTCCGACACGCGCTGCCCATCGCCTCAGCCCCGGCGCTCTCGACTCTCGGCGTGCATGCGCCGCGCCTGGTCGGCGGAGCGGTCATCACCGAGGTGATCTTCGGGATGCCCGGACTCGGACAGCTCGCCAACCGTGCCGCACTGCAGGGGGACGTGCCCGTGGTGCAGGGGGTGCTCCTCGTGACGGTCGCGATGATCGTGATCGTCGGGGCCGTCCTCAACATCGTGATCTCCCGCGCAGGCGGAACCGAGAGGAGTGCCGCATGAGCGTCATCGCATCGCCGGCTGCAGTGAGACTGTGGCGCACCGGATGGAGCGTCAGACTCGCACTTCTCGTGCTCGTCGGCATGGTCCTGCTCGCCGTAGCGGGCCCCGCCCTCGCACCGCAGGATCCGCTCGCACAGAACGCGTCGGCAGCGCTGCAGGAGCCGAGCCTGGTGCACCTCCTCGGCACCGACTATCTCGGCAGAGACGTGCTCTCGCGGCTGTTCGCCGGGGCGCCGGCCTCTCTCATCAGCGCCGTCGCCGCGGCGCTCATCGGCCTCGTGCTCGGGGCGGTGCCCGGAGCCCTCAGCGCGTTCGTCCCGAGGGTCGCCGAGTGGCTCTCGCTGCGCATCGTCGACGCGCTCCTCGCTCTGCCGTTCATCCTGTTCGCGATCGTGTTCGCCGCGCTTCTGGGCAACGGTCTCATCCAGGCCACGCTCGCGATCGGCATCCTGCTCGCCCCGGGGTTCTTCCGCATCGCACGCGCTGCCACACTGCGGGTACGCGACTCCCCGTACATCGACGCGGCGGGCTATCTGGGCGCCTCCGCGTGGTGGATCCTGCGGCGGCACGTCTGGCGGCAGGTCGCGCCCAATCTGGTGGTCGCGACGGTCTCGGCACTCGGCGGCGCGCTTCTCGCCGTCGCGTCGCTCACCTTCCTCGGCATCGGGGTGCAGCCGCCGGCCCCGACCTGGGGAGGGATGCTGTCGAGCGACCTCGGGTACCTCGGCCAGCGGCCGTGGGGTCCGCTCGCTCCGGCGCTCGCGATCATCGTCACCGTCGGCGCGCTCAATGTGGTCGCTGACGCGGCGCGGGACGTGCGGGGAGCAGCGGCGGTCGCGCCGGCGAAGCGGAAGGCGGCCGCGCATGTCTGACACCCGGTCGATCATCGAGGCGAGCGGCACCGAGGTCCGCACGGGCACCGTGCACGGAAGACCACTGCGCCCCTCCTTCGACGAAGCCTCCCTCGCGCGCCCGGCCACGGCCGCGGTCACGGATCTCGTGATCACCGCCTCCGACGGCACGGAACTCGTGCACGGAGTCTCGGCCTCGGTGCGCCCTGGCGAGGCTCTGGGCATCGTCGGCGAATCGGGAAGCGGCAAGACCCTCACCTGCCGCGCCCTGCTCGGCATCCTGCCTGCGGGTCTCGAGGTCACCGGCGGAACGGTGCAGGTCGCCGGGATCGATCTCACCGAGGCGGATGAACGGGCGTGGCGTCGCGTGCGCGGCACGCACATCGGGGCCGTCTTCCAGGACCCTGCCTCGTATCTGAACCCGGCGATTCCCGTGGGCGCACAGCTCGAGGAGACCCTGAGGATCACCGCCGCGCTGGGGCGTCGTCAGGCCAGGGAGCGCGCGCGCGAGCTGCTCGACGATCTCGGCATCCGCAGGGTCGACCTGGTGCTGCGTCAGCGTGTCGCTCAGCTCTCAGGAGGGATGCTGCAGCGCGTCCTCATCGCGATGGCGCTCGCCGCCGACCCCGCCGTGCTGATCGCGGACGAGGCGACGACGGCGCTCGACGTCACGGTGCAGGCGGAGCTGCTCGAGCTCCTCGGCCGTCTGCGCAGGGAACGCGATCTCGCGCTCATCCTGGTCTCGCACGACCTTGCCGTCGTCGCCCAGGTGTGCGAGCGCGTGCAGGTGTTCCGCGACGGACGCGTCGTCGAGGCCGGTGCGACGTCGCGGGTTCTGCGTGCACCTGCGCACGCCTACACGCGGGAACTGCTCAGCGCGCACGCCGCATACGGACTCGAGAGGTTCCTCGCATGACAGCGCCCATCCTCGAACTCGAAGACCTCACGGTCGACTACGGGCGCGTGCGCGTGCTCGATCGCATCTCGCTCGCCGTGCGCCCCGGCGAGGTCGTCGGCGTGGTCGGCGAATCCGGCTCAGGCAAGACGACTCTCGCCAAGGCCGTGCTTCGCGCGGTCGATCCCTCTGCCGGGTCGCGCCTCGTCGTGGACGGCCGAGACGTCACGCGCCTCCGCGGCGGCGCATTGCGGGCGTGGCGGCGCGGCGGCGCCGTGCAGTACGTGTTCCAGGATCCGCTCCGGTCTCTGGACCCGGGGGTCCGCGTCGCCGACTCGATCGTCGAGGGGCTTCGCATCGCGGGTGTCCCCGCAGCCGAGGCCGCACGCCGTCGCGCGGCGGCCCTCGCCGCCGTCGGTCTCGAGGAGGAGCTCATCGCGCGCCTGCCCGCAGGTCTGTCCGGCGGGCAGCGCCAGCGAGCGGCGATCGCCCGCGCACTGGTCGTCGAGCCGCGGCTGCTCCTGCTCGACGAGCCGGTCAGCGCCCTCGATGCGGCGAGCCGCGACCGGGTCGTGCAGGCGCTCATCGCGTTGCGCGACGCTCGCGGATCCGACCTGGCGATGTTGGTGATCTCGCACGACATCGGATCGCTCGCCGCGATGAGCGACCGGCTGATCGTGCTCGACCACGGACGCATCGTCGAAGACGGACCCACCCGTCGTGTGATCTCGCGCCCCGAGCATCCGTACACCCGGCTGCTCATCGACTCCGTCCCCCTCATCCATGCGCCTCGGGCGAACCGCCCGTCGCCCGCCCCCGTCAGGAGCTGAATCACATGCCCATCGAATTGCTCGGAATGATCGCCACGACCGCCGGATCGGAGTCGAGAGCCGTCGACGGGCCCGTCGTCGACGCGGCCTACGTGCGCGAGTTCTCTCGCGCTCACGAGGAGGCGGGGTTCGACCGCGTCCTGATCGGCTACAGCGCGAGCTCGCCGGACGGCTTCGCGGTCGCTGCGGCGGCGCTGCACTCGACCGAACGGCTGAAGGTGCTGATCGCGCACAGGCCGGGATTCGTCGCCCCGACCGTCGTCGCCCGCAAACTCGCCACTCTGGACCACCTCACGGGTGGCGGACGGGTCGCGATCCACCACATCAGCGGCGGCAGCGAGTCCGATCAGCGCAGGGACGGCGACTTCAGCGACAAATCCGACCGGTACCGTCGCACCGGCGAGTTCATCGAGGTGCTCCGACGCACGCTCGCATCCGACGAGCCGTTCGACTACCACGGTGACTTCTATCGGGTCGAGGGCGCGTTCTCGGCGGTGAAGCCCGCGACCGACGACGGGATCCCGGTGTTCTTCGGGGGCCTGTCGGACGGCGCGATCGAGGTCGGGGCCAGGGGGGCAGACGTCTACATGCTCTTCGGCGAGCCGCTCGCAGACGTCGCGGAGCACATCAGCTCCATCCGCGCCGCGGCAGCGCGTGAGGGCCGAACCGTCGAGTTCAGTCTCTCGACCAGACCGATCATCGGTGCCACCGAAGCCGAGGCCTGGGAGAAGGCCGAGCGCATCTACGCCGAGACCGAGGCGCTGATCGCGAGCCGGGCATCGGGCAACACCCTCACCTTCGCGCGTCCGGCGCAGCATGAGGAGGTTCCGGTGTCCGCCGACCGTCTTCAGCAGGCCGCACGGCGTGGCGATGTGCACGACGAGCGGCTCTGGCTCGGCATCACGAGGCTCACGGGTCCGGCCGGCAACTCCACGGCGCCGGTCGGCACGCCGGAGCAGGTGGCCGAAGCGTTGCTGAAGTACTACGACCTGGGCGTGACGCGCTTCCTCATCCGCGGGTTCGAACCGCTCGGCGACGTGCGCGACTGGGGTGCCGAGCTCGTGCCCGCGTTGCGAGAGGGAGCCCGACTCCGTGACGAGGCCACAGCCGCGCAGAGTGAGGAGAGGGTCGCCTGACGGCCGGTCCTGCTACGGGATCAGCACGATCTTGCCGGAGGCGGCGCCGGACTCCATGAGCTCATGGGCCTGCGCCGCTTCGCCGAGCGGCAGTTCGGGTCCGAGCTCGATCACGAAGTCACCCGATGCGAGCAGCTCGACGGTCGCGGCCAGCGCCTCGGCCCGCCATGCGAGCTCCTGCTCGGTGAGCGGCTCAGGCGAGCCTCCGGAGAAGGCGCGGATGCCGAACGACGCGGCATCCGGTCCGCGCACGATCGTCGCGATGCGGTCGCGGTCTGCGACGAGCTCGAGCGAGACCTCGATGGCCGCATCCGTGCCTGCGCAGTCGAGGGCGACCGTCACGCCGTCCGGCGCGGCCGCGCGCACGCGCTCGAGCAGCCCGTCACCGTAGGCGACGGGGGACGCTCCGAGGTCGCGCAGCTGGTCGTGTCGGGCGGGGCTGGCGGTGGCGATCACGGTCGCGCCCCAGGCGACCGCGAACTGCACGGCCGCTTGGCCGACCGATCCGGAGCCGCCGTGCACGAGCAGCACGTCGCCCTCGGCGACGTCGAGCGATCGCAGCGCCTGGTACGCGGTGCCTGCGGGGATGCCGATGCCGGCCCCCTCCGCGGCGGTGACCGAGTCGGGAAGTGCCACGAGCTTCTCGACCGGCACGGCGAGCATGCTCGCGTACGTGCCGACGGTGTCGCGGATCGCCACGCGGTCGCCCACCGCGAAGCCGTCGACGTCGTCGCCGAGCGATTCGATCACCCCGGCGCCGTCGAACCCGACGGTGCGCGGCTCGGTGATCGGCGGCGAGGGGCGCTTCGCACTGCGCAGCTTGGCATCGATCGGGTTGGCGCCCGCCGCCTCGATGCGCACCACGGCCTCGCCGCTCAGCGCGATCGGATCGGGGATCTCGATCTGGTGCAGCACATCAGGGGAACCGAACTCTGTGTAGACGATCGCGCGAGCCATGACCTCAGGCTACCCCCGCGATGCCAGCACCTTCATGATGCGCTGCGGCGAGACGGGCTGCGCGGTGCCGAGCCGCTGCGCGAACACGCTCACGCGATACTCCTCGAGCAGCCAGCGGGTCTCGATGAGCGCGGCAGGTGCGCCGGGTGCGAGCGGGATCGTCCCCCCGGCATCCTCGAACACCTTCGCCATGCGCTCGAACTCGCTCATGCGTGTGCGGTCCTTGCCCGGTGCGTTCGCCAGGGTCTTCAGCCGGTCGAGCATGCCGTCGAGGTACCGGGGGAAGTGCGCGAGGCGGTCGACGCCCGCCGCCGAGACGAACCCGGAATGCAGCAGGCCCGAGAGCTGGGTGCGGATGTCGTTGAGCGGGCCCAGCAGAGCGAGCGAGTTCTGCGACTTGATGCCGCGCTCGACGTCTCGGGACTTCGTGAGGATGCGGGCCACGAGCGATACGCAGGCGAAGAGCTCGTCGACGAGGGATGCCGAGACGGCGTCGCGCACGCGTTCGAACTCGGCCTGGGTGCGCACGATGCCCCCGGGGGCCAGTCGGTCGATCGCGCTCTGCACCACGGCGGCGCGGCAGTCCTCGATGAGGGCCGCTGCGGACTGATACGGCGATGCGGCGAGTGCGAGCTTCTCCGGGCTGGTCAGGTGCTGCTGCACATACGACGAGGGGGAGGGCACACCGAGCAGCACGAGTCGCAGGACACCGGCCCGGGTGGCCGCGCTCGCGGCATCCGCCGTCGATTCGACACGCACCGACACGGTCTTGCCCTGATCGACGATCGCGGGGTACCCGCGCACCACACCGCCGGCGACCCGGGTGTCGAGCACCTCGGGCAGCTCGCCGAACGTCCAGGCGGTCAGGCCGTCCTGCTCGATGGAGGCGGCGGCAGCCGCGGCCGGCTGCGGACCCTTCGACGGCCCCGGTCGGCGGGGCGGGGCCGCGATCGAGCGGGCCACGCTGCTGCGGGCCCGATCGGCGAGCTCTGCCTGCAGCGTGCTGAGGTCTCGGTTCGATCCTGCGACGCGCCCGCGTTCGTCGACGGCGCGGAAGTTCATGCGCAGGTGCGCGGGCACTCGGTCGTCTTCGAAGTCCGCCGCAGACACGAGCTGGTTCGCGAGGGGCTGGATGAGGCGGGCGAGCGCCTCTTTCAGGGTGCGGTTCGGGAGGCCGCCGTGCGATTCCGGGCCGTCTCCGGCCAGCTCGGCCCCGAACTTGTCTGCCCAGTCGGCCGCGGGCACCACATGCCGCCTGATGGCCTTGGGCAGAGCGCGCAGCAGGCCCGTGACGAGCTCGGCGCGGAGGCCGGGCACCTGCCAGTCGAAGCCCCTGTCCTCGATCTGCGCGAGCAGGGGGAGCGGGATCACGACGCTCACGCCGTCGTCGGCGGCACCCGGCTCGAACCGGTAGGCGAGACCGAGCACCTGATCGCCCTGGGTCCACCGCGTGGGGAACTCGCTCTGATCGGCCCTGCTCTCGTCGTCGAGCAGGTCGGCCTCGCGCATCACGAGCAGCTTCGGTGTGGCGGCCAGGGTCTCGCGCCACCACTTCTCGAACGAGCGCACGTCGAAGACGTCGGCAGGGATCCGCTCGTCGTAGAAGCGGAAGACCGACTCGTCGCCGGCGAGGATGTCGCGGCGGCGTTCGCGCTCTTCGAGCTTCTCGAGGCGCTTGCGCAGCTCGGCATTGCTGCGCCAGAACGCGCTGACCCGCTTGTCGATGCGCGTCGGGTCCCACTCGCCCTCGACGAGCGCATGCCGCACGAACATCTCGCGTGAGGCGGCGCGGTCGATGCGGGCGAACTGCACGCGGCGGCGCGGGATGATCTCGACCCCGAAGAGCGTCACCTTCTCGTAGGCGACAGCGGCCCCCGCATCCTTCGACCAGTGCGGCTCCGTGACCTGACGCTTCGCGAGGTCGCCGGCGAGCGCCTCGGCCCAGGCCGGATCGATCGCGGCGACCGTGCGCGCATAGGTGCGGGAGGTCTCGACGATCTCGGCGGCCATGACCGCCTGCGGGGCCTTCTTGCGCAGCGCCGAGCCGGGGAAGATCGAGAAGCGGATGCCGCGGGCGCCGCGGTACTCCGCCATCCTCTTCTTCTTGGGGTCGAGGCCCTTGCCGGTGTTGCGCTCGTCGAGGATGCCGATCTGCGACAGCAGACCGGCGAGCAAGGCGCGGTGGATCGCATCCGGATCAGCGGTGCCGGTGCCTCGGGAGTCCTTCTCCTTCACCAGCGAGCGCAGCTGGCGGTGCACGTCGAACCACTCGCGCACGCGGACGTAGTTCAGGTGTTCCGACCGGCAGAGCCGACGGAAGGCGCTCGAGCCGAGTTCGCGCTGCTGCTCTCTGAGGTGGTTCCAGAGGTTCAGGATCGAGAGGAAGTCGCTCGTCGGGTCGGCGAACCGCGCGTGCATGCGGTCGGCCTCGTCGCGCACGCTCTGCGGCGCCTCCTGCGAGGGGCGCTCGCGCACGTCCTGGATCGACATGCCGGCGACGATCGCGAGCACGTCTCGCGTGACGTCGGCCGCGCCGGGGCGGCCCGCCTCGATCAGCATGCGGGCGAAGCGGGGATCGATCGGGATGCGCGAGATGTCGCGACCGATGCGGGTGAGGCGCGGGGTGTCGCCGCTTCCGGTCACGGCGCCCAGCTCGGTGAGCAGATCGACGGCGGCCTTCACGCCGCGGGAGTCCGGCGGGGTGAGGAACGGGAAGGCCGTGATGTCGCCGAACCCGAGCGACAGCATCTGCAGGATGACCGAGGCGAGCGACGTGCGCAGGATCTCGGGCTCGGTGAACTCCGCCCGACTCTCGAAGTCCTCTTCGCTGTACAGGCGGATCGCGATGCCATCACTCGTGCGCCCGGCACGCCCGGAGCGCTGGTTCGCGGATGCCTGCGAGATCGCCTCGATGGGCAGCCGCTGCACCTTGGAGCGGTTGCTGTACCGCGAGATGCGGGCGGTGCCGGTGTCGATCACATAGCGGATGCCGGGAACAGTGAGGCTGGTCTCGGCGACGTTGGTGGCGAGCACGACCCGCCGCCGCACCCCCGCGACACGGCTCTTCTCGAACACCCGGTGCTGCTCGGCGGCCGACAGCCGGCCGTACAGAGGCAGCACCTCGGTGGGGGAGCGGTCCTTCGAGTAGGCGCCGCGCACGGCGTCCGCCGCATCCCTGATCTCGGCCTCGCCGGGGAGGAACACCAGCACATCACCGGGTTCCTCGCGGTCGAGCTCGCGCAGCGCCATGACGATCGCGGTCACCTCGTCGGCCTCCGCCTCCTGGGCTGCTGAGCCTGCCGGAGCATCCTCGGTCTGGGCGCGATAGCGGATCTCCACCGGGAACGTGCGCCCTGACACCTCGATGACCGGCGCAGGCACGCCGTCAGGCGAGGCGAAGTGACGGGCGAAGCTCTCGGGGTCGATCGTCGCCGAGGTGATGATGACCTTGAGGTCGGGGCGTTCGGGAAGGATCCGCACGAGGTAGCCGAGCAGGAAGTCGACGTTGAGAGAGCGCTCGTGCGCCTCATCGATGATGATCGTGTCGTAGCGGCGCAGCAGCCTGTCTCGGTGGATCTCGTTGAGCAGGATGCCGTCGGTCATCAGTGCGATGCGCGTCTCGTCCGACACCTTGTCGGTGAAGCGCACCTTGTAGCCGACGAGGGAGCCGAGCTCGACCTGGAGCTCTTCGGCGACCCGCTCGGCGATCGTGCGGGCGGCGAGTCGTCGGGGTTGCGTGTGGGCGATGCGCTCACGCCCGAGGTCGAGGCAGATCTTCGGAAGCTGGGTCGTCTTGCCCGAGCCCGTGGCACCCGCGACGATGACGACCTGATTGTCGCGGATGGCATCGGCGATCTCCTCCCGTGCAGCGCTGACCGGCAGCTCGGGAGGATAGAAGATCACGGGGGAAGGCATAGAACTCCCATCGTACGATTCATCCGTGAGCACTGTGTCGAAGCCCCTCCCCGCAACGCGGTGGTTCCGAGAGTTCGGGCGCGCTCCCCGCATCCTCGGGCTCGACGTCGCGCGAGGGCTCGCGATCCTCGGCATGGCCGGCGCGCACATCGGCGAGACCGAGGCATTCGATCCGTCAGACCTGTCGACATGGACCGACCTGGTGCACGGTCGCTCGTCGATCCTGTTCGCCGTGCTCGCCGGCATCTCCATCGCCCTGATGACGGGACGCAGCGCGATCCCGGAGCCGGAGCGGATGCCGAGCATCCGCCTGCAGCTCGTCGGTCGCGGCGCGGTGATCTTCATGATCGGTCTGGCCCTCGAGATGCTCAACACGCCGATCGCCGTGATCCTCACCGTCTACGGGCTTCTCTACGTGGCCGTCATCCCGTTCGTCCGGTGGCAGCCGTGGAAGCTGCTGATCGCCGCCGGCATCCTGGCGCTCGCGGCGCCGGCCGTGCTCGCACTGCTGGCCGCGCTCACGCTCGACCCCTCTGGCGCGGGCATCAGTCTGGTGCTCTACGGCTCGTACCCGATCACGGCGTGGCTCGCCTTCGTCTTCGCCGGCATGGCTCTCGGACGCCTGCACGTCGAGAAGCTCGAGACCGCGGCGGTCACGTTCGGCATCGGTGTCGGGCTCATGCTCGTCGGCTACGGGCTCGGCCTCGTCGGGGCTGTGGCCGGCATCAGGTCCTCCTCGTGGATGACAGACGGAGAGGGGGCCTCGGGGTGGAACACGTATCCGGATGCTCTGGCCGCGGCGGACCCCGGTGGCGCCGTCGTCCGCGCGATCTTCGCCGTCGATCCGCACTCCGGCGGGACGGCCGAGATCCTGGGTTCAGGCGGGTTCGCCCTGTCTGTCATCGCGCTGTGCCTGCTGCTCAGTGGGCCGCTGCGCGCCGTGCTCCTTCCGCTGGGGTCGTTGGGGTCGATGCCGCTGTCGGCATACAGCGTGCACGTCGTGTCGGTAGCGCTGATCGCAGGGCCCGGAGGCTTCTTCTCGAGCAACGCCTTCTGGGCCGCCACCGCGGTCGTGCTCCTTCTCGTCGCGTCGCTCTGGTCGATCCTGTTCGGGCGGGGGCCCCTCGAACGACTCGTCGGGTGGGCTGCGGCGAGGATGGCCGCCGTCCCCCCGGGGCCACCTGTCATCACAGGTCGTAGGGTGGAACCATGACGATTCCTGCACTCGAACTGAACGACGGCCATTCCATCCCGCAGCTCGGCTACGGGGTGTTCAAGGTCCCGGCCGACGAGACCGAGCGCGCCGTGAGCCAGGCGCTCGAGATCGGCTACCGCCACATCGACACGGCCGCCATCTACGGCAACGAGGAGGGCGTCGGCGCGGCCATCGCGGCCTCCGGCATCCCCCGCGACGAGCTGTTCATCACCACCAAGCTCTGGAACGACCGTCACCACGGCGACGAGCCGAACGCGGCCATCGCCGAGAGCCTCGAGAAGCTCGGGCTCGAGAACGTCGACCTCTACCTCGTGCACTGGCCCACCCCGGCCAAGGACGACTACGTGCACGCGTTCGCCAAGCTCATCGAGCTGCGCGACGCCGGTCTCACGCGCAGCATCGGCGTCTCGAACTTCCTCGTGCCGCACCTCGAGCGCGTCGTGGCCGAGACCGGCGTGACCCCGGCGGTCAACCAGATCGAGCTGCACCCGGCCTACCAGCAGCGCGACGTCGTCGACTGGGCGACCGAGCACGGCATCCGCATCGAGTCGTGGGGGCCGCTCGGCCAGGGCAAGTACGACCTGTTCGGCACGCCGGCGATCGCCGAGGCCGCAGCCGCTCACGACGTGACCCCCGCTCAGGCGGTGCTGCGCTGGCACCTGCAGAAGGGGTTCATCGTCTTCCCGAAGTCGGTGCGGGCCGAGCGTCTGCGCGAGAACCTCGACGTGTTCGGCTTCGAGCTGACGGATGCGGAGATGGCGAAGATCGACGCGCTCGACCCGCTCGACGGCTCCGGCCGCGTTGGTTCGCACCCCGACGACGTGAACTGAGGCGCCGCGTTTCGACAGATGACGCCCCGTGTCGCTTTCCGCGACACGGGGCGTCGTCGTGAGTAGCGTCAACGGCATGACTGCTCCCTATCGCGTCGTCGCCGTCTCCGGTTCTCTGCACGAGCCCAGCAAGACCACGGCACTCGTCCGTGCGATCGCCGGGGCGATGGCCGAGCGCGCCGAGGTCGAGATCGAGGTCATCGAGCTCACCGACATCGGCCCGTCGCTCGCAGGGGCACTCCGTCGTGACCAGCTGCCGGCGAGCGTCGAGGAGAAGCTCGTGGCCATCGAGGCGTCCGACCTGCTGATCGTGGGCAGCCCCGTGTACCGCGCGTCCTTCACCGGTCTGTTCAAGCATCTGTTCGACTTCGTCGGCCAGTACGAGCTCGTCGGCAAGCCGGTACTGCTCGCGGCTACCGGAGGCGGCGAGCGCCACGCGCTGATCATCGAGCACCAGCTGCGGCCGCTGTTCGCCTTCTTCCAGGCGCTGACGCTGCCGCTCGGCGTCTACGCCAGCGACACCGACTTCGACGGCTACGTGATCGCGTCCGACGTGCTCCGCGCGCGCATCGACCTCGCTGCAGACCGTGCGCTGCCGCTCGTCGGCTACGCCGCCTCCCGACCGGCGGAGCTGCTCGTCTCCTGACGGGCTCGTCGTGCGCTGATCGGCGTAGCGTGGGCGTATGACGAACCGGCTCGCCGACACGCTCAGCCCCTACCTCCGCGCACATGCCGACAACCCCGTCGACTGGTATCCCTGGGGGTCGGAGGCGTTCGCGGAGGCACAGCGCCGTGACGTGCCGCTGCTGATCTCGATCGGCTATTCGACCTGCCACTGGTGCCACGTGATGGCGAGGGAGTCATTCGCCGACCCCGACACGGCCGCCCTGATCAACCGTGACTTCGTGGCGATCAAGGTCGACCGTGAAGAGCATCCCGATGTCGACGGCGCCTACATGGCCGCAGCGTCGGCGTTCACGCAGAACCTGGGGTGGCCGCTGACAGTCTTCACGACCCCGCGGGGTCGCACGTTCTACGCGGGCACCTACTGGCCGCCCGAGGCGCGACAGCCGATGCCCGCGTTCCGCGACGTCCTCGCCGCGGTTCATGAGGCCTGGACCCTGCGCCGGGCGCAGGCCGAGGAGTCGGCGGATGCCGTGACCGATGCGCTCGCCAGGGCGGGGGCGGCCATGCCCTCGGAGCTGCCAGACGCTGCGGCGCTCGCCGGGGCGGCCGAGGCGATCGCCGCGCGTGAGGATCGCCAGTTCGGCGGGTTCGGCGGCGCCCCGAAGTTCCCCGTCGCGACGACCCTGAGCCTGCTGCAGACGCCGCTGGTGCGGCGGGAGGCTCCGGATGCCGCGGCCTCCGCCGACCGGGCGCTCGCGGCGATGTCGGCGTCGGCCCTGTGCGACGCCGACGGAGGATTCTTCCGCTACGCGACCCGGCGCGACTGGACCGTGCCGCACTACGAGCGGATGCTGACCGATAACGCTCAACTGCTCGACATCGCTCTCGACGCGGGAGATGAGACGACGGCGCGAGGCATCGCGGACTTCCTCGTGGGGACGCTGCGCCGAGAGGGCGGCGGGTTCGGCGCCGCTCAGGACTCGGAATCGTGGATCGACGGCGAGCGCAGCGAGGGCGGGTACTACCTGCGGCCGGTGTCGGAGCGGGCAGGCCTCGAACCTCCCGCCGTCGACGGCAAGGTCATCACCGGATGGAACGGTCTCGCGGTCGCGGCCCTCGCGCGTGCCGGTGCGACCTACGGCGAGACCGCCTGGGTGCAGGCGGCGATCGACGCCGCGGAGTATGTGCTGCGGGTCAACCGTGGGCCCTCGGGAGCGCTCGTGCGTGCCTCGCTCGACGGCTCAGCATCCGAGGCCGTCGCGACCGTGGCCGACGTCGCCCTGCTCGCCGACGGCCTGTTCGTGCTCGCAGTCGCCACGGGCGAGGCAGGCTGGGCGGTCGAGGGGCGCACTCTGCTCGACGTGGCGCTCGCGGGCATCCAGGGCGACCCGCTGCTCGCCGAGCACGGCATCGCGGTCTCTCCCGATCAGACCGACGGCGACCTGCCTTCGGATGCGGCCGCGGTCGCCGCCGCATCGCTCACCGCCTGGCGGCTCGGGGCGGGGGACCGCTATCGCGAAGCTGCCGCGGTGCGGGTGCGCGAGCACTCCGGGTCGGCGATCGGTCAGCCGTTCGCACACGGCAGCCTGCTGCGGGTCGCCGCGGGGCTGGTCGATGCGCCGAGGCAGCTCGTCGTCGTCACGGGGGAGCCGGGGGGTGCCCTCGCCTCGAGGGCGCGCACGGCCGAT
Source organism: Microbacterium sp. APC 3901 (assembly GCF_030407765.1). Lineage (GTDB taxonomy): Bacteria > Actinomycetota > Actinomycetes > Actinomycetales > Microbacteriaceae > Microbacterium. The sequence continues at coordinate 61,035 of NZ_JASDCU010000004.1, forward strand.
GCGGATGTGATCGCGGTCGTCACTCCTTCGCAGGCGCGGGCATTCGCGGATGCCGGGTTCGAGCTGTTCGAGGGCAAGGGAAGCGCGGTCGAGCAGGCTTTCGACTGTCGAGCCTTCGTGTGCAGACTGCCGGTGAGCGACCCCTCCGAGATGGTGCTCGAGCGCTGAGAGCTCGGTGGGTGCCGATTGGCTGCCGTCCGGCATCCGGTCTAATGTTGCGCGATGGCAGGCGCCACCTCGCGCCCCGCTTCAGGAGGCGCGCATGACCACCGAGGTTCCCCCCACCACGACCACGACCAAGGGGCTGCACCCGGGGCTCACCCGCAGGCAGATCTCGATGATGGGGCTCGGCGGCGCGATCGGCGCCGGTCTCTTCGTCGGCTCGGGTCAGGCGATCAGCATCGCCGGCCCCGCCGTGCTGATCTCGTATCTCGTCGCCGGTGCGATCGTGGTGCTGATCATGGCGATGCTCGCCGAGATGGTCGCCGCCCGTCCGAGTTCGGGCGCCTTCAGCTCTTACGCGCAGAAGGCGATGGGCCGCAGCGCCGGCAGCGCGGTGGGCTGGCTCTACTGGATCCAGCTCGTCGTGGTGATCGCGGCTGAGGCCACCGGTGCCGGCGCGATCGTGGCGGCGTGGATCCCCGGCATCCCTGCGTGGGTGTGGGTGCTCGTCTTCGTCGTCGCGCTGACCGCGGTGAACCTCTTCGGGGTGCGCAACTACGGCACGTTCGAGTTCTGGTTCGCGGCGATCAAGGTCGCGGCGATCATCGTCTTCCTGGTCGTCGGAGTGTGCGCGATCCTCGGTCTGATCCCCGGGGTGACGGGCAGCGGTATCGGCAACCTCGTCGACAACGGCGGGTTCGCGCCGAACGGCCTCAGCGGCATCGCTGCCGCTCTCCTCATCGTGGTCTTCGCGTTCGGTGGCACCGAGGTCGTCGCGATCGCCGCGGCCGAGTCCGACGACCCGTCGCGCAACATCCGCCGGATCGTCCGCGAGGTGCTCGTGCGCATCCTGATCTTCTACGTCGGCTCGATCTTCGTGATCGTGTCGGTGCTGCCGTGGAACGATCCGGCCGTCGAGGATGGTCCGTTCTCGGCCGTGCTCGACACACTGCGGGTGCCGGGCGTCGGGCTCGTGATGGACCTCATCGTCGTGATCGCGCTGCTCTCGGCGATGAACGCCAACATCTACGGTGCATCGCGCATGGCCTATTCGCTGGGCGAGCGCGGCCTCGCGCCGCTGGCAGCGACCCGCACCACGCTCAAGGGCGTGCCGGTCGTGGCCGTGCTCGCCTCGGTCTCGTTCGGCTTCATCACGGTCGGACTGAACTGGGCGTTCCCCGACGTGGTGCTCCCGGCGCTCCTGAACGTCGTGGGGTCCACGATCCTCGTCATCTGGACGGCTACAGCGGTCTCGCAGATCATCCTGCGCCGTCGTGCCGATCGAACGGGGGTCGAGATGCCGATGCGGATGTGGGGCTTCCCCTGGCTGTCGTGGCTGTGCCTGGCGCTGCTCGCCGGTGTGATCGCACTTTCGATGACCGACGAGGCAGCACGCGTGCAGCTCCTGCTGACCATCGGACTCACCGCCGTGCTGCTGGTCGTCGCCCGTCTGACCCGCGGCACCGTGTGAGAGGTCAGATCCAGCCGGGCAGCCAGTTGTGGAGCAGCCAGAAGTCGTAGGGCACGCTCATGCCGGTCCAGACCGGGTAGAAGAACGCGGAGACCAGCAGCACGACGGCGAGGAAGATCATCACCGTGCGCTCACCTGACTGGCGGCGATGCAGCGTGTCCTCTCGTCGCCCGGCGATCTGACGCAGAACGACCGCGAGCGCGATCACCAGGAACGGTGCCATCGCGACCGTGTAGAACTGGAAGATCGTCCGCTCGGGGAACATCAGCCAGGGGACGTAGGTCGCCGCGAGTCCGACGAGCGGGAACGTGAACGCGGGGCCGACCGGCGTGCGGTGGATCCACCCACGCACGAGCCGGTTGATCAGGTAGAGGGCCGCGGCGACACCGGCGTACCAGATGATCGGGTTGGGGATCGTCGAGATCACCGCGATGCAGTGATCGACGCCGCAGGGCCCGGGATCGCTGCCCACCCAGACCGCCGTGGGCCGCAGCAGCAACGGCCACTCCCAGGCGGGGCTCGCGTACGGGTGCCCCTTGCTGAGACCGACGTGGAAGTTCAGGATCGCCTCGTGATAGTTCCACAGGGCGATCAAGGGGTTCGGGTCGCTCTGACGGGCATAGCCGCCTGCGGTGACGAGCCACCCCGTCCAGCTGACGAGGTAGGTGGCCAACGCCGGCAGCACCAGCAGCACGAACGAGACGGGCCCCTGGCGGAACGCCGCCGCAGTGGGCCAGAGGACGACGCCGGCGCGGCGTCTCGCCAGAGCATCCGTGACCACCACGTAGAGACCGAAGGCGGCCAGCGCGTACAGGCCGGACCACTTCACCGCGCACGCCGCGCCGAGGGCGACACCCGCCGCGATCAGCCAGGGGCGTCGCCAGAGCACAGGACCCCACATCGGCTCGGGGGAGTCCGGTGCGGTGCGTTCGAGCAGAGTGATCGACCGGTCGCGGTCGATCAGGATGAACAGGGCGCCGAGCATCAGGAAGAACGTCAGCGGCCCGTCGAGCAGCGCAGTACGACTCATCACGATGCTCAGGCCGTCGACGGCGAGCAGAGTGCCGGCGACGGTCGCGACCACGATCGAGCCGGTCAGCCTGCGGGCGACCAGGTAGGTGAGCAGCACCGTGGCCGCGCCGAGAAGAGCCGTCGCGATGCGCCAGCCCACCGTATTGTCGGGTCCGCCGACGGCCATTCCCAGGGCGATCAGCCACTTGCCGAGGGGCGGATGCACGATGAACGACCCTGCGTCAGACAGAGGCAGCTGCTGCAGCGTGATGAACGCCTCATTCGCATCCTTGCCCCAGGTGCCCTCGTACCCGAGAGTCCACAGCGACCAGGCGTCCTTGACGTAGTAGGTCTCGTCGAAGGCGAGCTGGTGCGGGTGCCCGAGGTTGACCAGACGCAGCACCGCAGCGAAGGCGGTCACGACGAGCGGCGCGAACCAGCGGATCATGCGCCCCCAGTCAGGGTCCTGCAGCACGCGGTCGCGCAGTCGCCCGTAGCGCGTCAGTCGCTGCTCGGGCGGAGGCAGCAGGGGCAGGGGCGCGGTCACCGCACCAGCCTAGACACTCCGCCGATGGGTCCCGCCTAAGCTGGGCGGGTGATCATCCTCGCCGCAACACCGATCGGAAACCTGGGGGATGTCTCGCGTCGCCTCGTCGAAGTGCTGGAGAACGCAGAGGTCGTCGTCGCCGAGGACACCCGCACCACGCAGAAGCTGTTGCAGGCTCTGCAGATCTCCAACCGTCCGCGGCTGATCGCACTGCACGACCACAACGAGAAGCAGAAGGCGGCGGAGCTCGCGACCCTCGCCATCGAGACCGACGTCGTCGTCGTGAGCGACGCGGGGATGCCGGCGATCAGCGATCCCGGCTACGGCCTCGTCGCCGAAGCCGTCGCCCAGGGCGTGACGGTCACGGCGATCCCCGGCCCCAGTGCCGTGCTGATGGCCCTCTCGATCTCAGGGCTGCCGACCGATCGCTTCACGTTCGAGGGGTTCCTGCCGCGCAAGCCGGGGGACCGGCGGTCGACGCTGAGGGCGCTCGCCGCCGAGCCTCGCACCATGGTCTTCTTCGAATCTCCCGCCCGGCTGGCTCCTTCGCTCGCCGACATGGGTGCCGCATTCGGTGACGACCGCCGCATCGCCGTATGCCGCGAGCTGACCAAGTTCTACGAGGAGGTGCGCCGAGGCACCTCAGCCGAGCTCGTCGAGTGGGCCACGGCGGGCGTCAAGGGCGAGATCGTCGTCGTGGTCGAGGGCGCGCCGCATCGTGAGGCGTCTGCGGACGACGCGCTCGCGCAGGTGCAGAGTCTCGTGGCATCCGGCGTGCGTCTGAAGGAGGCCTGTGCCGAGGTCGCCGCGGCCACGGGCCTGTCGTCGCGCGACCTGTATCAGGCAGCGCTCGCCGCTCGCCGCTGATGGTGCAGGGCGCTGACGCCGCGATCGGCTCCGCCTACGACGCGCGGGCGGCGGAGTACGTCGAGCTGGCCGGTGCGATCGAGCAGATGGACGCCCGTGATGCGGCGGTCATCGGAGCCTGGCGTGACGTGACCCCGGGGCGGCTGCTGGATGCCGGTTGCGGGCCCGGTCACTGGACCGAGTTCCTCGGCAGGGGCGGCCGTGACGCTCAGGGGGTGGATCTGTCGGCGGAGTTCATCGCGACCGCGAAGAGCCGGCATCCCGGCATGGCATTCGAGCTGGGTTCGTTCCGCGAGCTGCCGCTCGACGACGGCTCCGTCGGCGGCATCCTCGCCTGGTACTCGCTGATCCACACGCCTCCGGCCGAGCTCCCGGAGATCCTCGCCGAGTTCGCCCGCGCGCTCGCTGCCGGCGGCAGCATACTCATCGGGTTCTTCGACGGAGAACCGCGCAAGCGCTTCGCGCACGCCGTCGCCCCCGCCTTCTTCTGGTCGGCGGCGGCGCTCGCCGAGCTTCTCTCCGATGCGGGATTCACGGTCGTCTCGACCGAGACCCGCGGCCGGGAGCAGGGCGAGATCAGCGCACGGCCCCACGGCTCGCTCGTCGCCGTTCGCTGAACCCTGCGCGCAGGCGGAGCCTCGCTTCCCGGGTACCCTGGTGCACACGCGACCCGAGGAGGACCGAGCGTGACCAAGAAGGCGACCGTCTACGACGTCGCAGAGCGCGCCGGAGTGTCGATCGCGACGGTCTCGCGCGTGCTGCGGCAGCCGGATGCGGTGCGCCCTGCGACGCGGGAGCGCGTGCTCGACTCGGTCGCTGCCCTCGGCTATGTGCCCAGCGGCAGCGCGCGCGGCCTGGCCGAACGTCGTACCGGCGTGCTGGGGCTGTACTTCCCGGGTTTCGACGCCTCAGAGGACGCTCCCGTGCTCGATGTGCTCGCCGGAGATCAGGCCGAGGTTCCGCCGTTCACGGTCGAGCAGGCCTCTGCCGACGCGGACGCACCGCATCCGACCATGCTGTTCCTCGACGAGGTGCTGCGCGGTGCCGAGCTGGAGGCGTGGAAGCAGGGCTTCGTGCTCATGATCGGCGTCGGCCGAGGCGACCCCGCCAGGGAGACCGTGCGTGACATCGCCGGCAGGGTCGACGGGCTGATGGTGCTGGCGCAGAGTGTGCCGGACGATGTGCTCGCCCGACTCGCCCAGCGGATTCCGGTGGTCGTGCTCTCGGGCCCCGCGCGGGGAGACAGGTACGATCACGTGACGGTCAGCAACGCCGAGGCGATGACCGAGCTCACCCGACTCGTGCTCGCACAGGCCGACCCCGGGGGCATCGCGTTCCTGGCGGGTCCGGAGGACTCGCCAGACGGTGCGCAGCGGTGGGAGGGCTTCGCCGCCGCCATGGCCGAGGCGGGCATCGCGACGGATGACGTGACGGTGCTGCGCGGCGACTTCACCCGCGCATCGGGGTATTCCGCCGCAGAGCAGCTCATCGCCCGAGGCGCGCCGTCGGTGCTCGTCGCGGCCAACGATCAGATGGCCCTCGGAGCGATCGACGCATTCGGCTCCGCGGGCATCCGCGTGCCCGATGACGTGAGGGTCACCGGTTTCGACGGGCTCGAGGCGGCCGCGCTCTCGCGCCCCACGCTCACGACCGTCCGCCAGCCGATGATCGATCTCGGTCGCGCCGCCGTGCAGCTGCTCGCACGCCGCCTCGAGAAGCCGGACGCCGATCCGATGACTGTGCGCCTGCCCCTGCAGATCCTCGTCCGCGAGAGCTCGCAGCGCCCCGCCTGAGCGACCTGACCGCCCGCTCAGGCGCGATCGTGCAGCGTGATGCGGTAGCCGTCGGGGTCGGCGAACGTGAACGTGCGGCCGAACGGACCGTCGATCGGGGCCGTGACGATCGGATGCCCTGCGGCGGCGAGAGCGTCGTGGATCGCCTGCACGTCGCTGGCATGCAGCCAGATCGCGGTACCGATCCCCGGCTGGTCGACGCCCTCGAGGTCGGTGCCAGGGGCGATGTCGCGGAGTGCGAACGCGATGGGTGTGGTCTCGAAGACGACGGCATGCGGCGGGCCCGTGGGCGAGCGGACGAGGCCGAGGTACTGCTCGTAGAAAGCCTGCGACGCAGCCAGGTCGCGAGTCTGGAGGGAGATGAAGTCGGGTCCGGTGACGGGCATGATGTGCTCTTTCCTTTGATGTCAGTTATCTGACACAGATCAATGTATGTCAGAATACTGACATGAGTCAAGAAGCCGGCGGCATCGACCTCGACACATCGCTCGGATACCTCCTGAAGGAGGCCTCCAGCGCGCTGCGTTCGGCGATGGAGGAGGTGCTGCGTCCGCTCGGCATGACCATCACGCACTACTCGTGTCTCGAACTGCTCGCCCAGCGGCCCGGCCTCTCGAACTCCGAGCTGGCCCGCGGTGCATTCGTGACGCGGCAGTCGATGAACGTGCTGCTGCAGGCGCTCGAGCGGGATGGATTCGTCTCGAGACCGCCCGCGGCTCCGGTGGGCAAGGCGCTGCCGACGACGCTCACTCCTCGGGGGAGGAGCAGTCTGGCGCAGGCGACGGCCGCAGTGCGGTCCGTCGAGGTGCGGATGCTCGCGGGCATGACCGACGACGAGCAGGGTGCTGCGCTCCGGGCACTGCGGAGCATGGTGCGCTCCCTTCGCGATTCGCCGCGATGAAGACAGGTTTGGCACCGCTCCCATCCCCGTGATGGCGGGCAATCCGCCCCTGCCCCATGGCTGCCAGGGGGTTGCGCTCGCAAAATGTATGCGCTTACAATCACTCATGCGGCCTTGGCCGTGGGGCGCCCCGACCCGTGGGACCCCCTTCATGACACAGACGACATGAGGTGGCAGTGTGGCGAAGACGCACATGCTCCGGCGCTGGCGGAGAGCCGCGATCGTGGGACTGGCGGCAGCAGCCGTCGTGCTCAGCGGTTGCAGCATCCAGATCAGTTCACAGCCCGATCCATCGATCGGCGACGACACGATGCTCATCAATGCGGACAAGGGGAACCCGTTCTTCACGCGGAACTTCAACCCGTATCTGACCAACACGCGCACCGCGTCGCGGTGGATCTACGAGCCTCTGATCCTGGTGAACCCGCTCGACGGAACCGAGAACCCCTGGCTGGCGAGCGAATGGTCGCAGCCCGACGCCCGCACGGTCGTGATGACGATCCGCGACGACGTCGAGTGGAGCGACGGTGAGAAGCTGACGCCCGATGACGTGGCGTTCACGTTCCAGCTGCTCAAGGACAACCCCTCGCTCGACATCAAGGGTGCCTGGCAGCACCTCGAGACCGTCGAGGTCGACGGTGACGACGTGATCATGCACCTGCAGACCGACGACGCCCCGTCGCTGCCGATCCTCGGTCAGACCATGATCGTGCCGGAGCACCTCTGGGCCGACGTCGAGGATCCCGGCACCTATCGCAACGAGAACCCGGTCGGAACCGGGCCGTTCGTGCTCGGCAACTACAACGACCAGCAGTACTCGGTCGACAAGAACCCCGACTACTGGCAGGCCGACAAGATCGAGATCGAGCACATCATCCTGCCGTCCACGAACTCGCAGCTCGACACCGTCACCCGCGGATACGACTGGGCCTACTCGTTCATCTCCGACGTCGAGGGCACGTGGGGCGCCGCCAGCGAGCACAACGCCTGGTGGTTCCCGCCCGGTGGGGTCATCGCCCTCATGCCGAACCTCGAAGTCGCCCCGTTCGACGATGTGAACGTGCGCCGCGGCATCGCCCTGTCGCTCGACCGCGAGGAGATCGCCGAGACCGCCTCCGAGGGGTACATGGAACCCGCGGGGCAGACCGGGCTCATCCTCCCCAACCAGGAGGAGTACCTCGACCCGAACATCCCCGATCAGGGCATGATCACCCAGGACGCGGACGCCGCACTCGCCGCGTTCGCCGAGGCGGGGTACACACTCGACGGCGACCGGCTCGTGAGCGCAGACGGGACGCAGCTCGAGTTCGCCCTGACCACCGCCAACGGCTTCTCGGACTGGACCCGCGCGGCGCAGACGGTGCAGAGCCAGCTCGCAGACGTCGGCGTCAAGGTGACTCTCAAGCTCCCGCAGCCGGCGGGGTATCAGAGCGCCATCAGCAACGGTGACTTCGAGATGGCCATCGGCGGCATGGGCAACGGCAACGTCTACCAGGCGTTCAACAATCTGCTCTCGAGCGAGTTCTACGTGCCGTCCGGCGAACCGACCGCCAACAACTTCCAGCGGTACCGCTCGGATGAGGCTGACGCGTTGCTCGCGGAGTACCGAGAGACCGTGGACCCTGCCCGTCAGACCGAGATCGTGGAGGAGCTGCAGGGCATCGTCTACGACGACCTGCCCGTCATCGGCCTCTACTACGGCGGGATCTGGGGCCTCTTCAACGACTCCAAGTTCACCGGCTGGCCCACAGAGGACGACCCGTACATGATTCCGCAGAACTACGACTCGGCACCGCTGGGCATCTTCACCCGGCTCGAGCGCGTCACGGAGGATGACCGATGAAGTACATCCTCCAGAAGGTCGGGCTGTTCGTCCTCACACTGTGGGCGGCCATCACCCTCAACTTCTTCCTGCCGCGTCTGATGCCGGGTTCGCCGGCCGACGCCGCGATCGCGAAGCTCTCGCAGAACGGTCCGGTGTCTGATGCGACGCGCGCCGCGATCGAGGCCCAGCTCGGAGTTCCCACCGGATCGATCTGGGATCAGTACGTGGCCTATCTCGGCCAGGTGGCACGGCTCGACTTCGGCGTCTCGTACACGTTCTATCCGCAGAGCGTCTCGAGCATGGTCTCGACCGCACTGCCCTACACGATCGGGCTCGTCGGCATCGTCACGATCCTCGCGTTCGTGATCGGCACACTGATCGGCACCGCCGCAGCGTGGCGCCGCGGCACCTGGCTCGACAGCCTGCCGACGCTGACCGGATCGTTCCTCAGCACCTTCCCGTATTTCTGGACGGCACTGCTGCTTCTGTTCTTCTTCGGGTATGTGCTGCACTGGTTCCCGACGACGGGAGCGTATGCGGCCACGACCACGCCAGGATTCACGTGGGACTTCATCGTCGACCTGGCGCAGCATGCGGTCCTTCCCGCGCTGACGATCCTGCTGACCTCGCTCGGCGGATGGATCATCGGCATGCGCAACGCGATGATCAACACGCTGGGTGAGGACTACGTGACCTTCGCCGAGGCGAACGGTCTGCACGGCCGCACGATCGCCCTGCGATACGCCGCACGCAACGCGATCCTGCCGAACCTCACCGGCTTCGGGCTCACGCTCGGCGGTGTGGTCGGCGGATCGATCCTCGTGGAGCAGGTGTTCGGATATCCGGGCATCGGCTATCTCCTCTTCAACGCCGTGATCGGGCAGGACTACCCGCTCATGCAGGCGCTCTTCCTGATGATCACCGTGAGCGTGCTCATCGCCAACTTCCTCGTCGACATCCTGTACGGCGTGCTGGATCCAAGGACCCGCCGATGACCTCCACCATGAATGTCAAGGTTCCCTCCGACCGGATCGCGGCTCCCAGCCCGTGGCGCTCGTTCGCCCGCATGGTGGGCACGCTCTGGTCCAACGGCAAGGCCAGATTGGGCCTCATCATCCTCGGGCTGTTCGTGGTGGTGGCGGTGTTCGCGCCGCTGCTCGCCCCGTACGGCCCGAAGGTCAACACGTTCGAGCGCAACGCCGATGCGTCGGCCGCGCACTGGCTCGGCACCACCGCCGCGGGTGAGGACGTGCTGAGCCAGCTGATCTACGGCTCGCAGGTGAGCCTGCTGGTCGGCATGGCCGCCGGCATCCTCTCGACGATCGTCGCCGTGCTGATCGGTCTCAGCTGGGGCTACATGCGCGGCTTCCTGGGCGAGGTGGTCGGCTTCATCGTCAACCTCTTCCTCGTGATCCCGGGTCTCCCGCTCATGATCGTGATCGCCGCCTACCTGCAGAACGGCGGCATCCTGATGATCATCGCGGTCATCGTCGTCACCGGATGGGCCTGGGGTGCGCGCGTGCTGCGCAGCCAGACCCAGTCGCTGCGGGGCAACGACTTCGTCACCTCGGCGCAGTTCTCGGGTGACAGCCGGGCGCGCATCGTGTTCCGCGAGATCCTGCCGAACATGACGTCGATCATCGCCGGCACGCTCTTCGGTGCGGCGACCGCGGCGATCCTCGCCGAGGCCGGACTCGAGTTCCTCGGTCTCGGCGACTCCAGCATCGTCAGCTGGGGAACGATGCTCTACTGGGCGCAGAACTCCAACTCCCTGCTCACCGGGCAGTGGCTGCTGCTGTTCGCCCCCGGTCTCTGCATCGCCCTGCTCGCTCTGAGCCTGACACTGATCAACTTCGGCGTGGACGGCATCTCCAATCCGCGCCTGCGAGAGGGGAAGGGCCGATGAGCGCCATGGAACCCAACGACGTCCTGCTCGACGTGCAAGGCCTGTCCGTCGAGTACGCCTCGCCGGGTACGACGCCGGTCACCGCGGTCGAGAACGTCTCATTCACGCTGCGTCGTGGCGAGTTCGTCGGCCTCGTCGGCGAGTCCGGCTCGGGCAAGTCGACGCTCGGCTTCGCCCTGACGCGGCTGCAGAAGCCGCCGGCTCGCATCAGCGACGGGCGGATCCTGTTCGACGGCCGCGACATCCGCGAGCTCGACGCCGATGAGCTGCGTCGGCAGCGTCAGGGCGGTTTCGCGATGGTGCTGCAGTCGGGCATGAACGCGCTGAATCCCGTCCGCACGATCGGCAACCACTTCCGCGACATCTTCACCGCGCACGGGCATGTGGCCCGCGACGCCCGCGATGCGAGAGCGAGGGAGCTGGTCGGCAAGGTCGGACTCGACCCCCTCGTGCTGTCGCGGTATCCGGGTGAGCTGTCGGGCGGCATGCGCCAGCGTGCCTCCATCGCGCTGGCGCTGTCGCTCGAACCGCAGCTGATGGTGTTCGACGAGCCGACCACCGCGCTCGACGTGCTCGTGCAGCACGCCGTCATGGACACGATCAAGGATCTCCAGCGCTCCGAGCACTTCACCGCGATCCTCATCAGTCACGACCTCGGCATCGTGCTCGAGGCCACCGACCGTGTGATGGTCATGCACGAGGGCCGGATCGTCGAGGACGCGCCGAGCCTCGACGTCCTGCACCGCCCCCAGGACGAGTACACGCGGATGCTGCTGAGCCACTACGCCGATCCTCGGGCCGAGTCGATCTCGATCCCCGGGTTCGTCGACCTCGGCACCCGCCGTCGGGAGGGGCGCTCGCGCACCGACCTGACCGAGACCCTGCCGACGGTGTCGCAGCGCGACACTCGCCGGGCGGATGCCGCGATCGTGGTCGAGGGCGTGTCGAAGCGCTACCCGGCGCCGCGTCGGGGCGAGCAGCCGGTGACCGCCGTCGACGACGTGTCATTCCGTCTGGAGCCGGGTGAGGCGCTCGCGCTCGTCGGCGCCTCCGGTTCGGGCAAGTCGACGATCGCGAAGCTCATCACGGGCGTCGAGAAGCAGACCGAGGGCACCGTGCGCTTCGGCGACGTCGACGTCGCGACGCTGGGTCGCAAGGGACTCCGCGATCTGCGCAAGGACGTGCAGATGGTGTTCCAAGACCCCTATGCCGCGCTGAACCCGCTGCACACGGTCGAGTACGCGCTCAGCCGGCCGATCCGCAACTACACGCCGCTTCGAGGGCAGGAGGCGAGAGCTCGCGTGCTCGAGCTGCTCGAGACGGTGGGCCTGACGCCGGTCGAGCAGTTCGCGGCGAAGCTGCCGCATCAGCTCTCGGGCGGGCAGCGCCAGCGTGTCGTCATCGCCCGGGCGCTCGCCAGCGATCCGCAGGTGCTGATCGCCGACGAGCCCGTCTCGATGCTCGACGTGTCGCTGCGAGCCGGTGTGCTCGCGCTGCTCGAAGACCTGCGGGAGCGGTGGGGCATCAGCATGCTCTACATCACGCACGATCTGCTCAGCGCGCGTCTCGTGACCGAGAACATCCTCGTGCTCAACAGCGGTCGCGTCGTCGAACGCGGCGAGACCTCTCAGGTCCTTCAGCATCCGGAGGACCCTTACACGGTCCAGCTGTTGGATGCCGTGCCGAATCCATCCCGTATCTCGAAATAGAGAGGAGAGCACTCGTGCTCACATTCCCTGACGGCTTTCTCTGGGGTGCTGCGACCGCAGCCCATCAGGTGGAGGGGAACAATACGACCAGCAACTGGTGGGCCATGGAGCATGCTCCGGGCTCGCCCATGGTGGAGCCCTCGGGCGACGCCGCCGACCACTTCCACCGGTACCCGGAGGACATGCGGCTGCTGGCGGATGCCGGTCTGAACTCATACCGCTTCTCGATGGAGTGGGCCCGCATCGAGCCCGAGCGCGGGTTCGTCTCGCGGGCGATGCTCGACCACTACCGCCGCATGATCGACACGGCGCGCGAGAACGGGCTCGACCCCACGGTGACGCTGATGCACTTCACGGTGCCGCAGTGGTTCCAGAAGGACGGCTTCTGGCGTGCGGACGACGCGGTCGACCTGTTCTCTCGCTACGTCGAGACGGTGCTCCCGATCCTCGAGGGCGTGAAGTACGTCTGCACGATCAACGAGCCGAACATCGCGGCGATGCTCGCCGGGGGAGAGGATGCAGCGAACCTCGTCGCGTTCGGACTGCCGAACCCCGACCTCGCGGTCGCCGACACACTGCTCGACGCGCACCACCGTGCGACAGAGATCCTGCACTCCGTCTCGGGCGTGCAGGCCGGATGGACGATCGCCACGCAGGCTTTCCACTCCACCGGGGAGCCCGGTGCCGACGAGATGCTCGCCGAGTACGGCGATCCGCGCGATCACTGGTACCTCGACCAGTCGGCCGGCGACGACTTCGTCGGCGTGCAGGCCTACACCCGCACCTTCATCGGGCCCGAGGGGCCGCGGCCGGTCGCCGATGATGTCGAGACGACGCTCACCGGGTGGGAGTTCTTCCCCGAGGCGCTCGAGATGGGCGTGCGCAGCGCCTGGGAGCGCAGCGGCGGAGTGCCGGTGCTCGTGACCGAGAACGGCATCGCGACCGCCGACGACACCCGTCGCATCGCGTACACGCAGGGTGCGCTCGAGGGGCTGCACCGTGCGATCTCGGATGGCATCGAGGTGAAGGCGTACCAGCACTGGAGCGCGCTCGACAACTACGAGTGGGCCAGCGGATTCCGTCCGACCTTCGGGCTGATCGGCTTCGACCACGAGACGTTCGAGCGCGCGCCGAAGCCGTCTCTCGCATGGCTGGGCGAGGTCGCACGCCGCAACGGGCTCTGAGCCGAACGGCCCCGGGGTCATGCCCCGGGGCTACTCTCGGATCATGACCCACGCAGTCCGCGCGAAGCGCGGTGACAGGCTCCGATCGGCGGCCGCCGGGCTGAGCGCAGCGGTCGTCGCGGTCGGCCTGGCTGAGCTGGTCGCCGCTGTCGTCGAACCCGGCGCGAGCCCGTTCGCCGTGATCGGCAGCGGGCTCATCGACCTGGCACCCAGCTGGGCGAAGGATGCGGCGATCGCGCTGTTCGGCACCGGCGACAAGGTCGCCCTCCTCACCGGGATCGCCATCGTGCTGGCAGGCGTGGCGGCGCTCGCAGGCATCCTCGAGTCCCGCCGGTCGGGTGTGGGATCCGCGATCCTCGCCGCTCTCGGCGTGCTCGCCCTCGTGGCCGCGATGATCCGTCCGGGGGCGGGGCCGTTCGCCTGGCTCCCCGGCCTCGTGGCGGGAGCGGTCGCGGTCGTCGCGCTGCGGCTTCTCATGCGCAGGGTGCATCCGGTGCCGTACCTCCGCGCCGAGCATGACGAGCGGCGGCAGTTCCTGCTGTGGACCGTCGGCGTCGCCGCCACCGGCGTCGTGGCGCTCGCGATCGGCAACGCCGCCCGTGGTGTGACCCGGTCGATCGAGGCGGTGCGCGGTGCGCTTCGGCTGCCGAAGGCGGCCGACCCCGCGCCGGCGGTCGCGGCCGGAGCCGAACTCGACATCGTGGGGCTTGCGCCGGTCGTCACCCCGAACGCGCAGTTCTACCGCATCGACACCGCGCTGATCGTGCCGCGGATCGACCCCGCCGACTGGTCGCTGCGGATCCACGGGATGGTCGACCGTGAGATCGTCATCACGTGGGACGAGTTGCTCGCCCTGCCGATGAAGGAGTCGCATGTGACGCTCGCGTGCGTGTCGAACGAGGTGGGCGGAGACCTGATCGGCAATGCGCTGTGGCTCGGGCATCCGGTCCGAGACCTCCTCTCGCGGGCGGGCGTCGACCCCGAGGCAGACATGGTGCTGTCGACCTCGTCCGACGGTTTCACGGCCTCGACCCCGATCGAGGCGCTGACCGACGACCGCGACGCTCTGCTCGCCGTCGGCATGAACGGCGATCCGCTGCCCATCGAGCACGGTTTCCCGGTGCGCATGGTCGTGCCGGGGCTCTACGGCTATGTGTCGGCGACCAAGTGGGTGACCGATCTCGAGGTCACCCGGTTCGACCGTGCGACCGCGTACTGGACGGATCGCGGATGGTCGGAGCGGGGCCCGATCAAGCTGCAGTCGCGCATCGATGTGCCGCGCCGAGGCACCCGGATCGAGGCGGGCGATGCCGTCATCGCGGGCATGGCCTGGCAGCAGCACGTCGGCGTCGAGGGTGTCGAGGTGCGGATCGACGACGGCCCATGGCGTCGGGCGGAACTCGCCACCGCCATCTCGGACGACACCTGGGCGCAGTGGCGCCTCGACTGGACGGCCGAGAGCGGAGCGCACACGATCGAGTGCCGCGCGATCAGCGCGGACGGCGAGACCCAGACCTCCGACCCGGCCGACGTCGTGCCCGACGGAGCGCAGGGGTGGCACCGCATCCAGGTGTCGGTCGCCTGAGCGTAACGACCGCCTGCATCCCGCCTAGAATTGTCCCCATGCCCGCAGGCGAATCGTTCTACATCACCACGCCCATCTACTACCCCTCCGATGTGCCTCACATCGGCCACGGGTACACCTCGGTGGCGGTCGACGCGCTCGCGCGCTGGCACCGTCAGGGCGGCGATGACACGTGGATGCTGACGGGCACCGACGAGCACGGCCAGAAGATGCTCCGCGCGGCGGCGGCGAACGACGTCACCCCCCAGGAGTGGGTCGACAAGCTCGTCACCGAGGCGTGGTTCCCGCTGCTCGAGACGCTCGACGTCGCCAACGACGACTTCATCCGCACGACGCAGGAGCGCCACGAGACCAACGTGCAGACGTTCTTCCAGCGTCTCTACGACCGCGGATACATCTACGCGGGCGAGTACGAGGCGCTGTACTGCGTCGGCTGCGAGGAGTTCAAGCCCGAATCCGAGATCGTCGACGGCACGGGTCCGTTCGAGGGCCTCAAGGTGTGCGCGATCCACTCGAAGCCCCTCGAACTGCTGCAGGAGAAGAACTACTTCTTCAAGCTCAGCGAGTTCCAGGACCGTCTGCTCGAGCTCTACAAGACCCAGCCCGACTTCGTGCGCCCCGACTCGGCGCGCAACGAGGTCGTCTCCTTCGTGAGCCAGGGACTCAAGGACCTCTCGATCTCGCGGTCGACCTTCGACTGGGGCATCCCGCTGCCCTGGGACGAGTCGCACGTCATCTACGTGTGGGTCGACGCGCTGCTCAACTACGCCACCGCGGTCGGCTACGGCTCCGACCAGGAGACGTTCGACCGCCGCTGGCCCGCGTATCACGTGGTCGGCAAGGACATCCTGCGCTTCCACGCGGTGATCTGGCCCGCGCTGCTGATGGCCGCCGGTCTCGACGTGCCCAAGGGTGTGTTCGCGCACGGGTGGCTGCTGGTCGGCGGCGAGAAGATGTCGAAGTCGAAGCTCACCGGCATCGCACCGACCGAGATCACCGACGTCTTCGGCTCCGACGCCTACCGCTACTACTTCCTCTCAGCGATCGCGTTCGGCCAGGACGGCTCGTTCTCGTGGGAAGACCTGTCGGCCCGCTACCAGGCCGAGCTCGCGAACGGCTTCGGCAACCTCGCGTCACGCACCACGGCGATGATCGAGAAGTACTTCGAGGGCATCGTGCCGCCCCCCGCCGAGTATTCCGAGAAGGATCTCGAGATCCAGAAGATCGTCGCGGATGCCGCCTCGAACGCGGATGCCGCGATCGAGCAGTTCCGCATCGACGAGGCCATCTCGTCGATCTGGACGATCGTCGATGCGCTCAACGGCTACATCACCGAGAACGAGCCGTGGGCACTGGCCCGCGACGAGGCTCAGCGCGGCCGTCTGGGCACCGTGCTCTACACGTGTGCCGAGGGTCTTCGTGCCCTCGCGGTGCTGCTCTCGCCGGTGATGCCGCAGTCGACCGAGAAGCTCTGGGTCGCCCTCGGCGCAGCCGAGAGCCTCGGGCGTCTGCAGGACCAGCCGATCCGCGAGGCGGGAGCCTGGGGCGTGCTGCGCCCCGGAACCGGCGTCAACGGACTCAGCCCGCTGTTCCCGCGGGTGGAGTCCGCCGCCTGAGCATGACCTACGTGCAGCAGCGAGACGGCGAGGGGCGCAGGAATCTGCGGTATCCGGCGGCTCCCGAGCCGCTCGCCGTGCCCGTCTACGACAACCACGCGCATCTCGAGATCCTCGACGGCGATGAGCCTCTGTCGCTGACCGAACAGCTCGATCGCGCCGCGGCGGTGGGCATCGCCGGCGTGGTGCAGGCGTCGGGCGACATCGAGTCGTCTCGCTGGGCGGTCGAGGCCGCGGAGTCGGACTCCCGTGTGCTCGCTGCTGTCGCGATCCACCCGAACGATGCTCCCGCGTACGCCGAAGAGGGGCGCCTCGAAGAGGCCATCGCGGTGATCGACGAGCTCGCCGCGCACCCCCGCACGCGGGCGATCGGCGAGACGGGACTCGACTTCTTCCGCACCGAACCCGAACGCCGAGCACCGCAGTTCGAGTCCTTCGAGGCGCACATCGCCCTCGCCAAGAAGCACGGCATCGCGATGCAGATCCATGATCGCGACGCGCATGACGCGGTGCTCGAGACGCTCTCCCGCGTCGGAGCGCCCGAGCGCACCGTCTTCCACTGCTTCTCCGGTGACGACGCGATGGCGCGGATCTGCACGGATGCCGGCTATCACCTGTCCTTCGCGGGCAACGTCACGTTCAAGAACGCGCAGAACCTGCGCGATGCACTGAAGGTCACGCCGCTCGATCGCATCCTGGTCGAGACCGATGCGCCGTTCCTCACCCCCACGCCGCTGCGCGGTCGGCCGAACGCCCCGTATCTGGTGCCGATCACGGTGCGGTTCATGGCCGCCGAGCTCGGCATCGAGGTCGACGAGCTCTCTGCCCGGCTCGCCGCCAACACCCTGCGGGTCTACGGCTCGTTCGACTGAATCTCGATCGCCTGGGTGTCGGAGACCGGCTTCGCCGACACGATCTGCGAGATCGGCTTCCACACGAGCAGCAG
The DNA here is from genome assembly GCF_030407765.1 of Microbacterium sp. APC 3901. Lineage (GTDB taxonomy): Bacteria > Actinomycetota > Actinomycetes > Actinomycetales > Microbacteriaceae > Microbacterium. The sequence continues at coordinate 78,558 of NZ_JASDCU010000004.1, forward strand.
GGTGAGCGCCGCACCGACGAACGCGAACCACCACGGTGCGGTGAGCCCCCAGAACTGCGCGATCACGCCGCCCAGGGCCTGACCGATGACCATGCCGCCGAACACGCCGACCATGTTGACCGAGGCGACCCGCCCCTGCAGCTCTGGTGGCACGAGGCGCTGACGGACCGTCGTCGAGATCGTGCCCCAGATGAACGCGTAGGCGCCGAAGACGAACATGATCACGAGCGCGACCCACCCGGTGCTGGTGAGCGCGAAGGCGAGGTGCATCAGCACTTCGAGGGACAGCACGACGCGCATGAGCGTGGCGAACGACACATGCCTCTCGAGCCAGCCGAAGCACAGCGTGGCGAGGATGCCGCCCGCCGCTGAGGCGGTCGTCAGTGCTCCATAGCCGACGGCGCCCATGTTCAGATGCTCTGTGGCATAGAGCACCAGCACGCCCCACGGGGCCGCCCACGTGACGTTGAAGACCAGGATGATGAGCACCAGCATCCGCACCGGGGGATTCTGCCAGAGCCACCGCAGGCCCTCGGCGATGTCGGTGTGCACGTGGGGCTTCTCGTGGGTCCCTGAGCCTGTCGACGTGCGAGGAGGCACGGGCGTGCGGGCCATGCGCGAGATCAGGACGACCGCGAGGAGCACGCAGAGGATCTCGAGCAGGAAGGGCCACGCCGTGCCCGCGGCGAAGAGGAAGGCACCGAGGGGTGGACCCGCGAACTGGTTGGCGACCAGATATCCGGCCTGCAGACGAGCGTTGCCGAGGCCGAGATCCGCAGGCTTCACGAGCATCGGCAGCAGTGTGCTGCCCGCCGTGTCGACGAACACCTCCGCCGTGCCGTAGAGGAAGGCCACCGCGAGCACGATCCAGATGTTCGCCGTGCCTGTCAGCAGGAATGCGCAGAGACCCGCGAGCACGACGGCTCGCGCGGCATTGGCGACCATCACCAGCCGCCGGCGGTCGAAGCGGTCGGCGATCGCTCCGGCATGCAGGCCGAACAGCAGCCACGGGAGGAACTGCAGGATGGCGCCGGCCGCGACGAGGATCGGCGATGACGTCATCGAGGCGATGAGCAGCGGAGCGGCGGCGAGAGCGACGCCGTCTCCGACGTTGCTCGTCCACGACGATGCGAGCAGCCAGCGGAAATCCCTGCCCATCCGACGAGGCGCGATCAGTTCACCGAGGGAGGGCACCAGAGAAGACTACTTGCGGGTTCGGACACCGGTGGAGGTGGGGGACAATGGAGCAATGACAGTCACCCTGCTCGGCGCCACCGAGATCCGCCGCCTCGCCGCCGAGCTCGACGTCACCCCGACCAAGAAGCTCGGACAGAACTTCGTCGTCGACGCGAACACCGTGCGCAAGATCGTGCACGCGGCCCGTGTGCAGCCGGGCGAGCGCGTCGTCGAGGTGGGGCCTGGGCTCGGTTCGCTCACGCTCGCGATCCTCGAGACCGGGGCATCCGTCACCGCCGTCGAGATCGATCACCGGCTCGCGGCCCGTCTGCCCCGGACGGCCGAAGAGCACGGTGTTCCGGCCGACATGCTCACGGTCGTCGATGCCGATGCACTGCGCATCACCGAGCTGCCCGGTGAGCCCACCGTGCTCGTCGCCAATCTCCCGTACAACGTCTCCGTCCCCGTGCTGCTGCACTTCCTCGAGAACTTCTCGTACCTGCAGCGCGGTGTCGTGATGGTGCAGGCCGAGGTCGCCGAGCGCATCGCGGCCAAGCCGGGGTCGAAGATCTACGGCTCCCCGAGTGTCAAGGCGGCCTGGTACGGCGAGTGGAGGCTCTCGGGCACGGTGTCCCGTCAGGTCTTCTGGCCGGTGCCGAACGTCGACAGCCTCCTGGTCGGCTTCGACCGCTCAGAGGGCGAGCGTGGCACGGAGGACGAACGTCGACTCACCTTCAAGATCGTGGATGCCGCCTTCAACCAGCGGCGCAAGATGCTGCGTCAGGCGCTGTCAGGCCTCTTCGGCAGCTCGGCCGCAGCATCCGACATCCTGGTCGCGGCGGGAGTCGCGCCGACCGCTCGTGGCGAAGATCTCACGGTCGACGACTATCACCGTGTCGCGCGGCACGTCGCCCAGATCGAAGACGCCGCCATCACCGGCTAATCTGGCACGGTGACCGAGTCCCCCCGCTTCCGTCCGAACGTCCCTGAGCTCCACCGGCCGTACGCCGCCGATGAGAGCCGCTATCAGCAGTTCGAGTACCGCCAGGTCGGTACCTCGGGGCTCTACCTGCCGCCCATCTCGCTGGGCCTGTGGTGGAACTTCGGCGACAACATCCCGCTCGACAACCAGCGTGCTCTGCTGCGCCATGCGTTCGACCGCGGCATCACGCACTTCGACCTCGCGAACAACTACGGTCCGCCCTACGGCTCGGCCGAGAAGAACTTCGGCCGCATCTTCGCCGAGGACTTCCGCCCCTACCGCGACGAGCTGATCATCTCGTCGAAGGCGGGCTGGGACATGTGGCCGGGGCCGTACGGCGACCTCGGAAGCCGCAAGTACATCCTCGCGAGCGCCGAGCAGTCGCTGACGCGCATGGGCCTCGACCACGTCGACATCTTCTACTCGCACCGAGCAGACCCGGTGACACCGGTGGCCGAGACCATCGGCGCGCTCGACACCCTCGTGCGTCAGGGCAAAGCGCTCTATGTGGGCATCTCGTCATACAGCGCCGAGCGCACGGCGGAGGCCGTCGCCGTCGCCGCCGAACTCGGCACCCCGCTGGTCATCCATCAGCCCGCCTATTCGATCCTCAACCGCTGGGTCGAAGACGGGCTCACCGAGAAGCTCGAGCAGTCCGGCGTCGGCGCGATCGCCTTCACCCCGCTCGCGCAGGGGCTCCTCACCGACAAGTACCTCGGAGACGGCACCGCCGCGCGCGCGCAGAAGCGCGGGTCGCTGCCGGACGCTCCGCTGTCCGAGGCTGCGCTCCAGACGCTCCGGTCGCTCAATGCCATCGCCGAGCAGCGCGGGCAGTCGCTGGCGCAGATGGCGATCCAGTGGACGCTGCGCAATCCGGTGGTCGCCTCCGCGCTGGTCGGGGCGTCCCGCCCCGAGCAGCTCGATGAGAACATCGCCGCCGTCAACGGCCCCGCGTTCACCGCTGACGAGCTCAGTCGTATCGATGAGGCGGCCGGCGCCATCGACGTCGACCTGTGGGCGTCGTCCACGGAGCTGTGACGGGAGCACCGAGATGAGCTTCGCCGCCCCCGTCGACTCCGTGCATGTCCGCGCGCCGGGCAAGATCAACGTCTACCTCGGCGTGGGCGGCCGTCATGACGACGGGTACCACGCGCTGGCGACCGTGTTTCAGGCGGTGTCGCTCTATGAGGATGTGATCGCGCGGCACGCCGACGACTTCTCGATCACGGTGTCCGGGGTCGACGACCCCGACACGGTGCCGTTGGATGATCGCAACCTCGCGATGCGGGCGGCCAAGCTGCTCGCGACCGCAGCAGAGTACGACGGCGGGGTGGCGCTGGAGATCCGCAAGAGCGTGCCCGTCGCCGGGGGCATGGGAGGCGGATCGGCGGATGCCGCCGCCGCCCTCGTGGCCTGCGATGCGCTGTGGGGCACCGGGTTCTCGACGGCACGCCTGCACGAGCTCGCGGCCCGACTCGGCGCTGATGTGCCGTTCGCGCTGCACGGCGGAACCGCCGTGGGCACGGGGCGGGGAGATCAGCTCAACCCGGCACTGGCACGGGGGCGATTCGACTGGGTGCTCGTCCCGAGCGACGAGGGCCTGTCCACGCCGGTCGTCTACGCGCGGCTCGACGCTCTGCGTGAAGCCGAGGGTGCGCTCGCCGACGACCCGCCGCTCTCGCTCGAGGTTCCGGCGCCCGTGCTGCAGGCGCTGCGCTCGGGAGACCCTGAACTGCTCTCCGAGAGCATCTACAACGACCTTCAGGAGGCCGCTCTGCATGAGCGGCCGGAACTCGAGACCACGATCCTGCGCGGCATCCATGCGGGTGCCCTGCAGGGGATCGTCTCCGGCTCAGGACCCACCGTCGCACTTCTCTGTGCGAGCCCCGAGGGCGCGCAGGAGGTCCAGTCGCTGCTGCGAGAGCACGGGCTCGAGTCGCTGCACGTGCACGGCCCGGTGCCGGGCGCGCGCATCCTCGCCTGACGCGCGCCGCCCGCATCCTCGCATCAGCGAGGTGCGCTCGGCGCGCGTGGCATACATAATGAAGTGACGATGTGACCGTGCACATACAAGGAGGTCTGTGATGTCGACCACCTCCGAGCGTGCCCGGATGCCGAGCATCCGCGATGTCGCCCGACTCGCGGGGGTGTCGCACCAGACCGTCTCGCGGGTGCTGAACGATCACCCCAGCATCCGCCCCGAGACCAAGGCCAAGGTCCTCGACGCCATCGCGGTGCTCGACTATCGCCCCAATCTCGCAGCGCGGGCGCTGGTCACCAGCAAATCCAACATGCTGGGCATCCTCGCGGCGACCGTGGGGGAGTTCGGCCCCACCTCCTCGATCGTCGGAATCGAGGAGGCCGCTCGCGAAGAGGGGTACTCGGTCTCGACGCTCAACCTCTCGGCCACGACGCCGGAGGCGATCGGCAACGCCCTGCGGCAGCTGGCGCGCGAGCAGGTCGACGGCATCGTGGTGCTGGCGCCGCAGGTCCGAGCGTTCCATGTGCTCAAGGGCATGGCGGTCGAGATGCCGTTCGTGTCGCTGCAGACCGCGTCGGGTTCCGACGGGGTGACGCTGTCGGCCGACCAGGTCGCGGGCGCTCGCACCGCCACTGAGCATCTGATCGGACTCGGGCACAGCGACATCATCCACATCGCCGGACCGCAGGACTGGATCGAGGCCGAGTCGCGCATGCGCGGATATCTCGATGCCCTGCGCGAAGCCGACCTTCCGACCTTCCCGCCGATCCGCGGTGACTGGACGGCGGACTTCGGCTATTTCGCGGGGCAGGAGCTGTCACGACGCCGCGATTTCACGGCCGTGTTCGTCGCGAACGATCAGATGGCGATCGGTCTGCTGCACGGTTTCCGGGATGCCGGCGTCCGCGTGCCCGAGGATGTGAGCGTCGTCGGCTTCGACGACATCCCCGTGGCCGCGCATGTCGCGCCGACGCTGAGCACCGTGCACCAGGACTTCCCTGAGCTCGGCCGCCGGGCGGTGCGGATTCTGCTTGCGCAGATCCGGGGGGAGCAGGTGCCCCAGTTCGGGCCGCTCCAGACCACTCTGCGCACGAGAGAGTCGTCGGCACCTCGATAGAGCCACAATTTGGCTCGTGGTCTTGACAGCGTCTCAGCGAGCGTAGACTATGTAATCCAATGTGAACGGTCACATCGAAGGTGACCGCCCGTCGCGAGGAAGATCTTGTGAGCACCACAGCAACGTTGCCGGTCGTGTCAGGCCCCATCCTGGAGATGCGCAGCATCACCAAGGAGTTCCCGGGTGTCAAGGCGCTGTCCGACGTGTCCATCACCGTCCGCGCAGGAGAGATCCATGCGATCTGCGGCGAGAACGGTGCCGGGAAGTCGACCCTGATGAAGGTCCTCTCCGGCGTGTACCCCTACGGCACGTATGAGGGGGAGATCCTGCTCTACGGCGAGGAGCAGCGCTACCGCGACATCGCGGCGAGCGAGCAGGCGGGGATCGCGATCATCCATCAGGAGCTCGCGCTGATCCCCGAGCTCTCGATCACCGAGAACATCTTCCTCGGCAATGAGATCCGCCGCTTCGGCAAGATCGACTGGCGCGCTCAGCGGCAGCGCACCGTCGAGCTGCTGGCTCGCGTCGGCCTGCGCGAAGACCCCGACGTCGCGGTCAAGACTCTCGGCGTCGGCAAGCAGCAGCTGATCGAGATCGCCAAGGCCCTCAACAAGGACGTCAAGCTCCTCATCCTCGATGAGCCCACCGCCGCCCTCAACGAGAACGACTCGCAGCACCTGCTCGATCTGATCCTGGGTCTCAAGGCCAAGGGCATCGCGTCGATCATGATCAGCCACAAGCTCAACGAGATCGAGCAGATCGCCGACGAGATCACGATCATCCGTGACGGTCGCACGGTCGAGACGCTGGACATCGCGCGCGGTGAGATCAACGAGGACAGGATCATCCGCGGGATGGTCGGACGCTCGCTCGAGAGCCGCTACCCCGACCGCACCCCCGAGATCGGCGAGGTGTTCTTCGAGGTCAAGGACTGGTGGGTGCAGCACCCCACGGTCTCCGAGCGCATGGTCGTCAAGGGCTCGAACCTCAACGTCCGCCGCGGTGAGGTCGTCGGCATCGCCGGGCTGATGGGCGCGGGGCGCACCGAGTTCATGATGAGCATCTTCGGACGCTCGTACGGCAACTTCCAGGGCGGACAGATCGTCAAGGACGGCCGCGAGATCTCGATCCCGGATGTCTCCTCCGCCATCAAGCACGGACTCGCCTACGTCAGCGAAGACCGCAAGGTGCTCGGGCTCAACCTGCTCGACACGATCAAGCGGTCGGTCGTGGCGGCCAAGCTGTCGAAGATCTCGAAGCGCGGCGTCGTCGACGAGCGCGAGGAGTACTCGGTCGCCGAGCGCTACCGCAAGGCGCTGCGCATCAAGACGCCCAGCGTCGAAGAGGGCGTCGGCAAGCTCTCGGGAGGAAACCAGCAGAAGGTCGTGCTGGCGCGGTGGATGTTCACCGACCCCGACCTGCTGATCCTCGACGAGCCCACCCGCGGCATCGACGTGGGTGCGAAGTACGAGATCTACGCGATCATCAACGAGCTCGCCTCCCAGGGCAAGGGCGTCATCGTCATCTCCAGCGAACTGCCCGAACTGCTCGGCATCTCCGACCGCATCTACACAGTCTTCGAAGGTCGGGTCACCGACTGCATCCCGGCCGACCAGGCGACACCCGAGGCCCTCATGCGCAGCATGACCTCCGCGACTCAGAAAGCATCAGCATGACCACCGACCTCACGACAACGAAGCGTGGCTTCCACTTCGGCGACATCCGCAAGATGTTCGGAAGCAACGGCACCTCGTCACTGCGCCAGTTCGGCATCCTGGGCAGCCTCATCGTCATCATCGCCCTGTTCGAGATCCTGACGCTGCTGCGCAACGGACCGAACGGTGCGACGCTGACCTCGGGCAACCTGATCAACGTCATCAACCAGTACTCGTTCATCCTGATCCTCGCGATCGGCATGGTGATGGTCATCATCATGGGGCACATCGACCTGTCGGTCGGCTCGGTGGCGGCCTTCACCGGCATCATCGTCGCGAAGTCGATGGCCGACTGGAACCTCCCTTGGCCGGCGGCGATCCTGCTCGGTCTCGGTGTGGGTGCACTCGTGGGTGCCTGGCAGGGATTCTGGGTGGCGTATGTCGGGGTGCCCGCGTTCATCGTGACGCTCGCCGGCATGCTCTTCTTCCGTGGCGCGCAGCAGTGGATCGGCGACGCTCAGACGATTCCGGTGCCCAAGGGCTTCCAGGTGATCGGCACCGGCTATCTGCCTGAGGTCGGGCTTCCGCTCGATTTCAACGTTCCGACCATGCTTCTCGCCCTGCTCGCCGTGGCGTGGCTGGTCTTCTGGGAGATCCGCACCCGTCGTCAGCAGCACAAGATGGGCTCCGACAGCGCACCTCTGTGGGTCAGCGTGGTCAAGGTCGTGCTGCTCTCGGTCGTCGTCCTCGCCGCTGCGTGGATGTTCGCGACCGGTCGCCCCGGCACGAGCTTCCCGGTTCCCGGGCTGATCCTGCTCGCCCTGGTCATCATCTACTCCTTCATCACGCGCAACACCGTGTTCGGCCGTCACATCTACGCCGTGGGTGGCAACCGCCAGGCTGCACGCCTCTCGGGTGTCAAGGACCGCTGGGTCGACTTCTTCGTCATGATGAACATGTCGATGATGGCCGCACTCGCCGGCATGATCTTCGTCGCCCGTTCGCAGGCATCCGGACCGAACGACGGCACGGGCTGGGAGCTCGACGCCATCGCATCGGTGTTCATCGGTGGCGCCGCCGTCGCCGGTGGTATCGGCACCGTGATCGGGTCGATCATCGGTGGTCTGGTCATGGCCTTCCTCAACAACGGTCTCGCGCTGCTCGGCCAGGGCGCCGACGTCGTCTCGATGATCAAGGGCCTCGTGCTCCTGCTCGCCGTCGGCATCGACGTCTGGAACAAGCAGCAGGGCCGCCCGTCGCTCATCGGCTTCATGATGCGTCGCTCGAACCGTCAGCAGGATCCGGCCACCGAGACGTTCGAACCCAACAGGACTTACCAAGCCCCTCCCGTCGACAAGACGAGGGCCGAGTAAGCGGATTCTCCGCGCAGTGCTCGCACGCAGAATCCGTCACATCACACAGAAAGAGATCACATGAAGAAGATCATCGTCACAGCGACAGCGCTCGTCGCGACGGCTGCCTTCGCACTCACGGGTTGCTCCGGTGAGCGCGGCGGCGGAACCGACACGGGATCCGGCGAAGAGGCCGAAGCAGGCTTCGAAGCAGGCTCGCCGATCGGCGTCGCGCTTCCCGACAAGACCAGTGAGAACTGGGTCCTCGCGGGCCAGCTCTTCACGGACGGCCTCGAAGAGGCCGGCTTCAAGGCCGACGTGCAGTACGCTCCGGCGAGCAACACGGTCGCCGAGCAGCAGAACCAGATCCAGGCCATGGTCACCAACGGCGCCAAGGTCATCATCATCGGCGCGAAGGATGGCAAGCAGCTAGCCACCCAGGTGCAGGCCGCCAAGGACGCAGGCGCCTACGTGATCGCCTACGACCGTCTGATCGAGAACACCGAGGCTGTCGACTACTACGTTGCGTTCGACAACTTCAAGGTGGGCCAGCTGCAGGGCCAGGCTCTGCTCGACGGCCTCGCCGAGCGTGCCGGCCACGAGGCTCCGTACAACATCGAGCTGTTCTCGGGCTCGCCCGACGACGCCAACTCGAAGGTCTTCTTCGATGGCGCGATGGACGTGCTCCAGCCCGAGATCGACAACGGCAACCTGGTCGTCGTGTCGGGTCAGACCGAGATCGCGCAGACCGCGACCGAGGGATGGCTTCCGGAGAACGCGCAGAACCGTATGGACACGCTGCTGACCTCGTCGTACAGCGGTGACACCGTGGTCGACGGTGTGCTGTCGCCAAACGACACCCTTGCTCGCGCCATCATCACCTCGGTGCAGCAGGCAGGCAAGCCGGTTCCGGTCGTCACGGGTCAGGACTCCGAGGTCGAGTCGGTGAAGTCGATCATGGAGGGCATCCAGTACTCCACGATCAATAAGGACACCGCGCTGCTCGTCGAGCAGTCGATCAAGATGGTCGGCCAGCTGCAGGCGGGCGAGACCGTCGATGTCAACGACGAAGAGTCGTACGACAACGGCGCGAAGATCGTTCCGGCATACCTGCTCGACCCGATCATCGTCACGAAGGAGAACGCTGCTGAGGCGTACGCCAACGTGCCGAGCCTCCTCGAGATCGTGCAGTCGTACCAGTAAGCGTCGAGTCCTCGTCGAGGGCGAACGAGGAGCCGTCCGGGTCATGCGGCCCGGGCGGCTCTTTGCCATGTCGGGCACACGGTGCGCTAGCCCCAGTGGGGGTCGTCGGGATCGGGAGAGTCTGTGCCGTCGGCATCTGTCATGATGCGCGCGTCAGCGATCCACGACGTCAGAGGGCCATCGCGGAGGAGATGAGGTCGCGGTGTGTCGAGCAGAGCCGAGGCGGCCACCTTGTCCAGCGGCGCATCGCTCGCGAAAATGACGACGTTGCCGAGTGGCCCTTCCGCATCTTCCGGCTCTGCGTCGAGCACGACAGCGACGTGATCGAACACGGTGCTCAGGGTCGCGGCCTGTCGTCGTGAGTATTCGAACGGATGCCCGTCGAGCAGGTTCACGGCGACCACGCCCGCTGCTGCGGAGCGCGCGGCGACTCGGCGATAGAACTCCTGGCTGGCCACACGATGCCGGATGACGGCGGCATCCCAGAGATCGACGACGGTGAAGCACGCCTCCACCCAATCGGTGTCGATCGCGGTGCGATAACTCGCGGCGTCGTCAAGTCCGGGGGACGGAGATGACGGTAATGGCGATGTCTTCTCATTCGGAAGAGTGGCGTCCGCGACCGTCCGAGCGTCACCGAGGATGACTCGTACGTCAGACCCGGGAGGCAACGGCAGCGCGTCGATGACGGCGGCGTAGAGCTCGGGTTCGAACTCCACCACCAGCTGAGGTGATCCGGCGCGCGTCGCCTGGACGTAGCGCGCCAGCGTGAGTGCTCCGGCCCCCAGATGCACGGTGAACAGCGGCGCATCAGGCTCGGCGGCGGCATCCATTGCGCGGGCGATGTGTTGGGTGTAGCTGTACTCGAGGGAGGTGGGTTCGGTGATCGAGACGACGGACTGCGCAATTCCATCCACGCTGAGCTCGAAGCGGCCGGGTCGCCTTCTCGACTGCACCAGCTTTGCCTTGCGGTCGGCTAGTGAGAGCGAGAACACCCGGCGACTCCATGGCACCTGTCTAGTTTAGGCCGGAGGGGATCGGTCGGCGGCTGCCTCTCGAGGAGCAGAGCGCCGCAGGCGAGCGCGTTCTTCAGCAGCCGATGCCGGCCGGGTTCTCGTCGCACGTGTGGGCGACGAGCGCGGTGCGGGCCTCGAGGATGCGGATCTCCTGGACGGCACCGGGCGTCGTGAGCTGTCCGGGAACGTCGATCCACCCCGTTCCTAGGTCCACCTGCGCGGTGTATCGGGTGTCCACCCGGGCCGGGTACACGCCGGGTTCGCTGTAGACATGGCTGGTCGGAGTCGGTGTGAACTGCGCCTGGCCGAGCGCCTCCCATGTCTGTCCCGGCGTCGTCACCGTCGCCGAGCCGCCGTCGCCGTACGTGTAGTCGTATCCGGCCGGGACGAAGCGCACGCGCAGCGGCACTCCGAACAGCTCGCCGCCGACGATCTGCGCTGCCGCGGCAGCGGTGAAGTTGGTCGGCATGCCGGCGATCCCGACGTTTCCGGGTTCGGCGGTGGCGAGGACGGATGCCGGGGCGAACCGTGCGAGGTCGGAGATGACGATCGTCGGGGTGCTCGCCTCCGATGGGGTCGTCGCGGGGGCCGCGGGCCGGTTCGGACGGGGCGCGCATCGCGTGGTGCCCGAGTCGTCCATGCATGCCGCGAGATCGATCGCCTCCTGGCTCGGTCCCGACGGTGCGCCCGGGCCGGATGGGCCACTCGGTCCTCCGTCGCTTCGACGCGTGTCGGTGCTCGGGTCGGTGCCCTGCTGCTGTTGCGTGCCGGTGATGATGAGGGACGAGCCATCGACTAGTCCGCACATGCCAGCCGCCGCCCATTGGCCGTTGCAGTCCGAGGCTGTGGCGGGCTGACTGAGCGGCAGGAGAGCAAGCCCCAAGCTGAGCAAAAAAGTGACGGCTAGCATGGGTCGCCATCGAGCAGATTCGAGCTTGAGATCAGCAACGCTCCGTCTGAGCGCACAAAGGCAACGTCCAAAGGCAACCGCGTCGGGCGGTCATGTGGGGTGACATCCCGGCCGCTCGCGTCGAGTACCTGAGTGCGGCTGACGTCAAGACACACCTTGGCGGTGACCTCGACCCCGCCAGATGTCAGGCCTGCTGTCGTACCGGCAAAGTCCACGATTTGTCCCTCGCCGACAATTTTGAGGCCCTGCTCCTGGAGGTACCGCGTCGCGTCGATGTCGCTTTCGAGAGCGGGGCCAGCTAGGTACTTTCGTGGGTTCGTCACTGCGTTGTCGGTGATTCGTGACTCATTCAGCGCATCGTTGTATGCCCGGTACACCTCTTCCGCCGCCGCGAACGCCTCTTCCTCGCTGGCGAATGCAGGCGTCGGCGTGGGGACCGGTGCCGGCTCCGGTGCGCACCCGAGCACTGAGCTGAGAGCGATCGCGATCGTCGCGGCAGCCACGCTTCTTGTGCGCGCCGTCATCGGTCGGGGAGTTGGCGAGGGCCGCGAGCGAGGAAGGGTCACCGCGCCACCGTAGTCAAAGCGTGGCCGGCGCCGCTGCAGTTATCCACAGCATCAAGCAGTGACGAGCGAGGCCGCTCAGAACGGCGCGCGTGCAACTCCCTCTGCCGCGGTGAAGGTCACCGTGTTCGGTGCAGGAGGGGTATCGACGTAGGTTCGGCCGGTGGGGCTGATCCACTCGACGAGCCCGCCGGGTTTCTGCTCGACGTGCCAGGGGGAGTGGTGCTTCAGAACGTGATGTCGTCGACAGAAGGACGCGAGGTTCGTCTCGCAGGTCGCGCCACCCGTCGACGCCGCGTGGTTGTGGTCGATATCGCATTTGCGAGCGGCAATCCCGCAGGTGGGGAATCGGCATCGTTGATCGCGAGCACGCAGGTGCCTGCGCAGGTGGCGACTCGGTCGATAGCGGTCGACCGCGAGCACTCGACCGCTGATCGGATGCGTCAGCACCCGATCCCACCCCTTCGTCTGGCCGGCCATGGTGCGTGCGGTGTCCACATCGATCGGCGTTCGCCCGTCGAGCTCGGCGGGTGGCTCCGCATCGGCATCCGACGCCTCGCCCGCATCATCATGCATCAGGGTCGTCACCGGAACCGTGATCTCGATCCGCGCACTGATCGCTCCGAGCAGCCCGTCTTCGCTGTCATGACCGGTCGGCTGCCCGCTGAGCACGAGATCGGCGAGCAGGTCGGCACGGATCTCATCGACCGTTCGATCATCCGCCTCGCACTCGCTGCCGTCACGAGCCGCTTGTCGCTTCGCGCGAAGGTTCTCGTCGCGCAGTGCGTGCGCCATCTGCGAGAGACGGTCGAACATGCCGTGTACGAGCGCAGCGGGCGCATGCGTGTGCAGCGCCGCCATCCCGTCTTCGCCGTCCGTCACCCATACGCGTCGTTGAGACCTGGCTCGCCTGTGGCGCTCGGACACTGTCGTCGGGGCGAACCGCTCGGCGACTCGCCGTGCCAACGCGCGCAGACGGTTGGGCGACTCCGCCTCGGCGATCGGGAGGATGGCCGCGGAGTACTTCTCGCGATCGCTGGGCGACTCGATGCCCGACCCCGCGTCGACGATCACCCGGGAGTGCGCCGGGCTGATCCGCCCCGCCCCCTGCGCGGCCCAGACGCTCGGAAACTGATCGACCAGCAGCTCTGCGGCCGCCATCCGCCGCTCGATCGTGCGGTCGCTGACGTGCTGCACTGCACCGATCTCGGCCGCGATCGTCCTGATCGAGTGGTCTCCTCGATCAGGGTGATCGCCCTGCCTGGCGATGTCGATCGCCAGCAACCCGGCGATCGCCAGCAACCCGTCACGCGCGGCGCTCATGCTGCTGAGCGTCGCCTCCGCGACCTCTAGCGCGGCGACGAGATCGGCGAGATTCGCCATCTGCGTGTCCGTCGCGTCGAGCAGTGCTGTCATGCCCTAAGTAGATCAGGGACCACCGACATTCGAAGATAAATACGAGACATTCCGATCGTGACATGATCACGGAAAGGTAACGAAAGCGTGCGACACTGGCGGCATGCTTCTCCGTGCGATCGACACCGGGGCGGGCCCACGCACAGTGCTCCTGCTCCACGGGATGATGGGGTCGTCCGACAGCTGGCGGCGCCTCATCCTGCTGCTCACAGCCAACGGCCACCGCGTGATCGCCCTCGACCTCCCCGGCCACGGCCTGTCGGAGCGCGATCCGCAGCTCACGATCGAGCAGGCCGCGGCCTCCGTGGTCGAGACGGTCCGGCACCTCGGACCAGGGCGTCCGCTCGCAGCTGTCGGCCATTCCTATGGGGCGACAGTCCTGGCCGCGGCCGCCGAGATGCTGCAGCCCGACCTGTCTGTGTACGTCGATGCGGCGCTCGCCCTCACCGGAGGACACGACCGCGCGGCTCTCACAGCGCAATACGCGCGCGATCGTGGAGCGCGCCTGACTCCGGAGGATCTGCTCGCATCACGCCCCTTCTACTCCGTGCAGGATGCCGAGGTGGAGGCGCGCGCCGCCGCACTCTTCGACCCGGCCACGACAGCATCCATCTCCTGCGACACCGATCACGCCTGGCTCCCCGATGCCGGTTCGATCGTCGTCAAAGCTGAACCGAGTTCGTGGGTCAGCGAAGACGACGTCCGCAGATTCGCGGCGAACGGCGCCGATGTCCGCTGCATCCCCGGGGCCGCGCACACCATCTGGTACAGCCACTTCGACGAGTTCGTCGCATCCCTGCCCGAACTCTTCGGGCCACCGGCGTCACGCACGCTGTCAGAGCCTCTTCGACCGGACCCCACGCTCCCGCCGTCACCGCAGCCCTGAGCTGACCGACCCACCCAGCGTGCCCGACTACCCTGGGGAGTGATATGGCACATCTTCTCGGGGCAGAAGCCCTTCATCTCGAATATCCGACGAGGGTCGTCTTCGACTCCGTGACCCTCGGCATCGAAGAAGGTGACCGCATCGGCATCGTCGGCCGCAACGGCGACGGCAAGTCGAGCCTCCTGGGCATGCTCGCGGGCCTCAAGGAGCCGAGCTCGGGCCGCGTCACGGTGCGCGGTGGCACGACCATCGGCGTGCTCGATCAGGCCGACACCCTCAGCGACGACCTGACCATCAGTGCAGCGGTCGTCGGCGACACGCCTGAGTACGAGTGGGCGGGCGACCCCCGCATCCGCGACGTGATCGAGGGGCTGCTGAAGGATCTGCCGTGGGATGCCCAGATCGGCTCCCTCAGCGGTGGCCAGCGCCGTCGCGTCTCGCTCGCCAAGCTGCTGACGGGTGACTGGGATGTCATCGCCCTCGATGAGCCCACGAACCATCTCGACGTCGAAGCCATCACCTGGCTGGCCGGGCACCTCAAGAAGCGGTGGAGTCCGAACTCCGGAGCGCTCATGGTCGTCACCCACGACCGGTGGTTCCTCGACGAGATCTCGACCGAGACATGGGAGGTGCACGACCGCATCGTCGAGCCCTTCGAGGGCGGCTACGCGGCATACATCCTGCAGCGCGTCGAACGCGATCGCATGTCGGCGGCCACCGAGGCCAAGCGTCAGAACCTCGCCAAGAAGGAGCTCGCCTGGCTCCGCCGAGGCGCGCCCGCTCGCACCGCGAAGCCGAAGTTCCGCATCGACGCCGCCAACGAGCTCATCGCCGACGTGCCGGAGATCCGCGACAAGATCTCGCTGCAGTCTCTCGCGGTATCGCGTCTGGGCAAGGACGTCGTCGACCTGCTCGACGTAGGCGTCTCGTACCCGAAGGAAGACGGAACCACACGGGAGGTGCTGCGCGACGTCGAGTGGCGCATCGCGCCGGGGGAGCGCACCGGCATCCTCGGCGTCAACGGCGCCGGCAAGTCGACGCTGCTCGGTCTCATCGCAGGCACCGTCGAGCCGACCGTGGGCCGCGTGAAGCGCGGCACGACCGTGAAGGTCAAGACGCTCACCCAGCGCCTCGATGAGCTCGAGGACGTGCGCCGCGAGCCGGTGCGGGTCGTGATCTCCCGGCTGCGCACCTCGTACACGATGGGCTCCGGCTCGAAGGCTCAGGAGCTCACTCCCGGCCAGCTGCTCGAACGCCTCGGGTTCGACTCCGCGCAGCTCTCCACCCCGGTCAAGGACCTGTCGGGTGGCCAGCAGCGTCGTCTCCAGTTGCTGCTCGTGCTGCTCGACCAGCCCAACGTGCTGATCCTCGACGAGCCGACCAACGACCTCGACACCGACATGCTCGCGGCGATCGAGGACCTGCTCGACTCGTGGTCGGGAACCCTGCTCGTGGTCAGCCACGACCGGTACTTCCTCGAGCGCGTCACCGACCAGCAGTTCGCGATCCTCGACGGACACCTGCGGCATCTGCCCGGAGGCGTCGACGAGTATCTGCGACTGCGTCAGCTGCAGACCTCGGCGCCCGGCAAGTCGCAGACGGCCGTCAACACCGAGAAGAAGGGGTCCAGCCTCGACGGCGCCGCCCTGCGCTCAGCGCAGAAGGAGGTCTCGTCGCTCGAGCGTCGCATCCAGAAGCTCACGCAGCAGGTCGACAGGGCGAAGACCGCGCTGGCCGAGCACGACCAGTCGGACTTCGCGGGCCTGGGCGACAAGATGAAGGCGATCAGCGATCAGCAGGCGGAGATCGAGGAGCTCGAGCTCCGCTGGTTCGAGCTGACCGAAGAGCTCGACTGACGCGGGGTCTCGCCATTCGGCCGTAGCGGGAATACGGTGGCAGTGCGATGCGCTGTGCTCTGGGCGGGGTTCGATGCCATCAGGGATCGCACAGCTTGATCCTGCGGTACCCGGGAGGCTCAGATGGAAGGACTCGAGGTCACCGTCCTGATCGGACTCACGATCCTCGTGGGAACGATGCTGGCACCTCGTGTGCGGCTCGCCCTGCCGCTCGTTCTGGTCATCCTGGGGCTGCTGCTCGGTTTCGTCCCCGAGCTTCGTGAGATCCAGCTGCCGCCCGAGACCGTCCTGCTGCTGTTCCTGCCGGTGATGCTGTTCTGGGAGAGCCTGACCACCTCGCTGCGCTCGATCCGCCGCGACTTCCGCTACATCCTGCCGATGAGCACTCTGCTCGTCGTGGCATCGGCTTTCGCGGTCGCCGGCATCGGACTGCTGTTCGGGATGCCGTGGGAGACGGCCCTCATCCTCGGCGCGGCGGTCGCCCCACCCGACGCCACGGCCGTCGCGGCCCTCGGACGTCTGCTGCCCACCCGCATGTTCATGAAGCTCAAGGCCGAGAGCCTGACGAACGACGGCACGGCACTGGTGCTCTACGCGATCGCGATCTCGCTGGCCCTCGGCGGCAACGTGACGCCGCTGTCGGTGACGATGTCGGTGCTCGTCTCGTACCTCGGAGGCATCGCCGCCGGCGTGGTCATCGCCGCGCTCGCCTACCTGCTGCTGCGTCGCACGTCCTCGACGATCGTGATCAACGTCACTCTTCTGCTGATTCCGTTCTCGTCGTTCCTGCTCGCCGAGATCGTGCATGCGTCCGGTGTCCTCGCCGTCGTGGTCGCAGGGCTCATCGTCGCCTACGTGTCGCCTCGTGTCACGACAGCGTCGTCCCGCCGTCAGGTGGCCGCAGCCTGGCCCTTCGGCGTCTTCCTGCTCAACGGCGCGCTCTTCGTCCTGATCGGTCTCGAGGTGCAGTTCGTCGCGCATGAGATCTCGGCGGCGGCGATCGGCCGTCTGGTGCTGATCACGCTGGCGGTGTGGATGACGCTGCTCGTCGTGCGCTATCTCTTCCAGGTGATGAACGCCCCGTTCCAGCGACGCAACCCCGCGCGTCCGTCGCGCGGTGCGCGGGCGCGGTCGATGGCGGTCTCGACCGTGGCCGGCATGAGAGGCGCGGTGTCGCTCGCGATCGCGCTGTCGGTGCCGGTCTCCAGCGCGACCGAGGGCGAGATCGCCGGACGTGATGAGACCGTGTTCGTCACCGCCGGGGTGATCCTGTTGAGCCTGCTCGTGCAGGGGCCGCTCCTGCCCGCCGTCGTCCGCTGGGCCCGTTTCCCCGTCGACCACGCCGAAGACGAGGAGTACGAGCTGGCCGAACGCACGATCTCGGGTGCCGCCCTCGCTGCCCTCGACGATCTCGCGGCCGAGCACGGTGTCGGGCAGGAGATCCGAGACAGGGTGCGCGCCGAGGGCTATCAGATGCTCGAGTTCTCGAACGCACGCGCCCTGGCCCGCGAGCAGGCCATCGTCGACGCCGAGGCGCAGGCGCTCGACGTGATGCTCGATGAGCCCGACCCGCTCGGAAACGGCGGCTCGGTGCCCGAGACAGGGGAGGAAAGCCGAGCGGATGCCGTGCAGACGCCGGTGCGGATGCCGGACTCGACGCGCATCGTCGATGACGAAGACAGCACCGACGGCGAGGTCAGGACCCTGCAGATGCTCGCGACCTCGGTCGACGTCGACGTCATGCAGCGGTCGCCTCTGCTGCGTCACGAAGAGCACACGCGCCTCAAGCTCGCCCTCCTCGACCGCAAGCGCGAGGTGCTGCTCGGGCTGCGCAGAGACCGCACGGTCGACGACCTCGTGTTCCGTCGCATCTCGGCCAGACTCGACCTCGAACAGGTGAGGCTGCAGGGCATCGAGGATTACGACTGACGGCTGTGACGCTCTGTGACGCTCGATTGTCGCGCACCGTGTCGCCCTGCCTAACGTATTCGAGTCCCCCAAGAGAGGAACCCGAACACTCATGTCCATCACAGCATCCCGTCGGACCACATCCGTCATCGCCGCGCTCGCCGCGGTCCCGCTCTTCGTCGCACTCGCAGGCTGCGCGACGGCATCCTCCGAGGCCGGTTCCGGCGACGGTGGAGACGAGACCGTCAAGATCGGTGTCGTCGGCAAGGGAGACGCGCAGTGGGCTCCCTTCGTCGAGGCAGCCGCTGAAGAGGGCATCACGGTCGAGCTCGTCGACTTCGGCTCGTACGAGCAGCCGAACCCCGCACTCACCGAGGGCGAGATCGACCTCAACCAGTTCCAGCACATCGTGTACCTCGCCGAGTACAACAGCGCCTCAGGCTCCGACCTGACCCCGATCGGATCGACCGCGATCTACCCGCTCGGCCTGTACTCGCAGAAGTACGACGATGTCGACGACATCCCCGAGGGCGAGACCGTCGCCGTTCCGGACGACGCGTCGAACCAGGCCCGCGCGCTGCTCGTGCTGCAGTCGGCCGGACTCATCGAGCTCAAGAGCGGCGGCACGATCTTCTCGGATCTCGCCGACGTCGACACCGAGAAGTCCAAGGTCGAGGTCACCGCCCTCGAGGCTGCGCTGATCCCCACCTCGCTGCCCGATGTGGCCGCGGCGATCATCAACAACGACTTCGTGGAAGACGCCGGACTCAGCTTCGACGACGCCATCGCGCAGGACGACCCCGAGGACGCGAACGCGCTGCCGTACGTGAACATCTTCGCGGCACGCGCTGAAGACGCCGACAACGAGACGTACCTCAAGCTCGTCGAGATCTTCCAGACGAACGAAGACGTGCAGGCGGGTCTGATCGAGTCGTCGGGTGACACCGCGGTGCCGCTCCAGACCCCGGTCGAGGACCTCGTCGCCTCGCTCGAGAAGGTCCAGGAAGACACCGAGGCCAACAAGTAAGACGACCGGGGTGAACGACACCCCCCGTCCGATGAGGGAGAATCGGGTGGCGCTTCGTGCGTCACCCGATTCTTCGTTCCCGAAGCAGACCGGAGCACCACATGCCGATCGTCACCCTGACGAATGTCTCGAAGACCTATCCATCCCGCACCCGTGACGAGTCCGAGATCGTGGCCGTGGACGACGTGACCCTCTCGATCGAGAAGGGCGACGTCTTCGGGATCATCGGATACTCCGGCGCCGGCAAGTCGACCCTCGTGCGGTTGATCAACGCTCTCGAGCCGGCGACGAGCGGAACGATCACCGTCGACGGCGTCGACATCACCGCTCTCAAGGAGAGCGAACTGCGCAAGGTCCGCGGCGGCATCGGCATGATCTTCCAGCAGTTCAATCTGTTCGCCTCGCGCAGCGTCAAAGCGAACATCGCCTACCCCCTCAAGCTCGCCGGCTGGTCGAAGCCCGACATCGAGGCCCGCGTCGCCGAGCTGCTGAGCTTCGTCGGCCTGGCCGACAAGGCGAAGGCCTATCCCGAGCAGCTCTCCGGGGGCCAGAAGCAGCGCGTCGGGATCGCGCGCGCTCTCGCCACCGGCCCGGCGATACTGCTCGCCGATGAGGCGACCAGCGCCCTCGACCCGCAGACCACGCATGAGGTGCTCGACCTGCTCAAGCGGGTCAACCAGGAGCAGGGCGTCACGATCGTCGTGATCACTCACGAGATGGACGTCATCCAGACGATCGCCACCAAGGTCGCGGTCATGGAGAAAGGTCGCGTCATCGAGCAGGGCGATGTGTTCGACGTCTTCTCCGCCCCGCAGAACCCGGCATCGCAGAGGTTCGTCGGCACGGTCGTGAAGGGCCTGCCCTCGCCGTCGGAGCGCGCCGTGCTGCGCGACCGGCACCAGGGGCGCCTCGTCACCTTCTCGTTCCGCGACGGCGACTCGTCTCAGGCGCAGGTCTTCCTCGACCTCGCCGGTGCGGGACTCGACTTCGAGCTCGTATACGGCGGCATCAACGACATCCGTGGACGAGCCTTCGGCCACCTCACGCTCGCGATCCGCGGCGAGGACTCGGTGATCGACCGCACTCTCGCCGATGTCGGCCGAAGGGTCGAAGTCACCGAGCTCGCAGAAGAGGAGGCACGCTGATGGATCGTCTGAACGAACTGTGGCCCGACCTCTGGAAGGCCGCGCTCGAGACCCTCTACATGACGTCGTTCGCGCTCGTGCTCGGCGGCATCCTCGGCCTTGCGATCGGCGTCATCCTGTACGTCACCCGCCCCGGCGGTCTCGCCGAGAACCGAGCCGTCTCCGTCATCGCGAACCTCGGCGTCAACTTCTTCCGCCCGATCCCGTTCGTGCTGTTCGTGGCCGTCGCGCAGCCGTTCGCCCGCGCGGTGGTCGGCACCGGCATCGGTACCACCGCCGGCGCGTTCATGATCGGTCTGGCCGCGGCCTTCGCGATCGGCCGCATCGTCGAGCAGCATCTCGTGTCGGTCTCACCAGGGGTGATCGAGGCGGCGCGGGCCATGGGCGCCGGCCCCGTGCGGATCCTGTTCACAGTCGCCATCCCGGAGTCGCTCGGACCCCTGATCCTCGGGTACACCTTCATCGTCGTGGCACTGATCGACATGACCGCGATGGCCGGGCTCATCGGCGGCGGTGGCCTCGGCGCATTCGCCCAGATCTACGGCTTCCGGCAGTTCGAGCCGGTCGTCATGTGGACGGCGATCGTGCTCATCGTCGTGTTCGTGCACCTCGTGCAGATGCTCGGCACGTGGCTCGCCCGCAAGATCATGCGCCGCTGATCGGAGCCTCCTGCAGCGTGCGCGTCGTGGTGAAGACCCTCGGCGCGCCGCTCAGCGGATCCACGAAGTGCAGTTCGCGCGCGAGCAGCTGCATCGGCCGGTCGAAGTCGTCGGGCTTCTCACCGCGGAGTTCGGGGTAGAACGGATCGTTCAGGATGCCGAGGCCCAGCGCCGCGAGGTGCACGCGCAGCTGGTGCATCTTGCCGCTGTGCGGGCGCAGCAG
Organism: Microbacterium sp. APC 3901; assembly: GCF_030407765.1. Taxonomy (GTDB): domain Bacteria; phylum Actinomycetota; class Actinomycetes; order Actinomycetales; family Microbacteriaceae; genus Microbacterium. The sequence goes on from NZ_JASDCU010000004.1 coordinate 99,633, forward strand.
CGTGTGCACGACGTGCTCGTCGACATCGAGCACCTCGATCAGCGTCTCGGCGTTCGGCTCCCGCTCGTCGTCGACCTGCACCTTCAGTTCGTTGCGGAGCTTCACGATGTGGTTGCGGTACACGAGGGGGAAGCGCGACGCATCCCAGTCGGCCGGTCGCGCCGACACCGCCTCGTAGACCTTCTGCACCTGCCGGGTCTCGAAGAGCAGCTGGTACGGCCCTCGGGTGGCCGGTCGCGCCGAGAACATGAGAACGCCTGCGGTCGCCCGGTCGAGGCGGTGGATGGGCGCGAGTTCGTCGTTGCCGAGCAGGTTGCGCAGCCGGATCAGGGCGGAGTTCTGCAGGAACTTGCCGCCGGGGATCGTCGGCAGGAAGTGCGGTTTGTCGATGACCACCAGGTCGTCGTCCTGATGGATGACGTCGATCTCGACGGGGAGCCGGGTCTCGACCGGTGGATCACGGTAGTACCAGATGAACTCCTCGACGCCGAGAGGCGTGTCCCGTGTGAGGGGCCTGCCGTCGCGGGCCACGATCTCGCCACGGTCGAAGCGGCTGAGCAGGCCTTCGGGGTCGAGGTGGAAGAAGCGCTCGATCATGTAGGCGCCGACGGTCGGCCATTCACCGCTCATCGGCACGTGCAGACGAGTGGCACCGACGCCGTCGCGCACAGGAAGAGGGGAGAGCATGGCCATGACGTCAGAACCTCACGCGTCGAAGCTGAGGCTGAGTTTGCGCAGCAGTGCGGCCAGCCGATCGCGGTCGCCACGCGACAGCGCCCGGAGCAGATCGTCTTCGACATCGACCAGACGGGTGATCGCGGCATCCACTCTGATGCGCCCGTCGTCGGTGAGCGTCACGAGGACGCTGCGGCCATCGGCCGGATCGCCCTCGCGTCGCACGAAGCGACGCCCGACGAGGCGATCGATGCGATTCGTCATCGTGCCGCTCGACACCAGCGTCTGCTGGAGCAGCTGCTTGGGGGAGAGCTGGAAGGGCGCCCCGGCACGGCGCAGCGCCGACAGCACGTCCCATTCCCAGGCCTCCAGATCGCTGCGCCGGAACACATCTCTGCGGGCTCGGTCGAGCAGCCGCGTCAGTCGGTCCATCCGCGACAGCACCTCGAGGGGTGAGAAGTCGAGGTCGGGGCGCTGGGTGTTCCAGGCGCCGACGATCCGATCAACCTCATCCGCCTCAGTCATCCGTCCATTATCGCCGGTAGCACGCAGGCGGACGTGGCAGACTTGATCCGCGGCGCTCTCGGGGGCCGCGGTCCGCCGTGGTGTAATGGCAGCACGACAGCCTTTGGAGCTGTTAGGTCTAGGTTCGAGTCCTGGCGGCGGAGCATGACTGGGAACAATCTCGCGATCATCATCCTCGCCGCAGGCCAGGGGACCCGCATGCGCTCGCGCCTGCCGAAGGTGCTGCATCAGATCGGCGGGCGCCCGCTGGTCGGGCACGTCCTGACGACGGCCGGTCGCCTCGATGCCGACCACGTCGAGGTCGTCGTCCGGCACGAGCGCGATCAGGTGGTCGCGGCCCTCGCCGAGGACTACCCGGGCGCCGTGTTCGTCGACCAGGACGAGGTGCCGGGCACCGGTCGCGCGGTGCAGGTCGCTGTCGACGCGCTCCCCGCGGACTTCGACGGCGACGTGCTCGTGCTCTCGGGAGACTGCCCCCTCGCCGACGCGGACACGCTGCGTTCGTTCCTCGACGCGCACCGCGCCGCCGAGGCGGAGGTCACTCTGATGACGGCGGTCGTCGACGACCCGACCGGCTACGGCCGCGTCATCCGCGATGCCGACGGCGGCGTCGACCGCGTGGTCGAGCAGAAGGACGCCACAGCAGACGAAGCCGCTGTCAGCGAGATCAACGCGGGCATGTACGTCTTCCGCATCGCGACGCTGCGCAAGTACCTCCCCGCGGTGGGCGTCGACAACGCGCAGGGCGAGATGTACCTGACCGACGTTCCCGGGCTCCTGCGCCGCGACGGCAGCCGCGTGGCGGCATCCGTCGTCTCCGACGTCACCGTCACCTACGGCGTCAACGACCGTGCTCAGCTCGCCGAGGTCGGCCGACTGCTCAACCGACGCATCGTGCGCCGCTGGCAGCTCGAGGGTGTCACGGTGATCGACCCGGCGACGACCTGGATCGACGATGACGCCACGCTGTCGCCCGACGTCACCATCCTTCCGAACACGCACATCCTGCGGGCGACGACGATCGCCGAAGGGGCGATCATCGGACCCGACACGACGCTCGTCGACTGCGAGGTGGGGGCAGACGCGATCGTGCGCCGCACCGATGCCACGCTCGCGGTGATCGGCGCGGAGGCCACCGTCGGCCCCTTCTCGTTCCTGCGGCCCGGCACCGTCCTCGGAGCCCGAGGCAAGATCGGCGCGTACGTCGAGACGAAGAACGCCGAGATCGGCGAGGGCAGCAAGGTCCCGCACCTGTCGTACGTCGGAGACGCGACCATCGGCCGAGGCGTCAACCTCGGTGCCAGCACGATCACGGCGAACTACGACGACGTGAACAAGCACCGCACGGTCGTCGAAGACGAGGTGCACACCGGCTCGCACACGACCCTCGTCGCGCCCGTTAGGCTGGGTGCTGGCGCCAAGACAGGTGCTGGCGCTGTCGTCCGCAAGGACGTCCCTGCCGGCTCCCTTGCCATGAGCGTCGCCCCTCAGCGCAACATCGAGGGTTGGGTCGAGAAGAACAGGGCAGGCACGGGCGCGGCAGATGCCGCAGCCCGAACCCGAGTGGCGGAGTAGGCAGAACGATGGCGCGCAAGAAGAAGACGGTCGATCTGGACAGGGACAACGGCATCGCTCCGGGTCTCGTAGCCAAGACCAAGAAGCGACTCGTGGTCGCCGGTGGTCGATCGCACCCCGAGCTGACCGCAGCGGTCGCCGCGTCGCTCGGTACCGAGGTCGTGCCGACCGAGCACCGCACCTTCGCATCCGGTGAGATCTACGCGCGGTTCGAGGTGTCGATCCGAGGCTGCGATCTGTTCCTGATCCAGACCTTCGGCGAGCCGGTCAACGAGTGGCTCATGGAGACTCTCATCATGATCGATGCCGCGAAGCGCGCCTCAGCGAAGCGCATCACCGTCGTCGCACCGTACTATCCGTACTCGCGCCAGGACAAGAAGGGTCGCGGCCGTGAGCCGATCAGCGCCCGCCTCGTCGCCGATCTGCTGAAGACGGCCGGTGCCGACCGCGTCATGAGCGTCGACCTGCACGCCGCGCAGATCCAGGGCTTCTTCGACGGTCCCGTCGACCACCTGTTCGCCAAGCCCGTGCTGATGGACTACTTCAAGAGCACGCTGAGCGCCGAGGACCGTGAGATCCTCACCGTCGTCTCGCCCGACATGGGGCGCGTCCGCGTCGCCGACACCTGGTCGGACAGCCTCGGGGCACCGCTGGCCATCATCCACAAGCGTCGCGACCCGAAGGTCGCCAACCAGGTCTCCGTGCACGAGATCGTCGGCGCCGTCGAGGGACGCACCTGCCTGCTCGTCGACGACATGATCGACACCGGCGGCACGATCGTGAAGGCGGCGCAGGCACTCAAGGCGAGCGGCGCGCACCGCGTGATCGTCGCCGCGACCCATGCGATCTTCAGCGACCCAGCGTCCGAGCGTCTGCAGGACGCGTCGATCGACGAGGTCGTGATCACCGACACGATCCCGCTGACGGAGTCGCGCCGGTGGGACAAGCTCACGATCCTCCCGATCGCCCCGCTGCTCGCACGCGCGATCCACGAGGTCTTCGAAGACGGATCCGTCACGAGCATGTTCGGCGGAGACGCGTAGGCTACGCATACTTCGGACACAGCCCGCGCATAGATGCTGTCCCTACGGTCGAATCAACACACCGATCAAGGCCGGGAGGACCATCATGATCCGCACGACTGTACCGACTTCTGTTCGCAAGGGCGCAGCCCTGGCCGGGGTCGCAGGGCTCCTCGTCCTCGCCGGATGCTCCGGCACGGCTGACGCCGAAGACCAGTCCACCGACACCGGAACCGACACGAGCACCGAATCCTCCGACTCGGGCGCGGCGGCCGGCGGCGACTACACCGACGGCACTTACACCGCCGACGGTTCGTACCAGACCCCTGAGACGGTCGAGACGATCAGCGTGACTCTCACCGTCGCCGACGGCCTGGTCACGGATGTCGAGGTGACCGGCGATCCGCAGGCCCGCGAGAGCGAGCAGTACCAGGGTGAGTTCATCGGCGGCATCGCGGACGAGGTCGTGGGCAAGTCGCTCGACGAGATCGAGGTCAGTCGCGTGGCGGGCTCGTCTCTCACCAGTGGCGGATTCAACGAGGCCGTCGAGTCGATCAAGGAGCAGGCCGCCGCCTAGGCGCCTGATCACGGCATGACGATCTGGCGTTTCGACGCGATCGGCACAGTCTGGGAGATCGAGACATCGCACGAGCTCGACACGGATCACCGTGCACGCGTCGGCGCCGAGATCGAGAGGTTCGACCGGGAGTGGTCGCGGTTCCGCGAGGACTCGTCGGTCACCCGTGTCGGTCGAGACGGCGGTTCGATCTCGTCTGCCGATGCGGGCGCGATGCTCGATGCCTACCGCGACCTGTCGAGGGCGACCTCCGGTGCGGTGAACCCTCTCGTCGCCGACAGCCTGGACGCCCTCGGCTACGACGCGTCGTACTCCTTCATCGCGCGCCCGCCGATCGCCGCCCCGACTGAGTGGACCGATCTTGTGCGCTGGACGGCGGCGGAGGCCTCGGCGTCCGCTCCCGCGCTCCTCGATGTCGGAGCTCTCGGCAAAGGGCGTCTGGTCGATCTCGTGGCCGCGGTCCTCGACGATGTGTCGGGTGATCTCGTCGTGGACGCCGGGGGAGACATGAGGGTCCGCGGAGACGTGGTGCGCGTCGGCCTCGAGCATCCCTACGATCCGACGAAGGCCATCGGCGTGATCGAGCTGCAGGATGCCGCGCTCTGCGCCTCGGCGATCAATCGCCGAGCGTGGGGTGACGGACTCCACCATGTGCTCGACGCTCGCACCGGGGTGCCCGTGCGCACCTGGGCGGCAACGTGGGCGATCGCCCCCGAGGCGATGCGAGCGGATGCCGTCGCGACCGCCCTGTTCTTCGAGGGCGGCCCCGAGCTCGCCGCATCATGGGGCGTCGAGTGGGTGCGGATGACGACGGACGGACGCGCGGAGCGCTCACCCGGCTGCCCCGCCCAGCTGTTCACCACCCGCCGATGAGGCGTCGAAGTAGGGAAGAGTAGACCTGTGAACACCTCCATCACCGCGCTGCGGCAACGAGTCCTCGCGTTGCTCGGCGGCATCTCGATGTACCGTCTCGTGCTGTTCGCCCTGTTGACGCTCGCGCTCATCGCCATGGCGCTGTCGGCCCTCGGCGTGATCGTGTCGCCGACACCGCTCGAGATACTCGCGTCCTTCGTCGTGCTGGCGGTGGTGATATCGCTGGTGGATGCCGCGGCGCAACGCATCCTGCGGCTGCCGTGGCGCATCGAGTCGTCGCTCGTCACAGCACTGATCCTGCTCTTCGTGCTCCGCCCCGGCATCGAGCCGAACGCCCTGCTCGGACTGGCGATCGCCGGAGCCGTCGCGAGCCTGTCGAAGTACCTGATCGCGTGGCGGGGCCGGCACATCCTCAACCCCGCTGCCTTCGGCGCGGCCGTCGTGTCGATCCTCGGATCCTTCGGCGCCTTCGAATGGCTCGGGACATCGTCGTCGTGGTGGGTCGGCACGCCGTCGCTCTTCATCCCGGTGCTGATCCTCGGACTCGCGGTCCTCTGGCGCACCGAGAAGGTGCGCATCGTCGTCGTCTTCCTCATCGTCGCGATCGCGGTCTCGATGCTGCGGCAGGTCGTGCAGGCGCAGGAGTTCGACATGGCCTTCGATCCTGGCGCTGCCCTGTCGTTCGCGATCCTGCAGTCACCGTTCCTGTTCCTCGGAGCATTCATGCTCTCCGAGCCCTTGACCCTGCCGCCGCGCCGGTGGCAGCAGTTCTCTGTGGCCGTTCTCGTCGGAGTGCTCGCCGGCTGGCCGATCGCGATCGGTGGACTCTTCACCCTGGGACAGGAGCGCGCGCTGCTCATCGGCAACCTGCTCGCGTTCGCCTTCGCAGTGCGAGGGTCGGTGCGGCTCGTGCTCGAGAGGCGTCAGTTCATCACACCGACCGCTCAGGAGCTGACGTTCCGAGCGAAGGGAAAGCTGAAGTTCCTGCCGGGGCAGTACCTCGAACTCGACGTCCCGCACACTCGCCCCGACGCCCGTGGAACCCGCCGCGAGTTCAGCATCGTCTCGGCGCCGGCAGACCTGCCGACACTCCGCATCGCCTACAAGGACGGTGACCAGACGCATCCGTCGAGCTACAAGCGCGCACTGGCTGCAGCCGAGCCCGGCTCAGCTCTCGCTGTGACGGGCACATGGGGCGACTTCCTCCTGCCGCGTTCGGAGACCCCCGTGCTCATGGTCGCCGCCGGGATCGGCGTCACGCCGTTCGTGTCGCAGCTGCGGCAGCTCCAGCTCACGGACCAGCGGCGTGACGTCGTGCTCGTCTACGTGGCATCCGACAGCTCGGAGCTGGCCTTCCGCGACGAGCTGGCCGCGACCGGCGCACGCGTCATCGTCTTCACGCGCGATGAGCCCGCCGACCTTCCTGCGCACTGGACCTGGGCGCAGGGCGCACGCCTCGACGCCGCCGGCCTCGAGCGTCACGTTCCCGACATCGGCGAACGGCACTCGTACATCTCCGGCCCTCCGCGGCTCATCGCCGACCTCGCCCCCGCACTGCAGAAGGCCCGCTCGCTCACGACGGACGCCTTCGCCGGGTACTGAGTCGGGCTCTGCTCGGTATGCGGACCACCTGAGGCACGTTCTGCGGGGTCAAAGACGCACCGGAATCGCCTGTCTCCGGTGCGCTTTTGACCCCACAGCCCTCTGAGGCCGGGACGTCACTCGGCTGATGCGGTGGCCGGGCTCAGGGGGAGCCGCACCGTGAAGGTCGTGTCGCCTGGTTCGCTGGCGACGGTGAGGTGGCCGCCGTGACCCTCGACGATCGCCTTCGCGATGGCGAGTCCGAGGCCGGTGCCGCCGGTCTGACGGGCGCGCGAGCTGTCGCCGCGGGCGAACCGCGCGAAGAGCTCATCGCGCACGCCGGGGTCGATCCCGGGCCCGTCGTCGTGCACCCGCAGCACCGCCTCATCGCCCTCGCGCGCCACGCTGAGCGTGATCGAGGTGCCCGCGGGCGTGTGCGTCCGCGCATTCGCGAGGAGGTTCGCGACGACCTGATGCATCCGCCCCGCGTCGCCGACGATGACGATCGGCTCGTCAGGAGCCTCGATGTTCCAGTGGTGATCGGCCGCGGTGGGGCGCGCGTCGGAGAGGCCCTCGAGCGCGAGCTGCGTCAGATCGACGGTGCCGTAGACCAGCTCGCGTCCCTCGTCGAGACGAGCGAGCAGCAGCAGGTCCTCGACGAGGCGCGTCATGCGCAGCGACTGGGCCTGGATGCGCTCGAGCGACGTCGTGGTGCTCTCGACCGCCGCCTCGCCGCCCTGCTGCTTCAGCGCGCGCAGCGAGAGCTCGGAGTACCCGCGGATCGACGAGAGCGGGGTGCGCAGCTCATGGCTCGCATCGGCGACGAATCGGCGCATGCGCTCCTCGTTCTTCTGCCTCGACGCGAGAGAGTCGTTCACGTGGTCGAGCAGCTTGTTCAGCGACGAGCCGACCAGGCCGGTCTCGGTGCGCGGATCTGCCTCGGACGCCGGAACTCGCTCGGTGATCTGCACCTCGCCTCGGTCGAGCGGCTGATTCGCGACGCGTGTGGCCGTGGCCGCGACGGCGCGCAGCGGTCTCAGCCCCACGCGGATCGTGATCGCCGTCGTGAGAGCGAGCAGGATCAGGCCGCCGATCGTCGCGAGAGCGATCACCGTGAGCAGCGTCGCGAGCTGGTTCTGGATCTCGGTGCGGGGGAGGCCGGTCACGACATTGACGCCATTGTGCGCGCTCTGAACGACGACGAGGTACGAACCGAAGTCCTCCAAGGACACCGTGCCGGTCGGGCGACCGGCGAGGGAAGCGTTGATCTGCGCGAGCTCGCGGGTGCTGAGAGCCTCGGAGCCGCCGAGGTCGCCGGCGGTGTCATCGTAGACGACGCCGCTCGTCCCACCTTCGGTACTCGAGACTGCGAGCAAGAGCCCGGGAACGGGTTTCAGCCTGACCGAGATGTTGTCGACGCTTGCCAGCCCTTCGGGGAAGGTGTTCACCAGTTGGGTGATCTGGCCCGAATAGACCTTCAGCCGGTCCTCCAGCTGGCGTTCCAGAGTCGCTCCGAGTGTCGCGCTGGTGATCACCGCGACGATCACGAGGATGAGCGAGACGAACCCGATCACGGCTGTCATCAGCCGTGTCTGCAGGCTCATCGGTCGCCGAGTCATCCCCGTCGGACTCACTGAGGCGCCTTGATCATGTAGCCGACACCGCGCACCGTGTGCAGCAGCGGGGTGCGTCCGGCGTCGATCTTCTTGCGCAGGTACGAGATGTAGAGCTCGACGACCGAAGACTTGCCGCCGAAGTCGTAGCTCCAGACCCGGTCGAGGATCTGCGCCTTCGACAGCACCCGTCGCTCGTTGCGCATCAGGTAGCGGAGCAGCTCGAACTCGGTCGCGGTCAACTCGATCTCGGTGCCGTCGCGCATCACCTCGTGGCTGTCCTCATTGAGCGTGAGGTCGGCGACGCGGAGGATCGACTGACCGTCGTCGGCGGTCGCGTGACCGGTGCGACGGATGATCGCCCGCAGCCGAGCGATCACCTCTTCGAGGCTGAAGGGCTTCGTGACGTAGTCGTCGCCCCCGGCAGTGAGGCCGGCGACCCGGTCGCCCACGGCATCCTTCGCCGTCAGGAAGAGGACGGGAACGAGACTGCCGGACTCGCGGAGCCGGCGCAGCACGGCCATGCCGTCGAGGTCGGGCATCATGATGTCGAGCACGAGTGCGTCGGGCTCGAACTCGCGCGCGACCTGCAGCGCCTCGAGGCCGGACGATGCGGTGCGCACCTCCCAGCCCTCCATGCGCAGAGCCATCGCGAGCAGATCGGTGAGCATCTGCTCGTCGTCGACGGCGAGGATGCGCAGAGGAGAGCCGTCGGGACGGCGCAGTTCGGGGAGATCGGAGCTCATGAGTCCATTCTGCGGAATCACCTATGGGGTTTCTATGGAGATCGCTATGCGTGGGCTGTGAGATCTGCCGGCAATAGTCTTCTCATCACTCCTCCCTCGATCTCGCAAAAGTCCCGTCCCTAGCGTCATCATCGGCCCGCGAACGGCGCGGCGGAAGGAGACACATGTACGGGACATATCTGCGGCGCGAGTTGGCCGGCCGCAAGAGACAGACCATGATCGTCGCGGTCGGGCTCGCCATCGCGATCGCGCTGGTCATCATCGTCACTGCGCTCACAGCGGGAGTGCGCGACGCGCAGGCTCAGGCTCTGGAGTCGGTCTACGGGGTCGGCACCGACCTCACGGTCACCGGTGCCGCGGCAGAGCCGGGGGAGGGCGGAGGTCAGCGCTTCGACTTCGGCTCGGAGGACGGAGCGACCGAGGGCGATACGACGACGCTGAGCCAATCGACCCTGATGACGGACTTCATGCGCGGAACGCTCGACGCGTCGGTGCTCGACACGGTGACGGCGACGGACGGCGTGACGACGGCATCCGCTGCTCTCAGCCTCACGAACTCGACCTTCTCGGGCGAGTTGCCGAGCGGCGGCTTCGGCGGGCAGGACGGGAGCCCCGAGGGCGCCGCTCCCACCGAGGGCGACGCGCCGCCCCAGGGAGGCGCCGGCGGAGGCTCATTCGGCGTCGACTCGTTCACAGTGCTCGGCGTCGATCCGGCCGTGACATCAGTGGGTCCGCTCGCCTCGGTCGCGATCGACGACGGCCGCGCGTTCGACGGCGACGACGCGGGCGCGCTGGTCGCGCTCGTCGACGCCACCTACGCCGGCACGAACGAGATCGCCGTCGGCGACACGATCGACGTCGCCGGTTCCGGCGTCGAGGTCATCGGCGTCGTGGCATCCACCTCGGATTCCGCCGACACCGCGGCCAACGTCTACCTGCCCCTCGACACGGCCCAGGAGCTCTCGGGGGCCGGCGACGTCGTCTCCACCGTCTACGTGCAGGCCGAGTCGGCGGCGTCGATCGACGCCGTGCAGACCGCGCTCGCCGATGAGCTTCCCGATGCCACGATCACGTCGCAGTCCGAGCTCGCATCGACCGTCTCAGGGTCGCTGTCGACCGCGACCTCGCTGGTCACGAACCTCGGCACGTGGCTGTCGATCATCGTGCTGGCGGTCGCGGTGCTGCTCTCGGTGCTGCTCACACTCTCGGGGGTCGCTCGTCGCACCCGCGAGTTCGGCACCCTCAAGGCGATCGGCTGGTCCGACGGGCGGGTCGTGCGTCAGGTCGCAGGCGAGTCGATGGTGCAGGGGCTGATCGGGGGAGCGATCGGACTCGTTCTCGGCATCGCAGGCATCATCGTCATCAACCTCGTGAAGCCGACGGTCGCTGCGGTGGAAGCGGGCGGCACGGACGCGGGCCCAGGAGGCATGGACGGCGGCCCCGCCGGCGGCGGCATGTTCCAGACGCAGCAGACGGCCGACATCGTCCTGCAGGCGCCGTTCACGCCGTGGGTGCTCATCGCCGCGGTCGGCCTGGCCATACTCGGAGGCCTCGTGGCCGGAGCGTTCGGCGGCTGGCGCGCCGCGCGACTCAGCCCGGCCGAGGCGCTGCGTTCCGTCGCCTGACCCTTCACCAGACACCACAGACAGGAGAGACACCATCATGACCATCGCAGACATCGCCCCCACGGCGGACGGCACGGATGCCACGACACCGATATACCGCGCACGGGGCGTCACTCGCACCTACCGGCAGAAGGGGCGAACGGTGACGGCGCTGACCGGCGTCGATCTCACGATCGACCCCGGCGAGTTCGTCACGATCCAGGGACCGACCGGGGGAGGCAAGTCGACACTGCTGCAGCTGCTCGGCGCGCTCGACAAGCCGTCGACGGGGTCGCTGACGCTCGGCGACATCGAGCTGTCCTCCGCATCCGCTCGTGAGCTCACTCGCATCCGGGCCGAGGAGATCGGCTTCGTCTTCCAGGGGTTCAATCTGATCCCGACCCTCACTGCCGCCGAGAACGTGAACATGGCGCTCGAACCGACCTCGCTGACTCGCGCCGAGCGGGCGACCCGCGTCGCTCAGGCTCTCGCCCACGTCGGCCTCGACGACCGCGGCGACCATCTGCCGACCGAGCTCTCGGGCGGCCAGCAGCAGCGAGTGGCGATCGCCAGGGCGATCGTGAAGCGGCCCCGGGTGCTGCTGGCCGATGAGCCGACCGGCAACCTCGATGAGAGCATGCGGGACGAGATCCTCACCCTGCTCGAGGGTCTGTGCGCCGAGGGCATCACGATGGTCGTCGTCACCCACGACTCGGCGGTGGCTCGCAGGGCGACCAGGCGTCTGCGACTCGCGAAGGGGACGGTGCAGGACATCACCAGGTGAGATGCGAAGAGGGCCCCGGCTGCTGCCGGGGCCCTCTTCGCGTCTCAGACTGCGCTCAGTGCGTGTCTTCGGCTTCGATCTCGGTGCGGTCACCGGACCACTGCGTGTGGAACGTGCCCGGCTTGTCGATGCGCTTGTAGGTGTGCGCACCGAAGAAATCGCGCTGCCCCTGCACGAGTGCAGCCGGGAGGCGATCGGCGCGGATGCCGTCGTAGTACGACAGCGACGACGAGAACGCCGGGGCGGGGATGCCTGCCTGAGCGGCGCTCACGACGACACGGCGCCACGAGGCCTGGCCGCGGGTGAGTGCCTCGGCGAAGTACGGAGCCGTCATCAGCACGGGCAGGTCGGGGGTCTCGGCGTAGGCGTCGGCGATGCGGTTGAGGAACTGCGCGCGGATGATGCAGCCGCCGCGCCAGATCTTGCTGATGGCGCCGAGATCGATGTTCCAGCCGTAATCGGCCGCGCCCGCGCGGATCTCGTCGAAGCCCTGCGAATACGCGACGATCTTCGATGCGTACAGTGCGAGACGGACGTCCTCGATGAAGGCAGCCTCGTCGGCGACGACGAACTCGTCGTCAGGGCCGGGAAGGGCGCCGGCGACGGCACGCTGCTCGGGGTGCGACGACAGCGAGCGGGCGAACGTCGCCTCGGCGATGCCCGACACCGGCACGCCGAGCGAGAGGGCGGTCTGCACGGTCCAGGCGCCGGTGCCCTTGGCGCCGGCCTGGTCGAGAATCACGTCGACGAGCGGCTTGCCGGTCTCGGCATCCACCTGACGCAGCACCTCTGCGGTGATCTCGATCAGGTAAGACTCGAGCTCGCCCTTGTTCCACTCGGCGAAGATCTCGGCGATCTCGGAGGGGGACTTGCCCGTGCCGCGGCGGATGAGGTCATAGGCCTCGGCGATCAGCTGCATGTCGGCGTACTCGATGCCGTTGTGCACCATCTTCACGAAGTGTCCTGCACCGTCGTGGCCGACGTGCGTCACGCAGGCCTCGCCCTCGGCGATCGCGGCGATCGACTTCAGGATCGGGCCGAGGGTGATCCACGACTCGTCCGAGCCGCCCGGCATGATCGACGGGCCCGTGAGCGCGCCTTCTTCGCCGCCGGAGATGCCGGCGCCGACGAAGTTGATGCCTGTTTCGCGGACGGCCTTCTCACGGCGGATCGTGTCGGGGAAGTACGCGTTGCCACCGTCGACGATGATGTCGCCCGGTTCGAAGACCTCGACGAGCGAGTCGATCACGGCATCGGTCGGTCCACCGGCCTTGACCATGATGATCGCGGTGCGCGGCTTCTGCAGCGAGTCGGCGAACTCCTGGTAGGTCTTGGCAGGAATGAAGCCTGCCTCAGGGTGCTCGGAGACGAGCGTCTCGGTCTTCTCGTAGCTGCGGTTGAAGATCGCCACCGTGTTGCCCTCGCGGCTGGCGAGGTTGCGGGCGAGGTTCGAACCCATGACGGCGAGTCCGACGACTCCGATGTTCGCTGATGCTTCGGGCACAGATGGCTCCTAGATCGAGAAGAAGGGGATGCTCTCAGATTATCGCGGCGTCCGGGGTGGTGCTCCCGCGTGACGGGCGATGTCGGACGTGAGGAGGTCAGTCCTTGCGATAACCGGAGCGTCCGAGCGAGAACAGGGCCGCGAAGGTGAGGCCGGCGGCGCACACGGTCATCGCGCCGATGAGCCAGGCGATCGCGTGGGAGAAGAAGACGCCGTCGAGCATGAGGGAACTCCATGTTCTGCAGAGAGGGATCGGTGTTCTCAGCCTACCGGCTCATCCGGTACCATGAGAGGAGTACCTCGGCGAGGGATGCTTCTGCGCGTGCGCTGGCATCCGTTATCGACGCGGCGAAGCAAGCCGGTGGCTTTCCTCACGTGTCTGCGTTCGAGAACAATTCCAAGACCACCGCGTAGCTGTCGCTGCGTGCCCCGAAGGAGAACCCCATGTCTGAAGACACCAAGGTCAAGGCCGAGCTCCGCGAGAGCTTCGGCAAGGGCTTCGCCCGTCGTCTGCGCGCCGCAGGCAAGATCCCCGCCGTCATCTACGGTCACGGCACCGACCCCGTGCACGTCGCACTGCCGGGCCACCAGGTCTCGCTCATCATCCGCCGCGCGAACGCGCTGCTCGAGCTCGACATCGACGGCAAGGACCAGCTCGCCCTCGTCAAGGACGTCCAGCGCGACCCGGTGCACCAGATCATCGAGCACATCGACCTGCTCGTCGTCCGCAAGGGCGAGAAGGTCACGATCGACGTTCCCGTCATCGTCACCGGCGAGCCGGCTCCCGGCACGATCGTCAACCAGGACGCGAACACGATCTCGATCGAGGCAGAGGCCACGCACCTGCCGCAGAACGTCGAGGTCTCGGTCGAGGGACTCGAAGAGGGCGCGCACATCACCGCTGCCGACGTCAAGCTGCCCAAGGGCTCGACGCTGCTGACCGACCCCGAGGTGCTCGTCGTCGCGATCGCGATCCCGGCCGAGGAGTCGCTCGGAGAGGACGAGGACGACGCCGACGAGGCTGCCGCCGAGGAGGCTCCCGCCGCGGAGTGATCCGCGCAGGAGCAGCGCACAGCTGACTGCATCACAGAGGGGGCGCGAGCAGATCGCGCCCCCTCTGTCGTATTCTGAGCCGGGCACCGCGAAGGGCCCGCATGCGAGAGGACGACCACATGGCATCCACCTGGCTCGTGGTGGGGCTCGGCAACCCCGGACCGCGGTACGCGGACACCCGCCACAACATCGGCCAGATGGTCGTGGACGAGCTCGCCTCGCGCCGAGGTGAGAGCTTTCGCGAGCACAAGGGCGGGGCGCGTGTCGTCGAGACCTGGTTGCGCGCCGGCGGTGACAAGCTCGTGCTCGCCAAGCCGAACACGTTCATGAACGTCTCCGGTACGCCGGTCGCCGCTCTCGCTCGCTTCTACTCCGTGCCGTCGGAGCACATCATCGTCGTCCACGACGAACTCGACATCCCCTTCGACACCGTCAAGCTCAAGATCGGCGGCGGGCACGGCGGACACAACGGGGTGCGTGACATCGCCCGCGCCCTCACCACTGCGGAGTTCCCCCGGGTGCGCGTCGGCATCGGCCGTCCCGTGGGTCGTCAGGATCCCGCCGACTGGGTGCTGTCGCCGTTCGGCAAGGACGAGCGAGCGAACCTGCCCATCCTCGTGTCGGACGCGGCGGACGCGGTCGAGACGCTCGTCGAAGACGGGCTGCTCGCCGCCCAGCAGAAGCACCACGCTCCGCGCTGACCGGGACGCGGTGCGGACCTCGCGGCCCTGCTACGGCAGGAAGCCGGTCGCGGTCCCGGTCGACAGGGTCACCAGCAACACGACCCAGAAGATGATGGGGCCGAGCACTGCGACGACGAGCGCCGTGATTCCCGCGCCGCGCGCCTGCTTCTTGCGAATCGCGATGATCCCGATGACGATGGCGGCGATGCCGAGGATGGTTCCCGTCCAGAACGAGAGCTCCGCCCACAGCACCTGATCCCGCGCCGGAGCGAGGATCGACAGGAAGTCGGGATCGGTCGTGTCGAGACCGCCCGGAAGACGCCGGCCGATCTCGAATCCCGCCACTCCGGCGACGATCGGCGTGACTACCGCGGCCACGATCGCCAGGATCAGCGCCAGGATGCCGAGCAGCCCGGACTTCTTCTCTCCGGCGACCGGCGCCTGGTAGGCGCCGGCGGGCGCCGTGTAGCCGCCGACGGGAACCTGATAGGCGCCGGGAGGAGCTGCCTGATAGGTGGGCGCGCCGGGCTGCTGACCCGCGAGATGCGGGTACACGGGAGCTCCCGTCGGCGCCGGGTATGCGGGTGCGGGCTGTCCGGCAGGGAACGCCTCATGAGGCGCGGCCGGAGCGGGGAAGGCCGGCTCGCTGCTCGCGGCGGGAGGTGCGCCCTGGTATGCGGGAGGTGCGCCCTGGTATGCGGGAGGTGCGCCCTGGTATGCGGGAGGTGCGCCCTGGTATGCGGGAGGTGCCGGGGGCGTCGCGTACGAAGGCGGTGCGGGCGGAGCCGGAGGTGCGGGCGGTGACGACACGGGCGGAGCGAACTGCGGCTGCTCGTCGTCCGCGCGAGGGGCAGGAGGCACAGGAGGCACGGCACCGGACGGGGGCTGCTGCGGATCAGTCACGCCCCCATCCTATGGCTGTCGAGGTCAGACGCGACGAAGCAGCCCGACCCGGTCATAGACCGCTCCGAGAGTGGCGTCGGCGACGGCATCCGCGCGGGCGGCGTTCTGCGCGAGGATGCGGTCGAGCTCGGCGGGGTCGTCGAGAAGCTCGAGTGCACGGGCGCGCACGGGCTCGAACTCGTTCACGACGACTTCGGCGAGCCCCTTCTTGAAGTCACCGTAGCCGCGGCCCGCGTATTCGTCTTCGATCGCGGGAACCTGTCGTCCCGAGAGGGCTGCGTAGATGGTCAGCAGGTTGGAGACGCCGGGCTTGTTCTCGCGATCGAAGCGCACCGAGCCTTCGTTGTCGGTCACCGCTCGCATGATCTTCTTCGCCGACTTCGCAGGCTCGTCGAGCATCCACAGCACGCCCGCGTCGCTCTCCGCCGACTTCGACATCTTCGACGTCGGGTTCTGCAGGTCGTAGATGCGGGCGGTGTCCTTCTGGATCACCGGCCGGGGCACGACGAACGTCTCTCCGAAGCGCGAGTTGAAGCGCTCGGCGAGGTCGCGCGTCAGCTCGACGTGCTGCTTCTGGTCGTCGCCGACCGGCACGACATCGGTCTGGTAGAGCAGGATGTCGGCGGCCATCAGCACCGGGTAGGTGAACAGGCCCACGCTCGTGGCATCGGCACCGTATCGCGCCGACTTGTCTTTGAACTGGGTCATGCGGCCGGCCTCACCGAAACCGGTGATCGTCGAGAGGATCCACGCGAGCTCCGCGTGGGCACGGACGTGCGACTGCACATACAGCGTCGACAGCGAGGGCTCGATGCCCGCGGCGATGTACTGGGCGGCGGTGCGACGGGTCTTCTCCCGCAGTTCTGCCGGGTCCTGCGCGACCGTGAGCGCGTGCAGGTCGACCACGGAGAAGTACGCGTCGTAGGAACTCTGCAGATCACGCCACTGCAGGAGCGCTCCGATGTAGTTGCCGATCTGCAGAGAGTCGGCGGAGGGCTGCATTCCTGAGTAGAGGCGAGGCTTCGTCACGGTATCAATCCTACGGGGGTGGTGGTCCGCGGGCTGTGCGTCGCTCTCGCGTCGGTGTGATCGCCCTGACGTCGCGAGAAGTCGACGCGTGCGAGGTCAGTACGTGTAGTCGACCACGACCGGAGCGTGGTCGCTCCAGCGCTGGTCGTATGCGGCCGCGCGGGCGACGTGGTAGGCGGTGGCTCGTTCCGCGAGAGCCGGGGTCGCCAGGTGGTAATCGATCCGCCATCCGGAGTCGTTGTCGAACGCCTGGCCGCGCATCGACCACCAGGTGTACGGGCCGTCGACCTCGCCGTGGAAGGCGCGTCCGACGTCGACCCAGCCGAGACCGGTGCCGGTCGAGCCGTCGGCACCTTCGACCGTCTCGCCGGCTGCTCCGAGGAACCGGTCGAAGTAGGCGCGTTCGCGGGGCAGGAACCCGGCCTTCTTGCGGTTGCCGCGCCAGTTCTTGATGTCGAGTTCGCGGTGCCCGACGTTCAGATCGCCGGTGACCAGGGCGAGAGCGCCGTCAGTGTCGCCGAGCTCTGCGAGCCGCACGCCGAACGCGTCGAGGAACTTCCACTTCTCCTCCTGCTTCGGTGTGTCGGCTTCGCCGCTGTGCACGTAGGCACTGACCACCGTGAGCGGGCGGTCTCCGATCAGGAAGTCGGCTTCGATCCAGCGCCCCTTCGAGTCGAAGTCATCGTCGCCGAAGTCGGTGCGCGAGGCGAGGGCCGGGATGCGGCTCGCGATCGCCACGCCCGCGCGGCCCTTGGCCGTGGCCTCATCGTGCACGAACGTCCAGCCGGGTAGCGCGGCCTCGAGATGCTCGTCCTGCCCGCGGACCTCCTGCAGCGTCAGGATGTCGACGTCTGCCGCGTCGAGCCAGCCGCTCATGCCGTTGCGAGCCGCCGCTCGGATTCCGTTGACATTGACCGAGGCGATACGCAGATGGGGCATGCTCACCAGCCTAACGAGAGCCGCCGACATCCTTCGACGGACGCTGCAGCTCGGCCAGCAGCCGCTGGGCGAGCGGTGTGCTCGCGTCGACGGGCGGGGGAGCGGAGGCCTCCAGGTCGGCGAGCTCCTGCTCCGTCGCGCGCACGGCTCTGGCAGCGGCCCAGGCGCGGTACCAGGGGGCCGTCTCGCGAGCCTCTCGCGCCTCGCGCACGCGAATGCGGGCCGCGGCCACCAGGGTCCGGTGCTCGGCCGCCCGCCGCTCCGCGTCGGACTGAGCCAGAAGCGGCAGGTCGCGGTCCTTCGCAGCGACGGCGATCCACGAGGAGGCGACCAGCATCACCACGCCGTTGACGCGGAACCACAGCAGGAGCCCGATGAAGATCGCGAACGTGGCGAGCAGGGGATTCGTCGGCGTGTAGCTCAGCAGGAACCCCACACCGAACTGGAGGATCGTCATGGCGCCGCCGCCGAGGAGCGCGCCCGGCCAGATCGTGCTCCAATGCAGTGATGTGCCGGTGAGGAAGCGCACCATCGCCGCCAGCGCGCCCGACAGCAGCGCGAAGGACACCAGCACCGTGCCGATCCGGATGCTGGTCAGGCCGTCGAGCGCGGATCCCCACCCCAGCAGGCTCAGGATCCAGCTCATCGCGACCGCGCTGGCTGAGCTGAGCAGGGAACCGGCGATCAGCGACGCTCCGAAGATCAGAGCGGCGAGCAGATCCCGTGCCTTCAGGATGACGTAGCTGCGGCGGTCGGGCGGCAGGCCGAAGATGTCGCGCGTCGCGCGTCGCGAGAACGTCACCCAGCCTATGGCCGTCCAGATCACGGTTCCGAGCGCGATCAGACCGGTGATGCTGAGGAGCCCGGTCGTGCTGACCGCGATCTCCTGCACCTGCTGCGGGGTGAACACCCCGCCCTCGTCCTGGATCAGGTTGGGGATGTAGCTGTTGATGATGTCGATCATGCCGTCGACCGCTTCGGTGCTGCCTCCGAGCCAGAGGCCGGCGATGGCGAAGGCGAGATAGATCGCCGCGAAGATCGCGAACAGCGCCTGGTAGCTCACGCCCGCTGCGAGGAGGAACCCGTTGTGCTGCAGGAAGTGGCGCCACACTCGCACGGGGAACAGTCCGAGCGTGCGCTGCGTCAACGCGGTGGCCCGTTCTACGGCCGTGTCGAGACGGCGGGGCTCGCTCTCAGCGTCAGCGGGATCGGACACCTCCTCACCCTATCGACACAGAGAGAACGGGCGGGCTCCGTGAAGGAGTCCGCCCGTCGTCGTCAGCGCGAGAGAGTCAGGGACGACCGCGCAGCACGGCCTGCTTGACCTCGGCGATCGCCTTGGTGACCTCGATGCCGCGGGGGCACGCCTCAGAGCAGTTGAAGGTCGTGCGGCAGCGCCAGACGCCTTCCTTGTCGTTGAGGATGTCGAGGCGAACCGCGGCGTTGTCATCGCGGGAGTCGAAGATGAAGCGGTGCGCGTTCACGATCGCCGCCGGGCCGAAGTACTGTCCGTCGGTCCAGAAGACGGGGCACGACGAGGTGCACGCGGCGCACAGGATGCACTTGGTCGTGTCGTCGAAGATCTCGCGATCGGCGATCGACTGGACCCGCTCCTTGCCCTTCTCCGGCACGGAGTTCGCGACGAGGAACGGCTGCACCTCGCGGTACGACGCGAAGAACGGCTCCATGTCGACGACGAGGTCCTTCTCGAGGGGCAGGCCCTTGATCGCCTCGACGTAGATCGGCTTCGAGATGTCGAGGTCCTTGATCAGCGTCTTGCAGGCGAGGCGGTTGCGGCCGTTGATGCGCATGGCGTCAGAGCCGCAGATGCCGTGGGCGCACGAGCGGCGGAAGGTCAGCGAGCCGTCGACCTCCCACTTGATCTTGTGCAGCGCGTCGAGCACACGGTCCGTCGAGTAGAGCTCCACGTCGTAGTCGACCCAGTGCGGCTCGGAGTCGACCTCGGGGTCGAACCGGCGGATGTTGAACGTGACGATGAACGACTGGATGCCCGTCTCCTGCGTCGTGTCGGCCGGAGCTTCTGCGATGGCGTTCGACATGCTCAATACTTCCTCTCCATCGGCGGGTAGTTCAACTCGCCCTGCTCGTTCTTCGTGAACACGACCGGCTTCCAGTCGAGCTTGATGTGATCGCTCGGGGTGGAGGAGTGCGGATCGCCCGTCAGATAGGCCATCGTGTGCTGCATGTACTTCTCGTCGTTGCGGGTGGGGAAGTCGTCGCGCATGTGACCGCCGCGGCTCTCCTCGCGGTTCTGCGCGGCGTAGACGACGACCTCGGCGATGTCGAGCAGGAACCCGAGCTCGACGGCCTCGAGCAGGTCGGTGTTGAACCGCTTGCCCTTGTCGTCGACGTGCACGTTCATGTAACGGTCGCGCAGTTCCTTGATCACACCGAGCACGTGCTCCAGCGACTCGTGCGTGCGGAAGACCTGCGCGCCCTTGTCCATCTCGTCCTGCAGCGCCTTGCGGAGCACGGCGATGCGCTCGGTGCCCTGGTTGTTGCGCAGGCCCTCGAGCATGTCGGAGACGAACCCGGCCGGGTTCTCGGGGAGCGGCACGAACTCGGCGGTCTTGACGTACTCCACCGCGTTGCGCCCTGCGCGCTTGCCGAACACGTTGATGTCGAGCAGCGAGTTGGTGCCCAGACGGTTGGCACCGTGCACAGAGACGCACGCGCACTCGCCGGCGGCGTAGAGACCCGGGACCACCGTGGTGTTGTCGGCGAGGACCTCTGCGTCGTTGTTCGTGGGGATGCCGCCCATCGCGTAGTGCGCGGTCGGCATCACCGGCACGGGCTCGACGACCGGGTCGACGCCCAGGTACGTGCGTGCGAACTCGGTGATGTCCGGAAGCTTGGTCTCGAGCACCTCGGCACCCAGGTGCGTGCAGTCCAGCAGCACGTAGTCCTTGTGCGGACCGGCGCCGCGGCCTTCGGCCACCTCCTGCACCATGCAACGGGCGACGATGTCGCGAGGTGCGAGGTCCTTGATGGTCGGGGCGTAGCGCTCCATGAAGCGCTCACCCGAGGCGTTGCGCAGGATCGCTCCCTCGCCGCGGGCGCCCTCGGTGAGGAGGATGCCGAGACCGGCGAGGCCGGTCGGGTGGAACTGGAAGAACTCGAGGTCTTCGAGGGGGAGACCCTTGCGCCAGACGATGCCGACACCGTCACCCGTGAGGGTGTGGGCGTTCGAGGTCGTCTTGAAGATCTTGCCGAAGCCGCCGGTCGCGAAGATCACGGCCTTCGCCTGGAACACGTGCAGCTCGCCCGTCGAGAGGTCGTAGGCGACGACGCCCGAGACCTGCGTCTTGCCGTCGGCATCCTTCACCGTGAGCAGATCGAGCACGTAGAACTCGTTGAAGAAGTTGATGCCGAGCTTGACGCAGTTCTGGAAGAGCGTCTGAAGGATCATGTGGCCGGTGCGGTCGGCGGCGTAGCATGCACGGCGCACCGGGGTCTTGCCGTGTTCGGCGGTGTGGCCGCCGAATCGCCGCTGGTCGATCTTTCCCTCGGGAGTGCGGTTGAAGGGCAGACCCATGTTCTCGAGGTCGATGACAGCGTCGATCGCCTCCTTGGCGAGGATCTCCGCAGCATCCTGGTCGACCAGATAGTCGCCGCCCTTGACGGTGTCGAAGGTGTGCCACTCCCAGCTGTCCTCCTCGACGTTCGCGAGTGCAGCCGCCATGCCGCCCTGAGCCGCACCTGTGTGCGACCGCGTCGGGTAGAGCTTGGAGATGACCGCGGTCTTCGCGCCGGAGCCCGCCTCGATGGCTGCTCGCATGCCGGCGCCGCCGGCGCCCACGATGACGATGTCGAACTGGTGGTAGTGCACGCCGTCGCGCACGACGGAATCCTGGGTCTCGGTAGTCACTTCTCGTATGCCTTCTCTTCTACTTGACCAGCGTCTGGCACTGTTCCCACAGTGTGCTCGACTCGGTCACGCCGAGGCACGGGTCGAAGGTGAAGACGACCAGGGTGCCGAGGATGATGAGCAGGGCTGCGGCCAGGCCCAGGGCCCAGATCAGCGCCTTGCGAGCGGTGTTGTTCGTCACGTAGTCGTTGACGATCGTGCGCATGCCGTTGGCGCCGTGGATCAGCGCGAGCCAGAGCATGATGACGTCCCACCACTGCCAGAACGGCGTGGCGAACTTGCCGGCGATGAACGCGAAGTCCAGAGCGTGGATGCCCTCGCCGACCATCAGGTTGATGAACAGGTGGCCGAAGATGAGCACGACGAGCACGACGCCGGAGGCGCGCATGAAGAGCCAGCCCCACTTCTCGAGGTTGAATCCGCGCTGACGGCGGACCGGGGCTGCGACGGTCTGAGCGGTCATCAGTGTCCTCCTCCGAAGCCGGCGAAAGCGAGCATCAGGTGGCGAGGCACGAAGCCGGCCATGATGATGCCCCAGACGAGAAGCACGCCCCAGAAGAGCTGACGCTGGTACTTCGCGCCCTTCGACCAGAAGTCGACGGCGATGATGCGGAGACCGTTCATCGCGTGGAACACGATGCCGGCCACCAGCACGACCTCGCCGAGCGCCATGATCGGGTTCTTGTACGTGCCGATGACGGCGTTGTACGCCTCGGGGGAGACCCTGATGAGTGCAGTGTCGAGCACATGCACCAACAGGAAGAAGAAGATGGCGACTCCGGTGATGCGGTGAAGCACCCACGACCACATGCCTTCGCGACCCCGGTAGAGGGTGCCGCGGGGCGTCTTGGAAGTGGTTTCCGAAATCGACGGTGTCAAGCGAGCGCTTGTGGACACGGTCGTCCTCCCTGGATCGAAGTGACTCGGTCGCGTGCGGTGCGTCTTCCAAGCGTGAGCCTGCTGTCATCAGGCACGGCCGATCGGACACCATCCTATTCCCGTGTGGCGACCGTGGGCGACGAAGGGGAGCCTAAGTGTCTCGATGTCGAGACTTCGCGGGGCGCTACCCTTGCGGGGTGAGCCAACCCATCGAGAACTTCTACGCCGTGATCCCTGCCGGCGGAATCGGCAGCCGACTCTGGCCTCTCTCCCGCGCGGACGCGCCGAAGTTCCTGCACGACCTCACGGGCTCGGGACACTCGCTGCTGCGTGACACGTGGGACAGGCTGGAGCCGTTGGCCGGGGCCGACCGCATCGCCGTGGTCACCGGGCGGGCCCACCGCGCGGCCGTGGAGGCCGAGCTGCCCGGAATACCGGATCTGAACGTGTTCCTGGAGTCGGAGCCGCGCGAGTCCGCGGCGGCGATCGGGTTGGCAGCCGCGATCCTGCATCGGCGCGACCCCGATGTGATCATCGGATCGTTCAGCGCCGACCACGTCATCCGCAGCACCCGCGTGTTCGAGTTCGCCGTGCGTGACGCCGTCGAGGTCGCGCGGGAGGGATACATCTGCACGATCGGCATCTCTCCGACCGAGCCGGCGATCGGCTTCGGGTACATCAAGAGGGGCGCGGAGCTCGTCGTCGAGGGGGCGCGGGAGGCCGCTCTGGTCGAGAGCTTCGTAGAGAAGCCCGACCTCGACACGGCCAAGGCCTACTTCGCCGACCGCGGATACCTCTGGAACGCCGGCATGTTCATCGCCAAGGCGAGCGTGCTGCTCGACGAGCTCGCCGCGAACGAACCCGCCCTGCACGCCGGGCTGCTCGAGCTCGCCGAGGCGTGGGACGACCGCGAGCGCCGCGGCCCCGCAGTGGATCGGATCTGGCCCGGGCTGAAGAAGATCGCGATCGACTACGCGGTGGCCGAGCCTGCTGCGCGACGCGGACGTCTCGCGGTCGTGCCCGGTCACTTCGACTGGGACGACGTGGGGGACTTCGCGTCCCTCACCAAGCTCATCAACAACGGTCGGAAGAACGACCTCGCCGTGCTCGGACCGAAAGCACGCGTGCTGTCGGATGCGGCCAGCGGCATCCTGGTCAGTCAGACCTCTCGCGTGATCAGCCTGATCGGCGTCAAGGACATCGTGGTGGTGGACACCCCCGACGCCCTGCTCGTCACGACGGTCGAACATGCGCAGCGGGTGAAGGGCGTCGTGGAGTCCCTCAAGCTGACCGGGCGGAGCGACGTGCTCTGATGAGCACGCACGGTCGCTCATCGGCTGTCTTGGTTTCAGGTTTGTAACCATTCGCCAGCGCCTCGCCCTCGCATGTGCACAAAAGTCGAAACAGTAGGTAACTTTGAGCGATCCGCGAGGGCCGCGGCACCGTTCAGGAGGCATGAGTTGACCATCTCCACCACCAAGAAGCTGCTCGGCGCGACCATCGCCGCTGGCGTCGTCTTCGCACTCGCCGGCTGCGGCCAGGCTCCCACCGAATCGGGCGGCTCCGGCGGCGGCGAGGCGGACTCCGACTTCATCCCCTGCCTCGTCTCGGACGCGGGCGGCTGGAACGACAAGTCGTTCAACCAGTCGGCCAAGGAGGGCATGGACCGCGCAGCGGAGACCCTCGGCGTCGAGCCGATCGAGTTCGAGTCGGCCAACGACAACGACTACGCGCCGAACCTCGAGACCGCTGTCTCTGAGGGGTGCTCGCTCATCGTCGCCGTCGGCTTCAAGCTCTCGGCCGCGACCGTCGAGTCCGCTCTCGCCAACCCCGAGATCGACTACGCGATCATCGACGACTACGCCGACAACGACTTCGACGGCACCACCGATGCTCCCAACATCAAGCCCCTCGTCTTCGACACGGCTCAGGCCGCCTACCTCGGTGGCTACGCCGCGGCCGGCTGGTCTGCTGCATCGGGCGTGAACAAGGTCGGCACCTTCGGCGGAATGCAGATCCCGTCGGTCGCCGTGTTCATGGACGGCTTCCAGCTCGGCGTCGAGAAGTACAACGAGGACAAGTCGGGCGCCGTCGAGGTCTTCGGCTGGGACGTCGCCACGCAGAACGGCTCCTTCACCGGAGGCTTCGACGCGAACGACACCGCCAAGCAGACCGCCCAGGGCGTGCTCGACCAGGGCGTCGACGTGATCCTCCCGGTCGGTGGACCGATCTACCAGAGCGCTGCGGCTGCCATCGCCGACAGCGGCAAGGACACGCTGCTGGTCGGCGTCGACAGCGACCTCGCCGTGGCCGATGAGAGCGTGGCCGACGTCACCCTCTTCTCGATCATGAAGGCCATCGACGTGGCCGTCGAGGACGCGACCGTCGCCGCATCCGAGGGCGACTTCGACCCGGCTCCCTACATCGGCACGCTCGAGAACGAGGGCGTCAAGCTCTCGGGCTTCGGTGCCTTCGAGGGCGACCTGCCCGACGGGCTGCTCGACGAGATCGCGGCTCTGCAGGAGCAGATCATCTCGGGTGACATCACGGTGGAGTCGGAGAACTCCCCGTAAGCAGTTCACATCCATGGCGGGGCGAGTGGTGCAAGCGGCCACTCGCCCCGCGCCGTGGACGGACGATGACGACTGTTCGCGGCGCATCCGGGCGATCCCCGTACGATGCGCCGAAGATTCTTCGGACTCTTCTGGATGACACTTCTGGATAAGGTGCAGATATGAAGCTCGAACTTCGCGGTATCACCAAGCGGTTCGGAACCCTGGTGGCCAACGACCACATCGACCTGGTCGTCGAGCCGGGGCAGATCCATGCGCTGCTCGGCGAGAACGGTGCAGGCAAGTCCACTCTGATGAACGTCCTCTACGGGCTGTATCAGGCCGATGAGGGCGAGATCCTCCTGGACGACGTCGTCCAGCGGTTCCGCGGCCCCGGCGACGCGATGAACGCCGGCATCGGCATGGTGCACCAGCACTTCATGCTCGTCCCCGTGTTCACGGTCGCCGAGAACGTCATGCTCGGCCACGAGCAGACCAAGGGTCTGGGCACCCTCGACATCACGAAGGCGCGTGAGCACGTCCGCGCCGTCGCCGCTCGCTTCGGCTTCGACATCGACCCTGACGCGATCGTCGGCGACCTCCCCGTCGGTGTGCAGCAGCGGGTCGAGATCATCAAGGCGCTCTCGCGAGACGCCAAGGTCCTGGTGTTCGACGAGCCCACCGCTGTCCTCACGCCGCAGGAGACCGACGAGCTGATGGGCATCATGCGCCAGCTCCGCGACGAGGGCACGGCGATCGTCTTCATCACCCACAAGCTGCGTGAGGTCCGCGAGGTCGCGGACACGATCACGATCGTCCGCCTCGGGCGCATCGTCGGCCAGGCATCACCCACCGCGACCAACGCGGAGCTGGCCTCTCTGATGGTCGGTCGTGCGGTCGAGCTCACAGTGCACAAGGATCCGCCGCGACTCGGCGAGGGCGGTCTCGACGTCAAGGGACTGCGGGTGCTCACCCCCGCGGGGGCGATCGTCGTCGACGGCATCGACTTCTCCGTGCGCCCCGGCGAAGTGCTCGCCGTGGCAGGAGTGCAGGGCAACGGGCAGACAGAGCTCGTCGAGGCCATCGTCGGCCTGGCGGCCAGGGTCGAAGGATCGATCACACTCGGGGGAACCGAACTGGTCGGCAAGAGCGTGCGAGCGATCCTCGACGCCGGCGTCGGCTTCGTGCCGGAGGACCGCACCGAGGATGGACTCGTCGCGGGCTTCTCCGTGGCGGAGAACCTGATCCTCGACCGCACCGGCGATGACGAGTTCAGCCGAGGAGGGACCATCCGTCGGTCCGCGCTCGAGGACTTCGCCCGCGCACGGATCAGCGAGTACGACATCCGTACCCAGGGGCCGCACACCCCGGCAGGCACCCTCTCAGGAGGAAACCAGCAGAAGGTCGTGATCGCCCGGGAGATGAGCCGCGAGCTCAAGCTGCTCGTCGCGGCGCAGCCGACCCGTGGAGTCGACGTCGGCTCCATCGAGTTCATCCACAAGAGGATCATCGAGACGAGGGACGCGGGCATCCCCGTCGTGGTGGTCTCGACCGAGCTCGACGAGGTGGCTGCTCTCGCCGACCGCATCGCGGTCATGTACAGAGGCACGATCGTCGGGATCGTTCCCGGTGACACCCCGCGCGAGACGCTGGGACTGATGATGGCGGGCGCCGCCGAGGGAGAGGTGGCCGCATGAGCGGTACGACGCCACAGGGGAGCAGCTCGGCGGGCCAGGGATCCGCCGATCAGCTCTCGGTGAACACGACCACGACGATGCGTGATTCGGGTGAGGTTCCGCCGCCCCCTCGCGGCAACGTGATCCTGAAGGAGATGCTGCGCGGCAGCGCCGTCACGACCATCCTCGCGATCTTCCTCGCGCTCGTCGTCGGCGGCATCCTGATCGCCGTCACCAACGAGGACGTGCTGGAGGCCTCCGGCTACTTCTTCCAGCGTCCGAGCGACACCTTCGCCGCGATCTGGAACGCGGTCTACAACGGCTACGAGGCGCTCGTCCGCGGAGCGATCTTCAACGCACGCGGCGCGGACTTCGCCGCGCAGATCCGCCCACTGACCAACACGCTGGGCTTCGCAGCTCCGCTGATCGCCGCCGGCCTCGGCGTCGCGCTCGCCTTCCGCGTCGGCCTGTTCAACATCGGTGCACGCGGTCAGATGCTCATCGGCGTCGCCGCCGCCGGGCTGCTCACGTTCCAGCTCGACCTGCCTTTCTGGCTGCACATCCCGGTCACCCTGATCGCCGGCATCGCCGGCGGCGCGCTGTGGGGTGCGATCGCCGGTCTGCTGAAGGCACGCACGGGCGCCCACGAGGTCATCCTCACGATCATGCTCAACTACGTGGCGTACTACCTGCTGCTGTGGATGATCCGCACCCCCGGACTGCTGCAGAAGCCGGGCACGAACCAGGCACTCGGCTACGCCACCCCTGAGAGCGCGCAGTTCCCCGAGCTCCTCGGGCCCCAGTTCCCGCTGCTCGATCTCGGGTTCGTGATCGTGATCATCGCGACCCTCTTCGTCTGGTGGCTGATCGAGCGCTCCTCGCTCGGAATGCGGATGCGCGCCGTGGGCGAGAACCCGCACGCCGCGCGCGCGGCCGGGATCAGCGTGCAGCGCGTCTACGTCTACGCCATGCTGCTCGCCGGCGCTCTCGCCGGTCTCGCGGGCATGAACCAGGTTCAGGGTGCGGTCACGACCGGTATCACCGAGACGATCGACGCCGGGATCGGCTTCGACGCGATCACCGTGGCCCTGCTCGGCCGCAGCCGCGCGTGGGGCACCTTCGCCGCCGGCATCCTGTTCGGCGCGCTCAAGGCCGGATCGTTCTCGATGCAGGCGCAGGACATCCCCGTCGACATCGTGCTCGTCGTGCAGTCGCTCGTCGTGCTGTTCATCGCCGCTCCGCCGCTGCTTCGCGCCGTGTTCTTCCTGCCGAAGTCCGACCTCGAGAAGGCGGCCAAGGCGAGAGCCAAGGCCTCGAAGAAGGCGGTGACCGCATGACCTCCCTCGTCCAGAGTGAAGCCGCCGACGGAACCGTGCAGCTCGCCACCGTGCGCGAGCGGCACCTGAAGGCACCGATCGTCCTCGCCGCGGCCACCGTGCTGCTGGCGCTCCTGATCCTGCTCGTTCCGCGCAGCGGCACCAGCACCTTCCGGCTCAACGACCCGGCGTCCCCTATCGCACTGCCGGATGTCGCTCTGCCGACGGGGCCGACCAGCTGGGTCGTCGTCGTGCTCCTCGTGCTGCTGTCAGCGCTCGCTTTCCTGCGGGCGTGGACGTACCGCAAGCCATCGATCTGGCTGGTGATCGCGTTCAGCGTCATCGCCGTCTTCGGGTTCCTCGTGTGGGCGGGCGCGGGAGGTCTCGTTCCCGTCAGCAGCCTGCTGTTCGGAGCCGTCTCCCTCTCCGTCCCCCTCGTGTTCGGCGCTCTCGGCGGGGTCATCGGCGAGCGGGCGGGCGTGGTCAACGTCGCCATCGAAGGCCAGCTGCTCCTCGGAGCCTTCTCGGCCGCGCTGCTCTCGAGCATCACCGGCAGTCCGTTCATCGGACTGCTCGGCGCCATGCTCGGCGGCGTGCTCGTCGCCGCAGTGCTGGCCGCGTTCGCGATCAAGTACCTCGTCGAGCAGGTGATCGTCGGTGTGGTGCTCAACGTGCTCGTCAGCGGTCTCACCGGTTTCCTCTACGGCGCGCTGCTCGCACCGAACGAGGCGGAGCTCAACACCCCGGTGCGCTTCAGCCGCATCGAGATCCCGCTGCTCAGCGACATCCCGATCATCGGTCCGGTGCTCTTCAACCAGACGTTCATCGTCTACCTGATGTTCATCACCGTGGCCATCGTCGCGTGGGGCCTGTACCGCACGAAGTGGGGACTGCGCGTCCGCGCCGTCGGTGAGC
This sequence comes from Microbacterium sp. APC 3901, assembly GCF_030407765.1. Classification (GTDB taxonomy): domain Bacteria; phylum Actinomycetota; class Actinomycetes; order Actinomycetales; family Microbacteriaceae; genus Microbacterium. The sequence goes on from NZ_JASDCU010000004.1 coordinate 128,546, forward strand.
ACCCGCAGGCCGCAGACACGGTCGGCATCAAGGTCAACTCGACGCGCTTCTGGAACGTGCTGCTCGCGGGCGCGATCGCCGGCATCGGAGGCGCGTACTTCACGCTGGTGTCGGTGCCGCAGTTCGGGAAGGACATGACGGCCGGTCTCGGCTTCATCGCCCTCGCCGCGGTGATCTTCGGACGCTGGGATCCGATTCGCGCGACTCTGGCGGCGCTGCTGTTCGGCTTCGCGACGAACCTGCAGAACCTGCTGTCCATCCTCAAGACACCGATCCCCGGCGAGTTCATGCTGATGCTCCCGTATGTCGTGACGCTGCTCGCGGTCGCCGGTTTCGCCGGTCAGATCCGCGGGCCGGCGGCCAGCGGCAAGCCGTACATAAAGTCCTAGGAGAGACATGACTGACATCGACTGGGACGAGCTTCGCCAGGTCGCGACCGACGCCATGACCAAGGCCTACGCGCCGTATTCGCGGTACCGGGTCGGAGCCGCCGCCCTGGTCGGCGACGGTCGCATCGTCGCCGGCTGCAACGTCGAGAACGCGTCGTACGGAGTGACCCTGTGCGCTGAATGCGCTCTGGTGGGTGACCTGCACATGTCCGGCGGTGGCCAGCTCGTCGCCTTCGTGTGCGTGAACAACGACGGACAGACGATCATGCCCTGCGGCCGCTGCCGCCAACTGCTCTACGAGCACGCGATGCCCGGGATGCTGCTGGAGACCGTCTCCGGGATCCGGACCATCGACGAAGTACTGCCGGATGCGTTCGGCCCCCGAGACCTGGAGGACGCCCGATGAGCGTTGAGCCCTTCGACGCCGTCGATGTGATCCGTGCCAAGCGCGACGGAGGTGTCGTGCCCGAGAAGGCTCTGCGCTGGATGGTCGACGCCTATACGCGCGGCTACGTGTCGGACGCGCAGATGGCATCGTTCGCGATGGCCGTCTTCCAGCGCGGCATGGAGCGCGACGAGATCCGCGTGCTCACCGACGCGATGATCGCCTCGGGGGAGCGGATGAGCTTCGCGACCCTCGGCAAGAAGACCGTCGACAAGCACTCGACCGGAGGGGTGGGCGACAAGATCACCCTGCCGCTCGCACCGCTGGTCGCCGTGTTCGGCGTCGCTGTGCCGCAGCTCTCCGGCCGCGGACTCGGCCACACCGGCGGCACGCTCGACAAGCTCGAGTCGATCCCCGGCTGGCGCGCGGCGCTCAGCAACGAAGAGATGTTCGCTCAGATGCAGGGCGACGTGGGCGCGGTGATCTGCGCCGCGGGCTCAGGTCTCGCCCCTGCCGACAAGAAGCTCTACGCGCTGCGTGACGTCACCGGCACGGTCGAGGCGATCCCGCTGATCGCTTCGAGCATCATGTCGAAGAAGATCGCCGAGGGCACGGACGCGCTGGTGCTCGACGTGAAGTTCGGCTCAGGGGCGTTCATGCAGGACATCGACCGGGCTCGCGAACTCGCGCGCACGATGGTCGCCCTCGGCACCGACTCCGGCGTCGCCACGACCGCACTGCTCACGGATATGAACGTGCCCCTCGGCCGCGCGATCGGCAATGCCAACGAGGTCCGCGAGTCCGTCGAGGTGCTGGCAGGTGGAGGCCCCGCGGACGTCCGCGAGCTGACGATCGCCCTCGCACGCGAGATGCTCGCGCTCGCCGGACAGCCGGATGCCGATGTCGAAGCCGCTCTCGACGACGGACGTGCGATGGACGGCTGGAAGGCCATGATCCGTGCGCAAGACGGCGACCCGGACGCACCGCTGCCGACGGCACGGGAGACGCACGTGATCACCGCCCCTGCCGACGGTGTGGTGTCTCAGTTGGACGCGCTGCCGTTCGGCATCGCGGCGTGGCGTCTCGGTGCCGGACGCGCGCGGGCGGAGGATCCGGTGATCTTCGAAGCAGGCATCGATCTGCATGCCAAGCCCGGTGACCGAGTCGTGGCGGGCCAGCCGCTGTTCACCCTCTCCGCCGCCGATGAGGCCAGGTTCCCGCGCGCGATCGAGGCGCTCGAGGGCGCCTGGGCGATCGGCGACGAGGCTCCGGCTGCGGGCCCGATCGTGCGTGAGCGCATCACGGCCTGATCCGCAGACCGCTAGCCTGAACACAGCGAATCCGCGACCGAGAGGAATCCCCATGTCGATCGACGCGAACGGCGATGTCACCATCCAGGGGGCGTCTCTGCGAGGCCTGCCCAAGGTATCGCTGCACGACCACCTCGACGGCGCAGTGCGTCCGTCGACCATCATCGAACTGGCGGATGCGATCGGCGTCGATGTGCCGGAGTCGAACCCGGCCGCCCTCGGCCGATGGATCGCCAAGAAGAGCGACTCCGGTTCTCTGGTCGAGTACCTCACGACGTTCGATCTGACGACCGCCGTCATGCAGACGACGGAGGGCCTGACCCGCGTCGCACGCGAGTTCGTGCAGGACCTCGCGCACGACGGAGTGATCTACGGCGAGGTTCGCTGGGCACCGGAGCAGCACCTCACCCGCGGTCTCTCGCTCGAGCAGGCCGTCGAGGCCGTGCAGCAGGGCATCGAAGAGGGCGAGGACGCCGCGGACCGCGATGGCCACAGCATCCGCGTCGGACAGCTGATCACCGCGATGCGTCACACCGACCGCTCTCGCGAGATCGCAGAGCTCGCGGTCGGGTTCCGTGGACGCGGGGCAGTCGGCTTCGACATCGCCGGGCCCGAAGACGGCTTCCCGGCTTCGAATCACCGGGCCGCGTTCGACTACCTCGCGGAGAGCTTCTTCCCCGTCACGGTGCACGCGGGGGAGGCTGCGGGCGCGGCCTCGATCCGTTCGGCGCTCATCGACGGGCGAGCCCTGCGACTCGGTCACGGCGTGCGCATCGCCGAGGATCTGCACGTGATCACCCAAGAGGGCGACGAGGTGCAGGTGCAGTTCGGCGACCTCGCCCGCTGGGTGCGCGACCGCGAGATCCCGCTCGAACTCTCTCCGTCATCGAACCTGCAGACCGGAGCGATCGCGGCATGGGGCGACACGCTCGCAGACCACCCGTTCGATCTGCTCTACCAGCTCGGATTCGCCGTCACCGTCAACGTCGACAACCGCACGATGAGCGCCACGTCTCTCACGCGTGAGCTCGCCAACCTCGTCGAGACGTTCGAGTACGACCTCGACGACCTCGAGACCTTCCAGTTCAACGCCGCGGCCGGAGCCTTCCTGCCTGTCGAGGAGCGCGAGGAGCTCGTGGAGATGATCGCCGACGGATTCGACATCTAGTCCATGGCGTCCGGGAGGAAGCGACGCCGCATCGGCGCCGCACTGATCATCGGCACCGTCGTCGTGATCGGGGCAGGCGCGGCGGCGGCGTACGCCTGGTCGACCATCCCGCCGGAAGGGTCTGATCCACGCGCCGGCGCCGCCGTCATCGAGCGTCCGCTCACACCGGTTCAGCAGCTCCTCGCGGACGCCGACGACCCGCTCGCGTGCGCGGTGAGCTTCTTCGGTGACGGCGCCCCGGCCGAGCCCATGCTCCAGCGGCAGGACGCGCTCTACGCAGCCCTTCCGATACCGGCGCAGGACGGGCGCGTGTTCGCGGGGTGGTACACGACCGAGGCGGATGCCGCCGCGTACACGGTCGCCGCACGCGTGAACGGCGCGGACCCCGTGGTCTGCGTCGATCAGCAGACCGAGCTGTTCGCCGGGTGGACGACCCCTGAGGCGAACGCCGCTGCCGAGGTGCAGGTGCCGATCCTCATGTACCACCAGTTCACGGCGAACCCGGACGGCGAGTCCGGGTGGCTGCGCGGCAACTACGCGTACATCGGCGACTTCGACGCGCAGATGACCCACATCGCGACGACGGGCTTCTATCTTCCGACCTGGGACGAGCTCAGCGCGTTCATCGACGGCCGCCTCTCGCTGCCCTCCCGCTCGGTGATCATCACCGACGACGACGCCGACCAGACCTGGTTCGACCTGGCGGTTCCGGTGATCGAGCGGAACAGGCTCCTGTCGACGTCGTTCATGATCACGGCCTACCGGCAGGACCCACCGCCGTCGATCTACGTGCTGCGCCGTTCGCACACCCATGACATGCACCAGGCCGGAGAGAACGGCAAGGGCCGGATGACGAACTGGACGGCCGACGAGATCGCGGCCGACCTGAACGTGTCAGGGGACGTGCTGGGGGTGCGCGAGGTGATCGCGTATCCGTTCGGACACTACAACGACACCGCGAAGCAGGGCGTCGCGCAGGCCGGCTTCGAGATGGCGCGGACCATCGAACCCGGATACGTCGAGATCGGCACCGACAAGCTCGCGCTCCCGGTCGTGCGCATCGACTACGGAATGGGCCTCGACTCGCTGATCAAGCGGATCGGCTGATCCGGCGGTCGCACCGGGCAGGATGGAGCCATGAGCGCATCCGTCTTCATCGCGGGGCCGGCTTCCTGGAACTCGATCGTCGTGCTCGATCGCCTGCCTGAGCCCGTGCCCCACATGCAGTTCGCCGAGGATTCCTGGGAGACGGTCGGCGGCACGAGTGCAGGCAAGGCGCTCAGCCTCACCGCGCTCGGGCGCCCCACGCTGCTGTATGCGCTGTGCGCGGCGGACGAGCCGGGGGAGCGCGTGCGCGGTGCCCTCGGCCGGGCCGGGGTGAACACTCGGTGGGGCCACGGCGACGTCACGGAGCGCCACCTGAATCTCATGACGCGTCTCGGCGGGCGGGTGTCGCTCTATCTCGCCTCGCCCTCGGCGACGGACGGTGTCGATGACGCCGCCCTGGTCGGAGCGATGCGAGAGGCCGATGCGATCGTGCTCGACCTCGCGGCGGAGCCCCTCCGTCTTCTTCCCGCGGCCAGTGCCGCAGGGCGCCCGATCTGGGTCGACGTGCACGACTACGACGGCGAGGCCGACTTCCACCGGCCGTTCCTCGACGCGGCCGACGCCGTGTTCTGCAATGCCGACCGCCTCGCGGATCCCGTGGCCTTCCTGCAGTCGCGCATCTCGGCAGGAGCCTCACTCGCGGTGTGCACGCTCGGTGCGGAGGGCGCTGTGGCGATCGACGCAGCCGGCGTGGAGCATCGCGTGGCGGCGGTGCCCGTCGACGTCGTCGACACGAACGGGGCCGGCGATGCCTTCCTCGCGGGTGTGCTCGATGCCCGGCTCTCCGGCGCGGACGTGCCGTCTGCACTCCGCGCGGGTGCGCGGACGGCATCCGGGGTGCTCGGCACGCGGCACCTGCATCCGCTGCTCGATCCCGTCATCGTCGGAGACCTGGGCGCTGAGACGCAGGGCGAAGAGCAGATCAGCCCTGGGGGAGCGCGGCCATGAAGGGAATCAGGACCTCCGAGACCTCGGCGTGCATCTCTTCGTCCGTGATCGTCGGCGTCCCGTCTCCGGCCTGGGGCCCGTAGTCGCCGAACGACGCGTGGGATGCGCCCTCGATCTCGATCATCTCGGCGTCGGCCGGAAGCAGATCGCGGGCCGCGTCGATCTTCTCGGGCGTCGAGAGTCCGTCCTCGCTGCCCGAGATGCTCAGCACGGCGAGGTCGGTGTCGGAGACATCGTTCGAGCAGTAAGACCCGAACAGCACGAGCGCCTCGGCGTCTGCGGCGAGCTGGCACGCGCGCACACCGCCCAGCGAGTGACCGCCGACCGCCCACTCGTCGATCTCGGGGGCCGCGGAGGTGAAGGAGTCCAGGCCGCGCAGGTCGAAGAACGCGAGGTTCAGCCACGGGCGGGTGATCACGACCGTCACGCCCTCCTCGGCGAGGCTCTGCAGGATCGCGGCGTACGCCCACGGGTCGACCTTCGCCCCGGGGATGAACACCAGGCCCGTCTCTGACTCGCCGTCTGCGGGGGTGAGGACGATTCCCTGATCGGCGTCTTCGACGTGGATCGCCGGGTTCTCCCGGACGCTCGCCAGCGGTGCCTTCTCGGCGGGCATCACCCCGATCTGGCTCCAGGCGACGATGCCGGCGATTCCGAGCACGAGGACGGCGACGAGTCCCCAGACGACCACTTTCAGGACACGACGTCCACGCTTCTTCTGCACGGGATCAAGGTTAGAGCCCGCGCATGTGAACGACCCCGGCACCGGACATCACGTGTGCCGCCCCGTCGGGTCGTCCAGCGCGCTCTTCTCTCGGCGGACGGCGCTGCGGTAGGCGTCCTTGTTGACGTAGTACGCCATGCGGTCGAGTCCGAGGTAGCGATAGCCACCGGTCAGATCGGGCCACGGCTCCGAGGTCACCCGGTCGCGGAACCGTGTCGCGGTGGCCGGAGCGTGCTCGACGGCGTCGAGATAGGCCGCCAGCAGGTCGGCCTGCTCGTATCGTCCCTGCCATCCGATCCCGGACGCCTCGATCATGCCCATCACGTAGAGTCCGTTGAACGAAGCGGGGAAGATGTTCAGGAACAGCCGAGGAGCAGCGCCGCGCCAGTGCAGGTGCGTGCGGTCGACGAACGGATAGTCGAGCGTGTAGCCGGTCGCGAGCAGCACGAGGTCGTAGTCGTCGGCCGTACCGTCTCGGAACCGTACGGTCGACCCGTCGAAGCGATCGACATCCGGGCGGATGCGCAGGTCACCCTGGCCGAGGTGGTTGAGGATCATCGTGTTCACGATCGGATGGGATTCGTAGATGCGATAGTCGGGCTTCGGGAATCCGAACCGCGCCGGATCGCCGGTGAACGCCCGCAACACGCGACTGTCGACGGCCTGCTTGATGCGCGCGGGCAGCGGACGACCCTGGTTGAGCGTGTCGCTGGGTCGCCCGAAGAGATAGCGCGGGACGAAGTAGTAGCCGCGACGCACACTCATGTCGACCGACGCGGCGTGATGCACGGCATCCACCGCGATGTCGCAGCCCGAGTTGCCCGCGCCGACCAGGAGCACGCGCTTGCCGACGAGCTGGGAGGGTGACCGGTAGGCGCTCGTATGCATCAGCTCACCCGTGAAGGCACCGGCGAAGGCGGGGACGTTGGGTTCGGCCAGAGTGCCGTTCGCGAGCACGACGCCGGCGTACCACCTGGTGTGCTCGCCCTCGGGGCCGTCGCTGGTGAGGTCCCAGCCGCCGCTCTGCGGTGCGAGGCGGGTGACCCTCGTCTCGAATCGGAAGTGGCCGGTGAGCCCGAAATGGTCGGCGTAGTCCCGGAAGTACTGCCGCAGCACACGGTGCCCCGGGTAGTCGACCGTCGATCGCAGGGGGAACTCGGTGAACTCGGTGGTGGTGCGCGACGAGATCAGATGCGCCGACTCGTACATGGTGCTGCGCGGATTGTCGATGTCCCAGAGACCCCCGACGCCTGTGGATGCCTCGTATCCGTCGACACCGATCCCGCGCCGCGTGAGCGCGCGGGCGGCAGCGAGTCCTGACGGCCCTGCGCCGATCACGGCGTATCTGTTCATGCTGCTCCCGCACCTCGCTGTGCGCGCACCCGCGCCCTCCGCCGATCGTATCGGCAGAGGGCGCGGGTACGGCGCAGAGGGCGCGGGTGATGCGCGCAGCGGTGCTCAGGAGGCGTTCAGAGCCGTCTGACGCGAGAGCACAGCGTCGCGCACCGCAGGGAACAGCGGATGCTCGGGATCCAGCCCCGTCGTGCGCACGGTGAAGGCGAGAGCGTCTTCGGTGCGCAGGGCCTCCTGCATCTCGACCGACTGCTCGTCGTCGGGCGCGTCGAACTCCAGCGCGGCGGTGACGGCGCCGACCAGCGCGATGGTCGACAGCCCACGCTCGGCGGCCATCGCCGCCGGCCCGATGAACCGCTCGTGCCGCGAGATCTTTCGCAGCGGCTGTCGCCCGACGCGCTGCACGGTGTCGACGAGTGCGGGGTTGCGGAATCGCTCGAGGATCGTCGAGCGATACTGCGCGAGCTCGGCGGGGTCGAGGCCGTGTTCGGCGACCAGGACCGCGGAGGTCTCCTCGAGGGTGGCTGATACCCGAGCGGCGATGTCGGGATCCGCCAGCGCATCCGAGATGCGCTCGATCCCGGCACGAGCGCCGAAGTACGCCGTCGCGGCGTGCCCGGTGTTCACCGTGAAGAGCTTGCGCTCGATGTAGGGCGCGAGGTTCTCGACGAAGTGCGCTCCGGGGATCTTCGGCAGTGCGCCACCGAAGGCCTCCGACTCGATCGCCCACTCGAAGTACGGCTCGACGGTGACGTCCACTCCGCCGTCGGCAGGCTGCCCGGGCACGATGCGGTCGACCGCGGTGTTCGCGAAGACCGCACGGGAGAGCAGCTCCTCCGCATCCACTCCTGCCGCCTTCTCGATCTCCGCACGGAGCGTGTCGGTCGCGCCGATCGCGTTCTCGCAGGCCATCACCTGCAGCGGGGCGGCGCCGGCGGCGCGGCGGGCGAGACCCGCGACGATCGTCGGAGCAACGAAGCGCAGCACCGTCGGCCCGACGGCCGTCGTGACCACGTCGGCGGTCGCGACCTCGTCGGCGACGGCATCCGGATCGGTCTTGCTGTTCACCGCGCGGAAGCCCGTGACCACGTGGTCGGTGCCGCCGGGGCCCGCCTCGTGCACGGTGTAGGAGTCGACGGCGTTGATCGCGTCGACCAGGGCGTCGGCGACGTCGGAGAACACGACCTCGTAGCCGCCCTCGTGCAGCAGCAGTCCGACGAAGCCTCGGCCGATGTTGCCGGCGCCGAAGTGGACCGCCTTCATCAGTCGTTCACCGCCGAGAGCAGGGCGAACAGCTCGTCGGGGGTCTGTGCGGCGTTGAGCTTCGCGACGTCGTCGTCATCCGAGAACAGGATCGCGATCTGCGAGAGGATCTCGAGGTGCTCGTCGCCGCGTCCGGCGATGCCGATCACGAAAGTGGCGGGCTCACCGGCCCAGTCGACGCCGCCGTCGTAGCGCACGACCGAGAGACCCGAGGCGAGGATCGCATCCTTGGTGTCGTTCGTGCCGTGCGGAATCGCCAGACCGTTGCCCATGTAGGTCGACACGGTCTCCTCGCGCTGACGCATCGCGTCGACGTAGGCGGGAGTGACGGCGCCGACGGACACGAGGATGTCCGTGGCCTCCTGCAGTGCCTCCTGCTGGGTGCTGGAGCCTGCGTGGATGCGGACCTGGTCGAGGGTGAGAACGCTCATGGTGATTCCTTCTTTCTGAGAATGTGGGGGCGGGGCGGATGCCGTGGCATCCACCCCGCCCGGTCTGTCACGCGTCGGAGTCGCGCTGCTCGCGCACCATTTCGACGACCTCTTCGTACTTCGGAGAGTTCATGAAGTTGTCGACGGACACATGGACGGAGTTCGGCGACTGCGCCTTCGCGCGATCCGTCAGCTGCTGCTGCGTGATCACGAGGTCGGCGGTGCCGTCGAGGTTCGCGATGGCCTGGTTGGTGACGGTGACGCCCTCGACCCCTGCCTTCTTGAACTTGTTGCGCAGCACGCTCGCGCCCATGGCCGACGAGCCCATGCCGGCGTCGCAGGCGAACACGATGTTCTCGATGCGGCGGTCGGTGGTGACTGCCGCGCCCGCGGCGGCTGAGCCTGCGGCCGCACCCGAGGACGCGCGCAGAGCGTCCATCGCGGCCGAGGACTTGCCCTTGTTCGCCTCGGTCTGTGCGATCGCGTCGCCGAAGCTGTCTCCCTCGGCCTCGAGGTCGCGCTTGCGCGAGGCGCGCAGGATGACTCCGGTGATGAGGAACGTGACGACGGCGGCGATGACGACCGACAGGTACACGACCAGCAGGTTGCCGATGCCGGGGCCCACGGCTGCGGCGGTCACGGCGATGATGCTGCCGGGGGCTGCCGGGAAGGCGAGACCGCCACCGAGGACCATGTTCGTCGTGACACCCGCTGCGCCACCCGCGATCAGGGCGAGGATCGTGGTCGGCTTGCTGAGGGCGTACGGGAAGTAGATCTCGTGGATGCCACCGAAGAACTGGATGATCGCCGCACCGGGTGCGGATGCCTTCGCCGCGCCGACACCGAAGAAGGTGAACGCGAGCAGCAGGCCGAGACCGGGTCCGGGGTTCGCCTCGATCAGGAACAGGATCGACTTGCCGGTCTCTGTGGCCTGCTCGATGCCGAGCGGGGTGAACACACCGTGGTTGATGGCGTTGTTGAGGAACAGCACCTTCGCCGGCTCGACGATGATCGACACGAGCGGGAGCAGGTTCAGCGCGACCAGCCAGTCGACCGCGCCGCCGAGGACCGCACTGATGCCGAGCATCACAGGACCGAAGGCGAAGAAGCCGAAGATCGCGAGGAGCATGCCGAGGATTCCGGCGGAGAAGTTGTTGACCAGCATCTCGAAGCCGGGGCGGATCTTGCCGTCCCACAGCCGGTCCATCTGCTTGGTGACGTAGGCCGCGAGCGGTCCCATGATCATCGCGCCGAGGAACATCGGGATGTTCGTGCCGACGATGACACCCATCGTCGCGATCGTGGCCACGACGCCGCCGCGCTCGCCGTAGACCATGCGGCCGGCGGTGTTGGCGATCAGGAGCGGCAGCAGGTAGGTGACCATCGGGCCGACCAGGCCCACATAGCCGAAGAAGTTGCCGTCAGCGCCTTCGGCCACGGCGGTCATGGCGCCCTGCCAGCCGATGACGGCCGAGTCTCCGCCTCCACCGATCAGCTCGGCCACCGGGTACCAGTGCCAGCCGAATGGGCTGTCCACGCCGAAGAACCCGGCGGGGATGAACAGCATCGTGATGAATCCCCACGCGATGAACGCGGCGATGTTGGGCATGATCATGCCCGAGAGGAACGTGCCGAAGCGCTGCACGCCCGTTCGGAGGCCGCCTGCCTTCGTGGCGGCCGGTGACGTCGTCGTCATGATGTCGTCTCTTTCTGGTGAAGGGGGATGGGTGCTGTGGCATCGGCCACGGCGAGGCGGGCTCCGGCGGCGTCGTCTGCCGCCAGCGCCAGTTCGGCGAGGCTGCGTGCCTCATCGAGAGTGTGTTGCGACAGAGTGTGGCGCACGTCTGCGAGGGCCGATGGTGCCATCGACAGGCTCGTCGCGCCGAGGCCGACGAGCACGACCGCGAGCATCGGATCGGCGGCGGCCTCGCCGCAGATGCCGACGGGCTTGCCGAGGCGGGCTCCGGCTGCACCGACCTCGCGCACGAGGCGCAGGACGGCCGGGTGCCACGGATCCTGGAATCCGGCGACGGAGCCGAGCATCCGGTCTGCGGCCATCGTGTACTGCGTGAGATCGTTAGTGCCGATCGAGGCGAAGTCCGCGTGCGCGAGCACACGGTCGGCGAGCAGGGCGCTCGCCGGGATCTCCACCATCACACCGGCGGTCTTCAGGCCGTGTTCTCGGGCGAGCGAAGTGAAGTACTGGGTCTCCTCGACGGTGGCGACCATAGGGGCCATGACCCAGAGGTCGGCCTCGGTGGCGGCATCCGCCTCGGCCAGCGCCGTGAGCTGCTCGCGCAGGATGTCCTCGCTCGCGCGGAGCGCACGCAGCCCGCGGAGTCCGAGCGCGGGATTCTCCTCGTGCGCGTCGTTGAGGAACGCCAGCGGCTTGTCGGCCCCCGCGTCCAGCATCCTCACGACGACCTTCTGACCCGGAAAGGCCTCGAGCAGCTGCCGATACGACTCGCGCTGCTGCTGCACCGTCGGTGCCTGCGCCGAGGAGAGGAACAGGAACTCGGTGCGGAACAGCCCGACGCCCTCAGCCCCACGTTCGACGGCATCTGATGCGTCTGCAGGTTTCCCCAGATTCGCCAGCAGCGGGATCCGCGTGCCGTCGGCGAGGGCGCCGGGGGTCAGTGGTGCGGCGTCCGCCGAGCGGCGGGCGGCTGCGCGCTGCTCGGCGCGCGACTTCTCATCGTCGGAAGGATCGACGGTCACGATCCCGGCGGCGGCATCGACGATGACCGGGCTGCCGGTCACGAGCTCGGATGCGGATGCCGCGCCGACGATCGCGACGATGCCCTTCTCGCGGGCGAGGATCGCCGTGTGCGAGGTGGGTCCGCCGTCGAACGTGACCAGGGCGAGCACCTGATCGAGGTTCAGCAGCGCCGTGTCCGCCGGGGCGAGGTCTCGGGCGACCAGGACGAAGGGGTGCCCCGGATCGGGGACTCCCGGCGCATCGACGCCGCGAAGACGCGCGAGCACCCGCTGGGCGATGTCATCGAGGTCGGCTGCGCGCTCTCCGAGGTAGCCGCCGACGGCCTCGAGCGTCGCACGGAAGCCCGCGAACGCGTCGTGCACCGCCCATTCGGCCGTCGCTCCGTCGTCGATGCGGGTGTCGACCTCGTCCTGCAGTGTCGGGTCCTCGGCGATCATCGCCTGCGCCTCGAGCACCTCCTGCGCCGATCCGCCCGCGGCCTCGCCGCGTGCGGTGAGCTCCTGGGCGACTGCGGCCACGGCCTCACGCACCCGCGCGCGCTCGGCGTCGGCGCCCTGGGCGCTGGGGATGTTCTCGGGAGCGGGCAGCGCCTCGGTCATCCGGACGACGACGCCCTGGGCGACCCCGAGACCGATCCCGACTCCTCTGAGCTCGCTCACGCGCCGGCGTCCTGGTCATGGTCGGTGGTGAGCAGCTCGGTGAGCGTGTCGAGCACGCCTTCGGCGCTGTCACCCTCGGCCGTCAGCGTGACGTAGTCGCCGTGCTCGATCGCGAGCGCGATGACGCCGAGGATGCTGGCCGCGTTGACCGCCTTGCCCGAGTCCTTCGCGATGGTCACGGGGATCCCTGCGTCCTTGGCCGCCTGTGCGAACAGCTTCGCGGGGCGGGCGTGGAGTCCATGGGATGAGCCGATGCGGACGGTGCGGGAGACGGTCATGATGTTCCTTTCGGGGTGTTCCTGGCGTCGGCGACGATCGACCGCGCCAACGCCAGCGTGCGGGTGCCGTCCCTGTCGGCGAAGACGTCGTCGGGAAGCACCGCCACCTGAGCGGGTGCGGCCTGCCGGATCGCCTCGAGGCGATCGGCGAGATGAGGGCCGACGAGGATCAGGTCGTGGTCGCTGCCGGCGACGGACTGCTCCATGCCGGCCGAGGCGTCCCAGTCGAGGCCGGCCTCGGAGGCCGCCCGGCGGAGTCGTTGCGCGACGAACGTGCTCGACGCACCGGCGCCGCACACCACGAGGATCTTCATCGATGCTCACCTTTCCTGAGAACAGTCTGAGAAGAGTCGGGGTGCGGTCGCCAACAGGTTCCCTTCCGCCCCTGCGGAACCTCGGTGTCGGAGCGAGGCCCCCTCCTACCTGACATCATGGAAGTCACGTCAGGACAGTGCAGTCGGCACGGAGGAGGGAGCATCATGTCGCGACAGCGTCAGGACCAGCTCCTGTCATCCCTGCTCCGACAGGAGAAGTGGGTGACGGCGGCGAATCTCGCCGATCAGCTCGGCGTCACGCCGCGCAGTATCCGCTCGTACGTGGCCGCCCTGAACGCCAGGACCGGAGCCGCGGATGCCGTCGAATCGGGTCCCGCCGGCTATCGAGCCGGACCGGGCGCTCGGAACGCACTGCGTGCCCGGCAGAGCGGCGAGTCCGCTCCGCGCGACCGCCTGCACGGTCTCGTGCGCACCCTGCTCGATCTGCCGGACGGCGTCGACGTCTTCGCGACGGCCGATGCGCTGCACGTGAGCGAAGCGACTCTCGAGGCCGACCTCGCCCGCGTGCGCACGCTGCTCGACGGCACTGATCTCACCCTCGAGAGAGACCGGGAGATCGTGCGGCTGCGCGGCAACGAGGCCGCACAGCGGCGCCTGCTGTCGCGGCTGGCGCACGACGAGATGGATGCCGCGTCCTTCCACCCCGAGACGTTCCGCCGCGCGCTCGCCGGAGGGGTCATCGCCGCGGATGCCGTCGGACCCTTCAAATCCGAGCTGGTGCGCGAGCTCGGCGAGCAGGGCTACTACGTCAACGAGCTCGCGATCTCCGACGTCCTTCTGCACATCGCCATCGCCGCCGAGCGGGTCGCCGCAGGGCATGCGCTTGAGTCGGGGCCCGCCGGTGCACGTGAGGAGATCCCGCGGGTCGGCGCCGTGATCGCCCGCCTCGCCCAGCAGCACTTCTCGGTGACGCTCGGAGACGGCGACAGCGGCCATCTCGCCTCCCTGGTGCTCACCCGCATCGTGGCCCCGGGAGAGGACGCCGCGGGTGATGTCGCCCGCAGCGGTGTGGACCCGCGGGTCGAGACCGCCGTCCGCGCCGAGATCGCGAGGGCGGCGGAGGACTTCCAGGTCGACCTCGTCGACGAGACGTTCGTGCTGCGCCTGGCTCTGCACGTGCAGAATCTGATGCGTCGAGCCGAAGAGAGCGCGCTGACCCGCAACCCGCTCACCCGCTCGCTCAAGACCTCGTATCCGATGATCTTCGAGGTCGCCGTCTCGATAGCCAGCGGACTGCACGACCGCCTCGGCACGCCGATCCACGACGACGAGATCGCCTACATCGCCATGCACGTCGGCGGCCGACTCGAGCGCAGCCGCAAGGCGGAGTCGATCCTCACGGCGACCATCGTGTGTCCCGGCTACTACGAGCTGCACGAGCTGCTGCGCTCGAGCGTCGACCGGTCGCTGGGATCGGCGATCGAGGTGACCAGCGTCATCACCAAGGTCGACCCGGACTGGGCATCGTTCGACACCGACCTGGTGCTCAGCACGATCGAACCGGGGGCGGCGGGCGATCGCTTCGTGCGCATACAGCCGTTCCTCACGGATGCCGATGTGGACCGGATCCAGCAGGCCGCCGCGCGCGTCAGACGCGGCAGACGCCTGACCAGGCTCCGCGCCGAGCTCGCGCGCTACTTCGTCGCCGATGCTTTCGTCTACCCGCTGCCCGATGAGGGTGAGGAGGCGATCATCCGGCGACTGGGCGGACTGCTCGTGGATGCCGGTCTCATCGGCGACGACTACGTCGACAACACGATCCTCCGCGAACGGATGTCGTCGACGGCGTTCACCGATGCCCTCGCTGTGCCGCACGCGCTCCAGATGACCGCGACGCGCACCGCGATCGCGATCGGCGTCGCCGACGGATCGGCGGCCTGGGGGGAGGGGCGAGTGCAGGTGGTCGCGCTCGCCGCATTCAGCGAGAGCGACCGCGCCGCGTTCCAGACGGTGTTCGAGCAGCTCGTCGAGGTGTTCAGCGAACGAGACAGCGTGCAGCGCATCGTCCGTCGAGGAACGACCTTCGAGGCGTTCCTCGACGAGCTCGTCGCCGTCATCGACGGCTGACGACTGCGTCAGCCCCGGGGATCCAGCACGCCGGCCAGCGTGTCGAGGACGGATTCGGCGTCCGCCGACTCCGCGGTCTCGAGCACCACTGCGTCGCCGGGCGCGAGTGCGAGGTCCATCAGCGCGAGAACGCTGCTGAGGTCCACGACCGCGCCCGACGACGTGCGCAGAGTCACGGCGTGCGGGTGCGCCTGCACGAGCCTGACGAGCTCGGCGACAGGACGCGCGTGCACCCCGTTGTGGGCGCTGATCACGACATGTCTTCTCGGCATGCGGCCTACGAGCGTTCTTCCAGGAGCACACGCACCGCGGCCTCGAGCTCGCCGACCGTCGCACTGGCCCGCTCCGCGGAGTCGGCGGTGGCGTCGATGTAGACCTTGAGCTTCGGCTCGGTGCCGCTCGGACGAACGATGATGCGGGAGCCGTCCGCGAGCCTGTAGCGCAGCACATCGCCCGACGGCCTTCCCGCGTCGGCGTGCAGCAGATCCTCCGCCGAGGCGATGACGTGACCACCGAGCTGCTGCGGCGGGAGGGTGCGCAGCGACATCATCACACGACCGATGATCGAGAGGTCGTCGACGCGAACCGATACCTGTCCGCTGGCGAAGTGGCCGTATGTGTCGCCCAGTTCGGACAGCAGATCGGCGAGCGACTTCCCGCGCTCGTGGGCTTCGGCCGCGAGACCGAGCACCGCCACGGCGGCCGAGATGCCGTCCTTGTCGCGCACGGTCTCGGGGTTCACGAGGTAGCCGAGGGCCTCCTCGAAGCCGAACACGATCCCGGGCGCCCGGGAGATCCACTTGAAGCCCGTGAGCGTCTCGTGGAAGTGGAGCCCGTGGTGCGCGGCGACGGCACCGAGGCCGGGCGACGAGACGAGCGAGCACGCCAGCGACGCGCCAGGGGTGCCCGCAGCAGCCCTGGCGGCTCGAGCGCCGAGCAGCAGCCCGACCTCGTTGCCGGTGAGGCGTCGCCATCCGTTCCCCGCAGACGCATCCGGTATGGCCACGGCGAGGCGATCGGCGTCCGGATCGTTCGCGATGATGAAGTCCGCCTGCACCCGACGTGCCCGAGCGAACGACAGGTCCATCGCCCCGGGCTCCTCCGGGTTGGGGAACGACACGGTGCGGAACGTCGCGTCGGGCTTCAGCTGCTCCTCGACGACCATCGGCTGCGGATATCCGGCGGCCGACACGATCTTCGACAGCGTCTCCCAGCCGACCCCGTGCATGGCGGTGTAGACCCATCGCAGGTCCGAGGCGCCGGCGGGCGCCGGGGCGATCGCGGCTGTCGCGCCCACGTACGCCTCGACGACGTCCTCACCCGCCGTCTCGTAGTCGGCGGAACGAGGCAGAGCTGAGACGTCCCCCGCGTCGGCGACCCGCTGGATGTGCGCAGCGATCTCCGCATCGGCGGGTGCGACGATCTGCGAGCCCTGGTCGGCCCCGCCCAGGTAGACCTTGTAGCCGTTGTCGTTCGGCGGGTTGTGCGACGCCGTGACCATCACACCGGCATCCGCGCCCAGGTGGCGCACAGCGAAGGCCAACACCGGCGTCGGCAGCAGTCTCGGAAGCAGGATCGCGCGGAGTCCGGCTCCGGCGAACAGCTCGGCGGAGTCGGTCGCGAACACCCGGGAGTTGCGGCGTCCGTCATAGCCGATGACGACCGTCGGCGTGCCTCCGTGCGACTTCTCGCGCAGGTAGGAGGCGAAGCCTGCGGCCGCCTGCGCGACGAGCACGCGGTTCATACGGTTGCTGCCGGCGCCGAGCGCCCCGCGAAGCCCTGCCGTGCCGAACGCGAGCCTCGTGCTGAACCGGTCGTCGAGGTCGGATGCCGCCGACTCGTCACCGGCCGCCGCTCTCGTGATGACCGCGGCCAGTTCGTCGCGGGTCTCGTGATCGGGGTCCTGTCTCATCCAGGCGCGCGCCTGCGCGAGGCGCTCGTCGTTCACAGCGCCTCGACCACTCGTGCCAGCAGGGCCGAGATCACCGGCTCCGCCTCGCGGCCCGCCTCGATGACCTCGGCGTGGCTGAGCGGTGTCTTCTGGATGCCGGCCGCGAGGTTGGTGATGAGCGAGAACCCGAGGATCTCCATGCCTGCCTCGCGTGCGGCGATCGCCTCGAGGGCCGTGGACATGCCGACGATGTGGCCGCCGATGTGCTTCGCCATCTGCACCTCGGCGGGCGTCTCGTAGTGCGGGCCGCGGAACTGCGTGTACACGCCCTCATCGAGGGAGGGATCGACGCCGCGGGCGATGTCACGCAGACGCTGCGAGTAGAGGTCGGTGAGGTCGATGAAGGTCGCGCCTTCGAGAGGCGAGTCGGCGGTGAGGTTGATGTGGTCGCTGATCAGCACCGGCTGGCCGGGGGTCCAGGTCTCGCGGACGCCTCCTGCGCCGTTCGTGAGCACCATGATCTCGGCGCCTGTCGCCGCGGCGGTGCGCACCGAATGCACGACCCGGCGCACGCCGTGGCCCTCGTAGTAGTGGGTGCGGGCGCCGATGACGAGCACGTTCTTGCCATCGGGGGTGCGGATGCTGCGCAGCGTGCCCACGTGCCCCTCGAGAGCGGGCTTCGAGAAGCCGGTGACCTCGGTGGCGGGGATGGTCGCTGTGGTCTCGCCGATGATGTCGGCGGCCTTGCCCCAGCCGCTGCCGAGGGTGAGGGCGATGTCGTGCTTCTCGACTCCGGTCAGGCGCGCGATGTCTGCGGCTGCGTCGGCTGCGACCTCGAACGGGTTCGCATTCGGGTCGTCGAGCGGGTTGCTGTGTGTTTCGGACATGGATCCACTCTAGGAAGGTGCAGGCTCGGGGGCCAGGATTGCGGAAGAATGGAGATCATGTCTTCTACCCCTTTTGAGCGCACTCAGCGTGTCGCCGTCCTCGGCGGCGGTCCCGGCGGCTACGAGGCGGCACTCGCCGCGGCCCAGCTCGGAGCCGAGGTGACCCTTGTCGAACGCGTGGGCGTCGGCGGTGCGGCGGTCCTCACCGACGTCGTGCCCTCGAAGAGCCTGATCGCCACGGCCGATGCGGCCATCGCGATTTCGGAGGCATCCGACCTCGGTGTGCAGTTCTACGCGAAGGGCGAGCACGGCAAGCCGTTGAAGCCCGAGATCGCCATCAACCTCGCTGCCGTGAACAAGCGCCTCATCGCTCTCGCCGGCCAGCAGTCCGAGGACATGCGATCGGCGCTGCTCGAAGCCGGCGTGCGCATCCTGTCCGGGCACGGGCGCCTCGAGGGGCCGAACGCGATCATCGTCTCGACCGGTCACGGCGGCACGGATTTCGACCGCATCGAGGCCGACACGATCATCGTCGCCGTCGGAGCGTCGCCGCGCGAGCTGGACTCGGCCAAACCCGACGGCAAGCGCATCCTCACCTGGACGCAGTTGTACGACATGAAGGCTCTTCCCGAACACCTCATCGTCGTCGGATCCGGTGTGACCGGTGCCGAGTTCGCCTCCGCCTACATGAACCTCGGCGCCAAGGTCACCCTGGTCTCCAGCCGTGACCAGGTGCTGCCGGGGGAGGACCAGGATGCCGCGCGCGTGCTCGAGAAGGTCTTCAAGCGCGGCGGCATGACGGTGCTCTCCAAGGCCCGCGCCGAGAAGGTCGAGGTCACGAAGGACGGCGTGACCGCGACGCTGTCGGACGGACGGACGGTCGACGGCAGCCACTGCCTCATGGCCGTCGGATCGATCCCCAACACGGCAGGCATCGGCCTCGAGGATGCGGGTGTCGAACTCGACGAGACCGGGCACGTCCGCGTCAATCGCGTGGCTCGCACCTCGGTCCCCAACGTCTACGCCGTGGGAGACTGCACGAACTTCTTCCCACTCGCCTCGGTCGCGTCGATGCAGGGCCGCACGGCCGTGTTCCATGCGCTGGGGGACATCGTGATCCCTCTCGAGCTCATCAAGATCACATCCAACATCTTCACCGCGCCCGAGATCGCGACGGTCGGCTACTCCGAGAAGGACGTCGAGGACGGTGTGGCCGATGGACTCGTCTACAAGCTGCCGCTCGCCGCGAACCCCCGGGCGAAGATGATGGGCATCAAGGACGGTTTCGTGAAGCTGATCGCCCGCAAGGGCTCCGGCACCGTGATCGGCGGTGTGATCGTCGGGCCCAAGGCCTCCGAGCTGATCTACCCGATCGCCGTCGCGGTCGAGCGCCGTCTCACGGTAGACCAGGTCTCGCGCGTGTTCGCGGCGTATCCGTCCCTGTCGAGCAGCATCACGGATGCGAGTCGGGCGATGCACCTCGTCAACGCCAAGATCTCCTGACCTTCCGGAACCCCGGACGATACGAGAGAGGCGCCCCGCGGCAAGCGGGGCGCCTCTCTCGTATCCGAGCTGGCGTCAGCTGATCGTGAGCAGCTGGTGGCCGGCTGAGACGGTCGCCCCGGCGACCGCGCCGATGTTGGCGATGACGCCGTCCTTGTGCGCCTGCAACGGCTGCTCCATCTTCATCGCCTCGAGGATGACGACCAGGTCGCCCTTGACGACCTGCTGACCCTCCTCGACGGCGACCTTGACGACGGTGGCCTGCATGGGCGACTTCACCGCATCGCCGGAAGCGCCGGCGCTGACGGAGGTGGCGTGGCTGCGACGGGACGGGGGCACGGCGGCCGGTCGCCCGGCGGTGCCTGCAGCCACCGCGACGCGGTCGGGAAGACTGACCTCGAGTCGCTTGCCACCGACCTCGACGACCACGGTGTGCCGGTTCTCTGATGCCGTGGGCGACTCCAGTTCGCCATCCCACGCGGGGATGTCATTCTCGAACTCGGTCTCGATCCACCGCGTGAAGACGCCGAACTCGCCGTTCTCGGCGGTGAAGGCCGGGTCGTTCACGACCTTGCGGTGGAAGGGGATCACGGTCGGCAGGCCGGCGACCTCGAACTCGTCCAGAGCACGGCGCGACCGCTCCAGAGCCTCGGCGCGGTCCTTGCCCGTGACGATGATCTTCGCGAGCAGCGAGTCGAACGCACCCGAGACCGAGTCTCCGGCGGTGACGCCGGAGTCCAGGCGGACGCCGGGTCCGCCGAAGGTCTTGAAGACGTGGATGGGGCCAGGCTGGGGGAGGAACCCGCGACCGGGGTCTTCGCCGTTGATCCGGAACTCGATCGAGTGTCCGGTCGGCTTCGGATCGTCGTAGTCGATGGTGCCGCCGGCGGCGATGCGGAACTGCTCCCGCACGAGGTCGATGCCGGTGACCTCTTCGGAGACGGGGTGCTCGACCTGCAGGCGGGTGTTGACCTCCAGGAACGACACCGTTCCGTCGGCGCCGATCAGGAACTCGCAGGTTCCCGCACCGACGTAGCCGACCTCCTTGAGGATGGCCTTGGAAGCCGAGTAGAGCAGGTCGTTCTGCTCGTCGGTGAGGAACGGAGCCGGTGCCTCCTCGACGAGCTTCTGGTGACGGCGCTGCAACGAGCAGTCACGCGTCGAGATCACGACGACGTTGCCCTCGGCATCGGCCAGGCACTGGGTCTCGACGTGTCGGGGCTTGTCGAGGTACTTCTCGACGAAGCACTCGCCGCGACCGAACGCGGCAACGGCCTCGCGGGTGGCGGACTCGAACAGCTCAGCGACCTCGTCGAGCTCGCGGGCGACCTTGAGGCCTCGGCCTCCACCGCCGTACGCGGCCTTGATCGCGATCGGCAGACCGAACTCCTGGGCGAACGCGATGACCTCGTCCGCTCCGGCGACCGGGCCGGGCGTGCCCGGGGCGAGCGGCGCGCCCACCTTCTCGGCGACGTGACGGGCGGTGACCTTGTCGCCGAGCGCCTCGATGGCCTCGGGGGAGGGGCCGATCCAAGTCATGCCTGCGCCGATGACGGCGCGGGCGAACTCGGCGTTCTCCGCGAGGAAGCCGTACCCGGGGTGCACGGCATCTGCGCCGGCGCGGCGTGCGATCGAGAGGATCTTCTCGATCTGCAAGTAGGTCTCGGCGCTCGTGGCTCCGCCGAGGGCGTAGGCCTCGTCGGCGAGGCGGGTGTGCAGAGCGTCGCGATCCTGGTCGGCGTACACGGCGACCGAGGCGATCCCCGAGTCGCGTGCGGCACGGATGATGCGGACGGCGATCTCGCCGCGGTTGGCGATGAGCACCTTGGCGATATCAGGCATGCTTGCCAGCCTAGCGAGAAGGGTGGCGTTCTCTTTGACGACTCTCCACAAGAAAGTAGGACAAACGTCGACGAGACTCTACGACCAGAGATCGGTCCATGTCACGCCGAGATCCGCAGCGAGGCGCCGCACGGTCGACAGCGACATCCCGACCACGGTCGATGGGTCTCCGTCGACGCGCGTGATGAACGCGCCGCCCAGGCTGTCGACCGTGAACGCTCCGGCGACGAGCAGGGGCTCGCCGGAGGCGACGTACGCGGTGATCTCGGCATCCGTGATGTCCTCGGCGAACGTCACGGAAGCCTCGGCGGTCGCGGTGGCCTCGACCGGTGCGGCACCAGGTGCGACGCGGAAGACCGAGTGTCCCGAGTGCAGGATGCCGGTGGCTCCGCGCATCTCCTTCCAGCGCCTCGTCGCCTCCTCGGCCGTGTAGGGCTTGCCGTACACGCGGCCGCCGAGCTCGAACATGGAGTCTCCGCCGATCACGATGCCGTCGAACGACCCGCCTTCTGCGAGTCGCTGAGCGACATCCGCGGCCTTGGCGCGAGCGAGCAGCAGCACGAGTTCGGCCGGTGCGAGCTCGGCGCCTCGCTCGGCCGCGGCGGCCGCGGTCACGGCGTCCTCGTCGACCCCCGGCGACTGGGTCAGCGGTTCGATGCCGGCCTGACGCAGCAGCATCAGACGGGCGGGAGAGGTGGAGGCGAGGCAGACGCGCATGTTCACCACCGTATCCTCGAAGGATGACTTCCTCCCCAGCCCTGCTCGATCTGGACATCACCGGCATCCCGCACGGCGGCACCTTCATCGCCCGACACGAAGGTCGGGTCGTGTTCGTCTCCGACGCCATCCCCGGTGAGCGGGTCCGCGCGCGCCTGACCGAGGATTCGACCGGTGAGTCGAAGAGCTTCTGGCGCGCCGAGACGGTCGAGGTCCTCGAGGCCTCGCCGCACCGCCGGCCGCACATCTGGGCGGAGGCCGACGTCTCGCGCTCCCCGGAGGACCGGCCGGGAGGCGCCGACCTCGGGCATATCGACCTCGCCCAGCAGCGCGTGCTGAAGCGTCAGGTGCTGACCGAGGCGCTCGATCGCTTCGCCGGCCCCGGACTCGAGGCCCCCGAGATCGAGGCCGTCGATTCGACCGACGGCACCGGGTGGCGCACGCGGGTCACCCTGCACGTCGACGACGAGGGCCGGGTCGGGCCCTACGCCGCACGCAGCCACAGGGTGATCCCGGTGAGCTCCCACCCGCTCGCCCGCCCGGCGGTCGCGCGGGCGGCGCTGCGCCTCGCCGGCGGCGAGGCCGGAAGCGTCGACCTCGTCGAACCCGGCGACGGCGAGGTGCGGATCATCCGCCGAGATCGCCTCGACGAGCGTCCGGCACGGGGCCAGCACCGTCGGCCTGCTCCCGAGGTCGTGTACGAGCAGGTCGGCGATCGCCGATTCCAGGTCGATGCCGGGGGATTCTGGCAGGTGCACCCGCGTGCCGCCTCGGTGCTCGACGGCGCCGTGTACGGCGTCCTCGACGGTCACGTCGACCCTGAGAAGACGCACTTCGATCTCTACGGGGGAGTCGGGCTCTTCGCCGCGTCCCTCGCAGATCTCGGTGGTACCGACATCGTCACGGTCGAGTCGAGCCGGCGAGCGACCCTGCACGCACAGCAGAACCTCGCATCGCTGGGCGTGAACGCCGTCACGGCGAGAGTCGACCGCTATCTCACCGGTGTCCCGGGAGGAACGCGCGCAGGAGCCGTCGTCCTCGACCCGCCACGCGCGGGTGCCGGCCGTGCAGTCGTCGACGCGCTCGACACGCTCGCCCCTGAAGCAATCGCCTACGTCGCGTGCGACCCCGTCGCCCTCGCCCGCGACCTCGGCACGTTCCGTGAGCACGGGTGGAGCGTCGGGACCCTGCGCGGGTTCGATCTGTTCCCGCACTCGCATCACTTCGAGGTCGTCGCACTGCTCACGCGGTGACCGATGATCGGGGAACGCTGACTACTCAGTAGGCTGGGCGGATGAGCAGGGTCGCACTCATCGACGATCACGAATCCGTCCGCCTCGGTCTCGAGGCGGCGTGCGCTCGAGACGGAGCGCAGACCGTCGTCTTCTCCGGCAGCACCGTCGTGTCGTATCTCGAGTGGAGGTCCGCGACGTCAGCGCAGCCGGCCGATGTGGTGGTGCTCGACCTGACCCTCGGCGACGGCACCACGGTGACCGAGAACGTCCGCTCGCTCGTCGCAGACGGCGCGAGCGTCGTGATCCACAGCGTCGCCGATCGACCGGCAGCCGTGCGCGAGGCGCTCGCCGCGGGAGCCG
Source organism: Microbacterium sp. APC 3901 (assembly GCF_030407765.1). Classification (GTDB taxonomy): domain Bacteria; phylum Actinomycetota; class Actinomycetes; order Actinomycetales; family Microbacteriaceae; genus Microbacterium. The sequence continues at coordinate 152,117 of NZ_JASDCU010000004.1, forward strand.
CGGGCGTCGTGAGCAAATCCTCGGCGCTCGGCGACGTGCTGGACGCGATCCGCACCGTCGCTCAGGGGGAGGCGCTCAACAACGTCGAGTGGGCGAGTGCAGTCGACGGCGATCGCGACTTCGCTGATGCCCAGCTGTCGACCCGTGAGCGTGAGGTTCTGCGGTTGTATGCCGCAGGTCTGCCGTTGAAGGCGGTGGCCGAGCGACTCGGCGTCGCGTACTCGACCGCGAAGGAGAACATCACTCGCATCCGGGTCAAGTACGTGGAGGTCGGGCGACCGGCTCCGACGAAGGTCGACCTTCTGCGTCGCGCGATGGAGGATGGGATCGTCGCCGCAGACGGGGCACCGAGTGGCCGCTGATCCGCTCAGCATCCGCGAGGCCTGGAGCAAGATCCCGTCTCCTGGCAGCGTGGAGACCGAGTTCGAGCGCTTCACGGGCAAGCGCATGGAACGCATCCTCGCCACTGTCGTCGCGATCGGGTCGGGCGTTCTCGGAGCACAGGCCCTGATCGCGGGCATCACGACCACATCGGGGTCGGATGCCGGACGCATCGCGATGCTGTTCGTGGTCTTCGTGCCGCTGATCGTGATGCTCATCGCGTGCATCATCGGTCGTGGCGTCAGGACGGCCTCGGGAGCGTTCGCGATCGTCTACACCCTCGCGCTCGGTGCCTGGCCGAGTTTGGTCGACCCGGTGGGCGAGGCTGCTGACCAGCCGTGGATCTTCTTCCTCGTCAATGTCGGGGTCGTGGCCGCCATGCTCGCATTTCCACTCTGGCTCCAGTTCTCGTGGGCGCTGTGCCTGCCGTTCGTCTACGGCTATGTCCGTCTCGTCGAGGGTGACTTCTCGCGTGACTTCTGGGTCACGACGGCCTTCGACGTGTCGTTCACCCTGATCCTCGGCTTCGTCATCATCGCGCTCGGGTGGATGTTCCGTTCTGTCGCAGCGGGGGTCGACGAGGCCCGGGCACGGGCGGTCGCCTCGTACGCCGGGGCAGCGGCCGCAGCCGCTGCCGAAGAGGAGCGCGCGGCCATGTCGGCGCTCATGCACGACAGCGTTCTCGCGGCACTGATCGCCGCGGAGCGTGCGGAAGGCGAGCGAGCGCAGGACCTCGCCGTCGGCATGGCCCGCGAGGCTCTCACCCGCCTTGCGAACACCGAGGCCGCTGTCGCGCAGGAAGGGAGCGACGAACCCGTCGGTGCGGCGCAGATCGTCGTCGAGCTCCGGCGGGCGCTCTCGGAGCTCGGGGCGGATGCGATCGTCGAGGAGCGAGGCGGGATCGGGCTGATCCCCGGACGCGCCGCGAGAGCACTCGTGCTCGCCGCCCGACAGGCGCTCGGCAATGCCGTCACACACGCGGGCGGGCGCGGCTTGCACATCGTCGTGGAGGGCCGAGGTGAAGAGGGCATCACCGTGACGATCTCGGACACCGGTCCCGGGTTCGATCTTCAGGCCATCGGTGCCGACCGCCTCGGAATCAGAGCATCGATCTTCGCGCGCATGGCCGGGGTGGCCGGTACTGCGGAGATCGACTCGAGCGAGTTCGGCACCGCGGTGACTCTGGGGTGGGAGCTTCCGTGAACCGCTCGGTGCGCAGTGTCGCGACCTCGCTCGCCGTCGGCTTCGCCATGTACTTCGCCGCCAGAGGCGTCTGGTGGATCGAGCAGCCCTCCGCGCCGCTGCTGATGGTCGCGGCGATCGCCCTTTATCTCGTCGTCGTCAACGTCGCGATCCTCTGGGACTCTGCGATCTCCGTGCGGATGCCTCTCTGGGCGGCGCTGGCAACCCTGGTCTCCAGCGTCCTGATTCCGGTGCTCGCGACACTGTCCCTCGATCCGCTCACACGCACGGCGCCGTTCGCGACCTGGTACATCGGCGCCATCGGTCTGATGGGCGTGGTGTGCATCGTGCGACGTCGGTTCGTGATCGGGTGGCTGGTTGTGGCGGTCCTCGTCGCCACGTCGTCGGCGTACCTGGGCTTCTTCGTCGCGCTCTCGCTCGGTCTCGTCGGCTCGCTCATGTGGGTCGTGATCGCTCACCTGCTGGTGATCTTCTGGGACAGGGCCGTTCGCGACACCGAGCGTCTCGCGGGGATCCAACAGGCGGTCTCGGCGTGGCACGCGACCCAGCAGGTGCGCCAGAAGGAACGTCGTCTGCGCACGCAGTTCGCGCTCGCGGTCGCCGGGCCCGTGCTCAGTCGCACCGTCGCATCTCGCGGTTCTCTGAACGAAGAGGAACGTCTGCAGGCTCGCCTGGCCGAGGGGCGCCTCCGGGATGAGCTTCGCGGCGCTGATCTGCTCAACGACGCGGTGCGGGATGCGATCGAGGACGCACGTCGCAGGGGTGCCGTGGTCACGGTCTTCGATGAGGGCGGCCTGGCCGATGTCGACGAGGAGAGACGCGCGACGATCCGTGACGAGCTCGCGCGAGTGCTGCGAGACGCTGATGCGGAGCGGTGGATCATCCGTGCGGCCCAGGACCCGCTCACTGCCGTGACGGTGGTGGGGCGAGCAGGTGCAGGCGGGCAGAGCGACGACGACGCCGTCGACGTGTGGCACGAGATCCCGAGAGACGCGCCAGGGGCCTGACTCCTTGCCGGACCCTGCCCTCGGCTCTGGCCGGGGGAGGAGGTCAGAGTCGAGGTCAGACAGAGTGGGCGAGGGGCGGCGAATCCGCCAGCCCCTCGCCAAGCGGACAAGTTACCCGAAAACCGTCCGCTGGTGGCCGGTCCGCGTCTATCTACCCTGGAACAGAGAGACCGGCCGAACGCTGAGCGTCTTACTCAGTTTCACGGTTATTCAAGTCGTTGTCTGTAGGTATTTTGGGGGACACGGATCCGACCCGGTGCGAGAAGATGGGGCATGGGAATGCGTCGAGGAACAAACCTCCCCCGTATGGGCGACTTCAATCAGTCGGTCATCCTCGAGGCCATCCGCCGGTCCGGTGAGGGACTCAGCCGGATCGAACTCGTCGAGGCGATCGGGCTCTCCGCGCAGACGGTGACGAACATCACCCGCCGTCTGCTCGACGAGGGGCTCATCGCCGAAGCCGGGCGGACCATCAACGGGCCGGGCAAGCCGAGGGTCACGCTGCGCCTGGTGGCGGAGAGCCGTTTCTCGGTCGGCGTGCATCTCGATCCGGCCGTGATCACGTTCGTGCTGCTGAACATGACCGGTGAGGTCGTGCGCCGGCGGGTCGTGCGCACGCAGGACCCGGACCCGAGTCGCATCGTCGAGACGATGGCGCAGACCATCGACGTCCTGATCGAAGAAGCAGGCATCGATCGGAATCGCGTCGCCGGGGTCGGCGTCGCGGCGCCCGGTCCACTCGACGCTGAGAAGGGCACCGTGATCGACCCTCCGAAGCTCGACGGATGGCATCGAGTTCCGCTGCGTTCGGTGCTCGCCGCGGCGACCGGTCTCGAGGTCACGCTGGAGAAGGACACCACGGCAGCCGCGGTGGGGGAGCTGTGGACCGGCGATGTGACGGCCGAGGGGGCTTTCCTGTTCGTGTACCTCGGAACGGGGCTGGGGGCAGCCGCGGCGCGAGACGGTGGCGTGGTCTCCGGCAGCACACACAACTTCGGTGAGATCGGCCACATCATGGTCGATCCGGAGGGGCCGGCGTGCGCGTGCGGCTCGCGGGGATGCGTCGAGGTGATGTGCACGCCGCAGGCGATCGTCGAACAGGCCGAGGCGGCCGGGGTGTTCGACGACGACCCTGAGGCTGGCGCCGTGAACGAGGTGGAGAAGCGATTCCTGCGTCTGTGTGAGCGGGCGTCGGCGGGCGAGACGACTGCACTCGGGGTGCTGCGTCGTTCTGCCGGCCATCTCGCGGTGCTGATCTCGGTGCTCACGAACGTTCTCGACGTCGATCGGGTCGTTCTCGGCGGCCCGTTCTGGGGGCCGCTCGCCGACATCTACCTGAGTGAGATCCCGGAGCCGTTGCACCGGAGGAGCGCGACTCGGGCGGTGCGCACGCTGACCGTCGACAGCGCTGTGGTGGGGGACGACGTCGGCGCGGTGGGGGCAGCCTGTGTTGTGCTCGACGCCGTTCTCACGCCCCGGGCATCGGACCTGTACCTCGAAGACTGAACGGCCCGTCAGTTTGCATACCGGTATATCGGCTACACCCCGGGAGGGATATCTCCAATCGATGTAATATCGAGGAGATGCGCCGTCTGGGGTGACAAGGTGCCAGGGGCGACGGCCCCGCATCAATCGGAGGGTCGTCTGCGTGGCCCGGTAGCTGGGGGGCTCCGGGCCCCGCAGGCACTCCGTGGTCGCTGCGATCAGCGCGCGAAGCGGCCCCACGGGATGTCTCGCCGCAGCGTACGCCGCAGAGGTCGCTGCGTACGAGCCCACGCCGAGACACGAGGCTCGTCGGCCACAGCCTCAGAGGCCTCCTGAGTGTAGGCGTCGCTCACGACCGCGATGAGAGCCGCGAGCTCCTCCTCGGTCGCGGCACCGCGAGTGATCTCCATCGTCGGCAGCTGTTGCTCCTCCGATGTCGCGTCCTGCGTCGCCCGCATGGTCACAGCGGGATGTTCCCGTGCTTCTTGGGGGGCAGCTCTGCGCGCTTGCCGCGAAGGGCGCGCAGAGCCTTGGCGATCGACACCCGGGTGTTCGCCGGTTCGATGATGCCGTCGATCTCGCCGCGCTCGGCTGCGAGGAATGGCGAGGTCACACTGTAGGTGTACTCGTTGGCGAGGCGGGTGCGCACGGCGGCGACGTCCTCGCCGGCCTCTTCCGCGCGCTTGATCTCGCCGCGGTAGAGGATGTTGACCGCACCCTGACCGCCCATCACGGCGATCTCCGCTGTGGGCCAGGCGAGGTTGACATCCGCACCGAGCTGCTTGGAGCCCATCACGATGTAGGCCCCGCCGTAGGCCTTGCGGAGGATGACGGTGACCAGCGGAACCGTCGCCTCGGCGTAAGCGTAGATGAGCTTCGCACCGCGCCGGATCACACCCGTCCACTCCTGGTCGGTGCCTGGCAGATACCCGGGCACGTCGACGAGCGTCACGATCGGAATCGAGAAGGCATCGCAGAACCGCACGAAACGGCTGGCCTTCTCACCCGCCTCGATGTTCAGGGTTCCCGCCATCTGCGACGGCTGGTTGGCGATGATGCCGACGGAGCGGCCCTCGACACGGCCGAAGCCGATCACGATGTTCGGCGCGAAGAGCGGCTGGACCTCGATGAAGTCCCCCGCATCGACGACGTGCTCGATGACGGTGTGGATGTCGTACGGCTGGTTCGCGGAGTCGGGGATGATCGTGTTCAGCGAGCGGTCGGCATCCGTCGTCTCCCACTCGAAGCCGCTCTCGTAGGCCGGGATCTCCGCCATGTTGTTGTCGGGGAGGAACCCGAGCAGCGTGCGGGCGTAGTCGATCGCGTCGTCCTCGTCTTCAGCGAGGTAGTGTGCGACGCCCGAGCGGGTGTTGTGCGTGAGCGCTCCTCCGAGCTCCTCCATGCCGACGTCCTCGCCGGTGACCGTCTTGATGACGTCGGGGCCGGTGACGAACATCTGGCTGGTCTTGTCGACCATGATCACGAAGTCCGTCAGTGCCGGGCCGTACACGGCGCCACCGGCTGCCGGGCCCATGATGAGTGAGATCTGCGGGATGACGCCGGACGAACGCGTGTTCAGTCGGAAGATCTCGCCGTACTTGCTGAGCGCGAGCACTCCCTCCTGGATGCGGGCTCCGCCCGAATCCAGGATGCCGATGATCGGCATGCCGCCGGCCAGTGCGAACTCCATGATCTTGATGATCTTGTCGCCCGAGACCTCGCCCAGCGATCCACCGAACGTGGTGAAATCCTGGGAGTACACCGCCACCGTGCGTCCGTGGATGGTTCCGACGCCGGTCACGACCGAGTCGCCGTAGGGGCGGTTGCGGTCCATGCCGAACGAGGTGGTGCGGTGCCGCACGTACTCGTCGAATTCGACGAAGCTCCCCGGATCGACGAGCAGTTCGATGCGCTCGCGGGCGGTCATCTTGCCTTTGGCGTGCTGCTTCTCCTGCGCGACCTTCTCAGCGTCGACAACGGCTTCGTTGTAGCGAGCGCGGAGGTCTGCGATCCTGCCGGCGGTGGTCGAGAGTTCGGGCTTGTCCGTCACGGATTCCACCCTATCGTCGGGTCGGCTCCGTCCGTTGGATGCTCGCCACAACGGGTCGCCGGATCCTTTGGCGGCTCTGGTGCAGTCGGCGCTGGCGGCTGCCGGTGTCGGACGGCGTCAGTCCTCGGCGCCGTTCGACGGGCCGGATCCGAGCTCGCCGGGAAGATCGTGCGTTCCCGGCGGGTCGATCTCGTCGAGCCCGCTCCTGCGTCCCCGTCCGACGGATGCGATCTTCCGCCCCGCCCAGCCGACGCCACGTGCTGCCGAACCGGCCGCACCCGCAACGGCACCCCCGACGAACTGCGCGCCGTGCAGCATCCGCAGTTCGAGCTTCTCTGCTCCGTCGACGGGCTCGAGCTCGAGTGGCAGATCCATCGGAGGTACGCCGAAAGCATGATGCGACGTGATGAGCACGCGGCGCCCGAGAATGTGGTTTCCCGCGCCGCCGACTGCGGCCCCCACGCCGAAGGGAAGCGCCTTGCCGATGACGGAGGCCCCGCCCTTCGCGGCGAACTGCTTGATGAACATGCTCTTGAGCCGGTCGACGAGAGGCCCTACGGCCGCGCGGGGAAGCGACTTCGTGACCATCTCGCCCCAGTACGAGGATCTCGTGCCTCCGCGACCCGTCGCCTGCCCTGCCAACTGTCCGACGAGCGCCACGCCCTCTTTGCCGAGCATCAGGGTCATGACGAGCGCTCTGGCCCTGTCGGGGTTGGAGACGGCGATCCCATGGACCTCGGCGACTGACTGCGCGAACAGCGCGGTCGATTCGACGAACCCCACAGTCTCCACTCCCGACAGTGCGAGGGTGATGCCTGTGCCGATGCCGGGAACGACGGCGGTCGCGCCGACGGCTGCGCCGCCGGTCGTGACAGCCGCGAGGTAGCGACGCTCGAGGATGCGGATGATCTGCTCAGGTGACGCGTGCGGGTTCCTCAGGCGGATGCTGCGGATGTGCGCCAGGACGAGAGGGCGCTGGATGGCGAGGACACGATCGAGCCCTCGAACCATCAACGGGTGCTCCGTCGAACCCACCGGCGGCACCCCCCTGTCCCACGCGGCGTCGTCGGGGAGGGAGTGGATCTTGTGCACCTTGGGGGCCATGGAACGATCCTAGGAACCCAGGCCGCGAAAACGCCGAAAGCCCGGCTCCCCTTGACGGAGCCGGGCTTTCGTGAAAGACGATCAGACGAACAGGTTCGCCCGCTCGAGGTCCTCGGCGAAGTCGACCTCGACCGCGTACAGGTCTGAGACATCCATCGGCTCGAGCAGAAGGCCGTCTTCGGCGATCGCGAGCTCGAGGCCGCGCTCGAAGTAGTCCTGGTCCTCGACGCGCTGCAGCTGGCGCATGAACGCCTTCTTATTGGCCGACGAGATGTAGTTGATGCCCACGGCCTCGCCGAGGCCGCCCTTGACGGTCTTGGAGAGTTCGTTGATGAAGCCCTCGGCCGTGACCGTGTACTTGACCTCTTCATCGCTGACCTTGGAGGTGTTGACGGTGACGAACGACTGGTCGCGCTCGATGTACGCGGCCGCCCGACCGAGGATCATCGGGTCGAAGACGACGTCGCCGTTCATCCAGAGCACTCCGGACCGGCCCGTGGCACCGAGAGCACGCAGCAGGCTCTTCGAGGTGTTGGTCTCGTCGTAGCGCTCGTTGTGCACGTAGTTGACGTTCGGGAACGCCTCGATGATGGTCTCGGCGCGGTATCCCACGACGGCGGTGATGCGGGCGTCCGAGCCGAACGCGGCGCGGATGTTGTCGTGCTGCTGGCGCATGATCGTGCGGCCGTCGCTCAGTTCGGTGAGCGGCTTCGGCAGCGCGCGGCCCAGGCGAGAGCCCATTCCTGCTGCGAGGATGACGGTCTGAAGAGTCACGAGTGCTCCTAAATGAAGTATGTGTTCATGGTCGGTTCACCGACCGGACACTTCGTCGTGCCGAGAGTCATGCTAGCGATCAAGCCTGGGAGGCCCCGGGGGTTGACGTCGCTGTTGCCAATTCGTGATCCAGTACACACCCAACACTCAGATTCGTCCATATCCGGTCGACGAGAGGTCGGTGAGACGATCCTATGGGCGATTTGTTGCGGTGACCCGAAGAAAGTCGGCACCCGTTGATACCGTAGGACGGTGACTGCTTCTTCCTCCGACGACCGCCCCGATCAGGTGGCTGACGCCGCGCCCGCCGCCCCGAAGAAGACCCCCGCCCGCAAGACGTCCGCCAAGAAGACGCCCGCCAAGCGTGCCCCGTCCAAGGCCGCGGCCGACAAGGCGGCAGCGACTGTCGAGGTGGTCGCCGAGCCGGCGCTGAAGATCGACCGGAGCCCTGAGAGCGCCGGTGCGCGATCTGCGGCGCCGAAGAGGACCACGTCTGCCACGGCGCGCGCGGCCGCAGCGAAGAACTCCTCGCGCGACACGACGGCCCGCGCGGCTGCGACCAAGACCGCTTCGGCGCGATCCACGCCGATCAAGACGGCTGCGGCCAGGACGGTGGCAGCCAAGGCTGCTGCTGCCAAGACAACGGCTGCACAGAGCACTGCTGCAGCGGGGTCGGACTCGAGCGCATCGGCAGCGAAGACGGCTTCGGCGAAGACGGCTTCGGCGAAGACCGCGGCAGCCAAGGCCGCCGCGGAGAAGAGCGCTGCGGCGAAGGCCACGGCGCGGGCGTCGGCCGCGAGGACGACGGCGGCCAAGGCTGCTGCGGCGAAGACGGCCGCGGCGAAGGCTGCTGCGGCGAAGAGTTCCGCGGCCGAGGCTGAGGAAGCCGAGGCTGAGGAAGCCGAGGCCGTGACGGTCGAGGGCGTCGCTGTCGACCGAGCAGAAGCGGAAGCGGACACCGCGGCGGATGTCCGTGAGTTCGACGTCGACGCGTCGGGCTCGACGGGTGCGGCCGTCGAAGAGCAGGTCGAGGTCGCAGCGGAGACGCGCCCCGAGTCCGAGCGGCAGCCGCTGACGACCGAGCGGGAGGCATCCTCGGCCGTGCTGGCCGTCGACAGCGAAGAAGCACCCTCCGATCCCGCTCTCGAGACGGCACCGGTCGAAGACGCCACGGCCGAAGCCGCGACTGTCGCCGAGCCCACCGAGGAGCCGTCCGTCGAGGAGCACGCCTCATCCGGGGTCGTCGATCCCGTGACCGAGGCAGATGAGACAGACGAGGCCGTGAGCGGAGCCGGCGCGGCATCCGGATCCGAGGCCATCCGCATCCGCGGACTCGTGAAGACCTTCGGCGACCACACCGCGGTCAACGGCATCGATCTCACCGTGCCCGCGGGGTCGTTCTATGGCATCGTCGGTCCCAACGGGGCGGGCAAGACGACGACCCTCTCGATCGTCGCGGGCCTTCTGCGCGCAGACGCGGGCGACATCGCGATCTGCGGCATCGATCAGTCGGCGAAGCCGCTCGCCGCGAAGCGCATGATGGGCGTGCTGCCCGATCGCCTCCGCACGTTCGATCGGCTCACGGGGCGGCAGCTCCTCTACTACTACGGGCTCCTCCGGGGGCTTGCATCGGCGGTGATCGAGAAGCGCGTCGCCGATCTCGCCCGAGCCTTCGACCTCGGGGAGGCCCTGAACCGCGTCGTCTCCGACTACTCGGCCGGCATGACCAAGAAGATCATGCTCGCGGGCGCGATGATCCACTCGCCGCGGGTCCTCGTGCTCGATGAGCCGTTCGAGTCCGTGGATCCGGTGTCCTCCGCGGTGATCCTGGACATCCTGCGCGCCTATGTCTCGCACGGAGGGACCGTGGTTCTGTCGAGCCATGGCATGGATCTCGTCGAGCGCGTCTGCTCGCGGGTCGCGATCATCGTCGGGGGAGAGGTTCTCGCCGAAGGCACGATCGACGAAGTGCGCGCAGGGCAGACGCTCGAGGCGCGGTTCGTCGAGCTCTCCGGCGGTATCGGCGAGGTGGAGGGGCTCGAGTGGCTGCACACGTTCTCCGACTGAGGGCGGCGCTCCTGATCGGATCGCTTCGCGACGAGCGTCGGGTGCGCACCCTCGCCATGCTCACTCTCGTGGTGATACTGACGGCTGTGGTCTGCGCTGCGGTTCTCAGCCTCGACGACGCCCCCGTCGCTGTCGCACGCACGGTCATCGTGCTCGGCAGCGCCGCTCTGCTCCTGGGTTTCCTGGTGGGCCCGATCCTCGTGGGGGCCGTCGACCAGCTCGATCCCCGCCGCTTCGCGGTGTTCGGAGTCGACGAACGGCAGATGCCGTGGATCCTCGCACTCGCCTCTTTCATCAGCGTTCCGAGCCTCGCTCTGGTCGCCGTGAATGTCAGCGTGTGCATCGTGGCCGTCAGGCTGGGGGCGCCCTGGTTCATCGCAGTGCTGATGAGCGTGGTCAGCCTGCTGTCGACGATCCTCTCGGCACGCATCGGAATGGCCGTGAACGCACTGCTGCTGCCCGAGCGTCGGTCGCGCGAGCTCACCGCCCTCTTCGCACTGGCCGTGATCGTGATCGCGTTCCCCGTCGCCGTGTTCCTCGCCTCGCTCAAGTGGGACGGGCAGGTTCCCGCGGCCGTCGCGTCGCTGACGGCGACCATCGGCTTCACCCCTTTGGCCGCGTCGTCGCGGTTCCTCTTCTCGTTCGCGACGGAGGATGTCGCCGGAAACTGGATCAGCGGCATCGTGGCGCTCGGCACCGCAGTGGCGCTCTCGGCGCTGTGGTCGTGGCTCGTGCGCAGACTGCTCACCACCACGGAGCGTCCCGTGGCCTCGCGGGAGCGCTCGGGCCTCGGCTGGTTCGGTCTGCTCCCGTCGAACGCCTTCGGTGCGATCGCGTCGCGCAGCCTGGTCTACTGGCTGCGCGACCGCAGGTACATCATGAACCTCATCGTCGTCCCTGTGGCCGGCGCGCTCACCGTGCTGCCTCTCCTGGTGGCCGGAGTGCCGCTCGAGATCGCCGCGCTCGTTCCGGTCCCGGTGATGGCTCTGTTCTTCGGGTGGCTCCCGCACAACGATGTCGCCTATGATTCCACGGCACTCTGGACTCACGTGGCCAGTGGCGTGCGAGGCATCCCCGATCGTCTGGGACGACTCGTCCCGGTCGTTCTGGTGGCTGTTCCGGTGCTCGCGATCGCCGTTCCGCTCACTCTGCTGTGGATCGACGACTGGCGTCTGCTTCTTCCGCTCACCGGCCTCGGTGCCAGCCTGCTGCTCTCAGCGCTCGGGTTCTCGAGCATCGTCTCGGTGATCGCGCCCTACGCCGTGTCGCGCCCCGGCGACAGCCCGTTCCAGCAGCCGCAGCGGCCGACTTCGCGCGGTGCATACGGCCCCGCCGCGGCATTCCTCGGTGCGATCGTGGTGAGCGTGCCGACCATCTGGCTTCTCGTGCTCACGATGCTCGAGGGGTCGCAGTTCGCCCCCGCGACATTCTGGGCCGGACTTGCGACCGGCATCGCCGTCTTCGCGATCGGTGTCGGCGTGGGCGGACGGATCTTCGAGCGCGAGGGCGAGCGGCTGATGGAGTTCGTCGAGACCGCGTGACAGCCGCCCAAGCGGGCGCTTCCGCGGCTAGACTCTCGGCATGAGTACTCCGCTGGACAGCCCCGATCAGGGCGGCGTGGCAACGCTTGATCGCGAACTGGAAGAACTCCTCCGCGAGGAGAACCTCGAGCCGGGCGATCACGAGCGCTTCTCCCACTACGTCAAGAAGGACAAGATCCTCGAGTCGGCGATCACCGGCAAGCCGGTGCGTGCGCTGTGCGGCAAGAAGTGGACGCCGGGTCGCGACCCGGAGAAGTTCCCGATCTGCCCCACGTGCAAGGAGATCTACGAGACGATGGTCGGCTGAGCGTTCGCGCGCTCAGCCGCACTCAGCTCGCGTCTACGAAGACGGTGGGGATCGCCGGATCCGACTTGCTGAGCGCGAGCGCCCGCACCGGAAGCTCCTCCCGCACCCGAAGGTGGTGTGCGCGCGCGGAGGCGGTTCCCTCGGGCCCCTCGAACGCGGTGTCGATTTCGCCACGCTCGACGAACGTCGTCTGCAGCGCGCGTCCGTCCGCGTGCTCCGCCGGGGTGTCGAGCTCTTCGAAGCCATCTGAGACCACGACGGTCTCGGACTCGGCGACCCCGTCGACGAGGGTGCGGAATGCGGCTTTGCGCCCGCCGTGCGACGCCTTGTCGGTCGAGGCCTTCGCCACTCCGATCCACGATCCGCTCGGGTCCTGACGAGCCACGAGCTTGTAGACCATGCTCGCGGTGGGGTATCCGGATCCTGTGACCACCGAGGTGCCGACGCCGTACGCATCGACCGGTGACGCCGCCAGAGCGGCGATCGCGTACTCGTCGAGATCGCTCGTGACCGTGATGCGAGTGCTCGTCGCACCGAGCTCGTCGAGCTGCGCCCGCACTTCTGCGGCGACGATGGGCAGGTCGCCGGAATCGATGCGCACACCGCCCAGGCCCGTGCCGGCGACGCGGATGGCCGTATCGACGCCGGTGCGGATGTCGTAGGTATCGACGAGCAGGGTCGTGTCGGTGCCCAGGCTGGCGATCTGCGACCGGAAGGCCTCTTCCTCGGTCTCGTGCAGCAGGGTCCACGAGTGCGCGGCGGTGCCCATCGTCGGGATGCCCCACCGGCGTCCGGCCTCGAGGTTGCTCGTCGCACGGAAACCCGCGATGTAGGCGGCGCGTGCGGCTGCAACGGCGGACTGCTCGGCGGCGCGACGGGACCCCATCTCGGCCAGCGGACGCTCGCCCGCCGCGATGCTCATGCGCGACGCGGCGGTGGCGACGGCCGAATCATGGTTGAGGACGCTGAGGGCCAGCGTCTCGAGCACGACGGCGTCGGCGAAGCTGCCCTCGACCGTGAGGATCGGAGATCCGGGAAAGTAGAGCTCGCCCTCACGGTAGCCCCGGATCGATCCGGTGAAGCGGTAGTTCTCGAGATAGCTGAGCGACTCGCCATCCACCACGTGGTTGTCGCGGAGGAACCGCAGCTCGTCGTCTCCGAAGCGGAACCCGCGCAACAGCGTGAGAAGACGCCCGGTGCCGGCCACGACGCCGAAGCGGCGGCCCCCGGACAGTCGACGGGAGAACAGTTCGAACACACTCGGTCGCGATGCCGTGCCGTCGCGAAGCGCGGCGGCGAGCATGGTGAGTTCGTAACGATCGGTCAGAAGCGCCGTGGACGTCGTCATCCGCTCAGCTTAGTGACGACACCCGCACGGGTCGCTGAGCATGACGCGGTCGCACGCAGGTAGGCTGGGTAGTCATGAACGACGCCCCGATCGGAATCTTCGACTCCGGTGTCGGCGGACTCACGGTGGCTCGTGCCATCCGAGCCCAGCTGCCCCGGGAATCGTTCGTCTACATCGGCGACACGGCCCATTCCCCGTACGGCCCGAAGCCCATCGCGGACGTGCGGCGCTACAGTCTCGAGGTCCTCGACACGCTGGTCGATCAGGGCGTCAAGATGCTCGTGATCGCCTGCAACACCGCATCTGCAGCCATGCTCCGCGACGCGCGGGAGCGGTATGACATCCCTGTCGTCGAGGTGATCGGTCCGGCAGTGCGCCGAGCCGTCTCGACCACTCGCAACGGACGTGTGGGCGTCATCGGCACAGTCGGGACGATCGGCTCACGTGCCTATCAGGACATGCTCGAGGTGAATGAGCGCCTCGAGGTGTTCACCGCTGCGTGCCCTCGTTTCGTGGAGTTCGTCGAGGGCGGCATCACCGGCACGCCGGAAGTGCTCGCCACCGCCGAGGAGTACCTTGCCCCACTGCGCGACGCCGGCGTCGACACCCTGGTGCTCGGCTGCACGCACTACCCGTTCCTCCGCGGTGCGATCAGCTACGTGATGGGGGAGGGCGTCACGCTCGTCTCCAGCGACGACGAGACCGCGGGCGATGTATACCGTCAGCTCGTGCGCGGCGACCTGCTCGCATCCTCCGACGCCACGGCGTCGTATGTCTACGAGGCGACCGGTGATTCGACGACCGAGTTCACCGCCCTCGCCAACCGTCTGATGGGCCGAGAGGTGCGCGACGTCCAGCTCGTGCAGACCGGCGTCATCACGCTCCCTGCTACGGCCCCCGGCTCATAGCTCTCCCGCAGCACCCGCTTCATCCACCGCCCCTCCACCCGAAGGAACCCCATGACCAGCATCGTCCGCGCCGACGGCCGTTCCACCGACCAGCTCCGCGAGATCACGATCGAGCGCGGATGGAGCAGCCACGCTGAGGGATCGGCACTGATCAGCTTCGGCGGCACGAAGGTGCTGTGCACCGCGTCGTTCACGAACGGCGTGCCTCGCTGGCTCACCGGCAAGGGCAAGGGGTGGGTCACGGCCGAGTACTCGATGCTTCCTCGCGCGACCAACAGCCGCAACGACCGTGAGAGCGTCAAGGGGCGCATCGGCGGGCGCACGCACGAGATCTCCCGTCTGATCGGACGTGCTCTTCGCGCCGTGGTCGACACCAAGGCTCTCGGCGAGAACACGATCGTCATCGACTGCGACGTGCTGCAGGCAGACGGAGGGACGCGCACCGCCGCGATCACCGGAGCCTACGTCGCGCTGGCGGACGCCATCGAATGGGGCCGCGAGAAGAAGTTCATCGGCAAGAACGCGACGCCGCTGCTCGATTCTGTGGCCGCGATCTCTGTCGGCATCATCGACGGCGAGCCCATGCTCGATCTGGCATACGTCGAGGACGTCCGCGCCGAGACAGACATGAACATCGTCGTCACCGGTCGTGGGCTCTTCGTCGAGGTGCAGGGGACCGCAGAGGGGGCGCCTTTCGACAAGCGCGAGCTCGACGCCCTGCTCGATCTGGGTGTCGCCGGATGCGCCGACCTGAAGGGCCACCAGCTGAAGGCTCTCGCCGGCTGATGAAGGTCGTCCTCGCCACGCACAACGCGCACAAGGTCGCGGAGTTCCAGCAGATCGTCGCGGCGACGCGTCCGGATCTCGAGATCGTCGCGTACGACGGCCCGGAGCCGGTCGAAGACGGCGTCACGTTCGCGGAGAACGCCCTCATCAAAGCGCGCGCTGCCGCGCACCACACGGGACTCGTGGCTCTGGCCGACGACTCGGGTATCTGCGTCGACGTGCTGGGCGGGTCGCCCGGAGTGTTCTCGGCCTACTGGGCGGGGCAGAAGAAGGATGCCGCGGCCAACCTCGAGCTGCTGCTCGACCAGCTGCACGACATCGCGGATCCGCACCGCACCGCGCACTTCAACTCGACGATCGCGATGGTCGTCCCGAATGGACGTGAGCATGTGGTCGTAGGGAACTGGCCCGGTCGTCTGGCGCGGGAGGCATCGGGCGGCGGCGGGTTCGGCTACGACCCGATCTTCATCCCCGACGGCCAGCTCGAAGGTGAGGAGCGCACGGTCGGCGACTTCTCCGACGCGGAGAAGCAGGCCCAGTCGCATCGAGCGCGTGCGTTCGCCGAACTGGTGCCGCTGCTCGCAGGACTCTGAACCACTTCCACGACAACCACTACGCTTGACGTACTTCATGCGTAGTGGTTATCGTGGTCGGCATGCGAGACTCACTTACTACATCGGAGTCACTCTCGACGGGTTCATCGCCGGCCCTGATGACGAGGTCGACTTCTATCCCGTGACTCCGGCCTTCGCCGAGACGCTCGGCACCGAGCTCGCCGACCTCCAGCCGGCACACGTTCGCGCGGCGCGCGGAGGCGCGGACGAGCCGCTGACCCGGTTCGACACGGTCGTGATGGGCCGCCGCACGTACGAGCCCGCGCTTCAGGTCGGCATCACCGACCCGTACTCGCACCTGCGCACGATCGTGTTCAGCCGCTCGCTCCAAGACCCGGGTGAGGCCAACGTCGAGGTCGTCCGCACCGATCCCATCGCGCGGGTGCGGGAGCTCAAGGCGGAGGACGGTCTGGGCATCTACCTGGCGGGCGGAGCCTCGCTCGCGGGCGTCCTCCTCGACGAGATCGATCGGCTGATCGTCAAGAAGTACCCGGTGATCGCCGGCTCCGGAATCCCGATGGCGAGGCAGGAGTTCTCGCCGACCCCGTTCGCCCTCGACCAGGTGCGGTCGTTCGACAACGGCTGCGTCATGCTCGAGTACTCCCGTTCCCGCTGACGAATCGCCTACTGAGAATCATCACCATTCCCGACATGGGGTCTGGATTGGCTCTAAATCGAGAAACGAGATCGTCTTCCTGCGAGACACAGGCTATCCCGTGGTCATGACTTTGGACACGAATTGGACACGGAGTCACGACTGAGTCCTGAGTGACCGTAACGCTGTTAGGTCATACCTCAGGGTCAGATCCTGATGGGCCGATATCCTTCCTGACCGTCCGGGGCAGAGAGAAGCCGCCCCATCCTGGCAGGGATTGAGGCGGCGGAAGATTTGAGATCTCGTGTCGATTCTACTCGACCCACCCCGCCCGCGACCACTGCGGCGAGCGCCGATCACGTCGGATACCCGTGCCCGATTCGAGCGTCCAGATGCCGCAGCAGCCCGTGGTGGATGTTCACATATCTATGACCCGGTAACTATAGGCGGCACCCCCGATCATTACAGCGCGTCCGCACTAACTGAAACCCAGCGCGTGTACTCCCTCCGCTCAAAGATCCGGCGCTGTGGGCAGGCGGGCCACCGGTGCGGTTCGGCGCTCTGCGCCCGATGCTCGACTAGCCGGTCCGCCCAGCACCGCCGTGACCTCACAGCCGCTCTACGCCATCAGAACGGCACCGCCGTGTTCTGGACCGCAACCATCGCCACAACGCCCGAGAAGGGCATCAGGCAGGCGTGGGCAGACCTCCTGAGTGTGCTCCAGGCGACAACCCGGGGCGGATGGCTACAGCGGCAGGGCATAGCCGGTTCCGCTCGCGCCATAGAGCCCGAGATCACCCCTGGAGGCGCGCACGTCCACGCCCACACACTTCTCGTTTTCAGATCTCAGATCGACGCCGAGAGATTCCGTCAGTTCGCACTAACTATGCGTTCGCGCTATCTCGCGGAGGCCGACCGGCTGGGTATCGCGGCGAGCGCGGATGGCCAGGACGTCTCCCTCGTGAGGTCGCTCCCTCGCGTCGTGCGATACATCACCAAGATGGGCGTACGCGCTAACGGCACCGACTCACTCTCCCGCCTGTGGGCCGCAGTGGAGCAGGGCGACGCCGAGGCGCTGGCCATGGTGCACGAGCTGGAGGGTGCCGCCTACCGGCGCAGGGCATGGACGACGACCGGCGTCTGCCGTCCTCTCCTGGACTTCGATGACCTTCTCCGCGCTGGAGCCGTCTGACTGCATGCGGCGAGCCCGTTAGCGCGAACCGAGACAAAGTTCCATCGGGGCGCATCTCGAACGTGAATCTCGAAGCGGTCGATATCCTTCCTGACCCCCGAGACGGAGACGCCCGACATGCCGCAGCAGCTCGCCACCACGACAGCCCGACCGGGCCGTCGCTGTGTGCTGTGCTCGCACCCGGACAGGGCAGAAGTGGAGTTCGCGCTAACCGCGGGCTCGTCATCCATTCGGGGCGTTGCGGGGCGGTTCGGGCTCGCCCCCGAGTCTGTGCGCAGACACGTGCGAGACCACCTCAGCGCAGCCGCACAGGCCGCACTGGCGGAGGTAGAGGGAGCACCTGGCCTCACGATGGCTTCCCGCCTCTTGGAGGTCGCAGATCATGCGCGAGACACCCGTGCCGCAGCGGAAGCCAGGGGCGATCACAAGCTCGCCCTGAGCGCCGGTCAGGCGGAGGCCCGTGTCCTCGCCTCTCTCGCACCTCTCGACACTCTGGGCGCAGACATCGCAGAGAACATCCAGGACGCCAACGACGCGCTCAAAGTTCTGGGCACGACCGTGCGCGAGCACCCCGAGGTAGCAACGGCGATCATCGACGTCTTGGAGAGCCGCAACCGGCGCGATTGGGCCGACCACATCCGGCAGATGGCTGACAACGCAAATCGAGAAATTGGAGTTAGCGCATGACGAACACTATTGAGAGCCCGCGGGACCGACTGGAGCGACTGCGTGCCGAGGTGGCCGACCGGAAGGATGCCGCCTTGTCGATCCGACCGGGCGATGAGTTCCACGTCCTGCGAACCGGCATCAGCATCGCCACCGGGCGCGGCCTCCTCTCCGCCGCGCACCAGACGACGGCGGGCGAGACGATCATCGCGACGGCTGAGATGATCGCAGCGTCCTTCTCGGCAAGCGGCAGATCCTGGATGTCGATCATCGGAGACGACGCCGCACAGTTCGACCGCTGGGGCGAGATCCGGTTCCGCCCGGGTCGGGCACCCGAGGACATCCAGCGATGGAACGAATGGGGCGATGGTCAGTGGAGCGAACTCCGAGAGCAGGCAAGAAAAGAGGCTTGGGCGCAGCCGACCGCAGAGGCCCGCGCCGATGCGCTCGCCGCGGTCGAGAAGAAGTTCGGCCCCGCAGCACCCACCAGCACGATCATCTCGACCTCGCCCGATCCGTCCATCGCCGCAGCCGAGGCGCAGCGGAAGGCGCTGGATGAGGGCGGGACTCGGCTGGCATGGGCGTATGAGGCCCGGGAGCCCGGGCAGGCCGGTGACCGACGATGACCACCCCGACAGGCAACCAGTCCCGCCGCCTGAATGAGAGTCTTCGCAGCTTGACTGCCTACTACCTCAGTTCGGAAGGCTTCGACGCCGAGCCAAGCCCGATTCACTCGAAGATCAGCACGGCCCTAGATGCGGGGCTCGTGCCCGACGTGACCGGTATTCCCGGCGTGTGGGTAGACGTCAGCGCCCGCGGCAACCATCGCCTCTCGGTGGATCTCGATTCCGCTCGTGCGACCGCAGCGCTGGCCGGTTATCCCGTGACAGCCCTCGTGCAGTCGAGAGGTGGACGCGGCATCGATGAGGCCTACGCCGTCCTGACCCTGGGAGACCTCGTCAAGCTGGCCAGGTCAGCAGCTCCAGCCCCATAGACCCCGCGTCGCCTGGAGGGTAGCCCCTACTTCGAGCCCAGGCGACGCGGCCCATAACTCAACACAGCTCCCGTGCAGGCGTTCGCCCCTTCCTTGGTTTCGCGTCTGCACGGGTCCCGCCGCCCGAGCCCGTGAGCGACGGCGGCACGGTTTCAGGGGCAAAGGGCACGCTCGCGCGTGACCCCTGTGACCACGTGGCCCACCGAGAGTTGATCTTCTCGGTGGGTCACGCCCACACACTCCGACCGGCCCGTAGCGCCATGGCACGGGACTGCCCGCGGGCCGGTCGGGCAATACCCCGGCCCTCCGCCCCTAACTAACCGGGGCCACTGGATACGCACA
The DNA here is from genome assembly GCF_030407765.1 of Microbacterium sp. APC 3901. Classification (GTDB taxonomy): domain Bacteria; phylum Actinomycetota; class Actinomycetes; order Actinomycetales; family Microbacteriaceae; genus Microbacterium. Next base: position 171,481 of record NZ_JASDCU010000004.1, read on the forward strand.
CGGCGGAGGGCCGGTCCACATCAGCACCAGGAGGACACCATGAAGACCAGCAGGGCCGCACGAACGATTCATCCGTTCCGCACGAGTGGCGTGAACGCGCCCGGCTATAGCAGGGCAGCACCTCAGCAGGCCCAGCAGGCCCCTCAGCAGCCGCAGCAGCCGCAGCAGCGAGCGAAGCCGGTAGTCGTGACCATCGGGCCGGGAAGGCCCTCAGCTCGCGCGCAGGCCCACCTTGACGCCGTGAAGGACACGCGCCTCGTGGACCCGCCGCGGGTACCAGCATCGGCCACGACCACCGACGTATTCATCGACGGGGCGAAGGTGTCGATCCCCGCAGATTGGCAGATTGCGTTCAGCTCCCACAAAGGCAAGGACACGCTCTACGCGCTGGAGCCCAATGGCACGCTGCACGTGCTGACGCTCGACGCTCAGGGACGCCTACGTGAACTGGCGGGGCTCTCACCCGAGCTGATCGCGGATCTCTTCCGCTGGAGGTTCCCGAGGTTCAAGCGGTGACGCTCATCCCGATTGGTCGCAAGCTCGCGACCGCCGACGCACGAACGCTGGGAAGAGACGCCGTGGTCGATGCCGTCCTCGCCGTCAAGTCGCAGTACGGCACACCGCCGCCTGACCTCCTCGCAGCACTCCGAGACGTCGGTCCTGTGCATGCCGATCTCGTGGCCGTCAGCTCGGAGTGGATCGATGGTCACCCGCGGTTGCACTACGGGGTTGAAGATTACCGACCCCTGACGCCGGACGACCTTCCCGAGATCTTGTTCCGCTGGGGTGAGACCGGGGATGGCGTGTGGTGGTCAGGATCTCGATTCGACGCCTGGCGCGAGGGCTCGGGGCGACACACCGATCCGAGCATGTGGACCGCCGAGCGAGAACAGCTCGATGTCATCGCATCCTTCCGGTGCCGATTCGGCAGAACCCACGCGCCGACCGAGTTTGTGGCCATCCGTCACTGACGCGCGATGAGTGTCTGTACATAAAGGGACCCCTTTATGTATGATCGACTCATGAGCCCCGCATCCGAGCGCACCACAAAAGCACTCCTCTACGTTCGAGTGAGCACGGAAGAGCAGGCCGATAAGGGCGCTTCGCTGGAGGCGCAGGAACAGGCCCTCATGGTCGAGGCCGTGCGGCGCGGCTACGACTTCGAGGTCGTGCGCGAGGAGGGCAAGAGCGCGAAGAGCATTCAAGGCCGCGACAAGCTCGTGGAGGCGCTGGACCTTCTCGACAAGCACAAGGCTGACGTACTGATGGCTGTCCGCATGGATCGCCTCTCCCGCGACGTAGGCGACGTCGCCGCGCTCATGCGCCGCAGCAAGCGGAGGGGCTGGGGGATCATTCTCTCCGGCGAGCGCATCGACACCACGCCGGACGGTGAGTTTCGGACGCACCTCGATGCTGCACTCGCTCAGCGAGAGCGCGGGATGATCGGGGTCCGAACTCGGGAGGGCATGGCGCAGCGTAAGGCCGAGGGCAAGCACATGGGACGCAGTGTGGACAAGGCCTTCTTGCCTACGTACCAGCGCGTGCTGTCCCTCCATGCGGACGGCGAGAGCCTGAACGCTATTGCTCGCATGCTGAACAGCGAGGACGTGCCCACCGCCAAGGGCGGCAAGTGGTACCCCTCGACCGTTCGCGCCATCGTCACCAGCGAGACCGCGAAGGCGCTCGTGGCATGAACCGGAGGCGACAATTGTTGCACTGGTCTAGAGTCGAGCAGATGGAGGTGGACGTCGGATGTACGCGCTTCATGTAGAGACTTCCGTGGCGCGAGCCGGGCGGAGGTTCGAGCCGATACGGGAGAGGGAACTGCACGCCGACGCTCTGTCTGCCGCAGAGGGCATCCCCGGTGCATCACGCGGCCTGGTTGTTGTGCCGGAGTTCGCGGGTCCAATCGGCATCCCAGATTTCACGGCGTTCGTGGGCAATGTTGCGGCGCTCCGATCACGGCAGAATCTTGCTGTCGCAGCGGTCATTAATGAGATCGACGCGGGGATCGTCGCGGCAGCGCACGTACGCCGCGCTAGCAGCGTTGCGGATCTCGCAGGTGCACTCGGATGGCCATCGACCACCATCGTCCCCCGCATGAAGAGACTCGTTGCGTCGGGGGCTCTCACCGAGGTGGATCGACATCGATACGTACGGCATCCAGATGTACAGCCGCAGGGGCGTCTTTACGCCGTCGAGGCCAAAGTGGAAGACTGGCGAGCCGCTCTGCGACAGGCAAGAACATACCAAGTGTGGGCAGATGCATACGTGATCGTCATGACGGGACTATCCGCGCGCACACAAGAAAGTTTGCTCGCAGAGGTGCGTCGCGACCGCGGGGGCCTGGTCGTAGACGGAAGGTGGGTTGCGCGGCCACGACTTGCACCGGTTGCTGCAAACCGCCGCCTACAGGCCGCTGAGATGTTCGCCGCAGCGACACGAGCTGGACTACAGCGTCCAGCCTTCTGAGGTCGCGTACCTACGAAGGCCCTCTTGGAAGGGCGAGATCCAAGGCCCAGCATCGTCTCGTACGCCAATGGACGAACGCAGGCTTCCCCAATTCGTACGAGCGTCTGTGTAGATCGCGTCCAATGTACGGGCTCTTGCCTCGTAGCTTTGATTCGCACCGACCACTCGCGCGACGATGCCGCTGAGCGCGTTGACATGGTGCGAGAACGCCGCGCGAGCGCCCGGGGCCGCCGGGAGGCCCCCCAAGCTAGCCGCCAAGACAGCGTCCCTGGCGCGGAGCAGCTCGCCGTCGCGGTCGGGGATGTGCGCAGTCAGACCGCCGAGGGTCGGTCTCGTAAACCACCTGCCCTGGCCCTCCGTCTCGCGCAGGGTGTAATCCTGGAAGGAGAGAACGCGTTGACGTTTGTCCCATCCAGTTCCGACAGCGAACGCTCCAGCAGCAACGGCGGGGAGTCCCGCAAAGTCACCATGCGAGATGTAGACCGGCGCATGCTCGCTCAGTGCTCGCACGGTACGGCAGATTCCGAACACCTGATCCGCCGTCAATGGTGCAGGCTGATCATTTGTGGGTTGCGCGAAGGAGAGGAACCAACCGCCAGGCGTGAGCGCTGCCAGCGATCCGATGTGCGCGTCGAGATCGGCACCGTCCGCCCAGAAAGGACCGAGTCCCGAGATAGTCAGCCAGGCGTCGGGATCGATGTCGAGGGCGAGACGCGCGAGATCCAGAGAGATAGTACTCAGCGTGCTGAGGCCAGTGGGAAGTAACGGTGCGGGCGCGAGGTGACGCGCACCGATCTCATCCTGCACGGCGAACACCTTCCGCACGTGCTCGCTTCGTAGCGCACCATCCGTGAGGTCAGCGACTGTGCCACCCCAAAGGTCGTACCCCGAGTAGTAGTTGTAGTCTCGCGTGCCGGGCATGTCGTGTACGTGTGTCATGGGGTCGAACCAGAACTCGACCCCGTAACCGCGGAGCTCGTCCGTTCGTTCGATGAGCCCTGGCTTCAAACCGCTACCCCCGCGATGCGGGTAAGGCGACAACCAGGGACTCAGCACGACCGCTTCGGCATCGCCGAGATCGCACGCTTCCTTCATCCACTGAGCCTGGAAGGAGCGGGGGCTGTCTTCGATGAATGTCGTCACGGTGTGGCCTCCAGTGCCTTCCGCAGAGCAGCGGCGTTAATGAATCGACGTGCGGGTTGAGGATGCAGGGCCTTTGCGATGATCTCCGCTTGCGCCTGGGTTAGATCGGCCCTGTGCGATGTGACGGGGACCATGGCTCCACTGCGAAGCCTGTCTGCGTAATCTTGCTGATCCCCAGTCCACGGGTACGGAAGCTGTCCAGTGAGTGCGTTGTACATCAAATTGCCGACCTGGAAAACATCTGACATCTGCATCGGCCCACCACTGTGAGAGTTGAGGTGTTCGGGTGACAGGTAGCCGAACGTGCCCGGTTGCCCAGCGAACGTCACCTGCGAAAGCAGAGTGTGTCGAGCGAAACCGAAGTCGAGCACCTTGTAGGTACCGTTCGACAGGCGACGAACGTTGTTCGCGCTCAGATCCCGGTGGATCACCTTTCGCTCGTGCCCTGCCGCAAGGCCATTAGCCACGTCTATTCCCATTGCGCGGGCTTCATCCCACGTCCACTGGCGACCCCCGAGCAGCGGCCCGAGATCTTCCCCGTCCAGGTACTCCTCAATCCACGCGGCTCCGTGAACTGGTTCGCCCAGCGTTACAAGACTGGATACAACGCGGACCACGTTCGGATTGTCGATGCTCGCCAGCAGTTCGACTTCGCGCGAAGCTCGCTTCAGCGTGTCGTCAGAGGTGCCGCCAATGGCGACCACCTTCAGCACACAGTCCCCGCCGTTATGCTCGACTAGCCTCACGGCCTTCTGACCGCCCTGCGCGCCAATCACACCTTTGTCTATCGCCTGGAGCGCAACGAGGGCCTCATCGATCAAGTGCTGGTCGGCGACTGTCATGTGTCGAACATATCGGCGCGGGCTTCGTCATCACGAAATATCTCAATTCGATTGACGGAGTGTCGCAATGCTGTTGCGATGAACACGGCCCGTCCACGTGGCCGTTGGAGGCATGTGGGGCGGGTTCGGCGGGCTCTGGCCGCAGCACAGTCCTAGCGGTTACGCCTCGTCTGCCGCAGCGTCCAGCGCCTTCGCGCGCGCCTGACGCCGACGCTCGGCAGCAGCCGTCAGGCGAGCGGCCACCTTCGGATCTGTGGCGGGGTCGAGCGCGACGCGTTCGTCCTTAGCGTGCCCGACAGCGCGCTCGTTTGCCAGTGCGGCATCGCGCGCGATCCCGATCAGCATCTCGGGATCAGCTCTCAGTGCGGAGATGAACTCACGTTCGAGCGCCGCCTCCCTCCGGCGACGCTGGGCCATGACGGCATCGCCGGGGATCTGACCGTCCGCGGTCATCCGGTCGAGGTCCTGGGGCGAGGTCTCGTCGAGGCGGTGCGCGCTCTGTCTCCTCACGACTTCACCCAGCGAGGAGTAACAGCCTCAGCAGCAAACCGCTTGGATCGCTCGTCGTCGGCATGCTGATACCCCATGGCGACCCGCTCGCTGAGGTGTCCGCCGAATGCCATGAGGTCGGTCAGCGTGACGCCAGGCTGACGGGCATATGCGCTGAGCGCGACGTGGCGGAGATCATGAAGGTGCATCTGCTCCAGGCCTGCCTTTTCGCGGATGGCCCGGAATCGACGCTCCGCCGAATCGACCGAGAGGCGTCCGCCCCTGACGTTACGGAAGATCGCACCCTGCCCTTCAGAGTCCGCGTACAGGCCCTCCAACGCCGCGAGAGCCCACGGGGCGAGATCGATGGTTCTCGTGTGCTCTTCGCCCGTCTTAGTGCCCGGCTGGATGCCGTGTGGTGTGAGGTGCTTGACGACGTCCAGCCTGGATTCCAGGAACTCGACGTCAGACCAGTCCAACGCCAGCAGCTCCCCGATCCTCAAGGCCGACCAAGAGAGCACGGTCACCATGATCTTCATGTCGCCTTCGGCGGCGTCGAGGATATTCTCCACGTCGCGGTCGGTGAAGGTCGGACGCTTCCTGTGCGTCTTCTCGCTCGCGCCGCGCACGCGGACGGGATTCCGCTGAATCAGTTCGTCGTCCATGGCCACCTCGAAGATGGCGTGAAGGAACCAGAACAGGGTGTTCCGATACGACGGTGTGGATGCTCTGGTGTTCCACCATGCGCGGACGTCGGCGGGCGTAATGTCCTCGATGAACTGCGCTCCGAAAGTGCGGTTCAGCTCCGACAAGTGGCTCAGTCGTTTTCGGTAGGAGCTGGGCGCATAGCCTCCAGGGGACCCGGGACGCCGCGTCTGGAGCCAGTCCTCCGCGAAAGTATCGAACCGGGTGCGGGTCTTCGCCTGGATCGTTCCGTCGGCGTGGTCCGCGAGCATTCGAGCCAGTTCCAACAGGGCCTTATCCCGAGCCTTCTTCGGGGTGGTGTCTGTGGCGCTGTAGCGCTTGCCATCCGGCCCTTTGTATCTCTGACGCCAGTTCCCGCTTGCCAACTTCTGCGGCTTCTCCATGATGTGTCCTCCTGTGGTTGATACGCCGCAGGAAGACGTCCCGTACACCCTCAGCCGTGAAGTAGTTCTGGACACGCGATGGACACGCGCCGACCTTGCCCTACTCCCGACTGTTGACCCTGATTCTCATCACCATTCCCGACTGGGCCGATCCCCGCCGACGGGCGTGAGAGCCGGTCTAGCCTGGAGGCATGCACGATCATGCACCCGCCGCCGGCGGCATCCGCTCGGCCAGCCATCGTCGCCTTCTGACGATCTCGCTGACCCTGACCGCGACCATCATGATCGTGCAGGTCGTGGGTGCGATCCTCACCGGGTCGCTCGCGCTGCTGGCGGATGCGGCTCACATGTTCACCGATGCGTCGGCTCTCGTGATCGCCCTCATCGCCGCGGCGGTCGCCGCGCGCCCGGCAGATGACCGGCGCACGTTCGGGTACCAGAGGGCCGAGGTGTTCGGAGCCCTGATCAATGCGATCATCCTGATCCTGCTCGCGGGGTGGGTCGCGTTCGAGGCCGTCGGACGGCTGCTGAATCCCGGTGACACCGAGGTCGCGGGCGGGCTGATGCTCATCGTCGCCGTCGTGGGACTCGTCGCCAATGCGATCTCGATGTGGCTGCTCAGCCGAGCTCAGCGCACCAGCATCAACGTCCGGGGAGCCTACCTCGAGGTGATGGGCGACCTGATCGGCTCGGCTATGGTCATCATCGCCGCGATTATCATCGTGACGACCGGGTGGATGCCGGCCGATGCGATCGCATCGATGATGATCGCCGTGCTGATCATCCCGCGGGCCATCTCGCTGTTGCGCGAGGTGTTCTCGGTGCTCTCCGAGTCGGCGCCCGCCGGAACCGCGGTCAGCGACATCCGTCAGCACCTGCTCGACTACGACGGCGTGGTGGGGGTGCACGACGTGCACGTGTGGCAGCTCACCCGTGGAGCCCCCGTGTTCAGCGCACACGTCAGCGTGGAGCCGGCACTGCTCGCCGACGGACGCTCGACCAAGCTGCTGAACGACCTCCAGTCGTGCCTCGCACACCACTTCGACGTCGCGCATTCGACCTTCCAGATCGAGCCGGCAGAGCAGTCGGACTGCGAGCCGCATCACGCCTGAGGTGTCAGGCTTCGACGACGACGTCTTCGGGCGTCTTGTCGGGGCGAAGGCCCCGCCAGCGCGAGTGTCGCAGCACGCCGTCCGGAGTCCAGTTCGCGAACTCGACCTCGCCGACGAGCTCGGGTTCCACCCACAGCGCGTCCGAGGCATCGAGCGCCGGGACGCCGTCGAGCGGTGCCGTGTCGACGCGCAGGGGCACGAGGCGCGCGAGCAGGTCGCGCAGCATGCGATCGGTGAAGCCCGTCCCCACACGGCCGACGTACCGCAACTGGCCGCCATCGGGCACCGCGAGCAGCAGCGAGCCGAACGTGCCCTCGCGGTCGCCCTTTCCGGGACGGATGCCGACGATCACGACCTCCTGCATCCGGGTGTGCTTGATCTTGAGCCACGAGGGTGAGCGCTGACCCGGGCGATAGCGCGATGACGGATCCTTCACCACGACACCCTCGAGGCCGAACTCGTCGCTCGCGGCGAGGGCCGCGTCGAGGTCGTCGAACACGGGCGGCACCTGCACAGGCGCATCGATGTCGGAGATGACCTCCTCGAGCAGGGTGCGTCGCTGTGCGAGCGGCATCGAGCTGAGGTCGTGGCCGTCGAGGCGCAGCAGATCGAAGACCATGTAGACGATCGGAGTGCGCACGACCTCGCGTTCGATCTCACGCGGCCGGGTCAGGTGCATGCGGTTCTGGAGCATCGAGAAGCTCGGTCTGCCTCGTGCATCGAATGCCACGATCTCGCCGTCGATGATCGCGTCGGTCACGGGGAGGAACGGCGCTCCGTCAGCGGTCAGCTCGGGGTAGCGGGCAGTGATGTCGGTGCCGCTGCGGGCGTGCAGCAGCATCCGGCCGTCGGCCCAGGTGCCGATCGCGCGAATGCCGTCCCACTTGACCTCGACCCACGAGGGCGAGCTGAGGATGCGCGCGATGGCAGGGGTGCCGTTCTCGGCGAGCATGGGGGAGAGGGATGCCGGGGAGACGGGTGCGGATGCACTCGAGGCCGCGGCGATTCGCGGGCGGTGACGCGAGGCGCCGGGTCGCGTGATGGTGGCGGCTTCGAGTGTCTGCTCCGACTTCTCTGCTACCGAGCGCGGGCGCTCGTCAGGGGGCTCGGTGCGCAGAGGTGCGAGCGGATCCAGCCCCGATTCCGCACGTTCGAGCACGGTCGTGAAGTCGAGCTGCGCCAGGTCAGGATCGTCGAGTTCCTCCCACGTGCGGGGCGCAGCGACCCACGGCTGTGCACGGCCGCGCATCGAGTACGGCGAGATCGTGGTCTTCTTGCCGTTGTTCTGGCTCCAGTCGAGGAAGACCTTGCCCCCGCGCGCGGCTTTGGCCATGGTGCTGGTGGCGAGGTCGGGGTGCTCCGCCTCGATGAGCCGGGCGATCTCCTTCACGACCAGCGAGATCTCGTCGCTCGTCTGCTGCCCTGGCAGGTGAGCGTAGAGGTGGATGCCCTTGCTGCCGCTGGTCACGGGCACGGGGTCGAGCCCCATGTCGGTGAGCAGACCGCGCGCGATGCGGGCCACCTCGGCGCACTGCGCGAGCTCGACGTCGGGTCCGGGGTCGAGGTCGAGCACGAGGCGGTCTGGTCTGCCGGGCAGCCCATCCGCGGCGAAGCGCCACTGCGGCACGTGGAGCTCGATCGCGGCGACCTGCGCGAGCCAGACGAGCGTCGGCACATCGGCGACGAGCGGATAGTCCTTGGGCCCGTCGGAATGCTGGATCGCATGGCGGGGGATCCAGCTCGGAGCGCCCGGTTCGAGCTGCTTCGTGAAGAAGGCGTCGGCGGGAGCATCCGCGGTTCCGACCCCCTCGACCCAGCGCTTACGGGTGACCGGACGTCCGGCGAGCAGCGGCAGGATGCGGGGCGCGATCGCCGTGTAGTAGGCGATGATCTCGCCCTTGGTGGTGCCGGTCTCGGGGTAGACGACCTTGTCGAGGTTCGTGATGCGCAGTCGACGACCGTCGATCTGCACGTTCTGCGCCTCTGCGACCATGACGCCAGCGTAGTCAAGGTACTGGCCCCCACCGGGGCGGCTGGTGTTCACTGGGGGCATGAGAACGATCTGGAAGGGCGCGCTGACCTTCGGCCTCGTGAACGTGCCGGTCAAGGTGTATTCCGCGACCGAAGACCACGATGTCTCACTGCATCAGGTGCACGACAAGGACGGCGGTCGCATCCGCTATCAGCGCACGTGCGAGGTGTGCGGCGAGACCGTGGCCTACGCCGACATCGATCGGGCGTACGTCGACGAGGGGCAGACGGTCGTGCTCACGAAAGACGATCTGGCCGCGCTGCCGGCTGAGAAGAGCCGTGAGATCGACGTCGTCGAGTTCGTGCCCTCCGACCAGGTCGACCTGCTGACCCTCGACAAGCCCTACTACCTCGAGCCCGACTCGAAGTCCCCGAAGGCCTACGTGCTGCTGCGCAGGACGCTCGAGCAGACCGACCGCACCGCGATCGTGCGGTTCACGCTGCGTCAGAAGACCCGCCTCGCCGCCCTCAGAGTGCGCGGAAAGGTGCTCGTGCTGCAGACACTGCTGTGGGCCGACGAGGTGCGCGAGGCCGAGTTCCCGGCGCTGGATGAAGACGTGCGGATCTCGAAGAAGGAGCTCGAGCTCTCGGCATCCCTGGTCGACAGCTACTCGGCGGACTTCGACCCCGAATCGTTCGTCGACGAGTACCAGAAGGAGCTGCGCACGCTGATCGACGCGAAGATCGAGGCGGGCGACACATTCGACGTCTCGGAGACCTTCGGTGACGCCGAGGACGAGGCGAAGAGCGGCGAGGTCATCGACCTGATGGAGGCTCTGCGTGCCAGCGTCGCGCGCACGAAGGCGGCGCGATCGGATTCGTCCGACGAGAAGACGAGCACCAAGAAGAGCGCGAGCAAGAAGAAGGCGGGCTGAGTCCGCAGCCCGCCTCTCTCAGTCGTTCGAGATCAGTGCTTGCCGTCGCCGTCGAAGTCGGGAGCGCGGTCGAAGACCTCGGGGTCGAGCGCGAGCTCTTCCGCCTCGGCGGCGTCGGTCTCACCCTCGCCGGCCGCCGCCTCCTTCTTGGCCTTGTGGCGCTCTGAGAGGTAGTGCCACAGAGTGATCAGCGCGGTGCCGCCGACGGCCGCGAGCAGGATCAGGTCGATGTAGCTCTCGACGAAGTGCGCGACGGGCGGGATGAAGCCGATCGCGTAGCCGAACATGGTGAGTCCGAAGCCCCAGAGGATCGCGCCGATCAGGTTGTACAGCGTGTAGCGACGCCACGGCATGTGGCCGACACCGGCGGCGACGGGCGCGAACGTGCGCACGATCGGCACGAAGCGGGCGAGGATGACGGTGATGCCGCCGAACCGCTCGAAGAACGCGTTCGTGCGTTCGACGTTCTTCTTGCTGAAGAGGCCCGATTCCTTGCGCTCGAAGACCGCAGGACCGCCCTTGTGGCCGATGAGATAGCCGACTTCACCTCCGACGAAGGCGGCGAGTCCGATGAGCAGCGCCACGATCCAGACGTTGATGCCGAAGACGCCGTGCTCGGACCCGGCGATCGGATGTGACAGCAGGCCGGAGATCACGAGCAGCGTGTCACCAGGCAGCAGGAAGCCGACCAGCAGGCCCGTCTCGGCGAAGACGATGAAGCACACCACGAGAAGCGCCCAGGGGCCGGCCGAACCGATGATGGTGGCGGGGTCGAGCCAGGGGATGAGAGCGGCGTGATGCATGGATTTCCCGTCGTCGTGCGCTGTGCGGCGGTCAAGTCGTCGGTCGCGGGGGATGCGACAGATCGGTGCGGAAGGTGGGACTTGAACCCACACGCCCTAGGGCACAGGAACCTAAATCCTGCGTGTCTGCCAATTTCACCACTCCCGCGCGGTGAAATCAGTCTACTGATCGGGGGATCGCGCGTGGCTGAGGATCCGCCCGCAGCCCGGGCCCCGCAGCTGTGGATAACTCCGACGGGCGGCGCTCGATCCTTGCGGAGATGCTCGGGTGATCCAGCCTTCCGTCCTCGTCGCAGAGCGCGTCAGGCAGCGACTCCGTGCTGAGGGCACGGATCCGACCTTCGATTCGGCGGCCGCGCGCACGGTCACGCTGGCGGAGGTGCGCAGGTTCAACGATCTGGCGCTCGCACGGGGCGCGGCGATGATCGACGACGAAGCCGCATGCGTGCGCGACGTGCTCGCAGCCGTGAGCGGCTTCGGGGCACTGCAGCCGCTCCTCGACGACCCGGAGATCGAGGAGATCTGGCTCAACGGACCCGAGAGCGTCCATATCGCACGCGGCGGAGTCGCCGAACGCCTCGAGCTGCGTCTCACCGAGTCGGCCCTGCGCGATCTCGTCGAACGGATGCTGCAGTCGACAGGCCGCCGTGTCGACATCAGCCAGCCGTTCGTGGATGCGTCTCTTCCCGACGGGTCCCGCTTGCACGTCGCGATCGCGGATGTCGTACGCGGATCATGGTCGGTCAACATCCGCAAGTTCCTGCCCCGCTTCCGCACCCTGGACGCGCTGATCCAGCACGGAGCTCTGCCCGCGGAGCTCGGTGACGCGCTGCGCGAGGCGATGCGTGCGGGCAAGAGCGTCGTCGTGTCCGGCGCCACCCACGCGGGCAAGACCACGTTCCTCGGAGCGCTGCTCGCCTCGTGCGCCGACCGTCAACGGATCGTCACCGTCGAGGAGACCTTCGAGCTCGCTGTGCAGGGCCCCGACGTCGTCTCCTTGCAGGGCCGTCAGGCGAGCCTCGAGGGTACGGGAGAGATCACGCTGCGAAGGCTGGTGAAAGAGGCGCTCAGGATGCGGCCCGATCGCCTGGTGGTGGGCGAGGTCCGAGACGCGGAGGCGCTCGACCTCGTCCTCGCACTGAACACCGGTGTGCCTGGCGCCGCGACCGTTCACGCGAACTCCGCTGCCGAGGCGCTCGACAAGCTCACGCTGCTCCCGTTGCTCGCCGGGCGGAACATCGACAGAGCGTTCATCGTGCCTGCACTCGCGGGAGCGGTGGATCTCGTCGTGCACTGCGTGCGTGGCGACGACGGAATCCGACGGGTGCACGAGGTCATCGCGCCGACCGGCGAGGTGATCGACGGACGGATCGTCGCACGAGAGGTCTACATCCACGGCGGGGGAGCCGTCGCCGGCGGCGCGGCGTGGCGACGCGGCGCGCTGCAGTCTGCAGGAGGCATGCGATGACGGTGCTGCTGGGGGCGATGCTCGCCGCCGGCGTGCTGCTGTGCGCGTCGCCGTGGCTCTGGCCTCCGCGTCCGGAGGAGGAGAAAGCCAGACGCCCCGGACGTCTGTCTCGGTTGCTCGAAGAAGGCGGCCTCGCCTCCGTCAGACCACGCACACTTCTGCTGGTGATCGCGACGGTGGCGCTCGCCGCAGCCTCCCTCATCTGGCTCCTGACGGCGATTCCGGTCCTCGCCGGTCTGGCAGGAGCGGCCGCAGGTGTGGCACCGATCATCTTCGTGCGATCGCGACGCACGCGGTTGCGCAAGCTGCGGCGACAGCTGTGGCCAGACGTGTGCGACCTCCTGATCGCATCGATCCGTGTGGGGCTGTCGTTGCCCGATGCCGTCGCGAGCCTGGCTGAGTCATCGCCCGCGATGATCCGGCCGGCCTTCGTCGTGTTCGCCAGAGATCTGCGCGCCACCGGTCGGTTCGAGACGAGTCTCGACCGGCTGAAGTCCGTGCTGGCCGATCCCGTCGCCGACCGGATCATCGAGACGCTGCGTATGGCGAGACAGGTCGGCGGGACAGAACTCTCCGGAGTTCTGCGCGCGCTGTCGTCGTCGGTTCGTGCAGACGCCGTGTTGCGCGGCGAGGTCGAAGCCCGGCAGTCGTGGATCCGCGGCGCCGCAGTGCTCGGGGCGGTCGCGCCCTGGGTGATCCTCGGTCTGCTCGTGCTGCGCCCCGAGGGCGCTGCCGCCTACGGCACCGCGGAGGGGATGGTGGTGATCTTCGTCGGTGCGGCCGTGTCGGTGATCGCGTACCGCCTCATGACCCGTATCGGCCGTCTGCCCGAGCCGGGCAGGTGGTTCGGATGAACCCGGTGTCCGCGGCGGCGGTCGCGCTCCTCGGCGGTGTCGCGATCGGGTCCGGGGTGCTCTGCATCCTCGCAGCGCTGCCGCATTGGTCGGCATCCCCGCTGACACTGCGCATCGCGCCGTACGTGCGAGACGTGGTCCCCGACGGCGACCTGCCCGACGGAGCGCTCCCACGAGTCGGAGTGCTGTCTGTAGGTGACCGGACAGTGTGGCGTCGATCGCTGGCGGTCTTCGAGCGCCTTCTCGGTGGGGGAGAAGCCCTTCGTCGCAGGATCGAGCAAGCAGGGCTCGCGCTGGAGCACGGCGCTTTCCGCGGACGTCAGCTCGGCTGGGTTGTTGCCGGCATCGTGACCGGTGCGATCGCTGTCATCGTGCTCGCGCTCGCGGGGCGCATGAGTCCGCCGGTCGCGCTACTGCCCGGCATCCTGGGCGCCGCCGCGGGGTTCGGCTACGACATGCAACTGACGGCCCGTGTCTCACGCCGCCGAGCTCGACTGACCGACGAACTGCCGACGACACTTGAGTTCCTCGCTCTGTGTCTGTCGGCGGGGGAAGGGTTCCTCGACTCGATTCGGAGGGTGGCCGCGGTCGGATCCGGAGAGCTCACCAGCGAATTCCGCCGTGTGGTCCTTGCCGTCGGCACGGGATCTCCGCTCGCAGATGCCCTCTCCGAGATGGCCGCTCGACTGCAGCTTCCGGGGCTCTCGCGCTCGATCGACCAGGTGATCGCCGCGCTCGAGCACGGTGCCCCGCTCTCGGCCGTCCTGCATGCCCAGGCCGGCGACGCGCGCGAGGACGCCAAGCGGGTGCTCATCGAACAGGCCGGGCGCAAGGAGATACTGATGCTCCTCCCCCTCACAAGCGGGTAATTACTCTTTTACTTGGGATTGCTGAGCAGGGCTGTGGCGACACCGCTCACCGCCCCACCGAAGATCGTGCCGCCGAGACCCACCCAGATCGTGGTGGCCAACGAGACCTGCCGGTCCTTCGCCTCCTGCCGATTCCGGAGAACGAGCTTCGTCCGTCCGAGCCTCTTGTAATCGCGCCAACTCACGACGTTAACGAATACTGCAGTGCCCAGGGCAACCAGCGAGAGAGCGATGAGGATCACCAGCTGTGGGATGTTCTCAACCCCCATCCTCGTGAAGGACCACGCCAGGATGCCGAGAGGCGCGGCCGTCAACGCGAGCTGGGCGAAGAATCGTGGAGCAAGGCTCCGGCGGTGTTGCTCAAGAAGGGAGACCGCATCCTCGACAACAGCTTGAGCGAATGGGTCGCTATCCGTCGTTTCGACCACGCACTTCTTGGGGTACAGGAATATGTTCACCCCCGGGTTGCTGGCCTGCAGGACGAGCCCGGATCGTTCTCTCTCCGTCGAGTCCCGCAGATCGTCAGCCACGGTGGCGGTAGAAGTTCCTGCCAGGATCCGTACTTCTCCGACGTCCTTGGAGAGTCTCGCGATTATCGCGTCGATGTCGCTCAGGTAGAGCGTCACGGGGCCAACGGACCGGACGTTTCTGTAGGGCAGTTTCGGCTTGACGACCGGGTTTCGCGACATTGGCATGAGCCCAACCTTATCGACGCGGCGTTCCCTCTGTCGGAGCCCGGTGTTAACCTGTCCGTAGCAGGGCGCGATCGTCCGTGGCCAACGAGGAGGAACCCCGCGAGGGGTCAACTCGGAGGAGCCGCCAGCGGTCGACCTGCGAGCAGTGCAGCCAGCCTCCCCCTCGGGAGCGCTGCGGAGGAGGGCGTGAGCCCCAACGCAGCTGAGTAACCTCGGGGTGGTTCGAGGACCGTTGCATGCGACCCGCACGTCTGGCGCGATCCCCGCGCCCGTGCTCATCACGCATGGAAGGACCACAATCATGGATCCCAAGAAGCAGCTCGCTCAGATCAAGGCCGCAATGGCGGCAGTTGTGAACGGCGCGAAGGCCGCAGGCCGCGATATCACCGAGGCGGAGCTCGCCTCCCTCGAGCAGAAGGCCGAGGAGGCCGCTCGACTGCAGAAGTCGATCGACATGATGGATCGCGGCACGGCGATCCTCAACCAGTTCAAGCAGGGCGACGACGACGGGGAGGGCAGCAGCGCGAAGGCCTCGTTCCTCAACGTCAAGGCCACCGCCCGCTCGGTCGCTCAGAAGGCCATCGGCACCTCGTCGGACCTCGTGGGTGTCGAGTTCATTCGCGGCATCGTTCCGATCGACCGCCCGCGTACCTCGCTGCTGCAGGCGATCCCCGCGATCCGTCGCAGCAGCCCCGTCTACGAGTACCTGCGTCAGACGGTCCGCACGATGAACGCGGCCCCGGTCGCGGAGGGTGCGCTCAAGCCCACCTCGATCGTGACCATGGAGCCCGTCGAGGCGAAGCTCAAGGTGTTCGCTCACATCAGTGAGCCGATCCCGAAGTACATCCTCGAGGACAACGACGAGGTGCAGCGGTTCATCGAGTCCGAGTTTGTGAGCGGTCTCGACCTGGCGATCCAGGCGCAGCTCGTCAGTGGCTCGGGGATGGGGGAGAACCTCCTCGGCTGGCTCAACGCGTCCGGGATCCTCACCGTGACCGGTGTGGACCTCATCACCACGGCGCGGAAGGCGATCGAGCGGCTCACGGCGAACGGGCGCACCCCGTCGTTCATCGCCGTGGCACCCGCCGACTGGACGACCGCGCTCACCACGCGGAACACGTCGGGCAACTTCGACTTCGGACCCACCACACCGGTGAACGAAGCCGAGATGAAGCTGTGGGGCGTGGACGTGATCGAGTCCCCGGCAGTCACCGCCGGGACCGTGTGGACCCTCGCGGAAGGGGCGAACTCGCTCAGCACGGACGGCAAGGTCGATGCGCGCTGGTCGGACTCCATGTCCGACGACTTCGCCCGCAACCTGGTCCGCCTTCGCGTCGAGACTCGCGTCAACTCCGACGTGCGCACCCCGAGCGGCATCGTCAAGGGCGAAATCGTCCCGACGCCGTAAGACCCACCGGGGGCGGCGACGCTCCTTTCGGCACAGGCTCACACCTTGAGCCGCCCCCGGTGCACACACGCGGTCGCAGCGAGCCTCCTCACGGACGCTGCGACTGCTCCCGGGGGTCGGGTCAGTCCATGGGCCCGGCCCCCACCAACACACGACGGCTCGAGGAGCCCCACCATGACCACACCCACCCGAACCCCCGACGAAGAACGAGTGATGCGCGCCTACAAGGCGGGGCAGCACCTCACCGCCGAGGAGAGCAACACCCGCACTCGCATCCGCCGCCGCGAGCAGCGCGCATGGCGAGCGACCCGCGACCCGCAGCACATCGCCCGCGATTGCCACCGCGCCCACCCAGACGGCACCAAGCCGTGCCCAGGCTGCGGACGCACACTCCCGCTCGAGCACTTCGCTGCGGCCCCGCACGAGCTCGACGGCCTCCACTTCCGCTGCACCACCTGCCACCCACCCGGCGGCGCGGACCACTAGACCGACACTCCGCACGCAGCACCCCTTCGCCACGTCGATACGAACACTCACAGGGGGAGGGGGGTCGCAGTCTGAACAAGGCGTCGCCCGAAAGCGAGCGCCCGGCAAGCTTTCTGTCACCCCCCGCCGAAAACGTGATTCGAAAGTTTCGTTCAAGCGAACGAGGTTGTTTCGACCCGGGATCTGGCCTTCTTCGCTCCGGGTAGCCGAACGATCAAGCCAAAGTTCGCGGAACGCATGCGAGGAAGTGAGCGCCCGCAGGACGCGTTGGAACGGGCGGCTACAGGTGTGCGGTCGTCCCGAGGCGTTCTGAGCGCTCCTCGCCGCTGCTGGCTGTCTGGGGCGGTGCTTAGACTGGTCGCTCTCGGGGCCGGTCCGAGTCTCAGGAAGGACCGGGCATGAGCAACCGCCGAGCCGCGCGCGACCTCGACGCGCGAGCGTGGGAGTACCTCGACGCGAACGTGAACGAGAGTGCGGAGATATCCCACCTCCGGGCGGGCTGGGATCCGCCGTGGGAGCGACCGAGCCTCAACGGGGAGGACGTGACCGATCGGCCCGAGCTCTGGACGCCCTACCAGCGCGCTCGACGCGAGGCATTCGAGGCCAGGCTGGTGCGATATCGAGCAGAGAACCTGATCACGTAGGCCCCTCCCATGGACGCGAGCGTCACCACTCGTCAGGCGGTGGAAAGTCGTAGCCGACGACCTGCGAGAGCTTGTCGATTGCCTCCGTATCGGACAACAGTCCGGCTAGCCACGTACCACCGAATGCCTTCGAGCGCGAGTTATCCACAGGCTGACCGCTGCGACGTCGGCGCGCGCGCTTAGGCTCATAGGGTGCACGTTTACCTAGATGACTCCGGCGACGGTGGGTTCAAGTTCGGCCAGGGGTCGACCAGCCACCTCGTCATGGCGGCCTGCGTGTTCCGTGACCCGGCCCACATCACCGCGGCCGCGGAGCTCATCGAGGAGTGCTCGAGGCACAACCGGCAGACGCGCGAGTTCAAGTACTCGAAGACTAAGGATCGAGTGAAGGACTGCTTCTTCCGTTGCATCGCGCCCGCATCCTTCGACGTTCGCGCCATCATCATCGACAAGCGCACGATCTACAGCGACCATCTGCGAGATAATCCGTCGGCGCTAAAGAGCTTCGCGATCCGCATGCTGATGACGAAAAATCACGGTTACATCCGACAGGCGAAGCTCTTCATCGACGGCCAGGACACACGCGCATTCGGCATGCAGGACAGCGCCTATCTCCTGCGCATGGTGAACCGCGAGTCGCCAGGCACGCTGACCGATGTTCGACATGTGGACTCGAGCGCCAGCCGTCCGATCCAACTGGCTGACATGATCGCCGGAGCAATCAACCGACGCGTCCGCACAGACCGCCCGAGCTCCGCGGCGCACCTCGGTACTTTCGTGCGGAGGACCTATCAGCCGCATGGCACCTACTGGCACTTCCGCGGACGTGATCCCATCCTCGAGGACTGAGGGAAGGGCGACCCGCCGCCCTGAGCCTATTCGTGAGGCACGCACACACCCAGGGGGCGACTATTCGGACGGCGGGTCTCGGTACTCCCAACGTAACACCATGGTGTGACACGAGCGCAACACGCCCTGGCTGAGTCTCGCGGCTACTGGCGCTGCGCAGCCCCGGACGGTGGTGTCCGGGGCTGCGTGGATAGCGCTCAGCGTGTCTCGAGGGGCTCGCCCGTCATCGCGTCATGGATCGGGACGGGTCCAGTCCGGGCTTCCGCGTAGATGCGTGCGGCGAGCAGAGACTCGAAGCGAAGGCGATGGCCGGGCTCGTCGGTGACGTAGGGGAGGCGGATTGAGGAGGGGGCTGCGGGGCTCATGGCTCCACGGTCTCCTCGATCCGCCCCAGTCGCGCACGCGATCTACCGCCAGTTGCGGGAGTCCCATTGCTCGGCGTGCTCGCGGGGCACGTACCGCCAGTCGGTGGGTTCACCTAGCTCGTCGTCCCACCCGGTCGGCACCCAGACCGTCCCGCGGGGCGGCTTGTGCCCGACGTTCACGAGCGGGTCGTCATCCCTGGTCATCGGACGCCCCTCCGACTTCTGCGAGGGCCGCGTCCGCCTCGAGCGCGAGCAGCCCAGCCCGGACCGTTGCCCGCCAGTCGTCATCGCCCGCCCCGATCGCTGCGAGCGCCCCATAGGCGGTCGCAGCCTCGTGAGCGAGGTGGAGGATCAGGTCGAGGCCGTCACCGCCCTCAGAGATGAACGCCGCGATGTGGGCTCGGGCGGTCTTGTCATCCTGCTCGGCCGCGTCCAAGGTCAGCAGCCCCGCGGTGTAGGCCGCGAGGACCTCCCGGCGGTGCGTGTTACTCGTGGTCATGGTCTGGCTCCTTGGTGTCGTGATCGAGTTCTGCAAGGTCGAACAATGTAGGTTGCTCGGGTTCGGTTCGTCCTTGATGCCGCATTGCGGCCATTGCGGCTTGTGCCGCGTAGAACTGCTGCATGCGTCGGCTGCACTTGCGCTCGCCGCGGGCGGTCACGGTTTGAAGCCCTTCTTCGCAACCGAGCCGAGCCACAACCGTTCGAGGTTCTGCCGCGCAGCTGCGAGGCGCTCCTCGCGCTCCGCACCGGGCGAGTACGCGTCCTCGATCGCTGCGGCAGCTGCTTGTGCGGCGACCTCCCGCAGTTGCGACGGTTCGAACTCGAGCGGGATATGCGAATCCACCCGCTGGCGCACGATCTGATGCATCGCGATCCGGGGGAGCGCGTCGAGGGCGGCGTCCTGCGCGCGCTCCCGCATGCTGCGGACCTGCGATCCGGTGTCCTGTCGATTGGTCATCCTCGGCTCCTCTCGTCGTTGCTGAATTCGCGTGCGCGTCCCGAGGTGGTGACGACTGAGCGAAGCGAAGGAGGAGCCACCGGTGACTGCCTCAGGACTCGACCACCTCGCATGTCACGCGGGAGGTCTGCCGTGGCCTGGGCATGGCTGATGACGAGCCGGTGATGAGGTGGGTGATTCCGCCTCGCGTGTTCCGTTCGAAGAGAATCACTCATCGATACCGGAGCGCAGCGGAGGTGTCGGCCCAGCGGCGAGCGTTCAAGAACCTGACCCGCGCCTAGCTTCATCCGCCCGTAGCCGGAGTGAGGCGGAGCCGAGCGCAGCGGAGTGGCGGATGCGCCCGCCTCTGCAACTCGCGGGCGCGGAGAGGCAGCGGAGCGAAGCGAGGATGCCTTAGTACGGCGCGGTTTCCGCGTCACGCCAGATTCCGCGTGACGCGATTTCCGCGTCACGGGAGATTCCGGGTAACTGGGGTCTGGGAGACTTCCGCGGAATTCGGCGTGACGCGGAAACCGCGGGACGTAGAAATCGACGTTCATGGGAGGCTCTGCCAGGGGACGGGCTTGACTGTCAGGATCCGTGGCTTGCCGTCCTCGCCCCATTCGATGTCGGCGCTTATACCCGGAGCTCGCACACCGGTAAGGGTGGGGCAGTAGGTGAGGCTGTGTCGCTTCTCGCGTCGTGCTCCAGCGCGAGCTTCCATGCGCTGCAGGATCAGTAGCGGGTGCTGCCGGTTCGGTTCGGTGCTGAGCTTCCTGAGCGCCCGCTGCACCGCATCGCTGCTCGCGTCGATGCGCGTTGCAATGCTCTCCTGATCGATCCACGCGAAACCCGCCGGTCCGATGTGCTCGAGCACGGTCGAGAGAACGCGCAGGTCGAACGTCCGCAGTTCGATGCTCGGCTCGCGGACGAGGCGCAGGATGAACGACTCGATAGACTCGCGGGTAAGGCTCACCGTGCATCACCGCCCTCCGAAGTCGAGCGCAGCAATGTCCGCGACGGGTGGTACCGTGGCCGCAGCAATCGGGCGTCCTTGGCTGGGGACCTGGTGCATGAGGGGCCGGGAGCGCGCAGCACCGGCCCCTCCCTCTGCCCTCATCCGGCATCACCCGAACTCGCCCGGAGCCCGAGTCGCGTGCCGATCCGAGCTGCTTGTTCAGGAGTGAGTGTGGGGCCGTCCTCGAGGAGCTGCGCGATGCGTTCCTCGAGGGTCCGGCGCTGGTTGTCGTCTAGTTCGGCCTGCAGTTGGGGCGGGAGTTCGCCGTGCCACCGCGTGTGGATGGCCTTCTGAGCGTTGAGGCGTCGGGTGACAGAGTCGATGGGCATGGGTCACGGCTCCACTGAATGTGGTGAGCGTGACCAGATGCCAGGCTGGTTCGTGATCTACGCGTCCGCTGGCTGAGCCGCATCCGCAAGGGCTGAACTACGAGGCCCAGCATACGCGCGTTGGACGTATGGGGGAACTCAGCGCGGCGCGGTGTCGTCGGGATCCCCGATCGGGGTGGACCACGCTTCAATCATCGCCTCGTGGAGCTCGGGGTTCTGCGTGACGAGACCGTCTCGAGACTGCACATGGTCCGCACGCACCTCATTCCTGTCGCCCACGGCGGAGCGCCTCGCGGCCGACTCCACCACCATGTAGTCCCTCTTGCAGCGCTCGCAGCGAGCACCCATCCATCCCAGCGGGGCGCGTAGCGGCGACAAAGCCAGCGGTATCCCTCCCTCCGCAGAGATGAGCGGATGCCGCTTCTCGCAGCGAGCGATCACGAGTTCACCAGTCATGCTGCGACTCGGCGCTCGACGCGAACCAGCTCGGGGTCGAACTTGCGGCCCGACCCGGACGGCATGATGGTGACCGTTACCAGCATGTCCACGAGCTCGCGCCTCACTTCGACCGGCGCAGCATGCCACCGCTCGGCTACGTCCCCCGCGGCAAGGAATCCTTGCAGCGGGGTCGGGGTTGCGTCCCGTATCCTCCTTGCAAGGCGCTCTCGGTCGCTGCGGAGGCGACCGGTGATGCGCTGCAGCTGCTCCCCGGTGATCGTGTCGTCCGCGAACTGATCCGCGGCGATCGCGAGCTTCGCATCGATGCGCTCGATGTCCGCCCGAGCCTCATCGGCAGCGTCGGCGTCCCCGAGGGCGTGTAGCTGGATTGTCCGAGGGTCTTGCAGCAGAGCGAGCACCATCGTCTCGACCATCGCGTCTACGGGAGCTTGGCGTCGGCGGACTCGGTAGCACTCGACGCAGAAGTATGTGGCGTCCTGCCGTCGCTTCTCACCATTCGCGAGCGTTCGCACGCTTCCCGTCTGTCGACGCATCGTTCCGTCGCAGCGACCGCACTTCGCGACACCGGACAGAAGGTGGCGGAATTCTGCTCCGCCCTTGCTCGAGCGCCGCGCGGGGTCGTCCAGAAGCGCGCACAGGCGCTCCCAGGTCGCGTCATCGAAGATGCGCTCGCCGTTTGTATCCCCGATAATTCGCCCCCGGAACTCTCGCTTTCCCGCGTTCTGAGGGCGGCGAACTGCTTGGCGCAGTGAGGCGGCAGACCACGGCACAACCCGTACCTCTCCACCGCCGGAGCGAGCTGCGACGCGCGCGAGGCGTGCCGACTCAGGAGAAGGCACGCCGCTCTCGTTCAGGGCAGCGGCGATGCGTCGAAGCGACCCACCCGACAGGAGCCCGTTCGCCACCTCGCGGAGAACAGCGGCTTCGTCCGGATTGACCACATCGCGCGCGGCACGCTTTCTGGCCTTGTCAGCCGGAATTCGCACGAATCCGTAGGGGACGCGCCCGTGGGGCTCTCCGCTCTCTGCCTTCTGCTCCAGCCGCCTCCGGAGTCGCCGCGCCATCTGCTCCGACTCATGCCGAGCGACCGACCCCTTGATCCGCGCCGTGAGGCGACCCTGCGGCGTGGCAAGATCCACCTCACCGCCCACCGACGCCAGAGCGAGTCCATGCGAGTCCGCGAAATCGATCACGTCTTCGAGCTCGCGAGGCGTTCGACTCAGCCGGTCTACGTCCCAAACTACAATCGCTTGGACATCTCCGGCCCGCACAGCCTCGGTCATCGCTTGGTACTTCGGGCGCACCTTCGAGCGGTAGGCGCTCGTGTCGTTCTCCTCGAACACCTGGACCACCTCCCAGCCCTTAGCCGCTGCGAGGCGTCGGCAGTCTTGCTCCTGACGCTCCACGCCGAGCTCGTCGCCGTCCTTGTCCTCGCTGATGCGGGTATAGATCGCTGCGCGCATGGATGACCCTTTCCTTACAAGGATATTAGCTGCTGTATAAGCCCGCTCGTGTTCCTGATCCTCCCGCTCTCCGTTCTCTTCGCCATCTACCCGGGCCTCTTCATTCTGCGACTCGGCATCGGCTGAGTGATCACGAAAGGACGACATGAACATTTCTCGACTCGGGAGGACGCGTTTCGCGGACTCCCGCCCGCAGGCTCTCCTCCAGGATCTCATCGACGACGAAACCGGAGACGTCCCCGGATGGGTGCTCGTCACCCTGATGACGGCGGGTCTCGTTGTGCTGATCTGGGCGGTTGCCGGCCCGGCGCTCAGTGCGCTGTTCGAGCAGGCCATTCAGCGTGTCTCGGGGCTCTGAGGCGGCTCACCCGATGTGCGTCGGGCCGTCACGGCGCTCGGTCGCGGACGACCGCGGATCGAGCCCGGTCGAGTTCGTGCTCGTGGGGACGCTGCTCACCCTCCTCACCCTCGGCGTGATGCAACTGGCGCTCGCCGTCTACGTCCGCAACGTCGTGCACGACGCGGCGGTCGACGGCGCCTATCACGCCGCGCTCGCCGACACCACGACAGATCAGGGAGCCGAGCGCGCACGGGAGATCGTCACCCGGGCGATCGGTGAGGCATACGCCGAAGACGTGACGGCGGTTCGGTCGATGGCGCTGGCTCAGCCGACGATCGAGGTGCGCATCCGCACCACGCTTCCCGTGATCGGGCTTCTCGGTGTGCCGTTCGCGTTGGAGGTGCAGGCGCATGCACCGGAGGAGTCGTTCGATGAGCGATGACGACGGCTCAGCGGCGCTCGAGTTCATCGCCGTCGGCGTCATCCTGCTCGTGCCGCTGGTGTACTTGATCATCGCTCTCGGTGCAGTCCAGGAGCAGACGCTGGGCGTCGAGGCCGCCGCACGGCACACGGCACGAGCGATCGCGCTCGCACCGGATGCCGCCGCAGCAGCCGTACGGAGCGAGCGAGTGCTCGCCAGCATCTCCGATCAGTACGGCATCGACGCGGAATCGATCGACGTGTCTGTGACCTGCGTGCCCGCAGAGGGAACATGCCCATCGGCCGGCGCGACCGTGACCGTCACGGTCGCGACGTCGGTGTCCCTGCCCCTCATCCCTGCGGTCTTCGGAATGGACGAGGCCGCGTCCGTCAGGGTCGAGGGATCGGCGGTGCAGAAGATGTCTCGTCTGTGGGGCGGAGGGTGAGGCGGGCGGAGGACGACGGGAGCGTCCTGCTCCTGACTCTCGGTTACGCGATGCTCGCCCTCGCCCTCATCTTCGTGAGCATCTGCGCGACAGACCTCTACATCTCGCAGAAGAGACTCGATGCGATCGCCGACGCGGCAGCGCTCGCCGGGGCGGACGGTTTCACCCTGGCAGTCGACGGCGAGACTGCTCGCGCCGATCTCACCGACCAGGGCGTCAGAGATCAGGCCGAGGAGCTGCTTGCGGCACTCCCTGCGGCAGTGACTCTGGAATCGGCGTCGAGCCCCGACGGCCACTCTTCACGGGTGACCGTCGCGATCATGTGGAGTCCGCCGCTCGTGTCGCTGTTCGTCTCCGACGCGGTGCGGCTGGAGGCGACAGGGACGAGTCGCACGGCGTTGCGCTGACAGTCGTTCGCGAGCTCGTCGGCGTCAGCGCATCAGACGATCGCGCAGCCTGCGCACCCGCTCGTGAAACCCGTCGGGCACCTGTGCCGGCAGTGCCTCGATCGGCCACCAGCGCACGTCCTCCGACTCGTTGCTCACGAAGAGCTCGAGGTCGTCGTCGACGACGACAGCCATCCCGATGTCGAGGTGTGACGCGCAGCGACCGAAGGCGGAAGACAGCCGGTGATGATCGAGGTCGTAGACGAGGGGCTCGACGAGAGCGGGCACGTCGACACCGGTCTCCTCACGCAGCTCGCGCAGAGCGGCCTCTGCGATCGAGGCGTCTTCGGGCTCGAGGTGCCCGCCTGGCTGTACCCAGAACCGTCCCTTGGTGTGGAAGACCAGCAGCGTGCGGGTGTGCGTCTGATCGAAAACGAGTGCGGATGCCGTGGCGTGGTCCGGCCCGTCATCACGAGATACCGGACCATGATCATCGCGGAAGAAGGTCGCGAAGTCCGCGACAGCATCCCGCTCATGATCCGTCGACGACGCTGCTCCGACGACCAGGCGACGCATGTCGGCGCCGAGGGCGGTGGTCATGAGTCCTCCTCTTTGGCGCGCGGCACGAAGCGTGGGATCCAGCGGATGAACCCACCCGCACCGACGAGGCCGATCACTCCCATGGCCGCTGCGGCGATCGGGAGTGAGGCGATCGCGACGATCGCCGAGACCAGCAGGGGAGCGACGGCTCCTCCGGCATCCGTCAGTGTGCGCCACGAACCGAGAAACGCTGCAGGCTCGCTCTTCGGGGCGACGTCGGCGCCCAGCGTCAGCAGAATGCCGCTCGAGAGCCCGTTGCCGACTCCGAGCACTGCGGCGAACATGCCGAACCACAGCACGGCCGCATCCAGATCATGGGTGAACGAGAGAGCGAGGAACCCCGCGCCCATCAGCACCATCGCGGGCATCGCCGCCCAGAGGCGACCGAACCGGTCCATCACCTGGCCGCTCGCATAGAACAGCGCGAAGTCGATCGCACCCGAGATGCCGACGACCAGCGCGATCGTCGAGGCGTCCAGGCCCAGCGACAGCCCCCACAGCGGCAGCACCACCTGCCGGGCCGACCGCACGGCCGACAGGGAGGCGGCGGCGAGCCCCAGCCGCCCGAGCACGCTGCGCTGCTGCCACATGGTGCGGAAGATGCCCGTGCGTGCGGCGGTGGGAATCGAACCGGTCACGGGCTCGCCCGAATCATCCGCAAGCGCGGCGGTCCGCACGGCGGTGGTCGGCGCGATCGTCTTCTCCGGGTCCGGGCCGAGAAGCACGAGCAGCACCATCACGACGAGGCAGCCCAGGAAGAACCAGATCGCCGCCGACTCCGAACCGAACAGCTGCAGCAGACCGGCAGCGACGAAGGGCCCGATGAAGATCCCGAGGCGGAAGCTCCCGCCCAACAGCGACAGCGCGCGGGCACGGAACGCGATCGGCACTCGTGTCGTCATGAAAGCGTGGCGGGCGAGTCCGAAGGCTGCAGCGCAGAAGCCGAGGAGGAAGACGGATGCCGCGAGCACGCCGAGTGTGGGGGCGAAGACCATTCCCACGCCCGCACCGATGGCGATCACCCCGGCGATCACCATCGTGAAGCGCTCGCCTATGCGGCCCACGGCCCAGCCGGCGGGGAGGTTTCCGCAGAGCTGGCCGACCACGAGCGCGGATGCCACGAGCGCGGCGAACGCGATATCAGCGCCCATCCGTGCCGCGATCACGGGGATCAGCGGGATGACAGCGCCTTCGCCTAGTGAGAAGAGGACGGTGGGGAGATACACCATCGGCCCGAACCGCCTCAGGACCGTGGATGCGTTGCTCACTCGTTTCACGCTACTCCCGTTCGAAGCCGTACCCGCCCGCGCAGGCGGCACGTTAGGCTGGACGCGACATGCTCGAACTCGATCTCTCCGCCGACATCCAGGCCCTGCGACTCACCTACGGTGACATCCGCGAGGTCATCGATGTCGAGACCCTCCGCTCCGACATCGCGCGCCTCAGTGAGGAAGCCGGCGTGCCGGACCTCTGGGACGACCCCGAACGCGCACAGAAGGTCACCAGCGCGCTGAGCCACCGGCAGTCCGCGCTCGCCAGGGTCGAAGGCATCGGCCGTCGGCTCGACGACCTCGAGGTTCTGGTGGGCCTCGCGAACGAGATGGGCGACGAGGAGTCCGCCGTCGAGGCACGTGCCGAGCTCACCGCTCTCACCGAGATCATCAACCAGCTCGAGGTCCAGACGCTCATGGACGGCGAGTACGACGAGCGTTCAGCCATCATCACCATCCGCTCAGGCGCCGGCGGCGATGACGCCACCGACTTCGCCGAGATGCTCATGCGCATGTATCTGCGCTGGGCCGAGCGCCACAAATACCCCGTCAAGGTGCTCGACACCTCGTACGCCGAGGGCGCCGGCATCAAGTCGGCCACGTTCGAGATCGATGCGCCCTATGCGTTCGGCACGGTGTCGGTCGAGGCCGGAACGCACCGCCTCGCGCGCATCAGCCCGTTCGGCTCTGCCGACAAGCGCCAGACGTCGTTCGCCGCGGTCGAGGTCATTCCTCTGATGGAGGAGGCGACCGAGGTCGAGATTCCCGAGAGTGACATCCGCGTCGATGTCTTCCGCTCGTCGGGCCCCGGTGGACAGTCGGTCAACACGACCGACTCCGCCGTGCGGCTGACCCACCTCCCGACCGGCATCGTCGTGTCGATGCAGAACGAGAAGTCGCAGATCCAGAACCGCGCGGCGGCCATGCGCGTGCTGCAGACCCGGCTCCTGCTCCTCCAGAAGGAGGAGGAGGCCGCGAAGAAGAAGGAACTCGCCGGCAACATCACGGCGAGCTGGGGCGATCAGATGCGCTCGTACTTCCTCTACGGTCAGCAGCTCGTGAAGGATCTCCGCACCGGACACGAGTCGGGCAACCCTGCCGCCGTCTTCGATGGCGATCTCGACGGGTTCATCTCGGCCGGTATCCGCTGGCGCAAGCGCAAAGACGAGGACTGAGCGAACCCTCCGTTCTCGGCGGGCAGCTCCGTCGAGGGCGCCCGTGACCTCGGCGTGGCGGATCACTGCGTCCACGCCGAACCGTTCCGCCACCGCTGATCGTCGTGCCGGCCGCCCGGCCGGCACGACGCTCGTCATGATCGTCTTCGCGCTGCCGGTCTCAGCCGGCTGAGGGCACGACGGTGATGCGGGTGACCTCCTGCAGGAGCTCGTCGGTGAAGATCACGTCGTAGGACTCGCTCTGCGCGACGTCGAAGGTGATCTTTCCGTCGACCGTGTCGCCGGGCTCGAGTTCTTCAGCGACGATCCCGTCGACGTAGTAGTCGTAGGTCCCTTCGACGCCTTCAGCGGTCTCGATGCCGAAGTTGAACGCGCTCAGGTAGCTCGTGCCCGAGACGCCGGTGAAGGTGACGTCGAGGATCACATAGCCGCCGTTCGTCGACGGGATGCTCGAGCCGTCGCTCGTCGCCCACGTGGCCGAGTGGATCGTCACCTCGCTGGTGGCGGTCATCTGGGTGATCGGCACGGGGGAACCCAGCTCGCCCTCGACGACCTCGGGCGTGCCCGTGCCGTCGCCTTCGGTGCCGGTGCCTTCGTCTTCGCTTCCGGTGCCGGTGTCCGAATCGCTCGACGGGGGTGCCGTCGGCAGATCGCGGACGGCTTCGGACACCGTCGCGAAGACGATGACGAAGAACATGACGACGGCGATGATCGCGCCGACGACCGAGAGGATGAGGCCCGAGATTCCCGGCCACTTCTTGCCCTTGAGGAACAGCGAGATGAGCGAGACGATGAAGCCCACGCCGAGCAGCAGCCAGCCGAGCCAGAAGATCACGGGGATGCAGGACAGGATCGTGCCGAGCGCCGCGAGCCCGAGTCCGACGAGACCGAGGATCGATGGGCCCGACGGTGCTGCGGGAGCCGTCGCTCCGTACGCGGCCGGGTAGCCCGTGGGGGCACCGTACTGCTGACCTGCGGGCGCGTAGGCGGCGTTGCCCGGGTAGCTCGGCGCCGCCGCCCCCGGATACCCGGGTGCCGCGGCGTATTCCTGGGACTGCGCGGGAGCCGCAGCACCGGGATAGGAGGGCACGCCCCCGGCATACGGCGGCACGGTGCCGTCGGACGGCGTCGCGCCTCCCGGAGCGGTGAATTCAGGTTCCGGCGCGTTGCCGGGCGCTTCCACGGGAGTCTCCGAGGCCGACCAGGAGGATTCAGGCTGATGATCTGCGACCGCGTCGGCAGGCGCCTCGACCGGGGCCTGTGCGGCGGCATCCGAGTCGGACGGCGCAGGGGCGTTCCATGACTGGCTCTCGACGGCAGCGACCGACTCGATCGACGCGGCGGTCTCGGCGTCGGCCGCGGACTCCGGGAACGCGGAGGACGCGGCGTGATCTGCGCTCTCCGCAGACTCGGAACCGGTGCTCGTAGCGTGGTCTCCGGCAGAACCGCCGGTGTGCTCGGCTGCCGCGGGCTCCGCAGACTCGACGATGGGCGCGAAGTGCTCGGTCCACTGGGTGCCGTCCCACCAGCGCTGGCGTCCGGATCCGTCGTCGTACCAGCCTGCAGGCGTCGTCATGGTTCCCCCTCGGAGTATCGTCCACGCGGTGGCATGGATCGGCACCTCCATGTATAGCAGTGCCGTGTGACACTCAGGGGGGCTGGGCGGGGTGTCGCTCGCGAGCAGATCACCGGGCGCGCTTAGGCTCGAACCGCCATGATTCGGTTCGAGAACGTCACAAAACGCTATCGCGGGACCTCACGGCCCGCTCTGTCCGATGTCGACTTCGAAGTGCAGCGCGGGGAGTTCGTCTTCCTCGTGGGTGCTTCGGGGTCGGGCAAGTCCTCCTGTCTGCGGCTCATCCTCCGCGAAGACGTGCCGACGACCGGACGTGTCGCCGTGCTGGGGCGTGATCTGCGCTCGCTCGCCAACCGCAAGGTGCCCTATTTCCGGCGCCACATCGGATCCGTGTTCCAGGACTTCCGGCTGCTCCCCTCGAAGACCGTCTACCAGAACGTCGCCTTCACTCTGCAGGTGACGGGCTCATCACGCGGCTTCATCCAGCAGGCCGTCCCCGAGGCGCTCGCGCTGGTCGGGCTCGACGGCAAGCAGAAGCGCATGCCGCACGAGCTCTCCGGCGGAGAGCAGCAGCGCGTCGCGATCGCTCGGGCTCTCGTCAACCGCCCACAGGTGCTGCTCGCAGACGAGCCGACCGGAAACCTCGACCCCGCGACGTCGGTCGACATCATGCAGCTTCTCGCGAGGATCAACGCGGGCGGTACGACCGTGCTCATGGCGACTCACGAGGCCGGCTTCGTCGATCAGATGCAGCGCAGGGTGATCGAGCTCCGCGACGGCGTGATGGTGCGCGACGAGGTGCACGGCGGCTACGGCGACACGTCGAACATCCCTCGCCTGGTGCCGGAGGAGGTGCGCGGTGCCGCAGCCGCGGCCGCCCTCACCGCGGTGCAGGAGGTGCAGCGCCAGACCGCCGACCTCTCGCTCGTTCGCGCGGCGCTCGCGGAGGAGCTCACCGCTCAGCGCAAGGCTGCCGGAGCATCCGCGGATGCCGTGCCGACCGCTTCCGAGACACCGGAGGCGCAGGCTGCGCCGATCGAGCCACCCGTGCTCGATGAGCCGTCGGTGAACGCCCAGGCCGTGGCCGCGCCTCGGACGCATCCCATCGTGATGCCACAGGTCGACGTCGCGGAGCTCGGCGTGGCCGATCGCCTCGGCTTGTCCGATGACGGCTCCGAAGAAGTGGGGCCCACGTCATGAGAATCGGACTCATCCTCACCGAGGCCCTCGGGGGTCTTCGACGCAACATCTCGATGGTCATCTCGGTCGTGCTCGTCACCTTCGTGTCGCTGACGTTCGTCGGTGCCGCTATCCTCATGCAGGCGCAGATCGGCACCATGCGCGGCTATTGGACCGAGCGGGCGCAGGTCGCCGTGTACATGTGCTCCGACATCTCGGAGCAGGACACCTGCGTGGACGGGGGCGCGTCGGAGGAGCAGGTGAACGCCGTGCGGGCCCAGCTCGAGGGCGAGGGACTCGCTCCTCTGATCAGCGAGGTCACCTTCGACTCCAAGGAAGACACCTACGCCAAGCTCGTCGAACAGCTCGGCGAGGACCAGGCGAGCGTGATCACCCCCGAGCAGGCGTTCGAGGTCTTCTTCGTCACGATGAAGGACCCTGGCCAGTCGCAGGTGATCTCCGAGGCGTTCAACGGCGTCGCGGGCGTCGAGCAGGTGCAGGACCAGCTGCAGTACCTCGAGCCGCTCTTCTCTGCGTTGACGGTCGCGACGTACATCGCGGTGGGCATCGCCACCCTGATGCTGATCGCCGCGATTCTGCTGATCGGCACGACCATCAGGCTCTCCGCCTATGCCAGGCGCAAGGAGATCGGGATCATGCGTCTGGTGGGCGCTTCCAACCGCTTCATCCAGACGCCGTTCGTGCTGGAGGGCGTGTTCGCGGCCTTCCTCGGCTCGGCGCTCGCGAGTGCGGCGGTCGTCGCCGGAGTGCATTTCGGTGTCGACGGATACCTGCGAGGGCGCGTGCCGTTCATCACGACGTGGGTGACGATGCAGGATGCCGTCGTCGTCGTTCCGGTGCTGATCGGCATCGGCGTCGTGCTGGCCGCGCTCTCGGCGGGCTTCGCGATCCGGCGCTGGCTTCGCACCTGACCGGCTCGCCGGTATAGACTGACAGGCTGTCGTGCGCCCGACCAGGGCTCTGGAACCACTGCGCGACGCGGATCAGGAGAGAATCATGCCCAGGGAACGCGGGGAGAAGGTCATCGCGACCAATCGTCGCGCACGTCACGACTACAACATCGAGAAGTCGTACGAGGCGGGGATGGTGCTCACCGGCACCGAGGTCAAATCGCTGCGCCAGGGGCGCGCGAACCTGAGCGACGGATATGCGTTCGTCAAGGGGAACGAGGTCTTCCTCGATTCCGTGCATATTCCGGAGTACTCGCAGGGGCACTGGACCAACCATTCCGCGAAGCGCGTCCGCAAGCTGCTGCTGCACCGCGAGGAGATCGCGAAGCTGCAGCATGCCGTCTCCGCGGGTGGGTACACGCTGATCCCGCTGAAGCTGTACTTCTCCGACGGTCGCGCCAAGGTCGAGATCGCCCTCGCGAAGGGCAAGAAGGAATACGACAAGCGTCAGACCCTGCGCGAGCGTCAGGACACCCGCGAGGCCGACCGCGCCATGCGCCTGCGCAATCGCGTCGGAGAGTGATCAGCGCGCGGGCGTGAAGCCGAACACACGTCCGAGAAAAGCGAGCTCTCTCTCGACAGCGTCGACGATGGTCTCGCTCGCACGGAAGCCGTGGCCCTCACCGGCGTAGAGCACGTACTCGTGATCGACGCCTCGCTGCGCCAGCGCGTCTCGGATCGCCTCGGACTGCGACGGCGGCACCACACGATCCTCCGCGCCCTGCATGAGCAGCACCGGCACGTCGATTCGATCGACGTGGGTGAGGGGCGAGCGGTCGATGTAGACGGACTCCGCCTCGGGCAGCGGCCCGACCAGTCCCTCGATGTAGTGCGCTTCGAAGTCGTGCGAGTGCTCGCTCAGCATCCGCAGGTCGGCCACGCCGTATCTGCTGATGCCCGCGGCGAACGTGCCGCCTCGCACCAGGGACGAGAGCACCGTCCAGCCGCCCGCCGAGCCTCCGCGGATCGCGATGCGGTCGGGATCGGCGAGTCCGGTGTCGGCGAGGCCGCGCGCCGCGGCGATGACATCGTCGACGTCGACCACACCCCATCCGCCATCGAGCCGTTCTCGATACGCACGTCCGTAGCCCGTCGATCCGCCGTAGTTGACGTCGAGCACGCCGATGCCCCGGCTCGTCCAGAAGGCGATGGCCGCGGACGCGGCGCCCGTGACGTGAGCGGTCGGGCCGCCGTGCACGAGCACGATGTACGGAGGGAGCTCGTCGTCTGCTGCCGACACGGACGGATTCAACGGCTCGTAGACGAAGGCATGGACGGGGCCGTGTGCGCCGTCGACCAGGATCTCGGATGCTGCGGGCATCCACAGGGGATCCACCGGCGTCGCACCCGCGATCACCTCGACGTCGCCGGAGTCGACGTCGACGCACCAGACGCCGGGGGCTGTCGACGAGCTGTTGCCGGATAGCAGCACGCGGGAGCCCGCGACATCGTCGACGCTGACATGGCCGTCGGCGGGGACGCGGATGAGGCGGGGGCTGCCGTCCCGCTCCATGACGACCACCTCGTCGCGTCCGTTCGTGCGCACAGCCACGATGCGACCGTCGGCGAGCGGTCGGTACCAGCGGTTGCCGAGCACCCAGAGCCCGTATCCGGTGTCGGCGTCCACGTGGTCGATCCGCTCGGCGGGGCTGAGCGCTCGCAGCCCGTCCAGGCGCTGGCGGTGCAGCGCCCAGCGTCCCGATGGGTCATCGGAGTACAAGATCTCGTCGTCGTGGGTCCACTCCGGCTGGAGGGCCGCCCGTGTGGGCATCTCGGTGTATCGGGTGCCGTCAGAGAGCACCAGACAAGCGTGCTGCCACGGCATCTGTGCGCCGGACCACTCGACCCATGCGATGCGGGTCCCGTCCGGAGAGAGCGCGGGATGCGCGTAGAACGACTCGCCCTGCACGACGACCGTCAACAGTGCCGGCTCATCGGCGGCTGATCCGTCGGTCGGGATCTCGATGATCCCGCGTTGGTGAGGATCGACCGAGAGGTCCTCCCGGACGGCGAACAGGCGACCGTTCTGCAGGCGCAGGCCGCCGTGCGCCGGCCCTGCGGGGGTGAGGGGCACCGGGTCGCCCCCGCGCCGCATCCGATGCACGCGCTGATCTCCGGCATCGACGAAGAACAGCGTGCCCTCGGCGTCCGCCGTCCACGCCCCGCCGCCGTACTCGTGCACCCGCGATCGAGCGCTCCAGGGGGCGGGGAGGATCTCGGCCCCGCTGGAGCTGCGCACGGTCAGGCGCCCGCCCTCGGAAGGCACCGACTCGCCCCACCAGATGTCACCGCCGACGAAGGCGGCGCCGTCGATCCTCGGAGACGACGCGGCGATCCGGTCGGGAGTGAACGGGGAGGGCCAGGTACCGAACGGCGACGACATGGTTCGAGCCTATGGTGCAGCGGAGCGCAGCGGTGCGCGAGGGTGGTCGAAGGGGAGGACCTCAGGGACTCCGCGAGCGCGTGGCTCACGAGCTCCGCGCGGCGGCGTCAGACGGAGCGCAGCACCGCGACGATCTTCCCCAGAACGACCGCCTCGTCGCCGAGGATCGGTTCGAACGCGGAGTTACGGGGGAGCAGCCAAGTGTGGCCGTCGCGTCGCCGGAGCACCTTGACCGTAGCCTCGCCGTCGAGCATCGCGGCGACGATCTCGCCGTTCTCGGCGCTGCTCTGGGAGCGGACGACGACCCAGTCGCCGTCGCAGATCGCGGCGTCGATCATGGACTCGCCCGACACCTTGAGCATGAACAGGTCGCCCTTGCCGACGAGCTGACGGGGGAGCGGGAAGATCTCCTCGACCTGCTGGTCGGCCGTGATCGGAACGCCGGCGGCGATGCGCCCTACGAGCGGAACCAGCGCGGCGTCTCCGACGGGAGTCGCGACATCGGCGGGATTCTCGCCGCTCGCGCCCGGCAGGTCGATGAGCACTTCCATCGCGCGGGTCTTGCCCGGATCGCGGCGCAGGTAGCCGCTGAGCTCGAGCTGGCCCAGCTGGTGGGTCACGCTGGACAGCGACTTGAGTCCGACGGCGTCGCCGATCTCGCGCATGCTCGGCGGGTAGCCGTACTGACTGATCGACGTCTGGATGACTTCGAGGATCGCCATCTGCTTGGGGCTCAGGCTCTTCCGGCGACGAGTGCGCGGGGCATCGGCCTCGGGGGCGGAGTTGTCGCTCATGGTGCTCCTCAGGTGTGCGTTCCGGCGTCTCAGTTCGAATGTCGGAGGCCCGTGGTGGGGTGTTCCTATCGAAACCGTATCCGAGAAACGCGTCGATGTGGAAGATCTGTTCGAGCGTGTCGGCCGATTCTCGCACTTCTGTTTCGAAGAACGCTTGACAGATGTTCGAATTCGAAGATAACTTCGGTACGTAGCTTCGCATCCACGGCTCCCGGCCGAGGCGCGGATGCGAACGCTACGCCAACTTCACCGCCCACGCGGTAGATGCAGAGGAGCACGACATGAGCACCATCACCTTCAGCAGCGCAGCAGTCCTTCCGGCTCGTCCGGCGACGCGGCTCCGGCTGACGGTGCGTGGTCGACGCCTCGTGCTCGCGGTCGCGGCGGTGCCCCTCGCGGTCGGGATCGCGTTCGCGGCGCTCAGCGGCGGCAGCGCGATGGCCTCGGGTGAGCAGACCACGACGGCGTCGTTCGCGACCGTCACCGTGATGCCCGGCGACACTCTCTGGTCGATCGCCGAGAGCATCGCACCCGGTGCCGACCCGCGTGACGTGATCGGCGACATCACGCGTCTGAACCTTCTGCGCGGCGGGTCGCTGCAGATCGGTCAGGAACTGGCGATTCCGGCACAGTACTCGGAGTGAGCCCCGGGTGCGCTGGTCGATACAGCCGAGCGGCGGGTTCGTCTTCACACTCCGTCGTCACGGGCACCCGTGAGGCCAACGCGGCCTACCATGGGAAGGGTGACTGCATCACTGGACGACCTTCCGCTTCGTGACGACCTCCGCGGGCTCACGCCCTACGGAGCACCTCAAGCGCCGCTTCCGATAGCGCTGAACGTCAATGAGAACACCCATCCGGTTCCGGATGCCGTGGCCAGTGACATCCTCGACGACATCGCGGTGGCGCTCCGAGATGTCAACCGTTACCCGGATCGAGAGTTCACCGCGCTGCGCGAGGGCTTCGCCGAGTACCTCGGCCACGGCCTGGACGCCACCCAGATCTGGGCGGGCAACGGGTCGAACGAGGTGCTTCAGCACATCCTGCAGGCTTTCGGGGGGCCGGGTCGCACGGCGTTCAGCTTCAGTCCGACCTACTCGATGTACCCGCTGATCTCGCAGGGGACCGGAGCCCGGTGGGTTGCGGGAACGAGGGAGCCCGATTACACGATCACGCCGGACGAAGCGGCGGCGCAGGTCAGGGATGTCGACCCCGATGTCATCCTGCTGTGCTCCCCGAACAATCCGACGGGGACTCCGCTCGGCCTCGACGTCGTCGAGGCGGTCTACGAAGCATCGACAGGAGTCGTGGTCGTAGACGAGGCCTACCAGGAGTTCGCGCCGCGAGACGCGGCGTCCGCCCTCAGCCTGCTCGAAGGACGCCCGCGGCTCGCGGTGTCTCGCACCATGAGCAAGGCGTTCGCGTTCGCCGGTGCGCGCGTCGGCTATCTCGCAGCGGATCCTGCTTTCATCGACGCCCTGCGACTCGTGCGTCTTCCGTACCACCTCAGTGCTCTCACTCAGGCGGCGGCCGTGGCGGCGCTGCGGAACTCCGGTGTGATGCTGGGCATGGTCGACGAGATCGTGGAGCAGCGCGAGCGCATCTCCGCGACGCTCGAGGCCCTCGGCTACACGCCTCACGAATCCTGGTCGAACTTCGTGCTGTTCGGCGGGGTCTCAGAGCCGGGCGAGGTCTGGAGACAGCTCTACGCTCAGGGCGTCCTCATCCGTGACGTCGGGATCCCCGGCCACCTGCGTGTCACTGCGGGTACCGAGGTGGAGACCACCGCATTCCTCGATGCTCTCGCCTCGATAGGATCGGCTTCATGAGCACCCCCGCCCAGACCCCGCGCACCGCGACGCGTGTGCGCAGCACGTCCGAGTCCACCGTCGAGCTCGAGCTGAACCTCGACGGCAGCGGTGCGAGCCGAATCGACACGTCGGTCCCGTTCTTCGATCACATGCTGACGGCCTTCGCCAAGCACTCGCTCACCGACCTCACGGTGCGCGCCTCCGGTGACACGCAGATCGACGCACACCACACGGTCGAGGACATCTCGATCGTCCTCGGTCAGGCCATCCGCGAGGCGCTGGGCGACAAGTCGGGGATCTCCCGCTACGGTGATGCGCTCGTGCCGCTCGATGAGGCGCTCGCCCAGGCGGTCGTCGACATCTCAGGTCGCCCGTACCTCGTTCACACGGGGGAGCCTGTCGGCTTCGAGCACCACCTCATCGGAGGCCACTTCACGGGGTCGCTCGTGCGGCACTCCTTCGAGGCGATCACCTTCAACGCCGGCCTGACGGTGCACGTGCGCGTGCTCGGAGGGCGCGACCCGCATCACATCGCCGAAGCCGAGTACAAGGCGTTCGCTCGGGCGTTCCGTCAGGCCAAAGCGCTCGACCCGCTGGTCGACGGCATCCCCTCGACGAAGGGTGCGCTGTGAGCTCGGCCCCCAGAGTCGCCGTCTTCGACTACGAGTCGGGCAACGTCCACTCAGCGGTGAAGGCCCTCGTCGCAGCGGGCGCCGACGCGGTTCTCACTCGCGATCGCAAGGAGGCGCTCGAGGCAGACGGTCTGGTGGTACCCGGTGTCGGTGCCTTCCAGGCCGTGCGAGACGCGCTCCACGCTCACGGCGGCGACGAGATCATCGATCGTCGTCTCGCCGGCGGACGCCCCGTGCTCGGCATCTGTGTCGGCATGCAGGTTCTCTTCGCGCACGGCGTCGAACGCGGCCACGATTCCGAGGGGCTCGGCGAGTGGCCGGGAGCGGTCACCGAACTCAACGCGCCCGTGCTGCCGCACATGGGGTGGAACACGGTCGAGCCGGGCCCCGACTCCGTGCTGTTCAAAGGCATCGAGAACGAGCGTTTCTACTTCGTGCATTCCTACGCCGCACAGTCGTGGGAGCTCGATGTCATTCCGCCGTTCCCGCAGCCGGTGCTCACGTGGTCGACGTACGGAGATCCGTTCCTCGCCGCCGTCGAGAACGGGCCGCTCTCAGCGACACAGTTCCACCCGGAGAAATCGGGCGAGGCCGGGATCCAGCTGCTCCGCAACTGGGTAGACAGCCTGCGAGCCTGAGCCCCGCGGGTTCTCAGAAGCCCCGTGCGACGGCTGCCGCGGCCGACAGCCAGGATCGCTGGGTCGGCGCTGCGAGTGCGCGAAGACGAAGGTGGCCGTCGACCATCTCGCGGTCGAAGGGGATGCCGACGACCTCCCGCGCGAGGGGCTGGTAGCCCGCGATCACGTCTGTCACCTCGGCGGGCGACGCCTTCGGATCCGCCTGGCTGACGATGACGACCGACTCTCGCGCGAGGCGGGCTGAGCGCTCGTCGCGGTCCTCGAGAGCCTCGAGCAGCAGAGCCCCCGCTTCGGCATGGTCGTCTCGCGTCGTCGTCGCGACGACGATCTGGTCGGCGAGGTCGATCATCCGCAGCCACATGGGATCGGACTCGTCGTTGCCGGAGTCGATGATGATCAGGCGATAGAACTTGGCCGCGATCGCGTGGATGGAGTCGACGTCGGCGGGCCGGAGTCGGTTCTCGTGCGCGAGGCGGACCGGCTTCGACCGCAGGACGTCGTACTTCTCCTGCGGCTGGTGATGCACGAAGTGGGCGAGGTCCGCAGACTGCCCCTGGGCTCCCAGCAGGCGTTGAGTCTGCGGAAGCAGCTCGAGCAGCGTGCGGTCATGCGCTCCCGTCTCGGTCCGCCATCCGAGCGTGCCGCGCGTCTGGTTGTTGTCCCAGGCCAGAACCCCGGCCCCGCCGTACTGCGCGAAGACCGCTGACAGCAGCACGGTGGCTGGCGTCTTGCCCGCTCCGCCCTTGCCGTTGACGACCGCGACGGTGCGCGGCCCAGGCCAATGACGGCTCACCGCGTGCTCGTCGTCACGGACCGCTCGTTCGCGTGCGTTGGGTCCGAGGGAGAACCCGACGCGGTTGAGCAGTCCACGCCCGCCCTGACGTGCGGGCTCTTCGCGCCGCTCCTCCTGCAGGAACGAGCGGCGCCCCACGCCCTGTTCACGCTGCTGGCGACGCGATGATGCCGAAGACGCGGACTCGGCGGCGGCCGCGTTCGGGGCCGCCGGACCAGCACTGGTCGGTTGCGGCAGCGGTGGCGCGGGCGGTACGCCGGGGGCCTGGGGCTGCGGCACGGCGTTCGTCGGCGCAGGTGTCGGCGTCGGCGGGGTGCTCGGGGCCGGCGTCGCAGTCTGCGCCGCGGGATGATCCTCAGCGCGGCGAGCGACGGGGCGCTGCGGCTCCGACCATAAGGCGGGAGGAGGTCCCGGATTCGAGGGCGTCGCCGGGGCTGCGGGGGTCGGCGGGGCGGCCGGCGGCCGGGCGATCGGGCTCGAGGGGCTGCCCACTCGCGGAGTGCCCGTCGGCGGAGTCGCGGCGGATGCCGCCGCCCATGCTGCCGCCGCGGCCGCGCGCGTTCCGGGCGCAGGCGGAGTCGGCGGGGAGCCGACTGCCAGCGGCCGCTGCTCTGTGCCGGCGGGGATCTCGTCTGGTGCGACCGGCGGCTGTGCGCCGTCATCCGGAGTCTCGGGAGGCAGCGCATTCCCGCGTCGCAGGGGTCCGCCTCCTCGCGCTTCCGCATCGCGAACCATACGACATCTCCTCACAGACCGAACAGGGGCGTCATCGAGGCTACCGCCTGGCACCCGGTGTTCTCTGCTGTCATCGTTTTGGAGCGGACGGATACGCGGGCTAGTGTCGATTCTCGTGCCGGTGAATCGGCTATCCATCTCACCTGAGGACGTCATGAACGACTTCGCGCAGTCTCCTTCTCTCACTCTGCTCCCCGCCGTCGATGTCGCCGGAGGCAAGGCGGTCCGTCTCACTCAGGGTGAGGCCGGCACCGAGACCAGTTACGGCGATCCGCTCGACGCAGCGGGGGAGTGGGTCGCGCAGGGTGCGCAGTGGATTCACCTCGTCGACCTCGATGCGGCATTCGGTCGCGGCAGCAATGCCCCGATCCTGCGCAAGGTCATCAAGCAGTTCAAGAACGTCAACGTCGAGCTCTCGGGCGGCATCCGTGACGATGCGACGCTCGAGGCAGCGCTCGAGAGCGGCGCGAGCCGCATCAACCTCGGTACGGCTGCGCTCGAGAACCCCGAGTGGGCGGCTGACGTGATCGGCCGCTTCGGCGAGGCGATCGCCGTGGGGCTCGACGTCCGTGGCACCACCCTCGCCGCCCGCGGCTGGACGAAGGAGGGCGGAGACCTCTGGGAGGTTCTCGAGCGCCTCGAGGATGCCGGCTGCAGCCGCTATGTCGTGACCGACGTCACGAAGGACGGAACACTCAAGGGACCGAACCTCGAGCTGCTCCGCGAGGTCGCATCGCGCACTCCCAAGCCCGTGGTGGCATCGGGCGGCATCTCGAATCTCGATGACATCGCCGCGCTGCGCGAACTGGTTCCGCTCGGGGTCGAGGGTGCCATCGTCGGCAAGGCGCTCTATGCCGGAGCGTTCACGCTGGCTGAGGCTCTGGATGTCGCAGGGGACTGACGACGCCTGCGGTCATGGCTCACCGGGTCATGACTCACACGACCGCGCCTCGTCGAGCTCGGCTCTGCCGAACCGCGGCGACTCCGCAGGGGTGCCCTGGGAGGGGCGCAGCTTCGAGTCGAACCCGCACGCGGCCGACGACGGCTCCGCCGACCCTGCTCTCCTCGATGCCCTCCTGCGCTTCCGTGCGGGAGACGCTGCTCAGGCCGAAGTGGTGGATGCCTTCCGCACGGCGCGAGTGCTGATCCCCCTCGTCGCCGAGAAGGGCGAGGAGGGCGTGGCTCCCAACGGTCTCGCAGTCGACAAGACGCAGGAGCTCTCCATCGTCACGGTGGCCGCGCCGGATGGCCGCCGTGTGCAGCCCGTGTTCTCCTCGGTCGAGGCGATGCAGCGCTGGGACGCATCCGCTCGACCGATCCCCGTGGAAGCCACGCGCGCGGCACTTGCGGCGTCCGCGGACGACACCGACCTCATCGTGCTCGATCCGACGTCCGACACGGAGTTCGTCTTGCGTCGTCCGGCGGTGTGGGCGGTCGCACAGGGTCATGGGTGGGAGCCGAGCTTCCTCTCGCCCGAGGTGTTCGGCGCGTTGCAGGCGAGCGTCGCGCACGAGCTCGCAGTGATAGACGTGTCCGTCGCGCCAGGGGACCCCGATGCACGCCTGCGCGGCCCCGAGATCGTGGTGATCCTCGAGCTCGTCGACGGCCTCGAGCGTGAGGTGCTCGACGCCGTGCTCGCACGCCTCGCACAGCGGTGGGCCGCAGACGATCGCATCGCCGTGCTCGTGGACTCGCTCACGGTGAAGCTGCGCCGCTCGGCCTGACCGGCGCGACGATGTCGCCGGCCGGTCAGTCCACGCGGGGCGGGCCGGCTAGTTGACCGGCCCGGTCCACTTCTCGCCCGGGCCCTTGCCGATCGGGTCCGGGATGGTCGATGCCTCACGGAACGCGAGCTGCAACGAGCGCAGCCCGTCGCGCAGCGAGCGCGCGTGCATGTCACTGATCTCCGGTGCTCCGGCGGTGATCAGACCGGCCAGGGAGTTGATCAGCTTGCGAGCCTCGTCGAGATCGAGCTGCTCTGCCGCGTGCGGGTCGTCGGCGAGGCCGAGCTTCACCGCTGCCGCGCTCATGAGGTGCACGGCCGCGGTCGTGATGACCTCGACCGCCGGAACGTCTGCGATGTCGCGAGTGGCCGAAGACGCCGCCTCCTCCTGCCGTGCCCAGCGCTCTTCGCGCTCGCGTGCAGCCTCATCCGATGCCTGGTTCGTCACTTCGCCTTGCCTTCTGTTAGACTGTGTCGGGCTCCGGAGCGTCATGCTCCGGCACGAAAGAGGATTCACTTCCCACCCGCGCTTGCCGTTCCAGGCTACCGGGTCTTGCACTCCACCGGATCGCGTCACGAGACTCATCCGGCAGGCAGGGTGCGGAGCCGGCGTCTGAATGCCGGTGGGTGGGGGACGATTCTGATTTCGCCCGGGATGCTGACTGCATCCTGGTGGCTGAATCCCATCGTCTAAGGAGTTACGCATCAGCGATCCCCGCACCAATGAGCGCATCCGCGTCCCCGAGGTCCGCCTCGTCGGCCCCGCGGGTGAGCAGATCGGCGTCGTCCGCATCGAGGCGGCGCTGCGCCTTGCGCAGGAAGCCGACCTCGACCTCGTCGAGGTCGCACCGAACTCGAAGCCGCCCGTGGTCAAGATCATGGACTACGGCAAGTTCAAGTACGAAGCAGCCCAGAAGGAGAAGGAGGCTCGCCGCAACCAGGCGAACACCATTCTCAAGGAGGTCCGCTTCCGCCTGAAGATCGAGGCGCACGACTACACGACCAAGCTCAAGCGCGCCGAGGGCTTCCTCAAGGCGGGCGACAAGGTCAAGGCCATGATCCTGTTCCGCGGACGCGAGCAGTCGCGCCCCGAGCAGGGCGTTCGCCTTCTCCGCAAGTTCGCTGAGGATGTCGCCGAGCTCGGAACGGTCGAGTCGAACCCGACCATCGATGGTCGCAACATGGTCATGATCGTGGCTCCGCTCAAGAGCAAGTCCGAGGCCAAGCAGGAGCAGAACGCGGTTCGCGACGCCCAGCGCGCAGCGAACAAGCAGGCCGCCCGCGAAGCCAAGAGCGACACCGACGCACCGGCCGAGGCCGCAGCGGAGTAACTCCCGCCCCCAGACTCCCGCACCGCGGGTTGACACCGTCGCCTGAGAAGGCGCCATACGAAGGAAGAGAAGATGCCGAAGCAGAAGACCCACTCGGGTGCTAAGAAGCGCTTCAAGATCACCGGCAGCGGCAAGCTGAAGAAGCAGCAGGCCGGTATGCGCCACAACCTCGAGCACAAGTCGAGCCGGCGCACCCGTCGCCTGAACCAGGACCAGGTGCTCTCGAAGGCCGACACCAAGACGGCCAAGAAGCTTCTCGGCCGCTGACGCGCCCGACGCACGAATAGGAACACAGGAAAATGGCAAGAGTCAAGCGGGCGGTAAACGCCCACAAGAAGCGTCGGGTCATCCTCGAGCGCGCAAAGGGTTACCGCGGTCAGCGTTCGCGCCTGTACCGCAAGGCCAAAGAGCAGGTCATCCACTCGCTCGTCTACTCGTACCGTGACCGTCGCAAGCGCAAGGGCGACTTCCGTCGCCTCTGGATCCAGCGCATCAACGCAGCTGCACGCCAGAACGGCATCACGTACAACCGCTTCATCCAGGGCCTCGGTCTCGCGGGTGTCACTGTCGACCGTCGTATGCTCGCCGACCTCGCGGTCAACGACGCAGCGACCTTCACGACGCTGGTCGAGACGGCGAAGAAGGCTCTGCCTTCTGACGTCAACGCTCCGAAGTCAGCCGCGTAAGCAGCTCTTCGCCACAGAGGACGCTCTCCTTCGGGAGGGCGTCCTCTGTCGTTCATGCGACGTGTGCGCAGGAACGGCTCTGCCGTTCTCTAGACTGTGAACGTGCTGGAGAACCCCCGTTCGCCCCGAGTCCGTGCCGTCGCCAAGCTGACCAAGCGCAGCGCGCGAGCAGAGACAGGCCTCTACCTCCTCGAAGGACCGCAGGCGGTTCGAGAGGCGTTGACCTACAGCCCCGAGGCGATCGTCGAGCTGTTCTCGACGCCGACC
Organism: Microbacterium sp. APC 3901; assembly: GCF_030407765.1. GTDB lineage: Bacteria > Actinomycetota > Actinomycetes > Actinomycetales > Microbacteriaceae > Microbacterium. The sequence goes on from NZ_JASDCU010000004.1 coordinate 214,337, forward strand.
GGATGGGAGAAGCATCCGGACATCCGTGCGATGGCATCGGATGCCGGCATCGACGTCGAGTACGTGACGGAGTATGTGCTGAACGCGATGGCCGACACGGTCACGCCTCAGGGCCTGGTCGCGGTCGTTCGGCAGGCACCGACCTCGGTACGCGACATCTTCGCGGGGTCCCCGCGTCTCGTGGCGATCTGTGAGGAGATCAGGGACCCGGGAAACCTCGGCACGATCATCAGGGCCGCCGACGCGGCGGGAGCGGACGCGGTCGTGCTCACCGGACGCACAGTCGACCCGTACAACCCCAAAGTCGTGCGCGCCACGACGGGGTCGCTGTTCCACCTGCCGGTATCGGTGGGAGCCGAGCTCGCCGATGTCGTCGAGAAGGCGCACGCAGCCGGTCTGCAGATCCTCGCCGCGGATGTGAAGGGCGAGGATCTTCTCCGCGCACGCGCAGATGGAGTCCTCACGAAGCCGACCGCGTGGCTGTTCGGCAACGAGGCGCGCGGGCTCGAGGAGGAAGCGCTCGCTCAGGCCGATCAGGTGCTGAAGCTGCCGATCTTCGGTCGGGCAGAGTCTTTGAATCTGGCCACAGCAGCGAGCGTGTGCCTCTACGAGAGCGCCTTCGCGCAGCGAGCGGCATCCTCCGCCTGACCGCGGTCGGCCAGGCGGTCTCTCACGCTGCTGGTAAGTTTGTCCCAGCTCGAGCGGAGAAGGGGATCCAGGGTCGATGCAGATTCTGATCGTGGAGGACGACGAGCGCGTCGCCGCCGCCCTCGAGGCGTTCCTCGCGCGATCCGGGTATGCGACCGTGCGCGCAGCGGATGGCGCGTCCGCCCTCGAGATGCTGGGTGCGGACACCGAGGTGGTGCTTCTCGATCTCGGTCTGCCCGATGTCGACGGCATCGATCTCTGCCGCCGGATCCGCGGTCGTTCCGAGGTGCCGATCGTCATCGTGACGGCGCGCAACCAGGTCACCGAGCGCATCAGAGGGCTGCGGGCCGGTGCCGACGACTTCGTCGTCAAGCCGTACGACGTGCACGAGCTCCTGGCGCGCATCGAGGCCGTCACCCGACGTTCGCGGCCGGTTCGGCCGGAGTCCGAGGCGCGCGTGCGGCTGCAGGACGGCGATGTGGAGATCGACCTCGTCGCTCGTCAGGTGCTCATCGAACGGGCTCCGATCGAGCTCACCCGCAAGGAGTTCGACATCGTGGCGGTGCTCGCGCGATACCCCGGAGTGGCCGTGCCGAAAGAGCGCCTCATCCGTGAGGTCTGGAACACGGACTGGCGAGGCTTCGGACATTCTCTCGAGGTGCACGTCGGCGCGATCCGCAAGAAGGCGGGCCAGCGTCATCTGATCGAGACCGTCCGTGGTGTCGGCTACCGGCTGGCCGGGTAGCCGTCGATGCGCAGGCGTCTGGTCGTCGTGTTCCTCGTGCCGCTCGTCGCGATCCTCCTGTCGCTGGGCGGCGCGACGGCCTGGAGCGCGACCCGCAGCATCCAGCAGGCGTTCTACACCGAGCAGCTCGGTGACCTCGGGTACTTCGTGACCAGTGCGCGACAGGCGCTCCGATCGGGGAGCGCGACGGTGATCGATGCCGAGGTCCAGCGCTTCCACCAGGTATACGGAATCGACGTCGTCGTGTTCGATCTCACCGGCGGCGTGTGGGCATCGGGAGAAGACGCAACCGAGGTGCTGCCTGACGACGATGCCGCACGAGTCGCCCTCGCGCTCTCGGGGCGGAGGGCTGAAGCTCCTGAGCCGGTGTTCCCGTGGATCGCCGCAGAGTCCTCGCTCGTCGAGCCGGTCTTCGACGATGGCGACGTCATCGGAGCCGTGATGCTCTCCGCAGACGTCGAAGCGCCGAGGACGGAGATCCTGAGGCAGATCCTCGTGCTCACGGCGGTGTCGACGGTGTCGATCGGGCTGGGAGTGCTGCTCGTGTTCCAGCTCGCCCGGTGGGTGCTCTCTCCGGTGCGCCGTCTCGATGAGGCGATGATCGCCATCGAGCGGGGCGAGATGGATGCCAGGGTCGCGGAGGACACCGGCCCACCCGAGCTGCGCCGGATGACCCGCGTCTTCAACGGCATGGCGGATGAGATCGAGCGCGTGATGACACGGCAGCAGGAGTTCGCGCTGAACGCCTCGCACGAATTGCGCAACCCCCTCAACGCTCTGCTCCTGCGCGTCGAGCACCTCTCGACCGGCCTCGACGACGACTGGAAGGACGATGTCGAGGAGACGAGGGAAGAGGGGCGCCGAATGGCTCGCATACTCGAGACGCTCCTCGGGCTCGCACGAGGCGGACGCTCCGACACCACGATGTCGGTCGTCGACCTCACGACGCTCGCGGCCAGACGCGCCGACGCCTGGAGCGAGGTGGCCTCTCAGCGCGGGATCCGAACGCTCTCGACAGGAGCCGGCCCGGTGATGAGCGTCACCGATCGCACGATCGTCGAGAGCGCGCTCGACGCGGTCATCGACAACGCGGTCAAGTTCTCTCCTGCGGATTCGGTCGTCGAGATCGGGACCCATCGCAGCGATGGCCATTGTGTGCTGACGGTGCGCGATCATGGCCCGGGGCTGACGCGCGAGCAGGCCGAGAACGCCGCCGACCGCTTCTGGCGCAGCGACGACAGCGGAGGGGTGCCCGGTTCCGGTCTCGGTCTCGCGATCGCGACCGATCTGCTGGAGGCGCTCGACGGGGAGCTGAGGGTCGACACGCCGCAGGACGGTGGACTGCTGGTCTCTTTGCTGCTGCCGGACGGAGCTGCGAGATGAGCGCGCGGGGCGTGCGCCCTGCACGCTGGCGCAGGATCGCGGCGGTGGTGACGGTGGTGGTGATCGCGGGCGCGAGCAGTGCATGCAGCAGTCGATCGACCGACTGGGATGACTCTCAGTACGCGATCGCCGGAGGCGGATCGAACGGGGTGTACTACGCCTACGGTGCGGAGGTCGCTCGCGAGCTGTCGGAAGCGCTGGGCGTCCGTGTGGCGGTCGCCGAGACCGCAGGGTCGGTCGACAACCTTCTGCGGGTGAGTTCGGGGGAGGCTCTGCTGGGCTTCGCCCAGGGGGATGCCGCGGCAGACGCGGTCGCGGGGGCCGGCGCATTCGACGAGGCGCTGCCGGTGCAGGCCGTCGCGCGGCTGTACGACGAATACCTCCACGTGGTCGTGCGCGCCGACTCGGAGATCGTCGAACTCGGCGATCTCTCGGGCAAGACCGTGTCGCTGGGCGCGGAGAACTCGGGCGTGAACGTCATCGCCGCGCGAGCGCTGGATGCCGCAGCGGTCGATATCGCGTCGATCGCCGATCCGCAGCTCGACCTCAGCGAGTCGATCGCCGCGCTCGAGAGATCGGGGATCGACGGATTCTTCTGGGTCGGCGGCATCCCGACGCCCGGCATCGCCGAGTTGGCGACGACGACCCCCGTGCGACTGGTACCCGTGGAGCAGACCTGGGTCGCCGCGATCAACACACGCTACTCCGATGCCTACCGTCCGTCCGACTTCCCGGTGGGGCTCTACGGGCTGGAGGAGTCGGTGCCGACGATGGCCGTCCCGAACTATCTCGTCACCTCGTCCGACACTCCGGACGGCGTCGTCCGGGATGTCCTGACGAGCCTCTTCGACGCCCGCACGGAGATCGCGCAGCGGGTACCGGTCGCTTCTCTGCTCGACCGCAGACAGGCGATCTTCACGGGGCCGGTCGACTTGCATCCGGGCGCGATCGAGTACTACCGAGACCAGCGCGACTGAGGCCTCAAGAAATCCTCAAGAAGTCTCATGCCGGCATGCCGCTCTGCCAATGTGGTGGTCGATCGCACTCGATTCGACGGAGAATTCAGATGCCACTGAGCCCACGCCCTTCACCCGGGCGCGCTTTCGGTCATTCTCCGCCAGCGTCCTGCGGTCGGATCCGGTCGGAGGCTTGCTGCGACGTTCTACTCGGGGGAGGGACGGAGCAGCAGGGACGCCCCCACGGTCCGCGGGGGCGGACCGTGGGGCACTCCGGCTCTCGGGCGGGATCGGCCTCTCTGCGTGGTTACGAACGTGTAAATGTCGACGCGCCTGTGTGGAGCCCCGTGTTCGACCTGGCTAGTTTGGAGAAATGATGACCACCGGTAAGCCTCTCGTCGTTGTCGACAACGTCCAGAAGCACTATGGCGACTTCCAGGCGCTCACGGATATCGACCTCACGGTGAACGCCGGCGAGGTCGTCGTCGTGATCGGTCCCTCCGGCTCGGGCAAGTCGACCCTGTGTCGCACGATCAACCGCCTCGAGACGATCACGAGCGGCACGATCAGCATCGACGGCAAGGCGCTTCCGGCCGAGGGCAAGGGCCTCGCTCACCTGCGCGCAGACGTCGGCATGGTGTTCCAGTCGTTCAACCTCTTCGCGCACCTCACGATCCTCGAGAATGTCACACTGGGCCCGATCAAGGTCCGCGGCATGAAGAAGGCCGATGCCGAGAAGGAGGCGATGATGCTCCTCGAACGCGTCGGCGTCGCCCAGCAGGCCACGAAGCTTCCCGCTCAGCTCTCGGGCGGACAGCAGCAGCGTGTCGCGATCGCCCGCGCCCTCGCGATGCAGCCCAAGGTCATGCTCTTCGATGAGCCGACCAGTGCGCTCGACCCCGAGATGATCAACGAGGTCCTCGACGTCATGGTCGAGCTCGCCCGCGACGGCATGACCATGATCGTCGTGACGCACGAGATGGGCTTCGCCCGCAAGGCCGCGAACCGCGTCGTCTTCATGGCGGACGGGAAGATCGTCGAAGAGGCGACGCCCGAGGAGTTCTTCACCAACCCGAAGAGCGACCGCGCCAAGGACTTCCTCTCGAAGCTCCTCACGCACTGACCGGCTTCAACAGACCTTTGCACACACAGCACACGAAGGAGACGCACATGCGACGCACACGGACACTGGCAGGAATCGGGATCGCGACGGTAGCGCTGTTCGCGCTGACCGCCTGCAACAGCGGCAGCCCGTCCAGCCCCGGCGCCGGAACCGGCGGCGAAGAGGGCGAGGACTCCACCTGGTTCGAGGTCGCTGAGGACGTCCAGCTCGAAGGCAGCCCGACGTTCGACGCCATGCAGGAGCGCGACGGGGTCGTCGTCGGCGTCAAGGAGGACCAGCCCGGTCTCGGCTACCTCGATGTGACGACGGGTGAGCGCACCGGCTTCGACGTCGACATCGCGCGCTGGATCGCCGCGTCGCTCGGATACGACGAGGACCAGATCGAGTTCAAGCCGATCGCCTCCGCCAACCGCGAGCAGGCGATCACGAACGGTGACATCGACTACTACGTCGGCACCTACTCGATCAACGACAAGCGCAAGGAGCTCATCGATTTCGCGGGCCCGTACTTCATCACCGGCCAGGGACTTCTGGTGGCCGCTGATGCTGACGAGGCCGAGGCGCTCGAGGACTTCAACGGCAAGACCGTCTGCTCTGCGACCGGCTCGACGCCGATCCAGAACATCAAGGCGAACTTCCCCGACATCAAGACGCAGGAGTACGACCTGTACTCCGCCTGCGTCCAGGACCTCATCGACGGCAAGGTCGACGCCGTGACCACCGACCAGGCGATCCTGATCGGCTACGCAGCCCAGTACCCGGACGACGTGAAGGTCACCGGCGGACTCTTCACCGAGGAGCGCTACGGTGTCGGCCTCACGAAGGGTGACGACGCCCTGCGGACGCACATCAACGAGCTCTTCACCGACAACGGCGACATCTGGCAGGCGATCTTCGACGCGAACCTCGGTTCCAGCGGCATCGAGGTCGAACAGCCCGAGGTCGACGCGTACTGATCGACATGGGCGGCCTCCTCAGGGAGGCCGCCCACTCATTCTGAAGAAGGGAGGGTGGCGTGGACGTCATCTTCGGCAACCTCGACCTGTGGGGGCAGGCGATCGGCAACACACTGATCGTGTTCTTCGCCGGCGGGATCATCGCGCTGGTCCTGGGCCTGATAGTCGGGGCGATGCGTGTGGCCCCGGTGCCCATCGCCCGCGGCGTCGGCACGGCGTACGTGAACATCGTGCGCAACACCCCACTCACCCTCGTGTTCTTCTTCTTCATCTTCGGGTACCCGCAGCTCGGACTGCCCGACCTCTCGAACCTGACGCTCGGCATCCTCGCCATCGGCATCTACACGGCGACGTACGTGGCCGAGGTCCTGCGGGCGGGAATCAACACGGTCCCCGTCGGTCAGGCTGAGGCCGCGCGGGCGATCGGGCTTCCCTTCGGGCAGGTGATGGGCCTCGTGATCCTGCCGCAGGCATTCCGCTCTGTCGTACCGCCGATGATGAGCGTTTTCATCGCCCTGCTCAAGAACACCACCGTCGCCGCCGGATTCTCGGTCGCCGAGCTTGCGGCCCTGCGATCGACGATCAACGACTCGGCCGACCGTCCGGGCAACCCGATGGAGGTCCTCCTCTGGGTCGCCGTCGTGTTCGTCGCTCTGGTGCTGCTGTTGAGCTGGCTGCAGCGATATCTCGAGAACCGTTGGAGGATCGCGCGATGAGTTCTGTACTGTACGACGTCCCCGGACCCCGGGCGATCGCCCGCAACCGGGTGCTCGCGGCCGCCACCATCGTCCTCGTTCTCGCGGCGGTCGGCTTCATCGTCTTCCGCATGGTGGAGACGGGCCAGTTCTCGGCTGAGAAGTGGTTCGTGTTCACGTTCTCCAACGTGTGGATGGGAATCTTCAAGGCGCTGGGCAACACCCTCGCCGCCTTCGCGCTGGCCGCCGTCCTCAGCGTCATCCTCGGTTTCGTGCTGGCGATCGGCCGGCTCTCCGATCATGCGTGGGTGCGGATCCCGGTGACCGTGATCACCGAGCTCTTCCGTGCCGTCCCGGTGCTGGTGTTCATGATGCTGCTCTACTACGGCCTTCCCGTGGTCGGCATCAAGATGGAGCCGTACTGGGCCGTCGTGATCGCCCTCATGGCGTACAACGGCTCCGTCCTCGCCGAGGTGCTGCGCGCCGGTATCGAATCCCTGCCCCGCGGGCAGAAGGAGGCGGGCTACGCGATCGGACTCCGCAAGAGCGGTGTGATGCGCCTCATCCTGCTGCCGCAGGCGATCCGGGCGATGCTGCCCGTCATCGTCGCCCAGCTGGTCGTGACGATGAAGGACACCGCTCTCGGCTTCATCATCACCTACCCGGAACTGCTGTACTACGCGAAGCAGCTGACGTCGCAGCAGGGACGCCCCATCCTGCAGTCGGCCTTCGTCATCGGCGGAATCTACATCGTCATGTGCCTCATCCTGTCGGGCATCGCCAAGTGGGTCGAGGTCCAGACACGGCGTTCACCCAAGGTGAAGGCGATCCACGCGGCAGAGGATCCTCGCCAGCACGGCGACGGCACCGACACCGAGCTCATCACCCTGCAGCGCGGAAGCAGCGGCTTCGGTGGTGGTGGCGGTATCGGCGGCCTCGATGGACCTGAGGGCGGCGGAGACCAGGGCAAGGTCTGAGGCGCTGTCGCGACGCAGATCGAAGAGTCTGCGTGAGATCGTGATCCGCGACCCCCGGTAGACTCGTGTCTCGTGTCTGAGTCTCCCGAAATCACCCCGGAAGCGGTCGAAGCCGCCGTCGAGGCCGCGCTCGAAGCGATCGACGCGGCCGCTGATACCACCGAGCTGAAGGCGGCGAGAGCCGCTCACGTCGCCGACGGTTCGCCGTTGGCCGTCCTGAACGCATCGATGCGTCAGGTGGCCCCCGAGAACAAAGCTGCCTTCGGCAAGCTCGTCGGCCAGGGCCGGGGACAGGTCACGAAGGCCCTCGCCGCCAAGGAGGAGGAACTCGCCGCCGCCGAGGTCGCCGCACGTCTCGAGGCCGAGCGCGTCGACATCACCGCCGTCGCCTCGCGCACGCGCGTCGGCGCGCGGCATCCGCTGACCCTCCTCAGCGAGCAGATCTCGGACATCTTCGTCGGCATGGGCTGGGAGATCGCGGAAGGGCCTGAGCTCGAGCACGAGTGGTTCAACTTCGACGCCCTGAACTTCGATGTCGATCACCCCGCTCGCCAGGAGCAGGACACCTTCTACGTCGACCCGCCGTCGCGTCACCTCGTGATGCGCACACACACGAGCCCCGTGCAGGTGCGCTCGATGCTCGACCGCGACGTGCCGATCTACGTGCTGTGCCCCGGTCGCGTGTACCGCACCGACGAGTTCGACGCGACGCACCTTCCGGTGTTCACGCAGTTCGAGGGTCTGGTCGTCGACAAGGACATCTCGATGGCGCACCTCAAGGGCACGCTCGACCACGTCGCGCGTCAGCTCTTCGGGCCGGAGGCCAAGACGCGCTTCCGCACGAACTTCTTCCCCTTCACCGAGCCGTCGGCCGAGCTCGACCTGTGGCACCCGACCTTCAAGGGAGGCGCCCGCTGGATCGAGTGGGGCGGCTGCGGAATGATCAACCCCAACGTGCTCCGCGCCGCGGGGATCGACCCCGACGTCTACAGCGGCTTCGCTTTCGGCATGGGTGTCGAGCGAGGACTCATGTTCCGCAGCGATGTGCAGGACATGCGAGACATGGCAGAGGGCGATGTCCGATTCAGCGAGCAGTACGGGATGGTGGTGTGATGCGCGTCCCGCTTTCGTGGCTGCGTGAGTACGTCGATCTGGCAGCGGATGCGACGCCCGAGGACGTCCTCGCGGCGATGGTCACCGTCGGCTTCGAGGAAGAGGACGTCCACCGCTTCGAGATCTCGGGTCCCGTCGTGGTCGGACAGGTCGTCTCTCTCGAGGGGGAGCCGCAGTCCAACGGCAAGACGATCAACTGGTGCCAGGTCGACGTTGGCGAGGCGAACGGCGGCATCCGCGGAATCGTCTGCGGAGCGCACAACTTCGTCGCCGGAGACAAGGTCGTCGTGACACTGCCTGGTGCCGTGTTGCCGGGGCCGTTCCCGATCGCCGCGCGCAAGACCTACGGTCACGTGTCCGACGGCATGATCGCCTCCGCGCGCGAGCTGGGCCTGGGCGACGAGCACAACGGCATCCTCGTGCTCGCCGATCTCGGCATCGACGCCCCCGTCGGGACCGACGCGATCAGCCTCCTCGGGCTCGACGACGTCGCCGTCGAGATCAACGTCACCCCCGACCGCGGCTACGCGTTCTCGATCCGAGGGGTGGCGCGCGAGTTCTCGCACGCCACCGGAGCGGCGTTCCGCGACCCCGCGGATCGTGACTTCGCCGAACTCCAGCCCGGCAGCGGTCACACGGCGATCGTCGACGACGTGGCACCGGTGCGCGGACGTGTCGGCGCGAGCGAGTTCGTCACACGGGTCGTCAGGGACGTGGACCCTTCGCGTCCGACCCCGCCGTGGATGATCGCCCGACTCTCCCTCGCCGGCATGCGCTCGCTGGGGATCCTGATCGACATCACCAACTACGTGATGCTCGAGCTCGGCCAGCCGTTGCACGGATACGACCTCGACAAGCTCGCCGGAGGCATCACGGTACGCCGTGCCTCGCCGGGCGAGAAGATGACGACGCTCGACGGTCAGGAGCGCACGCTCCACGTCGAGGATCTGCTCATCACCGACGAGTCGGGCCCGATCGGCCTCGCCGGAGTCATGGGCGGCGGCACGACCGAGATGAGCGACACCACGCGGAACGTGCTCATCGAGGCGGCGACCTTCGACCCGATCACGATCGCCCGCACCGCTCGTCGACACAAGCTGCCCAGCGAGGCCTCCAAGCGCTTCGAGCGCGGGGTCGACCCGCTCGTGCCGTTCGTCGCAGCGCGGCGCGCGGCCGACCTCATGGTCGAGCTCGCGGGCGGCACGCTCACCGATGAGGGCGGCGCCCTGTTCGCCGAGGTGTTCGTCGCCGACATCGACCTGCCGAAGGGATTCGTGCAGGGGCTCATCGGCGTCGACTACAGCGACGGCGAGATCGTGGGAGCCCTCACGACCATCGGGGGCGAAGTCACCGAGACGGGTGCCGGCTGGACTGTCATCCCGCCGACCTGGCGCCCCGACCTCACCGACAAGTGGTCTCTCGCCGAAGAGGTCGCCCGCATCCACGGTCTCGACCGCATCCCCTCGGTGCTGCCGACGCCTCCCTCCGGGCGCGGTCTCACCACGCACCAGCAGGGTCGTCGTCGAGTGTCCGACGCGCTGGCCGCCGCCGGTCTCGTAGAGACGCCCTCGTTCCCCTTCACGACCGAGGCCGACAACGATCTTCACGGATCGGCGTCGGGGGAGCACGTGCCCAGCATCCGGCTCGCGAACCCGCTCGACGGATCGGCTCCGTTCCTTCGCCGCTCGCTCATCCCCGGCCTGCTGCAGACCGCGCACCGCAACATCTCGCGCGGCCTCACGGATCTCGCGCTGTTCGAGACCGGGGTCGTGTTCCTGCCCGAGCCGGGTGTCGAGTACGGCACGGACGAGGTTCCGCCCCTCGGCGTGCGCCCTTCGGACGAGACCCTCGCCGCGCTGAACGCGTCGATCCCGCCTCAGCACCGTCATGTCGCGGCCCTGTTCACCGGAAATGTCGTGGCACGTCAGCCCGGTCGCGTGGCTGAACCGGCAGGGCTGTCGGAGGCACTGGACGCTGCCCGAGTCATCGCGGCAGCCGCCGGGGTCGACATCGAGGTGGCGCAAGGTCAGCGCGCGGCGCTGCACCCCGGGCGGACCGGCGTGCTGTCGGTCGGTGACGTCGAGGTCGGCTATGTCGGCGAACTCCACCCCGACGTCGCCGCCGGGGCAGACCTTCCGGGTCGTGCCACGGTGCTCGAGCTCGATCTGGACCAGATCCTCGCTCTCGGTGGCGGCCGAGCGGTCGCCGCATCTCTGTCGACGTTCCCCGCCGCCACGCAGGACGTGTCGCTCGTGCTCGGGGCTGACGTCCCCGCGGGCGAGGTCAAGACCGCGCTGGCCGAGGGCGCCGGTGCGCTTCTCGAGGCGATCCGTCTCGTCGACGACTATCGCGGCGAGGGAGTGGACGAGGGTGAGAAGAGTCTGACGTTCGCGCTGCGCTTCCGCGCCGATGACCGCACGCTCACCGCTGTCGAGGCCACGGAGGCGAAGCTCGCGGGCGTGGCTGTCGCAACCGCCCGATTCGGCGCGACTCTGCGCGACTGACACCGAACGGCGCGCACCGATTCGCACGCGGGCTGCACTCGATGTGCAGCTCGCGTGCGTCGTCTGTGCCGCTGTTGCACGCATCACCGTCGAGCCGACCTGAACCCGGCGAGCCCCGGGGGTACCGTGTCGTGATGAGCATCCTTCCCCACAGCACCCCTGCGGCGGTGCCCGACGGCGTTCGACCGATGGGCGAGGGGCCGTTCCTCGAACCGGGGGATCAGGTCTCCTGGCACTACCGGAAGCCGGGGTGGCAGCCCGGAGACGCATCGACGATCACACCCATGCGCGTGGTCCGCGATGACGAGCGGGGTCTCGTCGCCTGGCTCGCTCCGGGCACCCTGCAGGAAGGACAGGGCACTCCCGCAGGCGAACGCGTGCGGACGGTTCCGCTCGAGCGGCGATGGCTCGAGCCGCGGTCGCGGATCGTCGAGGAGTGGTGGGGCAACGGCATCCTCCGCATCGCCCCCGCGGGTGCTGCGTGGTCGGTCTGGCTCTTCTGGAGCGAGGCGAACGGTTCTGACTGGCAGTTCGCCGGCTGGTACGTGAACCTCGAGAACGCGCATCTGCGCACCGATCGCGACACGTACTCGTCGGACCACATCCTCGACGTCGAGATAGAGCCCGATGGTCGGGTGCATCTGAAAGACGAGGACGAGCTCATCGCAGCCGTCGAGCAGGGCCGCCTCACATCAGAGCAGGCAGCCCAGATCGAGCGGCACGCGGACGCCGCGATCGCCTCTTTCCATGACGGAGACTGGCCGTTCGCCGCGGAATGGCGCGATTGGCGGCCTGATCCTTCCTGGTCCGTTCCGGAGCTGGCGGGGCTGTCCGACCTCCGCACGCGGTGAACTCTCATCCGCCGTGAGCAGACGGCACTTCCCCTCGTCCGGCGAAGATGGTGGCATGGGTGCATGACCGACGTTCTCATCCTCGGCGGAACCGGCTGGTTGTCCGGCCGCATCGCCGGACGCCTGCTCATGAACGGGGCGACGGTGATGTGCCTCGCGCGAGGAGGGCGGCCGTCGCCCGACGGGGCGAGCCTGGTCCTGGCCGATCGTGACCACGCCGATGCCTACGACGCGGTCCGCGGCCGCGACTGGGACCACGTGATCGACGTCTCCTCGACGGCGGCGCATGTCGCGGCGGGGGTCGAGGCGCTCGGCGAGAGAGCCGCCCGCTGGACGTACGTGTCGTCGATGTCGGCATACTCCGACGATGAGACGGTCGGGGCCGACGAGTCCGCACCGCTGCACCGGCCCGCCGGCCTCGGAGACGAGTATGAGTACGGGGCGCAGAAGGTCTCCGCCGAGAACGCGGTTCGCGCCCTCGGGGACCGAGCGCTGATCGTGCGCCCCGGCCTGATCGTCGGCGCGGACGACCCGAGCGATCGATTCGGCTACTGGGGTGCTGCGTTCCTGCGGGCAGAGGACGGCCCCGTGCTGCTCCCACCCGCCGAGGGGCGGGACGTCCAGGTCATCGACGTCGACGATCTGTCGCAGTTCGTCGCCACCACGACGGCGACCGGTGTGATCAATACGATCGGCGACAGGCAGCCGCTGAGCGAGGTGCTCGAGGCCGTGCGCAGACACGTCGGACATCGTGGACGCACGGTGACGGCAACGGATGGCTGGCTCGTCGAGAACGACGTGGAGTACTGGGCGGGGGAGCGATCGTTGCCCCTGTGGCTGCCGATCGAGATGACGGGCTTCATGGCGAGGTCGAACGCGCGATACCGGGAAGCCGGGGGCGAGCTGCGCCCGCTCGACGAGACGATCGCCGCGGTGGTCGAAGACGAGCGGGTACGCGGTGTCGATCGTGAGCGGAAGGCCGGTCTGACGCGGGCCGAGGAACTCTCGCTGCTGCACCTGCTCGGCTGACGGCGGCCTCGCTAGACTTCGATCAGTGACACGGGGTGCCGCATCCGCGGCTGAGAACAGACCCGTCGAACCTGATCTAGTTCGTACTAGCGAAGGGATGTCGCATTGAGCGATCGTCTGCGTCCACATACCGAATCGACCGTCGCGGCGTCGGCCGCCGAGCTGCTGTCCGCACTCCGCGAGGCACCACCGCTGACCCACTGCATCACGAACAGCGTCGTCACGGGGTTCACCGCCAACGCGCTGCTCGCCCTCGGCGCGGCCCCGGCGATGGTCGACATCGTCGGTGAGTCCGGCCTCTTCGCCGGGGCGGCATCCGGAGTGCTGATCAACCTCGGCACGCCCACGCCGGAGCAGCGGGCCGCGAGCCTCGAGGCCGTCGCGGGTGCGGTGACGGCGGGGACCCCGTGGGTTCTCGACCCGGTCGCCATCGGAGCACTGCCCGTGCGCACGGCGCTGGCGCACGAGCTCGCCGGGTCGCGCCCCACAGCCATCCGTGGCAACGCCTCGGAGATACTGGCATTGGCGGGGCTCAGCGCGGGCGGCCGAGGCGTCGATGCCACAGACAGCACGGATGCGGCGGAGGAGGCGGCGCTGATGCTCGCCGCCCGGCACGGATCGGTCGTCGCGGTCTCGGGGCCCGTCGACCTCATCACCGACGGTCTGCGGGTGGTGCGCATCGCCAACGGTCACGAGATGCTCACCCGGGTCACCGGCGGCGGGTGTGCGCTGGGTGCCGTGATGGCGGCCTTCCTCGGAGCGGCGCGCGCGTCGGGCACCGATCCGCTCACCGCAGTGGCCTCGGCGAGTCTGGTCTACACGATCGCCGCCGAGCATGCGGCTGCGGATGCGCACGGACCCGGGAGCTTCGCGGTCGCGCTGCTCGATGCGCTCGCCGCCGTCGCACCGGAGCAGGTCACTGCGGCCGCGCGGGTCGAGGAGCGCACACTGTGATCGCGGATCTCTCGCTGTATCTCGTGACGGACCCGGGACTCTGCGGTGCTCGGGGCATCGTCGAGACCGTGCGGCAGGCCGTCGACGGCGGTGTGCGGATCGTGCAGCTGCGCGACAAGACCGCGGCGGATGCCGAGATCGTCGCTCAGCTCGTCGAGCTGTCGCAGGTGATCGACGGACGAGCACTGCTCGTGGTGAACGACCGCCTCGATGCTGCTCTCGCGGCGCGTGAGCGGGGCGCGAAGGTCGACGGGGTGCATCTCGGACAGGGGGACGCCTCCGTGCTGCGGGCGCGCGAAGCCCTCGGGCCCGAAGCTCTCATCGGCCTGAGCGCGAACAGCCAGGAGCACTTCGACGCCGTGCGTGCGCTGCCACTCGGCACGGTCGATTACCTGGGCGTCGGAGTGATCCGCCCCACCCACACCAAGCCCGACCACCCGCCGGCCCTCGGTGTCGAGGGCTTCCGTGCCCTCGCCGAGACGACGACGCTCCCGTGCGTCGCGATCGGCGGAGTCGGCATCGATGACACCGAGTCGCTTCGCGATGCGGGTGCCGCAGGACTCGCCGTCGTGTCGGCGCTGTGCGCGGCGGAGGATCCGGCCCGCGCCGCGGTCGACTTCGTACGCCGCTGGCGGGCATCCGGCACGCCGCGGGTGCTCAGCATCGCAGGCAGTGATCCCTCGGGCGGTGCGGGGATCCAGGCAGATCTCAAGTCGATCGCCGCCAACGGCGGGTACGGCATGGCCGTGCTCACGGCCCTCACCGCCCAGAACACCGTCGGGGTGCACGGAGTGCACGTGCCACCGGCGACATTCCTCCGGGAGCAGCTCGACGCGATCTCGGACGACATCATCATCGACGCGGTGAAGATCGGGATGCTCGCGAACGCCGACGTCATCCGCACCGTCGCAGACTGGCTCGACACCGTACGCCCGCCGATCGTCGTGCTCGACCCGGTCATGGTGGCCACCAGCGGCGACAGACTGCTCGATCAGGATGCCGAGGCCGCGCTGAACTCGCTCCTCGAACGCGCTCACGTCGTGACGCCCAACCTCGGAGAACTCGCGGTGCTGGCAGGACGCTCGATCTCGGGATGGGACGACGCGCTCACCGCGGCGGAGGAGCTGTCATCGCGGATCGGGGCGGCCGTGCTCGTGAAGGGCGGACACCTCGACGGAGACGACGTGCCGGATGGTCTCGTCGATACCGCCAGGGGAGTGCGGGAGGAGTACCCGGGGTCCCGCATCCGCACCGCGAACACCCACGGCACCGGCTGCTCGCTGTCGTCCGCGCTGGCCACCAGGCTCGCCCGCGGCGAGACTCCCGTCGATGCCGTCGCCTCGACCCGGTCGTGGCTGCGTGAGTCATTGCGCGAGAGCGAGAGCCTGCACGTCGGCCGAGGTCACGGACCGATCAACCACTTCGCAGGTCTCTGGCAGCGCGGTGGAGTCGAGACGGGCATGACGCCGGAGCAGATCCGCGCAGAGTGGTGGCAGTGCACGTCAGGCGTGCGGTCGGCGATCGACGGACTGCCCTTCATCCGGGGACTCGCCGACGGAACCCTCGAGAGGGAGCCGTTCCTGTTCTACCTCGCGCAGGATGCGCTGTACCTCCGCGACTACTCCCGCGTGTTGGCCGAGGCCTCTCGGCTCGCTCCTACGCCACACGAGCAGGCCTTCTGGGCGCATTCGGCCGACGGCGCGATCATCGGCGAGCTCGAACTGCACGCCTCCTGGCTGACGCCCGGTGAGGGGGTGGATGCCGGCACCTTCGCGGCTGTGCCCGCGGCGGCGACGGTCGCCTACCTCGACCATCTGCGCTCTGTCGCCTTCGGCGGCGACCATGCCGAGCTGATCGCGGCCGTGCTGCCGTGCTTCTGGCTCTACACCGACCTCGGGCGCCGTCTGCATGCGGGGGAGTTCGGCGAGTTCGCTCGCGACCCCCGGCATCCGTACGCCTCGTGGCTCGCCACCTACGCGGACCCCGCGTTCGAGGCGGCGACGGATCAGGCGATCGCCTATGTCACGGCGACAGCGGCGGCGGCGTCTTCCGAAGTCCATGCCCGGATGCTCCGGGCGTTCGAGACGTCGAGCGCTCACGAACTCGCCTTCTTCGCCGCGCCGTTCGGCTCCGCGGTCTCTGCATGATGGACCGGATTTGCGCATGCCGCGACGAGCGCGCTATCGTCGCGGCATGCCTTCGGCCGCCACCGCTCCTCTGACGCTCGCTCCGAGCGTCATCGCCGTGCGCCGACGCCGCAGCGGCCGCCGACTCTAGGCGACCCTGCGCTTCTGCCTGCGTACGCACGGCGGTCGAGTGCCGGTGTCGCCGCCCCGGTTCCCGACATTGCACCCCGCGTTCGACGAGGGGTCCGACCGTTAAGGTAGAAGAATGACGTACTCCGTCGCCGTCTCCGGCGCATCCGGCTATGCGGGCGGCGAGATCCTGCGCCTCCTCGCGTCTCACCCCGACATCGAGATCCGCACCGTGACGGCGCACTCGAACGCCGGTCAGCCGCTCGTGCAGCATCAGCCGCACCTGCGGTCACTCGCACACCTCACGCTGCAGGACACCACGCCCGACACGCTCGCCGGGCATGACATCGTCTTCCTCGCTCTGCCGCACGGCCAGTCCGGTCAGTACACGGATGCGCTCGGCGACACTCCGCTGGTGATCGACGCAGGGGCTGATCATCGCCTCACCTCGCGGGGTTCCTGGGACGCGTTCTACGGCGGCGACTTCCACGAGCCCTGGGCCTACGGCGTCCCCGAACTGCTCGTCGGCGGGATCAAGCAGCGCGAGACGCTGCGAGCTGCGAAGCGGATCGCCGCCCCCGGGTGCAACGCCTCGACCGTGAGCCTGAGCCTCGCTCCCGGCGTCGCCGCGGGAGTGATCGACGCGGGGGACATCGTCTCGGTGCTCGCCGTCGGCCCGTCGGGTGCAGGCAAGAGCCTCAAGACCAATCTGCTCGCCGCCGAGATCCTCGGCAGCGCCAACCCGTATGCGGTCGGCGGCACCCACCGGCATATACCCGAGATCCGCCAGGCGCTCGCCGCGGCATCCGGAGCGGCGCCCGACGGCATCCGCATCTCGTTCACCCCGGTGATCGTGCCGATGTCGCGGGGCATCCTCGCGACATCGACGGCGCCGATCGTCGGCGATGTCAGCGATGCCGAGATCCGGGCCGCCTGGGAGGACGCGTATGGCGACGAGACCTTCGTGCAACTGCTGCCCGCCGGGCACTTCCCTCGCACCGCCGACGTGGTCGGAGCCAACACCGCACTGATCGGCCTCGCGATCGACCGCGCGGCGAACCGCGCGACGGTGGTCACCGCGGTCGACAATCTCGTCAAGGGCACCGCAGGCGCTGCCATCCAATCCATGAACCTCGCGCTGGGACTGCCAGAGTCCCGCGCCCTCTCAGTGAACGGAGTCGCGCCGTGAGCGTCACCGCCCCCGCAGGATTCGAGGCGGCCGGAGTCGCCGCCGGCCTCAAGTCGACCGGCAAGCCCGATGTCGCCGTCGTCGTCAACCGCGGACCCCGCAAGGTCGGTGCAGCCGTGTTCACGAGCAACCGCGCCAAGGCCAACCCGATCATCTGGTCGCAGCAGGCGGTGGCCGACCGTGTCGTCGAAGCCGTCGTGCTGAACTCCGGCGGAGCGAACTGCTTCACCGGCAGCTTCGGATTCCAGACGACGCACCAGACCGCCGAGAAGGCCGCCGAGCTGCTCGGCGTCAGCGCCGGCGATGTGCTCGTCTGCTCCACCGGTCTCATCGGCGTCGGCGATGAGGTCTTCCGCGGCAAGGTGCTCTCGGGCACCGAACAGGCGATCGCCGAGCTGTCGACGGACGGCGGCCAGGTCGCGGCCGAGGCCATCATGACCACGGACAGCGTCTCGAAGACCGCAGTCGTGAGTCGGGACGGATGGACGATCGGCGGCATGGCCAAGGGGGCGGGCATGCTCGCTCCGGGCCTCGCGACGATGCTCGTCGTCATCACGACGGATGCCGCGCTGGAGCCTCTCGAGGCTGATGCAGCACTGCGGTTCGCGACCGGCACGACCTTCGACCGCCTCGACTCAGACGGCTGCATGTCGACCAACGACCAGGTGACCCTGCTCGCCAACGGCGCCTCCGGGGTGGCACCCGACCTCAAGGACTTCTCGGCGGCACTCGCGGAGCTGTGCCGCGTGCTCGCGGTGAAGCTGCAGGGCGACGCCGAAGGTGCGAGCCACGACATCACCATCGAGGTGACGAACGCCGCGACCGAGGGAGAGGCCGTCGAGGTCGGCCGCTCCGTCGCGCGCAACAACCTCTTCAAGGCGGCGATCTTCGGCAACGATCCCAACTGGGGCCGGGTGCTGGCAGCGATCGGCACGACCAGCGCGCAGTTCGACCCGTACGACGTCGACGTCTGGATGAACGGCGTCCGCGTGTGCAGCGAGGGCGGCCCCGACCGTCCGCGCGAAGAGGTCGACCTCGCCCCTCGCGCCACGCACCTCGTGATCGACCTCAAGGTCGGCGAGGCCACGGCGACGATCCTCACCAACGACCTGACCCACGACTACGTGCACGAGAACAGCGCCTACGCCTCATGACCGACATCCAGGACACCACGCCTGACGTCGCCGCCGTCAAGGCCGCGACGCTCATCGAGTCGCTCCCGTGGCTGAAGAAGTTCCGCGACCAGATCGTCGTCGTCAAGTACGGCGGCAACGCGATGGTCTCGGACGAGCTGCAGGAGGCCTTCGCGCAGGACATCGCGTACCTGAGGTACGTCGGCGTGCTGCCGGTCGTCGTGCACGGCGGTGGACCGCAGATCTCCGACATGCTGCAGCGGCTCGAGATCCCGAGCGAGTTCAAGGGCGGCTACCGGGTCACCAACACCGAGGCGATCAGCGTCGTGCGCATGGTCCTCACCGGCCAGGTGAACCCGCAGCTCGTCTCGAAGATCAACTCGCACGGCCCGATCGCCACCGGGCTCAGCGGCGAGGACGCCGGGCTGTTCGGCGGGCGTCGCCGCGGCGTCGTGATCGACGGTGAGGAGATCGACCTCGGTCGCGTCGGCGACGTGGTGGAGGTCGACCCGACGCCGGTTCTCGATCATCTCGCGGCGGGACGCGTTCCCGTGGTCTCGAGCATCGCCCCCGACCTCGACCACCCCGGTCAGTCGCTGAACGTGAACGCGGATGCCGCGGCGGCCGCGCTCGCAGTGGCTCTCAAGGCGCGCAAGCTCGTCATCCTCACGGATGTCCCCGGACTGTACGCCGACTGGCCCAACCGCGACTCTCTCGTGTCGCACCTCACGTCGGAAGCCCTCATCGAGATGCTGCCGACCCTCGAGTCAGGCATGATCCCGAAGATGAAGGCCTGCCTGGACGCGATCGAGGGCGGCGTGGACGCCGCCGCCATCATCGACGGACGTGTGCCGCACTCGGTGCTCGTCGAACTCTTCACCAGCAAGGGAATCGGAACAGAAGTGGTCATGGGAAGCACAGGAGTGAAGGCATGAGCAACTGGCAGGACGACGCAGCGAGCGATCTGGTCCTCAACGCAGGGCCCCGCCTGGCGATGCTCACCCGCGGGGAGGGCTCGTACCTCTGGGACTCCGAGGGTAAGCGCCACCTCGACTTCCTCGCCGGCATCGCGGTGACCTCGCTCGGGCACGCGCATCCGGTGTTCGTCGAAGCCGTGTCGACGCAGGCCGCGACTCTCGCGCATGTGTCGAACTACTTCGCGACGCCGTCGCAGCTCGCGCTCGCCGCACGGATGAAGCGTCTCGCCGGCGCCGGGATCGACGGGCGCGTGTTCTTCTCGAACTCCGGCGCCGAGGCGAACGAGGCCGCGTTCAAGCTCGCCCGCCTGCACGGCGGCACCGAGAAGCCCCGCATCCTCGCACTCGAGAACGGATTCCACGGCCGCACCATGGGATCCCTCGCACTCACGGCGAAAGCGGCGATGCGCGCGCCCTTCGAGCCGATGCCCGGGGGAGTCGAGCACATCCCGGCGACGATCGAGGCGCTGGAGGCCGCGATCGACGACCGTGTCGCCGCCGTGATCGTCGAACCGATCCAGGGCGAGGCCGGCGTCGTCGAGCTTCCTGAGGGGTACCTCCAGGCGGCTCGGTCGCTCACCCTGACGCACGGGGCGCTTCTCATCGTCGACGAGATCCAGACCGGCGCGGGGCGCACGGGTGCCTGGTTCGGCTTCAGTCATGAAGGCATCACGCCTGACGCCATCACGCTCGCGAAGGGCATCGGCGGTGGCTTCCCGATCGGCGCGCTCGTCACCTACGGCGCGGCGAGCTCGCTCTTCACGCCCGGCTCGCACGGCTCCACGTTCGGTGGCAACCCGCTCGCGACGGCCGTCGCCGACGCGGTGCTCACCGAGATCGAGAGCGCGGGCCTCGTCGACAACGCCGCGCGTCGCGGCGAGGAGATCCGTGCGATCATCGCCGACATCGACTCGCCTCTCGTCACGGGAGTGCGTGGCCGTGGACTCCTGATCGGGGTGGCTCTGGGCGCCCCCGTGGCGAACGAGGTGGTCGCCGCTGCTCAGGAGCGCGGACTCATCGTGAACGCAGCCAACCCCGAGACCGTGCGCATCGCGCCGGCCCTCACCATCGGAGACGCCGAGCTCGCCGAGTTCCGCGAGCTGTTCGCCGCATCGCTCTCCGACGTCCAGACAACCCTCGCCGAATCCGGAAAGGCCCTCGCATGACCCGCCACCTGCTGCGCGACGACGATCTGACCCCCGCTGAGCAGGCGGAGATCCTCGATCTCGCCATCGAGCTGAAGAAGGACCGCTGGGCGAACAAGGCCCTCGAGGGTCCCCAGACGGTCGCGGTGATCTTCGACAAGTCCTCCACCCGCACCCGCGTCTCGTTCGCCGTCGGCATCGCCGACCTCGGCGGCTCGCCGCTGATCATCTCGACCGCCAGCAGTCAGCTGGGCGGCAAGGAGACCCCGTCAGACACCGCTCGGGTGCTCGAACGACAGGTTGCGGCGATCGTCTGGCGCACCTACGCGCAGGCAGGGCTCGAGGAGATGGCCGCCGGCACCACGGTGCCCGTCGTCAACGCTCTCTCCGACGACTTCCACCCGTGCCAGCTGCTCGCCGACCTGCTCACGATCCGCGAGCACAAGGGCGATCTGAAGGGTCTCACCCTGACGTTCTTCGGTGACGGCCAGAGCAACATGGCGCATTCGTACGCGTTGGCCGGGGTCACCGCGGGAATGCATGTGCGTATCGCCTCACCCGCCGACTACGCGCCTCGTGCGGACGTCGTCGAGGCGGCCGACCGCCGCGCCGCGGAGACCGGCGGCTCGATCACGCTGTTCACCGACGCGGTCGAGGCAGCGGCCGGCGCCGACGTCGTGGTCACCGACACCTGGGTGTCGATGGGTAAGGAAGAGGAGAAGCTCGCGCGCATCCGCGATCTCGGTGGCTACAAGGTGACGCCCGAGACGATGGAGCTCGCCGACTCTGGGGCGATCTTCATCCACTGCCTCCCCGCCGACCGAGGCTACGAGGTCGACTCCGAGGTCATCGACGGACCCCAGAGCGTCGTCTGGGACGAGGCGGAGAACCGCCTCCACGCGCAGAAGGCCCTGCTCGTCTGGCTGCTCGACAAGAAGGACGCATGATGGTCGACGCGAAGAACGACGGCACCAACGAAGGCGCGCTGTGGGGGGCCCGCTTCGCGAGCGGACCGTCTCCCGAGCTGGTCGAGTTGAGCAGGTCGACGCATTTCGACTGGATCCTCGCGCCGTACGACATCGCGGGATCGCACGCGCACGCGAAGGCGCTCGAGGCTGCTGGATACCTCGAGTCCGACGAGGCGGTGAGGATGCACGAGGGTCTCGACGCCGTGGCGCGCAGGGTCGCCGACGGCACGCTGCAGCCCGTCCCCTCGGACGAGGATGTGCACGGTGCTCTCGAGCAGGCGCTGATCGCCGAACTCGGTCCTGAGCTCGGCGGGCGTCTTCGTGCCGGCCGCAGCCGCAACGATCAGATCGCCACGCTCGTGCGCATGTATCTGATCGACCACGCCCGAGTGATCGCGCGCGACCTTCTGCGGGTCATCGACGCCCTCGTCGCACAGGCAGAAGCTCACCCCGACGCGATCCTCCCCGGGCGCACGCATCTGCAGCACGCGCAGCCGGTGCTCCTCGCCCACCACCTGCAGGCCCACGGGTGGCCGCTCGTGCGCGAGCTCGAGCGTCTGGTCGACTGGCGCCGCCGTGCCGGCGTCTCGCCCTACGGAGGGGGAGCCCTCGCGGGATCTACGCTCGGACTCGACCCCGCGCTGGTCGCATCCGAGCTCGGACTCGATCGTCCGGCCGAGAACTCGCTCGATGGAACCGCGGCCCGTGACGTCGTCGCCGAGTTCGCCTTCATCGCGGCGATGATCGGGGTCGACATCTCGCGTCTGAGCGAGGAGATCATCCTCTGGAACACTCGCGAGTTCGGCTTCGTCACTCTGCATGACGGGTACTCGACGGGATCGAGCATCATGCCGCAGAAGAAGAATCCGGACATCGCTGAACTCGCTCGCGGCAAGTCGGGTCGGCTGATCGGCAACCTGTCAGGGCTGATGGCGACGCTCAAGGGGCTTCCGCTCGCCTACAACCGTGACCTGCAGGAAGACAAGGAGCCGGTCTTCGACTCGGTGCAGACCCTCGAGGTCGTGCTGCCGGCCTTCGCCGGGATGATCGCGACGCTGCGCTTCGACACTGAGCGCATGGCCGCCCTCGCGCCCCAGGGGTTCTCGCTCGCGACCGACGTCGCCGAATGGCTCGTGAAGCGCCGCGTGCCGTTCCGAGATGCGCACGAGATCTCCGGCGCGCTGGTGCGTGCCTGCGAAGAGCAGGGCATCGGCCTCGAGGATGCATCCGACCAGCTGCTGATCTCGGTGTCGACCCATCTCGTGCCCGAGGTGCGCGAGGTGCTCACCATCGAAGGATCCGTGGCCTCCCGCACGGGCGTCGGCGGAACAGCGCCTGTCCGGGTCGCCGAGCAGCGTGCTGAACTGGTCACCAGAGCTCAGGCGGCCGCACACGCTCTGGGGCTCTAGCCGGACGCCGCAGCGGATGTCGGGTGACAGCCGTCCGGATCTCTGACACCCGACCTCGGGTGGGGCACGATTCACGAACGAACGGACGCATCGCGGAGGTTCTGAGCAAGATTCTCCGTGATCCGTCCGTGGGTCCGTGATCCGTCGTCCGTCGCCCGTCGTCACCACGGCACCTCGAGGCGGACCAGAGCGCCGAGGATCGCGGCTTGCACCGTCGCCCAGTCATGGACGATCTGGGCATAGTCGAACCGCAGCGTCTCGTAGCCGAGGCGTGACGCGGCAGCATCCCGCACGAGGTCCTTGTGTCGGAGTTCGCCCTCGTGGTTGCCTTTGCCGTCCGCCTCGATGATCAGCCGTCCGGCGATGACGAAGTCGACTCTTCCGACACCGTGGATCGTGATCTGGCAGTCGAGTCGGATGCCGAGTAGGTGCAGCCGCAGCCGCAACAGCGATTCCAGGCCGCTGTCGGCATCCGGTTGCGCGAGATCGACGAGCCAACGAGCCCGATTCGGCAGCGCGGCGCTCACCCTCATTCGGCTCCGCGTCGAGAGCATGCCGAGATTCCAGGCGGACTCGAATGCGGCGAAGAAGGCCTCGGCGCCAGCGCACTTGTACAGGTGCACCAGTGCGATCTCGATGCTCGCCTCACCGAGGGGAGGAGCGCCGGAGTAGTAGTGGGAGGTGCAGGTGCACCCACGGTGCGAGAGCGCATGCTGTCCCGGGGCGAGCCACACGTGAAGTCCGTCGGCCGGAGGGAGAACCCAGACTCCGTGTGCTCTGAGGACGCTCGCGCAGGTCGGAGCACCTCCGTGCGCGATCGCCTCCCGAAGCGACGGAGCAACCGGAGGGACGGCGAAGACGCCGGGACGCAGCCTGACGATCGCGCCGGCCCTCACCTGATTCGCGAGCGTTTGGCGGCTGATCCCGAACTGCTGAAGTCGGGTGCCCCGGGCGATGCCGCCGAGGCTCGAGATGGTGTCTTTCGGAGAGAGCATCCGACCACCGTGCCGCAGCGCCAGACCGTGCGTCGAATGTGACGCGGGAAATGTGGATGAGTTCGATCCGCCCTCGGTCGTGGAGGCGAGAACCCCGCGTGACGATCAACCGAGGGCCGGACGATGAGCGGAAGATCTTCGACAGATCCTCCGTGATTCGTCCGGCCCTCCGTCAACCGTCACGTGAAGCCGCGCGACTCAGTGCAGCGCGACGTCGGCGGCCGAGCGCGTCCAACGGGTGAAGCGGACGACGAGTCCGGAGCGGGTGGGTCCGGCGAGGAACGGACCGGCGGATGCTGTGGCCTCACCGTCGAACGGCGCCACCCGCACCAGGCGCCATTCGCCGTCGTCGGCACGTGCACGCACGATCACGGCATCCGGCCAGCGGCTCACGCGGACCGTGATCTCGCTGCCGTGCCAGTCGTCGACGTGGCCGACCGACCAGTCCGAGCGGATGTCGGTGACGACGGCGCCGAGTCCGAGATGGTCGTCGGCGTACTCGACGCCCGCCTTGATCCAGTGCTCGTCGTCGATGCGCACGAAGACTCCGGCCTGGTCGAACTGTCCGTCCCAGGGGGCACGGAACGATACATCCATCGCCTCGCCCACGGCCAGGGGAGCGAGCAGCGCATGCTCGGTGTCGTGCACGAACCCATAGGCGGTGTGCCGCCAGGCGTCGCTGCCTTCTGCGGCGGTCACGTCCAGATGGTCGTCACCGGGGGCGAGGTGAGCGGGAGCGTGGGTCCAGGACCCGTCGGACCAGGGGATGATGTCTGATTCAGGCATGTTCCCAGACTATAGCCAAATAGGGCATAAAAGGAAGTTATTCGTGATACGGTTATCACATGGTCATCGCCGTACTCGCCGACATCGTGGGCTCTCGCAAGCTCGACGATCGTTCGGCGGCGCAGCGCATCCTCGACGACACCATCGCTCGTGTCGAGACGCATCTGCCCCTCGCGCACCACGCACTGACGCCCACGGTAGGGGATGAGCAGCAGGGCGTCTACCTCGAACTCGAGGACGCTCTCGTCTCGCTGCTGATGATCCAGCTCGCCCTTCCCGACGGCATAGCCTTCCGCTTCGGGATCGGTATCGGAGACGTGCGCTCTGTCGACTCCGTGCACGGCGTACTCGCCGACGGACCGGGGTGGTACGCGGCGCGTGCAGCGATCGAGACCGTGCATGCGAGGGAGAGTCGCACCGTGCCGCGCACGCGCACGTGGATTGTCGGAGCCCCGGGGCAGGATGATGTCATGGACAGCACGATCGCCGCGTCGAACGCCTACCTCCTCGTCCGCGACGAGCTGGTCGGGGCGATGAACGAGCGTGAACGCCGGCTGACCTATGGCCGCCTGGTCGGCAGATCGCAGCATGACCTCGCCGCCGAGGAGGGCATCTCCCAGCCCAGCGTGTCGAAGTCGCTGCGCAACGCCGGCAGCGCCGCCCTCATCGAAGGCGTGACCACGCTGAGGAGGATGAGCGCATGATCGTCGCCGGATTCATCCTGCTGGCCGTGGGCTCGGCCGATCTCGTCCGCCAGTTCGCCCCGCATCGGTGGGTCGGCTACCTCACGGTGGCAGTGATCCTCCTTCTCCTCGGCAGCGTGAGCGACGCGCTGCTGCCCATGATGCTCGGGCTCGTGGTGGGCGCGCTCTGGGTGTGGTGCATGCCGTCAGAGAGGCCCGCGCCACTCGGGTTCTGGCCCGCCGCGCTGCTCGGTGTGCTGAGCATCGGCTCGGTCGTGTGGCTGGGCGCCCGCGCGGATGCCGGTCTGATCGGCTCCGTGTGGAGCATACGCTCGCCGTTCGGAGAGGTTCCGTTCGATCTCGCGATCCTCACCGTGGGCACGGGTGTGTTCCTCTTGGAGTCCGCGAATCTCGTGGTCCGCGCCGCGCTCGACGGCGAGCACACATGGCGTCCCGCTGAGTTGCGGCGGCCCACGGTACTCGACGCCGCAGACGCGCCGCCGGGCGCGTCAGACGCCGTAGCCGCGCATCCGGTGGCCGCCGGCGCTCAGGCGGATGACGGCGTGATCGGGCTCGTCGGCGTGGGTGTTTCCGACACGGCGGCCCCGGAGCAGGCCGGGCAGAGCGACGAACCCGACACCGCACCCGCACGTGATCCCCGTGCAGGGTTCAAGGGCGGGCGACTGATCGGTCCGCTCGAACGCATCCTCGTGATGCTCCTCACCCTGGCCGCCGCGTACCCGATCCTCGCTGCGATGCTGGCCGCCAAGGGAATCGTCCGCTTCCCCGAGATCTCGCGCGACGGTGAGACCGGGGCCCGCGCGGAGTACTTCCTCGTCGGCAGCCTCGTGAGCTGGGTCATCGGGTTGGGTGCGGCCTTCCTCGTGTGGTGGGCGGCGCACAGCTGATCGGCTGCCGTCACGGCGTTTCGCGTGCCCAGACCGCTGATAGCCTGGGGCGCGTGTCGAATTCCGCTCTGACGACCGCCCCGCCGGCGATCGACCCCACGTTCGAGAACGTGTGGGACGAACTGCTGTGGCGCGGCCTCGTCCACGTGTCCACTGACCAGGAGGCGCTGCGCGCCCTTCTCGCCGGGGATCCGATCACGTATTACTGCGGCTTCGACCCGACAGCTCCCAGTCTGCACCTCGGAAATCTCGTGCAGTTGCTGACGCTGCGTCGCATCCAGCTCGCCGGTCACAAGCCACTCGGTCTCGTCGGCGGCTCCACCGGCCTGATCGGCGACCCTCGGCCCACGGCCGAGCGCACGCTCAACACCCGCGAGACGGTCGAGGAGTGGGTAGGGCGCCTGCGGACGCAGGTCGAGCGCTACCTGAGCTTCGAAGGTGACAACGCCGCGCGCATCGTCAACAACCTCGACTGGACGGCGCCGCTGTCGGCGATCGACTTCCTGCGCGAGATCGGCAAGTACTACCGCGTCGGCACGATGCTCAAGAAGGATGCTGTCGCCGCGCGTCTGAACTCGGATGAGGGCATCAGTTACACCGAGTTCAGCTACCAGATCCTGCAGGGGATGGACTTCCTCGAGCTCTACCGGCAGTACGACTGCGTTCTGCAGACGGGCGGCTCGGATCAGTGGGGCAACCTGACCAGCGGCACCGACCTCATCCGTCGTGCTGAGGGGGTGTCCGCGCACGCGATCGGCACACCGCTGATCACCAACAGCGACGGGACAAAGTTCGGCAAGAGCGAGGGCAATGCGATCTGGCTCGATGCCGAGATGTGCAGCCCCTACCGGATGTACCAGTTCTGGCTCAGCACGGCGGACGCCGACGTGATCGAGCGGCTCAAGGTGTTCACGTTCCTGACCCGCGCCGAGATCGAGGAGTACGAGGCGCTCGTCGAGTCCGAACCCTTCCGTCGCGCTGCCCAGAAGCGTCTGGCGCTCGAGGTCGTGGCGACCGTGCACGGGGTCGATGCGACGGCGGCCGTGATCGCGGCATCCGAAGCGCTGTTCGGTCAGGGGGACCTGACCGCTCTCGACGCGTCGACACTGCGCACCGCTCTGGAAGAGCTCCCGCACGCGACAGTCGAGGCCGGTTCATCGGTCGTGGATGCGCTCGTCGCCACGGGGCTGGTCTCCAGCCTGTCCGAAGCACGCCGCGCGATCAGTCAGGGCGGGGTGTCGCTCGACGGCGCGCGCGTCGAGGACGACTCGGCCACCGTGCAGGGCACTCTGCCGGGCGGGGTCTCTGTGCTCCGCCGCGGCAAGAAGACCCTCGCAGGAGTCTTCTTCGCCTGAAGATCCGTCTCAGATCGTGTGACGGCGGTCACCTGAGCATCCCTCGGGTGACCGCCGTCACGCGTCTCACCGTCCAGCTCGTCAGGAGAGCAGATGCCGTTCACGCCGAGTCACGCACTGGTCGCCCTGCCCTTCATCCGCACCCCGCTCGTGCCGGCCGCGATCGCTATCGGCGCCATGACGCCGGACCTTCCTCTGTTCCTTCGGGGCATAGGCCTCCCGTACTCGTTCACCCATGCGTTCGGCAACGTGCTCTGGACAGCGCTGGTCGCCTTCGTGCTGTTCCTGCTCTGGCGCGTGGTGCTGCGCCCGGCGGTCGGCGAGCTCTCACCGCTCTGGTTGGCTCGCCGACTGCCCGCCGACTGGTCGGAGTCCGGCATCGAGGCCGCGCGAGCGGCCGTCGGCATCGGGATGCGGAATCGGCTGTATCCGGTCATGCTCGCGGCGTCGCTCGTGCTGGGCGTCCTGACGCACATCGTCTGGGATCTCTTCACGCACGAGGGTCGATGGGGAGTGGATGCGCTTCCCGCGCTCGACGCGATGTGGGGTCCGTTGACCGGGTACAAGTGGCTGCAGCACGGATCGAGCGTGATCGGGCTCATCGTCATCGGCATCTGGGCCATCCTGAGGCTGCGCCGCGCCGATCCGCGCGAAGAGGTCGAGCGCTCGGTGCCAGGATCCCTCCGACTCGCGTGGTCGCTGTCCCTTCCCGCAGTGCTGATCATCGCGTGGATCGCGGGATACGCGGCATACGGGCCGTTCACCGACGGGTTCACCTCTCAGCACCTGGCCTACCGGGTGCTGCCGTCAGCGTGCGCGTTGTGGGGCGTCCTCACACTCGCGCTCTGCCTCTCGCTGCCGATGTTCCGCCGTCGTCACCAGCGCGGCTGATCGGATCCCCAGCGATGGGGAGCTGTGAACTCGAGGCCGGGAAGCACCGATGCGGCGGTGATGACGGTCTGCCCTGCGACCTCGAATGCGGACGTATGGGTGGCGAGTGCCGGCTCCCGTCCCGCTTCCGGTCGGGAGGATCGCGGCATCCCGAGGAGTTCGGCCGCGACCCGGCGCAGGGAGGTTCGCACCACCCAGCCGCCGCCCTCTCGCCGACGTCGTCGGAGTAGCGAGATGACCGCGGTCGCCAGAAGGTACCCCGCGCTGTGGTCGAGAGCCTGTGCAGGCAGAACGCCAGGGCGATCACCGTCGAGGGTCTCGATCATGGATATCCCGGACTCGGCCTGCACGAGACTGTCGAACCCGGCACGGGACGGTTCCTCGATGCCCCAGGCGCTGAGCTGGGCGACCAGCAGACCGGGATGTCGTTCGAGCAGTGCGGCTGCCGACAGTCCGAGACGGTCAAGGGACTCCGGCCGATATCCCAGAACGACGACATGAGCCGACGCCAGCAGTTCCTCGAACCGATCGGTACGAGCGTCGAGCAGCGCTGACCTCTTGCCATGGCCGGTGTCGAGGTGCTGCCACTCGGGTTCGGCCAGATGCGGTGGATCGATGCGGAGCACGTCGGCGCCCAGAAGCGCGAGGGTGCGAGTGCACACGGGACCGGCGATCACTCTGGTGAGGTCGAGCACCCGGACGCCGGCGAGTGGCGCGCGATCGTCCCGAGTGCCCGCGTCATGTCGTCCACCGCGGGAGGGGAGGTCGATCCGCTCGACGTGGAGCAGGGGAGTGGCGCGCAGCGTTGCGTCGTGCTCCGGGTTCTCCTGCTGGACGCGCACGGCAAGCCCGCGCTCCGCCGTGATGCGATCGACCGCGTCGGCAGCACTCAACGGCAGGATCGCCTCGCGCACATCGTCGGCATCGGCGCCGGGGGCCAGATCCAGTCCGGCGTGCAGGCGCGTCGCGTGGTGCGGGTAGTTCCCATGAGTGCGGATCCACCCGTCGGATGCGCGGAAGAAACCCGAGTACGGCGACCAGACATCGGGGGAGGCGCCTTCGACGGTGAGCGCACGATCACTCCGGTAGGCGACGGCTACGCGGTCGGGGTCGGGGAGGGTGCCGATACCGGATGCCAGGCACGCGGCTCGGACGCTCGCCCACGCCAGCTCACCCGTCGCAAGTCGTGACGGAAGCGGCACGGCATGACGGGGTGGAGTGTCGTCGTCGGCGAACCGCACGTCGATGCCGAGGTCTGCCCACACTCGGTCCAGCAGTGCGGCTGCAGGGCCGTGATTCGAGGGCTCGTTCACGCTGCGATCGTACTCCTGGCGGCGATCCGAGATGAATATTGGCGCTGGACTGGGAAAAGCACCGGCGAGGGGGGCGACGACACGCCCGGGGGTGGTGGCCCGATTTGCCAGAAACCCAGAATCCCCGTAACTTATTACTTGTTCGCCCCACAGGGAAGCGGAGAGGCCGAGAGCTTCACCCCCCTCAAGCGGAGAACCACCTCCCAATCCACTCACTTGTGAGAACAGACGCCTGCGTCTAGGATGGGAGATCCACCCCCTCTGCGGCTGTCACAGGCTGCGCACCGGATCCAAGATCCGCACGGCGCGCTGATTTGACAAGCGGGGCGGGATGGCTAAGATAGAGAAGTTGCCCTTCGGGCCTGGTTGTGATGACTGGGTCGTGGGAGCATCCGATCCTTGAGAACTCAACA
>NZ_JASDCU010000005.1 GCF_030407765.1 Microbacterium sp. APC 3901
GATATCCGTCTCACCCCAGGAAGAGAGAACCCCATGCTCCGCTCGCTCTACTCCGGAATCTCCGGCCTCCGCTCACACCAGACCATGCTCGACGTCACCGGCAACAACATCGCGAACGTCAACACGGCCGGGTTCAAGGGCTCGTCCGTGCTGTTCCAGGATTCGCTGTCACAGCTCGTCGGCAACCCCGGCATCCCCGACGACGAGGTCGGCGGTCGCAACCCCGCCCAGGTCGGTCTCGGTGTGCAGGTCGCCGGTGTCCGGACCAACTTCGCGCAGGGTTCCGCTCAGGCGACCGGCCGCGGAGGTGACCTGATGATCTCGGGCGATGGATTCTTCGCCGTCCGCTCGGGTGGCGAGACCCTGTACACACGCGCAGGCGGATTCTCGTTCGACCCCACGGGCAAGATGGTCACCGCCGACGGCTCTGTGGTGCAGGGGTGGTCCGCCCAGGACGGCGTGGTCAACACCGGGCAGGCGACGGGCAACATCGTGCTCCCGCTCGATGCGGTGTCGCCCGCGAAGGCGACGACCGAGGCGACCGTCACCGGCAACCTTCCGTCGACGGCAGCGACCGGCGATGAGCTGGTGCGCGATGTCACGGTCTACGACGCGCAGGGCACGCCCTCGACGCTCAGCCTGACCTTCACGAAGACGGCGACCGGATGGGACGTCACCGAACCTGCCAGCGGCGCGACCGGGTCGCTGGCCTTCACCGACGGCAAGCAGACCGGAGCAGGCCTCACGCTCGCCGCCGGTGCCGTGAGCGTCGACCTCGGTTCGGTCACCGGCTACGCGGAACTGTCGACGGTCGCGGTGACTGAGCAGGACGGGTCGGCCGCCGGCACCCTGAAGTCATACAGCATCACGGGCGACGGATCCATCGTCGGCACGTTCAGCAACGGTGCGACCCAGACGCTCGGCAAGATCGCCATGGCGACGTTCGCCAACCCCGAGGGGCTCGAGAAGGCCGGTGGCACGGCCTACCGGGCGTCCGTCAACTCCGGTGCCGTGCGCATGGGCGAGCCGGGACAGGCCGGATTCGGCGACCTCGTCTCGGGCGCGCTCGAGATGAGCAACGTCGACCTCTCGCAGGAGTTCACCAACCTGATCGTCGCGCAGCGTGGCTTCCAGGCCAACGCGCGCATCATCACGACCAGCGACGAGGTCCTTCAGGAGCTCACCCAGCTGAAGCGTTGATACCGACGGACCCGGCGCCTTCTCACGGCACCGGGTCCGTGCGGAACGACCCGGTGGCTCGGGGTGCGCGGCGTCGAGACGCGAAGGGGCATGCGCAACCCCTGGCGCCGGAGTCGGGCGGGCGAGATGCTGAGGCCATGCGCTTCGTCCTGCGGTACCCCGTGATCATCATCACCGCCCTGGTCCTCGCGGGGGTGCTCACTCTGCACCTCGTCGGCACGGACGCCGTCGGACGATGGGCGGCGACTGCCTATGTCGGAGCATTCGTCCTGTGGACACTCTTCAGAATGGTGCGGGATGTGCTCCGCGGCCATGTCGGGCTCGACATCCTCGCGGTCGTGGCGATGGTCGCCACTCTCGCAGTCGGAGAGTACATCGCGGCGCTCATCATCGTCCTGATGCTCTCCGGCGGTGAGGCGCTCGAGCAGGTCGCGGGCCGCCGGGCGAAACGGGATCTCTCGGCGTTGCTGGATCGGTCTCCGCGCATCGCCCATGTCCTCGTGGATCCGCTGGCACCCGACTCAGAGGAAGTTCGGGATGTCGCGGTCGACCGTGTGTCGGTCGGAGACACGCTGCTGGTGCGTCCCGCCGAGATCGTGCCGATCGACGGCATCCTGCTCTCGGAGGCGGGGGAGTTCGACGAATCGTCGCTCACCGGGGAGAGCATGCCGGTGGTGCGCGACTCCGGGGGCGAGGTGCTGTCCGGAGCGATCAACGGAGCACGGGCGGTTCGAATCCGCGCACTGCGCTCGAGCGCCGACAGTCAGTACCAGCAGATCGTCGCGCTGGTGCACGCAGCCGAAGAATCGCACGCCCCCGTCGTGCGTCTCGCGGATCGCTTCGCGATTCCGTTCACCGCAGTCGCACTCGTGCTGGCCGGCACCGCATGGGCGATCTCCGGCGACTCGACGCGGTTCGCCGAGGTGCTCGTGCTCGCCACCCCGTGTCCTCTCCTCATCGCGGCGCCCGTGGCATTCCTCGGCGGGCTCTCCCGTGCGGCCAAGACCGGTGTGATCATGAAGGGCGGTGCGGTGATCGAGCAGCTGGCTCGCGTGCGGTCCGCGGCCTTCGACAAGACGGGCACCCTCACCCAGGGGCGCCCCGACCTCGTCGCTGTGCGACCCGCCTCGGGGATCGATGCAGACGAACTGCTGATGCTCGCGGCATCCGCCGAGCAGTACTCATCACATGTGCTCGCCGAAGGAATCCGCCGCGCCGCTGCCGAACGTCGGCTCGTTCTACATCGCTCCGACGACGCGAGCGAGGTCGCGACCAACGGCGTCGTGGCCGTCATCGACGGTCGCACCGTCGTCGTCGGCAAGCCCGCATTCGTCGCATCGCTCGCCCCTGACACTGTGCGCGCGACGCTCGGAACGGGCGAAGCCGCGGCCTACGTGGCGATCGACGGGCGGTTCGCGGGCGTCCTCGTCCTCGCGGATGCGCCGCGACCGGAGGCGGCCGCGGTCGTGTCCTGGCTCCGCGCTCACGGGATCGAACGCATCATGATGCTGACCGGAGACGCCCGGTCGACCGCGGATTCCGTCGCGGGCGCGGTCGGGATCGACGATGTCCACGCAGAGGTCCTCCCGCCCGAGAAGGTCCGGCTTGCCGCCGACCTCCGTCCGCGACCGATGATGATGGTCGGCGACGGAGTCAACGACGCGCCGGTGCTGGCGGCCGCCGACATCGGGGTGGCGATGGGCGCGCGAGGGGCGACGGCCGCGGGCGACGCTGCAGACGTCGTCATCCTCGTCGATTCGCTGACGAAGGTCGTCGATGCGGTCGCCGTCGGACGACACACGCTGCGGGTTGCGCTCACTGCGATCTGGATCGGCATCGGGCTGAGCGTGGGGCTCATGCTCATCGCGATGACAGGAATCATCCCGGCAGTCGCGGGTGCTCTCGTCCAGGAAGCCGTCGACCTTGCGACGATCCTCTATGCGCTCCGCGCACTGGGAGGTCCGCCCACCGGACTCGTCACGGATGTGACCTCACCCCGCGGCGCCATCCGCTAGGACGCGAGCACCGCCCGGGGTCGAGCGTGTCGCCATGCGACCCGCCGGTGGTTACCGGGGGCGGGCCGCGTCGCGATAGTCGGCGCAGACTTCCCCCTCTCGTCCGAAGCCCGGAGACCCCACCCGATGATCATCGTCACCCGCCTCGACCGCACCCGGTTCGCGGTGAACCCCGACCTGATCGAACGCATCCAGGCGTCACCGGACACGACGCTGCACATGGTCGACGACCGTGTATACGTCGTGGTGGAGGACCTGGACGTCGTGATCGACCTGATCGTCGCGTACCGCGCTCGCGTCCTCGGTGCGGCCCACTCGCTGACCTCGCAGACGGGGGCGTGACGTGGATCCCGCGTTCATCATCGGAGTGATCCTCGCGTTCGGCGCCCTGGTGGCGATGATCACGATGGAGGGCGCGAGCTTCGAGGCTCTGCTCATCCCCGCGCCGATGATCCTGGTGCTCGGCTCGACGATCGGCGTGGGCATCGCCAGCCACACTCTGCGTGACACGATCCTCGCGGTGAAGAGCCTGGGCCGCATGGTGCGCGGACCGAAGTCGACGCCCGAGGCGGTCATCCCGTTCCTCGTGGGCTACGCCGAGAAGGCGCGCGGCGAGGGGCTGCTCGCGCTCGAGCAGGAGCTCGACAGCGCACCGGACGACTTCACCAGACAGGCACTCCAGGCTCTCGCGGACGGAACCGATGCGGAGGATCTCCGCATGGTGATGGACGACGAGATCGCCGCTGCGTCGTCGCGAAGCCGTATCGCGTCGAAGTTCTTCGGCTCGTTGGGCGGGTATGCGCCGACGATCGGCATCGTCGGCACGGTCGTCTCACTGACGCATGTGCTCGAGAAGCTCGACGAACCCGATCACCTCGGTCCGATGATCGCCGCGGCCTTCGTCGCGACGCTCTGGGGCCTGCTCTCGGCGAACTTCATCTGGAACCCGATCGCCGGACGACTCGGCCGGATCGGAGCCGTCGAACTCGAGCGGATGACCCTCGTGTCCGAGGGGATGCTCGCGATTCAGGCCGGCAGCGCACCCCACCTCCTGCAGGAGCGCCTCGAGGCGCTGTCGACCGTCAAGCCCAAGGCCGGCAAGCAGAAGCGGGAGTCGGAGACGGCAGAGGGCATGCAGTGAGCGCAGCCCGTCGAGCTCGCGGTCGCGGGCATGAGGATGACTCGCACGACGAGCCGGACGAGCGCTGGGCCGTCTCGTACGCCGATATGGTCACCGTGCTGATGTGCCTGTTCATCGTGCTGTTCGCGGTGTCGAACGTCGACAAGACGAAGTTCGAGATGCTCGCGAACAGCCTGGCGACGGGGTTCGGACAGGAGAGCACCGAGGGGGGTGCCGACAGTGCGGAGGGCATGATCGTGCCGCCCGAGCTGCAGGACGACGACGGCGTGGTCGACCTCGCCGCCCGCGCAGAGACCGAGTTCGAGTCGCTCGTGGGCCTGCGTGATCGCATGAGCACGTCGCTGGCCGCCCAGGGACTGCAGGACACCGTGCAGTTCGTGATCGACGACAGAGGACTCCAGGTGGGACTCGTCGGCGCCGAGACCTTCTTCGCCGACAACAGCACCGACCTCTCGGCGAAGGCGAATGCCGTGCTCGACAACATCGGAGACGTGCTGGCCACGGTCGACAACCCCGTCAGCGTCGAGGGGCACGCCGACCACAGGGTTTCGGCCGCCCCGTTCCCGACCAACTGGGAGCTCTCGGGAGGTCGCGCGACCCAGGTGGCTCGATTCCTCGTCGAGCACGAGGGCCTGGGTGGGCCGCGCGTGAAGGCGACCGCGTTCTCCGACACCCGCCCCATCGTGCCCGGCGACAGCCCCCAGGCACTCGCCAGCAACCGCAGAGTCGACATCGTCGTCGAGTCGAACGAGGAAGAGCAGGTGAGAGCGCTGATCCCTGCGCTCGCGGCTGCCGCGAACAAATGAGCACTCACGTGAACACCACCGTTGAGGAGACCGTCATGACCGTATCCGCTGTGCTCGACGACCCTGCCGTGCGCTACCCGGCCTACGATTTCGGACGCCCCGCCCAACTCGGACGCGAGAGCACCCGGCACCTCGAGGCGGCGTTCGAGTCGTTCGCCCGGCTGTGGTCGTCGCAGCTGACAGACAAGATCCGCGTGCGGGCGCACCTCGCGCTCGAGAGTGTCGACCTGGTGTCGTACGAGGAGTACTCCGATACGCTCCCCGGCACGACGGCCATGGTCGCGGGGTCGTTCGCCGATCGCGATGAGCCGTGCGTCGTGCAGTTCGGCCTCGACAGCGCCCTGCTCTGGGTCGTGCAGATGATGGGCGGCAGGAACACGTCTCTTCCGGCATCCCGCACCTTCACGCCGATCGAACTCGCTCTCGTCCGCAACCTGATGGAGGGCACGTTCGAGCACCTGCACGCCAGCCTCGGCGCCCTTCTTCCCGGGGCGCCGCGATTCAGCGCAGTGCATTACAACCCCCAGTACATGCAGGTCATCTCCGCCACGGCCGCGGTGATCGTCGCCCGCTACACGATGCGGCTGGGGGACTCGGAGTCGACGGCGACCGTCATGCTGCCCGCGTCGGCAGTGGTCGATCGACTTGCGGCGACGGAATCGGATTCCGCCTCCGCTCATTCAGCCGATCACACCCTCGAGCAGGTGCGCAGCACCCCGTTGGAGCTGACCCTGCGTCTCGCCCCCATCACGATCGGCACCGGCGAGATCCTCGATCTCGCCCCGGGCGACCTGCTGCGCCTGCCGCACCCCGAGACACGGCCCTACGAGCTCATGGCGGGACAGACCCGAATCGCCCTCGCCACGCCCGGCAGCAGGGGCTCACGCCTCACCTGCAAGATCACGACCACCCATGAGGAGACCCACTGATGAGCACCTTCCACGAGACCGCCATCGCCGCGGCGATCGCCGGCAAGCTGCCGTTCGGCTACCCCGTGATCCCGGCCCCCTCGACAGACCCCGGTGCGTCGGGAGATGCGGTCGTCGTCACCTTCACCGGCAGCCCCGGCGCGCGTCTCGCGATCCAGATCGTCGACCCGTCACAGCTCGAGGACGGCTCGAAGAACGCGCCCCTCACCGATCGACTGCACCCGATCTTCGAGGCGGCCACCGCCGTGCTCGGCAGCGGCTCGCTCGGAGACGGCGCGCTGATCGCCGCCACGGACGTCTTCACTGACGCGGGCACGCAGGTGTTCGACATGGTCGACGCCGACGGCAGCGTCGTGGCGCGTGCAGCCGTGCGCATCGACGGCGCCCGATCTGCCACGGCAGCGGGGCCTCAGCGGTTGAACCGCATCGCGGGCGTCGAGATGGAACTCGTGGTCGAGATCGGACGCACGCGGATGCCGGTGCGCGACGTGCTCTCACTCGAACCGGGGCGTGTGGTGGAGCTCGATCGCGCCGCCGGCTCACCGGCAGACATCAAGCTGAACGGTCGCCTGATCGGCCACGGCACCGTCGTGGTCGCCGAGGGCGACTTCGCCATCCGCGTCGAGCGCATCCTCGACGGCGCCGAGACGGTCTGACCATGGACGACATCCTGGTCGCGCTCCGCGCGATCGTGGCGCTCGGAGCGGTGCTCGGACTGCTGCTCTTCCTGAGCCGTCGCCTGCAGAAGTCGCAGGCGAAGGGTGTGAGCCCACTGGCCGGACTGATGCCGAAGAGGCTCGCCAAGCTGTCGGAGCTCGTGCCTTCGCGTCCCGTGACCGCCCCGCGCGCGCGGCCGGAGAAGATCACCGTGGTGGCGCGGTCGGGCATCGGGGGCAAGGCCCAGCTCGTGGTGGCCGAGTTCGGCGGCATCCGCTACGTGCTCGGCGTGACCGAGCATGGGATCAACGTCGTCGACACCCAGGAGGCTCCTGCGCTGGCAGAGGAGATCCCCGCAGAGGAGGAGCGCTCCGTCGTCTCCGAGACGCCTGACGACATCGTAGACCGCGCGTTGCGCTCGGTCGCCTGACGGCATTCACCCCGTCGTCGGTCGCGGTTACGAGCACCTCGTCGTGTCGCGATAGTCGATTGCGAGCACGGATCGCTCGACCCTCTGGCTACGGATCGGCCACGTCACCCTTCTTCGGAGTGCCGCCGTGCCCGTACCCGCCGCAGTCGCCGCGTCGCCTTCAGCGCGCGCCCCGCGACTGTCGCGTCGTGCCTGGGTGATCCTCGGCGCCGTCCTGGTCGTCGCCACGGCGCTGGTGCTGCTGCAGACAGCCGGTGCGCAGGCGGCCACCATGCTGCTTCCGTCGCAGATCGGCGACGGTGACGGCGACAGCGTGACGATCAACGGCATCAACGGCATCAACGGCGCGCCCTCCGACAGCATCATGACGCTGCTGGGCATCACCGTTCTCAGCGTCGCTCCGGCTCTGCTGCTGATGATGTCGAGCTTCACCAAGATCTTCGTCGTGCTCGCCCTCACCCGCAATGCGCTCTCGCTGCCGTCGATCCCGCCGAACCAGGTGCTCGCCGGGCTCAGCCTGTTCCTGACACTGTTCATCATGTGGCCGGTGCTCACCGACATCAACACGGTCGCGGTCGCGCCGTTCACCGACGGTCGGATCGACTTCGGCAGAGCCTTCGAGCTCGCGCAGGAGCCGCTGCGGCAGTGGATGCTCACCTACACCCGCGAAGAGGACATCGCCCTCATGCATCGGGCGGCGCAGATGGAGAACCCCACCGATGCCGCCAGCATCCCGCTGCAGACCCTCGTGCCGGCGTTCATGATCAGCGAGCTGCGCGCCGCCTTCCTGATCGGGTTCATCATCTTCGTCCCCTTCCTCGTGATCGACCTCGTCGTCGCCAGCGCTCTGATGTCGATGGGCATGATGATGCTCCCGCCGGTCATGATCTCACTGCCGTTCAAGATCCTGCTGTTCCTGCTCATCGACGGCTGGGGCATGGTCATCACCGCGCTCGTCCAGTCATACAACGGGGGCGGCTGATGAACCCGGAGGCTGTCATCGACATCGGCCAGGCGGCGCTGATCGTGGGAGCG
Source organism: Microbacterium sp. APC 3901 (assembly GCF_030407765.1). Lineage (GTDB taxonomy): Bacteria > Actinomycetota > Actinomycetes > Actinomycetales > Microbacteriaceae > Microbacterium. Next base: position 8,214 of record NZ_JASDCU010000005.1, read on the forward strand.
AAGCTCTGCGCGCCCCTGCTCATCACCGCCCTCGTGGTGGGATTCGCGATCTCGCTGCTGCAGTCCATCACCCAGGTGCAGGAGATGACCATCTCGTTCGTGCCGAAGCTCGTGGCCGTCGGCATCGCCCTGCTCGTGACCGGGCACTGGATGATCGCCGAGATGATCGCCTTCACGAACGAGATGTTCGCGCGGATCCCGTCGCTGCTGAACGGCGGCTGATGAACATCCCCATCGACTTCACGTGGCTGGAGGCGACGTCCCTCGCATGCGTGCGGATCACGGCCTTCCTGGTGCTGGCCCCGCCGTTCAGCCACGGCACGATCCCGATGCGGGTCCGTGCGATGCTCGGCGTCGGACTCGCTCTCGCCGTGTCGCCCGTGGTGACGGCAGGCTACGAGCGCCTCGACACCGGAGCCTTCATGCTCGCCCTGGCAGGTCAGGCCCTGACAGGGGCGCTCCTCGGCTTTCTCGTGATGGTGCTCTTCAGCGCGATCCAGGGAGCGGGGCACCTGGTCGACACCTTCGGCGGGTTCCAGCTGGCGCAGGCGTTCGACCCCGGCATGGCGATCAACGGCGCCCAGTTCACACGACTGTTCCAGATGACGGCGATCATGCTGCTGTTCGCCTCGGATGGATACCAGCTCGTGCTCGGAGGCCTGTTCCGATCGTTCGACGCGGTGCCGGTCACCGGGATGATCGACCTCGCCCGACCGGCGGAGGCACTCGTGGGCGCTGCGGGACAGATGATGCTCAGCGCCGTGCAGATCGCAGGCCCGCTGCTCATCGTCCTCTTCCTCGCCGATGTCGGGCTCGGACTGGTCAGCCGTGTCGCGCCGGCGCTGAACGCGTTCGCGATGGGCTTCCCGATCAAGATCGGCCTCACGCTGCTGCTCGTCGGGTTCGTCTACGCGGCGCTGCCCAGTGTGGTCGCGGTCATCGCGGAGGAGGCCGCGAGGCTGCTGTTGGGGGTGACGCGATGAGCGAGTCCGACAGCGGCGAGCGCTCCGAGAAGGCGACCGAGCGTCGCCTGAAGGAGGCGAGGAAGAAGGGTCAGATCGGCCGCAGCCAGGACTTCACCGCCTGGGTCTGCATCGCGGCCGCCGCCGTGATGATGGTGCCGACGATCGCCTCGGGCACACAGGTCGTCACCGAGCTCTTCCTCGCTGTGACACCCGTCGCGATGAACCCCACCGACGATGCGGCCCTGGACGTGCTCGGCTCGGCGATCGCGTCGCTCGGCGGCATTCTGCTTCCGATGCTGGTGGTGGTGCTGCTCGCCACGACGGCCACGGCTGTCGCCCAGGGCGGCATCCATCTGCGGGGTGTGACGATGCGCACCGAGCAGTTCAACATCGTGTCGGGCATGAAGCGGGTCTTCGGGCAGCAGGCGCTCTGGGAGGGCGCCAAGGCACTGCTGAAGACGGTCGCGATCGGTCTCGCGCTCTGGATCGTCGTCTCGGGGCTCGTGCCCGTGCTCATGGCGAGCGGCAGCCACAACATCACCTGGCTGCTCGAGCAGGCGGCCGGGGGAGCGGTCGCGCTCCTGCAGGTCGCCGTCGCTGTGGGCATCCTGCTGGCCGCGATCGATGTGGCCGTGGTGATGCGACGCAATCGCAAGCACACCCACATGACGAAGAACGAGGCCAAGGACGACCACAAGAAGAGTGAGGGCGACCCGCTCGTGCGATCCCAGCGTCGTTCCCGTCAGCTCGCCATGAGCCGCAATCGCATGATCGCCGCGGTCGGCGACAGCGATGTCGTTCTCGTGAACCCCACGCACGTCGCGGTCGCGCTGCGGTACGAGCCGGGCAAATCGGCCCCTCGGGTGGTGGCGAAGGGTGCGGGAATAGTCGCGCAGAAGATCCGCGAGAGGGCGGAGGAGGCCGGCGTTCCGATGATCAAGGACATCCCGCTCGCGCGCGCGCTGCACTCGGCCTGCGAGATCGGGCGGGAGATCCCCGAAGAGCTCTACACCGCCGTCGCCCAGGTGCTCGCCTTCATCGAGCATCTCAAACGACGAGGGTCAGCCAGAGGGACGCACACGATGCCCTTCGCGAGCACCAGGGACCGCGGCCTCTGAGCCGGGGCCGCGAAGAGAACGAGCAGAGAGCATGAGAAGGCGAGACGCATGATCGGTCAGCTGTTGTCCAAGGCGACGGTGCCCGTCGGGGTGGTGGGCATCATCCTCCTGCTCATCGTGCCCATCCCGACCGGGCTCCTCGACGTCCTCATCGTCCTGAACATCTCGTTCGCGCTGTTGATCCTGCTCACGGCGATGTTCGTGAAGAAGCCGCTCGACTTCTCGGTCTTCCCCAGCCTGCTGCTCGTCGCGACGCTCTTCCGGCTCGGTCTGAACGTCGCATCGACGCGTCTCGTGCTCAGCGAGGCGCATGCGGGTCAGGTGATCCAGGCGTTCGGACAGATCACGATCAGCGGGTCCCTCGTGATCGGTGCGGTGATCTTCCTCATCCTCACCGTGATCCAGTTCGTCGTCGTCACCAAGGGTGCAGAACGCGTCGCCGAGGTGGGGGCTCGATTCACCCTCGATGCCATGCCGGGCAAGCAGATGGCGATCGACGCCGATCTGAATGCCGGACTGATCACCGACGCCGAGGCGCGCAAGCGGCGAGCCGAGGTGGCGGCGGAGGCCGACTTCTACGGTGCGATGGACGGTGCGTCGAAGTTCGTCAAGGGTGACGCGATCGCGGGCATCGTGATCGTCGTCATCAACTTCGTCGGCGGCATCATCATCGGCATGGTGCAGCACGGAATGGAGGTCGGCGACGCGCTCGAGACCTACAGCATCCTGACGATCGGCGACGGTCTGGTCACCCAGATCCCCGCGCTGCTGATGGCCGTGTCCACCGGCATGATCGTGACTCGCGAGAACGCCGAGTCCGAGATGGGGCAGGCGGCCGGCCGCCAGCTCATGCAGTCGCGCAACGCTCTCGTGATCACGGGACTCGCGGCCATCGCCATGGGCTTCATCCCCGGGATGCCCCTGGTGATCTTCCTGGCGATCGGGGCGGTGCTGCTGTTCGCGGCATCCCGCGTCAAGGCGAACGAAGACCGCGATGCCGCGCTCGAAGCCGATGCGCTGCAGCAGGAGGCCGTCGAGGCCGGGGCGGAGGGGCCGGAAGAGCTCATGGACAGGATGCGCGTTCATGCTCTCGAGATCTCGCTGTCTCCTGACATCGTCGACCTGGCGTCCGGGGGAGCAGGGGACCTGCTCACCCGGGTGAAGTCCCTTCGTCGCAAGCTCGCTCTCGACATCGGCATCCTGATGCCGCCGGTCCGCACCCGCGACAACATCGATCTGCCGGCGCAGACGTACTCGATCCTGGTCGCCGGGGTCGAGGCCGGGCGCGGCTCGGTCCCGCGGGGACACGTGCTCGCGATCGGCACGGGGCTCGAGCAGCTTCCCGGCACGGCCGTGGTCGACCCCGTGTTCGGTCTCGAGGGCAAGTGGGTGCCCGCCGAGATGTCGCACGCCGCCGACATGGCCGGTGCGACGGTGATCGATCGGGCCAGCGTGATCATCACACACCTCTCGGACATCGTGCAGAGTCAAGCCGATCGGCTGCTCTCTCTCGAAGACGTGCGCCAGCTCACCGAGCACCTGAAGCAGTCCAGCCCGGCGACGGTCGAGGAGCTCACGCCGGCCGTGCTGTCGCTCGCCGCGATCCAGCGTGTGCTGGCGGGACTTCTCGCCGAGCGTGTGCCGATCAACGACCTCGCCCGCATCTACGAGGCGCTCGCCCTTCGAGGCAAGATCTCGACCGAGACCGCGGGGCTGATCGATGCGGCGAGGGCAGCGCTCGGACCGGCTGTGGCCGCACGTTTCGCGGAGGACGGGCGGATCCGTGTCGTCATGTTCGATCCGATGCTCGAACAGCAGATGCTCGAGGGGATGCGGGTCGTCGACGGTCATCCGCAGATCGTGCTGACGCCGGAGTCGACCATGCAGGTGCTCGAGAACGTGCGGCGCACCGTCGCCGAGCTCGAGCAGGTGGGTCCGGAACCGGTGCTCGTGTGCGCTCCATCCCTCCGTCAGGCCGTGCGTCGCATGGTGTCGTCGCAGGTCAGCGGCCTTCCCGTGCTGTCATACGACGAGGCGGCGGCAGGCGGCCTCGCGACCGATGTGGTCGGAGTGGTGCGCATGACGCAGTCGGCGCTCCCGAGTGCCGCGGTGTAGCGCCGGATTCTGCTCATTTACGAGCTGAGTGCGATACGTTTGTGAGCAGAGGGCGCACCGGCGCTCACGCCATGGAAGGCAGACGACGCATGCTGGTACTCACGAGACGCGCCAACGAGAGCATCGTGATAGGCGACGACATCACCGTCACCATTCTCGCGGTGACGCCCAGCGGCGTGCGCGTCGGCATCGATGCTCCTCGGGACAAGCGCATCAACCGCGCCGAGATCGTCCTCGCTGTCAGCGATGCGAACCAGGAGGCCGTGCAGACATCCTCCGACGAGTCCGCAGAGGCGGCTCTCCTCAGCATCCTGGGACGAACGCCCCCCGCTCCCTGAACCGGCGCTCCGAGCGTCATCTCCCTGCACTCGGAGTTACTGGCCCGCTCCTTGTCGCGATAGTCGTGAATGTGACGGGCGATCCCGTCATGGAAACCGTGACATGACGAGGTGACGAATCGTGGCCGCTCACGACCTGAGCATGCAACTGATGCGAGAGCGCGACCTTCTCGAGGTGCTGCTCTTCAAGCTCGACGAGCAGCAGATGCTTCTCGCGACCGGACGCAACCGTTGGATCCACCATGCGGCGAACGAGATCGAGCGGGTCCTCGCGGCCATGCCGACCGTCGCCCTCTCGCGTGACACCCTGGTCATCGCGGTGGCAGACGAATGGGGCGTGCCAGAGGTCACGACGCTCCGCGATCTGATCGCGGCAGCGCCGACCGATGCATGGCGAGAGATCCTCTCGGGCCACCTGGAGGCCATGACGACGCTCGCCGACGAGATCGGCGACATGAAGAAGGTCAACGAGCAGCGTCTGCGCACCGCCATCCGTGTGACCCAGGAGACGATCGCGGGTCTCGGCGTTCCGACCGGCGAGTACGACACGCACGGCGACGTGGTCCGCGGCGGGGACGCCCGACTGCTTGACACGAGGGTGTGAACCGGAGATGTCTTCATTCTCAGGGCTCCGCCTCGCAGAATCCGCGCTGTCGGCGGCACGAGCGGGCATGACCGTGACCGGCCAGAACATCGCCAATCAGGCCACCCCCGGCTACACACGTCAACGCGTGGAGCAGACGTCGTTCTCGGCGCCCGGGCAGACGGGCCTCTGGCCATCGGGACTCGGCATCGGCGGCGGCGTCGGCGTGACCGGGATCGCGCGTCTCGGCGACGACATCCTCGACGCCCGCGTCCGCGATGCCCTGTCGACGTCGGGCTTCTGGGGCGCTCGTGCGACGGCCGCGAGCAGCGCGGAAGGGGTGATGGCCGAACCGACCAAGGACGGTCTCGCGGCGAACCTCGATCGCTTCTGGGCCGGTTGGTCCGACCTCGCCAACACGCCGGACTCGGCGGCGGCGCAGGTCGTGCTCACGAACGCCAATGTGCTCATCGGACAGATCGCTGCGGGATACCAGACGATCGCCGGACAGTGGAGCGACATGCGCGGACAGGTCGACAGTCAGCTCGCCGACGTCAATGCCGTCGCGGGTCAGGTGGCCTCGCTCAACGGGCAGATCAGGGATGCGCTGCAGTCCGGTCGCAACGCCAATGAGCTGATCGACCAGCGCAACGTCCTCGCCCAGCAGCTCGCGACCGCGGTCGGTGCGAAGGGCAACGTCGAGGCGGACGGAACCCTCACTCTACGCATCGACGGCAACGCGCTCGTGTCGCGCGACAGCAGCCGAGCGCTCTTGGCGAGCGGGCCGCGTGACATCGCCGACGCCGGTCGGATCACCGTCGCGTGGGCCGATCGACCGGGGCTGGCAGTGCCGATCACAGGCGGCGTCGTCGGAGGCACGATCAGCGCCCTCGCCCCTGCGTCCGATGGAGGCACGCTCGCCGGCGTCGCAGCGGCGTACAACGAGACGGCGACGGCGCTCGCGACCGCCGTGAACGACGTGCACCGCACGGGTGCCACCCCGTCTGGGGGTGCCGGTGGCGACTTCTTCGCGCTCAACGGCGCGGGCCCGGCCGCTCTCGGCCTCAGTGTGGTTCCCACCGGCCTCGACCAGCTGGCCCTGGCGGCACCGGGAGCCGGAGCCAAGGACACGACGATCGCCGACCGCATCAGCGCACTCAGCGCATCGGCGACGGGGCCCACCAAGACCTGGTCGACCTTCGTCACCGGGTTCGCGGTATCCGTCGCAGGCGATCTGCAGCGCGCCGACATCGCCGACATGGGAGCTGTCGCGGCGGTCACCGCCCAGCAGTCGAACTCGTCGGTGGACGGCGATGAGGAGACGATCAACCTCCTGACCTACCAGACGGCCTACCAGGCAGCGGCTCGTGTGCTCACCGCTGTCGACGAGGCACTGGACCTGTTGATCAACCGCACCGGCCTCGTCGGCCGCTGACTCTGGGGAGAGTGAACATGATCGGTCGTATCACCAGCAGCACCATGACGCAGCAGTCCCTGCGGACGCTGCAGACCAACCTCGCAGACCGCGAGCGTCTGCAGAATCAAGCGGCTTCGCAGCGCTCCTTCCGCTCGCCGAGCGAAGACCCCGCTGCCGCGGCCACTGCGCTCGGCGTGCACGGCGACCAGGCGCGCGTCGCGCAGTTCGCTCGCAACCTCAGTGACGGGATGGCGTGGGTCACCACTGTCGACACAGCTCTCGGGGCCAGTGCCGACCTGCTCAATCGCGCGCGGGATCTGACCGCTCAGGGTGCCAACTCCGGGGCGCTCAGCCCGACTGCGCGCGAATCGATCGCGCAGGAGCTGGAGTCGATCAGCGCGGAGCTGCTCGCCAAGGCGAACACGAGGGTGCTCGGTCGGAGCGTCTTCGCAGGCACGAGCGACGGGGGATCCGCGTTCGATCCGACCACCTTCACCTTCAACGGCGGGCCGGGCGACGGGGTGCACCGCCGCATCAGCGACAACGAGACCGTGCGCGTCGACTTCGACGGCTCGCAGGCGTTCGGCGAAGGTGCCGGCAGCGCGTTCGCCCTGCTGAACGACATCGCGGCCGATCTGCGCAGCGGCGTGGAGGTCGGCGCGCGTCTCGGCGACATCGACGCGCGCTTGACGGATGTCACCGCGGCTCGAGGATCGACAGGGGCGCGCCAGGTGCAGATCGAGCGCGCCTCGGCGCAGAACCTCTCCGCATCGATCGACCTCGAAGCCCGCCGCACCGAGGTCGAGAACGTCGACAGCCTCGAGGTGCTCGTGCGACTGCAGTCGGCCGAGCTCGTGTTCCAGTCCGCCCTGCAGGTGACAGCCCGATCGCTGCAGACCAACCTGATGGAGTTCCTGCGATGAGCGCGTCCACCGACCAGAGGGCCGGGGTGCTGGACGTCGAGTTCGCCGCGCCGATGCCAGGGCTCAGCCCGCACACCGCGTTCACTCTCGAGCAGATCGACGGGGCGGAGGGTCTGCATGCACTGCGCGCGACGGGTGCGGATGTGCGGTTGTTCCTCCTCGATCCGGCCTCCGGGGACTACGGCTACGACCCCACGATCCCGGCCGAAGTGCGGGGGCAGATCGGTGCCGCGGACGATTCGGACATTCGGGTGTTCGTCGTGGCGAACCCTTCGGCCGACGGCGTCTACATCAACCTGCGCGCTCCGATCCTCATCCACGCCGAGTCCGGCCGTGCGGTGCAGGTGATCCTCGAGGATCAGCGATACCCGATTCGCGCTCGCCTGGGCGGCTGAGCGGGCTGCTCGTTCGACGGCTCTTCCGTGGGGGTGAATTCTCGGCAAGCAGAGGATTCTGGAATTCACCGCATATACCAAGGAAGAGCGACTATCCTCTGAAGGCACAGGCTGGGGTACTGGCGGGATCCCGGCGTCGTCGCAGGAGATCGGGGCCTGGGGCGCGTCACGGATGCGGTTGGTAGGGGTACAGCGCACGGCGCTCGGTGACGAGCGACATTCCATGGGACGGAAGACAACATGAGCACATCAAGGACGCTCGAGACGAATCGTGTGAGCAAGCGGGAGTTCGTGCAGAGGTTCGCACGGCGCGGCGGCATCTCGGTTCAGGCGGCACAGACTGCATACACGGCGATGATCGACGAGCTCCTCGACCTCGTCGGCAAGGGCAACACGGTCACGCTCACGAATTTCGGAAAGTTCTATCCGCAGACGCACAAGGGGCATCGTGTGCAGTTCGCGAAGGACGACGGAGACGCCGAGGTCAACGACTACACGGTGCTGAAATTCTCTGCGACTCGAGAGGTGAACCGTCGAGTCAAGGTGAACGACTAGTCATCGTTATCTGAACGTAAACGAGAATCCCCGGGGGTTTTGGCCTCCGGGGATCTTTTGTGCCCGTCTCGCCCCTAGCATGTAGGTGAAAGCAGTTCTGGTCGCTGGGGAGAGGCCACGCTGTGAGTCGCTGGGGAGGGCTTGCACTTACAGTGAAAGAGGCTAATCCGGTGCCTGAGCGCGCGCGCGACCAACTCGTGGTCGATCACCTGCACATCGTCGGCGCGGCAACGGCGTACGTGGCTTCACGCATGACCCACGTCTCCCGCGACGACCTCGCCTCAGCCGGTGCGCTGGCGCTGGTCCGTGCAGCTGAGAAGTTCGATGCGAGTCACGGCGTGCCGTTCGGGGCGTTCGCTCGGGCGCGCGTCAACTGGGCGCTGAAGGACGAGCTGCGGTCTATGGATTGGGCACCGCGAGATGTTCGTGTGCGGGCCAAGCAGACGGTCAAGGTCAGGCAGACCCTGTCGGCGGCGCTCGGGCGCACGCCCACAGTGACGGAGATCGCGGCCGCCATGGGCGTCGACATCGCTGTCGCGCGAGAGGGGCTGGCAGACGCCGAGCGTCTGCTCACCAGCCTCGATGCGCCGGATGCGCCGGAGATCGTGTGGACCGGGTACCTGCCGGAAGAGCTCGCGATCGCTGCGGAGCGCGATGAGTACCTGCGACGGGCCGTCGCTGCGCTGCCGGAGCGCAAGCGAGCGATCATCACGGCCATCTACTTCGACGATCGCACGGTGACGGAGCTCGCGGACGAGCTCGGCGTCTCGCACGCTGCCGTCTCGCAGCAGCGAACCGCCGCGGTGCGTATGCTCCGCGATGCGCTGGACCGTCACTACGCCGACACTCCGCCGAGCGAGTCCGCGCCGGCCGCGCGCTCATCGGCCTCAGCGCTGGACGCGTATCTCGAGCGCCTCGCCGCCAGCGGACAGCGGTTCACGCGTGCGATCCTGTCGCACGCCATCGGCGTCTGATCAGGGCCCGCCGGCAGACACATCGACGGAATCGGTCAGAGACTGAACCCGTAGCTCGCCTGAGCTACCAGGATGAGGTTGACCGTCGTCGGGTAGACCTCGGGCTCTTCGTCGTCATCGTCGAGCAGCTCGAGCTTGTGGATCGGCACGAAGATGCTGCCGTCCGGTTCGAAGATCAGGTCTTTGGGCACGAAGGACGCGAAGATCGACCGCGTCGCGTGCCGCAGCTCGAACGTTCGACCGACGTCGCCGCGCTCGAAGAGGTTCATCTCGACTTCGTCGGACCAGACCTTGCCGTCGGGGAAACGAGCCTCGATCCGATAGGTGCTGGGTTCGATCGCTTTGATGTTGAGGTCCTCGACGACATCCGCGAACAGCGCGTCGGGCTGCTCGAGCTCGAACGCGATGGCGCGGAGGTGGTCGTAGTTGAGGCGAGCCCGACGGGAGAACAGGGCGACGTTCTCGATCTCATCGGGGTCGGCGTGCGGGGCCTGGTCGATCAGGTACTGACGCACCTCGTCGGGACCGGGGTACTCGAATCGCATGTGGTAGTGAAATCGCCCCGGGCGGTTGACGATGTACGTGCTGACATCGCTGATGTCGTTCACGGTGAGGCAGTAGATCCGCTTCACAGACGAGAGGCCGTCGAACAGCGACAGGAACTGATTCTGCCGATTGCCTCCCTCCGTCCCGCCGCGGCGCCCTGCAGTGAAGACCTTCTCGAACTCGTCGAAGATGATCAGGCACTCGTCGAGTGTGTCGAGGAACTCGACGATGCCGTCGTTGTCCTCGGAGACGATCACGACGGGCAGGCACTGCTCGCGGGCTTCCTCTGCGACCATGCGCAGGAACAGGGTCTTGCCGATTCCCTTGTCGCCGGAGAGCATCACACCGAGGCTGCGATCGGTGAGGGCGTAGGAGCGGAAGATCTTGTCGACCTTCCTGTCACGGCCCCCGTAGACGCGTTCAGTGCCGACGGTGAGGTCGTCGATCTTGATCAGGCTGAATCCCTCTTTCGAGGTGAAATGCACCCGATACGTACCGAGGGGGAATTCGTGATGCGTGCGGACGGCCGCGTCATACACGCGGACGTGTCCGCCCGTCTCGATGTAGGTGCTGGTCAAGATCCTTCTCCTTTTCTCCCCGTTCTCATATATCGGTCGAGATCCGATCGTCGTAAGGCATTCGGGCGAAACTTTTCGCAGTACTCTGAGCGGACAGTGGGCGTGGGGACGCCCGGATCAGGGGATCCATCATGGGCGAGTACACAGGGGACGAAGAGCCGGTCGCAGGTTCGATCGTCATCGTGGTCGAGGCGGCGCCTCAGGGGCTGATGCAGTTCACGCTGGATCCAGACGCCCGGCAGCCCGCATGGCAGGTGATGCTCGTCGCTCACGACGACGCCGTGATGGGGGCTGTGACGACGCCGGAGCAGACGGCTGAGCTGCTGGTGCGCGGAAGCGTCGAGTGCATCAGGCAGCGCATCCCGAGCCTCGAGGTCGGCGGCCTGACCATGCGACCCGAGCTCGGCCCGAACGACAGTGCGCAGATCGTCGCTGCCGGAGACGCCAGCTTCCTGAAGTCGGAGTGGGACGCTGTCGTGAGGCCGGGTGAGGATCCTCCCGAGGGATGAGGCCGAGCACGGTCGCCCGGGTGCGCCGTGGCGCCGTCAGTGTGGCGTCAGGTATGCGTCGACGATGATCGGTCCGCGGATCCGGCGGAGCTCGTCGATGATGCGATCGATACCGCGGGCGGAGACCGCTGGCATCTGCAGGTCGTGGGGGCCCAGCGGTTCGAGCCGCCCCGTGCGGATGCGGATGACCTCCCAGCCGACCGCGCGCAGGGCGCGATCCTTGCGCAGGTCCGTGTCCTGGCGCTTGCCGACGTGCTCGAGTCCGTGACGTCCGACGGTGTCGTACTCGATCGCGACGCGAAGCTCGGGAAGCAGGATGTCGGGCCAGACCTCGGTGTGGCGGAAGAACGGTCGCGAGACCTTGACCGCGTTGACACCCGGCGTGAAGGCGATGCGAGAGGCGAGCGCTGCGCGGAGTCGGGCTTCGGCGGCGGATGCCGGTGCCGGAGCACACACGCTCGAGAAGGCCTCGCCGGTCGGCAGATCGGGAGTCTTGCCGCAGAGCGTGAGCTGCGGTTTCGGGCGCCGTGGGATCGCGCGGGCCTCTCCCAGCACCACGGGCTGAGGGCGGGCGAGCATGGAGCATTCGGGGCACCATGCCGACTGGCGACGCACCCGCCCCGGTCGCTCGCGCTGTTCCGACGGCGTGGCGGCGAAACGGTGGCCGACCCGGCACTCCCAGCACAGCAGCACGTCGGCCGCCAGCGGCACTTGGGAGAGCGCGATGCCGTGGTTGAGCTCGGGGTGGTACTGGCGGATCAGCTCGGGGTAGGCGGCCCATTGCGAGCGATAGGCGCCGACCTCGTAGGGCACGTCTCGCCCTCGCGAGAACTGACGTCTCGCCCACCACGACTGCACTGGTTCGGCCACGTCGGGCAACCTACCCGCCGCCCCGGACATCGCCAGAGGGCGTCGGACGTGACAGACTCGCGGAGAAGAACGAGTCCGGTGAACGGACGGAGGGAGTCATCATGCCGCAGCGGATCGTGATCAGTGGCGCATCGGGTCTGATCGGCACGGCCCTCGCGTCGTCGTTGCGCTCAGACCACGTGGAGGTGACGACCCTCGTGCGTCGCACCCCGCGGGACGCCTCCGAGGTGCAGTGGGCGCCGGGCGAGCGCGAGCTCGACCCCGACGTGCTGGCGGGGGCTGACGCTGTGGTCGCCCTGGGCGGGGCGAGCGTGGGTCGTCTGCCCTGGACCCCGCGCTACCGCCGTGAACTCGTCGAGTCCCGGCTGACGACCACTCGCACCCTCGCGACAGCGGTGCGCATGCTGCGAGACGATGCTCCGTCGCTCATCTCGGCATCCGCCGTCGGCTATTACGGCTCGGCACCCGGCGAGATCCTCACCGAGGCGTCGCTCGCCGGCGACACATTCCTCGCGCAGCTCTGCGTGCGCTGGGAGCAGGAGGCACTGCGCGCGGGGGAGCAGACGAGGGTTGCGCTGCTGCGCACAGCCCCGATCATCCATCGCCAGGGTGTGCTCAAGCCGCTGATCCAGCTCACCCGATTCGGGGTCGCTGGTCCCATCGGGCCCGGCACCCAGATCTGGCCGTGGATCTCTCTGGAGGACGAGGTCCGCGGCATCCGGCACGTGATCGACCAGCGCCTCGAGGGCCCCGTGAACTTCACCGGCCCGACGCGCGCCTCGGCGAACGACATCGGTCGCGCACTCGCAGAGAAGATGCGGCGTCCGTTCTGGATTCCCGCTCCGACCTGGGCGCTGAGGCTCGCACTGAGCCGCGCGGCCGCCGACTCGCTGCTCGTCTCGGACGCCGATGTGCGACCCTCGGCGCTCGAGGAGTCCGGCTTCGAGTTCAGCCACAGGACCGCGAAACAGGCCGTCGACGCAGCGATCTGATCGCGCTGCGTCGACGTCCGACTCGGCTCAGCGGGCGTGGGGGTCGCGCCGGTTGAGCGTCTCGACGACCTGCGAGTAGTCGCCCCGCGCCTCGCCGTAGCGCAGGAACTTCACGTTCTCGACCTGGATCTCGGTGGCCTCCGGCTGCGTCTCGATCAGTTCGACGACCTCGGTGACGAACTCGTCGAGGGGCATCGCGAAATCGCTGGTCTCCTGTCCGGGCATGAGGGAGGTGCGCACAGCCGGCGGTTCGAGCTCGAGCACGCTCACGCTCGTGTCGGAGAGCTGCAAGCGCAGCGATTCGCTGAGCATGTGGATGGCGGCCTTCGTGGCGTTGTACGAGGGCGTGACGCGCAGCGGGGCGAAGGCCAGACCGGACGACACGGTCATGATCGTGGCATCCGGCATGGTGCGCAGGTGCTCGATGAATGCCGCGATCAACCGAATCGGCCCGAGCAGGTTCGTGGTGACCGTCGCCTCGGCCGTCTCGAGGAAGCCTTCGGGCGATGTCCAGTCCTCGGGACGCATGATGCCGGCCATCGCGATGACGACGTTGAGCGAAGGGTGCTCGGCCAGGACGGTCTGCGCCGAAGCAAGGATGCTGTCGGCATCCGTCGTGTCGACCTGGACGGTGTCGATGCCCGGGTTCACCGCCGCGATCTCGTCGAGCAGCTCGACACGTCGCCCGCCCACGATCACGGTGTTGCCTCGCTCGCTGAGTCGCCGAGCGAGCGCGAGCCCGATGCCGCTCGTGGCGCCGGGGATGAAGATGGTGTTTCCGCTGATGTTCATGCGTCCACTCTTCGTGCTCCGGCAGTCCCTCTCCAGAGACGGTGCATCCAGGGATCCGCGGTCCCTGGATGCGCGAGGGCGAGCAGGAGATACTGCAGTGGTGGAGAGAGAAGCACTGGCGGAGTTCCTCGTGCGACGCAGGGAGCAGCTGCAGCCGTCCGACGTGGGCCTCGGCGAGGGAGCGCGCCGGCGCACTCCCGGCCTGCGCCGCGAGGAGGTCGCGCAGCTCGCAGCCATGTCGACCGACTACTACGCGCGCCTCGAGCAGCAGCGGGGTCCGCAGCCCAGCGTGCAGATCCTCGCTTCGCTCGCGCGGGCGCTGCGGCTGACTCCCGACGAACGCGACTACCTTCACCGCATCTGCGGTCACAGCGCCCCGGATCGCACGATGTTCACCGACTATGTGCACCCGGGCATGCTCCGTGTCCTCGACCGCCTCGACGACACGCCCGCCTTCGTCGTTTCCGTACTCGACGAGGTTCTGATCCAGAATGACGCCGCACGGGCTCTGCTCGGTGATGTGAGCGGCCTGGAGGGGATGGAGCGCAGCGGGATATACCGCTGGTTCGCGAACCCGCAGGACGAGCGCCGGCGCTATCCGGAGCAGGATCATCCTCGACACGGCAGCGTGCTCGTGGCCTCGCTCCGATCCGCCTACGGCGCGCTCGGTGAGCGCTCACGGGCCGGGGAGATCGTCAGGGAGCTCACCGCCCGCAGCTCCGAATTCGTCGAGCTGTGGGCTGTGCACGAGGTGCGGCGGCGTTTCGAAGACCACAAGGTCCTCATCCATCCGGAGGTCGGCCCGATCGAGGTCGACTGCCAGGCCCTGTTCACCGAGGACGAATCCCAGGCGCTCATCGTGCTGACAGCAGCGCCGGGCAGCGACGCAGCGAGCAAGCTCGAACTGCTCAGAGTGCTCGGGACACAGCGGGTCTGACCGGCAGCCAGCACGACACCCTGTTGCTGTACTCCACGAACTCCGACCCGAATCTCGCTTCCAGATCCGCTTCCTCGAGCGGCCGCACGACGGAGTTCCAGAGCAGGGATCCGAACAGCGAATAGGCGACGACGAGCCAGGAACCCAGGATGAGGCCGACGCTGATGCCCTGTGCGATGCCCGCGACGGCCATCGGGTTGCGCACATACCGATACGGGCCGGTGATCACGAGTCGTCGCGCCATCTGCGAGGGGAGCGGGGTGCCCTCACCCTCGACCGACATCGACACTGCCGACCAGATTCCGAGGGCGGTCGCGGCGACGAGCAGCACACCGCCGGCCAGATGGACGATGGGCGGAACCTCCATGCGCAACGACCATCGGGCCTCGACGAGCGACACGACGAGGGGGATGACCAGCAGGAAGGTGCCCCAGAAGAACAGAGTCTGCAGCCCGGTGCGGGCGAGCAGCGTTCGTGTGCCGACCTTCGCCGCAGACCGGAACGCGAGCGGACCGGTGATCAGCCACTCCACGGGAGCTCGTCCGCAGAGCAGCACGATTCCGGCCGCGATGCTCGCTCCGGCAGCGATCACCATGACGAGGGCGCCCCACCCGGCGAGACCCGTGGCCGTGGCGTAGACGGCCATGCCGACGGCGACGATCGCCGTCCAGGGAACGGTGATCCACAGAGCCCATCGGGAACCGGCTGCGATCATCGCCGAACCGATCACGAAGAGCGGGAGGTCGAACACCGCCACGAGTCCGGCGGGCAGGTCTCCGAGGGTGAGGTGACGCACGTCGGCCGACAGTGCCACCGCGATCCACCAGGCCGCTCCGGCCAGAGCCTGCACAGCGAAGTACAGCCGAGCCGTCACCGGGGTGATCGGGATCCCTGCGATGACCGGCATACGGTCAGTCTATGAGCGCCGACTGCCGCAGCCTGCTCAGGACGCTGCCTCAGGACTCCTCGTGCGATGCGGGATCCGCGTCGAAGAGCCGCCCGTCCGCGCGTCCGAGCGCAGTGATCGCCTCGACCTCGGCTGTCGTCAGCACGACTTCTCCTGCGGCGAGGTTCGAGACCTGGTGCTCGAGGGAGGATGCCTTCGGAATCGCGACCGTCTCCCGTGCGACGTGCCACGCGAGCACGGTCTGCGCGGGGGAGATGCCGTGCGCTGCCGCCACCTCCCCGATCACGCGCTCTTCGATCAGCTCCTTCGCGCGACCGAGCGGACTCCACGCTTCGGTGAGGATGCCGTGCTCTCGGTGATAGGCGAGCTGCTCGTCCTGCGGGAAGTACGGGTGCACCTCGATCTGGTTGACGACCGGGCGGACGCCGGTCTCGCTTTCGATGCGTTCGAGGTGCTCGGGAAGGAAGTTCGAGACACCGATCTGCCTCACGACTCCTCGCTGCTGAGCCTCCACCAACGCCTCCCAAGCCTGCACGTACTCGTCCTGATGCGGGTTCGGCCAGTGGATGAGGTGCAGGTCGATCGCATCGACGCCGAGCCGTGACCGGCTCTCTTCGATGCTCGTCCGCGCCTTCGCGCGGGGGTGATGGCGGCCGGGCAGCTTGGTCGTGACGATCAGTTCTGCGGCGTCCACGTCGGATGCGCGCACGCCACGGCCCACAGACCCCTCGTTCTCGTAGTTGAACGCCGAGTCGATCAGGCGGTACCCGGCGCCGATCGCTGAGGCGACGGCGTCGGCGCCCGCATCCCCGTTCAGGGCATACGTGCCGAATCCGAGAGCCGGAAGAGTGAAGCCGTTGTGGGCCGTGAAAGAGGGAAGAGCCGTCATGGCGCCAGCGTACGCTGGAGGCATGGATGAGGTGCAGAGGATGGCGTCAGACGACGGCGTCCCCGATAATGCCGCTCGGTGTCCGTGCGGCTCGGGAGACCTCTTCGGCGGATGCTGTGGCCCGTTGCTCGGCGGGATTCCCGCGCCCACGGCAGAACGCCTGATGCGCTCGCGCTTCACGGCGTTCTCGATCAAGGAAGCCGCATATCTCTCGGCGACCTGGCATCCGTCAACGCGACCCGGCGAGATCGACCTCGACGACGACGTGGTCTGGCGACGCCTCGTGATCGTCGACCGCACCGCCGGCGGCCCGTTCGATCGCGACGGCGAGGTCGAATTCGAGGCCTTCTGGCAGCAGCGCGCCGAGCGCGGTTCGCTCCGAGAGCGGAGCCGCTTCGTGCGAGAGGACCGCAGGTGGCTGTACCTCGACGGGCAGGTCGGGTGATGGACGTGACCGCGCAGCGACTAGATTTGAGAGCGTGAACGCCAGCCCAGAACACCAGCGCATCCTGCTCGACGTCGCCGACCTGGACCGGCGCATCGCGCAGGCGGAGCGCGCACGTACCAAGCCGCCTCAGGCCGCTCGCATCACCGAGCTGGTCGCGATCCGTCAGGATCAGCTTCGCGAGCTGACTGCTCTCACCGGCACGCGCGACGACGTGCGCACCGAGCTCACGCGGCTCGAGTCCGATGTCAAGCTCGTCGAGCAGCGCCGGGCCCGCGACGCCGACCGCCTCGCCACGGCGACGAACTCGAAAGAGGCGCAGGCGCTCGAACACGAGATAGCCAGCCTCGCCAAGCGTCAGAGCGATCTCGAGGACATCGAGCTCGATCTCATGGGCCGTGTCGAAGACGCCGAGGCAGCGGTCGCGGCGCAGCAGGCTCTGCTCGGCACGACGACATCCGAGGGCACGGCGCTGACTGCGCAGGCCAAGGCCGATGTTGCTGCTGCGACCGATCTCCTCGCCCAGCTGACCCGCGATCGCGAGGCTGTGACCGCCTCCCTTCCCGAGCCGCTCCTGGCCGACTACACGCGTCGCGCCGCGAACAGCGCCGGTGCTGCCGTCTTGACGCGTGGCACGTGCGAGGGCTGCAGGATGCTGCTCCCGGGCACCGACCTCAACGACATCCGCAACGCGCCCGACGACCTCGTGGTGTTCTGCCCCGAGTGCGGCTGCATCCTGGTGCGTACCGAGGAATCCGGGCTGTGATCTCCGCGCCGCGAGCGCGACGGCGGTGAACTCGCGGCAGCAGACCGAGCGTCGCGTCGTCCTCGTGGCGGCCGGCTCGGGCGGATACACCGCGGTGGAACTCGATACCGACGATTCCGAGATCGGTCGAGTCGATCTCTCTGCGTCTGAGCTGTCCTCGTGGGTCGCGGCTCAGGAACACGACAACCCGCCGCGCTGGGTGATCCGCAGCGCCAGGGAGATCTATCCGGTGCTGCTCGCGGCAGGTATGCTTCTCGGTCGTTCGCACGACCTGCTGCTCTGCCACGCGATCCTTCGCGACACCGACAAGGTTCCGCGCCCGCTCGCCCCCTCGGAGGCCTGGGTGCGCCGCGAGCCCGTCGATGAAGCACCGGCACTCTTCGACGTCGTCGCGCACGATGCACCGGATGATCCTGTCAGTGAAGCTCTCGACCAGTACCGGGAGCAGCGCCGCGTGCTTCGCGACAGCAAGGACGGGCGGCTCACGCTGCTCACCTCGGCCGAATCGGCCGGCGGCCTCATCGCCGAGGAGATGAGAGCCGCGGGCCTGCCGTGGAACGAGTCGGTGCACGACGGCATCCTCACCGAGATCCTCGGCACCCGCCCGGTCGCCGGTGGCCTTCCCAGTCGCATGGTCGCGCAGGGCGAGCGGGTGCGCTCGATCCTCGGCGACCCGCACCTCAACCTCGAGAGCCAGCCGAAGCTGCTCCGCGCGCTGCATCGCGTCGGCGTGCAGGTCGAGTCGACCGGTCGGTGGGAGCTCGCCCAACACAGCCACGCCGTGGTCGAACCGCTGCTGGCCTACAAGAAACTGTCGCGGCTGCTGAGTGCCAACGGATGGGGATGGCTTGCCGAGTGGGTGCATGACGGACGTTTCCGACCGATCTACATCACGGGCGGTGTCGTGACGGGGCGCTGGGCCTCGGCCGGAGGCGGCGCTCTGCAGCTGCCGCGCAATCTGCGCGCCGCGGTGCGCGCCGACGAAGGATGGACGCTGGTGGTCGCCGACGTCGCTCAGCTCGAGCCGCGCATGCTCGCAGGCATGGCCGGCGACCGCGCGATGGCGCGAGCAGCACAGGGCAAAGACCTGTATGCGGGAGTCGTGGAATCGGGTGCCGTGGCTACGCGCGAAGAGGCGAAGTATGCCGTTCTCGGTGCGATGTACGGGGCGACGACCGGAGACAGCGGGCGCCTGGTCCCTCGGCTGCGCAAGGTGTATCCGAGGGCGATGGCGCTCGTCGACAAGGCCGCACGGTTCGGTGAGGACGGGGGAGTCGTCTCGACCTGGTTGGGGCGATCGTCTCCTCGTCCGTCGATGGAGTGGGAGGCGATGCAGGCTGCTGCCACCGATTCCGACGCCGATCCTGCAGAGGTGGCTCTCGCGCGGCGGCGCGCTCGCGACTGGGGGCGGTTCACCCGCAACTTCGTGGTGCAGGGAACCGCCGCCGAATGGTCGTTGATCTGGCTCGCCGAGATCAGACACCGCCTGCATGCTCTTCCCGAGGCAGAGCTGACGGCCCCCGCATCCGGGATCTTCGGCACGCGTGCGCACCTGGCGTTCTTCCTGCACGATGAGGTGATCCTGCATGTGCCTCGGGAGCAGGCGGATGCGGCCGCGGATGCCGTGCGCGACGCAGCAGTGGTGGCCACTCGACGGCTCTTCGGGGGGTTTCCGATCGATGTTCCGCTCGATCTGCGGATCACGGAGTCTGCGGAGAAGTAGGCCGCTCTGGTCGTAGACTGGAGCTGCGAATGGGTCGACTGGACGGTCGCGTGGCGGGCAACCGCACCGAGGAACGTCCGGGCTCCTCAGGGCAGGACGGTGGGTAACGCCCACCCGGAGCAATCCGCGAGAAAGTGCCACAGAGAGCAGACCGCCCCGTCTCGGTCCCCGAGCTTGTCGAAGGGCCCGAAGGGGTAAGGGTGAAAGGGTGGTGTAAGAGACCACCGGGGGCCATGGTGACATGGCCCGCCAGGTAAACCTCGTCCGGAGCAAGGTCAGACAGAGGATGTTGACGCGGCTCGCCGAGTCCTCGGGTAGACCGCTAGAGTGCCACGGCAACGTGTCGCCGAGAGAGATGGCCGTCGAAGGGGCGAAGAACCCCGGAACAGAACCCGGCGTACAGGTCGGCCCATTCGCATCGACCCGCTGATCACGATCATCGTGGTCGGCGCCTCGCGGTGGCCGGACCTCTGCTGGCGTCTCTGCCGAATGCTCGGTAGCGTTCGTCCATGTCGTACCGCACAGCTGCCGCCGTGTCGCTTCTCGCCGCCCTGTGCGTCGCGGCGATCACCGGATGCACCGCACCGACATCGGAGGCCATGGAGACTCCCGCGCCCGCTCGGCCCGTGGCCGACCCGACACCGATCGACACGCCGGCACCCACGCCGACCTCGACCGCCCCGGCGAGCCGCTGCGCCGTGCTGTCGCAGATCTCGATCCCCGGCTACAGCGAGGGAGACGAGGAGCCGACCTGGTACGCGACATGGAACGGTGTGGTGCCGGTGGACAACGGGGAGACGGACTTCGCGCGCGGTACGGTCGCGAAGACAGCGGACGGCCGTATCGCGACCTACACGGTCGCCGCTGGCGATGCACCGTCGGCGATCAGGGAGCGACTGTGCACTGACGTCTACGCGGCGATGACCTACAACCGTCTGGGCTCGTTGCTGTACCCGGGCGATGTTCTGATGCTGGGGCCTGGGGCCATGGAACCGCTCGCGACGGAGCCGTTCATCATGGAGCCTCAGCGACGCTGACGCTGCTGCAGGTGTCTGCCGAGAAGGCCGGACACAGCCCGCAGATGCAGAAGGCCCCGCCGGATCGGCGGGGCCCTGTGCTGTCGATGGTGGTGGGGTCAGTCGCCGGCGAGGGACGCCGCGCCGATGATGCCCGAGTTGTTGCGGTGGATCGCCGGGACGATCGGAGTCTTGAGGTCGAGCAGCGGGAGGAAGTCTCCGGCGTTCTTCGACACGCCGCCGCCGACCACGAACAGGTCGGGGCTGAAGAGGAACTCGATGTGCGAGTAGAACTTCTGCAGACGTTCGGCCCACTCCGACCAGCTGAGTCCTTCGCGCTCGCGCGCGGACGTGGCGGCGTAGGTCTCGACGGACTCGTACTCGCCGAAGTTCAGGTGACCGAGCTCGGTGTTCGGCAGCAGCACGCCGTCGTTGAGGAAGGCCGAGCCGATACCGGTGCCGAGGGTCGTGAGCAGTGTGAAGCCGCGCACGTCGCGGGCCGCACCGTGCCGTGCCTCGGCGACACCCGCCGCGTCGGCGTCGTTCACGAAGACGATGTTGCGTCCCAGCCCGTCGCGGAAGAACTTCTCCGCATCGAAGTCCACCCACTCCTTCGAGACGTTGGCGGCCGACAGGGTCTTGCCGCGCTTCACGATGGCGGGGAACGCCACGCCGAGCGGCAGAGTCGGGTCGTGAACGTCGAGGGTCTTCAGCACTGTCTGCACCGCCTGCAGGACGTCCTGCGGAGATGCGCCCTCAGGAGTGGGCACGCGCACCCTGTCCGAGGCCATGGTGCCGTGCTCCAGGTCGACGAGACCTGCCTTGATTCCAGTGCCGCCGATGTCGACGCCGATCGCTTTTGCCATGGTCGATAGCTTAGCGACCGACGTCAGCGCCGATAGGATCGATGACACCACGTGAAGAAGGGGATCGGCCATGTCGAACGGCGATGAGAAGTACTGGTACAACCTGGAGACCGGTCAGGTGGAGTTCGGCATGATCTCCGCATCCGCTGACCGCGTCGGTCCTTTCGACACCGAGGTCGAAGCATCTCGTGCCCCCGAGAAGCTCAAGGAGCGCTCGCGCGCCTGGGCCGAGGAGGAAGCAGCCGAGAACGGCTGGGACGCCGGCACCGGCAAGGGCGCTGAGTGACCGTGGACAAGCAGAGAGATTTCGTCCTCCGGACGATCGAAGAGCGCGGCGTCAAGTTCGTGCGCCTGTGGTTCACCGATGTCATCGGCACCCTCAAGTCCGTCGCCATCGCGCCGGCCGAGGTCGAGGGCGCGTTCGCCGAGGGGATCGGGTTCGACGGCTCTGCCATCGAGGGCCTGACCCGCAGCTACGAATCCGACCTGCTCGCGCAACCAGACCCCACCACGTTCCAGACCCTGCCGTGGCGCGGTGAGATCGACCCCACCGCGCGCATGTTCTGCGACATCACCACGCCTGACGGGCGACCGGCCGTGTCCGACCCGCGGCACGTGCTCAAGCGCACCCTGGCCAAGGCCGCCGATGCCGGGTTCACCTTCTACACGCACCCCGAGATCGAGTTCTACCTGCTCAAGTCCTCGTCGTTCGGTCCTGAGGGACCGGTCCCCGTCGACTCGGCCGGGTATTTCGACAACGTGCCCGGCGGCACGGCCCACGACTTCCGCCGCCGGTCGGTGCGGATGCTCGAGGATCTCGGGATCTCCGTCGAGTTCAGCCACCATGAGGGCGGGCCGGGGCAGAACGAGATCGACCTCCGCTACGCCGACGCGCTGACCATGGCCGACAACGTGATGACGTTCCGCACGGTCATCAAAGAGGTCGCGATCGAGCAGGGCGTCTACGCGACGTTCATGCCGAAACCTCTGAGCGGCCACCCCGGCAGCGGCATGCACACGCACATGTCGCTCTTCGAGGGTGAGCGCAACGCGTTCTATGAGGAGGGCGCGAAGTACCAGCTGTCGAAGACGGGTCGCCACTTCATCGCCGGGCTCCTGCGGCACGCCAACGAGATGGCGGCCGTGACCAACCAGTTCGTCAACTCGTACAAGCGCCTCTGGGGCGGCGACGAGGCTCCGAGCTTCGTCACGTGGGGCCACAACAACCGGTCCGCGCTCGTCCGCGTGCCGATGTACAAGCCCAACAAGGGCGGATCGTCGCGCGTCGAATACCGTGCGCTCGACTCTGCAGCGAACCCCTACCTGGCCTACGCGCTCATGCTCGCAGCGGGTCTCAAGGGCATCGAGGAGGAATACGAGCTTCCGCCAGAGGCTGAGGACAACGTGTGGTCGCTGAGCGACGCCGAGCGCCGTGCGCTGGGCTACTCCGCGCTGCCCGCGAGCCTCGACCACGCGCTCGAGTACATGGAGAGCTCCGAGCTCGTCGCCGAGACCCTCGGTGAGTCGGTCTTCAACTACGTGCTGCTCAACAAGCGCAAGGAGTGGGAGGCCTACCGCGGCCAGGTCACGCCGCTGGAGCTGAAGAACAACCTCGAGCTTCTCTGAGCGTCGCCCATGGCCCGTTCGGACGATTCCGTCTCTCTCTCCGCGCTGGCCAGGCTGGGGTTCGCCGAGCTCAGTGAGGCGGCGGCGAACCTCAGCGAGCTCGCGACGCTGATCGGTGTCGAGCGATCGCTCCTGCTCGGCGAAGCCGACGGAGCCGACCCCGATGCAGCGGTCGAGGGGATGCTGCGCGTGGCGAGGCGCGATCCGGCTCCCCTTGCGGCGCTGTTCTCCGACGCTCAGTCGCGCAGGCGCGTGTGGCGGGTGTTCGGCGCATCCCAAGGTTTCGCGGACTTCTTCCTGAGACACCCCCGCGAGATCGCGGTGCTGGGCGAGCCGACGGACGAGTTGCCATCGGCAGACCAACTGCGCGAGCGGATGCTGGATGCGGTTCGCGCCCGCGACGGTTTGGCAGAGTCCGGAGACGATGCGGCGGTGGTGACGCTTCGTGTCGCCTACCGGCGCAACCTCGCGGCGATCGCCGCGTTCGACCTCACGTCGTACAGTCCCGTTCGCATCGTCGGCGACGTCGCCGCAGCGCTGGCCGACATCGCCGGCGCGGCGCTGGAGGCAGCCCTCGCGGTCGCTCGTCGACGGCTCGTCGACACGATGAGCCACGAGCAGGTCGCCGCCACGCAGCTCGCGATCATCGGTATGGGCAAGGCCGGCGCACGCGAGCTGAACTACGTCAGCGACGTCGACGTGATCTTCGTGGGGGGAACTGCAGACGAAGAGCTCGTCTCCGAATCGAAGGCGATCGACATCGCGACGCGCCTTGCCAGAGAGACGATGCGCGGCCTGAGCGGCATCGAGGTCGAACCGCCGCTCTGGGAGGTCGATGCTGCCCTCCGTCCAGAGGGCAAACAGGGCGCGCTGGTGCGATCACTCGGCTCGCATCTGGCGTACTACGACCGCTGGGCCAAGAGCTGGGAGTTCCAGGCGCTGCTGAAGGCGCGACCTCTCGCGGGCGATCCAGACCTCGGCGCCGAGTACATCGCCGCGGTGCAGCCCAAGGTCTTCTCCAGCGCCGCGCGTGAGAACTTCGTCGACAGTGTGCAGCGCATGCGCGAGCGGGTCATGGAGCACATCGATCCCGAGGATGCGCCGTACCAGCTCAAGCTGGGATCCGGTGGCCTGCGGGACATCGAGTTCACCGTGCAGCTCCTGCAGCTCGTGCACGGCCTCACCGACCCGCGCCTGCGCACGCGCGGCACGCTGGAGAGCCTCGATGCCCTCGTCGAGGGCGGCTACATCGGTCGGGCCGAGGCAGCGTCGTTCGCAGACGACTACTGCGTGCTGCGGCTGATGGAGCACAGACTGCAGCTGAGGGAGCTCAGCCGCACCCATCTGATGCCTCGCACTCCCGCCGGCCTGCGGGTGCTGGCTCGCAGCACGGGTCTCGGCGAATCCGGCGAGGCGATCTGGGCTCGATGGGAGAGCACTCGGCGGGAGGTGCGCGACATCCACACCCGGCTGTTCTACCGTCCTCTTCTGAGCGCCGTGGCCTCACTGCCCGAAGAGGAGCGCACCCTGTCGACCGCGCAGGCGCACGATCGGCTCATGGCCATCGGCTTCCGCGACCCGGCCGGTGCTCTGCGGCACATCGGCGCGCTCACGACGGGGTTGAGTCGCAAGGCGACCATCCAGCGGCACCTGATGCCCGTGATGGTCCGCTGGTTCGCCGACGGCAGTGATCCCGACTACGCGCTGATCGCGTTCCGTCGCATCAGCGAGCGCCTCGGTGACACCCCCTGGTTCCTCAGGATGCTGCGGGATTCGTCTGGCGCCGCCGAGAGTCTCACACGGCTGCTGTCGTCGTCGCGCTACGTCGGCGAACTCATGGAATGGATCCCGGAGTCCGTCGCCTGGCTCGACAGCAGCGAGCTGCTGCGCCCGCGAAGCGGGGCCGCCCTCGACGAGGAGGCCAGGGCGATCCAGACACGCCACAAGAACGTGGGTGACGCACTGCAGGCGGTGCGAGCGCTCCGACGTCGAGAGCTCCTGCGCACGGCGATGGGCGGAGTCCTCGACGTGCTCTCGATCGAGCAGATCGCGACCTCGCTCACCGAGATCACCGACGCCACGATCCAGGCCGCGCTGCGCGCGGTTCGGCGTGAGATCGTCCCCGCCGAGGATGAGGCGCTCGACTTCGCGGTGATCGGCATGGGGCGGTTCGGGGGAGCGGAGCTGGGATTCGGCTCGGACGCCGACATCCTCTACGTGTACGACGCGAACGGCGTCGACCCTCAGCGAGCGCAGTCGCTCGCGACGCGCATCGTGGCAGGGCTCCGGGAGCACCTGACCGATCATCGGGTGCCGCTCGATCTCGATGCCGATCTCCGACCGGAGGGGCGCAACGGCCCCGTGGTGCGGTCGATCGAGGCCTATGCGGAGTACTACCGGCGCTGGTCGCTCTCGTGGGAGGCGCAGGCGCTGCTGCGGGCACGCGGAGTGGCGGGGAGCACCACTCTCATCGCGAAGTTCACGGCTCTTGCCGACAGCATCCGCTATCCCGCGGAGATCGATCTGCAGGGCACCCGTGAGATCAAGCGGATCAAGGCGCGGGTCGAGGGCGAGCGGCTGCCGCAGGGAGTGGATCCGCGTCGTCATCTCAAACTCGGCCCTGGCACGCTCAGCGATGTCGAGTGGCTGGTGCAGCTTCTGCAATTGCAGCACGCGCACGACGTCCCGGAGCTGCGGACCACGTCGACCCTCACGGCCCTCGGGGCAGCCGTCGACGCGGGATTCGTGCCGGCCGAAGCCGCCGATCTCCTCCGCGCCGCATGGCTGCTGTCGAGCCGCCTGCGCTCCGCGATCACCCTCTACACGGGCAAGACGAGCGACGTGCTGCCGACGGATCCGCGCGACCTCGATGCGATCGGTCGACTGCTCGGATACCCCGACCGCTCGGCGAGCGTGCTCGACGACGACTACCTGGGAGTCACGAGGCGTGCGCGCCGGGCATTCGAGCAGCTCTTCTACGGCTAGCCTGTCTTCATGACGATCTCGAAGCTCGGTGTGATCTGGAACCCGTCCAAGGTCGACGGGGATTCGCTGCGCGATGCCGTCGCCGCGACCTTCGTCTCGGACGGCGTCGAGACGCCCGTCGAGTGGTGGGAGACCAGCATCGAGGACCCGGGTCGAGGCATGGCCGCCGAGGCCGTGGACGCAGGCTGCGACGTGGTGATCGCGGTCGGTGGAGACGGCACCGTCCGGGCTGTCGCGGAATCGTTGGCGGGCACGGACTCCGCGCTCGGCATCGTGCCGCAGGGCACCGGCAACCTGCTCGCGCGCAATCTCGAGATCCCCTTGAATGACATCCCCGCGGCGCTGGCTCGCGTCCGCGACGGCGAGCCGCAGCGGATCGACATGGGCTGGGTCGATCACGACGGCACCGAGCATGCATTCGTGGTGATGGTCGGCTTCGGCATCGACGCGCAGATGCTGGTGGAGACCGACGAAGATCTGAAGAACCGTGCCGGATGGATCGCATACGTGGAGGCGATGGGGCGTGCCCTCGCCGGCACGGAGATGACCGACATCACGCTCACACTCGACGATCAGGAACCGCAGGCTCTTCGCGGCCACACGATGCTGATCGGCAACTGCGGCATGGTCCAGGGCGGCATCCGTCTTCTGCCCGACGCCGTGCTCGATGACGGGCTGCTCGACATGCTGCTCGTGAGTGCCGATGGGCCCTTGCAGTGGCTCGACACCGTCCGCGCCTTCGTCTGGGAGAACGGCATCCGCCGCATGATGGGCAATGTCGATACTGCCGTGAGCACCGACTCGACGACCCACATCTCCGCTGAGCGAGTGCGAGTGCAGCTGGCGTCGCCGCAGACGTTCGAGATCGACGGAGAAGAGGTCGGAGCGATCTCCGACTTCACCGTGCGGGTTCAGCCCGCAGCTCTCACCGTTCGCTGAGAGTGCCCGGCGGGACGACCTTGCTGTCCTGCGTCGGGAAGACCACCTTCTGCACGATGATGATGATGCTGGCCGCGACCGGGATGGCGACGAGAGCACCGAGGATCCCGCCGAGCGCGCCGCCGGCGATGGCCGCGATCACGACGAGAGCACCGGGAACGGCAACCGCCTTGTTCATGATCCGCGGCGAGAGCACGTAGGCCTCGATCTGCATGTAGACGAGGTAGTAGCCGAACGCGATGAGCGCGGTGATCGGGCTCGCGATGAGGCAGATCAATGAGTTGATGATCGATGCGCTCAGAGTTCCGACGAGCGGGATCAATGATCCGATGAAGGCGATCAGCGCGAGCAGCGCCGGCACCGGGGCCCCGATGATGCTCAGCACGATGAGGCTCAGGATGCCGTTGATCAGCGCGAGGCTCGCCTGTCCCATCACGTAGCGACCGACGGCGCCTGAGACGTCTTCGAGCAGTCCTCCGAAGGTCTCGCGCTGGTACGAGGGCACGAACCGCACTGCGACGCGCTTCATGCTGCGCAGCGAGGCCATGAAGTACAGGGTCAGGATGAGCACGATGGTGATGCCGGTGAAGCCACCGGCGATGCCGGCACCGACCGCGAAGACGCCGCCGCTGATGTTCAGGATGTTGCCCGGATCCTGGACGAAGCTCAGCACTCCCTGAGCCGCATCGTCGAACGTGGAGCCGAACTGCTCGCTCACGTCCTTGAACCAGGCGCTGGCCATGAAGTCCTCGACCATCCGGGGGCCGTCCTGGATCAGATTGGTCACCTGTTCGACGAGGAGCGGGATGATCGCGAGGATGATCCCCGCGAAGGCCAGGATCACGATGGAGACCACGATCGCGACTGCGGCCGGACGGGGAAGTCGACGCTCGATGAACGACACGATCGGGTCGAGACCGAGAGCCAGGAAGAGCGCGACTCCGATGTAGACCAGCACGGTCGCGAGCTGATTGACGATTCCGCCGAGCAGCAGTGCGACCAGCACGCCGAGCGCCCCGAGGAGGCCGAACATGAAGGGGTTGATCCGGGCGATAGCTGCAGCCGCGGTCTTGGGCTGAGCCGGGGGAGTCTCGGTCGTGTGGACCTTCTTCGGCTGCAGCCTGTCGTTCTTGCGGCGCATGATGGCCCCTCGCTTATGTTCGTTCGGACCCCTCAGTTGACCAGTCGGTGCAGGGGAAAGCAAGCGCGACACGGTCATGCCCGTTGTGGTGTATGGCGTGTTGAATGTCGGATGCCTGTGGCATCGTGCACGTATGGATGCGCTGACTCTCAGACCTTGGTCTGCCGGTGATCTTGAGCTGCTGCGTATGGCGAACACGCCGGAGATGACGGCCCATCTGAACGGCATCGAGAGCGAGCATCAGCTGCTCGACCGGAACGCGCGCTACCTGCGCCTGTGGGAGGCAGGAGAGGCGAGGATGTTCGTCATCGCAGACGAGCACGGATGCTCGCTCGGTTCGATCGGCTTCTGGAACGTCGAGTGGCGCGGCGAGCCGGCGTTCGAGACAGGGTGGTTCGTTCTTCCCGAGGCGCAGGGGAGAGGTGTGGCATCTCGTGCTCTCGGACCGATGCTCGATGAGGCGAGGCAGCACCGTGCCGGGCGGAGGTTCGGGACAGCATTCCCGTCCGTCGAGAACGCGGGCTCGAACGGAATCTGTCGACGCGCCGGATTCGAGCTGGTAGGCACCGTCACCGACGACTTCCGTGGCGCGGCCCTGATGATGAACGAGTGGGTGCTGGACCTCAGCGGCTGAGTGCGCGGACGTGCCCTACTCGGGCTTCTTCATCGAGTTCTCGGGCGCCTCGGAGTTCTCGTGTGATTCGGTCATGTGCAGGACCATATGTCAGCGATCGACTGCCCGCATCCCCTCACGACGGAACCGCTGCATGAGGCGGTGACGCAGGAAGACGAGAACGCCCCCGAGCCGCGGCTCGGGGGCGTTCTCGGTGACTCCGCGGGTCAGACGCCGAAGTACAGCTCGTACTCGAACGGGTGCGGGCGCTGAGCCATCGGCAGGATCTCGTTCTCGTACTTGTACGAGATCCAGGTCTCGATGAGCTCCTCGGTGAACACGCCGCCTTCGAGGAGGAACTGGTGGTCGGCCTTCAGCGCCTCGAGCGAGTCCAGCAGGGAGTTCGGAACCTGCGGGATGTTCTTGGCCTCCTCGGGGGGAAGCTCGTAGAGGTCCTTGTCGACGGGCTCGTGCGGCTCGATGCGGTTCTTGATGCCGTCGAGTCCTGCCATGAGCTGCGCCGCGAACGCGAGGTACGGGTTTCCCGATGCATCCGGCGCGCGGAACTCGATGCGCTTGGCCTTCGGGTTGGAGCCCGTGATCGGGATGCGGATCGCAGCCGAGCGGTTGCCGGCCGAGTACACCAGGTTGACCGGCGCCTCGAAGCCCTTCACCAGACGGTGGTAGCTGTTCAGGGTCGGGTTGGTGAACGCGAGCACGGCCGGAGCATGTGCGAGCAGTCCGCCGATGTACCAGCGAGCGATGTCGCTGAGCTGGCCGTATCCGGCCTCGTCGTAGAACAGCGGCTTGCCGTCGTTCCACAGCGACTGGTGTGTGTGCATTCCCGAGCCGTTGTCGCCGTACAGCGGCTTCGGCATGAAGGTGGCGACCTTGCCCCACTCTTCCGCGGTGTTCTTGACGATGTACTTGAACTTCAGGATGTCGTCCGCCGAGTGCACCATGGTGTCGAAGCGGTAGTTGATCTCCTGCTGGCCGGCGGTGCCGACCTCGTGGTGCGAGCGCTCGAGGATGAACCCGGCGTCGATCAGCTTCAGGGTGATGTCGTCGCGCAGGTCAGCGGTCTTGTCGACCGGGCTGACGGGGAAGTAACCGCCCTTGTACGGGGTCTTGTTGGCGAGGTTTCCGCCCTCTTCTTCGCGACCGGTGTTCCACGCGGCCTCTTCGGAGTCGACCTTGTAGAAGCTCTCGCCGGCGGTCACCGAGTAGCGCACGTCGTCGAAGATGTAGAACTCTGCCTCGGGGGCGAAGACCGCGGTGTCGGCGATGCCGGTCGATGCGAGGTACTTCTCGGCCTTCTTGGCGACCTGACGCGGGTCCTTCGAGTAGATCTCACCCGTGCGCGGGTTGTAGATGTCGAACACCATGACCAGGGTGCTCGCCTCGCGGAAGGGGTCGACGTAGGCCGTGGTCACGTCCGGGATGAGCTGCATGTCGGACTCGTGGATGCTCGCGAAACCGCGGATCGAGGAGCCGTCGAACAGCTGGCCGTTGACGAAGAAGTCCTCATCGACAGTGGACGCCGGGATGTTGAAGTGCTGCTGGACACCAGGGAGATCAGTGAATCGGATGTCAAGGAACTTGACGTCGTTCTCCTTGATGTAGGTCAGCACCTCGGACGAATCTTTGAACATGTACGACTCCTGGATTGCGGATCGATGGCTTCACGGCCATTGTGCACAGTACGTGCGGGGCGTTACCCCACGGTATCCGCTTTGTTTCCGGGATGTTACGCGCCGGTAGGCTGGATACGTGACGGATGCTGTGAACACGTACCCCGGAGAACGACTCGGAATGCCGCAGACGGGGACGGGCAGCATCGCCCGCCCTGGGCGGCGGATCGGGGCGCTCCTCATCGACTACGTCGCAGCGACGATCATCGCTACGGGCTTCCTCGGGTACGACCAGTTCGCATTGCCCGGGGAGGCGGGCCTGACGATGTTCGCCCCGATGGCCGT
This sequence comes from Microbacterium sp. APC 3901, assembly GCF_030407765.1. Lineage (GTDB taxonomy): Bacteria > Actinomycetota > Actinomycetes > Actinomycetales > Microbacteriaceae > Microbacterium. The sequence goes on from NZ_JASDCU010000005.1 coordinate 38,713, forward strand.
GTTCGCCCTGCTGCAGATCCTGTTCATCCCGACAGCGGGCGGCAGTCCCGGGCACCGCATCCTCGGCATGCGCGTCGTGCGCCTCGGCGGTGGCTGGGTGGGTGTGTGGCGACCGATCGTACGCACACTGCTCATCGTCGTCGTGATCCCGGCGGTCATCTGGGATGCCGACCAGCGCGGAATCCACGACAAGGTGACCGGACTCGTTCTCATCCGCGCCTGACGCGGCTCACTCCTTGCCGCGGTTGCGGCGTCTCGCTTCGCGCGGTGCGCGACCTCCGAGGAATGACCGCGCTGGGTCGACGACATAACCCTGTCGCAGGGCCTCGCGTCCGATGAGCATCCGGAAACCCATCTCATCTCGGTTGCTCAGCGTCACCTCCGCGAGCACCTCTCGGTCGTGCAGACGGATGAGCATCTCGACGACGAGTCGCTCCTGCGCGTGACCCGAAGAGCTGCGCACGGCGCGGCGGTCGTGCACGGGGGATTCGACGATCACGGCGTCCTCCTGGCTGTCCTGCCAGGGCTTCACCCGGAACCGAACCCACGACACGCCGTCTCGCTCGAACTCCTGGATCTGAAATGCATGCAGCGAGGAGGTCCGGGCGCCCGTGTCGATCTTGGCTTTGAGCCAGTCCACGCCGAGATCGGGCAGGCTCACCCATTCTCGCCACCCGATAAGGGTGTTTGAATGGGATGACTTACTCACCCGACCATCCTGGCAGGAAAACCCCCGTGAAGATCGCAGTGCTCTCCCGCGCGCCGCAGGCGTACTCCACCCAAAGGCTGCGCGCCGCCGCGCTCCAGCGAGGTCATACCGTCAAGGTGCTCAACACGCTGCGATTCGCGATCGATCTCACGGCCGACGAGCCGGACCTGCATTACCGAGGTCGGCAGCTCAGCGACTATGACGCGATCCTGCCCCGGATCGGCAACTCGATCACCTACTTCGGCACCGCGGTGGTCCGCCAGTTCGAGCAGATGGACGTGTACACGCCGAACACGGCGAACGGCATCTCGAGCGCGCGCGACAAGCTCCGCGCGAACCAGATCCTCTCCCGTCACAACATCGCGATGCCGCCCACGGCCTTCGTGCGCAATCGCGCGGACGTGCGGCCGGCTATCGAGAGGGTCGGCGGTGCTCCCGTCGTCATCAAGCTCCTCGAGGGCACGCAGGGGATCGGCGTCATCCTCGCACCGCAGGTGAAAGTGGCCGAGGCGATCATCGAGACCCTCCACTCGACCAATCAGAACGTGCTCATCCAGAAGTTCATCTCCGAGAGCCGCGGACGAGACATCCGGGCGCTCGTGGTGGGTGACCGCGTGGTGGCGGCGATGCGACGTTCGGCAGCCGGAGACGAGTTCCGCTCCAATGTGCACCGCGGCGGCTCCGTCGAAGCCGTCGAGCTCGACCCCATCTACGAACGCGCGGCTGTGCGCTCGGCGCAGATCATGGGCCTTCGGGTCGCCGGCGTCGACATGCTGGAGGGTGACGACGGCCCGCTGGTCATGGAGGTCAACTCGTCGCCGGGACTGCAGGGCATCGAGACGGCCACCAAGCTCGACGTCGCCGGAGCGATCATCGACTACATCGCAGGACAGGTGGCGTTCCCCGAGATCGATGTGCGCCAGCGCCTGACGGTCTCGACAGGCTATGGCGTCGCCGAGCTGATGGTGCACGGCGCGGTCGACCTCGTCGGCAAGACGCTCGGCGAGGCAGGGCTCTGGGAGCGAGACATCACGGTGCTCACGCTGCACCGCGGCGTCTCCGTCATCCCCAACCCGCGCAAGCATGTCGTGCTCGAGGCCGACGATCGGCTCTTCTGCTTCGGCAAACTCGACGAGATGAGATCGATGGTGCCCGAGCGTCGGAGGCGCCGCGCCAAGGTCCGCCGCCTTCCGCGTCAGCCGCTCTCGGAGTGAGACGACGAAGCGCGGCCGCCCTCGCAAGAGGCACGGCCGCGCTTCGTCGTATGGAAAGCGTCAGATCAACGCGGGCGCTGTGCCCTGACCTTGGTGGGGTCGATGCCCTTCGGGATCGGCAGCGACGAGATCGACTGCGATACGGACTCGATGCGTCGGATGACAGCGCCCATCGTGGCCTTGTCGATGACCTTCGGAAGCTTCTTGATGGTCTTGGCGAGGTCGGCGATGGCGACATCGTCATCGCCGTGGCCGACGTAGAGCACGGTGACAGGCACGCCGTGCGCGACGCGTGCGGCCTTGCTGCGCTCGTCGTTGACGAGGCGGGTCAGGCGCCCTCGCGAGCCTTCTCCGACGACGACGACGCCGCCGCGTCCGACCGTGCGATAGACGGCGTCCTGCGTCTTCGGGTTGATTCCCACCGGGGTCTCGGAACCCTGCCAGTTGCGGCCGAGGCTGGTGCTGAGCACGTGGCCCGTGGCGCCGGGCATCCCGTCGATCTTCTGGTACATCGCAGAGGTCGACAGACGCGTCATCAGGAACATCGCGCCCAGCAGACCGAGCATCAGACCCGAGATGCCCCAGAGGATCAGGGTCCACACCTGGAACGGCGGGATGAGGTAGCCGACGATGAGGCCGACGAGCACACCGATGATCAGCAGCGCGATCTGAGCCCAGGGCAGCCAGGGGTAGATCTCCCTCGTGAACTTGAAGAGGGACTTGATCTGGGAGAAGAACCCCGGACGCTTCTCGGGCGCGGACGTGCGGTTTGCCATGTGCATAAGAATACCGACTCCGGGAGGCGCGCATGGCGTCCGTTCGCGTCAGGCGGATTCCAGGTGTCGTCCTTCTCTGCACAGGTCGCCGATCCCCGCGGATGCGTCCACATCGCTCCTCCCGAGCACACCCGATTCGCGCGATGCGCTGACATGGGACGATGGGACACACGGAAGCGCGACCGCGAGGGCCGGTGCTCGTGCCCGGGGCTCATCGTGCGATCAGGAAGATCGACGCGGGTGAAGGGCCCTATGCGGGCACGCTGGTCACCCGAGACGGGTCAGTGGCGGTGCAGGTCGACGCTGAGGCGATCAGCGGCTGGGCAGGGTGGGAGCACGCGGGCGACGATCACGTCGCCGCACCGCTCGACATCGTGCGGCGATCCGACGGGCATGATGTGCTTCTGCCGTGGTGCACCGAGCGCGTCTCCGCGTTCTTTGGCCGCCGGGCCGCAGCCGGCGCCGTGCTCGCTGCCGGAGAGACGACGACTCTGGTGGCCAGCATTCTGCGCGGGCTGGGTGAACTCACGAGAGCCGAGGGGCAGGAGGAGACAGGCGAGTGGTGGCTCACGGACGACGGACGACCGATATTCGTGATCGGCGCGGGCGAGACTGCGCGAGCGGCGACTGCGGGTCTCGTGGCTCGGCTCCGGAGGGACAGTGCGGATCGCGCACTCACTCGCCTGCTCATCGTGGTCGAGGAGGGACTGAGAGCGGACACCGCGAGACCGGGGATGCCGGCGCGACAGCTCGAGAAGTGGGAGGCGGAGCTGTGTGACACGGCCGCTCCGAAACCGCTGAGACGGGATGTGCATGCGCCCGAGCTGGCGAGGGATGTTGATGCGGCGGGCCGCGCGGTCGTCGTGCGGCCCGACGCGCGGAGTCGGTTGCGAAGCCGCGGGTCGCTTCCACGGGGGGCCGGCGGAGTCGTCGCGCTGTCGACGCGCTTCGATGCAAGGCTCGTGCATCGCCTCGGCGACTGGCGAGCCGCGCTCGTCCGCCGGATCGAGCGCCGAACCCGGCGCAGCGGTGTCGGGGTGCCCATCCGTCGAGAGAAGGCTGCCGACGTGAACGCCGCCGCCCCGGACGGCCGCGACCCCGTGAGACGCGGTCGGCGAACGATCGTCGCCGCGGCGGCCGCCGCCGTTGTGCTCGCAGGCGGCCTTCTCTGGCCAGGTGGAGCGACGGGTGAGCCCGACGGGAGAGGTCCGACCGCCGTCCCGGAGAGCACTCCCCGTGCGTCGGACGTCGACCGCCTCACCGCCGATCCGTCGACGACGTCGTCGCCGTCTTCACCGGAGCCGGATCAGGTGCCGGATGCGGTGACACGGGGGGAGGGATCGCCGCGCGACGGATCTGAATCCGCGGATCCCGTCGAGGCGGCGCAGGCGCTCATCGGCGCGATCAGCATCTGCGCGGAGAACGACGACAAGGTCTGCGACGGTGCAGTGGCTCAGGGGTCCACCGCAGTCGTGGATGCGCTGGGCGGGGGCCGAGGTGAAGCGCTGCAGCTCGAACCGGTGGATGAGTACGGAGACGTCGCTGTGATCCGAGCGTCTCCGCCCCACGGCAGAGTCGACGGAGCGGTGGCCGATGACGGGGAGCGAATGGTCGTGCTCGTCCGCGTGGCAGAGAAATGGCTGGTCCGCGACGTGTACGACGTCGCGGACCAGCCAGGATGATGCTGCGGTCAGGCTCCGAGCTGAGCGGCGAACTGCGCCGACTCGAGGCGGGCCTTCACTGCGCCGAGGAAGCGGGCGGCGTCAGCTCCGTCGATGATGCGGTGGTCGTACGAGAGCGCGAGGTACACGTACGAGCGGACGGCGATCGCATCCGCGCCGCCGACCTTGACCAGACCGGGGCGCTTGACGACCGTTCCGGTGCCGAGGATGGCCGACTGCGGAAGGAACACGACCGGCGTGTCGAACAGCGCGCCACGCGAACCCGTGTTGGTCAGCGTGAACGTGCCACCGGCGAGCTCGTCGGGCTTCAGCTTGTTGTCGCGCGTGCGTGCTGCGAGATCAGCGATCTCGTGCGCGATCTCGGCGATGTTCTTGGACGCCGCGTCGCGCAGCACCGGCGTGAGCAGGCCACGCTCGGTGTCGACCGCGATCGACACGTTCTCGGACTCCGGGTAGACGATGTTCTCACCGTCGACCGTGGCGTTCACGATCGGGAACGCGCGCAGGGCCTCCGCGGCAGCCAGAGCGAAGAACGGCAGGAAGGACAGCTTGTCGCCGGTCTTCTCGAGGAACGAGCCCTTGACGCTGTCGCGGTACTCCGCAAGAGCGGTCACATCGACCTCGACGACCGTCGTGAGCTGAGCCGTCTGCTGCATCGACTCGACGGCGCGCTTGGCGAGAACCTTGCGCAGGCGCGACATCGGCTGAGTGGTGCCGCGCAGGGGCGAGACCTCGAGCGGAGCGGGGGCAGCAGGAGCCGCGGCCGCAGCCGGCGCGGACGACGCGCTCTCGGCGGCCTTCAGCACGTCTTCCTTGCGGATGCGTCCTCCGACACCGGTGCCGGTGACGCTCGCGAGGTCGACGCCCTGCTGCGAAGCCAGACGGCGCACGAGCGGGGTCACGTACAGGTTGTCGCTCTCGGTGGGGAGAGACAGCTTCTGCTCGGCCTGAGCCGGAGCCGCCGCGGCGCCGCCGGTGGCCTGCTCAGGAGCTGCCTGCGCGGGAGCCGCAACGGGCGCCTCAGCGGCAGGTCGCTCTGCGGGCTTGTCGACGGGGGCCTCCGAGACGGATTCCTTCGCCTCGGGAGCTTCTGCGGCAGCCGGCTGCGCGGCGGGGGCCGGAGCCTCTGCGGCGGGGGCGGTCGGAGCAGCACCGGAACCGACTCGAGCGAGCACTGCGCCCACCTCTACGGTCTCGTCTTCGCCTGCGACGATCTCCTGCAGCACGCCCGCGACGGGAGACGGGATCTCGGTGTCGACCTTGTCGGTCGAGATCTCGAGCAGGGCCTCGTCGACCTCGACGGTGTCGCCGATCTGCTTGAGCCAGCGCGTCACGGTGCCTTCGGTGACGCTCTCGCCGAGTTCGGGGAGGACGATGTCGGTGGCGTCGCCTGAGGGTGCGGCGGCGGGCGCTGCCTCGTCGGCTGCGGGCGCGGCGGCCTCCGGCTCTGCAGGGGCCTCTGCCTGCGGCGCGGCCGGCTCAGCGGACTCTTCTGCAGCGGGTGCGGCGGCCGCGGGAGCGTCCTCTGCCGGAGCAGATGCGCTGCCGTCGCCGATGCGCGCGAGCAGCGCGCCGACCTCGATGGTCTCGTCCTCGGCGACGAGGATCTCCTCGATGACACCGGTGACAGGCGAGGGGATCTCGGTGTCGACCTTGTCGGTCGAGATCTCGAGCAGGCCCTCATCCGCCTGAACAGTGTCTCCCACCTGCTTGAGCCAGCGGGTGACGGTACCCTCTGTGACGCTCTCGCCGAGAGGGGGGAGGACGACGGATGTGCTCATGACTGAGTCTCCTTCAAGAAGTTAAATGACGCGTGACTAGCTTAGTGAACTGTTCACCGGTTGGTGTTCAGAGGGCGTGCAACGGCTTTCCCGCGAGGGCGAGGAAGGCTTCTCCGAGTGCCTCGCTCTGCGTGGGATGCGCGTGGATCAGGGGAGCGATGTCCTCGGGGTGGGCTTCCCACGCGACGGCCAGCTGGCCCTCCGTGATGAGCTCGCCCACACGGTCGCCCAGCAGGTGGACGCCGATGACAGGGCCGTCCTTGAGCCGGACGACCTTCACGAGCCCGCCGGTGCCGATGATCTCGCTCTTGCCGTTTCCGGCGAGGTTGTACTCGTAGGCCACGACGGAGTCTGCGCCGTGCTCGGCGACGGCAGCGTCTTCCGTGACACCGACGGAGGCGACCTCCGGGCTCGAGTAGGTGACCTTCGGGATCTGGATGTCGGGGACGTTCACCGGTGACAGCCCGGCGATGCGCTCTGCGACGGCGATGCCCTGCTGGAATCCGCGGTGCGCGAGCTGCAGACCGGGCGTGATGTCGCCCACGGCCCACAGTCCGGGGACGCCGGTCCGGAGGTCGTCATCGACCGTGACGAAGCCGCGGTCGAGCGTCACCCCCGCCTCTTCGAAGCCGAGATCGGCCGTGACGGGTCCACGACCGACGGCGACGAGCAGGTAGTCCGCGGTGAACTCCTTGCCGTCCTCGAGCGTGACGGTGACCGAGCTGTCATCCTGAGTCGCGCTCTGGTAGCGGATGCCGAGGGAGTACTGGATTCCGCGACGCCGGAACGCCCTCTCGAGACCCTTGCTCATCGCGATGTCCTCATTCGGGACGAGATGCGGCAGCGCCTCGATGATCGTGACCTCGGTGCCGAACGACCGCCACACGCTCGCGAATTCGACGCCGATGACACCACCGCCGAGCACGAGCACACGCTCAGGGATCACATCGAGCGACAGCGCCTGCTCGCTGGTGAGGATCCGACCGCCGATCTCGAGTCCGGGGAGAGTGCGGCTGTAGGAGCCGGTGGCCAGCACCACGTCTGCGCCGACGTACACGTCGTCGCCCACGCTCACCGAGCGGTCGGGATTGAGGCGACCGAGGCCTGCGACGGTGGTGATGCCTCGAGCCTTCACCAACCCCTCGAGACCCTTGTACTTCTTCGCGACGATTCCTTCCCGGTAGGCGCGGACGCCTGCCGGATCGATCCTGTCCAGAGTCGCTGAGATGCCGACATGTGCAGCATCCCGCACGTGCTCGGCGACCTCTGCGGCGTGCAGCAGTGCTTTCGTCGGGATGCAGCCGCGGTGCAGGCACGTGCCGCCGACCTTGTCCTTCTCGATCAGCGCGACGGACTTGCCGAGCTCGCTCGCACGCAGAGCCGCGGCATACCCGCCGCTGCCTCCGCCCAGGACGACGATGTCGAAGGTGTGCGTGGTCATGGTCATGCCTCCTTGTGGGATGCTTCGGCGAACGCGATGATCGATCGGACCATCGCTCCTGTGGGGCCCTTGTCGGTGAAGCCGTACGGCGCACCGTTGTGCTCGCCGGAACCGGCGATGTCGAGATGCACCCAGGGGATGCGGGGCGCGTCCTTCTCGTCGGAGACGCGGCCGACGAATCGGCGCAGGAAGAGACCGGCGTACGAGGCTCCGCCCATGCGATCGCTCATGTTGGCGTTCTGCATGTCGGCGATGGGGGAGTCGAGCGAGTCCTCCATGTACGTCGGGAGCGGCATGTGCCATGCCAGTTCGTCGGCTGCGTCGGTCGCGGTGAGGAACTCGGCGACCGCGTCGTCGTCACCGAACACACCGGTGTGGCGGTGGCCGAGAGCCATCACGATCGCCCCGGTGAGGGTCGCGACGTCGATGATGACGTCGGGGTTCTCGCGGCTCGCGGCCACGAGACCGTCAGCCATGACCAGGCGGCCCTCGGCATCCGTGTTCGGGACCTCGACGGTCGTGCCGTCGAGGATGCGGATCACGTCGCCCGGGCGCAGCGCTCGCCCTGAGGGCATGTTGTCGGTGATGCAGAGCCACGCGGTGACGTGCGCGGGCAGCCCGAGTGCGGCGATCGCACGCACAGCGGCGGCACTCGTCGCGGCGCCCGCCATGTCGAACTTCATGCCCACCATCGAGGCGGCCGGCTTGAGCGAGAGTCCGCCGGTGTCGAACGTGATGCCCTTGCCGACGAGGGCGATGTGGCGTGTGGCGTTCGCAGGTGCGTAGTCGAGTCGCACGAGGCGTGGCGGCCTGTCGGAGCCCTGCGCGACACCGAGGATGCCGCCGAAGCCCTGCTCGGCGAGTGCGTCCTCGTCGAAGATCTCGACGGTGACGTCGGCCAGGCCCGCGACGCTGTCTGCCGCGCTCTGGGCGAGCTGAGCGGGGCTCTGCCATTCGGCGGGGACGAACACGAGGTCCTTGACCAGGGCCACGGCTTCGCCGACGGCGATCGACTTGGAGATGGCGGCGTCATCGAGCTCTGCGTGCAGCAGCACCGACGATGCACGGCTCTTGCCCGCATCCTTTCGGTAGCCGTCGAAGCGGTATCCGCCGAGCACTGCACCCTCTGCGGCGGCAGCCGCGAACTCCTCGAGGCCCGGAGTCAACGCGACGGACACCGTCTCGAACCCGGTCAGCGAGCGGAGCGCCGCACCCACCGCGTTGCGCACGGACCGGGCGTCCGGAGTGCGCCCGACGCCGACCACGGCGAGCGGCAGCGTCGTGACCTCAGGCGCGTAGGCGCGGGTGAAGGCGGACGCCGAACCCGTGAAGCCGATGCCCTGCAGCGAATCCGCGAGTCCGGGATAGTCATGCAGTGGCTCCGCCGAGTCCGAGATCTCGGGGATGACGAGCACTGCGGCGTCTGCAGCGCTTCCGGGGAAATGATCTGAGGTGCGCGAGAGCGCGGGAAGCGTCATGACTCCATCCTAGGTTGGTCGCGCGCGTGGCCGCCGAGCGTGTGTTCGCTCTCAGCTTGAAGGTCACCGCCCGGCCGTCCGACGCTGCTCGTAGCATTGACTCATGCCCTTCTCCGGAGAGATCCATGAACGCGTGGCGAACGCGCCGGTCGTGCCGCGCGGACTGCCCCTTGTCCTGCTCCTCACCGGTTTCACCGACGCGGGCAACGCGGTCTCGGGCCTCATCGAGCACCTGCGGGAGACGACCTCTCCTCAGCCCGTCGCGGTCTTCGACAACGACGTGCTGCTCGACTACCGCGCGCGTCGCCCGGTGATCTCGTTCGATCAGGACCACCTGACCGAGTTCCGCCCCGCACGTCTCGAGCTGTCGCTCGCGACGGACGCACTCGGACAGAAGTTCCTCCTCCTCGCCGGCTACGAGCCCGATTTCGCATGGAATGAGTTCGCACGCACCGTGCTCGACCTCGCCGACGAGTTCGAGGTCTCCGGGCTCAACTGGGTGCACTCGATCGCGATGCCTGTTCCGCACACCCGCCCCATCGGCACGACGGTGAGCGGCAACAGACGCGAGCTCACGGTCGCGCACTCGGTCTGGCGCCCGCGCACTCAGGTGCCGGCGACCGCGGGCCACCTCCTCGAGTTCCGTTTCGCCGAGCACGGCGATCGCGTCGTCGGCTTCGTCCTGCTCGTCCCGCACTATCTCGCCGAGACCGAGAACCCTGATGCGGTGATCGCGGCTGCCGAGAAGCTGATGGCGGCGACCGGTCTGGTGATCCTGCTCGACGAGGTGCAGGAGCGCCGAGAGGACTACCTCACCCGCGTCGACGAGCAAGTGCTCGGCAACGACGAACTGCAGCAGATGGTGCAGGGGCTCGAGCGCCGCTACGACGCATACATGGCTGGTCGCGATCCCGAGGACGGGTCGTACGACGAAGGGGGTTTCAGCGAGCGCGACCTGCCGAGCGCAGACGAACTGGCCGCAGAGCTCGAGCGCTACCTCGCCTCACGTCCCAGCGGCGACGAGGACAAGCCGGGTCGGGGCTGACCTCCGCGACGCGAAGTTCGGCGGATTGCGCCTGCATGCCCACACGTGTGCGATACTAGGAGTCTGACCCGTTGTCAATCGATCTTTCCGGAGATCGGACTTGACAAGGGTCTTACTAGTGTCCGAAATGCTCCGGGGCCTGCGAGCGGCCCCGTGAAAGGCGAAACGTGACTCCTGCCACGACGAAGAAGACCCGGACGAAGAAGACCGCCGACGCTCCTGAGGTCGACGCTCCTGTCGAGGAGGCGGCCGAGAAGCCGGCCCCCAAGACGGCTGCGCAGCGGGCCGCCGCCAAGCGCGCGCCTGCGAAGAAGAAGAAGGCCGAAGACATCGTCGAAGACGACGAGACCCCTCCCGCCGCAGAGCCCGACGAGGACGACGAGGACTCGAAGCCCAAGTTCACCGAACCTCTGCCGACCGGCGCCATCGTCATCTCGTCGAACGACGACGAAGACGTGCCCGTCTACTCGACGCAGATCACCGGTGCGACCGCCGACCCGGTCAAGGACTACCTGAAGCAGATCGGAAAGGTCGCCCTGCTGAACGCGGCCGAAGAGGTCGAGCTCGCGATGCGCATCGAGGCCGGACTGTTCGCCGAGGAGAAGCTCTCCACGATGACGGCCGCCGAGAAGGCCAGCCAGCTCGGACTCGACCTGCAGTGGGTCGCCCGTGACGGCCAGCGCGCCAAGAGCCACCTGCTCGGTGCGAACCTGCGTCTCGTCGTCTCGCTCGCCAAGCGCTACACCGGCCGTGGCATGCAGTTCCTGGATCTGATCCAGGAGGGCAACCTCGGTCTGATCCGCGCGGTCGAGAAGTTCGACTACACCAAGGGCTTCAAGTTCTCGACGTACGCCACCTGGTGGATCCGTCAGGCGATCACCCGCGCCATGGCCGATCAGGCCCGCACCATCCGCATCCCGGTGCACATGGTCGAGGTCATCAACAAGCTGGCCCGCGTGCAGCGCCAGATGCTGCAGGACCTGGGTCGCGAACCCACGCCTGAAGAGCTCAGCCGTGAACTGGACATGACGCCCGAGAAGGTCGTCGAGGTGCAGAAGTACGGCCGCGAGCCGATCTCTCTCCACACGCCGCTCGGTGAAGACGGCGACAGCGAGTTCGGTGACCTCATCGAGGACACCGAGGCCGTGGTCCCTGCCGACGCCGTGGGCTTCACGATGCTGCAGCGCCAGCTCGAGCAGCTGCTCGACTCGCTGTCCGAGCGCGAGGCCGGTGTCATCCGGATGCGCTTCGGACTCGGTGACGGTCAGCCCAAGACCCTCGACCAGATCGGTGACACGTTCGGCGTGACGCGTGAGCGCATCCGTCAGATCGAGTCGAAGACGATGGCGAAGCTCCGCCACCCGAGCCGCTCGCAGTCGCTGCGGGACTACCTCGAGTGATGCAGGCGAACGAGGGCAAAGCGCTCGAGGCGCGTGTCGACGGCAAGAACTACGCGCGCATCCCGCTGCGGACGCGCGTGGTCATGCCGAACGACGATCTCGACGCAGTCGTCATGGAGTACGCGAAGGATGCGGTGCAGCCGGGCGACCTGCTGTTCGTGACCGAGAAGATCGTCGCGATCACGCAGGGTCGGTCGTACCGACTCGATGAGATCTCGCCGCGCCCTCTCGCGCGCTTCCTCTCGCGATACGTCGTCCGCACCTCCTACGGCATCGGACTCGGAATGCCCGAGACCATGGAGATGGCGCTGCGGGAGTGCGGCACGCTGCGGATCCTGTTCGCTGCCGGCGTCTCGGTCATCACCAAGGCCTTCGGCCGTCGCGGCGATTTCTATCGCATCGCCGGCGACAAGGCCCGTGCGATCGACGGTCCGACGAAGAACACGATCCCGCCGTACAACCAGGCTGTCGTGCTCGGACCGAAGGATCCCCGCGGGGTCGCGGAGCGCCTGAAGAGGATGCTCGGCGGAAACCTCGAAGTGGCCGTCGTCGACATCAACGACATCGGCGGCAACATCCTCGGTTCGACGCTCGACAAGGCGGGCGAGCGTCGGCTCGTCGAGATCCTCGGCGACAACCCGCTCGGACAGGCGACGCAGTCGACCCCGATGGGTATCGTCCGCGAGGTCTGACCCTCCACCTTTCGACAGGCTCAGGGACTCAGGTCCAGTGCCCCAGACAGCAAGAAGGCCCGGATGTTCGGCATCCGGGCCTTCTTCGTGTCTTGAGCGCGGTCAGAAGCCGATCGCGGCCTGGTAGCGCGGCTTGTGACCGGTGCGGATGCCCGTGACGCTCGGCTTGTTCTCGTATACGCCTGCCCCCCAATTGCCCTCGACCAGGACGGGCCCGTCGGGGGTGACGACGACATCCCAGCCGACGTACTGGATCTGCGGCACGACACGAGCGACCTGATCGACGAACTCGCGGACCTCATCCATCATCGGCAGCTGGAAGTCGGCGATAGGGAACCCGGAGTCGGGGTGCGTGACGTGCACGTGGCCGTGCGAGTCGTACCCGGAGCCCACCGAATGACCGTTCTCGTCGAGCATCGTGTAGAAGCCGCCGAAGCTCATCTGGTCGCTCACCGCGCCGCGCCCGAACTTCTGCGCCATCGCGAGGATGTGCGTCCTCTCGCCGTCGAAGAAGGCCGTGATGCGCGTGGTGTTGACGGTGCCTGGGCAGACGGCCGCGAGATCGGCGTGCTGGCGGATGACTTCTTCGACGAGCACCTGCTTCTTCGAGAGCAGCTCGGCGTGGAACGCGTTCCAATCGGTGACGTCGGCGGCGTGGTAGCGGTGCACTCCGGTGCCAGCCTGGCCGTGGGTCTCTTTGACGACGATCGTGCCCTGACGCTCCGTGAAGTCCCGCAGCTCGTCTGCGTTGTCGTCGGTGATGAGCATCCACTCCCGCTTGAGGAAGGCGTCGAAGACGGCGTTGAACTCCGCCTTGTCATGGAAGAGGTGACGGTAGTCGGGGTGGTCGTACTTCTGCGAGATCTCGTTCGACACCGGGTGGGTCATGAACGTGTCGCGCTCCGCCTTGGTGAGGATCGCGAAGTCGTAGTCGATGTAGTCCTGGAACCCGACGTTGTGACGGCCGGCAGACCAGAGCATGTCGACGACCACGAGCGGCACGGCCTTGCCATGCTGGGACGACGCCTCTTTGGCTCTCTCGATGACCGAGGCGACGTCGATGCGGCGGGCACGCGCCAGCAGATAGCGGACGCGGGGCGCGAGGGAAAAGCGTGACATGGATCTCCAAGGTCGGGGTCTCCTCCAGTCTACGGTGGGTGCGCAGGGCATCCTGAGAAGGCGGAGCTAGGCTGGAAACGTGTGTGAGAAGACATCGAGCTCCCGTCCGCGCGCGCTGATCTCACGGTCCGCGCTGGCCGCTGCATCGGCTGCCGCGGTCGATGCCGGGGGCCGCGTGGCCGACCTTCGGCGGGATGCCTGGGGGCACGGTCTGTTCGCTGTCGCCCACGCCGTCGTCGCTGCAGGCGCGGCTGCCGTGCGGGTGGATTGCGCGGCAGAGGCCGAGGCATTGGCGCTGGAGGGCATAGACGCGGTGACGGACGTCGCTGCGGACATCGACCCGACCCTGCTCTACGGCCTGCCTGACGCTGACGGGACGCTGCGGACGCGGCCGGTGATGCGTCTGGTGGGCAGAGTGCTCTCGACCAAGCCACTCGCAGCCGGAGACGCGGTCTCGTACGGCTACACGCACCGAGCGACGCACGATACGACCGCCGCACTGGTGACGGGCGGATACGCGCAGGGGATCGTTCGCGCTCTGGGCAATTCTGCCCATGTCGAGATCGAGGGCGTTCAGCGTCCGATCATCGGGCGTGTCGCGATGGATGTCTGCGTGATCGATCTGCAGGGCTCGGCCGGAGTCACCCCCGGAGCCGACGCGACGTACTTCGGAGGACGCGGATCCGCCGCTCCTGGCCTTGCGAGGTGGGGGGCGGTGACAGGACTCACGATCGCCGAGCTCATCGTGGTCGCGGGCTCCCATGCCGAGCGGGGGTGGGAGGCATGAGGCGCCCGGAGCTGCGCGTCGACACGGACCGCTTCCGATCGAACATCCGCGCCGTACGCGATCGCATCGCTCCGTCAGAGCTGATGATCGTGCTGAAGGATGACGCCTACGGTCACGGTCTCCGCTGGGCGGTGGAGGCCGCCCAGGGAATGGGCGTCGAGTGGTATGGGGCGTACGACGTCCGTAGCGGAGTCGAGACCAGGCGCGTACTGGGTGGCACCGGGCGCATCTTCGCCTGGGCCACCTCGACCGACGATGAAGTCGACGAGGCGCTGCGCGCAAGCATCGACCTGGGAGTCGGATCGGCGGAGTATCTGGCCCGCATCACGGCGGTGGCGGAGCGACTGCGAGTGCGGGCGCGGATCCACCTGAAGATCGACACCGGACTGCATCGCAACGGTCTGCTTCCCGCCGAGTGGGACCGCACCATCGGCGAGGTGCGAGCGGGTGAGGCCGCGGGGCATCTGCAACTCGTGGGCATCTGGAGCCATCTCGCCGAGGCCAGCGATGGCGAGGACGACGAGGCTCAGAACCTGTTCCTCGATGCCGTGCGAGCGGCCGAGCAGTCGGGCACGACTCCCGAGGCTCTGCACCTGACGGCATCCGCCGCGTCCTGGTGGCGCCCTGAGCTTCGCGGCTCGGTGTCACGGATCGGCGCGTTCTGCTATGGAGTCCGCTCCGCCGACGGCCCGGAGCTCGCCGGGGTGACACCGGTCGCGGAACTCTCTGCGACGGTCGTCGACATCGTCGACGGGAACGCCGTGGTGGGCATCGGAGCATTCGACGGCATCCCGTCGACGCTGACAGGGGCCCGAGTCGGCACGCCGGCCGGGGCCCGTGGCTTTCTGAGCATCGACGCGACGACCTCGATGGTCGAGGGGTGGCCGGGAATGCGGCTCGGCGACCCGGTCTGGATCTTCGGCGCAGGCGAGCACGGCGAGCCCAGCGCCACGACCCTCGCCGAGCGCATCGACACCGTCGGCGAGGAGATACTGACCCGGCTCACGGCTCGCGTCCGACGGGTCAGCACCCCTTAACGAATGCGGAGCCCGTCAGATGACGGGCTCCGAGGCGGATCGAACCGCAGCTGATCAGTCGATCAGGCGAGCGGTCTCGTCGTGCCAGCTCGTTGCGATGCTGCGGAGCTTCTCTTCGTACTTGCGCCCGTGGTGCGCGCAGAAGAGGAGTTCGGAGCCGTTGACCTCGGCGGCGATGTAGGCCTGAGCGCCACACGAATCACAGCGATCCATGGCGGTCAGGCGGAACTCGACGGCGGAGGTCTCACGTTCGGTCGTTGCGTTCATCATGGTGCCTCCTTGAGTGTCGGGTTCGCTGGTTGGGCGTGTTCAATACAACCACGCTGACGCTGTGCGCATGCCCGCTTTGCGGCGTGTTTCGCTCAGCGCGTACGCACCGCACCCGTCCCGGGCCTTCGCGGGGAGTGTCTGCGGCTCGATCAGAGGGATCGCGAATAGAATCGGAGATTGTGACCGCCGAGTATTCCGCCCATCATCTCCAGGTGCTCGAAGGGCTCGAGGCCGTCCGCAAGCGTCCCGGTATGTACATCGGTTCGAACGGATCCCCGGGCCTGATGCACTGCCTCTGGGAGATCATCGACAACGCCGTCGACGAGGCCGTCGCGGGCAACGGCTCGAAGATCGACATCATCCTGCATGAGGACGGCAGCGTCGAGGTGCATGACCGCGGCCGTGGCATCCCCGTCGACGTAGAGCCCCGCACCGGCCTCACCGGAGTAGAGGTCGTCTTCACCAAGCTGCACGCCGGTGGCAAGTTCGGCGGCGGGTCGTATGCGGCATCCGGCGGTCTGCACGGTGTCGGCGCCTCAGTGGTCAACGCCCTCTCCGAGCGCCTCGACGTAGAGGTCGACCGAGGTGGCAAGACCTACGCCATGTCGTTCCACCGCGGCGAGCCGGGGCTCTTCGCCGACAAGGGCGAGAAGCGTCCGGATGCCCCGTTCACGCCGTTCCAGGACAAGAGCGAGCTGCGCGTGGTCGGCAAGGCGCCCCGCGGCACGAGCGGCACCCGCATCCGCTACTGGGCGGACCATCAGATCTTCACCAAGGACGCTGCGTTCCAGCTCACTGACCTGGTGACCCGTGCGCGTCAGACGGCCTTCCTCGTCCCGGGGCTGGAGCTCGTGATCCGCGATGAGCGCGCGGCCAACGGCTCCGAGGTCGAGGGGCAGCCCACCGAGACCTCCTACCGCTATGACGGAGGCATCTCGGAATTCGTCGAGTACCTTGCGAACGATGCACCCGTCACAGACACGTGGCGCATTCAGGGCGAAGGAACCTTCAAGGAGACTGTTCCGGTTCTGCAGGCCGACGGCCACATGATCGCGACCGAGGTCGAGCGCGTCTGCGCCGTCGACATCGCGATGCGGTGGGGCACAGGCTATGACACGACGACCCGTTCGTTCGTGAACATCATCGCCACGCCCAAGGGCGGCACTCACAACCAGGGCTTCGAGCAGGAGCTGCTCAAGGTCCTCAGGGCGCAGGTCGATCAGAATGCCCGCCGGCTGAAGGTCGGCAGCAACGACAAGCTCGAGAAAGACGATGTGCTCGCCGGACTCACCGCGGTGCTCACCGTGAACGTCCCCGAGCCGCAGTTCGAAGGCCAGACGAAGGAGATCCTCGGCACACCGGCGGTACGTCAGATCGTCGCCCAGGTGCTTCGCAAGGATCTCGCCGCCCGGTTCAGCTCGACCAAGCGCGACGACAAGAGCCAGGCGACGCAGCTGCTCGACAAGGTCGTCGCCGAGATGAAGGCTCGAGTCTCTGCGCGAGCCCACAAAGAGACCCAGCGGCGCAAGAACGCCCTCGAGTCGTCGACGCTTCCGACCAAGCTGGTCGACTGCCGCACCAACGAGGTCGAGCGCAGCGAGCTGTTCATCGTCGAGGGCGACTCGGCTCTCGGCACCGCCAAGAACGCGCGCAACAGCGAGTTCCAGGCGCTGCTGCCGATCCGCGGCAAGATCCTCAACGTGCAGAAGGCTTCGGTGGGCGACATGCTCTCCAACGCCGAGTGCGCCTCGATCATCCAGGTGATCGGCGCGGGCTCCGGGCGCAGCTTCGACATCGACGCCGCACGGTACGGCAAGGTGATCCTGATGAGCGATGCCGATGTCGACGGCGCACACATCCGCACGCTGCTGCTCACGCTCTTCTACCGGTACATGCGTCCGCTCATCGAGCACGGTCGGGTGTTCGCCGCTGTGCCTCCGCTGCACCGTGTGATCGTGATGAACCCGGGGTCCAAGCCCAACGAGACGATCTACACCTACAGCGAGCAGGAGATGCACGCGCTGCTCGCGAAGCTCCGCAAGTCGGGCAAGCGCTGGCACGAGCCGATCCAGCGTTACAAGGGGCTCGGCGAGATGGACGCAGAGCAGCTCGCGAACACCACGATGGAGCGCGGCGGACGCCTGCTGCGCCGTGTGCGCATGGAGGATGCCGAGGCGGCCGGTCGGGTGTTCGAGCTGCTGATGGGCAACGAAGTCGCACCCCGCCGCGAGTTCATCATCGACTCGTCCGACCGTCTGTCGCGTGAGTCGATCGACGCCTGATCGTCAGCGCTGCAGAGCCAGTGCGGCTCGGTAGGCGTCCAGCAGTGCGTCGCGGTGGGTGTCCTGAGCGACTCTCTCCCGATGAGCGATCGCGGCTGTGCTCATCTGAGTGAGCCGCACCGGATCGTCGCGCAGCTCTCGGATCGCGGTCGCCAGGCCCTCGGCATCCGGTGTTCGGGTGATCACACCACCGCCCTCGGGCAGCATCTCGACGAGGTCGGGATCCGTGACGATCACCGGCAGACCGGCGGCGATGCCCTCGAGGATCACCATCGGCTGGTTGTCGAAGTCGAGAGAACTCGACACCAGCACGTGAGCGTCCCGCATCGCCTCGAGCACGCGCGATTGGGGGACGCCGCCATGCACCGTGAGCCGGCCGGCCGCCATGCCCGCCGATGCCGCGGCGATGCGACGCCTGGCCACACCGTCTCCCAACATCTCGGCTCGGATGCCGGAGGTCCGCCTCACGGCGTCGACGAAGACCTCGGGACGCTTCTCGGGCGAGAGCCTGCCGCACCACACCACACGAAGCGGCTCTCCGGGCTCGAGGGTGCGCGGCAGCGCAGCGCCGACCTCGTCGAGCACCGTCGCTTCCAGCCCGTTCGAGAGCACGGTGAGCGGTGTCCGCACCCCCTGAGCCGAGAGCTTCGCCGCGAAGTGGGCTGAGGGCACGATGACCTGATCTGCGTGGTTCGCCTGGCTGACCATGAGGCGCCACATGCGCCGTGCCGCTCGCGTCTTCGTATAGGGCGCGCTGCCGTCGACAGTCACACCGTCATGGCTCAGGCGGCGGCGGTGCATGGCGGCGAGCAGCGCCGTGGTGATCGAGGGCAGCGGCAGCACGGAGCGGGTGTAGACGTCGATGCGCCCGTGCATGGTCTGCACGACCGGCAGGCCCAGAGCCTTCGCCGCCTCGAACCCGCCCAGCGCTGCGAACATCTCGGTGTGCACGTGGACGAGCTCGATGCCGCGCGAGCGCATACCGTCTGTGAGTGCCACCGCCACTGCCGAGGGTGGCCAGGCGAACGGGTATCCGTCCGGCGCGAAGCCACGAGAGGTCGGAAGGCGCACGACGTGCGGGTCATCGCCGGACTCGGCCAGGGGTGCGAACACGAAGACCTCGTGTCCGGCATGCTCGAGCGCCTCTCGGTGCGCCTTGATGACGGTCTGCACGCCGCCGAGCGTGGGCAGGTAGTAGTCGGTGACCATGGCGATGCGCACTCGACCACAATAGGGCGACTATCGTGATGAGCATGTCCGGAGCCCGTGTGCTGGTGACGGGGGCGAGCGGGTTCCTCGGCGGCTACGTCGTGCCCGAGCTGCAGAGATACGGATACGAGGTCTTCGCCGCCGGTCGCAACGAGCAGGCACTCGAGCGGGTCGCCGATGACGAGCACCGCGTGCTCGGCGATCTGTCGTCTCTCCGCTCGCTGGATCTCCCGGTGGACGCCGTGATCCATTGCGCTGCGCTGTCGACGCCCTGGGGGCGCTGGAGGGACTTCCGCGAGGCGAACATCGACGGCACCGGTCACGTCATCGAGTTCGCCCGTCGCAACCGTGTGCGCCGTGTCATCCATGTCTCGTCTCCCAGCGTGTATGCCGAGCCTCGGGACCGTATCGACATCCGCGAATCCGAGGTCGACCGCTCCAATCGACTGAACGGGTACATCCGCTCGAAGATCGCCGCAGAGGATCTGCTGTTCGAGGCGCTGGACAGCGGCACGATCGCGGAGCTCGTGATCGTGCGTCCTCGCGGCCTGATCGGCGTGGGCGACCCGAGCCTCGTGCCCCGTCTCCTCGACGTGCACGCGCGCATCGGCGTGCCGGTCTTCGACGGCGGGGAGAACCTCATCGACGTCACAGCGGTCGAGAACGTGGCCTCGGCGCTGCGGCTCGCGGTGACTCGGGGCGACGCCGCGGGCGGGGTGTACAACATCACCAATGACGACCCGCGGCGATTCCGCGCGCTGCTCACGATCCTGCTCGAGCGGATGGGGGAGACCCCGCGATTCCGCCGGATGAACCGGCGTGTGGCCTGGGTCCTCGCATCGTCGATGGAGAGACTCTGCTTGGCCCTGCCGTCGCGGCCGGAGCCGCCGCTCACCCGATATACGCTCAGCACGATCGCGTTCTCGCAGACACTCGACATCACGCGGGCGAAGACGGAGCTCGGATACCGCCCGGAGGTGTCGCTCGATGACGCACTGGCCGGTGTGGCCGCGCACCTGAGGGAGAACACGTGACCGGTCGCCTCCGCCACTACGTCTGCGGCAGCACCTCGCATGACGTCGGCGCGATGTTCCGCGGCGCACCGCATGGTGTCCGCGAGTTCCCCTCCGGCGTGTTCTTATACGATGCCGCGGGCGGCCGGCGCGTGTTGTTCGACACCGGCTACGCGACGGGTGAGTGGAACACCGGCTGGCGCGGTGCCGTCTACCGCCGGCTGCTTCCGCCGACGGTCCGCGACGCCGACGATGTGGCCGACCGCCTACGCGCAGACGGCGTCGACCCGGCATCCGTCTCGCACGTCGTGCTGTCTCACCTGCATCCGGATCACGTCGGGGGAGTCCGTCGTTTTCCCCACGCCACCTTCGTGCTGAGCGCGGGGCACGTGCGGACGCTGTCGGCTCCACCTCTGCGCGCAGGGGTGCTCACCGGGCTGTTCCCGAGCTGGTTCCCGGATGCAGAGCGGCTCGTGCTCGACGACGAGGCGTTCTCCACGGTCGAGATCGGCGGCACCGCGCTGCGCGCTCACGATCTCCTCGGCGACGGCTCGTACCTCGTCGTCGATCTGCCCGGCCATGCCGACGGGCACCTCGGCGCGCTGATCGAGCGCCGCGTGCTGCTCGCCGGCGATGCGGCGTGGGGGAGCGATCTGATCCACGCCTCCGGGACTCTGAGAGCCCTGCCTCGCGCCGTCCAGCACGATCCGGCACGGTACTCCGCCACGGCACGGAGTCTCGGCGAGATCGCCGCCTCCGGCATCCGCGTGGTCTGCAGTCATGATCCGCTCGAGGCGAACGAGCTGCTGAGCTGATGTCGAAGCTCCGGATTCTGCGCGAGTTCGTCGCGGTGCGGTGGCTCCGCCAGTTGCGCACCCGGGCTGCGATCGAACGGCGGCAACGGCGCCTGCTCCGTTCCCACCTGAGATTCCTGCGTCGGCGGTCGCCCTATTTCCATGACCTCCTGGCGACTCGTTCGTTCGCGGACCTGCCGCTCATGGACAAGAGCGCCATGATGAGCCGCTTCGACGACATCAACACCGTCGGCATCGGGAAGGACCAGGCGCTCGCGCTGGCGATCGCGAACGAGCGCTCCAGAGACTTCGACGCAGACCTCGGCTCGAACTCGGTCGGGCTCTCGAGCGGCACCAGCGGCCACCGCGGTCTCTTCGTGGTGAGCAGCGCCGAACGCGATGCCTGGGTCGGAACCGTGCTCGCCCGCACCCTGCCACGGGGCACGCTCTTCGGACACCGGATAGCGCTGTTCCTCAGGGCGGACAACACCCTGTATGAGTCGGTCGGCTCGCGGGCGGTCTCGTTCCGCTACTTCGACGTCTACGCCGACATGGACGACAACATCGATCGGCTGCGGCAGTACCGACCGACCATCCTCGTCGCTCCGCCCTCGGTCCTGAGGCTGATCGCGCGAGCGGCCGACGCCGGTGGGTTCGATGTCGTGCCCCAGCGGGTGTACTCGGTGGCCGAGGTGCTCGAGATCTCCGACGAGCAGCGCATCACAGCCTCGCTCGGTCAGCCCCTTCTGCACCAGATCTACCAGTGCACCGAGGGGTTCCTCGCACACACCTGCGAGCACGGGGTGATCCATCTGAACGAGGACAACATCCTGGTCGAGCGCGAGGCGCTGGATGCCGAGCGGTTCACGCCGATCGTGACGGACCTGCGCCGCCGCGCGCAGCCGATCGTGCGGTATCGGCTCGGTGATGTGCTGCGCGAGCGGACGAGTCCGTGCCCCTGCGGCAGCGCGCTCACGGCCATCGAGCGCATCGAGGGGCGAGAGGGCGACACACTGTTCTTCCGGTCACTCGGCGGCCGCGATGTGCCCGTCTTCGCGGACGTGATCACGCGCGCGCTGCTCTTCGCCGAGGGGTTCGACGAGTATCGCATCACCCAGATCGGCGAGTCGCGGCTGCGGATCGCGCTCGACACCGCCGACGATCGATCTCGACGTCTCGTCGAAGACGAGGTGCATGCGCTGGCCGACCGGCTGGGCTGCGAGCGACCGGACATCGCATTCATCGACTATGTGAGCGACGGGTCCGTGAAACTGCGGCGCGTGGTGCAGGAATGGGGGGACCGGAGATGGTGAGGAACTGCGAGATCGTGGGCTGGGGGACGTCTCTGCCTTCGCGCGTCGTCCGATTCGGGGAGGAGACGCGATACCGCATCGAGGACGACGTTTCTCATCTGGACATGCTGGCGGAGGCGTGCGAGCGGGCACTCGCGCACGCGGGCATCACGGCGAACGACGTCGACCTCGTGCTCGGCGCATCGGCCGCAGGGATCCAGCCGATCCCGTGCACGGCCGCACTCGTGCTCGAGAGACTCACGCTCACCGGGCACGCCGCGGCCTTCGACGTGAACTCGACCTGCACGAGCTTCATCACGGCTCTCGACATCGCCTCGCGGTATCTCGACGCCGGCGACCACGAGACGATCGTCGTGTTCGCGGGCGACGTCGGAACTCGGTTCCTCAACCCGGAGCAGCGGGAGAGCTTCGAACTCTTCAGCGACGCGGGCGCCGCGGTCGTGCTGCGCCGCTCGAACGACCCGGGCCGCGGGGTGATCGCCAGCGCTCAGCGCACCTGGCCCGCCTACGCTCACGACACCGAGATCAGGGGAGGGCTGTCGAGGTCACCCTCTCAGGCGTATGCCGCCGGCGACCCTGCCGACTACCTCTTCGACATGAACGGGCGACGGGCGCTGCTGGGCATGATGCGCGTGCTTCCCGAGTTCTTCGACACCTTCCATCGGTCGTCAGGCGTCTCGTTCGACGAGGTGGCGCTCTGGGTACCCCACCAGGCGTCGGCGGCGCTCGGGCCGATGCTCGACCGTCTCGGAATCCCGATCGAACGCCGCGTCGACGAGGTGCGCGAGTTCGGCAACATGGTCTCGTCGTCGGTGCCGTTCATGCTCGCCCGGGCTCTCGACACCGGTCGCGTCGGGACCGGAGACACCGTGATCCTGTGCGGCACCGCAGCGGGCCTCACGGCGAACGTCTTGGCTCTCCGGCTCTGAACCGCGTCGTCGGATCGGAGACGGAGCCGCCCGTCGAGTCGGGTGCCGCGGAGAGCCGCTGAACCGTCTCGAGCACTCAGACCAGGGTGCGGCCGATGCTCCCGATCACGCCGTCGATCGGCTGACCCGATGCGTCACGTCGTGCGCCGGGTTCGGGGAGCTTGCGCACCGCACCGGTCGGGTCGACTGCCTGTGCGGGGCTCGGCCCGACCCAGGCGACCGTGAGACGGTCCTCGCCCTTCAGGAACGAGTGTGCGCGCACACCGCCGGTCGCTCGACCCTTCGACGGGTACTCCGAGAAGGGCGTGACCTTGGCGCGACCCGGCTCGGTGCCGGGCAGGATGCTGTCGGACCCCGAGACGGTGGCGACGACCGCATCCGCATCGGGTGCGACCGCGCCGAAGAACAGCACGGACGATCCGGAGCCCAGCTTGATGCCGGCCATTCCACCGGCGGGAGCGCCCTGGGGGCGCACGGCGGATGCGGAGAAACGCAGCAGCTGGGCATCGCTCGTCACGAACACGAGGTCGGCGTCGTCCTGAGCTTCCACGGCCCCGACGACGGTGTCGCCGGGCTTCATGCCGATGACCTCCAGATCGGGACGCACGGGCAGGGTCGAGGGGACGATGCGCTTGACCGTTCCCTGCGCCGTGCCCAGGGCGATCGGAAGGTCGCTGTCGAAGCGCACGAAACCCAGGATCCGCTCTCCGCGGGTGGTGATGCCCAGATAGTCGCGCAGCGGGACACCCGCCGCGAGCTGCACGGAGGAAGACGGAACGGACGGCAGATCCACGGGGGAGAAACGCAGCACGCGACCCTCGGTGGTCAGCGCGCCGATCTCTGCGCGGACCGTTGTCTCGACCGTCGTCAGGATCGCGTCGTGCTTGCTCCGTCGGGCCGGAAGCGTCAGCTCCTGGCCCTCGGCGAGGTCGACTCGCACGGCACGGCCCGTCGTCGACAGCACGAGCACGGTCGGAGCGTCGGCGATCTGCAGGTCTACCGCTCCCTTCGTGGCGCGCGGCTTCGGGGGCGCGGCGTTCATCAGCAGTGTGCGGCGAGGGGTGCCGTATGCGTCAGCCGCGGCATCCAACTCTTGGGCGACCACCGCTCGAAGGAGCACGTCACTCCCGAGCAGCTCGCGCAGCTTGGCGATCTCGGCGAGAAGCGCGTCGCGCTCGGTCTCGAGCTCGATGCGCGAGAACTTCGTCAGGCGCCGCAGGCGCAGCTCGAGGATGTACTCGGCCTGAAGCTCGCTGAGATCGAACACCGAGCGCAGGCGTGCACGCGCCTGCTCGGAGTCGTCGGACGAGCGGATGACCTGGATGACCTCGTCGATGTCGAGGATCGCGATGAGCAGACCCCCCACCAGGTGCAGGCGCTCTTCTCGACGCGCGAGGCGGTAACGGCTGCGACGTGTGATGACCTCGAGCCGGTGCGCGACGTAGACGCGCAGCATCTCCTTGAGACCGAGCGTGCGCGGCTGCCCGTCGACCAGGGCGACGTTGTTGATGCTGAAGGAGTCCTCGAGCGGGGTGAGGCGGTAGAGCTGTTCGAGCACGGCATTGGGGTCGAAGCCGGTCTTGATGCCGATCGCGACGCGCAGCCCGTGATTGCGGTCGGTGAGATCGGTCACGTCGCTGATGCCCTGCAGCTTCTTGGACTGCACGGCGTCACGGATCTTCTCGATCAGTCTCTCCGGGCCG
The DNA here is from genome assembly GCF_030407765.1 of Microbacterium sp. APC 3901. Classification (GTDB taxonomy): domain Bacteria; phylum Actinomycetota; class Actinomycetes; order Actinomycetales; family Microbacteriaceae; genus Microbacterium. The sequence goes on from NZ_JASDCU010000005.1 coordinate 63,387, forward strand.
ACCATGTAGGGCAGCTCGGACACGATGATCCCGGTGCGTCGCGGCCCGAGCGGCTCGACCGACACCTTTCCGCGCACCTTCAGGGCGCCGCGTCCGGTGGCGTACGCGTCTCTGACGCCGTCGAGCCCCATCAGGATGCCGCCCGAGGGGAAGTCGGGGCCGGGCACGAACTCCATGAGCTCTTCGGTGGTGGCGTCGGGATTCTCGAGCAGGTGGGTGGCTGCGGCGACGACCTCGATCAGGTTGTGCGGTGCCATGTTGGTCGCCATGCCGACCGCGATGCCGCTCGCGCCGTTGACCAGGAGATTCGGGAAAGCGGCGGGCAGCACGGAGGGCTGCTGGAACTGACCGTCGTAGTTCGGGATGAAGTCGACGACGTCCTCATCGAGATTCTCGGTGAGAGCCATCGCGGGGGAGGCGAGCCGTGCTTCGGTGTAGCGAGCGGCTGCGGGCCCGTCGTCGAGCGAGCCGAAGTTGCCGTGGCCGTCGATCAGCGGCACGCGCAGAGCCCATTCCTGGGCGAGGCGCACGAGGGCGTCGTAGATCGCTGAATCGCCGTGCGGGTGCAGCTTTCCCATGACCTCGCCCACGACACGAGCGCTCTTGACGTGACCGCGGTCGGGGCGGAGACCCATCTCGGCCATCTGATAGAGGATGCGACGCTGCACCGGCTTCAGGCCGTCGCGCGCGTCGGGCAGAGCCCGCGAGTAGATCACCGAGTAGGCGTATTCGAGGAACGAGCCCTGCATCTCTGTTTCGAGATCGATGTCCTGGATTCGCTCGGGGGCGAGCTCGGCAGGCGGGGTCTTCGGCATGGGCATCCTGAATGGTGCGAGGCTGAGGGCGTACGGGAGCCTATGTCAGACTGGCTCGGATGTCCCTCATTCTACCGTCCGAGTCGCTCGCAGCCCGCAGCGTCGTCGGGGTGGCGGACGACGTGTTCGCCGCTCTGCGCGGCGAATCGGCGAGCCTGCCGCGTGCCGAATCCGTCGTTCTCGTGCTCATCGACGGACTCGGCGCCATCAGTCTGCGCGCCCACGCGGGCCACGCCAGGGCGCTCACGTCCGGGATGGCGAAGAAGGACGTGGCGCACTCGGTCTTCCCGTCGACCACCGCAGCCGCCCTCACCAGCATCCTGACCGGGGTATGGCCGGGGCAGCACGGTCTGGTCGGCTACCGGGTTCTCGACGCCGCGCGGGGCATCCTGGTCAACCAGCTCACCGGCTGGGAGTCGGAAGGGCTCGATCCGGCGACCTGGCAGGCTGCTCCGACGGTCTTCGAACGCGCCCGTGCGGAGGGGCGCCCGACCTATGCGGTGGGCGTCGCAGCCTACGCGGCGAGCGGGTTCACCCGAGCCACGCTGCGCGGGGCCGACTTCGTCGCCGCGCAGACGCCCGCAGAGCGCGTCGAGGTGGCCTACGACCTCGCCGAGCGCCACCCCGGTTCACTGATCTACTGCTACCTGCCCGAAGCCGACAAGGCCGGGCACAGGTACGGCCTCGACTCGGTGCACTGGGTGTCGGCGCTCGAAGAGATCGATGCCGCGCTGTCGCGGCGCGTGCCGTCGGGCGTCGGCGTCCTCGTGACCTCGGACCACGGCATGCTCGACGTGCCGGCGCACCGGCAGGTCGTGCTCGAAGCCGAGCACCTCGTCGGGGTGCGGCACATCGGCGGAGAGCCCAGGATGCTGCACGTCTACCTCGAGCCGGATGCCGATTCGACCGAGGTCGGCGAGCGGTGGCGCCGCGATCTCGACGGCCTCGCCGACGTCGGCACCCGGGAGCAGGCGATCGCATCCGGATTGTTCGGCCCCGAGGTGACGCTGGCCGCCGCATCGCGGATCGGCGATGTGCTCGTCGTGGCCAGGGGCAACGGGGCCGTCTATGACGGCACCGCAGCAGATCAGCGCAGTAGAGGGATGATCGGTCAGCACGGCGGCATGACTCCGGAAGAGCGTCAGGTTCCGCTGCTCAGGTTCGGCGCTTTCGCCCGCTGAGCGCGGGCACCCCCTCAGGGCCTATTCGTCGGTGCGAGCCCCGAACACGATCTCGTCCCATGACGGCATCGCGTTGCGGCGGCGGCGTCTTCCGTTGCCCTCGTTCGAGGGCTCGGGTGCGGCCTTCGGCTCGTCGTCTTCGTCGGGCTCGTCGTTCTCGAGGGCATCGAACAACGCGATCGGATTCTGGTCCGTGTCGCCGTCGTCTGCGTGGTCGAGGATCGGCGCGGTCTCGCGCTGACCGCGCCGGCGTCGCAGCGCCTCGAGCAGATCGGCGGTCTCCGGGCTCGTCGTCGCCGACTCCGGTGCACGCTTGATGGCCGCATCCTGCACAGCGGCTGCCGATCGCTCAGGCGCGATGCTGTCATCGTCATCAGCGTCGGGCGTCGGGAGCAGACGAGGGCCGAACGCGCCGGAGTCGAAGCGGCTGTCGTCCTTGTAGGGCGACGCCTGCCGTTCGGCCTCGACGGCGCGCAAGCGCGGGATGAGACCGTCGGGCAGCGAGCCCTGGCGTGACAACTGGGTGGCGTCGGCGTTGAGGGGCGCCAGTGCACTGCGTCGGGGGTCGAAGCTCCAGCGAGCGTCGTGCTCGACCTCGTTGGCGGTGAACTCGAGCTTGATGATCCAGCCGGTGTCGTCCTTCCAGCTCGCCCAGCGCTCGGCTGAGGCCTCGACGTCTGCGAGCTTGGCGCGGATCGCGGTGCCGAAGGTGGGCTGAGCGTCGGGCTCCACGTCGCTGCCGATCAGCACCGGCACGGCGAGGGCCTGGCCGATGACGTGCTCACGCTCGGCGAGAACCGGTCCCTCGAAGCGGATGACGTCGTCGACGCCGATGCCGAGGAGTGCGGCGACCTCGGGTGCCGTGAGGCCGGCGCGGATCTGCGCCTGGATGTCGCGCGGACTCGCGGCGAGCCGCTGGGCCGTGGGCTCGCTCTGTCGCGTCGCCCGCCGGATCTCGCGGTGCAGGACGTCGTCGATGGGCAGCGCGAACCGCTCGCCCGACTCGGTCGCGAGTACGAGCAGTCCTGCTTCTGTGCCGACGATGGTGACGTTTTCCATGCGAATGCCCCTCTGATGGGTGTGCGTTCATGGTGTCACGCAGGGCCGCTCAGAACCGGGAATACTCTGGGCGTGCCGTGAGTTTGGTCTGTCGCAGCCGCGGGCATTTGCTTATTCCTCCGCGGTCATGCAAACTATGGCCGCCGATTACCCCGACGGCGCACCACCCACTCGCATGAAAGTGGAGATTCACCACATGGCAACCGACTACGACGCTCCCCGCAAGAGTGAAGACGACTCCGAGTCGATCGAAGCCCTCAAGGAGCGTGTGCCGGACAAGCTCTCCGGCTCCTCAGGCGACGAAGACGCGGACAACCCGTCCAGCTTCGATCTCCCTGGAGCCGATCTTTCCGACCTCGAACTTGATGTCGTCGTGCTGCCCGCGCAGCAGGACGAGTTCACCTGCATGAACTGCTTCCTCGTGAAGCACCGTTCGCAGCTCGATCACGAGGGCGCTTCCGGCCCCATCTGCAAGGAGTGCGCTGCCTGAGCGCACCTGAGAACAAGAACTCACGCGCCCCCGACCTCACGGTCAGGGGCGCGTCGTCTTGTGGTCAGGTCAGCGCTGGGCTGCGACGATCGCGGCGGCCAGTCGATCGGGCGTGCGCGTCGAGATGGTCCAGGTCTCCACGGGGTCGTCAGGGTCGTCGTTCGGAACGACGACGACACCGTCGACACCACCGCGGATGAGATGCCAGCCTCGTGCCGGCAGACCGGGCCCCCGCGCCTGGCGCGCCTCTTCGGCGCTCAGCGCTGTGGGCGTGCCGAGGTGCCGGACCTCGATGTGCGCTCGACCGGCACGGAGTACGTCGCCGTCGACCGCGACGACCGGGGCAAGGCCTATGAAGGCGACCACGAGCACGGCCGAGACGGCGGCTCCGACGATCAGGGCGACGGTCGAGCCGATGGGCACGAAGATGAGCGCCACCATGGGGCCGGCCAGAGCGACCGTCACCAGCAGCCACAGGCTGGGGGACAGTCTCTCGCGGTAGCGGGTCCGCGTGTCAGGAGCGATGTTCTGCATTAGCCTCGGGGGGTGACTGAATCCGTTGATGTCCCCATTATCGCCTCTGTCGTGCCCGGCTACGCCCACCCAGGCGATGCCGGAGCCGATCTGGTGGCGGCCGAGGCCGTTCATCTGGCCCCGGGGGAGCGGGCGCTCGTCGCGACCGGCGTGCGCATCGCGCTTCCTGAGGGCTATGCGGCCTTCGTGGTTCCGCGCAGCGGTCTCGCGGCCAAGCACGGGATATCGATCGTGAACTCCCCGGGCACGGTGGATGCCGGATACCGCGGCGAGATCAAGGTGAGTCTGATCAACACCGACATCCACACGGCGTACGATGTCGCCGTCGGTGATCGCATCGCGCAGCTGATCGTGATGCCCGTGACCCGTGCCACCTTCATCCCGGTCGAGGAGCTGCCCGGCAGCGTCCGCGGCGAGGGCGGCTTCGGCTCGACCGGCTACCAGGCAGGACTCCATTCATCTTCGGCAGGACAGATCAATGACTGACAACAACGCGACTCCCTCGAAGTCGGCACCGGACGACCGGGCGACGCAGGGTCCCTTCGACGACTCCGAGGCGAACCCGGTTCGTCCGTACATCGACCTCGGCGGCATCAAGATCCTGCCGCGCGAGGGGCTGAATCTCCGACTCGAGGTCGAAGAGCAGTCCAAGCGCATCGTCGCGGTCGGACTCGACTACGCCGACTCCTCTCTCCAGGTGCAGCCGTTCGCAGCGCCCCGTTCGGGCGGACTGTGGGACGAGACCCGGGTGCAGCTTCGCGATCAGGTCCGCACCCAGGGCGGACGGGTCGAGGAGCGTGAGGGGCCGCTCGGCAAAGAGCTGCTCGCCGAGGTCCCCGCGGCCGCCAATGAGGGCTCTGGGCTTCGGCTCGCCCGGTTCATCGGGATCGACGGTCCTCGATGGTTCCTCCGTGGCGTGATCGGCGGAGCTGCCGCCTCGGACGTCGAGGCCGCTGCCAAGGTGGAGGATCTCTTCCGGTCGATCGTGGTCGTCCGCGGTGGAGCGCCGATGCCTCCGCGTGACCTGATCCCGCTGAAGATGCCCGCGACTCCCGGCTCCGCGTGACCACCCCGGCTCCCGATCCCGAGCGCGAGCAGAGCGCATCCGACATCGTCGGGGCCGCGCTCGGCGGCGCTGCCCGACGCGCTGGTCTCGACCCGGCCGAGAGCGACGCGACGCACAAGGTGGTGTGGTCCGCGATGGGCGGATGGCGCGGCATCCTCGAATCGGTGCTGCCCAGCCTCGCGTTCGTCATCCTCTTCACGATCCGCCCGGAACCCCTGATCCTCCCTCTGGGAGTGTCGGTCGGACTCGCAGCCGTGTTCACCGTGGTCAGGCTGATCCAGAAATCTCCGCCCTCGGCTGCCATCGGCGGTCTCGTGGCCGCTGCGGCGGCCGCCGCTCTCGCACTGTGGACGGGGCGGGGCGAGGACAACTTCGTGCCCGGGCTCATCACCAACGCCGTCTACGGCACCGGCATGCTCGTCTCGGCCCTGATCGGCTGGTCGTTGATCGGTCTCGCCGTCGGCTTCCTGATGGGAGAGGGCACGGCGTGGAGGCGCGATCGGCGCAAGCGGCGCGCGTTCCTGTGGCTCGGCATCGCATGGGCTGCTCTGTTCTACGCGCGTCTCGCAGTGCAGCTGCCGCTGTACCTGGCAGGGGACGTCACGGCGCTCGGCACGCTGAAGCTCATCATGGGGCTGCCGCTGTTCGCCCCGCTGATCGCAGTCACCTGGCTCGTCGTGCGTGCGCTGTATCCGCGCCCCGCCGGTGCCGACACGACGCGGCGGTCGTGATAGATTTATCTTGACATCAAGATAAATTGCAGGCTTTCGCCCGGAGGCAGAGCAGAGCAGACTGGTTAGGTCTGCCTTGCTAGCCGCAGGGGCTCGCTGGCGAGCAAGATGGAGGCGCCTGTCGCTCCCATCCGAATAGAAGGAGACGGAATCGTGTCCACGGTGAACAGCTTCGGTGCCAAGAGCACCCTGACGGTCGGCAGCACCGACTACGAGATCTTCCGCATCGACACGGTGCCCGGTTTCGACAAGCTCCCTTTCAGTCTCAAGGTCCTCCTGGAGAACCTGCTTCGCACCGAAGACGGCGCGAACGTGACGAAGGCGCAGATCGAAGCCCTGGGTTCGTGGGATGCCGCGGCTGATCCGAGCACCGAGATCCAGTTCACGCCGGCCCGTGTGGTCATGCAGGACTTCACCGGTGTGCCCTGCATCGTCGACCTCGCCACCATGCGCGAGGCCGTCACGGCGCTGGGCGGCGACGCGAACAAGATCAACCCGCTCTCGCCCGCCGAGATGGTCATCGACCACTCGGTGATCGCCGACCTCTTCGGCTCGGAGAACGCTCTCGAGCGCAACGTCGAGATCGAGTACGAGCGCAACGGCGAGCGCTACCAGTTCCTGCGCTGGGGCCAGACGGCCTTCAGCGACTTCAAGGTCGTTCCCCCGGGAACCGGCATCGTCCACCAGGTGAACATCGAGCACCTGGCCAAGGTCATCTACGACCGCGACGTCGACGGCGTGCTTCGCGCCTACCCCGACACCTGCGTCGGCACCGACTCCCACACCACCATGGTCAACGGTCTGGGCGTGCTCGGCTGGGGCGTCGGCGGCATCGAGGCCGAGGCTGCGATGCTCGGGCAGCCGGTGTCGATGCTCATCCCGCGCGTCGTCGGCTTCAAGCTCTCGGGCGAGATCCCCGCAGGCGTCACGGCGACCGACGTCGTCCTCACGATCACCGACCTGCTGCGCAAGCACGGCGTCGTCGGCAAGTTCGTGGAGTTCTACGGCGAGGGCGTCGCCTCCGTGCCGCTCGCGAACCGCGCCACCATCGGCAACATGTCGCCCGAGTTCGGCTCGACCGCCGCGATCTTCCCGATCGACGACGTCACCCTCGACTACCTGCGCCTGACGGGTCGCAGCGAAGAGGCCGTCGCACTGGTCGAGGCCTATGCCAAGGAGCAGAAGCTCTGGCACGACGCCTCTCAGGAGCCCGTCTTCAGCGAGTACCTCGAGCTCGACCTCGGCACCGTGGTGCCGTCGATCGCCGGCCCGAAGCGCCCGCAGGACCGCATTCTGCTCTCCGAGGCGAAGTCGCAGTTCGAGCAGGACATCGTGGCGTACGCCTCGGCGTCGACGTCGGACTCCGTCGTCGACCTCGAGTCGAAGCACTCCTTCCCGGCATCCGACCCCGGTTCGGTGCCCGGCGAGGAGGAGCCCGCCACCACCCGCCCCGTGCACATCAACAGCGGTGCTCCGGCGCACGCGTCGAAGCCCGTGCCGGTCACGACTCCGTCCGGCGAGAAGTACATCCTCGACAACGGCGCGGTCACCCTCGCGGCGATCACCTCGTGCACCAACACCTCGAACCCCTCGGTGATGATCGCCGCAGGTCTGGTCGCCCGCAAGGCGCTCGAGAAGGGGCTCAAGCAGAAGCCGTGGGTCAAGACCACACTCGGCCCCGGCTCGAAGGTCGTCACCGACTACTACGAGAAGTCCGGTCTCGACAAGGACCTCGAGGGCCTCGGCTTCTACACGGTCGGCTACGGCTGCACGATCTGCATCGGCAACTCGGGCCCGCTGATCGAGGAGGTCTCCGCGGCCATCAACGATCACGACCTCGCCGTGACCGCCGTGCTCTCCGGAAACCGCAACTTCGAGGGACGCATCAGCCCCGACGTCAAGATGAACTACCTCGCCAGCCCGCCGCTGGTGATCGCCTACGCGCTGGCAGGGTCCATGCACTTCGACTTCGAGAACGACGCGCTGGGCAAGGGCACCGACGGCGAAGACGTCTTCCTGAGGGACATCTGGCCCACGCCGGCCGAGGTCCAGGAGCTCGTCGACTCGTCGATCTCGCGTGAGCAGTTCATCAAGCAGTACTCGACCGTCTTCGACGGCGACGAGCGCTGGCGCAGCCTGCCCACTCCGGACGACGACATCTTCCAGTGGGACGAGAACTCGACGTACGTGCGCAAGGCGCCGTACTTCGACGGCATGACGATGGAGCTCACCCCGGTGCGCGACATCGACGGAGCTCGTGTCATGGCGACCCTGGGCGACTCTGTCACGACGGACCACATCTCGCCCGCCGGCAACATCAAGCCCGGCACGCCCGCGGCGCAGTACCTCACCGAGCACGGTGTCGACCGCAAGGACTTCAACTCCTTCGGATCGCGTCGTGGCAACCACGAGGTCATGATCCGCGGCACGTTCGCGAACATCCGCCTGAAGAACCTCATGGTCTCGGCCGTCAACGACGGTCAGGTCGTCGAGGGCGGGTACACCCGTGACTTCACGAAGCCCGGCGGACCGCAGTCGTACATCTACGACGCGAGCATGAACTACCAGGAGCAGGGCACGCCGCTCGTCATCTTCGGCGGCAAGGAGTACGGCTCCGGCTCGTCGCGGGACTGGGCCGCCAAGGGCACCAGCCTGCTGGGCGTCAAGGCCGTCATCACGGAGAGCTTCGAGCGCATCCACCGCTCGAACCTCATCGGCATGGGTGTCGTCCCGCTGCAGTTCCCCGCCGGCGAGAGCTGGGAGTCGCTCGGTCTCGACGGCACCGAGGTCGTCTCGATCTCGGGACTCGAGGAGCTCAACAACGGAGTGACGCCGAAGACGGTGCATGTGACCGCGACGCCGACCGAGGACTCACCCGAGGGCAAGCAGGTCGTGGAGTTCGACGCGGTCGTGCGCATCGACACCCCCGGTGAGGCCGACTACTACCGCAACGGCGGAATCCTGCAGTACGTGCTGCGCTCGCTGGTCTGATCACAGCGACGACAGGGGCCCGGTTCTTCGGAACCGGGCCCTTTCGCGTGTGCGCAGCCTGTGTCAAGGGGGCGAGGCGTTCTCCGAGCTTTCGCGGATGGCCGCGGTAGGATCGATCAGGCTTCCGAACCGGAATCGGATGCCGCAAACGGTGCCTAAGAGGAGGTGCAGATGCCCATTCTTCCGAGCATCTCAGGACCCCGTGATCTCGACTCCCTCTCTGAGGAGCAGCTCATCGAACTCGCCGGCGAGGTCCGCGAGTTCCTCGTCGAGAACGTGTCTCGTACCGGCGGCCATCTCGGCCCCAACCTCGGAGTGGTCGAGCTCACGATCGCTCTGCACCGGACCTTCTCGTCGCCCGACGATCCGTTCATCTTCGACACCGGACACCAGTCCTACGTGCACAAACTGCTCACGGGGCGACAGGACTTCTCGTCTCTCCGTCTCCGCGGCGGACTCGCAGGCTACCCCCAGCGCGGCGAGAGCGCGCACGATGTGGTCGAGTCCTCCCACGCCTCGAGCTCTCTCAGCTGGGCGGACGGCGTGTCGCGTGCACTGACGGCGACCGGTCGCGGCGATCGTCACGTCGTCGCGGTGGTCGGAGACGGCGCGCTCACAGGCGGAATGACGTGGGAGGCCCTCAACAACATCTCGGATGACAACGACCGCAACCTGGTGATCGTCGTCAACGACAACGGGCGCTCGTACGCCCCGACGATCGGCGGGATGTCGCGATACCTGAACCGGGTGCGCACCGCCGCGACCTATAAAGAGCTGCACCACAAGTCCGATCGGCTCTTCCGCGCCTTCGGGCCCGTCGGTCGGGCGGTCTTCCGAGGTGTACGGGGCGGTACGCACGGATTCCTGTCACGCTTCACGAACAACGAAGCGCTGTATTCCAATCTCGACATCAAGTACCTCGGGCCGGTCGACGGGCACGACCTCCCGGCTCTCCTCGAGACCCTCGAACTCGCGAAATCCTACGGCGCTCCGGTCATCGTGCACGCCATCACGGAGAAGGGGCGCGGATACCAGCCGGCCCGTGACGACGAGGCCGACCAGTTCCATGCTGTCGGGCGCATCGATCCGACCACGGGCGAGACCCTCTCGTCGGGCGGCACCGGCTGGACTGATGTGTTCTCGGACGCACTGGTCTCGGTGGGCGAGCGTCGAGATGACGTCATCGCCATGACGGCAGCGATGCTGCGTCCCACGGGGCTGGCTCCATTCGCCGAGCGCTTCCCCGACCGCGTCTATGACGTGGGCATCGCCGAGCAGCACGCGGTGGCCTCCGCCGCAGGACTCGCGTTCGGCGGGCTGCACCCCGTCGTGGCGCTGTATGCGACCTTCATCAACCGCGCCTTCGATCAGGTGCTCATGGACGTCGCTCTGCATCGTGCGGGCGTCACCTTCGTCCTCGACCGCGCGGGTGTCACCGGGCCAGACGGCCCCAGCCACCACGGCATGTGGGACCTCGCGATGCTGCAGATCGTCCCGCACATCCGCATCGCGGCACCGCGAGACGCGGCGCGCCTGACGGAGGCTCTCGACGAGGCCGTCCTGGTGGACGACGCCCCCACGGTCATCCGGTTCCCCAAGGGCGATGTCTCGCCCGAGCTGCCCGCGATCGAACGACTGCACGACGGTGTGGACGTGCTGGCGCGAGGAGAATCCGAGGACGTCCTGCTGGTGGCCATCGGCCCGTTCGCGGCTCTCGCGATGGATGTCGCCGAGCGACTGCGCGCGCAGGGCATCGGCGCGACGGTGATCGATCCGCGCTGGGCGATCCCCGTGCAGCCCTCGATCGTGAGCATGGCTGCACGGCATCGTCTGGTGATCACCATCGAAGACGGCATCCGCGTCGGCGGCATCGGCACTCGCGTTCGTCAGGTGCTTCGCGAGGCGGGTATCGACACCGCCGTCGACGAGCTGGGACTGCCGGATGAGTTCATCGATCACGCCTCGCGGGACCAGATCCTCGCGGACGCGGGTCTCACCGCGTCGAATATCGCGCAGGATGTCGTCTCTCAGGTGCTCGGAACGCGGATCCCGGTCGCACGGGACGCCGGTGCGACCGGAACGAGCGACGCGGACGGTGCGATCGACGTGCCGCTCCACGACCGACGCTGATCGACGTCGCGTGCCGCGCGTCGGACGCTGACGGGGACGCAGGGAACCCGGCGATCAGTTCAGGGCGTGCAGGGCGGCGACGGCCTGGGCTCCTCGATCGGACTCGCGGAGCGCGGTGGAGAGCAGGTAGCCGTCGGTCAGCGCATCGCCGGTGACCATGACACGCACCAGCTCGACTCCGCACGCGCGGCGCACCTCCTCGGCGCTGGCCGCGATCACGCGGGTGTTGATCTCGTCGTTGTGCGGCAGCTCCGCGCCGTCGAGTCCACGGATGACGTCTCGCAGCGCTGCGCCGACGATGTTCGAGGCGCGTTCCTTACGTTGACGACGTCGAGCTCGAAGACCCGGAGATCTCGTCCGGTCGGTATCGGGCGCCACTCGAACGATGCATGCACGCGGTGCTGATGCCCGTTCGCGCCGGTCATCTCGCGCGCAGGCAGATCAGTGGCGCGACAGCGCACATCGATGAGCCGGTACCAGTAGAACAGCGGGAACGCTCCGTGGGATCCCGGGTCGAGCACGACGACCTCGCCCACTGCACCGCCGCGGGACGTGGGACGACGCTGTGGACGGTTCCGGATGATCGGCTTTCCGTTCCGCGTGCGGATCGCCGCCCACCCCTCGTCGACTGTGACGACGAAGATCTTCAACAGCGCCGGCACGACCAGGAGGATCGTGAGGATCGCCGTGCCGGTCTTGAAGAGGCCCGACATTCCCTTGCCGCCCAGCATCGAGAGGAGCATGTCCATGCCACAACTGTGCCTCCTCGAGCGCACGCAGATGACGATCTTCGACCCGCCCGCACAGGTGTTCATGCTCTGTTCCGCGCTCGTTACCCGGCCTGCCGCGAGGCGGATACGGGAGCGCGGCGCTGCGGCGAGCGGCGTCGTCAGGAGAGCTCGGAGAGGATCTCGGCGACCACTGATTCGACGTGTGCTCGCTGGCGCTCCCGGTCCGCATCGACGAGTCCGACGCGCGTGCGTCGATCGAGCACGTCATCCGCGGTCATCGCACCCTCGGAGCGGACGGCGAAATCGATGTGCGCACGCGTGACCTGCCCGCGTTCCACGCCGGGCCTCACCGCGACGGCAGTGTCGGTGAGCCGCAGGGATGCCGTGCTGCTGGGGCCCGCGTCGAGGCCCGCGGTGTCGACGGCGAGGTCGACGGCATCCTCGGCCATCCGTCGGTAGGTGGTCAGCTTGCCTCCGAGCACGTTGATGAAGCCCTTCTCGGAGACGGCGACGAGATGACGACGAGAGATGTCCGCGGTCGAGGTCGCGCCGGTGTCGACCAGCGGGCGCAGCCCCGCGAATGATCCGCGGACCTGATCCCGCGTGATCGGCGCGGACAGCACACGGTTGAGGTTCGTGAGCAGGAACGCGATGTCGCCCTCGGTCGCCACGGGCACGCGGGGCACCGGCCCCGGAGAATCCTCATCCGTCAGTCCGACGATCACCCGTCCGTGCTGCTGCGGCAGTGCGAACACGTATCGACTGATCGAGCCCTCGTGCGGAATCGTCAGCGCGGCCGAGGGGTCGCCGAGATCTGCGGCGTCGAGCACGATATGCGTCCCGCGACTGGGACGCACCGTGATCGACTCGTCGAGGCTCCCGGCCCAGACGCCGGTGGCATTGACGACCGCACGGGCGCGGACATCGAGACGCTCGCCCGTCAGCACGTCTTCTGCTGTCGCGCCGTCTGCACGCAGTTCGAGCGCTCGCACCCGGGTGAGGATGCGAGCCCCGCGACCGGCTGCGGTCCTGGCGACCGTGACGACCAGGTGTGCATCGTCGGCGAGCTGGCCGTCGTACGACAGCATCCCGCCTCGAAGCCCCGCGTGGCCGAGCGCAGGAACAAGGCGCTGCGCCGTTCGCGCCGACACGAGGCGCGGCGGAGGGAGGAAACGACGCGGCGTGCGTGCTCGCACTCGGAGCACGTCTCCCATCGCCATCCCGAGCGACCCGGCTGCGCGCTGGCGCGCCGTCACTCCGGGCGCGAAGGGAAGGAGCTGACCGAGCGGGCGGATGAGATGCGGCGCGATCCGCGTCATCAGCAGGTGGCGCTCGACGGCGCTCTCCTTCGCAGTGGCGAGATCACCGGTGGCGAGGTAGCGAAGTCCGCCGTGCACGAGCTTCGAGCTGAACCGGCTGGTCCCGAACGCGAGGTCCTCAGCCTCGAGAAGAGTGACGCTCAGACCTCGTGCTGCAGCGTCGAGCGCCACACCGACGCCCGTGATGCCACCGCCGATGACGAGGACATCCACCGGCTCGTCGCCGGCTCGGCGCAGCTCTGCGGCCCGACGCGCGACGTTGAGGTCGGGGGAGTGCGAGGTCATGGCCGGAGCAGCCCGTCTAGCGCGGCGCGCAGCTCTCGCTCCCACGATTCCTCGGAGAGGAGCTCCGAGACCGTCCCGTGCGAGAGCACTGCCGACTGGGCGATGAGCAGCAACATGACCGCGATCTCGCCTGGATCGCCGGCGCGAACCGTCCCGCCACGCTGGGCAGCGCCGATCGCCGTGGCCAGCCAGCCCAGGATCATGCGCTGGCTCGACCCGACCCTCTGCAGCGTGTACCGGGTGAACGCTTCCGGCTCTTCCTCCAGAAGTCGCCCGTACACGGTGTCGGCGCGGAAGAGAGTGGAGAAGCGGAGAACGTCATCGACGAGTTCGTGACGGGTGGTGGCATGACTCGGGAAATCCTCGAGGATCAGGGCGACTCTGCGGAGAAGGGCCGCTCGCACGACGTCGTCGGCGTCGCTCCAACTGCGATAGATGGTGGGCCGGCTGTGCCCGGCACGCCGAGCGAGCTCCGCGATCGTCACGCCGTGCACGCCGCGACGGGCGATCAGGTCGTCGGCTGCGTCGAGGATGCGGGATCGCGTGGGATCCCGATCGGGCGCACTGCGGTCTGATGCCTCGGCGAGTGCTTGACGTTCTTCCATGATGTGTCACACTGTAACGCATGAGTCGAGAGAGCGGCAGAGTCGCCGTGCGGTCGGAGATGCGCTGGAACGGCTGGGGGGATCCAGCCCGGGCATCGGATCTGCCGCGCGCGGTGCGGATGCTTTTGCCGTTGCTGCTGGGACGCCTGCAGAAGCCCGCATCCGCGGTCGACCTCGCCGACGTGCAGCTCGAGACATCGTCACTTCGCGGGGACGACCTGCGGGAGTTCGCGGCAGTGGTCGGAGCCGAGCACGTCGACACGACGGACGAGTCGAGGATCCGCCATGCAGGTGGGCGCTCGACACCGGACCTGCTCAGACGGCGGAGGCGGCATCAAGCTGCGCCGGATGCGATCGTGTGTGCAGGGAACCACGACGAGGTCGTGGCCGTGCTCCGCCTGTGCGCTGACCGGGGGATAGCGGTGATCCCGTTCGGCGGAGGGACGAGTGTGGTCGGCGCCCTCGACCCCGAGCGCGGCGCCCACCGCGCGGTGATCAGCCTGGATCTGCGGCGGCTCTCCGGCCTCATCCGTCTCGACGAGGTGAGCGGAGAAGCCCGTATCGCCGCAGGGACGACCGGTCCGGATGCCGAGGCGCTGCTGGCTGCTCGGGGCTTCGAACTCGGGCACTACCCGCAGAGCTTCCGATATGCCACGATCGGCGGATTCGCCGCTGCGCGCTCGTCGGGGCAGAACTCGGCCGGGCACGGACGGTTCGATTCGATGGTCACCGGTCTCAGAGTCGCGACCCCGACCGGAGACGTCGATCTCGGTCGATCACCGGGCTCCGCAGCCGGGCCCGATCTCATCAGGGTCTTCCTCGGATCGGAGGGCATCTTCGGAGTCATCACCGAGGTCTGTGTCCGCGTGCATCCGGTGCCACGAGAACGAGTCCTCGAGGCGTGGAGCTTCGCGGACTTCGCGCACGGAGTCGACGGTCTGCGGCAGGTGGCCCAGAGCGGTGGCGGCCCCACCGTCATCCGCCTCTCCGACGAGGCCGAGACCGCCGTCAGCCTCGCCCAGGTGGGCCGGATCGGAAAGGCGCTCGCGAAGGGTGCGAGCATCGTCACGGTGTACGAGGGTGACGGCATCGCCGAGCGTCGAGCACGTACGTCCGAGATCCTGACAGCTGCGGGAGGAGTGTCATCCGGCGAGGGCGCTGCGGAGGGATGGCTCGACGGCCGTTTCGACGGTCCGTACCTGCGCGATTCCCTGCTGGATGCGGGAGTGTTCTGCGAGACGCTGGAGACTGCGACCACCTGGTCGAACCTGTCGGCGCTCAAGGCCGAGATCACCGCCGCACTTCGCGATGGATTCGCGGATGCCGGCGCCAGATCGTATGTGATGTGCCATGTCTCGCACGTCTATCCCACGGGGGCCTCGCTGTATTTCACGGTGCTCGCGAACCTCCGATACGACCCCCTGGAGGCGTGGACGGAGATCAAGAGACAGGTGAATGATTCGCTCATCTCGGCTGGGGGCACGATCAGCCATCACCACGCGGTCGGTCGCGATCATGCCCCATGGCTCGAGCAGGAGATCGGAGCGACGGGGGTGCGAATTCTGACGGCGATCAAGCGAGAGCTCGACCCGACGTGGATCCTCAACCCGGGCGCGGTCATCACCTCGGATCGGTCGGGCTGACGTGGCTGAGCACGTCGCCGTGCTGTCGAACCCGTTCTCCGGCAAAGGGCGCGGCGCGCAGGAGGCCGAGGCCGCCCTCGCCCATCTGCGCGCCAGAGGCCTGGACGTGCGGGTGTACGCGGGAGAGTCGGCCGCGTCCGGGCGGATGCTGGTGGCGCAGGCCCTCGATGAGAGCCCTCGGGTGCTCGTCGTCATCGGAGGCGACGGCACGCTGTCCGGCATCCTCGACGCAGTGTGCGCGGCCGGCATCCCCGTCGTGCTGGTGCCGGCTGGCACCGGCAACGACCTTGCTCGAGCTCTGGGGCTGCCCCGCCGCGACCCGGTCGCCGCGGCCGAGCTCGCCCTGACCGGCGTTCCGCGCGCGATCGATGTCGGCGAGGTCCGCGCCGCGGGGCGGACCGACCTGTTCCTGACGATCGCCGCCCTCGGATTCGATGCGAAGGTCAGCGATCGCACCAACCGGCTGCGCTGGCCGCGCGGCGTGCTGCGCTACTACCTCGCTCTGGTCGTCGAGCTCGTGCGTCTCCGGCCGATGGAGTTCACTGTGTCAGTCGACGGCGAGCCGCCGAGCCAGGAACCGGGCACACTCGTCGCGGTGGGCAACACCGCGAGCTACGGAGGAGGGATGCCCCTGTGCGTCGGCGCCGCCGCAGACGACGGGCTGCTGGACATCGTGCAGGTCGCGCCGCTGACACGACTCCGGCTGCTGCGCTTGTTCCCCCTGCTGCTGCGGGGAGCGCATCTGACGAGATCCGAGGTGACCCGCCGTCAGGCCCGTTCCGTGACGGTCAGCGCCCCGGGGCTCGTCGTCTACGCCGACGGAGAGCGGATCGCCGAGAACGAGTGCACCATCGGAATCCGCCGGGCGGCTCTGACGATCCTCGTGCCCGCCGCTGCGGGGGAGCGGCGATGAACGACACCTCGCGCGATCCGCAGCACGGCGGTCCCTTCGATGAGGAGGTCGTCGTCATCGGCTCGGGGTTCGGCGGCTCGGTGGCCGCGCTGCGGCTGGCGGAGAAGGGCTATCGCGTCCGCGTGTACGAGGCCGGTCGTCGCTTCGAGGACGAGGACTTCCCGAAGACCAACTGGAACGTCCGCCGCTACCTGTGGGCGCCCAGGCTCGGCTGCTTCGGCATCCAGCGCATCCATCGGCTGCCGCATGTCATGATCCTCGCGGGAGCAGGGGTGGGCGGAGGCTCTCTCAACTACGCGAACACCTTGTATCAGCCCAGCGGTGCGTTCTTCGACGATCCGCAGTGGAGTGCTCTCGCGGAGTGGGAGGCCGATCTCGCGCCGCACTATGCGACGGCGAAGCGGATGCTCGGAGTGGTCGAGCGTTATCCGCACACCGGCCCGGTCGAGCGCATCATGGCGGGTGCAGCCGACGACCTCGGTGTGGGCAGCACGTTCCGGCACGCACCGGTCGGCGTCTGGTTCGGAAAGCCCGGCGAGCGCACACCGGATCCCTTCTTCGGCGGCGAGGGCCCCGACCGCACAGGCTGTACGCTGTGCGGAAACTGCATGGTCGGATGCCGCGTCGGCGCCAAGAACACCCTGATGAAGAACTATCTCGCACTCGCCGAGAAACGCGGTGCCGTCATCGAAGCGCTGCGCACCGTCACCGAGGTGCGTGAACTACCCGACGGTGGCTTCGCGGTGACGACGGAGCGAAGCGGGGCGTGGTTCCGGCCCGAGCGTCGCACCGTCCGCGCACGTCAGGTGGTGCTGGCCGCGGGGACGTGGGGTACGCAGCAGCTGCTGCACCGGATGAAACGCGCCGGGGCGCTTCCTCGCGTGTCCGATGCGGTCGGCCGCCTCACCCGGACCAACTCGGAGGCTCTCGACGGCGCCGTGGCCGTCTCGGTTCCTGCCTCTCTCGAACTCGCCCGAGGAGTCGCGATCACCACGTCGTTCCACATCGACGCGAACACGCACGTCGAGAATGTGCGGTACGGGCCGGGATCGAATCTCATGGGTGCGCTCGCGTCGGTCATGGTGCCGGGCGACCGCGGGCTCGGACGACGACTGGCGAGTCTGATGGGTCAGTTCCTTCGAGGTCCGATCCGTCAGCTGCGTCTGGGGTCGCTTCGACGCTGGAGTGAACGCGGCATCATCGCGCTCGTGATGCAGACCGCCGACAACTCGCTCACGCTGTCGCTGCGTCGACGCCTCGGGCGGCTCGTGATGACGAGCAGACAGGGGCACGGCAAGCCGAACCCGAGCTACCTGCCGCAGGCGCACCGCGCGGCCGCGGCGATCGCGGCGCGCGTCGAGACCGAGGGCGGCGTCGCGGCTGCGGCCCGAGGATCATGGCCCGAGGTCTTCGGCATCCCGCTGACCGCTCACTTCCTCGGCGGTGCCGTCATCTCATCCAGCCCCGAGACCGGCGTGGTCGATCTCTACCACCGCGTGTGGGGGCATCCGGGCCTGCATGTGGTCGACGGCGCCGCTGTGCCGGCCAACCCCGGAGTGAACCCCTCGCTGACGATCACCGCGCTCGCTGAGCGAGCGCTCTCGCACTGGCCACGCTGCGGCGAGGTCGACGAGCGCCCGACGCTGTAGACACGAAGGAGGGGGCCGCCTCATGGCGACCCCCTCCGATGTTCAGATCAGCGGTTCTCGATGCCGCGGATCTGCGGGGTGTGGAAGTCGCCACCGAACGCCCGCTGTGACGCGCCCTCTCGGTCGAGGTACGGCGATGCGCCGCCATCGATGAACGGCCAGCCGGCGCCGAGGATGAGGCACAGATCGATGTCCTCGACCTCGGGCACGACGCCCTCGTCGAGCATCAGCTTGATCTCGCTCGCGAGGCCGTCCTGCACGCGCTGCAGGATCGTCTCCGCCGATGCCGGCGTCTTGCCGACGGCCGGCTTCAGCAGCTTCTCGGCCGGCTTCGTCCAGCCGGTGACGCGACCGCCCTTGTCCTTCTCGACGACCGCATCGAGCTCTGCGAGAGCGTGGAAGTTCTCGTTCGCATAGAAGCGGTCGGGGAACGCGTGCGCCATCGTGTCCTGCACGTGCGCGGCGACCTTCCATCCGACCAGATCGATCAGCTGGAAGGGACCCATCGGCAGGCCGAGCGGTGCGAAGGCCTTCTCGACCTCCGTGATCGGGGTGCCCTCGTAGACTGCACGAGCCGCTTCGCCCATGACCTTGGCGAGCAGACGGTTCACCACGAAGCCGGGTGCGTCCGCGGTGAGCACCGCGTTCTTGCCGAGGTTCTTGGCGACGACGAAGGCGGTCGAGAGCGCGGCCTCGGAGGTGCCAGGCGTCTTCACGATCTCGATCAGCGGCATGACCGCAACCGGGTTGAAGAAGTGGAAACCGACGAGGCGCTCGGGATGAGCGAGCTTCGCGCCGATCTCCTCGACAGACAACGACGAGGTGTTCGTCGCGAGGATCGCGTCTTCGGCGATGACCTTCTCGATCTCGCCGAACACCTGCTGCTTGACCCCGACCTCTTCGAAGACGGCCTCGATGACGAAGTCGCAGTCGGCGTAGAGGCTCTTGTCGGTGGTGCCGGTGACGAGCGCCCGGAGCTTGTTGGCGGAGTCCGCGTCGAGGCGGCCCTTCGCCTCGAGCTTGCCGATCTCCTCATGGATGTAGGCGACGCCCTTGTCGACGCGCGCCTGGTCGAGGTCGGTGATCAGTACGGGCACCTGCAGTTTGCGCACGAACAGCAGCGCGAACTGGCTCGCCATGAGGCCGGCGCCGATGATGCCGACCTTGGTGACCTTCTTGGCCAGCGCCTTGTCGGGGGCTCCCACCGGGCGCTTCGCGCGCTTCTGCACGAGATCGAAGGCATACATCGAGGCCGCGAACTGATCACCCGTGACGAGATCGGCGAGCGCCTCGTCTTCGCGGGCGAATCCCTCAGCCTTGGTTCCGCTCTTCGCCTTGTCGAGCAGATCGAGAGCGGCGTACGGAGACTTCGGAACAGTGCCGATCTTCGACTCGAGCATGCCGCGGGCCATCTTGATGGCGATCGGCCACTTGGTGAGACGCTCGATCTTGCCCGGCTCGTTCTTGCGCTCGACCTTCTTACCGCTGAGGACGGCATCCGCCCAGGCCAACGAGTTCTCGAGGTAGTTCGCCGCCGGGAAGATCGCGTCGACGATGCCCAGATCGAAGGCCTGCTGCGGCTTCAGCATCCGGTTCTGCTTGAGCGGGTTCGAGATGACGACCTCGAGGGCGTTCTCGATTCCGATCAGGTTGGGCAGAAGATACGCCCCGCCCCACCCGGGGATGATCCCGAGGAAGACCTCGGGGAGCGCGATCGCCGCTGCGGACGCGTCGACCGTGCGGTAGCTGGAGTTCAGCGCGATCTCGAGACCGCCGCCGAGCGCGAGGCCGTTGACGAAGGCGAACGACGGGACGCCGAGCTCGCCGAGCTTGCCGAGCACCTTGTGACCGAGTTGCGCGATCAGACGTGCGTTGTCACGCGAGCCGACCTTGCTGATGTCGGAGAGGTCGGCGCCCGCGGCGAGGATGTACTGCTTGCCGGTGATTCCGACCGCCTGGATCTCTCCGCTCGCCGCGCGTGCGGCGAGTCCGTCGAGCGTCTCGCCGAGGGCGGTGAGCGTGGCGGGACCCAGGGTGTTCGGGCGGGTGTGGTCGCGTCCGTTGTCGAGCGTGATCAGCGCAAGAACCTTGCCCGACGTGAGACGGATGTCACGAACAGGGGAGTGCGTGATCACCTCGCCGTCGGTGAGGGCCTGGATGGGAGAGAAGTCGACGTTCGCGTACTGCTCGGAAATCGAGTTGGCCATCGGGCTTACTTCCTCTTCTTGCCGTCGTAGTGCGGGTTCTCCCAGATGACGGAGCCGCCCTGTCCGAGACCGACGCACATGGCCGTCAGGCCGTAGCGCACGTCCGGGCGCTCGGCGAACTGCGCCGCGAGCTGGATCATCAGACGCACACCGGATGCCGCGAGGGGGTGACCGAGTGCGATGGCGCCGCCCCACTGATTGACCCGCGGGTCGTCGTCGGCGATGCCGAAGTGGTCGAGCAGGGAGATGACCTGGATCGCGAAGGCTTCGTTCAACTCGAACAGCCCGATGTCGGCGATCGTCAACCCGGCCTTCTTCAGCGCCTTCTCCGTCGAGGGGATCGGCCCGATTCCCATGATCTCCGGCTGCACACCTGCGAAGGCGAACGAGACCATGCGCATCTTCGGCGCGAGGCCGAACTCCTTCACAGCGCCGCCCCCGGCGAGCAGCGACATCGTCGCGCCGTCGGTCAGCGGCGACGAGGTGCCCGCCGTCACACGACCGTGCGGACGGAAGGGCGTCTTCAGCGCTGCGAGATCCTCCATCGTGGTCTGAGGACGACGCCCCTCGTCCTCGGTGGCGAGGCCCCAGGCGCCGTCAGCGCCCTTGGTCGCGACCGAGACGAGGTCGGGCTGGATCTTTCCGGCGTCGTACGCCGCCTGCACCTTGTGCTGACTCAGCATGCCGAACCGGTCGGAGCGCTCCTTGGTCAGGTGCGGGAAGCGGTCGAAGATGCGCTCGGCCGTGACACCCATGTTCAGGGCGCCGGGGTCGACCATGCGCTCCGAGACGAAGCGGGGGTTGGGGTCGGCGTTGCCGCCGATCGGGTGGTGGCCCATGTGCTCGACGCCGCCGGCGAGGGCGAAGTCGTACATGCCGACGCCGATCGACGCGCCCATGGTCGTGACGCTGGTCATCGCGCCGGCGCACATGCGCTCGACGGCCAGTCCTGGCACCGTCTGCGGAAGCCCTGCGAGGATCGCCACGGAGCGGCCGAGGGTCAGTCCCTGGTCTCCGGTCTGGCTGGTCGCGGCGATGGCGACGTCGTCGATACGGTCAGCGGGGACGGCGACGTTCCGCTCCATGAGGCCGATGGTCGCCTTGACAGCGAGGTCATCAGCGCGGGTGTTCCAGTACATGCCCTTTTCGCCGGCGCGCCCGAAGGGGGTGCGCACTCCATCGACGAAGAAGACGTCCGATATTTCGGCCACTCTGCCTCCAAGTTTGTGCGGTGGCCTCAGTCTATGGAGGGCCGGAAACGGGGAGGAATCGGTTGGATCGAACCTACGAAGCGTCCGACGGGGCCACGTCGACGGTTTGCGCGGCCTCTACAAAGGCGTCGGCGATCTTCTGTGCAGTCTGTGCAATCTGCCAGGGGCGCGCACCGAGCTCGGCGAGGGCGTCGCCGATGGCTTCAGGCGTCGTTCCCGGCACATCCCAGGCCACTCGACGGAGGTGATCGGGGGTGAGCAGGTTCTCCGTCGGCATCCCGAGCTCTTCGGCAGTGGCCTCGACGACCGGCCGCGCCGCCTTGAGGCGAGCATCGGCTTCGGGATTGCGGTCCGACCAGGCCCGCGGCGGCGGCAGTGTGTCGCTCGGAACCCGCTCGCGCGGGAGCTCCTCCGTCGCGCGGCCGTCGACCATCGCCTGCCACCAGCGATCGAGCTGCGTTCGGCTCGCTCGACCTTGAAAATCCTTGATGCCGGCGAGCGCCTGCTTGCTCTGCGGGTTCGCGAGCACCGCCGCGATCAGCGAGCGATCCGGCACGAGACGCCCCGGAGAGACATCCTGATCCTGCGCGAAGGCCTCTCGGGCCTGCCACAGCGAGCGCGCGACGGCCAGGTTTCGGGCGCCGCGCACTTGGTGGAGGCCGCTCAGGCGGCGCCAGGGGTCTTCACGCGGAGGCTTGGGAAGCCGGGTGAGAGTGGCGGCGAACTCCTCGGCCGCGAACTCGGTCTTGCCCTGCTCCTCGAGTTCCGCCTTCAGCGCCTCGTAGACGTCGATGAGATGCAGCACGTCGAGCGCCGCGTACTCGAGCCACGCAGCGGGAAGCGGTCTGGTCGACCAGTCCGCCGCGGAGTGCTCCTTCTTGAGGGTGATGCCGAGCGTGTTCTCCACGACCGCAGCGAGGCCGACGCGCTCGTGACCCAGCAGACGCGATGCGAGCTCGGTGTCGAAGATCTCCTGAGGCAGCAGATCGAGTTCGCGGAGCGACGGGAGGTCCTGGCTGGCGGCATGGAAGACCCAGAGCACATCGCCGATCGCTTCCTGCAGCGGGCTGAAGTCGCCGAGCGCGGGAGGATCGAAGAGGAAGACCCCCGCGTCACGGCGGAACACCTGAACGAGATACGCCCGCTGGGAGTAGCGGAATCCGGATGCCCTCTCGACGTCGACGGCGACAGGACCCGTGCCTGCGGCCAGAGCGGCGCATGCCGCATGGAACTCCGAGACGTCGGAGATCACGGAGTATTCAGTCACGTGCTGCCTTTCGCGCGCCGATAACGGCGATGCCCTCGGAACCCGGCGGAAGGCCCGCCAGCATCCCGACCAGTTCGACCCAGGCCTCGACGTGGGGTGTGAAGGGGCCCTCGGGTGTCCAGGACGCCCTCAACTCTATCTGTGCGCCGTCCCCTTCGAGAGCGAGGCCACCGAACCCCTTCGACAGGGTCTTGGTCGACGTGCCGGACGCGGAGTGATAGCCGGCGCCTCTGGAGTCGAGCGCGTCGACGAGCCACGACCACGTGACGTCAGCGAGCAGGGGATCGGTGCCGATCTCCGTCTCCAGTGGCGCCTGGGCGAAGATCACGATGCGCCAGTCCCCGTCCCACGCCGCCGGATTGTCCGGGTCGTGCAGCAGCACGAAGCGCCCGGTGCCGTAGGCGGACTCTCCGACGTCGTCCGGGCGGACATCGGCGGCGAGCGCGAGGGCGTGCGGAGCGAGGCCTTGCGGCGTGGGTATCTCGCGGATGGTGATGTCTGCGCGGAAGGCGATATCGCGCAGTTCGGCCACGGCGGCGTCGAAGATCGTCCCGGCATCGGGGTGAGCGGTCACGGCAACAGGCTAGAGTCAGGAAGCGATGAAGAGTCTCAGGCACGCCGTTGCGCTCCTTGTCCCTGCACTGCTCGCTCTCGGGACGGCGCTGGCCCTGCTCGTGTTCAGTGTGGCCCGCCGGGTCGTGATTCCGAAGAAACGGCCGGCCGACGTCGAGATCCTCGCTGTCGACACCGGCGCGCAGACGATCGAGCTCACGCGGACACGAGACACCGAGCTGCCGGGGCGATACGGTCTCTTCACCTCCGGCACGTACGGGTACGTCAAGCTCGGTGCCGTGCTCAGCGCCGACGCGACGACCGTGCGGCGCAAGCTGCTCACGCAGATCGAGCCCGGCGCTCGCGTCGACAGGACTGCGGCGTTCAGCGGCTGGTACTACTCCTCACCGACGGAGCTGCACCTGCCGTGGCAGAACGTGCTCATCGGATCGCCGGCGGGGCCGTGCCCGGCATGGCTCTTCCCCGGCGAGTCGTCGACGTGGGTGGTCCAGGTGCACGGCCGCGGCGTCACCCGTGCCGAGTGCCTGCGCGCAGTCCCGGTGCTGCACGCGGCCGGCTTCCCGAACCTCGTCGTGTCCTATCGGAACGATGGCGAGGCTCCGCGCAGCAGAGGCGGCGCGTACGCGCTGGGGGCATCAGAGTGGCGTGATGTGGACGCCGCAGTGTCTTTCGCCCTGCGCCACGGGGCTGAGCGTGTGATCCTGATGGGGTGGTCGATGGGTGGTGCCGTCGCGATGCAGACCGCCCTGAACTCCGGCAACCGCGACCGCATCGCGGGACTGATCCTCGAGTCGCCCGTGATCGACTGGCGCAGCGTGCTGCGCTTCCAGGCGCGGGCGGCGGGAATGCGCGCGCCGCTGCCTGATCTCGCGATGGGCGCGCTGTCCGTTCCGTTCACGGCGCGGCTCAGCGGCGCGGAGAACGCGATCCCGTTCGACAGCCTCGACATGGTCGCGCGAGCCGAAGAGCTGAAGGTGCCCGTGCTCATCCTGCACAGCGACGATGACGGATTCGTGCCGGCCGACGCTTCTCACGCGCTGCAGGAGGCCCGCCCGGATCTCGTCACCATGCCGGCATTCTCGGGTGCACGGCACACGAAGATCTGGAACTACGACCAGACCGGGTGGAGCGATGCCATCACGGGCTGGCTCGCAGCCGAGGGCTTCAGCGCTTCTGCCTGACCTGGTTCTTGGCGCGCATGAGCATTCCGGTCATTCCGCCGATCCGCAGTGGCGACACGGCTCGGGTGAGCCCGATCGACTGGGGGTAGTCGTCGGGGATCCCCAAGACCTCATCGGCGGTGAGGCCGGTGAGGCCCTGCACGAGGATGCTCGCGAATCCGCGCGTGGTCGGAGCCTCGGGCGGAGCCGTCGCGTGCATGGTGACCACGTCGTCGTTGACCTCGACGTAGATGTAGACGGGTGACTGGCACTCCGCCACGCGTTCGTACATCTCCGGATGGTTCGCGACCTCTGCGGAGACCTCAGGCAACTCGTCCGAGTACTCCAGCAGGAGCAGCAGGCGATCAGCCTCGGGGGTCTCGAGGAATCCGTCGCGGATCTCGGCGAGGGTGTCAGGAAGTTCGCTCATGCTCATCCCTGTCATCCTTCCACGATCACAGGGATCCGGGCTCCGATCCGGTGACGATCGGTACCCGAACCGCGCTGCCCCACTCGGTCCACGATCCGTCGTAGTTGCGGACGTTCTCGAATCCGAGCAGGTGCTTGAGCACGAACCAGGTGTGGCTGGAGCGTTCACCGATGCGGCAGTACGCGACCACCTCGTCGCCGTCTGCGAGACCGGCGCCGTCGCGGTAGATAGCGTCGAGTTCAGAGCGCGACTTGAAGCCGCCGTCTTCTGCGACCGCCTTCGCCCACGGCACGCTCTGGGCCGTCGGGATGTGCCCTGCGCGCAGTGCGCCCTCGTCGGGGTACGCCGGCGCGGTGGTGCGCT
Source organism: Microbacterium sp. APC 3901 (assembly GCF_030407765.1). Taxonomy (GTDB): domain Bacteria; phylum Actinomycetota; class Actinomycetes; order Actinomycetales; family Microbacteriaceae; genus Microbacterium. Next base: position 88,740 of record NZ_JASDCU010000005.1, read on the forward strand.
CACCGCTGTACTCCTCGGGAGAGCGCACGTCGATCAGGGGGTTCCCGATATGGGCGAGGACGTCCTCCTTGTACGCGCGGATGACGGAGTCGTCGCGCTCGACGACCGGGTAGTCCGCAGGCGTGACCTGAGGTGCGTCTCGGGTGATGTCACGTCCCTCCGCGATCCAGCGATCGCGACCGCCGTCGAGAAGTCGCACGTCTTCGTGACCGAACAGCGAGAACACCCAGAGCGCATAGGCGGCCCACCAGTTGTTCTTGTCGCCGTAGATCACCACGGTGTCGTCGCGCGAGATCCCCTTGCTGTTCAGCAGCTTCGCGAATCCCTCCCCGTCGACGTAGTCGCGAACGACCGGGTCGTTGAGCTCGGTGTGCCAATCGACCTTCACGGCGCCCGGGATATGGCCCGTCTCGTAGAGCAGCACGTCCTCGTCGGACTCGACTACCACCAGTCCGGGCGTGCCCAGGCGCTCAGCGAGCCACTCGGTGGTCACGAGCCGGCCGGGCTCGGCGTACTCGGCGAACTTGGGTGAAGTGGTGTCGAACTCGATGGCCACAGGGATCTCCTCAGACGGTGAGCGGCGATGATGCAGGGGCGACGGCGTAATGTGGAGCCGATACTTCGACGATAGATCCACGCCGTGCGCCCTGCACCCGATTCGTAAGACTTCGACACAGGTGCGCCCCCGATACAGGACCGTGATGACCGACACGCCCACCCGCACGGGCATCGTGCACCTGACAGATCGACAGCCGACCGTCACCGGTCCCGAGATGCTGGCCAGCCTCGTGCCGCCGCCGCAGTTCGACGGGGCCACCTTCGACAGCTACCGGGCGGATCCCGCATATCCGTCGCAGGAGGAGGCGAAGGAGACTCTGATCCGCTTCGCGGGACGCGGCGGAGCTCCGGCGAAGCGCGGCGGCTTCTTCAGCCGAGCCAAGAAGGAACCGGAGACCAAGCCCGGCGTCTACCTCGACGGCGGCTTCGGAGTCGGGAAGACCCACCTGCTCGCGTCGATCTATCACGCGATGCCCGCCCGCAGGAAGTACTTCGGCTCGTTCATCGAGTACACGGCCCTGGTCGGTGCACTGGGATACAAGAACACCGTCGACCTGCTCAAGGGCGCCGACCTGCTGTGCATCGACGAGTTCGAGCTTGACGATCCGGGCGACACCATGGTCATGACACGCCTGATCGGCGAACTCGTGCCTACAGGCACCAAGCTCGCCGCCACCTCGAACACCCCGCCCAACGCGCTGGGTGAAGGGCGCTTCGCCGCGCAGGACTTCCTGCGGGAGATCCACGCGATGTCCGACAGCTTCCAGACGATCCGCATCGACGGCGTGGACTTCAGACAGCGCGCCCTCGACGGCCACGCCGTGGTGAGTGACGCGTCCACGTACAGCGCTGCAGTGCAGACCGGCTCGGCGGACGGGGTCGCATCCGACGACTCTTTCGCCGATGTCATCCGTCATCTCGCCCGGGTGCACCCTTCGCGGTACCTGCGGGTCATCTCGGGGCTCGACCTCGTAGGCCTGAAAGACGTGCACGTGCTGACCGACCAGTCCGAAGCTCTGCGATTCGTCGCTTTCGTCGACCGCGTGTACGACGCGCAGATCCCCATCGTCGCCACCGGGGTGAGCCTCGATCAGGTGTTCGCGGAAGAGATGCTCAACGGCGGCTATCGCAAGAAGTACCTGCGTGCTATCTCCAGACTCAATGCACTTACACACGCGGATCGCAGTGTCGCGTAACGCGATGTTCACACACACGGCGTCTCTGTAACGCTGCCGCAACAAACCTCACGCATTCCGGAAATCGGGCGTCGTCACACTGAAGCTCTCAGTTTCCCGAATGTGAGGTTTGACTATGGATGCTCCAGGCAACATCTCCTGGGCGATCACCGCGACCGCCCTCGTACTGCTCATGACGCCCGGCGTCGCCTTCTTCTACGGCGGTCTCGTCAAGGCCAAGAGCGTCGTCAGCATGATGATGATGAGCTTCGGCTCGATCGGCCTCGTCGCCGTTCTGTGGATCCTCTTCGGATTCTCGATGAGCGCCGTCGACAGCCCCACCGCCTTCGCAGGCAACCCCTTCGCCGACATCGGCCTCTCCAGCCTCGCGGCCGGTGAGGGCTCGAACGTCGCACTTCTCGGAGTCGCCTACGGTGCGACCTTCGCGATCATCACCGTCGCGCTCATCTCGGGCGCCATCGCCGACCGCGCGAAGTTCGGCAGCTGGCTGATCTTCGCCGGCGTCTTCGCCACGGTCGGGTACTTCCCGGTCGCCGCATGGGTCTGGGGCGGCGGTTGGATCATGAACCTCGGCACCACCCTCTTCGGCGAGGACAGCGGCATCGGCGTGATCGACTACGCCGGCGGTACCGCTGTGCACATCAACGCGGGTGCAGCAGCACTCGCCCTCGCGATCGTCCTCGGCAAGCGCATCGGCTTCCAGAAGGGCATCCTCAAGCCGCACAACGTCCCTCTGACGCTCCTCGGTGCCGCACTGCTGTGGTTCGGCTGGTTCGGCTTCAACGCCGGAGCCGAGTGGCTCGCAGAGGACATGGGAGGGGTCGGACTCATCGGTCTGAACACCCTCGGCGCGACGGCGGCCGCGATCCTCGGTTGGATCCTCATCGAGAAGATCAAGGACGGAAAGCCCACCTCGGTGGGTGCCGCATCCGGTGCCGTCGCCGGTCTCGTCGCCATCACCCCGGCCTGCGCCAACCTCACGCCCGGATGGTCGCTGCTGCTCGGTGCTGTCGCCGGTATCGTCTGCGCACTCGCGGTGGAGATGAAGTTCCGTCTCGGTTTCGATGACTCGCTCGACGTCGTCGGCATCCACCTCGTCGGTGGACTGATCGGAACGCTCTACCTCGGCTTCTTCGCGACCGGAACCGGTCTCTTCGTCGGTGGCGATGCGCGTCAGCTCGCCGTCCAGGCGATCGCAGCCCTCGGTGTGCTGATCTACTCCTTCGTCGTCGCGTTCATCATCGGCTTCGCGATCGAGAAGACGATCGGCTTCCGCGTGACCAGCGAAGACGAGATCGCCGGTGTCGACCAGGTCGTGCACGGCGAGGAGGGCTACGCGCTGGCCGACGCCTGACCTGCCGTTAGGGTGACCGTGTGAGCAACTCGAACGGCATCCTGGCAAGACTCGCGGAGATCCTCTTCACAGCACTGGGATCTGACCGGGCGTCTCAGACGAGCAATCGTCCGAGACGCCCGGTCTCGCGTGTACGCAGCTCCGAAGAAGTGCGCTCCGCGGCATCCGATGCGAGAGGATCGCGGCCGGGCACGGAGACCGTGCGCATCGACCCCGATCGGGTCGAGCGGCTTCGCGTCGGCTACGCGCCTGATCGGGATGGAGCGCCGGACGCCGGCGAGATCATCTGGACCTGGGTTCCGTATGAGGAGAACGACGGACGAGGCAAGGACCGTCCGGTGCTCGTGATCGGTCGTGAGTCCACGGATCGCGTGTACGCGGTGCGCATGACGAGCAAGGCGCACGACGGCGACCACGACTACCTGTCGATCGGTTCCGGCGACTGGGACTCTCAAGGGCGCGAGTCATGGGTCGACATCGAGCAGCTCTACAGCGTGCACGAGAGCGGGCTGCGCCGTGAGGCGGCTGTGCTCGACCGGTCACGCTATGGTCGCGTCGCGTCGGCGCTGGCCAGCCGGTACGGCTGGGCGAGCGCCTGATCGACTGACTCCTGCAATCCGTTCGACGAAGCGCTGCGAACCATCTGTGAGTCGCAGCCCGCGACGACATCACAGGAGGCATCATGCGTTTCATCCCCACCAAGGTCCATGGCATCCTCGACTACGTCGTCGGCGTGGCGCTGATCGCTGCTCCGTGGCTGTTCGGTTTCTCGACCGTGGGCGGACCCGCCGTCATCATCCCGATCGTGCTCGGCATCGGGCTCATCGTCTACAGCCTGTTCACGAAGTACGAATGGGGCCCCTTCGGCGTCATCCCGATGCCGGTGCACCTCGTCTTCGACATCGTCGCAAGCCTGTTCCTGGCGCTGTCGCCGTGGATCTTCGGCTTCTCGACCGAGGCACCCAACGTGTGGGTCCCGCACGTCGTCGTCGGTGTCGCCGTGATCCTCGTCGTGCTGTTCTCGCAGCCCCAGCCCGCGAAGGTCAAGGCCGCACGCGTCTGACCCCGCTGAACTCTGAAGCCCCGCACGGAACGTCGGCCCCGTGCGGGGCTTCAGTTCTGCAGCGCCGAGCTCACCCAGCGTGCGTACAGCTGCCATGGCTCGCCCTCAGCGCGCAGCGCCGCGATGTGGGTCGCGAGCCCGGCGTCGAGCGTGAACCATTCACCGCCCTCCCGGATGTCGGCGAACTCGCGATGCCTCGCCTGCTCGACATCCCGACCGCCGGGCTCGAAGGCCAGGAGCTCTTCGTGACGGATGCTGGAGAGCCGCTGACGAGGACGACGACTGGTGCCGATCTTCACGCGGCGGTCGTAGCGGATGTAGTAGACGACCTCGATCACGGGGCGCGGCAGATCGGGATCCGGTGAATCCCCGTATCGCCACCCGCACCATGCGCACATCAGCGCCGAGGCCACGCGCACTGCATCGGCATGGCCGCAGAGCGAGCAGGGGCTGGGAAGCGGGATGGCCGACACGCTGGGCACGCTACCCGCGGCCACCGACCTCAGACCTCGCCGCGACGCCTCTTGAGGCCGCGAGGCACCCAGTTCCACCAGGTGAAGTGGTGATCGCCCTGTTCGATGTCGAACTGCTGTCCGCACACGGTGCACTCGCACAGGTATGTCATGGACCAGCCGGGCTCGCTCGTCGAAAGGATCAGGACGTGGCCGCGCGTCTCCTCCTTGCGCGGATCGTGCGTGAGCTGGCCGGGGTAGGCGGCGCACCAGCACTTGCCGTCTCGATAGTGTTCGAGTTTGCTCAGGGCGTGCGCGAAGTGGCCGTCGTTCGAATAGATCGCGCCGCCCAGGTCGAGCTGCGCAGCCGCGAGCCGGAGTCTCGGAAGTGCTTCGAGGAGCGGGTCGAGCGTCTCGGGATCCCGGGAGTGGATGGTCTCCCACACCGCCGGCATCACGCGGCTGCGGTCACCCGAGAGGAAGTCGTCGAGCAGGGTGGTCATCCGGCCAGGCTAACAACTCCGCGTCGCCGCCTTCTCAGCGGGGGACGACGAGGGGAGTACCCGTGTGCGGGTCGGAGATGACGGTGCAGTCCAGCCGGAAGACCTCTGCGACGCGATCCGAGGTCACGATCACCGACGGTTCACCGCAAGCCACGATCCTGCCGTCGCGCATCATGATCATGTGATCCGCGAACCGCGCAGCTTGGTTGAGGTCGTGCAGCACAGCGACGATCGTCCGACCTTCGGCGTGCAGCTCGTGGAACAGCCGAAGCAGCTCGTACTGGTGAGCGATGTCGAGGAATGTCGTCGGCTCGTCGAGGAGCATGGTGGGCGACTCCTGTGCGAGCAGCATGGCGACCCACACGCGCTGCCGCTGTCCACCGGACAGCTCATCGACCAGGCGCCCGGCGAGTTCGGTCGTGCCTGTGGCGGCGAGCGCTGCGGCCACGGCCGACTGATCGCGATGAGACCACTGGCGCGGGCGAAGGCGCGCAGCAGCGTCGACTTGCCGCAGGCGTTCGGCCCGACGATGACCGTGAAGGCGCCTGCGGGGATGTCGACGCCGAGGTGCTCTGAGACGATGCGGCCGTCGTAGCCGATCGTGAGGTCATCCGCGCGCAGCCGCGCAGTGTCGCTGTCGATGATGGTCATCGTCTTCTCGCTTCCTGAATGAGCAGCCAGACCAGATAGACGCCGCCGAGGCACACCGTGACGATGCCGACGGGGATCTGCGTGGGCGCGAACAGTCGTTGTGCCAGGACGTCGCTGGAGATCAACAGGAGCGCTCCGACGGCCGCGGACCCCGTGAGCGTCACACTCGCCGAGCCGGTCAGACGTCGAGCGATCTGCGGTGCGGCCAGCGAGATGAAGGCGATCGGGCCCGCCATCGCCGTGACGGCGGCGGTGAGGCAGACCCCCAGGACGATGAGCGTCAGTCGAGTGCCGCCGGTGCGGACGCCGAGCGCGGATGCCGTGTCGTCACCGAGTTCGAGCAGGTGCATCCGATCTGCGAGCAGCGCCACGGCGACACCGACGGGGACGATCACGCACGCGGCGATGGCGACCTGCTCGGCGGTGATGACGTTCAGGGATCCGGCGCCCCACGCGCTCGCGAGCATCGCGATCCTGAGGTCGGCGTTGAGGATGATCCAGGTGTTGACGGATGCCAGCATCGATGCGACGCCGATGCCGACGATGATGAGCCGGAAGCCCGTGAATCCTCGGCGGAACGCGAGGAGGTAGACGAGCAGAGCTGTCGTCGCGCCACCCGCCAGGGCCGCAGCGGCCGTCGAGGCGACGCTGACACCCATCGTCGTGATCACGAGCAGCGCGCCGGTGTAGGCACCGGCGTCGAATCCGATGACATCGGGGCTGCCCAGCGGGTTGCGGGTGAGCGACTGGAAGATCGCGCCTCCGACGCCCAGCGCGATGCCGAACACCAGAGCTGCCAGGACGCGGGGGAGCCGCCACTCGACGATCACGAGTTCGGCCCGCGGCTCGCCCATGCCGAGCAGCGTCACCAGCACCTCGCCGGGTGAGAAGGCGACATCGCCGAGAGTCAGGGCGAAGATGCCGACGGCTGCTGCGGTCAGGAGAGCGGATGCGGTCACGATCGTGGCCCGTACACCTATCCGTCGGGAGAACACCGGGGTGCGCAGTGTGAAGACGCGTCGGCCGGCGTCGACCGCGACCGGCGATGTCAGGAGAGCCGTCACAGACCGCTCACCTTCCGCCGGCGCACGAGTGCGATGAGCACAGGTGCACCGATCAGCGCAGTCATCACCGAGACCGGAAGCTCTCCGCTCTGGAGCACCGATCGGCCGACCACGTCAGCCGCGAGCAGCAGCAGCGGGGCTGCGAACAGGGTCCCGAGGAGGATCCACCCCTGGTGGGGGCCGACGAACCAGCGCACGGCATGGGGAACCATCAGACCGACGAAGGCGATCGGTCCGGCCGCGGCGGTGGCCGCGCCGCATAACAGCGTCACGGCGACGATTGAGAGCACCCGGGTCAGGACGACACGCGAACCGAGGGCGGTCGCCAGGTCGTCGCCGAGCGCGAGTGCATTGAGCGAGGGCGCGAGGCAGAAAGCGAGCACGAGGCCGGCCAGGAGGAACGGGATCACGGTGTAGACATCCGGCGTGAGAGCGGTCAGTGATCCGGCGTTCCACGTGCGGATCGCATCGAAGGCCTGGGGGTTCAGCAGGCCGATCGCCGCCACGACACCGCCCATCACAGCTCCGAGGGCCACGCCGGCGAGGGTCATCCGCAGTGGATCCGGTGCCGTGCGACCCGCGGATCCGATCAGGTAGACGAGGACGGTCGCGACGATGGCTCCGGCGAACGAGAACCAGATGTACCCGCTGGCCGCGCTGAGTCCGAAGAATGCGACCCCGATCGTGACGCCGAGGCTGGCGCCGGCGTTCACGCCGAGGATGCCGGGATCGGCGAGCGGGTTGCGGGTGAAACCCTGGATCAGCGCACCGGCGATGCCGAGCGCGGCGCCCACGGCGAGCCCGATGAGGGTGCGCGGGACGCGCATGCCCTGGACGATCGCGCCGGGGTCGCCCTCACCCGTGGTGAGGCCGCTCCAGACCTCGTCGAGGTCGATGCGCTGCGAACCGAAGAAGATGCTGGCGACGCAGACGATCGCCAGTGCGATGGCGAGGAGGACGACCACCAGGCCCCGGCGCGTGGCCGAGACCTGGACCGTCTGCTCCTCCGTGAGAACGTCGGTCATGAGGCGGCGGTCACAGGCCCAGTTTCTCGAGCTCGGCCTCGTACGCTTCCTCGATGTCCTCTGCGGGTCGAGTGGCGTCGTCCCACATCGCCATCAGACGCGCGTGGGTGCCCTCATCGAGTGAGTCGTAGCGCTCTCGCCACGCCTCGGCGTTCTCGGTCCAATACCCGATCACCTTGTAGGCAGACGCGGGCAGCTTCAGCTCGTGGCGCAGATGCTTGCGGACCCCGCGGGTCGCCTTCGTCTCGCCGGCGACCCAGACGTAGCCGGGACCGCTCGGAAGCTCGGACGCCCGGAGGATCTCCTCGATGCGCGTGGGTGCGTGGCCGTTGCCGCCGTGCACCCAGTGCAGCTCGACGCCCTTGGCCGGACTGATGTCGAGTTCATCCTCGGGGGACGACACCTCGAGGACGACTCGGGTGCGGATGCCTGCGGGAGCGTTCTCGGCGAGGCGCGCGGCCGCGGGAAGACCGGTGGCGTCGGCGATCAGCAGCTGCCACTCGATCTCGGACGGCGGATCGTAGAGCCCCTTCGGAGTGTTCACACCCACGACGTCACCCGGTCGGGCGTTCAGCGCCCACGCGGCTGCGACGCCGCCGTCGTGCACGACGAAGTCGATCGTCAGCTCGGCGGCCTCGGCATCCCATCCCCGCACCGTGTAGGTGCGCATCGGAGCAGGCTCGACGCCTTCGGGGAAGTCCCAGTAACCGTCTGCCGTCGGGAAGGGGAGATTCGGCTCGTGCTGTCCCTCAGCGGGGAAGAAGACGCGGAAGTACTCGTCTCCGATCCCGGTCGAGACGAATCCGTCGAGCCCATCGCCGCCGAACACGATGCGGACCATGCCGGGACTCAGACGCCGGATGCGCTCGACGACGATTCGGTGGATCAGATTGACGGTCATCCGAGAAGAGCCTTCTCGACCACGGTGAGGAACGCGTCCATGCCGCTGGGGGAGCCGTAGATCATCTCGTAGTTGTAGGGGTGGTAATCGCCGCCGTCGACGAATGGAAGGTCCTGCCAGAGCTGATTCTGCTGCAGCGCGGCGTCGTCCTCGATCCAGACGGTGCCGTCTTCGTCGGCCCCCGTGAAGACGATGTCCACGGCGTCCAGCTGACCGACCTGCTCGGGGCTGAGCCTCGCATAGTCTTCGCTCGCAGGAAGGCCCTCTTCTGTGGCGTTCATGAGCTCGTGCATCTCGAGGCCTAGGTCGGCGAACACGAGGCAGGGCACGCCGTAGCAGGATGTCGTGACGTGGCCCTCGAAGTAGCCGACGTCGGCGACAACAGGATGGATGTCGGCAGCGTCGAGACGAGCCTTGATGTCTGCTACTCGTTCTTCGTACTGGTCGACCCAGGCCTGCCACTGCTCTTCGCGTCCGAGATCTTCCGCAGCCTGAGCCACCACATCCCGCCAGTCACCGCCGTCGAACGCGTTGTAGGTGTAAGTGGGCGCGATCTTCTGCAGCTTGCCGTCGAGGTCCTCCTCGTAGCCGAGACCGTTGAGGATGAAGTCCGGCTCTGCCCCGAGCACGGCTTCGAGATTGAACTCGGGGAAGTTGCCGAACGTCGCGAGTCCTTCGAGCTCTTCCTGGGGGAAGAAGTCGGGGAACGCTGTGAAGTCGTCGCGGATCGGCTGGGTGTCGGCGAGCTCGAATCCGAGGGTGATGAGGATGTCGAGGTCGGTCGTGTAGAAGCCGAGTGCCGACTGAGGTTCGGCGGGGATCTCGATGCCGGCGCCTGCGGGCGTCGTCACTTCGACGGTCTCGCCGTCTTGTGCGGAGCCGGCTGCGGTCGAGCCGGCGCAGGAGGTGAGCAGAAGGCCGGTCGCGACGAGCGCGACGAGAGAGAGGGGCGTGGAGCGCATGGATCGTCTTCCAGTGTGGATTCGGGAGGCGCCAAGAAGTTAGCTAAGGCTTGGCTTACCAAGTATGGATCGACCCCGTGTCGTCCAGGTGCCAGCCCGTGTCGTGCTCAGGCCGACTTCTTCGTGGCGTCGCTCCGCACCGTCGCGAACTCGCCGGGGGTGCGTCCGAGTTCGCGTCGAAACGCCTGCACGAACGCACTCGGTGTCGCATAGCCCGCTCGTCGGCTGACGTGAGCGACGGTGTAGTCGGCGGCGAGCCATTCGATGGCACGCCGCATGCGCGCGCGGGTGCGCCAGGTGGAGAAGCTCATGCCGGTCTCAGACACGAAGAGGCGCGACAGATTGCGGGCGCTCGCGCCCACGTGGTGACCCCAGTCCTCGAGCGAACGATCGTCGGAAGGATCGGCGAGCAGGGCCCCCGCGACGAGTCGCGTCCTCGTGTCGCGGGGGAGAGGGAGGTCGATCGTCGACACCTCGACGGGTTCGAGCAGGCTCAGAGCGAGCTCCTCGGCGTGGATGCGCGGGGAAGCCGAGAGGTGCGGGGATGCCCCGAGTCTGTCGAGCACGGCACGGACCACCTCGGGAATCGCCACGGCCGTCGTGCGGGTGGCGATCGGGGGGATGTCGACATCGATGAATGTGCAGCGGAACGCGGTACCTGCTGCCGCCACCACCCGGTGCGTGACGCCGGCGGGGATCCAGAGCCCGAGGGATCCGGGAATCGCGAAGTAACCGTCGTCCGTCTCGGCAGTCAGCGCTCCCCGTGTGCCCCACAGCAGCTCGTGCTGATCGTCGTGGGAGTGCGCATCCCACTCGACATGATCTGCGAGTTCGAAGGAGCGGGTGTCGATCCGCCAGACGACGGACTCGTCGAGGTGCTGTCCGATCAGCGACATCGTCTCCCCGCCTGTCCTCTCGCGGTTGCGGTTAGGTCACCCTAAGTTACCACGGTGGACGGGCGCGCTCAGCGTGGGGTGAACGACACCCCGGCGCTGATCAGCCGCAGTCGGGCGGCGATCAGTTCGGCATCGAGTGTCGCGCCGGAGATCTGGAACTCGCCGGCGAGCTCTTCGGCGACCGTGGGTGCGCTGATCACGCCGATGAAGTCGACGAGCGCGATCTGATTGCCCGGTGCAGTCGCTGCGGATGCCTCCCTGGTCCACGCTGCGAAGTCCTCGGCAGCGGCGTCGGACAGGGTCACGGCCACGACGTCGCCGCTCACCTCGACCTCGATGATGGCGTCTCCGACCAGGCGTGCAGAGGAGGGGAGGAGCAGCTGGGTCAGCATCGCCTCGTCGCAGGCGATGACGTGCCCTTCGACGGAGATCGGACCGAAGCGCAGAACGTCGCACGGGGGAGTCGCCGAACCGTCGCCGAGGTCTGCGCCGCCCGTCGCCGGGTGCACGGCGTCGACCGCGTAGAAGCCCTCGGCGGCGGGGGCCGAGATCGCGCGAGCGAACGCGTCGATGTCGGTGCTCGTGACATCCGCGCCGAAGGTCACGGCGAGTTCGTCGGCATCCGTCTCGGTGACGTCGACCACCTCGATACCGGCGTTCTCCGCGTGGAAGGCGAGCGCGGTGCGGGCGGCGTCGAGAGTCGCCGGGTCCAGCTCACGCTCCGCCGCGAGTTCGATGACGAGCGCGTCGCCGGATTCGGATTCCGCCGGCGGCGTCGACTCGGACGGCGCCGGGGTGTCGGGCGTCGTCGGCGCGGGCTCGCCGGAGAGCACTCCTCCGAAAGCGAGCAGGAGCACGATCGCGACCGCCCAGACGACGCTGAGGATCGCGGCGATGGCGACGGCAGGACGACGGCCGCATGCGGACCCGGCGGAGCTGCTCAGTCTGACGAGAGAAGCCCCGCACAACCTGAGTTGTGTGGGGCTTCGTCTGTGGGCGATACCGGACTCGAACCGATGACCTCTTCCGTGTGAAGGAAGCGCGCTACCAACTGCGCCAATCGCCCATACCTGTGGGGTACGTCAACCGATACTACCCGACGCTCGGAGGCGAAGTTGACCACCCTGGGAGACACGCGCGAGATTCGGTTTGAGTTTTGACAGTCGCCGATCATCGGCTAATGTTTCATAAGTGCCCGGAACAACAACCGGGAACAACGCGGATGTAGCGCAGTTGGTAGCGCACAACCTTGCCAAGGTTGGGGTCGCGAGTTCGAGTCTCGTCATCCGCTCAAGTGCAGGGGCCTTCTTCGGAAGGCCTTACGCACGTGGGGTCAATCCACACGGTGGCGTGGCCGAGCGGCTAGGCACCGGCCTGCAAAGCCGTTTACACGGGTTCGAATCCCGTCGCCACCTCAGTAACTGAATAGCCCACATGGGCGCGATTGGCGCAGCGGTAGCGCGCTTCCCTGACACGGAAGAGGTCACTGGTTCGATCCCAGTATCGCGCACAGAGAAACCCCCGGTTTTCCGGGGGTTTTTTGTTGTCCGGTGCCAGTGCGGCGGCGGACGACGACGCCCGCCGCCGCACTGGCTAGGACGTGGCGGACGAACGTTTGACGACGTCGTACGCGGCGAGCGCCGCCTTGCGTGTTGCGCCGAGATCGACGATCGGCTCCGACGGGGCATCCGATGCCCACTGCGAGATGTAGAGACCGCGCGGGTCGAACTTCTTCGCCTGCAGCTCGGGGTTGAAGACGCGGAAGTACGGCGCGGCGTCAGCGCCCGACCCTGCCACCCACTGCCAGTTGAACGGGTTGCTCGCGCCGTCAGCGTCGACCAGCGTGTCCCAGAACCACTCTTCGCCGCGACGCCAGTCGATCAGCAGGTTCTTCACGAGGAAGGAAGCCGTGACCATGCGCACACGGTTGTGCATGAAGCCTGTGTGCCAGAGTTCCCGCATGCCCGCATCCACCAGCGGGATGCCGGTGTCGCCGTGCTGCCACGCCTCGAGCTGCGCCGGATCGAGCGGCGGCCACGGGAACGCGTCGTACTGACGACGCAGATTGACGGTCGCCAGATCGGGGGAGTGGAATGTCGTGTGCCACGCGAACTCGCGCCAGCCGAGCTCCGAGAGGAACCCCGCGGCGCCGTCGGCGTCGACTGCCTCATGCCAGACGGTGAACGGGCTGAGCTCGCCCCAGCGGAGACGCGGCGAGAGCAGGGAGGTGGCCCCGGCCGACGGCTCGTCGCGGGCGCGGTCGTACGACCCGATGTCCTCATGCAGGAAGGAGTGCAGCCTGGCGCGCGCTGCGGGCTCGCCGGGCTCCCAGGTCTCGCGCAGCCCGCCTGCCCAGTCAGGACGAGTGGGCAGCAGGTTCCAGTCGTCGAGGTCGTCTGAGGTCGGCGCGCTGGCGACTCCGTCGAGGCTTCGCGGCGCGGGGAGCGGCGCGCGGGGCGTGGGAAGTGCGAGGCAGGCGCGCCAGAAGGGGGTGAACACCGAGAAATGAGTGCCGCCACCGGTCTTCAACGTCCACGGCTCGTGCAACAGCGATGCCTGGAACGACGTCACCTCGAGTCCGTCGGCGCGCAATGACGTCTTCAGATTCGTGTCGATGTCACGTTCGGCACCGCCGTAGCGCCGGTTCCAGAACACGGCTGCGGCTCCCACATCGGTGACCGTCTGCGACACCACGCGCTCTGCCGGCCCACGGCGCAGCGTCAACGTCGCACCACGCTCAGCCAGCGCATCGCGCAGAGATGCGAGGGAGTGATGAAGCCACCAGCGCGCAGCACCGCCCAGCGGTCGGATACCGGGGGACTCCTCGTCGAGGACGTACAGCACGACCAGAGGCTCGCCGCGATCGATCGCCGCCCTCAGCGCCGGGTTGTCGGCGAGCCGGAGGTCGTCACGGAGCCAGACGAGTGAAGGAGAGGCCATGGCTCCATTCTCGCCCGAGTGGCGGAACTGGTGCGCGGGGTTGCGCGCCCGGGAGCTCAGCGGGTACGGCGGCTCGGTCGCCTCCGAGTGGGAGCGGGGTCGGCCGTCGACCACAGTGCCCACAGCACCAGGAGCGGCTGCAGGAAGAGACGCACGAAACGACGCGCCTCGGTGTCGAGCCCCGGCGTCGACCGGTGAGTGCGCCACTGGTGCACGTTGCCGGGGAGCACCGCGACGAAGAACGCGGCGGTCGCGAAGCCGATGCGGCGTCTCTCCTTCGGGAGAGCGAGAAGCCCGACCGCCAGAGCGACCTCGGCCGCTCCCGAGGCGATGACGATCGCGTCCTTGTCGAGGCGAGTGGCCTTCGTGGCCCAGTCCGGCACGACGACCCGGAAGCCGCGGGTGCTCACGAAATGGACGATGCCGATCGCCCCGAGGGCGAGTGCGAGGATCCAACGCGCCAGTGCTCTGATCATCTGCTCACGCTACCCCGACGGTTCCTGATGGTCTGCGGTTCGCCGGAGCGCGTCGCGCCGGGTCACTCGAGACCGAGTGCGCGGGCAGCTTCCCATCCGCGAAACCCGTCGGCGATCTCGGGTGCGTGGGTGTGGTGAAGATAGTGCTCGCCGTCGATCGGGATGACGGTTCCGTCGTCGACGTCTGCGGCCTGGCGCTCGTGCAGGTCGATCCAGTCCGGAGTGACGGGATTGTCGGCCACCACGAACAGCAGGAGCGGGAGTGCCTGGGGAAAGCTGGTGCCTGCCGCATCCGCGAAGTTGGTCCTGATGTGCGTCATCTCGTCGAGGTAGGTGGGGGAGAGCGAGTTCCGATGGCTGACCAGCACCATCTGCTCACGGGCGTCGTCGTCGTAGTCGAGGCCGTCCAGGTCATCGCCCGTCAGGCCGGTGATGAGTCGAACCAGTCCCAGGCTCTTCGCCGCGCTCATCAGGCCGGTGGGGAACTCCGTGTCCATGTTCGGCTGGCCTGGCACGCTCGTGTCGATGCCGACGAATGCCGTCACCTCGTCCCGATATCGGTCGGCATACCCGATGGCGTAGAGCCCGGCGATCGAATGCCCCATCAGCACATACCTGTCGACCTCGAGCACCTGGAGCGCCTCATGGATCTCCTCCACGATGTTCGCAGTGGTTCTCTCTCTGTCGGTGCCGTCGCTCAGGCCGTAGCCGAAGGGCTCCACGACGATCACCCGGTGATCCTGCGCGAGATCGGACACCAGCGGTTCGAAGTCGAGCGCGGGAGAGGCTGTGCCGAAGCCCGGAAGCAACACGATGTCCGTCGCACCCTCGCCTGCGATGAGGACGTTCATCTCCCGGTCATCGACCACCACCGTCTGTCCGTAGGGTTCGATGCGGTCCCGCTCGGTGGCGGTGGCGACTGCGTTCACGGTCGTCGTGGTCGTGAGGCCGGCCGCAAGCACGCCGCCGATCACGCTCAGCACGACGAGGGTTCTCTTGATGGATCTGCGCACGGTGGCCTTCCCGACGCGCGGGAGTTCGAGAGGGGCGCGCGCCTGCGGTTCAGCCTGACGAACTCGGGGCCGCCGCGCGTCAGTCCTCGGCAGACACCCGCATACCGCGTCCGCGGTACAGGGATGTCATCCGCCGGGAGGATCCGGGCGACGCGAAGACGCGAAATACTGGAAGCATGCCGGCGACCAGGGAACCCCGTGACGGGGTCCGGATGACCGATGTCGTCGTCGTCGCATTGATCGTGATCTTCGCAGTGCTGCCCTTCCCCGACGAGATCTTCCGCGCGCGGGGGCTTCTCCTCGTGCCGGCGCTCCTCCCTGCGGCTGCCATGCCCTTCCGCGGTCGCTGGCCGCTCGTGGCGCTAGGGATCAGTCTGCTCTGCGCCGTCGTATGCGCGTCCGCGGGCACGATCTCTCCGAGTGCCCTCCTCGCCGCGGCGTTCGGCTGCTACTCGGTGATAGATCGACGTGGCCGCGGCATCGGACTGATCGCGGTCGGACTCGCAGGCGTCGTCGTGTTCCTCTCGAACGGCTGGGCACTCGCGGGAGACTTTCTCGACTCGACCGCGCTGCAGTTCGTCCTCTTCGTCGTACTGGGTGGTGCACTCGGAGACGCCGCCAGATCACGTCGTGAGTTCGCCGCCGCGATGATCGAGCGCGCGGAGCGCGCCGAGCGGAATCGCGATGGCGAGGCGCGCAGACGCGTCGCTGAGGAGCGGGTGCGGATCGCCCGAGACCTTCACGATGTCGTGGCCCACCAGATCGCGGTCATCAGCCTGAACGCCGGCGTCGCCTCCTCGGCGCTCGACAGCAGGCCGGAGCGCGCCAGGGAGGCACTCACCACTGTGCGCAGCGCATCGCGCACGGTGCTCAGCGATATCGGCGGGCTCATGTCGCTGCTTCGCTCCGATGCTCTCGACGACCAGGACGAACTGCGACCGCAGAGGGGGCTGGCACAGCTCGACACTCTGGTCGACGAGTTCCGGGGAGGCGGGCTCCGCGTCGATCTGCGTCGGCAGGACGACGGATTCACGCTCTCGCCAGCGAGCGACCGCGTCGCGTATCTCGTGCTGCAGGAGGCACTCACCAACGCCCACAAGCACGGTCTCGGAGGCACCGCCACCGTGGCGCTGCGCATCGAGAGCGCGGCATTGCACCTGACGATCGTGAACCCGACCAGAAACGTCGCACCTGCGTCGCCGGCCCCCGGCAACGGACTCCGTGGCATACAGGAGCGGCTCGGAGCGGTGCGAGGAGCCGCGCATTTCGGCAGCGACCGAGGTGTGTTCTCGCTCGAGGCGTGGATTCCGGTAGACGGCGTCGATACGCCATGACCGTCTCGGTGCTGGTGGTCGACGACCAGCCGCTCGTGCGACACGCCGTGCGGGAGATCCTCATCGACGGCGGACTCACGGTCGCGGGGGAGGCCGCGAACGGACTCGATGCGGTGCGACTGGCGAAGACAGCCGCACCCGACGTCGTGCTGATGGACATCAGGATGCCGGAGCTCGACGGAATCGCCGCCACCGCGCTCATCTGCGCTCAGCACGCCTCAGCCGCTCAGGACGACTCAGCCGCGCAGTCGCGAGTCCTCATCCTGACCACCTTCGAGGAGGACGAGAACGTCGTCGCGGCGCTTCGCGCGGGTGCCAGCGGGTTCATCGGCAAAGGTGCGGAACCCGACGAGATCGTCCGCGCGGTGCGCACCATCCACGGCGGAGAAGCTCTGCTGTCGTCCACGGCCACGCGCGCACTGATCGAGCGTTCGATCCGTCGCGGTGGATCAGACCCCGCCGCTCGGTGCACCAGCGCCCTCGCTCTCCTGACTCCGCGCGAGCGCGGGGTGCTGGTTCTCGTCGCCGAGGGGTTCGCCAACGCGGAGATCGCCGCTGAGCTCACGATCTCGCCGCACACCGCGAAGACCCATGTCAACCGGATCATGGCCAAGGTCGGCGCCCGCGACAGGGCGCAGCTCGTGATCCTCGCCTACGAGGCCGGGCTCGTCGTGGCCGGAGCCTGATCCGCGCAGTCAGGTGCGACAGCTCTGCGCCACACTGGACACCATGACCGTCCTGCGCATCAGCATCCTGTTCGTGCTCGCCGCCGTCGCCGAGATCGGTGGGGCCTGGCTCATCTGGCAGGCCGTCAAAGAGAACAGGGGCTGGGTGTTCGCGGTCCTCGGGGTCATGGCCCTGGGAGCATACGGGTTCCTCGCGGCGCTGCAACCCGACGCGAACTTCGGCCGCGTGCTCGCCTCGTACGGCGGCGTGTTCATCGCGGGTTCGCTGGCGTGGGGGATCATCGTCGACGGCTTCAAGCCGACGGTGTGGGATTGGGTCGGCTCGGCGATCGCGCTGGTCGGAGCAGCGATCATCATCCTCGCCCCGACGGCGGCGAACACGGCGTCGGAGGCCACGCTGTAGCGGTCAATCACCCCCGGGCATGCGAGTAGCCTAGATCCAGACCAGATGGAGTGTGCAGTGCCTGAAAATGCCCAGCCGAAAGACGGCTTCGCCCTGTTCTCTGACCGTTCAGTCGTCGCGATGCGCGTCAACGGAACCCTCAAGGACCTCGCCGCGACAGTGACGGATGCCGACGAGGTCGAGCCGGTCACGATCGACAGCCCCGACGGACTGAACATCCTCCGCCACTCGGCGGCGCACGTGCTCGCACAGGCGGTGCAGCGGATCAACCCGCAGGCGAACCTCGGCATCGGTCCGCCCATCACCGACGGCTTCTACTACGACTTCGGCGTCGAGACGCCGTTCACCCCTGAAGACATCAAGGCCATCACGAAAGAGATGCAGCGCATCGTCCGTGAGGGCCAGCGTTTCGTGCGCCGTGTCGTCACCGACGACGAGGCGCGAGCAGAGCTCGCCGACGAGCCCTTCAAGTTGGAGCTCATCGGTCTCAAGGGCGGCAAGGAGGCGGCAGAGGGCGCATCCGTCGAGGTCGGCGAGGGCGAGCTCACGATCTACGACAACACGACCCGCGACGGTGAGGTCGTCTGGAAGGACCTCTGCCGCGGGCCGCACCTGCCCAACACGCGCATGATCGGCAACGGCTGGGATCTCACCCGCATCGCCGCGGCCTACTGGCGCGGCAGCGAGAAGAACCCGCAGCTGCAGCGCATCTACGGCACGGCATGGCCGTCGAAGGACGAACTGCGCGAGTACCAGCACCGCCTCGAGGAGGCCGCCAAACGCGACCACCGCCGACTGGGCAAGGAACTCGATCTGTTCTCGTTCCCCGAGGAGATCGGCTCGGGTCTCTCGGTCTGGCACCCCCGCGGCGGCATCGTGCGCGGCGAGATGGAGCAGCACGCGCGCAAGCGCCACATCGAGGGCGGCTACACCTACGTGTACACCCCGCACATCTCGAAGGAAGACCTCTTCCTCACCTCGAACCACCTCGTGACGTACAAGGAGGGCATGTACCCACCGATCGTCATGGACGAGGAGCGCGACGACGAGGGCAACATCACCAAGCAGGGTCAGGACTACTACCTGAAGCCCATGAACTGCCCCATGCACATCCTCATCTACCGGGAGCGTGCTCGCAGCTACCGCGACCTGCCGCTGCGCTTCGCCGAGAACGGCACCGTGTATCGCAACGAGCTGTCCGGAGCTCTGCACGGCCTCACTCGCGTGCGCGGCTTCACCCAGGACGACTCGCACCTCTTCGTGACGCCCGATCAGCTCGAGGTCGAG
Organism: Microbacterium sp. APC 3901; assembly: GCF_030407765.1. Taxonomy (GTDB): domain Bacteria; phylum Actinomycetota; class Actinomycetes; order Actinomycetales; family Microbacteriaceae; genus Microbacterium. The sequence continues at coordinate 107,504 of NZ_JASDCU010000005.1, forward strand.
GTCGCCAAGGTCCTCGAGTTCATCCTGTCGATGCTGCGCGACTTCGGCCTCACCGACTTCGAGCTCGAGCTGTCGATGAAGGACGACGAGAAGTCGAAGTGGATCGGATCCGACGAGTTCTGGGAGTCGTCGACGGATGCACTGCGGCGCGTCGCCGTGGCATCCGGTCTGAAGCTCACCGAGGTCCCCGGGGAGGCCGCGTTCTACGGTCCCAAGATCGACCTGAAGACGCGCGACGCGATCGGCCGCACCTGGCAGCTGTCGACGGTGCAGGTCGACCCGAACCTTCCTGAGCGCTTCGAGCTCGAGTACATGGACAAGGACGGCCAGAAGAAGCGTCCGATCATGATCCACCGTGCGCTGTTCGGCTCGATCGAGCGGTTCTTCGCGATCCTGCTCGAGCACTACGCCGGGGACTTCCCGGTGTGGCTGTCGCCGGTGCAGGTCGTCGGCATCCCCGTCGCAGACGAGTTCGCCGATTACCTCGGCGAGGTCATCACCACGCTGCGGGACTCGGGTGTGCGCGCTGAGCTCGACACCTCGGACGATCGGATGCAGAAGAAGATCCGCACGCACACGACCGGCAAGGTTCCGCTGCTGCTGATCGCGGGGGAGAAGGACCGCGATGCCGGCACCGTCTCGTTCCGCTACCGCGACGGCACGCAGGAGAACGGCGTGCCGATCACCGACGCGGTCGCTCGTATCCGTGCCGCTATCGATGCGCACACCCTCGTGCAGACAGCAGGGGACCTGGCGTGACGACGCCCTCGGAACCGTGGGAGGACGCCGGCGAGTTCGCCGGCGTCCCCGACGAGTTCCAGCGTCTGTGGACCCCGCACCGCATGGCGTATATCCAGGCGGGCCCGGAGCCACTGCGTGAGGAGTGCCCGTTCTGCGAGGCCCCGAAGTTCCCGGATGCCGAGCGCCTGATCGTCGCACGCGGAGAGAGCGCCTACGTGCTGCTCAACCTGTTCCCTTACAACTCCGGACATCTGCTGGTCTGCCCGTATCGCCATATCGCGACCTACGATCAGGCGACGCCGGAAGAGGTCGCCGAGATCGGTGAGCTGACCCAGATCGGCATGCGCGTGCTCCGCGAGGTGTCACGCTGTGACGGCTTCAACCTCGGGATGAACCAGGGTGCCGTCGCGGGAGCGGGCGTCGACGGCCACCTGCACCAGCACATCGTGCCGCGGTGGACATCGGACGCCAACTTCTTCCCGATCATCGCGAAGACGAAGGCGCTGCCGCAGCTGCTCGGCGAGGTCCGTGAAGCCGTAGCGACCGCGTGGCCCAAGGCCTGACGCCGGTCAGCGCACCTGGCGTGCGGTGAACTGCATACGCGGGTTCGCGTAGAACTCCTGCGCCTCGACCAGCTGCAGTTCGCGTGCACCGGACTCGAGGGTCGCCGCAAGCAGATCGAACACGCTGGATGCGGTGCGCTCGAGCGCCGTCTTGGCGTCGCCCGTCGCGACGTAGTGCGCCGTGAAGAGGGCAGCGGTGACGTCACCCGAGCCGTTGGCCTTCATCGGAAGACGCGGCGTCTGCACGATCCAGGCGCCGTCCGGGTCGGCGACGAGCATCTCGATGGTGCCCTCTTCGCGGTCGGGGCGCTCGACGCTCGTCACGAGCACCGTCCGCGGTCCCATCGCCATCGCCAGGTCGACCGACGTCAGAGTGGATTCCAGGGTGTCGGGCTCGGTGTCGGTGAGGAAGCCGAGCTCGAACTGGTTGGGGGTGATGATGTCGGCGGCCGGCACGACCTTCTCGCGCAGCAGGATCGGTATGGCCGGTGCGACGAAGCATCCGGACTTCGCGTTGCCCATCACAGGGTCGCACGCGTACACGGCGTCGGGATTCGCCGCCTTGACTCGTGCGACGGCGTCGATGATCACGTCGCCGATGCCCTCGCCGCCCTGATAACCGCTGAGCACCGCATCGATCTCGCCGAAGACGCCGCGCTCCTCGATGCCCGTGATGACCTCACGTACGTCGGTGGGGTCGATCAGCGGTCCGCGCCAGGCGCCGTACCCGGTGTGGTTCGAGAAGTTCACCGTGTAGACGGGGAGCACCTCGACGCCGATGCGCTGCAGCGGGAAGACTGCCGCGGAGTTGCCGACGTGGCCGTACGCGACGGCGGACTGGATGGAGAGGATCTTCATTCTCCGATCCTTTCAGAGAGGGCGGGACGGGTCCCGCGGCGGGTGATCATCGTACGGCCGCGACGAGGTCGGCGATGAGCGTCTCCGCATCATCGTCCGACAGATCGTGCACGGTGAGGCGCAGGTGCTGCGAGGGTTCCGCCCGCTCGTCGAGGGCGAAATCGTCTCCGGTGCGTGCGAGCCAGCCGCGACGCATCAGCCGCTCGGCGACGACCCTCGCCGGCTTCGGAAGCTGCACCCACAGGCTCAGTCCGTCGGTGGCGGGGGTGTCGAGTCCCTCCTCGCGCAGGCGGGCGGCGAATGCGGCATTCCTCGCCGCGTAGTGCTCGCGGGCCTCGGTGATGCGGGAGGCGACCGTGTCATCGGTCAGTTGAGTCAGAGTGAGGCGCTGCAGCAGGTGGCTGACCCAGGTGGTGCCGGGGCTCAGCCGCATGGCGAGGCGCTCGGCTGTGGTCGCGTCCGTCGCGGCGATCGCGAGGCACATGTCGGGTCCGAGGAACTTCGACACCGAGCGCACGAGGGCGAACCGTCGATGTTCCGGCCCGATGAGTGATTCGTACGGCTGATGGGACAGCATCGAGAAATGGTCGTCCTCGATGATCAGCACATACGGGTGGTCGGCGAGCACGGCGCGCAGCTCGGCAGCGCGCGTGGCCGTGAGGCTCGCGCCGGTCGGATTCTGGGCGCGCGGGGTGCAGATCACCGCGCGGACGCCGGCATCCAACGCGTCCCGGAGACCCTGAACGGTCATGCCCTCATCGTCGACGGGCACTGGCACGGCACGGTACCCGCCGAGACGCACCGTGTGGATGCTGGCGAGGAAGCAGGGGTCTTCGAGCGCGACGGCGTCGTCGCGCATCAGGGCCTGCGCGAGAAGACGCTCGACCGCATCGACCGCACCACTGGTCACAGTGATGCGGAAGTCGAGGTGTCCGATGTCGTTCGCGATCCACTGCTGCGCCCAATGCTCGAGCCCACGGTCGATCACGGGTTCGCCGTAGAGCACGGGCCGCCCGGCGACGGTGGCGAGTGCCTGCGACGGATCGGGGATCAGCCGGGGGTCGGGGTTGCCGGTGCCGACGTCGCGCAGCACGGTGTCGGATGCGTAGCCCTCTTGGGCGACGGCTTCCAAACCCGTGATGACGGTGCCCGCGCGACCGCGCGAGATGACGATGCCCGCCTGCGCGAGCTGCCGGTAGGCGGCGACAGCGGTGTTGCGATTGACGCCGAGCGTCGCAGCGAGCTCACGAACGGGCGGAAGCGGGCTGCCTGCACGCAGGACTCCGCGATCGCGCAGCCCTCGCACGCTGTCGGCGATGTCCGCTGCGGTCGTTCCGGTGATCTGGTCGCTCATGTGTCCTCGACTCCGATTCTAGGTCGTTCCGGACAGTGCTACTGTTTGGCCTAGATCAAACGAGGCATCGTTCGACACCCGTGCACATCGTGCTTCCCCGACAGGAGCTCTCATGACCGAACAGACCACCACCGGATCCCCGCGCGTCAAGCGCGGTCTCGCCGAGATGCTCAAGGGCGGGGTGATCATGGACGTCGTCACCGCCGACCAGGCGAAGATCGCCGAGGACGCGGGCGCTGTCGCCGTGATGGCCCTCGAGCGGGTTCCCGCTGACATCCGCGCCCAGGGCGGCGTCTCGCGTATGAGCGACCCCGACATGATCGACAGCATCATCGCCTCTGTGTCGATCCCTGTGATGGCCAAGGCGCGCATCGGCCACTTCGTCGAGGCGCAGGTGCTGCAGCAACTCGGTGTCGACTACATCGACGAGTCCGAGGTGCTGTCGCCCGCCGACTACGTGAATCACATCGACAAGCACGGCTTCGACGTGCCGTTCGTCTGCGGTGCCACGAACCTCGGTGAGGCGCTCCGTCGGATCAACGAGGGCGCGGCCATGATCCGTTCCAAGGGTGAGGCCGGCACCGGCGACGTCTCCGAGGCGATGAAGCACATCCGCAAGATCCGGGGCGAGATCGCCGCACTCACCGCGCTTCCGAAGGACGAGCTGTTCGTCGCCGCGAAGGAGCTGCAGGCGCCCTACGAGCTCGTGGCGGAGATCGCTGAGACCGGCAAGCTTCCCGTCGTGCTGTTCGTCGCCGGCGGTGTGGCCACACCCGCGGACGCCGCCATGATGATGCAGCTGGGCGCGGACGGTGTGTTCGTCGGATCCGGCATCTTCAAGTCGGGGAACCCAGTCGAGCGCGCGAAGGCGATCGTGAAGGCGACCACGTTCTTCGATGACGCGAAGGTCATCGCCGAGGTCTCACGCGGTCTCGGCGAGGCGATGGTGGGCATCAACGTCTCCGACCTCCCCGCCCCGCACCGCCTGGCCGAGCGTGGCTGGTAGTCCACGGGTCGGCGTTCTGGCGCTGCAGGGCGACGTGCGCGAGCACGTCGCCCTGCTGGTCGGACTCGGCGCCGAAGCGGTGCTGGTGCGCCGCCCGGAGGAGCTCGCGGCCGTGGACGGCCTCGTCATCCCCGGCGGCGAGTCCAGTGTGATCGACAAGCTCTCGCGCGCCTTCGGCATGCAGGAGCCGATCCGTGCCGCGATCAGCGCGGAGCTCCCGGTGTACGGCACCTGCGCCGGGTTGATCCTGCTGGCGGACGAGATGCGGGACGGAATCGGGGGGCAGCAGTCGTTCGGAGGCATGGACATCGCCGTGCGCCGCAATGCCTTCGGTCGCCAGACGGAGTCCTTCGAGATGTCCCTCGACGTTCCGATGCTCGGTGAGCCCCCGGTTCACGCGACCTTCATCCGTGCTCCGATCGTGGAGCGCGCGGGCGACGCGGTCGAGGTGCTCGCCACGCTGCCGGACGGCGGGATCGTCGCGGTGCGTGAGGGCCCGCTTCTCGGCACCAGCTTCCATCCCGAGGTCGACGGCGAGACCCGGTTCCACCAGGTGTTCCTCGAGAGCGTCCGGGAGTACACCTCCGGGCGCTGACGCTCCGTGGTGCGACCCGCCATGCGCCGGCGCATGACGAACCCGGGCCTCAGGTCGGACTAGTCTCTTTGGAGTGACTGGATCCAGGGCTGAGGCCGCGTACGCGCGCGCCATCACCGCATTCAGCACCCCGACACTCGATCTTCTGCATGGTCGATTCGCCCCGTTCGTGGTGGCGTCCCTCACCCTTCTGTTCAACGCCGACCGCGCATCGGTCGCGGTGGCGGATGCGCATGCCGAACTGGCCGAGGTGCTGGATGAGCTCCGCGCGGCGGGGGACGACGAGGACGACAGAAGGCTGCCGTCCGGAACCGGACGCGACGTGTGTCGCAGCTGGGTGCGTCTGGGGTGGCTGATCCAGCAGATCGACGACGACGTCGAGGTCTATCGTCTGTCGGCGCATGCCGTCGCCGCGCTCGAGATATCGGGCCGCACCGGCGGCGGGCGGACCCGGGTGTCGAACTCCCGTGTGCGCACACTGCTCGACGCCGTGGAGCATCTGTCGGTCAGCGCCGAGGTCGACCCCGTCCGTCGTCTGTCTCGGCTGCATGCTGAACGTGACCTGATCGACGCCGAGATCGCTCGCATCCGGGAGACCGGACACGCGGAGCCTGTGGATGACGAGGAATTCCTCGAGGAGGCGGAGAACGTCCTTCATCTGGCACGGGAACTGCCGGCCGATTTCACCCGAGTCGCTGAATCGCTCAGGTCTATGCAGCGCGACGTCGTCGCCCACCTTCGGAGGGATGAGCGGCCGACGAGCGAAGTGCTGCGCGAGTATCTCCAGCGCGCCCAGGATGTGATGCAGTCGACCCCGGAGGGACGTGCATTCGCAGGAGCCCTCCGCCTGATCGGCGACCCCGAGCGCATCGATGCCCTCACCGAGCAGCTTCGCGGGCTCCTCGACCTGCCATTCGCACGCATGCTCGACGGCTCTCAGCGTGCCGAGCTCGATGCGATCGCCCGACGAGTGGAACTGGGAGTCGAGGAGGTGCTGGCCGCGCAGCGCCGCGCCTCGCACGTGATCACCGGACAGGTGAAGACCCACGATCCGCTGCGTGATCGTCAGATCGACGATCTCCTGCGAGACGTCATCGCCGGGCTCCACGGCTGGTCGGGGCCGGCCACGGTCGTCGACCCGGTGCGCAGCATGCCGCTGGTCGATCTCGGGCATCTCCGTCAGACGACCAGCGACATCCGCCCGCCGCGGGCTCCCGCCCCTCTCACGGATGCCGGCGACGTCGACTTCCTCGATCACGACACGCGTGCCTGGGGCGGTCCGAGGTACGCCGAGCTCGAGGAGTACGTCGCCGGCCTCGGCTCGGAGTTCGATCTCGCCGAGGCGTTCCGGGCGGTTCCCGACGCGGTTCGACGCCCCGTCGACCTCCTCGGCCTGCTCGAGATCGCGCACCGCAACGGTCTCACGGAGGGCGATGGCATCTCGACGGTCGAAGCGCTGCGGCCGGACGGGACGACTCGCCGCTTCGCCTTCGGAGCCGTGGTCGCCCGCAGCATGAAGGAGGATGCAGATGAGTGACGACGACCTCACGACGGCCGTCGCTGACGAGGGTTTCATCGCTCCCATCGCGATGGAGGACGACCTCGAGGCGCACTTCCCGGGTGACCGCGGCACGCTCGACCCCGAGATCAGGCGTGTGCTGGTGCACCTGCTCCAGCGCCGGTTCCTCTCGATGGAGCGCAACCGGCGCGAGTGGATGCTGCTGATCGAGCACCAGCACGTCATCGAGTCGCGGCTCAATGACATCTACCTGCGACTGATCATCGATCATGCGCGAGGATTCGCATACAAGCAGCAGCTGCGCTCCGATGAGGTCGAGATGCCCGTGCTGCTGAAGGACTCGCCGTACTCACGTGCCGAGACCCTCGTGCTGGTGCACCTGCGAACCGTCTACCAGCGCGAGTCCGCAGCCGGCGAGGGCTCGGTGCGGATCGACATCGAGGACGTCGAGCAGACCGTCCTGAGCTACTTCGCCGACGTCGACGGCGGGACCGCGAAGCAGCAGAGGGCGATCCGCAGCGCATTGGACAGGCTGGACAGAGAGGGCATCGTGCAGGAGGAGACCAGCGGGCGGTATCGGATCACCGCTCTCGTCGAGGTGGTGCTCAGCGCCGAGACGCTCAAGGAGCTGAGGGAGTGGCTGCGAGCTCAGTCGGCGGTGGCGCGATGACGATGATGGACACGCTCTTCGGGATGATCCCCGCGAGCTCTCGCGGCCAGCAGTGGGTCGCCGAGGAGCTGCAGCTCATCAATTGGGGCGGTTACGACGGCGGACCGCACCGAGTGCGGTTCTCACCGGATGCCACCCTGCTGTGCGGCGGGTCCGGCTCAGGCAAGTCCACGCTGATGGACGGCTACATCGCCCTGATGATGCCGCACACCACACCTTTCAACGGCGCCTCGAACGGTGGCGTCACGGGGCGTCCGCGCGGTGAGGAGCAGCGGAACATCCTGTCGTACGGGCGAGGCAAGATCGACGAGTCCCGCACCGACGAGGGCACGAAGCTCCGCGTGCTGCGCGGCGACGGCGAAGACACATGGAGCGCCGTCTCGATGACCTGGTTGGATCACGACGGATCGCGCTTCACGGCGGTGCGCGGGTGGTACATCCCTGCAGATGCCCGAACTCTCGAGGACACGACGAGGGTGCGAGCCACGGTCGACGGCGCATTCGACCTCACGCAGCTCGAGCGCGCTGCGGTTCAGCGCCTCAGCGACGCGTCAGTGCGCGCCGTCGGGCTGGATCCGGTTCCGACCGATCGCGAGTTCTCGGCACGGCTGCACGCTGTGCTCGGCATCGGCGCCGCCGGTTCCGGGGCGAAGGCCATCAGTCTTCTCGCCCGGATCCAGGCCGGGCAGCAGATCACCACGGTGGACGACCTGTACAAGAAGCTCGTACTCGAAGAGCCCGAGACGATGGCGACCGCCGACGCGGTGGTCGCCCATTTCGATGAGCTGGAGAGCACGCGCACGCGAATGCTCGTCGCCAAGCAGCAGGTGGCGGCTCTCGAGCCGATCCGCGGGATCTCGCACCGCATCGAGGCGGCCTCGGAGCGGATGCGGGTCGTGGATGAGGTCGGAGTCTTCTCCGAGCCGACCTCGCTCGCGGCGCTGTGGAGCGCCGAGCGTCGTCTGGATCTGCTGCGCGAGGTGGAGACGGAACTGCGTGACCGGACCCAGGCGCTCCAGCTGGCCGTGCGTGAGAAGAACGCCCTCATCACCGCCGCGGAAGTCGAGCGCGAAGGGCTTCTCGACGTCCTGCGACAGTCCGGAGGCGATCGTCTCGAGACCGCCCAGCGAGAACTGCGCGGCGTCGAGCGTCGCCTCGCAGACGTTCAGCGCGAGCGGGCCCGTTTCGAGGCCGTCGCCGGCGAACTCGGCGCCGAGGTGAATGACGCGGCCCAGTTCGAGAGCCTGCTCACCCGTAACGGCAGGGAACTCCCGCAGGCCGGGGTCCGAGGCGCCCGCGCCGACTTCGCCGACGCCGAGTCCGCACGCAGAGCGGTGGAGACCGAGCTCGCACAGGCGCGTGCCGAGCGCGACCGCACCCGAGACCTGCGGGGGAGCATCCCCGCACATCTGCACGAATCGCGAGCCCTGCTCGCTCATGCCGCCGGGCTCGCTCCGACCGATCTGCCCTTCGTCGGCGAGCTGATCGAGGTCCGCACCGAGTTCGAGCCGTGGCGGGACGCGTTCAACCTGGCGCTCGGCGGGTTCACGAGGACCCTGCTGATCGACGTCGCGAACCTCCCGCGATTCCGCACCGCGATCGACTCAGTGCGCACCGCGGAGCGGATCAGCTATGAGGGAGTGCACACCGGTCTCGCGGACTCTCGGACGGCCGACCCTCGGACGCTCCCCGGTCGTCTCGATCACAGATCGACGCCGTTCACCGGGTGGCTTCAGCAGCGACTGCGTGAGCGGTTCGAATACGTGTGCGTCGATTCCACGGCCGAGCTCGCCGATCATCCCCGTGCGCTGACGCTCGCGGGGCAGGTGTCGCAGGGAGACCGGGGGTCCCACGGCGGGCACGGCCGCGCGAACATGCTCGGATTCTCGAACGCGCGCCGTCTGCGGGAGCTCGACGAGCAGATCGCCGAGCTCGAGATTCGACGGGATGCGGCGTCCGCGGTGGCCGAGGCAGCCGAGTCGACTCTCGATCGCATCGAGGCCACCGCGAAGGCTCAGGCGAAGATCGAGGACCTCACCTGGGAGCAGATCGATGTCGAGGCCGTCTCGGCGGAGCGCGACCGATGGCTCGCGGTCGAGGCGGAGGTCACCGACAAGAACCCGAAGATCGCCGAACTGCGCTCTCAGGCTGAGGAACTGAGAAAGCGGGCGGGCCGCCTGCGGGACGAGAGCTCCCGTCTCGGGGGAGACCTGACGCTCGCCCAGGACCGTTGGGTGGAGGTGACCGACCAGGTCGACGACTGTCAGAGGATAGTCGATGCGGCCGAGGTGGCGGAGATCGCGCTCGAGGAGCGGCACCGTTCCTTCCTCGACGCACGCTTCCTCGGCGCGGATGCGGCCGTCAGCGTCACCGCGTCAGAACGACTCGCCCACCTCGACTCCGCATTGCGCACCGCGTCGACCAGGCTGCTCGAGGACCGCACGTCGGCGGCCACGGCGCACGCGGATCAGCGAGAGCAGATGCGCCGGCTGATGACCGGGTTCCTCGAGCGCTGGGACTCCCTCACGATCCTGCCTGACCCCGACGAGTCGGTCGCCGAGTTCGAGGGGATCCTCGATGCGCTGGAGACCAACGGCCTGCACGAGCTCGAGTCCGAGTGGCGTGACAGCCTGCTCAAGCTCTCCGGGAACGACCTGACGAGTCTGGACTCGACGCTCGGTCGATCGCTGCGTGAGATCAAGAATCGCATCGAACCGATCAACCGGATCATGGAGGAGCTGCCGTTCTACGACGACGAGCACCGCCTTCAGATCACACCGCGCGAGAATCAGTCCGAAGCGCGCAGGCGATTCCGCAAGGAGCTGCGCGAGGTGCGCGCCCTCATCGACGCCGCGGAGACGGATGCCGACCGTGAGAGCGTCTACCGGAGGATGAGCCGTCTCATCGGCCGGATGCGGCGGACGGCACCGGATTTCGCTGAACTCATCGACGTGCGCAACCACGTGCGGGTGAGTGCGGAGCGGATCCATGCCACGACCCGCGAGCACGTCGCGCTCTACGATCACATCGGCGAGAAGTCGGGCGGAGAGTCGCAGGAGCTCGTCGCGTTCATCGTGGGCGCGGCACTGCGATATCAGCTCGGCGATGCGGGAGCGGAGCGTCCGCGATACGCGCCCGTCTTCATGGACGAGGCACTGATCAAGGCGGACGCCCATTTCACGAAGCGTGCGATCGGCGCGTGGCGAGGTCTCGGGTTCCAGCTCGTGATCGGTGCGCCGAACGACAAGTACAGCGCGATCGAACCGCATGTCGACGTGGAATACGACATCCTGAAAGACACCAGGGGCCGCTCGTGGGCCCGGCCGAAGGTGGGTCTCCCGGCTGGGGGAGACTGACCGCGGGCGGGGCGCGCCTCAGCGCGACACCAGAGTGCGGATCGCGCCGACAGTGCGGTCTATGTCGTCTCGGGTGGTCGCCCACGACGACATCGAGCAGCGCAGCGCTGCGCGACCTCGCCACTCGGCGCCGGTCAGAGCGGCTGTGCCCTCGGCGAGCACGGCGTCACCCAGCGCCCGGGTCGCATCGTCTTGTTCGAGCCGGAACATGACCTGCGTGTAGTCGACGTCGTTGAGGATGCGGATGCCGTCGATCGAGGCGAGCCCCTCGGCCATCGCCACCGCGTTCTCGTGAAGTCCGTCGAGCAGACGCGCGATGCCGCTTCGCCCCAGACTGCGCATCGCCGCCCAGGCAGGAACACCGCGCGCTCGACGTGACAGCTCGGGTGTGACGTCCCACGGATCCAGGCTCGTGTAGATCAGATAGTCGCCTCCGGTGCGGAATGCGGCGATCGAGTCGGCCGGGTCGCGGACGATCGCCATGCCGCAGTCGTACGGCACGTTGAGGGTCTTGTGCGCATCGGTCGCCCAGGAGTCGGCACCGGACATCCCCGCCGTGAGCGGTCGCAGCGATTCGGAGGCCGCGGCCCACAGCCCGAACGCCCCGTCGATGTGCACCCAGGCGCCGTGTTCGTGAGCGATCGGCACGAGTGAGGCGAAGTCGTCGAACGCGCCGGTGTGGACTTCGCCGGCCTGGAGACAGACGATGGTCGGTCCTTCGCCGTCCGCGAGGGCTCTGCGCAGCTCTTCGGGGCGCATGCGGCCCTGTGCATCGGATTCGACGACGGTGATCTCGCTGCGGCCGATCCCGAGGAAGCGTGCTGCTCGATCGATCGACCCGTGACGGTCGGCGCCCACGACGAAGCGGAGCGGAGGCGACCCGCGAAGGCCCTTTTCGCTCAGGCTCCAGCCGACGCGGGAGAGCACGGCGTGGCGTGCGGTGGCGAGGCAGGTGAAGTTCGCCATCTGACCACCGGTGACGAACCCGACGCTCGCGGATTCGGGCAGGCCGAGGACATCGAGCATCCATTGTCCGGCAATGCGCTCCAACGCGACGGTCGTCGGAGTGAGCAGAGCAGAACCCGAGTTCTGGTCCCACGCCGACACGAGCCAGTCGGCGGCGAGCGCGGCGGGGTGCGTGCCGCCGATCACGAACCCGAAGAAGCGCCCGCCGGGGATCGCGACGAGGCCGGGATCGGCGCGCGAGACGATCTCGTCGATGACATCTTCCGCGTCCATGCCCTCTGCGGGCAAAGGCCCGCCGAACGCCTCGAGCATGTCGGCGAGGGTCGCGCGCGGCCACACCGGTCTCTCCTCGAGTGATCCGAGGAACTCGAGTGCCGCGCGGTGGGCGGCGTCCAATCCGCGGATCCTGTCATCGTCGACACTGTGGTCCATGAGTCTGGACTACACCCGCGATCCGCGTCACGCCAGAGGGATGCCGTGCGGATCGACGCCACGAGTGGGCGACCGGAGCCCGTCGGCGCTGGTGCAGCCACGGAACGGGGGCATGGTTCGATAGAATGGACGACGCCCTGGGCAGTGCCCACGGCGGATACGACGAGCGGAGAATTATGTCCGGGCATTCCAAGTGGGCCACCACGAAGCACAAGAAGGCCATCATCGACTCCAGGCGCGCCAAGTCCTGGGCCAAGCTCATCAAGAACATCGAGGTCGCCGCCAAGCTCGGCGGAGCCGATCTGCAGGGCAACCCGACCCTCTTCGACGCCGTGCAGAAGGCGAAGAAGACCTCGGTCCCGAAGGACAACATCGACCGCGCGGTGAAGCGCGGGGCGGGTATCGGCGGCGAGGCTGTCGAGTACACCTCGATCATGTACGAAGGCTACGGCCCCAACGGCGTCGCCATGATGATCGAGTGTCTGACGGACAACAAGAACCGAGCGGCGGCCGAAGTGCGCACCGCGCTCAGCCGCAACGGCGGAACGCTCGCCGACCCCGGTAGCGTGGCGTACAACTTCAGCCGCAAGGGCGTCATCGTGGTCGGCTCCGAGGGCACCACCGAAGACGACGTGATGATGGCCGCTCTCGAGGCGGGCGCAGAGGAGATCGAGCCGCACGCCGAGGGCTTCGAGATCATCACCGAGGCGACCGATCTCGTCACCGTGCGCAGTGCCCTTCAGGAGGCGGGGATCGACTACGAGTCCGCCGACGTCGAGTTCGTTCCGAACCTGAAGGTGGAGATCGACGCCGACACCGCGCGCAAGATCTTCCGCCTCATCGATGCGCTCGAAGACAGCGAGGATGTGCAGAACGTCTTCACGAACTTCGACCTCACCGCCGAGGTGCAGTCCGAGCTCGAGAACGACGACGCATAGGCGCGCCGACGCCTCGCGCGTCGACGCGACGCCTAGCCTGGGGGAGTGACCTCCTCCTCGCTTCGCGTGCTCGGCATAGACCCGGGTCTCACCCGATGCGGTGTCGGCGTGGTCGATGTGGATCGCGCCCGGCGCGGAACGCTCGTACACGTCGGAGTCATCCGCTCCGACCCCGATCTGCCGATCGGCGAGAGACTCGCGCTGGTCGCCGCCGGCATCCGCGAGGTGATCGACGCCCATCGCCCCGATGCCGTCGCGGTCGAGAGGGTGTTCGCACAGCAGAACACCCACACCGTCATGGGCACCGCGCAGGCGAGTGGCGTGGCGCTGCTGCTGGCCGCCGAGGCCGGTCTTCCTGCGGCCACGCACACTCCGAGCGAGGTCAAGGCGGCCGTCACCGGCTACGGCTCGGCCGACAAGCGCCAGGTGCAGGCGATGATCGCGCGCATCCTCCGCCTCGACGCACCTCCGCAACCGGCCGATGCCGCCGACGCACTGGCGATCGCACTCTGCCACGCATGGCGACGTGGAGCCGCCGGTGCACCAGGGGAGGACTCGATGACACCGGCGCAGAAGGCATGGGCCGATGCGGAGCGTGTCGCTCGAACATATCTACGATCCGGTGCGTAGGCTGATCGGATGATCTCCTCGCTGCACGGCGCTGTCCTCCACTCGACCGCCGATCAGGTCATCATCGACGTCGGTGGCGTCGGATTCTCGGTCGCCGTTCCGGCCGACGTGGCCCACACCGCCACGGTGGGCGAGAAGTTGCTGCTGCACACGAGCCTGATCGTCCGCGAAGACTCCCTGTCGCTGTTCGGCTTCGCCGATCGCAGCGAGCTCGAGATCTTCGGCCTGCTCATCAGTGTCACCGGCGTCGGACCGAAGTCGGCGCTCGGTGTGCTCTCCCACCTGACGGTCGATCAGATCGCGGAGGCTGTGACCGGCGAGGACGACGCCCCGTTCCGGCGTGTCTCCGGGATCGGGCCGAAGACGGCCAAGCTCATCGTGCTCCAGCTCGCGGGAAAGGTGCACCCCGTCGGCACCGGGTCGAAGCCGACGAAGGTCGGTCCGGACGATGTCGTCGATCAGGTCACCGCCGCTCTGGTGGGCCTCGGGTGGTCGGAGAAGGTCGCCGCCGATGCCGCCGCGCAGACGGCCGCCGAGGCCACAGAGGCAGAGCGAGCGGCCGTAGCGCCCCTGCTGCGCCGCACTCTGGCTCTCCTGGGGCCGGCGCGTGTCTGACGTCCGCGACGCCGCCGAGCCGTCTGACGACACCGAGCTCGCCATCGAAGGCGCCCTGCGTCCCACGAGCCTGGGTGAGTTCGTCGGTCAGCAGAAGGTGCGTGGGCAGCTCCAGCTCCTGCTCGATGCCGCTCGCATCCAGAACCGTCCCCCCGACCACATCCTGCTCGCGGGACCTCCAGGACTCGGCAAGACCACGCTGGCGATGATCGTGGCGCACGAGAGCGAACGCCCGCTGCGACTCTCGAGCGGACCGGCGATCCAGCACGCCGGCGACCTCGCGGCCCTGCTCTCGAGTCTCGTGCCGGGTGAGGTGCTGTTCATCGACGAGATCCACCGCATGGCACGCTCGGCGGAGGAGATGCTGTACCTCGCGATGGAGGACTTCCGCATCGACATCATGGTCGGAAAGGGCGCGGGTGCGACGAGCATCCCGCTGGATCTCGCCCCGTTCACGCTCGTCGGCGCGACCACCCGCTCAGGCCTGCTCCCGAACCCGCTGCGCGACCGGTTCGGATTCACCGGCCACCTCGAGTTCTACGACGAACCGGAGCTCGAGCGCGTCATCGCCCGCTCCGCTCTCATGCTGCGAGTCGATCTGCCCCATGATTCGCTCTCCGAGATCGCCCGCCGGTCGCGGGGCACACCTCGGATCGCGAACCGCCTGCTCCGACGAGTGCGCGACTACGCACTCGTCCACGGCGGCGGGGAGGCCTCGCTGCACGGCGTCCAGGCTGCGCTCGAACTCTACGACGTCGATCCGATCGGCCTCGATCGTCTCGACCGAGCCGTGCTGGAGGCACTCGTGCGTCGCTTCCGCGGCGGTCCCGTCGGCCTCAGCACGCTCGCCGTCGCGGTCGGCGAAGAGGCAGAGACCGTCGAGAGCGTGGTGGAGCCGTACCTCGTGCGCATCGGATTCCTCGGCCGGACGCCGCGCGGTCGGGTGGCCATGCCGGAGGCCTACGCCCACCTCGGCATCGCGCACCCCGACGGGGCGCTTCGTCTTGATGACCTATAATCGCTGAAGACTTCCCCCGATAGAACTGCGCGCCCGTCTGTGGTGCGCGCACCTGAGAAAGGCCCTTCGCCACCATGCCCATGGAAATCCTCCTCTTCGGCCTTCTCGCCGTGCTCGTCGTCTTCATGTTCGTCAATGGACGCAAGCGCCAGAAGCAGATGAAGGCGGAGCAGGAGGAGAAGGCCACCAAGACGGTTCCCGGTGTCAAGGTGCTCCTTCAGGGCGGCATCTACGGCACGATCGTGGCCTACGACCACGACGACCTCGACTCGCCCGCGCTCGTCGAGATCGCGCCCGGCACCGTCATCGAGGTGCACAGCCAGGCGATCCTGCGCATCGTGGAGCCCAAGGACGCCATCGTCGAGGACGCTGACGACTCGGTCGTCGTGATCGACGAGGCACCCGTAGTCGAGGACGCTCCGGCCGTCGAGACCACCGAAGAGACCCGTCGTCGTCTCGAGCGCGACGCCGACGACAAGTAGCCTTCGCGCTGCACCGCTTCGGCACTCCGGCATCTTAGAAAGCTGATCACACGTGGCCACTTCCTCACCGGTCCGTCATGCCTGGCGGGTCCTCATGGGCCTGCTCCTGGTGACGGGCGTCCTCTTCGGCATCAACGCTCTCGGCGTCCACGTGTTCGAGAAGAGCTCATGGGCTCCTGAACTCGCGCTCGACCTCCAGGGCGGCACGCAGATCGTGCTGAGCGCGGAGACCGAAGACGGCGCTGCGCCCTCGTCGGAGCAGCTCGATCAGGCGGCGGCGATCATCCGACAGCGCGTCGATGCGTCGGGTGTGGCCGAGGCCGACATCACCACCGAGGGTGGCCGCAACATCGTGGTCCAGATCCCTGGTGTGGCCGACGAGCAGACGCGTGCGCGCATCCAGTCCAGCGCGCAGCTGGAGTTCCGTCCGGTTCTCGCCACCACCGCCGGGACGAACCAGTACGTGGGCGAGGACGGCAACGAGACGCCGTACCCGACCCCGGACGACTCGCTGAACGCGACGCCGACGGCCGAGCCGACCGACGCGAGCGACCTCGCGTGGGTGACAGACCGGCTGGCCGCAGAGTTCCAGGCCTACGATTGCGCGAATCCTGAGAACGACCCGTCGAACGCTCCCCAGGACCAGCCTCTGATCGCGTGCGATCCCACCGGCCAGGCGAAGTACCTTCTCGGCCCGACCGAACTGACCGGCGACGCGATCACCGACGCCACAGCGGGTCGCGATCCGCAGTCCGGCGCATGGAACGTGCAGCTCACGATGAACGGCGACGGTGCAGAGGCGTTCGGCGAGGTCAGCACCCGTCTCAACCAGAACCGCCTGGCGGAGCTCTCGCCCCGTGATCAGTTCGCGTTCGTGCTCGACGGGTCCGTCATCAGCGCACCGCGGATGAACGGGCAGATCCTCGACGGCCGCCCCAGCATCTCGGGCGACTTCGATCAGGAGTCGGCGACCGCTCTGGCCGACCAGCTGAAGTTCGGCGCGCTGCCGCTGAGCTTCGAGGTGCAGAGCTCCGACACGATCTCGGCGACCCTGGGCACCCAGCAGCTCCAGATCGGCCTCATCGCGGGACTCATCGGTCTCGCCCTCGTCGCGATCTACTCGCTGATCGTGTATCGAGCACTCGGAACCGTGATCATCGCATCGATCGCCGTGATGGCGGTGCTGACCTACGTCATCATCTGCATCCTGGCCTGGCGTCTCGGGTTCCGCCTGTCGCTCGCCGGCGTCGCAGGTCTCATCGTCTCGATCGGATTCACCGCCGACTCGTTCATCGTCTACTTCGAGAGGATCCGAGACGAGCTCCGCGACGGCAAGTCGATCACCTCGGCGGTCGAAGACGGCTGGGGGAGAGCCAAGCGGACCATCTACATCTCGAAGTCGATCAACATCCTCGCGGCCGTGGTGCTCTACATCCTCGCCGACTCCACGGTGAAGGGCTTCGCATTCACGCTGGGGCTGACGACCCTCATCGACGTGTTCATCTTCGTGATCTTCACTCACCCGGTCATGCAGCTGCTCGCTCGCACCAAGTTCTTCGGTGGCGGACACAAGCTCTCGGGCCTCGACCCCGAATCGCTGGGAGCGGTGTACCGCAGTCGATCGCAGTTCCGTCAGGTGTCCACCGTGACGGCCGGCCGCGGCGCGAAGAACACGAGGGCCAGGGGCGAAGCCGAGCGCCGTCAGACCATCGCAGAGCGCAAGCGCGCCGAAGCACTAGCCGGTGACAGATCCACCCGCACCGGAAGCGAGGGGGACGCCTGATGGCTTCCATGAATGAGTTCGGCAACAACCTGTACACGGGAAAGACCTCTTTCCCGTTCGTCGCCAAGCGTCGCCTGTGGTTCATCATCGCGATCGTGCTGGTGGTGGGTTCGGCGCTCGTGCCCCTGTTCCGCCCGATCCAGTTCTCCATCGAGTTCACCGGTGGATCGCAGTTCACCGTGCAGGCGCCCGACACCACCGACCAGCAGACCGCGACCGACGCCGTGCAGTCCGTCGTGCCGGGAGCGGCGACCAAGGTCGTCGTCATCAACGGCAGCGACATCCGGGTGCAGACCGACCAGATGGGCGCGGACGAGACCCAGCAGGTCTCCAACGCGCTGGCCGATGCGTTCGGAGTGGAGCCCGACAGCGTGACGTCGTCCTTCATCGGCCCGGCCTGGGGCGAGAACGTCACGAAGCAGTCGCTGTGGGGCCTTGCGATCTTCCTCGCGCTGACCTTCCTCATCCTCGCCATCTACTTCCGCACCTGGAAGATGTCGGCCGCTGCGATCGTCGGCCTCCTCGACGTGCTCGTGATCACGGTCGGCGTGTACGCACTCGCCGGTTTCGAGATCTCGCCTCCGGCGGTGATCGGATTCCTGACGATCCTCGCCTACTCGCTGTACGACACCACGGTCGTGTTCGACAAGATCAGGGAGAACACGACGGAAGACGGGGAGAACTCGTCTCGGACGTTCGGCGAATCGGTCAACCTCGCGGTCAATCAGACCCTCGTGCGGTCGATCAACACGTCGGTCGTCGCAGCGCTGCCCGTGGGGGCCGTGCTCTTCATCGGCGCCTTCTGGCTCGGTGCGGAGTCGCTGACCGACATCTCGCTGTCGATCTTCGTCGGCATTCTCGTCGCGACGTATTCGACCCTGTTCGTGGCCGCTCCGCTCTACTCGCTCTTCCGCGAGAACGAGCCGCAGATCGCGGCCCGCGACGCGAAGATCCGCGAGGCGCGAAGCCTCGCCACCGCAGAGGCCTGATAGTCCCCGCTCTGCGGGGCCGCACCCCGCAGAGCACGCGTAAGCTGTTGTGATTCGGAGGTGAGCGGATGGCGGAACCGCAGACGGCGTCGCAGGGATCCAGCCTGAGGCGACTGGTTCCTCGCATCTTCTCCCGCGCGCCCAGGATCAACGACCTCGACAACCTGATCCGCACGGTGCGTGCGAATCATCCCAAGGGTGATCTGGCCGTCATCGAGCGCGCCTACGCCGTCGCGAAGGAGAAGCACGCGGGGCAGCAGCGCCAGAGCGGTGAGCCGTACATCACGCATCCGCTCGCCGTCGCGCAGATCCTCGCCGAGATGGGCCTGGGACCTCGTGCGATCGCCGCGGCTCTGCTGCACGACACGGTCGAGGACACCGGCTACGCCCTCACGGACCTCACGGCCGAGTTCGGTGACGAGGTCGCGATGCTCGTCGACGGCGTCACCAAGCTCGACAAGGTCAAGTACGGCGAGAGCGCACAGGCCGAGACCGTCCGCAAGATGATCGTGGCGATGTCGAAGGACATCCGGGTGCTGCTGATCAAGCTCGCCGACCGGCTGCACAACGCCCGTACGTGGGGGTTCGTTCCGCCTGAGAAAGCTGCGAAGAAGGCGAAGGAGACGCTCGAGATCTACGCGCCTCTGGCCAACCGCCTCGGTATCCAGGCGATCAAGTCCGAGCTCGAAGACCTCTCGTTCGCCGTGCTGCATCCGAAGATCTACAACGAGATCCATAACCTCATCGCGCAGCGCACCCCGCAGCGCGAGAAGTACCTCGCTCAGGTGGTCGAGGAGATCGACGAGGATCTGCGCGATCTGCGCATCCGCGGCAAGGTCGTCGGACGCCCGAAGCAGCTCTACTCGGTGTACCAGAAGATGGTCGTGCGCGGTCGCGAGTTCGACGACATCTACGACCTCATCGGCATTCGGGTGCTCGTCGCCTCGGTTCGTGACTGCTACGCGGTGCTCGGTGCGATCCACGCCCGGTGGACCCCGCTTCCCGGTCGCTTCAAGGACTACATCGCGACCCCGAAGTTCAACCTCTATCAGTCGCTGCACACCACAGTCATCGGGCCGTCGGGGCGCACGGTCGAGATCCAGATCCGCACGCATGAGATGCACCAGCAGGCGGAGTACGGTGTCGCCGCGCACTGGATGTACAAGGAGCGGATGAACGGCGGAAAGGCCGAAGTCCGCGCGTCGGACAGCGATATGGCCTGGCTCGCGCACATCTCGGACTGGCAGGCCGAGACTGCCGACCCGGGGGAGTTCCTCGACTCCCTCCGCTTCGAGATCGGCGCCAAAGAGGTCTACGTCTTCACCCCCAAGGGCCGCGTCGTCGGGCTCCCGGCCGGTGCGACTCCGGTCGACTTCGCGTACGCCGTGCACACCGAGATCGGTCACCGCACGATGGGGTCGAAGGTCAACGGGCGTCTCGTGCCGTTGGAGTCCGAGCTCAAGAGCGGCGACGTGGTCGAGGTCTTCACGTCGAAGAACCCCGACGCGGGCCCGAGCCAGGACTGGCTCGGCTTCGTCAAGAGCACGCGCGCGCGCAACAAGATCCGCGGATGGTTCACGAAGGAACGTCGCGAAGAGGCCATCGAGCAGGGCAAGGAGGCCATCGCCCGCGCGATGCGCCGCCAGAACATGCCGCTGCAGCGGCTCATGAGCCAGGACTCGTTCGCCGAGGTCGCCCATCAGCTTCGCTACGAAGACGTCTCCGCGCTGTATGCCGCCGTGGGCGAGGGACATGTGTCGACGCAGTCGGTGCTCGAGAAGGTCACCGCCCTGGTCGCGGCGAGCGACCCCGCGACCGGCCCGATCGACCTGCCCGGAAGCATGCCCTCGCGAGAGCCCCGTTCCGGCGATTCCGGAGTGCTCGTGCGTGGCGCATCCGACATCCTGGTCAAAGTCGCGAAGTGCTGCACGCCGGTGCCTGGCGATGCGATCGTCGGCTTCGTCACCCGTGGCAGCGGCGTCTCGGTGCATCGAACGGACTGCCCGAACGTCAAGGCGCTTCAGAGCGACGAAGACCGTTTCGTCGAGGTGTCGTGGGCGCCGACGACGAAGAGCGTGTTCCGAGTGCAGATCCAGGTCGAGGCTCTCGACCGCTCGGGGTTGCTGTCGGATGTCACCCGCGTACTGAGCGAGCACCACGTCAACATCCTGTCGGCGACGGTCAGCACCACGGACGAGCGTCTGGCGATCAGCCGCTTCGTGTTCGAGATGGGTGACGCCGTGCATCTCGATCGCGTGCTGAACGCCGTGCGTCGCATCGATGCGGTGTACGACGTCTACCGCGTCACCTCGTCCTGACGAGGATCCTTTCGAGAGCACCGCGTCCGGCTCGCTTGCCGGGCACGCGGATCATGGCGTCGAGTGCGATCGCCGCTGCCGGCACCAGGCTCGGCTCGGCGTGGGCCAGGAGCAGCATCCAGCGACGCAGCGACTCGTCGCGGTGAAGCCCGAGGGCGAGATCGACCATCGTGCGCTCGGGCGTCATCACCGGGATCCCGCCGATCAGCACGACGTGCGCGCCAGGCAGAGCCGTGTCGTGCAGGATCACCCGCGGTGGCAGCGCGGGCCGGATGCGATGACCGACCGCGCGCCGGACGTGGTGACGGGCCGGTGGACTGTCACCGGCCCCATGGATCCAGGCTGCGGATGGCCCGGAGGCCGCGGTGTCGACGGGGATGAGGCCGGCGATCGACGCCGCCCTCGCACTCGGGCTCTCGACGAGATCAGCGGGAATGTACCCCTCGCCGAGATCGACCAGGTAACCGTCGATCCTCGCCGCGCTGAGCTCGGGGACACTGAGCCGATCTCCGGGCAGGTACAGGAACGCGGGATGCACCACGCCAGTCTGGCGCGGAGCATCCCGCGTTCCGGTGCGATCCGGATATCTGTGGAGAAGGTCAGCCGCCGAGCGCGCTGAGCCAGGTGCGTCGCGCTTCGAGAGCGTCCGCCGCGGCCTTGGCGGCCTTCTTGTCGCCCGACTTCTCTGCGGCTGCGAGCTCGGTCTCGAGCTTCTCGATGGCGTCGAGAAGCTGCGAGCTCATGTCGTTGGCGCGTGCCTTGGTCTCGGGGTTGTTCTTCTTCCAGTCGACCTCTTCGCGGGCCTTGAGCGCCTGCTCGATCACGCGCAGGCGATCGTCGAGCGCGCGCTCCTTGTCACGCGGGAAGATGCGACCGATCTCGTCCCACTGGCGCTGGATGCCGGTGAGCAGTGCGCGTGCGCGCTTGATGTTGGGCTCGTCGGCCACGGCCTTGGCCTCTTCGAGCAGGGCCTGGCGGGCCTCGATCTTCGGAGCGGAGTCTGCCTCTTCGGCAGCCGACTGCTCGGCACGAGCAGAGTACAGTGCGTCTCCGGCTGCCTTGAACCGCGCCCACAGTGCATCGTCGGCCTTGCGTCCGGCGCGACCGGCGGCCTTCCACTCGTCGAGCAGTGTGCGGTAAGCGGGGATCCCGTCGACTCCACGGGGGGCGAGTGCCTCGGCGCGCTCGACCAGACGGGTCTTGGCATCGCGGGCGCTCTTGTGGGTGTCATCGAGCTCGGAGTAGAAGGCGCGGCGCGCCTTGTCGACCGTGCCGCGTGCGTCACGGAACCGCTTCCAGAGCTGCTGAGAGATGCCCTTCGACAGACGGGGCCCGTTCTGCTGCTGTGCCTGCCAGGCGTCGAAGAGCTCGCCGAGCTCTGCAGTGACCTGCTTCCACTGCACCTTCGACAGGTCGCGGGCGGCGATCTCCTCGGCGCGCTCGACGAGGGCGGTGCGCTCTGCGATGGCCTTGTCGACCAGTTCCTTCGCCTGCTGGGCCTCCTGAGCCGTCGCCTCGGAGAGTGAGGAGGTCAGGGCGTTCAACCGGTCGCGAAGTCCGGCGAGGTCGCCCACGGCGGCCGCATCCGTCGCTTCGGAGAGAAGGTGGCCCGCCTGCTTAACGAGGTCACCGGCTGAGGCACCTCCCGCCTGGTGACGCTGTTCGAGCGTGCGCACCTTGAAGGCGATGTCGTCGTACTTGCGCACGAAATAGGCGAGTGCTTCGTCCGGGGTGCCGTCCGGGTACTGACCGACGACGCGCCATTCCTCGCCCTCGCGGACCTCGACGGTGCCGTCATCGGCGACGCGGCCCCACTTCGCGGCGTCGGACGACGCGGTGCCGGCCGCGGCTGCTGCTGCTGTCGGAGCGACAGCAGCGGGCGTCGGCACCTTGCGCGGCAGGGGCGCAGCGGGGGGAGCGGGAACGGGGGGAGTCGGCTTCGACGGCTCTGTGGCAGACACGGTGATTCTCCTTGCGCGGTAGGGCCCGCGGGAGGCGGAAAGGACGAGCTTCAGCCTAGTACGAGAGCGAGGTCGCAGTGTGGTCGTCAATGCTCACGATGGCCGTTACCGATCTGTGAGCGAATCGTTCGACGCGTGAAACATCGCGCGTCATATGCGAGAAACATCGTGCTCCTATCGTCGCCTTCACGACGTCCCTTGGCGATTGGAGCAGTATGAGCGAGGCCGTCCTCACCCCCGCGGAGATCGTCGTGGTCGGAGCAGGCATGGTCGCGCACCGATTCGTCGAGAATCTGATCGCCACCGCCGAGACGCCGATCCACGTCACCGTGATCGGCGACGAGGCTCGACACCCCTACGACCGGACGGGTATCTCCGGGCTGCTCTCCTCAGCCACGCCCGAGGCTCTGGAGCTGGACCGCTCTGTCTTCGAAGACTTCCGTGTGCGCTTCGTGGCGGACGACAGGGTGCTTCGCATCGACCGTGGGGCGCGGACCGTGATGACCCGAGCACGTCGGATCGTCGGGTACGACTCCCTCGTGCTCGCGACGGGGTCCTATGCCGGGAGCGGCGGCATCGACGGCTCCGACCTGCGCGGCTGCTTCGGCTATCGCACTCTCGACGACGTCCAGCGTCTCGAGCGCTTCGCGCATCGCCGCAGGCATGAACTCCGTCGTCCTCTCCGCGGTGCTGTCATCGGCGACGGACCGCTCGCGATCGAGGCCGCCGGAGCTCTGCAGCTCCTCGGTGTCGCACCCGTCGTCGTGCAGCACTCCGACCGTCTGACGTCCGCGACTGCGGTCTCCGAGGCGCGGGGCTTCTCATTCGCCGGTCTCCTCGAGGCGAGAGGCGTCGCCCTCCGCGCGGGGTCTCAGGTAGCGCGTGTGGCGGCGGACTCGTCGGGTGCTGTGGGCGCCGTCCATCTCGGGGACGCTGTCGAGCCGGTCGATCTGGTCGTTCTCGCAGTCGGCGTGCGCCCTCGAGACGAGCTCGCCCGCAACGCGTCGATAGGTGTCGACCCCAGGGGCGGCATCGTGGTCGACGAAAGCGGCACGACCTCCGACCCACATGTCTTCGCGATCGGCGATGTCGCGTGCGTCGAGGGACGACCGGTCCACGCACTGGCTCACGGCTACGCCATGCCGGACGTCACGGCAGCGCGGATCCTCCATGCCAACGAGATGAAGCCTCGTCGACACCTCATCGCGTCGACGACCGGAGCGCTGCGGCCGAGCATGCCCGTGGCGACAGGATCACGACGAGTGCGTGCTCTCCAGGCTGTCTGATGTCGGTCGTGACGGTGCGCTGGGTGCGGCCATGACGCCCGCCCGAACCCTTGACACGACTCTGGCGGGATGCGCGGTCGTCATCGCGGACGAGTGCTCCACAGGCGACCTCGACGCGATGCTGAGCAGCCGGGGCGCGACCGTCCGGCGTGCAGTCGTGGAGGGCCCGGGCGCGAACGAGCTGGGCGAGGCTGCGATCCGCGCGGCTGCCGGTGAGGTGGATGCGGTGATCCTCGTCTCCACCTCGGCGGCCGCATACTGGGTCGAAGCGGCAGATCGGGCAGATGCGCTCGAGAGCATCCGGAGCCGCGCCGGTTCGGGTCGCCTGCTCCTCGTCTCGAGCGGGGCCGGCGTCGCTGACAGGCTGCGTGACGCCGAGCTCCGGACTGCGGTCTCCGACCACGAAGGCGTCACGTCGTCGGCCGACCGGGTGATCGAGCATTTCGGGCGAGGCGGTGCGCCGTCTCTCCCCACCGATGCCGGACTGGTCGAGGTCCGAAGCGGTGGTGTCATCGTCGACGGGGTGTTCGTCCCGCTCTCGCGTTCCGCCGTCGCGCTGATCGACGCCCTGGCCGCCGCAGGGGGTCGCGTCATCTCGAGGGCTGAGCTCGGCGCGGCGCTTCCCGGGCGACAGCGCACACCTCACGCGGTGGAGGCAGCGGTGGCGCGCCTCCGTGAGGCGCTCGGGCAGCGGGTGCTCGTGCACACGGTGGTCAAGCGCGGCTACCGACTCGCCGTCACCGACACCTGACCGGCCTCGGAGCGGCGGCGATGGGCTCCAGGCGAGTGCGGGGCCGTGGACGCCCCCGCTCGTTACGGGACCGAGCGCTATTCGCTCGGAGCGTCCGACGGGAGAGGCTCGGGCAGGGGAGTCTCCGTCGGCACCGGTGCGACTGTCGGCTCGACCGTGGGCGTGGGAGCCGGTTCTTCCGGCGGCCTGGTCTGCGCGAGCGCGACCTGGCTGACGATCGCGCCGGCGATGACCAGTGCGGCGCCCACCGAGGCTATCGCGTTGTCGCGGACGCGGCGTCGGATCTGCCCCTCGTGCCACGTCGTGCGGGCGGTGTGCAGGCGTGCGCGCTCCGCCTCGGTGCGCGACTGCTGCGTGCTCTTCCCGCGTCCGGCCATTGCGTGCTCCCTTACTGGACGTGAATGTGCACCGTCGCCTGAGAGCCTACCGTCGTGATCGTGCCGTGCTGTCTCGCCCGAAGTGTCGGCGCCCCACGTTAGCCTGGAGCGATGACCTCCGCAGCCGCACTGCTCTCCGGGCAGACGCCCCTCGCCGTGCGCATGCGCCCAGTGTCACTCGATGAGGTGGCCGGCCAGAAGCACCTGCTGCGCGCGGGCTCCCCGATCGTCGCGCTGGCCGACCCCGCTGCCACCTCGCCGGGCGCCGTCTCGATCATCCTGTGGGGGCCTCCCGGAACCGGCAAGACCACCCTCGCGCAGGCGATCGCACGGTCATCCGGTCGCAGGTTCGTCGAGCTCTCGGCGATCACCGCCGGTGTCAAGGACGTGCGCGAGGTCATGCAGGAGGCGATCACCCAGCGTGACCTGTACGGCCAGACCACGATCCTGTTCCTCGATGAGATCCATCGATTCACCAAGGCCCAACAGGACGCGCTGCTGCCGGGCGTCGAGAACGGATGGGTCCTGCTGATCGCCGCGACCACGGAGAACCCCTCGTTCTCGGTGATCTCCCCGCTGATGTCGAGGTCGCTGCTGCTGACGCTCCAGCCCCTGACCGATGACGACGTCGGCCTGCTCGTCGATCGGGCGGTCACCGATGCGCGCGGCCTCAACGGTGCGGTCACACTGGCCGATGACGCGCGCGCTGCTCTGATCCGACTGGCTTCCGGCGATGCACGGCGTGCGCTCACCGGACTCGAGGCCGCCGCCGCCGTCGCTCTGTCGAAGGGCCAAGAGGGCACGGTGCCGGCCGCGACCGCCGACGACGTCGCTCAGGCCGTCGACAAGGCGCTGCTGCGGTACGACCGGCAGGGTGACGAGCACTACGACGTCATCAGTGCGTTCATCAAGTCGATCCGCGGATCCGACCCGGACGCCGCACTGCACTACCTCGCCAGGATGATCGAAGCGGGGGAGGACCCCCGCTTCATCGCACGGCGCCTGGTGATATCGGCCTCCGAGGACGTGGGGCTCGCCGATCCTCAGGCCCTGTCGATCGCGGTCGCCGCCGCTGATGCGGTCGCGTTCATCGGCATGCCGGAGGGGCGGATCCCGCTCGCCGAAGCGACCGTGTACCTCGCGACGACAGCCAAGTCGAACGCCGCCTATGTGGGCATCGACCAGGCGATCGCCGACATCCGATCGGGAGGCTTCGGGCGGGTGCCGCTGCATCTGCGCGATGCGCACTATCCGGGCGCGAAGCGGCTCGGCCATGGTCGCGGCTACGTCTACCCCCACGACAGCGAATTCGGCATCCTTCCGCAGCAGTATCTGCCCGACGAACTGAGCGGCAAGCGGTACTACGAACCCAAGAACCTGGGTGCGGAGCGTGACATCTCGGCGCGGCTCGAGCGCATCCGCCGCATCCTCGACGGGCGCTGACGCGGATCTGTTAGACTGGGTCGGCTCGAAACCGTGTTTTCGGGCATCTCCTCGTTCATACCCCACCTTGCTGGCGCCCCGGCGTGCGCTTCGAGGCAGAACGCGGACGATACGTCCGTGAGTCGTGAAAGACGCGACCACGTCATCGGAAGGATAACTTCGTGACCACGAAGTCCCAGGACCGCCGCAAGGTGCGCCTCAGCCGCGCACTCGGCATCCCGCTCACCCCGAAGGCCGCCCGCTACCTCGAGAAGCGTCCCTACGCTCCGGGTGAGCACGGCCGCACCAAGCGCAAGGCTGACAGCGACTACGCCGTCCGTCTGCGTGAGAAGCAGCGTCTGCGCGAGCAGTACGGCATCCGCGAGAAGCAGATGCGCAACACGTTCAACGAGGCCCGTCGTCAGGACGGCCTGACCGGTGAGAACCTGGTCGAGCTGCTCGAGATGCGTCTCGACGCCCTCGTCGTGCGTTCGGGCTTCGCCCGCACCACCGCGCAGGCTCGCCAGCTCGTCGTGCACCGTCACATCCTCGTCGACGGTCAGCTCGTCGACCGCCCGTCCTTCCGCGTGAAGCCGGGTCAGCTCATCCACGTCAAGGCCAAGAGCGAGGGCACCGAGCCCTTCCAGGTCGCAGCAGCCGGCGGTCACGCCGAGGTTCTGCCTCCCGTTCCCGGCTACCTCGAGGTCGAGCTCGACAAGCTCCAGGCTCGCCTGGTTCGTCGCCCGAAGCGCGCCGAGGTCCCCGTGACCTGTGAAGTGCAGCTCGTCGTCGAGTACTACGCAGCTCGCTGAGTTCAGCTTTTCCGCAGAAGGCGTCGGGGTGACCCCGACGCCTTCTGTCGTTTCCGCATACGATGGGAGCACCGCGCCCACGCGGGCCAGAGACAAGGATGGCGACATGAAGAACGTGCAGTGGTTCCTGATCGGTGTGATCGGCGGCTTCATCGCGGCGCATCTCATGAACAACGACCCGCGCGGTCATGAAATCCTCGCCGAGGTCGACGCCCGCTTCAACGAGTTCACGGGAATCGTCGGCGACGCCTTCCGCGAAGAGCAGGCTCGCCTCACCGACCCCGCTGGCGACTGACCGTCGAGGCACCCTCGCCGCGGCATCACGTCAGTCGGCACGTCTTTCCACACCTGTACGCAAGGACACCTGGCACCCCTATGAAAACTGCGGAGATCGCGGAACGGTATCTCGACTTCTTCGAGAAGAACGACCATCTCATCGTCCCTTCGGCATCGCTGGTCAGCGACGACCCGTCGTTGCTGTTCACGGTCGCCGGAATGGTGCCGATGATCCCGTACCTCACCGGGGTCGTGCCCGCACCGCACCCCCGCATCGCGGACCTGCAGAAGTGCATCCGCACGAACGACATCGAAGAGGTGGGCAAGACCGCTCGTCACGGCACTTTCTTCCAGATGATGGGCAACTGGTCGTTCGGGGACTACTTCAAAGAGGGCGCGATCCGTTACGCGTGGGAGCTGCTCACGAGCTCCGAGGCCGACGGCGGCCTCGGTTTCGACGAGAAGGACCTCTGGGTCACCGTGTACGAGACGGACGACGAGGCCGAGGCCATCTGGCGCGACATCATCGGTCTCAAGCCCGAGCGCATCCAGCGTCTCGGACGCGCCGACAACTACTGGAACACCGGACAGCCCGGCCCCGGTGGACCTGACTCCGAGATCTTCTTCGATCGGGGCCCCGCATATGGCAAGGACGGCGGTCCGGCTGCCGACGACTCGAGGTTCCTGGAGATCTGGAACCTCGTGTTCATGCAGGACTTCATCGAGAACATCCGGGGCAAGACCGAGTTCGACATCGTGGGGGAGCTGCCCCAGAAGAACATCGACACCGGCATGGGACTCGAGCGCGTCGCGTTCCTCAAGCAGGGTGTCGAGAACATGTACGAGACCGATCAGGTGCGTCCGGTGCTCGACCGCGCGGTCGAGCTCTCGGGCCGCCGCTATGGCGCCGTGCACGAAGACGACGTCCGCTTCCGGGTGGTCGCCGACCACGTGCGCTCGTCGCTCATGCTGCTGTCAGACGGCGTTCGTCCGTCCAACGAGGGCCGCGGCTACATCCTCCGACGCCTCATGCGTCGCACCGTGCGCTCGATGCGCCTGCTCGGTGTCGACGAGCCGGTGTTCCCCGAGCTGTTCGCGACCTCGCGCGATGCGATGAAGTCCGCGTACCCCGAGCTCGAGAAGGAGTGGTCGACTCTCTCGGCCTCTGCAGTCGCCGAGGAGGAGACCTTCCGACGCACGCTGGCATCGGGGTCGACCATCCTCGACCTCGCTCTGGATGAGACGAAGAAGGGCGGCGGAGCCTCACTGAGCGGCTCCGAGGCGTTCCTGCTTCACGACACCTACGGCTTCCCGATCGATCTCACACTCGAGGTCGCAGAGGAGGCGGGCCTGGCCGTCGATCGCGAGGCGTTCGACAGCCTGATGCAGGAGCAGCGTTCGCGCGCCAAGGCTGACGCACGCAATCGCAAGCGTCAGCTCGCGGATGTCTCGGTGTACCGCGATCTCCGTGCCCTCGGCGAGACAGGCTTCGACGGATACTCCGAGCTCGAGGTCGACTCGCGCATCCTGGGGATCCTCGTCGACGGTCAGACTGTTCGCAGCGCTGCGGAGGGGCAGATCGCCGAGGTCGTGCTCGCCGAGACCACTCTGTACGCCGAATCCGGTGGACAGGTCGCCGACAAGGGCGTGATCGTGGGCCCCGGGTACGAGCTCGAGGTGCTCGACGTCCAGCGCCCGGTGCCAGGACTCATCAGTCACACCGTCGAGGTCACTCGCGGAGTCGTCGCCGTCGATGATGCGGCCACGACCATCGTCGACGCGGCGAATCGCCGTGCTGCGCGCCAGGCGCACTCGGCGACGCACCTCGTGCACGCCGCCCTCCGCGACACGCTCGGACCGACGGCGACGCAGGCCGGTTCGCTCAACCGTGCAGGTTACATGCGGTTCGATTTCTCGTGGTCGCAGGCGCTCTCCGCCGATGCACGCGCCGAGATCGAGGAGATCACCAACCGGGCCGTCAACGACGCTCTCGAGGTCACGACCCGCATCGTCACGCTCGACGAGGCGAAGGATGCCGGAGCCATGGCCCTCTTCGGCGAGAAGTACGGCGATGTCGTGCGCATGGTCGACATCGGAGGGCCCTGGTCGCGTGAGCTGTGCGCGGGAACCCACGTCAGCACGAGCGCCGAGATCGGTCTCGTCAGCGTTGTCGGCGAATCGTCCGTCGGCGCATCGAACCGCCGCATCGAAGCGCTGGTCGGTCAGGATGCGTTCCGCGAGCTTGCGGCGGAGCGCGCACTCGTGTCACAGCTGACGACCTCGCTCAAGACGCCGCGCGACCAGCTCGCCGAGCGTATCGCCGATCTCTCCGCGAGTCTCAAGGCTGCCGAGAAGCGCATCGCGCAGTTCGAGTCCAAGGAGCGCGCCGGTCGAGTTCCCGCCATCGCCGATGGGGCGAGCCGCGTGGGCGCGTTCCGCGTCGCTGCGCAGTCGCTCGGCGAGGTTGCTTCGGCCGACGATGTGCGTGAACTCGTCCTCGGCGTCCGGGACCGCCTGGGTTCCGACGCGGCGGTCGTCGCTCTCGGCGCCTCTGTCAACGGTCGCCCGGTGGTGGTCGTCGCGACGAACGACGCGGCGCGTGCCGCCGGTGCCAAGGCCGGGGCGCTCGCGAAGCGTGCGGCTTCCGTGCTCGGAGGAGGCGGTGGCGGTCGTGACGACGTCGCTCAGGGTGGCGGCACAGATGTCTCTGCCCTGCAGCCGGCGCTCGAGGCCGTGACGCAGGAGCTGCAGTCAGCGTGAGCGGATTCCGCCGCGGCGTGCGCATCGGCATCGACGTCGGGCGAGCACGAGTCGGCGTCGCGCGATGCGACCCGGACGGCATGCTGGCGGTGCCCATCGAGACCGTGCAGCGGAATGATCAGGCGATCGACCGGATCGCCGCGATCGCGGCCGACTTCGACGTGCTCGAGTTCGTGGTGGGGCTGCCCGTCAACCTGATGGGGGCTGACACGGCGTCGACGACGGATTCTCGAGAGTTCGCCGCCGCGCTGCACGCTCGCACCGGGACTCCGGTCCGGCTCGTGGACGAGCGTCTCAGCACCGTCACCGCACACGCCGCTTTGCGTTCTTCGGGCAGATCACAGAAGAAGTCTCGTAGCATTGTTGATCAGATCGCCGCGGTGGTCCTGCTGCAGCAGGCGATCGACACGGAGAAGAGCACTGGAAACCCGACCGGTGCCACGATTCCGCTCGATGAGGAGTCCCCCCGATAATGCCCGAACGTGAGAGTGCTTCGCCCCAGCACGATCCGGACGCCCGCCTGGGTGACCTGTTCGAGAACCTTCCCGACCCGTCGCAGCAGATCCCGACGGTCGACAACACGCCCCCCGCACCGGGGTCCCGCAGAGCGGCACGCGAAGCGGCAGCCGTGCAGTCGTCCAGCGGTCCGGCAGGGGAACCCGCCGACACCTCGCCGAGCGAGGACGCGACGACCCGAGCGATGCCGACTGCCGCCGCGGGCGACGCTGCCGATCCACGCCCGGCTTCGTCCACGCCCTCGGCTGAAGCGGGACCGTCCTCAGACCGGGTCTCTGGCAGCACATCAGCCGAGTCCGCCGCCGCCGGTGCCTCGGCCCCTGCCGTCGCAGGCTCGGCAGCAGGAGGCCGCCTCGAGGACCTCTTCCAGGGACACCCGGAGGAGCACAGCAGCAATCGACCGCCGGTGAAGAAGAAGCGTCGCACCGGGTGCCTGGTCGCCCTCGTCATCGTCCTCGCGGTGATAGGCGGCATCGTCGGCGCAGGTGTCTGGGCATGGAACGCGTACGGCGACAGGATCAGCAACGCCCTCGGCTGGGGTGAGCCCGAGGACTGGGAGCCGGGGCTCGCCACCGGTGAGGTGCTCGTCACGATCTCTGAGGGTGACACGGGCGGACCGGTGTCGACGGCACTCTACGAAGCCGGCGTCACCCGCTCGGAGGACGTCTTCTACGACTACCTGGTGTCCGAGAACATCGCCGTCACCTTCTATCCGGGCATCTATTCGCTGCAGGAGAAGATGACGGCTGAAGCAGCTCTCGAGGCGCTGCAGAACCCTGAGAACAAGCGTGAGAACTCAGCCAGTGTCGGCGAGGGCGCGACGATCGAGTCCTCACTGCCCGGCATGGCCGAGTCCCTCGGGATGCCCATCGAGGAGCTCCAGGCTGCGGTCGATGCGGATCCTGCGACCTACGGTGTGACCGCTCAGAACCTCGAGGGGTGGCTGTTCCCGGCTGTCTACACGTTCGACCCGGGGGTGACCGCGACGCAGGTCATCCAGCGCATGGTCGATCGCACGAGGGAATCGCTGACCGAGGCCGGGGTTCCCGCTGAAGACGCTCAGCGCGTGCTGACGATCGCGTCGATCATCCAGCGCGAGGGACTCACCGCAGACTTCCCCAAGGTGTCCCGCGTGATCGAGAACCGTCTCGACATCGACATGAAGCTGCAGATGGACTCGACGGCGCAGTACGGCTACGGCTCGCTCCACGAGGGCGTCGTGTCGAGCTCCGCCGAGGCCCTCGAGGACGACAACCTGTGGAACACCTACGTGCACACGGGGCTGCCCGTCACGCCGATCGCGAGCCCGAGCTACGCGGCGATCGACGCCGCGATGCACCCCGCTGACGGACCGTGGCTCTACTTCGTGACGACGAACCTCGCCACCGGAGAGACGCAGTTCTCGGTGACCTACGAGGAGCACCTGCAGGGTGTCGAGAAGTGGGAGCAATGGTGCCAGGAGAATCCAGACGGAGGATGCTCGGCCGGATGACCCCGCGGCGCCTCGCGGTGTGGGGAGACCCGATCGCGCACTCCAAGTCCCCCCAGCTGCACGCCGCGGCATACGCAGCTCTCGGGCGTGACTGGGAGTACACGCGCCGCCAGGTCGATGAGGCGACGTTCGGCGATGCGCTGGGCGCTCTCGACGAGTCGTGGCGGGGTCTCTCTCTCACGATGCCCCTCAAAGAGAAGGCGCACCGAGCCGCGGTGACGCACGATCGATACGCGGACCTCACCGGCGCGGTCAACACGCTGCTGTTGACCGACGGCATCCGCGGCTTCAACACGGATGTCGGCGGGATCATCGACGCCCTGGACGAGCAGCGTCTGCTCGGTATCGAGAGGGTTCGCATCCTCGGCGCCGGGGCGACGGCCTCATCCGCGCTGGTCGCGTGCGTCGAAGCGGGAGCCCGTTCTGTCGATGTGCGTGCCCGCCGACCTGAACGAGCCGCCGACCTCGTGGCCCTGGGACGGCGCCTCGGGGTCGCCGTCTCGGCATCCCCCTTCGATGCAGACGCGGTGGACGTCGGTCTCACCGTGGCGACGCTACCCGGCGGCACGGCCCTCGACGGGGAGACCTCTGCGCGCCTGAGTGCGAGCGGGGGAGTGCTGTTCGATGTCGCATACTCCCCGTGGCCGTCGGCGCTCGCATCCGTGTGGAACGACGACCGAGCGGTCTCCGGCGAGGGGATGCTCCTGCGTCAGGCCGTCCGCCAGGTCCGGATCTTCCTGCACGGGGACCAGCGTCTTCCGCTGCCCTCGGAAGAGGCTGTGGTCGCCGCGATGAAAGCCGCCCTGTAGTCATCGGTCGTCACGCGGCACGATACGAGGCGAAACGCGTGGGAGACTAGAGCAATGCTCCGCGTGCTCACTGCCGGCGAATCGCACGGCCCAGAACTCATTGCCGTCATGGAGGGTCTGCCTTCGGGCGTCCCTGTGTCCTCCGAGGCGATCCAGGCAGATCTCGCACGTCGCAAGCTCGGGTACGGGCGCGGCTCGCGTATGAAGTTCGAGCAGGACGAGCTGACGATCTCGGGCGGCGTCCGCCATGGAAAGACCCTCGGCAGCCCCATCGCTCTGCGCATCGGCAACACGGAGTGGCCGAAGTGGATCGAGGTCATGAATCCCGAGCCCGTCGAGCTGACCGACAGGTCCCGCGGCCGGAGCGCGCCGTTGACCCGCCCCCGGCCGGGTCACGCCGATCTCGTGGGCATGCAGAAGTACGACTTCGATGAGGCGAGGCCCATCCTCGAGCGTGCCAGCGCACGAGAGACGGCCGCCAGGGTCGCCCTCGGCGCCATCGCTCGCTCGTTCCTCGGCGAACTGGGCATCCGTCTCGTCAGCCACACACTGTCGATCGGTCCGGTGCGAGTCCCGGACGACGCTGCTCTCCCGACCCCCGACGACGTCGATCGGCTCGACTCCGATCCGCTGCGCTGCTTCGACGCCGCGACCTCCGCTCTCATGGTGGCCGAGGTCGATGACGCGAAGAAGGACGGCGACACCCTCGGCGGAATCGTCGAGGTGCTCGCATACGGTCTGCCACCCGGGCTCGGCTCGCACGTTCACTGGGATCGCCGTCTCGACGCGCGCCTCGCACAGGCCCTCATGAGCATCCAGGCGATCAAGGGCGTCGAAGTCGGCGACGGCTTCGAGACCACACGCCGACGCGGCTCCGCCGCCCACGACGAGCTGTTCGCGACCGCAGAGGGCATCTCCCGCGGCTCGGACCGCGCAGGTGGGACCGAAGGCGGCATGTCGACCGGGACCGTGCTGCGCGTGCGCGCGGGTATGAAGCCGATCGCCACAGTGCCGCATGCGCTCCGCACGATCGACGTCGCGTCCGGCGAGGATGCGACGGCACACCATCAGCGATCCGACGTGTGCGCCGTACCGGCAGCCGGCGTGGTGGCCGAAGCGATGGTGGCTGTCGAACTCGCGAACGCCGTGCTCGAGAAGTTCGGGGGCGACAGCATCGGCGAGACGCGCCGCAACCTCGACGCCTACCTCGCGGCCATTCCGGCCGAGCTGCGCACGACGCCCGCGTCCGAGGCGGCGCTCATCGCGCATGACGAGCGAGACTGATCGGCTCACGCTGGTGCTCGTCGGTCCGATGGCGGCCGGCAAGACCAGCGTCGGACGCCGTGTCGCGCGCAAGCTCAGCGTGCCGTTCGTGGACACCGACAAGCGCGTGGTCGCAGCGCACGGCCCCATCCCCGCGATCTTCGAGGAGCACGGAGAGGCGCACTTCCGCTCCCTCGAGCGCGCCGAGGTCGCAGAGGCTCTGCACGCGGGCGGAGTGATCTCCCTCGGTGGAGGGGCGGTGACCGACGCGGGCACTCGGAGGCTGCTTCTCGAGCACCCGGTCGTGTTCCTCACCGTCAGTCCTGCAGCCGTGGCCGACCGGATCCACAGCGGCGGACGCCCCCTGCTCGCAGGTGACGACCCCGTCGGGCGATGGACGAAGATCTTCGAAGAACGTCGAGACTGGTATGACGAGGTGGCATCCGTGACGTTCGACACGTCACGGCGCCCCATGCAGCGCATAGCCGACGACATCGTGGCATGGAGGAGAGAACTGGGATGAGTACGACAACCATCAGCGTGACGGGGGAGAACCCCTACGACATCGCCATCGGACGCGGCATCCTCGACCGGGTGTCAGAGGCCCTCGACGCCGGAGTGCGCAAGGTGCTCGTCGTCCACCCGCCCACGCTCGCCGCACGCGCGGCGGAGTTGCGCGACCGGCTGCTCGCAGACGTCGAGAACGGCCAGCGGGAGGTGCTGCTCGCCGAGGTGCCGGATGCCGAGCAGGGCAAGCGCGTCGAGGTGGCCGCGTTCTGCTGGCAGGTGATGGGGCAGGCCGACTTCACCCGCTCCGACGCTGTGGTCGGGTACGGCGGCGGTGCGGTGACCGATCTCGCCGGCTTCGTCGCGGCGACCTGGCTGCGTGGGGTTCAGCTTGTTCAGGTGCCCACCACGGTGCTCGGCCTCGTGGACGCATCGGTGGGCGGTAAGACCGGGATCAACACCGCTGAGGGCAAGAACCTCGTCGGCGCCTTCTGGGCCCCTCGTGCGGTGATCGGCGATCTCGACGAGCTCGCCAGCCTCAGCCCGAACGAGGCGACCGCGGGTTTCGCGGAGGTGGTGAAGGCCGGATTCATCTGGGCGCCCGAGATCCTGGACATCATCGAGGCCGACGCCGCGCGCGCCGTCGACACGACCACTCCGGAGTTCCGGCGGGCGATCGAGCTCGCGATCGACATGAAGGCCCAGGTCGTGTCCGACGACTTCCGCGAGGCCGGACAGCGCGAGATCCTCAACTACGGTCACACCCTCGGCCACGCGATCGAGCACGCAGAGCGGTACCGGTGGCGCCACGGAGCGGCGGTCTCGATCGGCATGCTCTACGCGGCCGAGCTGTCGCGACTCGCCGGGCGCCTGTCGGACTCCGCCGCCGAGCGCCACCGCACGATCCTCGACTCACTCGGATTGCCGACGGGCTATCGTGCCGGAGCATGGCCGCAGCTGCTCGCGACGATGCAGCGCGACAAGAAGAGCCGCGGCGGCATGCTGCGGTTCATCCTCCTCGACGACATCGCCAAGCCGACCGTGCTGCAGGCCCCGGACGAATCGCTGCTCTTCGCCGCGTACCAGGAGATCGGCGAATGACCCGTCGCATCCTGCTCGTCAACGGACCGAACCTCAACCTGCTCGGCAGCCGCGAGCCCGAGGTCTACGGCACGGCGACGCTGGCCGACGTCGAGCGTCTCACCGTCGATGCAGCCGAGGCCGAGGGCTACGAGATCAGGGCGCTGCAGAGCAACCATGAGGGGGTGCTGATCGATGCCATCCACGCCGCCAGGGAGGACTGCGCGGCGATCATCATCAACCCGGGCGGGCTCACGCACACGAGCGTGTCGCTGCGCGACGCTCTCACCGGCGTCGCTCTGCCGTTCGCTGAGGTGCACATCTCCGATGTGTACGCGCGCGAGGATTTCCGGCATCATTCCTACCTCCACGATGTCGCAGCGGTGCGTGTGATCGGCGAGGGCGTCGACGGCTACGCGAGTGCTGTGCGGCAGCTCGCAGCGCTCATCGCGTAGAATCGACTCTCGGCCCGACCCGGTCCACCTCGGACGCGAGCGGCCCCCAGACTCAGAAACGGAAAGTCCAGCTCATGGCATCTACCGCAGACATCAAGAACGGCGTCGTCCTCAGCATCGAGCGGCAGCTCTGGAGCGTCGTCGAGTTCCAGCACGTCAAGCCCGGCAAGGGCGGCGCGTTCGTCCGCACCAAGCTCAAGAACGTCATGAGCGGCAAGGTCGTCGACAAGACCTTCAACGCCGGCGCCAAGATCGAGATCGAGAACGTCGATCGCCGTGACTACACGTACCTCTACACCGACGGTGACGGGTACGTGTTCATGGACCAGACCGACTACGACCAGATCACGGTCCCCGCTGCGACCGTCGGCGACGCGAAGAACTTCCTGCTCGAGAACCAGCAGGTCACGATCGCACTCAACAACGGCAACCCGCTGTACATCGATCTTCCGGCGTCCGTGATCCTCGAGATCACGTACTCCGAGCCCGGCGTGCAGGGCGACCGTTCGTCGGCTGGCACCAAGCCGGCCACGCTCGAGACCGGCTACGAGATCCAGGTGCCGCTGTTCGTCGAGACCGGCACCAAGGTCAAGGTCGACACGCGCACCGGCGACTACCTCGGTCGCGAGAAGTAAGGCGTGAGCGCCCGCACGAAGGCGCGCAAGCGCGCACTCGACATCCTGTTCTCCGCCGACGTCCGCGGCGACGAGGTCGCCGTGGCCTTGGCCGCAGAGGCGAAGCGAGCCGCGAGCGAACCCGCCCGCGAGGCTTCCTGGCTGTATGCCCGCGAGGTCGTAGACGGCATCATCGACCACCGCGACGAGATCGACGAGCTCATCACGACGCACAGCCGCGACTGGAAGCTCGAGCGGATGCCCGCGGTCGACCGTGCGTTGCTGCGCATCGGCGTCTGGGAGATCCTCTTCAACGCCGAGGTGCCGACGGCTGTCGCCATCGATGAGGCAGTCGAGCTCGCCAAAGAGTTCTCCACCGACGATTCGGGCGCAT
Organism: Microbacterium sp. APC 3901; assembly: GCF_030407765.1. Taxonomy (GTDB): domain Bacteria; phylum Actinomycetota; class Actinomycetes; order Actinomycetales; family Microbacteriaceae; genus Microbacterium. The sequence goes on from NZ_JASDCU010000005.1 coordinate 145,112, forward strand.
TCGTGCACGGTGTGCTCGCCCGCGTCTCTCGCGCGGCCTGAGCGACGACTCAGGACGCGGTCTCCGGGATGTCGGAGGCCGCGGGAAGGATGGGTTCATGCCCGCGCCGCACGTCGATCTTCGAGATCTCATGCAGATCACCGATGCGGGTGGTTATCAACGTGGTCTCGCCTACTTCCGCGCGGGCAACGTGCTCGACGTGGTCTGGCATGAGGATCTCCTCGAGCTCGAGGGGCATGTTCGCGGCAGCTCGGACGCCCAGTATGTGACCGATATCCTCTTCCACTCGTCGAACGGCACGAGGCGCCCGCGGACGACCCGCTGCACGTGCCCGGTGGGCAGCGGGTGCAAGCACGTCGTAGCCACGCTGCTCGCATCCAACGTGCACGAGTACTCCCAGCAGGCTGCCGCCCTTCAGCGGCAGCCTGACGCCCAGACGGAGTCGGCCGCGCCTCGCAGTGCTGTGACGCCGTCTTGGCGCAGCCTGCTCGACCCGTCCGTGTCCCGGCACCCGCAGCGGCTCGCGCTGGGAATCGAGTTGCGGCACCGCGACGCCCGGAGCGAGAACCACTGGGGGCCGCGCCCCGTCCGCGCTGCGACGGCGCGCGACCTGGCACGCCCGCAGGGTGAGCTGCTGCTGGCGATCCGCCCGATGATGCGCAGCGCACAGACCGGAGCCTGGATCCAGGGCGGCGCAGGCTGGGATGCGGTCCGCCGCGATGCCGCGCAGTTCGGTCGCGACCAGAACCGCTGGTTCGGGGACCTGCTCAGCATCTCGCGCGATTCGCTGCTCTCGGGCAACGCCGGCGAGTGGCTCGTGCTCGACCAGGTCGAGTCTCCGTTGCTCTGGAGGCACCTCCGGTCCGGCGCCGAGCTCGGCATCCCCCTCGTCGCGAGCCAGAAGAGCGCCTCGGTGCGCATCGCGACCACGGCCGAGGTCTCGACGCGGATCACCCGATCGGATGACGGCTCCCTGGTGGTGTCCGCCGATGTGCGCATCGATGATCACGACGTTCCCGACCGGGAGGTGCATCCGATCGGCCGCACGGGCGTGTACTCGGCCGCGCTTCTGGGCGCGCGGATCGAGATCGTCCTCGCCGAGGTGTCGCTGAGCGAGCAGACGCGCGCGCTGCTCGCGGCCTCCGACCCGATCGTCGTGCCCTCCGACGATGAGCAGGCGTTCATCGCCGACGCCTATCCGCTTCTGGCGAGGCGCAGCACGGTGCGCACAGTCGGGGCGGTGGCGCTTCCCGACGTTCCTGAGCCGGAGCCCGTGTTGACGGTCACATACGACCGCGGCGATGTCGTGAGCTATTCCTTCGAGTGGTCGTACGGTCAGTTCGGGCGCGTTCCGTTCGCATGGAACGACGCAGCCGTGCGCGACGCCGCCGTCGAGACCGCCAAGAGAGGCGCGATCGAGGCTGCATGGCAGGAGTTCCGCTCGACCAGCTTCCGGCCGAGCGGCTCGTTCCACGACATCGACGCTGCGGCGTTCGTCGCGGAGGGGGTTCCCGCACTCGAGGCGGTGGGAGTCCGCGTCGAATCGAGCGGAGAGCGCAAGGCGTACCGCGAGCTGACCGGTGATCCGCAGGTCAAGGTCACGACCGTCGAGTCGACGGACTCCGACTGGTTCGACCTCGGCATCCTCGTCACGATCGACGGCCGGACGATCCCGTTCGGCCCCCTGTTCACGGCACTGAGTAAGGGACGCAAGAAGCTGCTCCTCTCCGACGGCGGGTACTTCTCGCTCAGCCACCCGTCGCTGGATCGACTCAGAGACCTCATCGAGGAGGCGGGCGAGCTCGACGAATGGGAGACGGGCCCGCGGATCAGTCGCTACCAGACCGATCTCTGGGAGGAGTTCGAAGATCTCGCCGACGAGGCCCAGCCTGCGGTGAGCTGGCGCGCCACTGCGGACGGCCTTCGTCAGGCCACCGGTGTGCCGGCTACGCCCGTGCCCGACGGGGTTCAGGCCGAGCTGCGCCCGTACCAGAAGACCGGCTTCGACTGGCTGGTCTTCCTGTGGCGACACCGGCTGGGAGGGATCCTCGCCGACGACATGGGCCTCGGCAAGACGCTGCAGCTCCTCACGTTCGTGCAGCACACGCGCGATGCCGGCGAGACGCGCCCGTTCCTCGTGCTCGCCCCCACGTCGGTGCTCAGCACCTGGCGGTCAGAGGCCGCGCGATTCACCCCAGGGCTTCGCGTGTCGATCGTCGACAGCACGAGCGGCAAACGCGCCGACGTACTGAGGGCGGCGGCACGGTCCAGCGATCTCGTCGTCAGCTCGTACACGGTCGCACGACTCGACGAAGAGGAGTTCCGCGAAGTCGACTGGGCCGGATTGATCCTCGATGAGGCCCAGTTCGTCAAGAACCCCAAGACGAGACTCCACCGCGCCATCTCGACGTTCCGTGCCGACGTCACGTACGCCGTGACCGGCACGCCGATGGAGAACAGCCTCTCCGAGCTGTGGTCGCTCCTCAAACTCGCCGCGCCCGGGCTCTTCCCCTCAGCGCGCAAGTTCAAGGATCGGTACATCCAGCCGATCGAGAAGGGCAAGGTCCCTGAGAACGAGGAGGGGGGCGAATACCGCGCTCGTCGCCTCGCCCAGCTCCGTCGTCGCGTCCGGCCTCTCATGCTGCGACGGACGAAGGAACTCGTGGCGCCCGATCTCCCTGCCAAGCAGGAGCAGCTGCTCGAGGTCGAGATGAGTCCGGAGCACCGGGCCCTCTACGACGTCGTGCTGCAGCGCGAGCGCCAGAAGGTCCTGGGCCTCATCGACGATCTCGATCGCAACCGGTTCATCGTCTTCCGCTCCCTCACGCTGCTGCGCATGCTGAGCCTCGCGCCCGCGCTGGTCGACGAGGCCGACGCAGACATCGGCTCGAGCAAGCTCGACACGCTTCTCGAGCGCGTGATCGAGCTGCAGGCCGAGGGGCACCGCGCACTCGTGTTCAGCCAGTTCACCTCGTTCCTCGATCTCGCGGCCGCCCGACTCGAGGCCGCCGGCATTCCCTATGCGCATCTCGACGGATCGACCAGGCGCAGAGAGCAGGTGATCGACGGCTTCAAGGCGGGGGAGCAACCGGTGTTCCTGATCAGCCTGAAGGCCGGTGGCTTCGGGCTCACCCTGACTGAGGCCGACTACGTCTTCCTGCTCGATCCCTGGTGGAACCCGGCCGCCGAGGAGCAGGCGATCGACCGCACCCACCGCATCGGACAGACGAATCAGGTGTTCGTCTATCGGATGATCTCGACCGGCACGATCGAGGAGAAGGTCCTCGAGCTGCAGCGTCGCAAGGCCAGGCTCTTCACCGCCGTGATGGACGACGACGAGCTCTTCGCGCAGTCGCTCACAGCCGATGACATCAAGGGTCTGTTCGACGAGGTGTGATTTGTTCCGGCCGGGTCACCGGATCCGTCCAGGACCCCGTCGGTAGAATCGAACGGTTCACCTCAGGAGGAATGCATGCGGATCACGGGACTCGGCCACGCCGGGATGTTCATCGAGACAGTCGGCGGGAACATCATCTGCGACCCGGTTCTCGGGCCGTCGTTCTTCGGCTCGTGGTTCCCTTTCCCCGACAACCGCGGGCTCGACTGGGAGCGTTTCGGCAGGGAGGCGGACTTCCTCTACATCTCGCACCGCCACCGCGACCACTTCGACCCGGCACTGCTCGAGCGCTACATCCGCAAGGACATCGAGGTGCTGCTGCCCGAGTACCCCATCGACGATCTCGAGCAGGACATCCGGGCTCTGGGTTACACGAACATCACCTACGCGCCGGCGGGGAAGATCATCGAGCGCGGCGAGCTCAAGATCATGATCACGCCGCTGCGGGCCCCGAGTGACGGGCCGATCGGCGACTCGTCACTGAGCGTCGACGACGGCACCGCTTCGGTCCTCAACCAGAACGACTCGCATCCTCTCGATCTCGACACTCTGCTCCATTTCGGAAAGCCCGACGCGTACTTCACGCAGGTCTCGGGCGCGATCTGGTGGCCCATGGTCTATGACCTGCCGATGGACGCGAAGCAGAACTTCGCGAAGCTCAAGCGCGACGCGCAGAACAAGCGAGCGATGTACTACATCGACAAGGTGGACGCCCCGCACGTCTTCCCGATGGCAGGGCCGCCCATGTTCCTGCGCGACGATCTCTTCGACTTCAACGGGATCGGCCGCAACGGTGAGTCCATCTTCACGGACCAGAAGCAGTTCCTCGCCCACATGAATGAGCTCTCGCCCCAGTACGACGGCCACCTCTTCGTACCCGGCACGGTCGTGACCGTCGACGCCGGTCAGGTCTCGACCGAGCAGTCGCTGTACACCGAGGCGGAGCTCGCTCACGTCTTCGACGAGAAGTGGGAGTATCTCGAAGAGCAGCGGGCGTCCCGCCAGCAGGAGATCCTCGACGAGGAGGCTTCGCGTGCGGCGGTCATGCCGGCGGCGGAGATGCTCGAAGAGCTGAAGTCCTGGTGGGAGCCGCTGCTGAAGAAGTCGCGCACGATCCGCCTCGGAGTCGGCGGGTGCGTGCGATTCAAGATCGGCGACCTCGACATGGTCGTCGATTTCCCTCGGGCGAAGGTCCGCGAGTACGCGGGCGAGGAGTGCATCTACTGGTACACGATCCCCGCCGACCTCGTCTCGACGAACATCCGTGATCACGAGATCGACTGGTCGAACTCGATCTTCCTCTCGATGCAGTTCCAGGTGGGACGCAGCGGCAAGTTCAACGAGTTCCTCACGACGTTCCTCAAGTGCCTCTCGGTCGACCGCATCGAGTACGTCGAGAACTGGTACCAGGAGCAGACGGACCAGACCGAGGATGCCGAGATCGGCGACTGGGTCGTGCAGCGCCGCTGCCCGCATCTGCGTGCGGACCTGACGAAGACCGGCAAGGTCGACGAAGACGGCATCCTGACCTGCAGCATGCACGACTGGAAGTGGGACCTCAAGACCGGCCGTTGCCTGTCGACGAGCGGCCATCCCATCCGCTCGACGAAGATCGACGAGGTCAGCGACGCTGTGCTCAGTGAGGCGAGCTGAGGCGCCGAGCCACGCTAGACTGGATGCATCAAGCAACCTTTAACACCGTCCTGTGAGGCGGAGAAGGGAGCGGCCGATGAGTGCACGAACCGTGCTGCATGAAGCCGATATCTCGCGGGCGTTGACCCGCATCGCACATGAGATCCTCGAGTCCAATCGAGGGGCTGAGAACCTCGTCCTGCTGGGCATTCCGACCCGCGGAGTCACTCTCGCCCATCGCCTGTCGGCGGTGATCGGCGAGATCGCGCAGACCGCCGTTCCGGTCGGCGCACTCGACGTCACGCTGTTCCGCGACGACCTGGCGAAGCAGCCCACGAGGTCTCCTCGTCCGACAGACATCCCCGCCGGCGGCATCGACGGCAAGACCGTCGTCCTCGTCGACGACGTGCTCTTCTCGGGCCGCAGCATCCGCGCCGCGCTCGACGCGCTGCAGTCGATCGGTCGCCCCTCGATCGTCCGACTCGCGATCCTCGTCGATCGGGGCCACCGCGAACTGCCGATCCGACCCGACTTCGTCGGCAAGAACATCCCGTCGTCCCGTCAGGAGCGCGTCAACGTGCGGCTGGCCGAGCACGACGGCGCCGAGGAGGTGACGATCGAAGCATGAGGCATCTCCTCGATACCCGCACCCTCGATCGCGACACGGCTCTGCGCATCCTCGATGTCGCTGAGGACATGTCCGACACGCAGTCACGCGAGGTCAAGAAACTCCCCACTCTCCGGGGCAAGACCGTCGTCAACCTCTTCTTCGAGGACTCGACGCGTACCCGCATCTCCTTCGAGGCCGCAGCGAAACGTCTGTCGGCCGACGTGATCAACTTCGCGGCCAAGGGCTCGAGCGTCTCGAAGGGCGAGAGCCTGAAGGACACCGCGCAGACACTCCAGGCGATGGGCGCGGATGCGGTCGTCATCCGCCACCCCGCATCGGGTGCGCCGCAGACTCTCGCCACTAGCGGCTGGATCTCGGCCGGTGTGGTGAATGCCGGCGACGGCACGCACGAGCACCCGACGCAGGCGCTCCTCGACGCGTTCACGATCCGCAAGCGTCGTTTCGGCGTCGACAGTCGTGGTCGCGATCTCGCCGGCGTCCGGGTCGTGATCGTCGGCGACGTGCTGCACTCCCGGGTCGCGCGATCGAACGTCTGGCTGCTCGCCACGCTCGGCGCCGAGGTCACTCTGGTCGCTCCGCCCACCCTGGTGCCGCAGAACGTGTCGCTCTGGCCTGCGAAGGTCGTGTACGACCTCGACCAAGCCCTGGCCGACGGGCCGGATGCCGTCATGATGCTCCGCATCCAGCTCGAGCGCATGAACGCCGCGTATTTCCCCACTGAGCGGGAGTATTCCAGGCGCTGGGGTCTTGACGCACTGCGAGTCGCCGGTCTTCCGGACGGTAGCATTGTCATGCACCCCGGACCCATGAACCGCGGGTTGGAGATCTCCTCCGAAGCCGCCGATTCCCCGCGCTCGACCGTGCTGGAACAGGTGACGAACGGGGTGTCCATCCGCATGGCGGTGCTGTATCTGCTCCTTGCAGGAGAACGAGACGACGAACGAGGGGGAGACCAGTGAGCGAGACCCTCGTCATCACCGGCGCGCAGCTTCTCGGTGCCGAGCGCGCCGACATGATCGTGGAGAACGGTCTGATCACCGACATCGGCCGCGGGCTGAGCCGTGCGGGTGCTCGAGTCATCGACGCCGACGGTCTGGTGGCCCTTCCCGGGCTCGTCGATCTGCACACGCATCTGCGCGAACCCGGCTACGAAGCATCCGAGACGATCCTCACCGGAACCAGGGCAGCAGCAGCCGGCGGCTTCACTGCCGTCTTCGCGATGCCCAACACCTCGCCGGTGGCCGACACCGCCGGCGTCGTCGAGCAGGAGCTCGCGCTCGGTGACGCAGCCGGGTACGCGACCGTGCAGCCCATCGGTGCGGTGACCGTGGGGCAGAAGGGCGAGCGACTCGCCGAGCTCGGCGCGATGGCGACGTCGCGCGCGCAGGTGCGCGTCTTCAGCGACGACGGCTTCTGCGTCTTCGACCCGCTGATCATGCGTCGCGCGCTCGAGTACGTGAAGTCCTTCGGCGGCGTCATCGCACAGCATGCGCAGGATCCCCGCCTCACCGAGGGCGCCCAGATGAATGAGGGCACGGTCTCGGCCGAGCTCGGACTCGCCGGATGGCCCGCCGTCGCCGAGGAGTCGATCATCGCCCGCGATGTGCTCCTGGCCGAGCACGTGGGCTCGCGTCTGCACGTCTGCCACCTCTCGACAGCAGGCTCGGTGGACATCATCCGCTGGGCCAAGAAGCGGGGCATCGACGTCACCGCCGAAGTCACACCGCATCATCTGCTGCTCACCGATGAACTCGTGCGCGGGTACGACGCACGCTACAAGGTCAATCCGCCGCTGCGCCGCGAAGAAGACGTCATGGCTGTGCGTGAAGGCCTCGCAGACGGCACCATCGACATCGTCGCGACCGATCACGCGCCGCACCCGAGCGAGCACAAGTCGTGCGAGTGGCAGGCTGCCGCGAACGGCATGGTCGGGCTCGAGAGCGCGCTGCGCGTCGTGCACCAGTCGATGGTGCAGACCGGCCTGATCGGATGGGAGGACGTGGCTCGAGTGATGAGCGCCGCGCCCGCTCGGATCGGACGTCTCTCTGGCCACGGACTGCCTCTGGAAGCGGGCGCCCCCGCGCAGATCACCCTCTATGACCCGTCGGTCGTCGGTGTCTTCACTGAATCCGACCTGCACGGCCGCAGCGTGAACTCGCCGTACCTCGGCCGCGACCTTCCCGGCCGGGTCGAGTACACGATGCACCACGGTGTCCTGACGGTCGACGGCGCACACGTCGTCGAGGAGCTCGACGCATGAGTGCACGCGACATCGCGATCGCGATCACCATCGCCGCGGCGGCGCTCGTACTGGTCATCATGTTCACCGCGTGGCGACGACGTCTCCGACGCGACTCGGGTCTCGCAGCCCCCCTGGGCGTGCCCGAGCACGCCGAAGTGATCGACCGTCACGAGGTGCTCTACGTCTCGACGACCAAGCACGACCAGCCCCTGGAGCGGCTGACCCTGCACCCGCTCGCGTACCGGGCCAGGGGAGAGGTCGCCGTCACGGACCGGGGGCTCGCACTCTGCCTCGACGGAGCGCCGACCGTCTTCCTCGCGTCTGCCCGGCTCGCGAGCGTCGACCGTGCGACAGTGACCATCGACCGGGTCGTCGAACCCGGCGGACTCGTCCGCGTCGCCTGGAACGCAGACGACGACACGATCGTCGACTCGTACCTGCGTCTCACAGACGGCGACCCCCAGACCTTCATCTCAGAACTGCAGCGCCTCGTCCCCGCCACGGACGACACCGCCGCCCCCGACACAGGAGCAACGCCATGACAGCCCTCCCCGAACCCGCCGTCCTCGTCCTCGAAGACGGGACTCGCCACACGGGCCGTGCATACGGCGCTCGAGGCACCACCTTCGGCGAGGTCGTCTTCGCCACCGGCATGTCCGGCTACCAGGAGACGCTCACCGATCCCTCGTACGCAGGTCAGATCGTCCTGCAGACGGCACCGCACATCGGCAACACCGGGATGAATGACGAAGACCGCGAGTCTCGTCGCATCTGGGTGGCCGGCTACATCGTCCGCGATCCCTCACGCGTCGTCTCGAATTGGCGCGCCAACGCCTCGCTCGACGAGATCCTCGAGCGCGACGGAATCGTCGGCATCAGCGGGATCGACACGCGGTCGATCACCCGGCACATCCGCTCGGCCGGTTCGATGCGCGGCGGCGTGTTCTCGGGCGACGCCGCGACGATCGACGCAGACGAGCAGTTGCGCCTCGTGCGCCAGGCCCCCCAGATGGCCGGTCAGAACCTCTCGTCGCAGGTTTCGGTCGACGTCGCCACGGTGACGACGGCGATGGGGGAGCGCGTCGGCAATCTCGCCGTCCTCGACCTCGGCGTCAAGCAGGCCACGATCGACAACCTCGCGGCTCGCGGGTTCGAGGTGCACGTGCTGCCCCAGAACGTCACGATCGACGACATCCGCTCGATCGACCCCGTCGCCGTCTTCTACTCGAATGGCCCCGGCGACCCCGCTGCCTCGGGGGACCACGTCGAGCTGCTGCGCTCGGTGCTCGACGACGGCCTCCCGTTCTTCGGCATCTGCTTCGGGAACCAGCTGCTCGGCAGGGCGCTCGGGCTCGGCACCTACAAGCTGCCGTTCGGCCACCGCGGCATCAACCAGCCGGTGCTCGACAAGTCGACCGGGCGCGTCGAGATCACCGCTCACAACCACGGATTCGCCGTGGAGGCGCCGCTGGAGGGTTCGTTCGACAGCCCTCACGGCTACGGCAAGGTCGAGGTCAGCCACGTCGGTCTGAACGACAACGTCGTGGAGGGACTCCGCGCCCTCGACATCCCCGCGTTCTCGGTGCAGTACCACCCGGAGGCTGCCGCCGGCCCGCACGACGCCAACTATCTCTTCGACCGGTTCCGTGACATGGTCATCGTCAGCAAGAAGGACGCCAAGTAATGCCCAAGCGCGACGACATCAACTCCGTTCTCGTCATCGGCTCCGGCCCGATCGTCATCGGTCAGGCCTGCGAGTTCGACTATTCCGGCACCCAGGCATGCCGCGTCCTCCGCGAGGAGGGCGTCAGGGTCATCCTGGTCAACTCCAACCCGGCGACGATCATGACCGACCCCGACTTCGCCGACGCGACGTACATCGAGCCCATCACGTGGCAGGTCATCGAGACGATCATCGCGAAGGAACGTCCGGACGCCATCCTTCCGACCCTGGGCGGGCAGACCGCCCTGAACGCCGCGATCGAGCTGCACAACCACGGCATCCTCGAGAAGTACGACGTCGAGCTGATCGGCGCCAGCTTCGAGGCGATCAACAAGGGCGAGGATCGTCAGATCTTCAAGCAGCTCGTGCTCGACGCCGGAGCCGACGTCGCCCGCAGCATCATCGCGCACACGATGGACGACCTGCTCGAGGGGGCTGCCGAACTGGGCTACCCGCTCGTCGTGCGCCCCTCGTTCACGATGGGCGGTCTCGGCTCGGGCTTCGCCTACGACGAAGAGGACCTCCGCCGCATCGGCGGTGCAGGTCTGCGCGACTCTCCCACCACTGAGGTGCTGCTCGAGGAGTCGATCCTCGGCTGGAAGGAGTACGAGCTCGAGCTCATGCGCGACACGGCCGACAACACGGTCGTCGTCTGCTCGATCGAGAACGTCGACCCCGTCGGCGTGCACACGGGAGACTCGATCACCGTCGCCCCGGCACTGACGCTCACCGACCGCGAGTACCAGAAGCTCCGCGACATCGGCATCGACATCATCCGCGCCGTCGGCGTCGACACCGGTGGCTGCAACATCCAGTTCGCCGTGGACCCGAGCAACGGCCGCATCATCGTGATCGAGATGAACCCGCGCGTCTCGCGCTCGAGCGCCCTCGCCTCGAAGGCCACCGGGTTCCCGATCGCCAAGCTCGCGGCCAAGCTCGCACTCGGCTACCGCCTCGACGAGATCCCCAACGACATCACGGGTGTCACACCGGCGAGCTTCGAGCCCACGCTCGACTACGTCGTCGTCAAGGTGCCGCGATTCGCGTTCGAGAAGTTCCCGGCCGCCGATGCGACGCTGACGACCACCATGAAGTCGGTCGGTGAGGCGATGGCGATCGGCCGCAACTACGCGACCGCGTTGCAGAAGGCGCTGCGCTCGCTCGAGAAGCGAGGGTCGAGCTTCCACTGGGGTGAGGAGAGCCGCTCGGCAGCCGAGCTGCTCGAGATCTCGAAGATCCCGACCGACGGTCGCATCATCACCCTGCAGCAGGCGCTGCGCAAGGGCGCGACGGTCGAGCAGGCGTTCGAGGCGACCGCGATCGACCCGTGGTTCATCGACCAGATCGTGCTGATCAACGAGGTCGCCGAGACCGTGCGCACGGCGCCCGAGCTCGACGCGGCCACCCTCCGCTACGCCAAGGAACACGGCTTCTCCGACGCGCAGATCGCGCAGCTGCGTGGCGACGATGAGGCCGAGATCCGCGGCGTGCGCCACGGCTTCGGGATCCGCCCCGTGTACAAGACGGTCGACACCTGCGCCGGCGAGTTCCCGGCTCTCACGCCGTATCACTATTCGAGCTACGACTTCGAGACCGAGGTCGTCCCGTCCGATCGCACCAAGGTCGTGATCATCGGCTCCGGTCCCAACCGCATCGGTCAGGGCGTCGAGTTCGACTACTCGTGCGTGCACGCGTCGTTCGCACTCTCGGATGCCGGCTTCGAGACGATCATGGTCAACTGCAACCCCGAGACGGTGTCCACCGACTACGACACGTCGGATCGGCTGTACTTCGAGCCGCTGACGCTCGAAGACGTGCTCGAGGTGCTCGACGCCGAAGCCGCCAGCGGCACCATCCTCGGCGTCGTCTGCCAGCTCGGCGGTCAGACGCCGCTCGGTCTCGCCAAGGGCATCGAGGCCGCTGGCTACACCGTGCTCGGCACGAGCCCCGCGGCGATCGACATCGCCGAGGAGCGCGAGCTGTTCTCTCAGCTGCTCGACTCGGCCGGTCTCATCGCGCCCCGTCACGGCACCGCAGTGGACGCTGACGGCGCGGTGGCCGTGGCCGACGAGATCGGCTACCCCGTGCTCGTGCGCCCCAGCTTCGTGCTCGGAGGGCGGGGAATGGAGATCGTCTACAGCGCGGAGTCACTGCGCGAGTACTTCGTGCGCACCGCGGGTGAGGTCATCATCGAGGAGGGCAAGCCTCTGCTCGTCGACCGGTTCCTCGACGATGCGATCGAGCTCGACGTCGACGCGCTGTACGACGGCACCGACCTGTACATCGGCGGCGTGATGGAGCACCTCGAGGAGGCCGGCATCCACTCGGGCGACTCCAGCTGCACTCTGCCGCCGGTCTCGCTCGGCCGCACCGACATCGACCGTGTGCGCGAGGCGACCCTGGCGATCGCCAAGGGTGTCGGCGTGCGCGGATTGCTGAACGTGCAGTTCGCGATCAGCGCGGGCGTGCTCTATGTCATCGAAGCCAACCCGCGCGCGAGCCGCACGGTGCCGTTCGTCTCGAAGGCGCTGGGCATCCCGATGGCGAAGGCCGCGAGCCGCATCATGGTCGGCTCGACGATCGCGGAGCTCCGCGCCGAAGGCATGCTCCCCGAGCAGGACGGCTCCCGTGTGCCTCTCGACGCTCCTGTCTCGGTGAAGGAGGCCGTGCTTCCCTTCAAGCGGTTCCGGACGGCAGACGGCAAGACCGTCGACTCGATCCTCGGCCCGGAGATGCGCTCGACGGGCGAGGTCATGGGTATCGACCGCGACTTCCCGACCGCGTTCGCCAAGAGCCAGGCGGCCGCATACGGGGGGATGCCGACCTCGGGCACCGTGTTCATCTCGGTGGCCGACTCCGACAAGCGCGCGGTGATCCTGCCGGCGCACCGCCTGCAGCAGCTCGGGTTCACGATCGTTGCGACCGAGGGCACGGCCGAGATCCTCTCGCGCAACGGCATCGCGGTGACCGTCGTCGAGAAGTACAGCGAGACCCAGGAGTCGGGCGCGACCAACATCGTCGACCTCATCAACGACGGGTCGATCGACATCGTCGTCAACACGCCTTCGGGTGGGGCGGCGCGCGCTGACGGCTACGAGATCCGCGCGGCGGCAGTCGCGGCCGACAAGGCGCTGTTCACCACGATGGCGGTGCTCGGCGCCGCCGTGAGCGGCATGGACGCAGCCCACGAGGGCTTCCAGGTGAAGAGCCTCCAGGAGTACGCACTCGACCGGAAGGCCGCTTTGTGAGCGCACGCTTCGGCGAACGGGTCCGTGCCGCCCTCGCGGCGCACGGCCCGCTATGCGTGGGAATAGACCCCCATGCGGCGCTGCTCGCGGCCTGGGGCCTCGGTGACGATGCCTCCGGCGTCCGCGAGTTCGGGCTGCGCACGGTCGAGGCCGCCGCCGGCCGCGCCGCGATCGTGAAACCGCAGGTGTCGTTCTTCGAGCGCTTCGGCTCCGCGGGAATCGCGGCTCTCGAGGAGGTGCTCGCGGCTGCGCGTGCGGCCGGACTCGTCGTCATCGCTGATGCGAAGCGCGGCGACATCGGCTCGACCATGGATGCGTATGCTGCGGCGTGGCTCACGCCGGGGGCTCCGCTCGAGGCCGACGCGCTGACCGTGAACCCGTTCCTCGGGGTGGGTGCGCTCGACGGCGCCTTCGCCCTCGCCGACGAGCACCACAAGGGTCTCTTCGTGCTCGCCGCCACGAGCAATCCGGAGGCGCAGACACTGCAGCGCTCGGTTTCCGAGACCGGCCGGGCCGTGTCAGCGGACATCATCTCGGTCGTCTCGGCACGCAATGCGGAGCACACCGAGACAGGCGAGTGGGGGAGCTTCGGCTTCGTCGTCGGAGCGACCGTGGATTGGACTGATGCCGGCATCGCCGCGTTCGCGCCGATGGCCCCCATCCTCGCTCCGGGGTTCGGCACACAGGGCGCGACTCCGGCAGACCTCCGCCGTCGGTTCGGCTCGATGAGCCCCGCGGTCATCGCGAGCGAGAGTCGCAGCATCCTCTCGGCCGGACCCGCGGGTCTCGCCGCCGCCATCGACGCACGCGTCGCAGAGTACAGGGAGGCCGGCCGTGGCTGAGCCCCGTCCCGTCCCCGAGGTCGACCGTGCCGCCGCCGCCCGCAAAGCGGTCGAGCGGCGCCGTGCCCGTGCGTCTCTCAAGCGCGATCTGACGACGCGTGTAGTGACTCCCCAGTCCGTGCTCGAACGGGCCACCGCCGACCCCGACTCGGTCGAGGGCTCGATGCGCATCACGGACTTCCTGCTCGCCCTGCCCGCCATCGGGGCGGGAAAGCGTGACCGGATCCTGGCAGACCTGCACATCTCGCCGGTCAAGCGGCTGGGCGGTCTCGGCGTCAGGCAGCGGGTGGCGCTCTCGCAGTGGCTCGATTCTCGCTTCCCACTCCTGCAGCCGCGGGGTGAGCGAAGCCGCCTCCTGGTGCTCGCCGGTCCGACCGCTGTGGGCAAGGGCACCGTTGCAGCCCACATCCGTGAGAACAACCCCGAGATCCATCTGTCTGTCTCGGCGACGACCCGTGCGCCGCGCCCGGGCGAGATCGACGGCGTGCACTACTACTTCGTCGACGACGCGGAGTTCGATCGGCTGATCGCCGAAGACGAGCTTCTCGAGTACGCGGTCGTGCACAACAGGTCGCGATACGGAACGCCCCGCGCCCCGATCGATGCCGCACTGGCAGCAGGCAAGACGGTGCTGCTCGAGATCGACTTGCAGGGTGCCCGCCAGGTGCGCAAGGCGGAGCCTGCCGCGACGCTCATCTTCCTGCTGCCGCCGACCTGGGACGAGCTGGTTCAGAGACTGGTCGGTCGAGGCACCGAGGGGGCCGAGGAACGTGCTCGCCGACTGCGCACCGCGAAGGTGGAACTCGCCGCGCAGAACGAGTTCGATCACCTCATCGTGAACGAGGACGTCGCCGCTGCGGCCGCAGAGGTCGTAGAATTGTCTTCAAGCTCTGCGCGCTGAGCGTTTTCGCGCGCCGTTGCACAGTCTTCGCGACGACCCCGTCGCCTGATCAGGAGGTCCCACCATGGCCGGACACCACACCAACGGAATCATCGATCCCCCCATCGACAACCTGCTCGACCGCGTCGACTCGAAGTACGAGCTCGTCATCTACGCCGCCAAGCGCGCGCGTCAGATCAACGACTACTACTCCGATCTGCACGAGGGCAACCTGTTCGACAACGTCGGTCCGCTCGTCGACTCCTCCGTCGAGGACAAGCCGCTGACCATCGCTCTGCACGAGATCAACGAGGACAAGCTCCGCCTCCGTCACGCCGAGTGACGTCCGATGACCGCGCCGCCGACTGATGTCGGCGGTGCGGTCCATCATGGGAGCCACCCCCTTCCTGCTGTCCGATTCCGTTCTGGAGCCCTGATGAGCGCGCTGCGTCTGTTCACGTCCGAGTCCGTCACCGAGGGGCACCCGGACAAGATCTGCGACCAGATCTCGGACAGCATCCTCGACGGACTCATCGCGAAAGACCCCGGCTCACGCGTCGCGGTCGAGACGCTGGTGACCACCGGTCTCGTGCACGTCGCCGGCGAGATCCGCACCGACGCGTACGTCGACATCCCGACCATCGTCCGACAGGTCGTCAACCGCATCGGCTACACGTCGAGCGACACCGGCTTCGACGGGGACTCCTGCGGCGTGAGCATCTCGGTGGGCGAGCAGTCGACCGACATCGCCCACGGCGTCGACAGCGCCCAGGAGCACCGCGACGGCTCATCCGTCGATCCGCTCGACGGACTCGGTGCGGGCGACCAGGGCATCATGTTCGGCTTCGCCACGAACGAGACGCCCCAGCTGATGCCGATGGCCGCATGGACCGCGCACCGCATCGCCGAGCGTCTCGCCGAGGTTCGCCGCTCCGGCGCGCTGCCGTTCCTCCGTCCTGACGGCAAGACGCAGGTCACGCTCGGATACGATGGTTTCACGCCCAAGACGGTCGACGCCGTCGTGCTGTCGACCCAGCATCACCCCGACATCTCACAGGACGAGCTCAAGTCGCAGGTGCGCGAACACGTCATCGACCCGATCCTCGAGACCACGGGTCTCGACCTCGACGACATCACCTACTACATCAACCCGGCCGGCCCGTTCGTGACCGGCGGCCCCAAGGGCGACGCCGGCCTCACCGGCCGCAAGATCATCATCGACACGTACGGCGGCGCAGCCAGACACGGTGGCGGCGCGTTCAGCGGCAAGGATCCGTCGAAGGTCGACCGTTCAGGCGCGTACGCGACTCGCTGGGTGGCGAAGAACGCCGTCGCGGCAGGACTCGCCGACCGGCTCGAGGTCCAGGTCGCGTACGCGATCGGTGTCGCACGCCCCGTGGGTCTCTACGTCGAGACCTTCGGCACCGGCAAGGTCTCGGATGAGGTGATCACCCGTGCGATCACCGACGTCTTCGATCTCCGTCCGCAGGCGATCATCGAGCACCTCGATCTGCTGCGCCCGATCTACGCGCAGACGGCCGCCTACGGACATTTCGGCCGCGAGCTGCCGGAGTTCACCTGGGAGCGCACCGACCGCGCCGAGGAGCTGCGGCGCGCTGCAGGCCTCTGACGGAGCGCGGGCCTGATGGCGATCCGCTCATGACGGCCGAGAGTCGTCGTATCGCGCGCGTGCTGCTGGACTCTCCGCTTCCGCAACTCGACCGCCTCTTCGACTACGCCCTGCCGCCGGAGCTCGGAGACGTGCCGATCGGGGTGCGCGTGCGCGTTCCGCTTCGTACAGCCGGTCGGGTGATCGACGGGTACGTGGTCGAGATCGACACCGAGGACGACGCCGACAGGCCTCTCTCCGAGGTCGAGAGCATCGTGTCGGCGGTGCCCGTGCTTCCGGAGCGCACCTACCGTCTGGCTCGTCGCGCAGCCGACCGCGCGGCGGGGTCGGCATCCGACGTGCTGCGTCTCGTCATCCCCAAGCGCCAGGTGCGGGTCGAGAAGGCCTGGACCGCGGACGCACCGGCGCCCGTGCCGACCGATGACGCCGTCGCCCACGCCGCCTCGCTCCTCGCCACGTACGACCACCTCGAAGAGGTCCTCGACGACGACGGCCGGGCCGCGGTCGAGGCGATCCCGGTTCAGCACCGGGGCGAGCCGGGCTGGACGGCTCTGCTGGCCGCGACGGCGACGCGGATGCTCGCAGCCGGACGCTCCAGCATCCTGATCGTCCCGGATCATCGAGACCTCGATCTTCTGCTCGCCGCGCTCGGGTCGCTCGTTCCGCCCGAGGCTGTCGTGCGATACGACTCACGGCAGACGAACCCCGATCGATACCGCTCGTTCCTCAGATCGCTCGAGGATGCTCCGTGCATCGTGGTCGGCAACCGCTCGGCCGTGTACGCGCCGGTGCGCGCCGGGCTCGTCGCGGTGTGGGACGACGGCGATCCACTGCTCGGCGAACCGCTCGCGCCCTACATCAACGCCCGAGATGCCGCGCTGCTCCGTCAGGAGCAGGAGGACTCCGCTCTGCTGTTCGTCGGCCACACCCGCACGACAGACGTCGAACGCCTCGTCGCGCACGGCTACCTGCAGGACGTGCGAGCCGCACGGCGGGTGATGCCGAGGGTGATCCTGAGCACGCCGCAGGAGATGGACGCGCCGACAGCGCAGCGGATGCCGTCGTCGGCGTTCCTCTCAGCCCGCAACGCCGCAGCCGAGGGGCCGGTGCTCGTGCAGGTCTCGCGACCCGGTTTCGCGCCGTCTCTCGTGTGCGCGGAGTGCCGCGCTCCCGCCAGATGCGCTCACTGCGGCGGGCCGCTGGGCGCCACGCATCGTGGTGCCGTGCCCGTGTGCGCCTGGTGCGGCCGGGGCGCACGGGCCTGGGCCTGCCCGACGTGTTCGTCGACCAAGCTGCGTCTGGCGTCCTCGGGCAGCGAGCGCACCGCCGACGAGCTGGGCAAGGCGTTCCCCGGCGTCCGCGTGATCGTCGCCGACAGCGCGCACCCGGTCGAGCACGTGGCCGACAAGCCGGCGCTCGTGGTGGCCACGCGCGGCGCCGAACCACTCGCCGAGGGGGGTTATCGCGCTGTGGTGCTGCT
The DNA here is from genome assembly GCF_030407765.1 of Microbacterium sp. APC 3901. Lineage (GTDB taxonomy): Bacteria > Actinomycetota > Actinomycetes > Actinomycetales > Microbacteriaceae > Microbacterium. The sequence goes on from NZ_JASDCU010000005.1 coordinate 162,817, forward strand.
CGACGGTCCACGGATGCTCCAGGCACCGGATCTCCGGATCGGTGAGGCATGTCTGCGGTGGTGGTCGAACGCGGCCGCACTCGCTGCGCCGGGGGCGCCGATCCACCTCGTCGGCGTAGACGGCACGATCGCACGCGCGCTGGCGACCTGGAACCAATCGGGCTACGCACGGGCCGAGCTCGCGGAGCGCGCGCCGCTCCACATGCCGCCGGCCGCGCGGGTCGCACTGGTCGAAGGGTCCGCAGCGGCCGTCGGCCGTGCACTGGCCGCACTGCAGGAACTCACCCTGCCGTCTGACGCGGTACTGGGCCCTGTGCCCATCGAGTCCGCCGACTATCCGCCGCGCGTGCGCGCGCTCGTCCGATTCGAGTACGGCACCGGAGCCAAGGTCGCGGCGACGCTGCGAGCGGCCGTCGTGGCCGAGGCCGTCAGCAATCGCCGAGGCAAGGGCAAGTCGACTCGGAGCACCCTCTCGGTTCGGCTCGATATCCTCGACCCAGAGCTCTGATCAGTCCGCACCGATCCGATCTCATCCGATCCACACACCGCATCCCTCCGGAGCACCTTCATGCGACTCGTCTTCGCCGGCACACCGTCGGCAGCCGTCCCCACACTCCTCCGCCTCGCGGCCGAGCACGACATCGCGGCTGTGATCACGCGACCCGATGCGCCCCTGGGGCGCAAGCGTGTGCTGACACCGTCGCCGGTCGCTCAGGCAGCAGCCGACCTCGATCTGCCCATCATCAAGGCTGCGCGGCTCGACGATGAGGCGACCGAGGCCATCGCCGCCCTGCATCCCGAGCTCGGTGTGATCGTCGCGTATGGCGGCCTCGTGCGAGAGCCGCTGCTCTCCGCTCCCGCGAAGGGGTGGATCAACCTGCACTTCTCGCTCCTGCCCCGGTGGCGCGGTGCCGCTCCCGTGCAGCGCGCGCTGATCGCCGGCGACGCTGAGCTCGGAGCGAGCGTCTTCCAGCTGGTACCCGCCCTCGACGCAGGCGACGTCTTCGCCACGCGCGTCGTCGACGTGGCGGCGGGGTCGACGGCCGACGCGGCCCTCGAGGCCCTTGCCATCGACGGGGCGCAGCTGACATCAGAAGTGGTGGAGGCCATCGCCGACGGCACTGCGCATGCGGTTCCGCAGCACGGAGAGCCGAGCCTGGCGCCGAAGCTCACGCTCGATGACGGTCTGCTCGACTGGAGCCAGCCCCTCGCACAGGTGTTCGCGCGCTTCCGCGGCGTCACTCCCGAGCCGGGAGCGCACACCACCGTCGACGGGCTCCGCGTGAAGATCCTCGAGGCCGCGCCGTCGAGCGACGACACCGCCCTCGAACCGGGAGAGATAGCCGCGACGAAGACGACACTCCTCATCGGCACCGCCTCGACGCCGCTCTCCGTCACGCGCGTGCAGCCGGCGGGCAAGGGAGCCATGAACGCGGTCGACTGGTGGCGTGGCCAGCGCGACACCGACAGTCTGCGAGCCGGCGCATGAGCGAGCAGGGAGACGCGAAGCGTCGCGACGGTCGTCCGGGCGGGTCGCAGGGCCGAGCGCGCGGGCAGCGCGGCGGTCAGGCCCGGGGTGGTCAGCCTCAGGCCCAGCGCAGCGACCAGCCTCGCGGGCCGCAGCGCACGGTGCAGCCCGCTCGTCGGGTCGCGTACGACGTGCTGCGAGCGGTCTCCGAGTCGGACGCCTACGCCAACCTGATCCTGCCTCCGGCCATCGCCGAGGCTCGCCTCGACCCGCAGGACGCCGCGCTCGCGACGGAGCTCGCATACGGAACCCTCCGTCGTCGTGGCACCTATGACGCGATCATCTCCGCCGCCGCCGATCGCCCGACGGAGGAGATCGACCCCGCCGTGCTCGACGCGCTGCGGCTGGCCACCCATCAGCTGCTCGCCACACGGGTCGCCTCCCACGCAGCCGTGAACGAGTCCGTGAACCTGGTCGCCGCGGCTCAGGGGCGAGGCGCATCGAGCTTCGCGAACGCCGTGCTGCGCCGGATCTCTCGAGAGACACCGGGGGAGTGGGAGGAGCGCATCGAGAGTTCGGCGCGGTCCGACGATGAGCGTCTCGCACTGCGCTCTGCCCACCCCGTCTGGGTCATCAGAGCGCTGCGACGCGCTCTGGCGGCCGAGGGGCGCGCCGACGAACTCGACGAGCTCCTCGACGCCGACAACGCCTCACCGGAGGTGACGCTGGTGGCGCTCCCCGGACTCGCGGAGCCGGGCGAGCCGCGGCGCCCGTACGCTCCGACGGCATACGGATCACCCGGTGGCGATCCGCATCGTGTGATCGCCTCGACCGGCGGCACGGTTCGGGTCCAGGACGAGGGCTCGCAACTGGTGGCACTCGCACTGACGGCGGCCGCGCCGATCACCTCGGGCGAGCGCTGGCTCGATCTGTGCGCCGGCCCCGGAGGCAAGACCGCGCTGCTCGCGGCGATCGCCCTCGAGCATGACGTCACGCTCGAGGCCAACGAGGTCATCCCGACACGAGCACGTCTCGTGCGCAACGCCCTGCGTGCCGTACCGGGTGAGGTCGTCGTGCGCGAGGAGGACGGGCGCTCATTCGGCACCACCCATCCCGGCGCGTTCGATCGCATCCTCGTCGATGCGCCGTGCACCGGCCTCGGCGCCCTCCGGCGGCGGCCCGAGGCGCGCTGGCGCAAGACCCCTGCCGATGTCGCCGAGCTCGTGCCGCTGCAGGTCGAACTCCTGCGCTCTGCGCTCGACGCACTCGCTCCGGGCGGCATCGTCGCGTATGTGACCTGCTCGCCGCATCTCGCCGAGACCACGGGCGTCGTCCAGGAGGCGCTTCGCGGCCGCACCGACGTCGGCGAGATCGATGCGCGTGCCGTGCTCGAGGGTGTGTCCGAGTCACCGATCGACCTCGCCGATGACGGTTCGGGCCGGGTGCAGCTGTGGCCGCATCGCCACGGCACGGATGCCATGTTCCTCGCGCTCCTCCAGCGCGACTCCACCGCGCAGAACGACACGAACTCCGAAGAGAGAGACTAGAGACGTGGACCTCCCCAGCGCACCGCGCATCAACCCCAGCATCCTCGCTGCCGATTTCGTCAACATGCAGCGCGATCTCGCCAAGATCGCGACCGCCGACTTCGCGCACGTCGACGTGATGGACAACCACTTCGTACCGAACCTCACGTTCGGTCCGCAGATGGTCGAGCGAATCCAGGCGACCAGTCCCATCCCGCTCGACGTGCACCTGATGATCACCGAGCCCGAGCGCTGGGCCCCCGCCTACGCCGAGCTGGGGGCCGCCAGCGTCACCTTCCACCTCGAGGCGGCCGCAGATCCGATCTCACTCGCCCGCACTCTGCGCAGCATCGGGGCCAGGGCGGGCGTCGCGATCAAACCCGACACGCCGGCCGAGGGTCTCTACAGCGTTCTCGAGGAGTTCGACCAGATCCTCGTGATGACCGTCGAACCCGGGTTCGGCGGGCAGGGATTCATGCCCGAGACCATGCCGAAGCTGCGTGCTCTCGCCGATGAGGCCAGGCGCCGCGGATCGAACGTCTGGCTCCAGGTCGACGGCGGGATCTCGGATGCGACCATCGAGGCCGCGGCCGCCGCGGGCGCCGACACGTTCGTGGCAGGATCCGCGGTCTACGGCTCCGACGACGTCGAGGCCGCCGTCACCCGGCTCAGAGACCGCGCCAGAGCCGCTAGCCTGGAATCGTGAAGACTTTCGACGAGCTGTTCGCCGAGCTCAGCGTCAAGGCCGAGACCCGCCCAGAGGGGTCGGGTACGGTCGCGGAGCTCGACGGCGGCGTGCACACGATCGGCAAGAAGATCGTCGAGGAGGCCGCCGAAGTCTGGATGGCATCCGAGTACGAATCCGACGAGGCCGCTGCGGAGGAGATCTCGCAGCTGCTATACCACGTCCAGGTGATGATGATCGCGAAAGGCCTGAGCCTGCAGGACGTCTACCGACATCTGTGAAGCGCTCCGCCCCACTCGCTTCGATCTGAAGGCTTCCCATGCTGCGCATTGCTGTTCCCAACAAGGGCTCTCTCTCCGAGACGGCCGCCGACATGCTCGCGGAGGCCGGCTACGCCGGTCGTCGTGATCCCAAGACACTCCACGTCGTCGATGCCGACAACGACGTCGAGTTCTTCTACCTCCGCCCCAAGGACATCGCGACCTACGTCGGCTCCGGCGCCATCGACGTCGGCATCACGGGCCGCGATCTGCTCCTCGACGCCCGTATGCCCGGGGCTCGCGAGATCGAGGCGCTCGGCTTCGCCGGGTCGACCTTCCGCTTCGCCGCGCCTTCGGGGCGTTACACGGAGGTGTCCGAGCTCGACGGGCTGCGCATCGCGACGTCGTACCCCGGCCTCGTCGACGCGTTCCTCGACGAACGCGGCATCGCGGTCGATCTCGTGCCGCTCGACGGCGCCGTGGAGTCGGCCGTGCGCCTCGGCGTCGCAGACGCGGTCGCCGATGTCGTCGAGACGGGCACGACGCTGCGTCAGGCGGGACTCGACGTCTTCGGCCCTGTGATCCTGCAGTCCGAGGCCGTGCTGATCGCCGGCCCGCATGATGCGGAGGGCTCTGACACCCTTCTGCGTCGCCTGCGCGGCGTGATGGTCGCTCGCCGGTTCGTGATGATCGACTACGACCTGCCGCTGGCTCTCCTCGATGACGCCGTCAAGATCGCGGGCGGCATCGAGTCGCCCACGGTCTCGCCCCTGCGCGACCCGGAGTGGGTCGCCGTCCGAGTCATGGTCGCACGCGCCCGAGTCAACCCCGTGATGGACGCTCTGTACGCGCTCGGCGCTCGCGCGATCCTGGTCACGGCGATCCACAACGCGAGGCTCTGATGACGCTCGCGAGTCGCGTCATCCCGTGCCTCGATGTCGCAGACGGCCGTGTCGTCAAGGGCGTCAACTTCGAGAACCTCCGCGACATGGGCGACCCCGTCGAGCTCGCACGCCACTACGCGGCGCAGGGCGCAGACGAGATCACATTCCTCGACGTCACCGCGACCGTCGATGCCCGTGCCACGACCTACGACGTCGTGCAGCGCACGGCTGAGCAGGTGTTCGTTCCTCTGACGGTCGGCGGGGGAGTGCGCAGCGTCGACGACGTGGCGCGGCTGCTCTCGGTCGGCGCCGACAAGGTCGGGGTCAACTCCGCCGCGATCGCCCGCCCTGAACTGATCGGCGAGATCGCCGACCGCTTCGGCGCTCAGGTGCTGGTGCTGTCGCTCGACGTCAAGCGGGCGGCCGGCACGGCCTCCGGTTTCGTGGTCACGACTCACGGCGGGCGCACGCAGACGACCCTCGATGCGCTCGACTGGGCGCGTGAGGCGGCAGAGCGCGGGGCAGGAGAGCTGCTGGTCAACTCGATCGATGCCGACGGCACGCGAGACGGCTTCGACCTCGAACTGGTGAAGCTGATGCGCGAGGCCGCGTCTGTGCCGGTGATCGCGTCGGGCGGCGCCGGCAAGGTCTCCGACTTCGCTCCGGCCATCAAGGCAGGAGCGGATGCGGTACTGGCGGCCAGCGTGTTCCACACCGGTGCGCTCACGGTCGGCGACGTCAAGGACGCGCTGCGCGCAGAAGGAGTGATCGTCCGATGAGCGATGTCGAGGCGCGTATCGCCCAGGTCGCCTTCAACGACGACGGCCTCGCACCGGTGATCGTGCAGCAGTGGGACTCGGCTGAGGTCCTCATGCTGGCGTGGGTCGATGCCGAAGCGCTGCGCCGAACCCTCACGACGGGCCGCGCGGTGTACTGGTCGCGCTCCCGTCAGGAGTACTGGCGCAAGGGAGACACCTCCGGGCACGTCCAGGTGGTGCACGAGGCGAGACTCGACTGCGACGGTGACGCGATCCTGCTGCGAGTCGACCAGACCGGCCCCGCCTGCCACACCGGCACCCGGACCTGCTTCGACACGACGGACCTGCATGCCGTCGAGGGGAGCTCGGCCGAGTGAGTTTCGTGCAGAGAGGTCGGTCGATCGCCGTCTCCGGCTTCCTCCTCTCCGGTGCGATCGGGATCATCTCGTCGACCCAGACGTGGCTCACGGTCGCACGCGCCGATGCCGGGGAGGCGATCCTCGTGCCCGGCGCGTCGGCCCTGCCGCTGCTCGCTCCGCTGAGCCTCGCGGTCCTGGCGCTCGGCATCGCGCTCTCGATCGTCGGCCCTGTGATGCGACTCGTGTTCGGCGTGCTCGCCACCGCAGCCTCGCTCTTCCTCGGCTGGACGACTCTGCAGCTGCTCCTGACCGCGCCGCTGAGCGCTGTCGGCCCCACCGTCACGGAGACCACGGGGCTCGCAGGCAGCGCGGCGATCGCCGATGTCGTCGCCGGAATCGAGCTCTCGGCCTGGCCCGTGATGACGCTCGTCGGCTGGGTCATCCTGCTGGCGGCGTCTCTCGTCGTGCTCCTCACCTGGCGACGCTGGAAACGCGGAGGACGCCGTTACCGCACCGACGCCGCACATGTCGACTCGACCGCGGGGCCTGTCGACGCGATCGATTCGTGGGATGACCTGTCTCGCGGAACCGACCCGACACGATGACCCCGATAGACTTGACCCGAACCAGCACGTCGTCCCCCGGAGGAGACCATGACCAACCCGATCGCTGACCCCGGCCACGGACACTCGCCTGCCGCATGGACGGGCGTCATCATCATGCTCGCCGGCTTCACGATCGGCACGCTGGCATTCTGCCTCGCCGAGTTCAGCCCCGTGTGGGTCGCACTGATCTGGGTGGGTGCCGCGATCGTTCCGATCGGCGCGCTCGTGGGCTGGCTGCTCTCGCGCGCCGGCTACGGCGTGAAGGGCCCCAAGTACTCGCCGAAGGCGCACTAATGGTGCTCGCCGACCTCACGGCCGGCGCAGTCGCAGACGCTGAACGTCGCGCCCTGACCCGGCCGCTCGCCGACGTCGAGCGCGATGCTCTCGCGCGCCCCGCCGCAAAGGATGCGCTCGCGTTCCTCGCTCCCGCCGAGCGCGTGAAGATCATCGCCGAGGTGAAGCGCGCGAGCCCGTCGCGCGGCGCTCTTGCCGAGATCCCCGACCCGGCACTCCAGGCCTCGCTGTATGAGACGGGCGGCGCGTCGGCGATCAGCGTCCTCACCGAGGAGCGTCGCTTCGGCGGCAGCCTCGCCGATCTCGAGGCCGTCACGGCCCGCGTGTCGCTGCCTGTGCTGCGCAAGGACTTCATCGCGAACCGATACCAGGTGCTCGAAGCGCGAGCGGCCGGTGCCGACCTCGTGCTGCTGATCGTCGCCGGGCTCGAGCCGCACGTGCTCCGTGACCTGTTCGGCTTCATCACCGAGCTCGGCATGACTCCGCTCGTCGAGACGCACTCGGCCGACGAGCTCGAGGTCGCGATCGACCTCGGGGCACCGTTGATCGGCGTCAACGCCCGCGATCTGACGACACTCGAGCTCGACCGCGACCTGTTCGGCCGTCTCGTCGACCGCATCCCCGACTCCGCCGTCAAGATCGCCGAGTCCGCGGTCCTCACCCCTGCAGACGTCACGCACTACCGCTCCGCGGGTGCTGACGTCGTCCTGATCGGGGAGGCGCTCGTCACGGGCGACCCGGTCGCCACACTCAAGAGCTTCCTGGAGGCGTGATGAGCCTGCGAGATCAGCATGGTCCCCTGTTCGGCGAATACGGCGGGCGATACATGCCCGAGTCGCTTGTCGCCGCGATCGACGAGCTCTCCGCCGCCTACGCGGAAGCGATCGTCGACCCGGCGTTCCGCGACGAGCTGGCCTCCCTGCTCAGCTCGTACGCCGGGCGTCCGTCTCCGCTGACCGAGGTCGCCCGGTTCGCCGAGCACGCCGGCGGGGCGCGAGTCTTCCTCAAGCGGGAGGATCTCAACCACACCGGCTCGCACAAGATCAACAACGTGCTCGGCCAGGCGCTGCTGACCAAGCGCCTCGGCAAGAAGCGCGTGATCGCCGAGACGGGAGCGGGCCAGCACGGCGTCGCCACGGCGACGGCCGCGGCTCTGTTCGGCCTCGAGTGCACGATCTACATGGGTGAGGTCGACACCGAGCGCCAGGCGCTGAACGTCGCGCGAATGCGGCTGCTGGGCGCGGAGGTCGTCGCTGTGACCTCCGGCTCCCGCACCCTGAAGGATGCGATCAACGACGCCTACCGCGACTGGGTCGCCTCGGTCGAGACCACCAACTACATCTTCGGCACCGCCGCGGGCCCGCACCCGTTCCCCGCTATGGTCCGCGATTTCCAGAAGATCATCGGCGAAGAGGCTCGACAGCAGCTGCTCGACGAGGTCGGGCGTCTGCCCGACGCGGTCATCGCCTGTGTCGGAGGCGGCTCGAACGCGATCGGCATGTTCGATGCGTTCCTCGACGACGAGGGCGTGAAGCTCTACGGCGTCGAGGCTGCCGGAGATGGCGTCGACTCCCCGCGGCATGCCGCATCGATCGAACGTGGTCGCCCCGGCATCCTGCACGGCGCCAAGACCTACGTCCTCCAGGACGAGGACGGTCAGACCGTCGAGTCGCACTCGATCTCGGCCGGTCTCGACTACCCTGGCGTCGGCCCTGAGCACTCCTGGCTCGCCGACATCGGCCGTGCCGAGTACATTCCTGCGACCGACGACGAGGCCATGCAGGCCCTGCGTCTGCTGAGCCGCACCGAGGGCATCATCCCGGCCATCGAGTCCGCGCATGCCCTGGCCGGCGCACTCCGCCTCGGTCGCGACCTCGGACCGGATGCCGTTCTGGCGATCTGTCTCTCGGGGCGCGGCGACAAGGACATGGACACGGCTGCCCGGTACTTCGACCTCTACGACGCCGAGGCACTCGCTCACGATGTCGAAGAGGAGAGCGACGCCGAGGCAGCCGCGTCGAAGGGGGAGCCGGAACTGTGAGCCGCGTGGAACAGGCGATCGCCGCAGCCCACGAGGCCGGTCGCAGCGCCTTCGTCGGATACCTCCCGGTCGGGTTCCCCGATCTCGAGACCAGCATCCAGGCCGCGATCGCCCTCGCCGAGAACGGCGTCGACATCATCGAGCTCGGCCCGCCCTACAGCGACCCGGTCATGGACGGCGCGGTGATCCAGGAAGCCACCACCGCTGCGCTCGCGAACGGGTTCAAGATGAAGGACCTCTTCACCGCCGTGCGTGCGATCACCGCAGCGACCGATGTGCCCGTGCTGGTCATGACGTACTGGAACCCCGTGTTCCAGTACGGAGTCGATCGTTACGCCGATGATCTGCTCGCCGCCGGGGGCGCCGGGCTCATCACCCCCGACATCACCCCGGAGGTCGCAGGGGAGTGGATCGCCGCGAGTGAGCGCACCGGCCTCGACCGTGTCTTCCTCGCTGCCCCCACCTCGTCGGACGAACGCCTCGAGCTCGTCGTGAAATCCTCGACCGGCTTCGTCTACACCGTCTCCACGATGGGCATCACCGGTGAGCGCACCGAGCTCGACCGGGCTGCGCGCACCCTGGTCGGTCGCCTGCGCGAGCACGGCGATGTCCGTGCCTGCGTCGGCATCGGCATCTCGACCGCCGAGCAGATCGCCGGAGTCTCCGAATACGCGGACGGCGCGATCGTCGGCACCGCACTGGTCCGCGCCCTCCGGGACGGCGGCATCCCCGCCCTCGCAGAGGTCACCCGAAACCTGGCGGTCGGCACGTCGTCGGCACGCCCCGTACACGAGAACTAGAATCGCACTCATGTCCCTCGCGCTTCACAGCACCTTCACCGGCGTGCTCGCCAGCATCCCGAGTCCCACGGTCTCCTACATCGACCTCGGCCCCCTCCGGATCCACTTCTACGCGCTCTGCATCATCGCCGGCATCATCGCCGCGGTCCTGCTGACCAACCACCGCCTCACCAGGCGTGGGGCGGAGCCGTGGGTCGTGATCGACATCTCGATCCTCGCTGTTCCGCTCGCCATCATCGGGGCGCGCATCTTCCACGTCCTCACCCACCCGAACTTCTACTTCGGCGAGGGCAGGAACACCTGGAACCCGTTCGAGCCGGGGTCGGTCTGGGCGATCTGGGAGGGCGGCATCGCCATCTTCGGCGCACTCATCGGTGGAGCCGTGGGCGCGTACCTCGGATGCCGCTGGACCGGCATCCGCTTCTGGACCTTCGCGGATGCGCTGGCGCCGGGACTGCTGCTCGCGCAGGCCATGGGCCGTTTCGGCAACTGGTTCAACAACGAGCTCTACGGGCTTCCGACCGACCTGCCGTGGGGTCTCGAGATCCCCTCTGACAACTCGGCGTTCCCTCCGGGGCTTCCCGAGGGCACGCTCTTCCACCCGACCTTCCTCTATGAGGTGCTCTGGAACGGCCTCGGCGTGATCGTCCTCCTCTGGCTGAGCCGCAAGGCGACCGCATTCCAGTGGGGCAGGCTCTTCGCGATCTACCTCATCTGGTACAGCGCCGGACGAGTGGTCTGGGAGTCGATCCGCATCGATCCGAGCGAGATCCTCCTGGGTCTCCGCAGCAACGTCTGGGCCGCGATCATCGGCATCGTCGTCGGTCTCGCGATCCTCATCGTGCAGTCGCGCCGTCACCCCGGGCTCGAGCCGTCACCGTATCAGCCCGGTCGCGGCCGGAAGGATCTCGACGCTGATGTAGAATCGCAGAACAATCCCTCCGATTTCGTGGACGTGAGTGAGCCTCCGTCCGAAGAGGTCGCCGCAGGAGCCAGCGCCACAAGCACCGCTCCCACGGACACCGAAGGCGCTCGATAGCCGACCGGTCCGTGCGGACCCCATCACATCCACCCGGCCAATGACGTCCCCGGGTCAGCTGCAGATCTGAGGACGGTACTGGTGTATTTTCAGCCTCCCTACGGCGCTTCCGGCGCTTACCCCCCGAAGCAGGGCATGTACAACCCGGCGTTCGAGAAGGACGCCTGCGGCCTCGCCATGGTCGCGACCCTGCGTGGCGAAGCGGGTCACGACATCATCGCGTTGGCGCTCGAAGCGCTGCGCAACCTCGAACACCGCGGCGCGATCGGCTCGGATGCGGGCACCGGTGACGGCGCAGGCATCCTGACGCAGATGCCGGACGCGTTCCTGCGGGCGGTCACCGATTTCGAACTGCCTCCCGTCGGCGAGTACGCCGCAGGTCTGGCATTCCTCCCACGCGACTCCAGCGAGCGCCGTCAGCAGAAGGCGGGCATCGAGAAGATCGCCCGCTCCGAGGGCCTCCGCGTCCTCGGGTGGCGCGAAGTTCCCACGGTGAACGACAACCTCGGAAAGCTCGCCGACGAGGCACGCCCCGCCTTCGAGCAGCTCTTCGTGAGCGCCGGGGGAGCCACGCACTCCGATGCGCCGCTCACCGGCATCGCCCTCGACCGCGTCGCCTATCGACTCCGCAAGCGCGCAGGACATGAGCTGGGCGCGTACTTCGTGACGCTGTCCGCCCGCACGCTCGGTTACAAGGGCATGGTCACGACGCTGCAGCTCGAGCCGTTCTACCCCGACCTGCAGGACGAGCGGTTCATGTCGGAGCTCGCCGTCGTGCACTCCCGGTATTCCACGAACACGTTCCCGTCGTGGCCGCTCGCGCAGCCGCTGCGCATGCTCGCGCACAACGGTGAGATCAACACCGTGGGCGGAAACCGCAACTGGATGCGCGCACGCCAGTCGCAGCTCGAGTCCGAGCTGCTCGGCGACGTCGCGCCGCTGCTGCCGATCTGCACTGACGGCGCCAGCGACTCGGCTTCCTTCGACGAGGTGCTCGAGCTGTTGACCCTCACGGGCCGCAGCCTGCCGCACGCCATCATGATGATGGTGCCCGAGGCCTATGAGAAGCAGTCGGACATCTCGCCGGAACTGCGCTCGTTCTACGAGTATCACTCGAACCAGATGGAGCCGTGGGACGGCCCGGCCGCCCTCATCTTCACCGACGGCACCGTGGTCGGAGCGACGCTCGACCGCAACGGTCTGCGCCCCGGACGCTGGACCGAGACCACCGACGGTCTGATCGTCATCGGCTCGGAGACCGGCGTGCTCACATTCGAGCCCGAGCGGATCAAGCGGCGTGGGCGCCTGCAGCCGGGCAAGATGTTCCTCGTCGACACCTCGCAGCGGAGGATCATCGAAGACGAGGAGATCAAGCACGACCTCGCGACCCTGCACCCGTGGCAGGAGTGGCTGGATGCCGGATCCGTGCGTCTCGCCGAACTGCCCGAGCGTGAGCACATCGTGCACCCGCCGGCGTCGATCACCCGTCGTCAGCGCACCTTCGGCTACACCGAGGAAGAGGTGCGTCTGCTGCTGACTCCGATGGGGCAGACCGGTGTCGAGCCCCTCGGCGCCATGGGGTCGGACACTCCGATCGCCGTGCTGAGCAAGCGCCCGCGTCTGCTCTTCGACTACTTCACCCAGCAGTTCGCGCAGGTCACCAACCCGCCGCTCGACTCGATCCGCGAAGAGGTCGTCACGAGCCTCAAGCTGGGCCTCGGCCCCGAGAGCAACCTGCTCACCTGGGGCCCGGACCACACGCGCACCGTGTCGCTCGACTTCCCGGTCATCGACAACGACGAGCTCGCGAAGATCCGTCACATCGACAAGGCTCTGCCAGACCGCTCCAGCGTGACGATCAAGGGCCTGTACCACTTCGACGCGGGATCGAACACGCTCGAGAAGCGTCTCACCGAGATGTGCGCCGAGGTCGACGAGGCCATCGAACAGGGCGCCGAGTTCGTCATCCTGTCGGACCGCGACTCGAACAAGGATCTGACCCCGATCCCGTCGCTGCTGATGGTCTCGGCCATCCATCACCACCTGATCCGCCGTGAGAACCGCATGAAGGTCGGTCTGATCGTCGAGGCCGGCGATGTGCGCGAGGTGCACCACGTCGCGACGCTGATCGGCTACGGTGCCTCGGCGGTCAACCCGTATCTCGCGATGGAGACGGTCGAGCACCTCGTGCGCACCGGCTACATCACGGGCATCACGCCCGAGAAGGCCGTTCGCAACCTGATCTACGCGCTCGGCAAGGGCGTGCTCAAGATCATGTCGAAGATGGGCATCTCGACCGTGTCGTCCTACGCCGGGGCCCAGGTCTTCGAGGCCGTCGGCCTGAGCGAGGAGTTCATCGACAGGTACTTCACTCGCACCGAGTCGAAGCTCGGCGGAATCGGCATCCAAGAGATCTTCATCGAGAACCAGGCTCGTCACGACTACGCCTACCCCGAAGACGAAGCCGCTCGTGCGCACGAGCGACTCTGGACCGGTGGCGAATACCAGTGGCGCCGCGACGGCTCACCGCATCTCTTCAACCCCGAGACGGTGTTCAAGCTGCAGCACGCGACACGCGAACGTCGATACGACATCTTCCGCGAGTACACGAAGATGGTCGACGACCAAGCGGCAGAGCTCAAGACGCTCCGGGGGATGTTCACGCTGCGCACCGGCACGCGCAGGCCGGTGCCGCTCGACGAGGTCGAACCGGTCTCGGCGATCGTGAAGCGCTTCTCGACGGGTGCCATGAGCTACGGCTCGATCTCCAAAGAGGCTCACGAGACGCTCGCGATCGCGATGAATCGGCTCGGCGGCAAGTCGAACACCGGAGAGGGCGGCGAGGACACCGATCGTCTGCTCGACCCCGAACGTCGCAGCGCGATCAAGCAGGTCGCCTCAGGACGCTTCGGTGTCACGAGTCTGTACCTCACGGAAGCCGACGACATCCAGATCAAGCTCGCCCAGGGCGCCAAGCCCGGCGAGGGCGGCCAGCTGCCTCCGCAGAAGGTCTACCCCTGGGTGGCCCGTACGCGTGGCGGGACGCCAGGCGTCGGCCTCATCTCGCCGCCGCCGCACCACGACATCTATTCGATCGAAGACCTCAAGCAGCTCATCTTCGACCTGAAGAGGGCCAACCCCGAGGCGCGCATCCACACCAAGCTGGTCAGCCAGTCAGGCATCGGCGCGGTGTCGGCCGGAGTGGCCAAGGCGCTGAGCGATGTCATCCTGGTGTCCGGACACGACGGAGGCACGGGCGCGAGCCCGATGAACTCCCTCAAGCACGCAGGAACGCCGTGGGAGCTCGGCCTCGCCGAGACGCAGCAGACGCTCATGCTCAACGGCATGCGAGACCGCGTGGTCGTGCAGGTCGACGGCCAGCTGAAGACCGGACGCGATGTCATCATCGGCGCTCTGCTCGGCGCTGAGGAGTTCGGCTTTGCCACCGCTCCGCTGGTCGTCAGCGGGTGCATCATGATGCGGGTCTGCCACCTCGACACCTGCCCGGTGGGTGTCGCGACGCAGAATCCCGTGCTGCGCGAGCGCTTCACCGGCAAGCCGGAGTTCGTCGTGAACTTCATGGAGTTCATCGCCGAGGAGGTCCGTGAGATCCTCGCAGAGCTCGGCTTCCGCTCGATCGACGAGATCGTCGGCCGCGCCGAGCTCATCGAGGCGAACGCCGCCCTGCAGCATTGGAAGGCAGAGGGTCTCGACCTGAGCCCCGTGCTCGAGGGCCCCGCGTTCCCCGCGAGCGAGCCGCGTCGCAACCGCCGCACCCAGGATCACGAGCTCGAGAAGCACTTCGACGTGCAGCTCATCGACATCGCCAAGCCCGCTCTCCTCAACGGAGAGCCGGTCGTGGTCGAACTGCCCATCGCGAACACCGAGCGCGCCGTCGGCACGATGCTGGGGCACCAGGTCACATCGCGCCACGGCGCCGCGGGGCTGCCGAGTGGCACGATCGACGTCACCCTGCACGGCACAGCCGGTCAGTCGCTGGGAGCGTTCCTCCCCTCGGGCATCGTGCTGCGCCTCGAAGGAGACGCGAACGACTACGTCGGCAAGGGGCTCTCGGGGGGCGACATCTCGATCCGCCCTGCTCGCGGCTCTGACATCGCGCCGCACGAGAACGTGATCGCCGGCAACGTCATCGGATACGGAGCGACGTCGGGAACGATGTTCCTCTCCGGCGTCGTGGGCGAGCGATTCCTCGTCCGCAACTCCGGCGCGACCGCGGTCGTCGAGGGCGTGGGCGACCACGCGCTCGAGTACATGACCGGTGGGGTCGCGGTGATCCTCGGCTCGACGGGGCGCAACCTCGGTGCCGGCATGTCCGGGGGAGTGGCCTACATCCGCTCGCTCGACAGCGGCAAGATCAACGCCCAGTCACTCGGCAGCGGCGAGCTCATGCTCGAACCGCTCGACCGAGCCGACCTCGAAGTGCTGCGCAGCCTGATCGTCGCACACGTGGAGCGCACGGCCTCGCCGCTCGGCTCCGACATCCTGGCGCGGTTCGATGAGACCGCAGGCCAGTTCACGAAGGTGCTTCCGCGGGACTACGCCGCAGTGCGCAGCATGCGCGAGGAAGCAGTCGCCGAGGGTATCGACCCCGATGGCGACATCGTCTGGAACCGCATCCTGGAGGTGACCGGTGGCTGATCCCAAAGGTTTTCTGAAGGTCACCGAGCGTGAGCTTCCGAAGCGTCGTCCGGTGCCGGTGCGCATCATGGACTGGAAAGAGGTCTACGAGGCCGGCGATCAAGCGGTCCTGAAGCGTCAGGCCGGACGCTGCATGGACTGTGGCGTGCCGTTCTGCCACCAGGGCTGCCCACTGGGCAACCTGATCCCCGAGTGGAACGACCTCACCTGGCGCGGCGAAGGGCGTGCGGCGATCGATCGCCTGCACGCGACCAACAACTTCCCGGAGTTCACGGGTCGTCTGTGCCCCGCTCCGTGCGAGAGCTCGTGCGTGCTCGGCATCAACCAGCCGGCGGTCACGATCAAGCAGATCGAGGTCTCGATCATCGACGAGGCCTTCGCCAAGGGCTGGGTCGAGCCGCAGCCGCCTGCTCGGCTCACCGGCAAGACGGTCGCCGTCGTGGGCTCCGGTCCCGCTGGACTGGCGGCGGCGCAGCAGCTCACGCGAGCGGGGCACACGGTCGCGGTCTTCGAGCGCGATGACCGCATCGGCGGTCTGCTGCGCTATGGCATCCCCGACTTCAAGATGGAGAAGGGGCAGCTCGAATCGCGCCTTCGCCAGATGCAGGAGGAGGGGACGAGATTCCGTGCCGGAGTGGAGATCGGCAAGGACATCTCGTGGTCCGACCTCCGCGCCCGCTACGACGCCGTCGTGATCGCCACCGGATCCACGATTCCCCGCGATCTGTCGATCCCGGGCCGCGATCTCGACGGAGTGCACTTCGCGATGGAGTACCTCGTCGAGTCCAACCACGCGGTGGCCGGAGACAAGGTCCCCGAGCAGATCACCGCCGAGGGCAAGCACGTCATCGTGATCGGCGGCGGCGACACCGGTGCTGACTGCATCGGAACCGCACACCGTCAGGGCGCGATCAGCGTCACGAACCTCGCTATCGGCAAGCAGCCGGGAACCGAGCGACCCGGTCACCAGCCCTGGCCGATGATGCCGACGCTCTTCGAGGTCTCCTCCGCTCATGAAGAGGGCGGTGAGCGCGTCTTCCTCGCCTCGACCGTCGAGTTCCTCTCCAACGATGTCGGGGAGGTCCGTGCTCTGCGCGTCGCCGAGACCGAGTTCATCGACGGCCGCCGCGTGCCCAAGAGCGGCACCGAGCGCGAGATCCCCGCGGACCTCGTGCTGATCGCGATGGGCTTCACCGGACCGGAGCAGGACGGCTACACCGAGGACACGCTTCCGCAGGTCACCGACCGGGGCGCCTTCCGGCGTGATGACAGCTACGAGTCGACCGTTCCCGGTGTCTTCGTCGCCGGCGATGCCGGCCGCGGGCAGTCCCTCATCGTGTGGGCGATCGCGGAGGGTCGTGCGGCTGCGGCGAACGTCGATCGATTCCTCATGGGCACGACCGTCCTGCCCGAGCCTGTGCGACCGCATGAAGTCGCTATCGGTCTCCAGCCCGCGTAGGCTGAGCCGCGGCACCGTCGCCTGATTTCCATCCCCCACTACCCTGGAGCAATCTGTTGAGACGCGCGAAAATCGTCGCCACCCTGGGCCCCGCCACCTCCACCTATGACACCGTGCGTGCACTGATCGACGCCGGCGTGGACGTCGCGCGCCTGAACCTCAGCCACGGTGACTACTCCGTGCACGAGAACAACTACGCCAACGTCCGCAAGGCCGCCGATGATGCTGGTCGCGCCGTGTCGATCCTCGTCGACCTGCAGGGACCGAAGATCCGCCTCGGCAAGTTCGAGGGCGGCCCCTACGAGCTCGCCAAGGGCGACATCTTCAAGATCACGACCGAAGACATCATCGGCAACAAGGAGATCTCGGGAACGACGTTCAAGGGCCTCCCCAACGACGTCAAGCCGGGAGACTTCCTGCTCATCGACGATGGCAAGGTCCGCGTCGAGGTCGTCGAGACCGACGGCGTCACGGTCACGACCCGCGTGATCGTCGCCGGAGCCGTGTCGAACAACAAGGGCATCAACCTCCCGGGCGTCGCAGTCAACGTCCCCGCCCTGAGCGAGAAGGACGAGGAAGACCTCCGCTGGGGCCTGCGTATCGGCGCCGACCTCATCGCCCTGTCGTTCGTCCGCAACGCGGAGGACATCAGCCGCGTCCACGAGATCATGGCCGAAGAGGGCGTCAAGGTCCCCGTGATCGCCAAGGTCGAGAAGCCCCAGGCCGTCGATGCGCTCGAAGAGATCGTCGACGCGTTCGACGCGATCATGGTCGCCCGCGGTGACCTCGGTGTCGAGCTTCCTCTCGAAGCGGTGCCGATCGTGCAGAAGCGCGCCGTCGAGCTCGCTCGCCGCATGGCCAAGCCCGTCATCGTCGCGACGCAGATGCTCGAGTCGATGATCAACAGCCCGGTGCCGACCCGCGCCGAGACGTCGGACGTCGCGAACGCGGTGCTCGACGGAGCCGATGCCGTGATGCTCTCGGGCGAGACCAGCGTCGGTGACTACCCGGTCGTCGTCGTCGAGACGATGGCTCGCATCATCGAGTCGACCGAGGAGCACGGTCTGGAGCGCATCGCGAAGCTCACGACAAAGCCGCGCACCCAGGGTGGCGCGATCACGCTCGCCGCTCTCGAGGTCGCCGAGTTCGTCGAGGCGAAGTACCTCTGCGTCTTCACCCAGTCGGGCGACTCGGCACGCCGTCTGTCGCGACTGCGTTCGCGCATCCCGATGATCGCCTTCACCCCCGAGCCCGGAATCCGCCGTCGTATGGCGCTGACCTGGGGCATCCAGTCGAAGCTCGTCGACATGGTGCAGCACACCGACCTGATGTACCTGCAGGTCGACGACTACCTGCTCAGCAGCGGCCTCGCGGTCGAAGGGGACAAGGTCGTCGTGATCTCCGGTTCCCCTCCTGGAATCGTGGGCTCGACCAACGACATCCGCGTCCACAAGGTCGGGGACGCGGTCAACGGCGCAGCTCCGATCTACAAGGAAGCCACGATCTGATCGAGGTCGCACAGCGAAGGGGCGGAACGATTGTTCCGCCCCTTCGTCGTCCACTCGGCGATGCTCCACGCGATGGTGTCAACCGGCTGGCGTAGGAGTGGGGACCGCACCTACGGTGAGCGGATGACTCTTCTCCCTCGGCGCATCGTCGTGGCGGGCCATGCCTTCCGTCTGCACGAAAGCACTGAGACGAAGGCGTCGGATGCCGTCATGTACGTGCTGATCCACGGCGTCGGCATGTCCCATCGCTACTTCGCTCGTCTGCACGAGACCCTGCCGGAGTCCGCGCGGGTGATCTCGATCGACCTCCCCGGTTTCGCCGGGCTTCCACAGCCGGAGCGCGATCTCGAGGTCCCCGAGATGGGACGCCTGCTGGCGGAGCTCGTCGCCATGCTGGGCCCTGAGCGCGTCGTCTACGTCGGGCATTCGATGGGAGCCCAATGGGTGCTCGAGGCTGCGCGCGCGCATCCAGAGCACGTCGCGGGAATCGTGATGATCGGTCCGGTCGTCGATGAGCGGCACCGAACGCTCGGAGCGCAGGCACGGGCACTGGTGGTCGACACGCTGGGGGAGACCCCGGCAGCGAACGCCGTCGTCCTGGTCGACTACCTGCGGTGCGGCATGCGCCGGTATCTGAAGCAGGCCCGACGGATGGTCGAGTACTCGACGGCGTCGGCGGTTCAGTCCATCCGGGTGCCGGTGCTGGTCATCCGAGGAGGCGACGACCCTGTCGCCGGATCGGAATGGGGCCACACACTCAGCGCCGCGGCGCGGCGCGGTGTGCTCACAGAGATCCCCGGTCAGTTTCACAATGTGCACTTCACCGCGCCCCACGCGGTCGGACAGGCGATCGAGGGGTGGGCGTCATCCGCGCACTGAGACGAGCGGGCTGGTGGATCGCCGATTACGCCTACGCCGTGTATTGGCAGTTGCGCGCGGCCGTCGATCGTCGCGACGCCGGATCCTTCGTGACCGGCTCGCAGGTGCCGATCGTGATCCTCCCCGGAGTGTACGAGACATGGCGGTTCATGCAGCCCCTCATCACGGCGCTGCACGCCCGGGGCCACCCCGTGCATGTCCTCGATTCGCTCCGGCACAACCGGCAGCCCGTCGTCGAATCGGCTCAGCTCATGACCGAGTTCCTCGAGGCGGCACAGCTCACCGATGCGCTCATCGTCGCACACAGCAAGGGCGGCCTCGCGGGCAAGATGGCGATGGCGGGCCCTGCCGGCTTCCGCGTACGCGCCATGGTGGCCGTGGCGACGCCCTTCGGCGGTTCCCGCTATGCACGGATGCTGCCGGTCCGGTCTCTCCGAGCGTTCTCGCCCTCGGATCCGTCGATCATGCAGCTCGCGCATCGACGCGATGTCAACGAACGGATCGTGTCGATCTACGGTGAGTTCGACCCGCACATCCCCGAGGGCAGTGAGCTCGGCGGCGCGATGAAGAACGTCCGTCTCGAAACCGGAGGTCACTTCCGGGTTCTCGCGAACCCCCGGGTCCTCGCGGAGGTCGCCGCGCTGTCCGAGCGGTGAGCGACGACGGGTCGATGCTCGCGCCTCACGCCCTCCTGTCACGGCAGCGCGGCCTCTCAGGTGCCGGGCTGTACTCTGGTCGAGGCGCAGGCCCACCGCACAGCGACGGGTCCGCACCCACACCCATGGATGACCTGACCATCGACCCCACCGTGGCCGAGCGACACGATCGCTCCCGCCCGCTGGTCGGAGCGCCGCTGGAGCCGGACGATGCCCCACCGCTGTCCGGAAAGCCGGGAAGCATCGGCGTCCGGTATCGCCTCAAGCGCCGATTCCGCACGTACGATGCCATCGCATGCGTCCCCGTCTATCTGGCACAGACGAGCGCGCGTCACACGATCCTGGCCCCGGGCGGCGCCCGGATCCACGGCGGACGAGCATTCGAGCCGGTGCTGGTGGGCGGGGCGGGCGTCGACGCGACGGACGACAACCTCGACGCGATCATCCGAGCCATGGTCCCTCGAACCGTGGTCACTGCCGATCATCCCGCGGTCGCGGAGCGGATGATCCTCGAGTCGATGCGACCCGCTCTTGATCGTTACCTGCTGATCGACGGTCGGGTATGGATCAGCATCTGATCTGATGTGCCGGCGGTGGGACTCGAACCCACACGCCCTTTCGGACAAAGCATTTTGAGTGCTCCGCGTCTGCCATTCCGCCACGCCGGCTCGTGTGTCGCGTCTACGACTTTAGCGCAGGCCATCTGCGCTCACCCGCACCCGCCGCGCCGTCGGGGGACCTCCGAGGTCGTCTCCACTAGGATGGGTCTGTGACCGAGCAAGAACAGGCAGCAGAAGAGCCCACGTCATCCGCACCCCGACGCGTCGTCGTCGCCGAGGACGAGTCGCTGATCCGGCTCGACATCGTCGAGATCCTCCGCGACAACGGCTTCGACGTCGTCGGTGAGGCGGGTGACGGCGAGACCGCGGTGGCGCTCGCGACCGAGCTGCGCCCGGACCTCGTCATCATGGACGTCAAGATGCCGCAGCTCGACGGCATCAGCGCGGCTGAGAAGCTGCACAAGGGCAACATCGCCCCCGTCGTACTTCTCACGGCGTTCAGCCAGAAGGAGCTCGTCGAGCGCGCGAGCGAAGCCGGAGCACTGGCCTACGTGGTCAAGCCCTTCACCCCGAACGACCTGTTGCCCGCGATCGAGATCGCCCTCGCCCGCCACGAGCAGATCATCACGCTCGAGGCCGAGGTCGCCGACATGGTCGAGCGCTTCGAGACCCGCAAGCTCGTCGACCGGGCCAAGGGCCTGCTGAACGAGAAGATGGGCCTCTCCGAGCCTGAGGCGTTCCGCTGGATCCAGAAGGCATCGATGGATCGCCGCCTCACGATGCAGGATGTCGCCAAGGCGATCATCGAGCAGCTCGCTCCGAAGAAGTAGTCTTTGCTGCGGCTCGACGCGGAGCACCTCCTGCGTCCGGTGCGGATCGGCGACGGCGCTGCACTGGCGAGAGCGTATTCGGCGAACCGAGAGCATCTCGCACCCTGGGAGCCCCTCAGATCGCCGGAGTTCTTCACCCCGGAGTGGCAGGAGTTCCACGCCGAGCAGTGCGTGTTGGAAGCATCCTCCGGACGCAACATCCGCTTCGTGATCGAGTCGTCCGACGGAGAGATCCGCGGACGCATCAACCTCAACAACATCGTTCGCGGTGCGTTCTGGAATGCCGATCTGGGCTACTGGATCGATAAGACCCGTCTCCGTCGCGGTCTCGCATCCCGCGGAGTGCGTCATGTCGCGGCGTTCGCACGGGACGAGGTGCGATTGCACCGCCTGCAGGCGGCCACGCTGCTGCACAACTCCGGTTCACAGCGAGTCCTCGCGGACAACGGCTTCGAGCGCATCGGCATCGCACCGCAGTATCTGCGGATCGCGGGGGAGTGGCAGGACCACCTTCTGTTCCAGGTGCTGCTGGACGAGCCGCTCAGCGAGCCTCGGGAACGTCCTTGATCATGTTGGTGATCCGGATCGTCGAGCACCGGCGGCCCTGATCGTCGGAGACGACGATCTCGTGCACCGTGATGCTGCGTCCGAGGTGCACGGGCGTGCACACCCCGGTCACCACGCCGGACGTCGCCGAGCGGGTGTGCGTGGCGTTGATGTCGACACCGACAGCCAGTCGCCCTGGACCCGCGTGCAGGTTGGCGGCCATGGATCCCAGCGACTCGCCGAGCACCACATAGGCGCCGCCGTGCATGAGGCCGACGGGCTGGGTGTTGCCCTCGACCGGAAGCGTGGCGACGCAGCGCTCGGTGGTGAACTCGAGGAACTCCATGCCCATCTTCTGAGCGAGGGCACCCATTCCACGGGCTGTCGCCCAGTCGAGTCCTGCACTGGTCGCGGTGTCGCTCATGGTTCCTCCTCAGCGGGTGTCTGTCGTCCTCGTTAGGCTGACAGGGTGACGGACTCCGCAAAGCCTACTCTCATGGTCGTCGACGGCCATTCGCTCGCCTATCGTGCCTTCTTCGCCCTCCCGGTCGAGAACTTCACGACCAAAGACAATCAGCACACGAACGCCATCTACGGCTTCCTGTCGATGCTGGTGAACCTCATCAAGGCCGAGCAGCCGACGCACATGGCGATCGCTTTCGACACCTCACGTCACTCGTTCCGTACGGACGTCTACCCGGAGTACAAGGCGACCCGCTCCGAGTCCCCGCAGGAGTTCAAGGGGCAGATTCCGCTCCTGCAGGACTGTCTCGCCGCGATGTCCATCCCGGTGCTCACGAAAGAGGGGGTCGAGGCCGACGACATCCTCGCGACCCTCGCGGCGCAGGGCGCCGAGCAGGGTTATGACGTGCTCGTGGTGTCCGGCGACCGCGACACCATCCAGCTGGTCACGGACGACGTCACGCTGCTGTACCCGTCGGTGCAGGGCGTCTCGCAGCTCAAGCGGTACGACCCGGTGACCGTGCAGGAGCGCTACGGCGTGCGGCCCGAGCAGTACCCCGACATCGCGGCTCTCGTCGGCGAGACGAGCGACAACCTTCCCGGTGTGCCCAAAGTGGGCGAGAAGACGGCCGTGAAGTGGCTGACCCAGTTCGGTTCGCTTGACGATCTGCTCGAGCGCTCAGACGAGATCAAGGGCGTCGTGGGCGGCAATCTGCGTGACCACATCGAAGACGTGCGGCGTAATCGTCGGCTCAACCGTCTGCTGCGGGACGTCGAACTCCCCGTCGCGCCCGACGACCTCGCCGTCACGCCGATCGATGCCCAGGCCGTACGCGACATCTTCGCCCGTCTCGAGTTCCGGACCCTGCTGCCTCGCGTCTTCGAGGCCGTCGGCGCCGGCGAGGTCGCCGACGACCCGACGACGACAGTGGTGCTGCCCGAGCCGACCCAGGTCACCGCGGCGGACTTCGTCAGCTGGGCCGAGGCGCAGACCGATGACGTCGCCGTGCGGATCGTCGTGCAGGGTGGAGCTCCGACGAGGCTCGGTGCCGCGTCCGGGGGTGAACTCCGCGAACTCGACTGGAACGACGACGTCGTCGAAGTCCTGCGGCCGTGGCTCGAGTCCGCGAGCCCAAAGGTGCTCCACGATGCGAAGCCCCAGGTCAAGGCTCTGCTCCGACGGGGTGTGCGAATGAGCGGCCTGGCCTATGACACGAGTCTGGCGGGATGGCTGCTGCGTCCGAGCTTCCCCGACAAGACGCTCGGCGACCTCGTCGAGCGCTACCTCGGCGAGAAGCTGCCGGAGGCAGACCCGACGCAGCTCGTTCCTGAGACCGAGGGCGCAACTCCCTCGCAGGAGGCCTGGTTCGCGCTCCGTGTCGCCGCGGCACTGCGCGAGGACATTCCTGAATCCGTCGCCGCGGTGCTCACCGACATCGAGCTGCCGACGCTGCTGACGCTGGCTGATATGGAGGTCGCCGGTGTCGCGGTGTCGCACGACGTGCTGTCGACCTTCTCCGGTGAGTTGGCGACACGCGCCGAAGGTCTCGCTCAGGAGGCGTTCGGGATCGTCGGTCGCGAGTTCAATCTCGGGTCTCCCAAGCAGCTGCAGGAGGTGCTGTTCGACGACCTGCAGCTCCCAAAGACCCGCAAGACCAAGACGGGGTACTCCACGGATGCCGCGGTTCTCGCCGATCTGCAGGAGTCCCACCCGCACCCGTTCCTCGGGCTGCTGCTGCAGCATCGTGAGGCGACCAAGCTCCGCCAGATCATCGAGTCGCTCGACACCGCCATTCAGCCCGATCACCGGGTGCACACGACGTACGTGCAGACAGGCAGCCAGACCGGACGCCTGTCGAGCACCGATCCGAACCTCCAGAACATCCCCGTTCGCACAGAAGAATCCCGTCGCATCCGCAGCGCCTTCCAGGTGGGAGAAGGCTACGAGTCGCTCCTCACCGCCGACTACTCGCAGATCGAGATGCGGATCATGGCCCATCTCTCCGGCGACGAGGGCCTCATCGAGGCGTTCAACAGCGGTGAGGACCTGCATCGGTTCGTCGGTGCGCGGGTGTTCGGTGTCGAGCCGAGCGAAGTGACATCCGCGATGCGCACGAAGGTGAAGGCGATGTCGTACGGCCTCGTCTACGGCCTCTCGGCATTCGGACTGTCGAAGCAGCTCCGCATCGAACAGTCCGAGGCGAAGCAGCTGATGATCGAGTACTTCGCACGATTCGGAGCGGTGCGCGACTATCTTCGGGCATCCGTCATGAAGGCCAAGGAGGTCGGGTACACCGAGACCATCTTCGGCCGCCGCCGCCCGTTCCCCGACCTTGCGAGCCCGAACCGCGTCCTTCGCGAGAATGCCGAGCGCGCAGCGCTCAACGCTCCGATTCAGGGAAGCGCGGCCGACATCATGAAGATCGCTCTCCTGCACATCCACGAGGACCTCCGCGACGAGGGTCTCGCGTCGCGCGCGCTGCTGCAGATCCACGACGAACTCGTCGTCGAAGTGGCCCCGGGGGAGTGGGACGCGGCGGAGCGGATCGTGCGGACCCGAATGGGCGACGCCGCGAATCTCACGGTGCCCCTCGACGTGCAGGTCGGGCGCGGACGCGATTGGAACGAGGCCGCGCACTGATGCCGACCGACGCCACGTGACGGCGACGGCGCCGAGCTCGGCCACGCGGTACACCGATATCCTGCGCCGGGGGTGCGGGGCTACGCTGGAGGGATGACTTCAGCTCCCCGCACTCCGTCTGCCATCGACAAAGTCGCCGATGAGTGGGTCGACACCATCGCTGTACTCGCCCCGACTCTCGGCACCTACATCGGCAGAGACGAGGTCAACGACCGTTTCGGTGACTTGAGCCCAGAGGGGCACGAGCAGATCGCCTCTGCCACGCGATCGACGCTCGCGAAGCTGCAGGCGCTCGACCCGGTCGACCCGATCGACGAGGTCACCAAGACCGATCTCTCGGCCGAGCTCAGCCTGGATCTCGAGCTGCACGATGCGAAGTGGCACCTGCGCGACCTCAACGTGATCGCGTCCGCCGCTCAGGATGTGCGCTCAGCTTTCGACCTGATGCCCACGGCGACCGCAGACGATTGGTCGGTGATCGCGACCCGTCTCGCCGCAGTGCCCGATGCGCTCCGCGGCTACACCGAGACCCTCCGCGCAGGTATCGCCGCCGGAGTCACCCCGGCTCGACGCCAGGTGGTGGAGGTCGCGACGCAGATCGACCGTTACACGGCCGACGACGGATTCTTCGCTGCGTTCGTGGCTGATGCGGCTCCGCAGGAGGGCAACCTCCCCGCGTCGCTCGCTCGTACTCTGGCAGACAACTCCGCTGCGGCGCGAGTCGCGTATGACGAGCTGCGCAGTTTCCTGGCCGAAGAGCTCGCTCCCGTCGCGACGGAGGTCGATGCCGTCGGTCGGGAGCTGTATGCGCTGAACTCCCGCCGCTTCCTCGGAGCGACCATCGACCTCGATGAGACCTACGAGTGGGGCCGAGAAGAACTCGCCCGGATGGTCGCCGAGCAGACCGCGATCGCGAACGAGATCCTCCCCGGGGCCTCGGTCGAAGAGGCCGTCGCGCACCTCGAAGCCGACCCCGCCCGCAAGCTCGTCGGAACAGACGCTCTCCAGAAGTGGATGCAGGAGACGAGCGACCGAGCCGTCGCAGAGCTCGGCGCCACGCACTTCGACATCCCCGAGGCGATTCGCACTCTCGAGTGCATGATCGCGCCGACCCAGGAGGGCGGCATCTACTACACCGGTCCGACCGACGACTTCTCGCGTCCTGGGCGCATGTGGTGGTCGGTTCCCGAGGGCGTCACCGAGTTCGACACATGGCGTGAGTTGACGACGGTCTATCACGAGGGCGTCCCGGGCCATCACCTGCAGATCGCGCAGGCGGTCTACAACCGCGCAGAGCTCAACTCATGGCGGCGACTGCTCGCCGGCACCTCCGGCCATGCAGAGGGGTGGGCGCTGTACGCCGAGCGCCTGATGCAGCAGCTGGGCTACCTCGACGACCCGGCCGACCGTCTGGGCATGCTCGACGGACAGCGCATGCGTGCTGCCCGCGTCGTGCTCGACATCGGTGTGCACCTCGGCAAGCCGCGTCTCGATGGCGAAGGCACCTGGGACGCCGACTACGCGCTCGACTTCATGCGCAAGAACGTGAACATGTCCGATCAGTTCGTGCAGTTCGAGGTCAACCGCTACCTCGGCTGGCCGGGCCAGGCGCCCTCCTACAAGGTCGGGCAGCGCATCTGGGAGCAGGTACGTGAGGCTTACCAGGCCGAGCGGGGCGCGGACTTCGACGTGAAGGAGTTCCACAAGCGGGCTCTCGACATGGGCGGCGTCGGGCTCGACACGCTCCGAACCGCCCTCCTGACGCGCTGAGGGAATGCGCCGGCCGCGTCCGCTGTTCATTCAGCTGAATAGAAAGGGCTGACATGAGCATCGAGTTCGGGCTGGACACCTTCGGCGACATCACGAGAGGCGACGACGGCGAGCTGCTCACCGGCGCGCAGACAATCCGCAACATCGTCGATCAGGCGGAGCGAGCCGACAGCGTCGGAGTCGACTTCTTCGGAGTGGGGGAGCACCACCGCACGGAGTTCGCCGTGTCGGCGCCGGAGATGGTGCTCGCCTCGATCGCCGGTCGCACGAAGAACATCCGTCTCGGAACTGCCGTCACGGTGCTGTCATCCGATGACCCGGTGCGCGTGTTCGAACGCTTCGCCACCCTCGATGCCCTCTCGAACGGACGCGCTGAGGTCGTGCTCGGCCGGGGATCGTTCATCGAGTCCTTCCCGCTGTTCGGCTACGACCTTCGCGACTATGACGCGCTCTTCGAGCAGAAGCTCGAACTGTTCGTCGAGCTTCTCAAAGAGCAGCCGGTGACGTGGTCTGGGTCGATGCGCGCATCGCTCGAGAACGCGGATGTCTTCCCGAAGACGGAGAACGGACTGCGCACCTGGGTGGGCGTGGGCGGCAGCCCTGAGTCCGTCGTGCGCGTCGCCCGTCATGGGCTGGGGCTCATGCTCGCGATCATCGGCGGACCCGCGGGGCGCTTCCGCCAGTTCGTCGACCTGTACCACCGCTCTGTGGCGTCCTTCGGCACGACGTCGCACCCGATCGCGGTGCACTCGCCGGGGCACATCGCCGACACCGATGAAGAGGCATGGGAGGCCGCCTACTCCGGGTTCGAGGCGATGAACAACACCATCGGTCGCGAGCGCGGATGGCCTCCGTACAGCCGGGCTCGATTCCAGAACGACGTGGGCCCGGCAGGAGCTCTGTACGTCGGCTCGCCCGAGCGGGTCGCAGCCAAGATCGCCGACACCGTGACGACGCTGGGACTCGGGCGCTTCGACATGAAGTACGCCACCGGAACGCTGTCTCACGACTCGATGATGCGCAGCATCGAACTCTACGGCTCCGAGGTCATCCCCCGGGTGCGCCGGCTGCTCGCCGACCGGGACTGACGCACAGCTCGGCACCGCGGCGCGCCCCTCTACGATGAAGGAATGGCCAACACCGCGCTGCCGAGCCGGGCGTCGATCGCCGGGCGTCTCGACGAACTCCCGTTCACGCGCCGACACCTCCGGCTCCTCACCGGCTCCGGAGTCGGCTGGGCGTTGGACGCGATGGACGTCGGACTCATCTCGTTCATCCTCGCGGCTCTCACCCAGCAGTGGGGCCTGACGAAGACGGATGCTGGATGGATCGCATCCGTCGGCTTCATCGGCATGGCGATCGGCGCCACCCTCGGTGGACTGCTCGCCGACAGGCTCGGACGGCGCCAGGTCTTCGCGCTCACCCTGCTGGTCTACGGCGTCGCAACGGGAGCAAGCGCGCTCGTGGGCGGTCTCGCCGCCCTCCTCGTGCTGCGGTTCTTGGTCGGCCTGGGGCTCGGGGCCGAGCTGCCCGTGGCTTCCACGTACGTCAGCGAGTTCGCGCCCGCCCGCATCCGAGGTCGGCTGATCGTCATCCTCGAAGCGTTCTGGGCGCTGGGGTGGACGGCGGCCGCTCTGATCGGATTCTTCGTGATCCCCGCATCCGACAACGGCTGGCGCTGGGCGTTCGCGCTCGGCGCGATCCCCGCGGTCTATGCACTGATCGTTCGATGGGGGCTGCCCGAGTCGCCGCGGTGGCTCGCCTCGCGCGGGCGCATCGCCGAGGCCGACCGCATCGTCGCGACCTTCGAGGCCGACGCGGGCGTGGAGCCGGCGCCCGCGATCAGGAGAGAGCCGGCGTCGCGCGCTATCGCCGTCACCACGCGCGCTCGTTTGACCACCTTGTGGAACGCGGAGTTCCGGCTGCGCACCATCTGCCTCTGGATCGTCTGGCTCTGTGTGAACTTCGCGTACTACGGCGCATTCATCTGGATCCCCAGCATCCTGGTCGATGCGGGATTCGATCTCGTGCGCTCCTTCGGATTCACGCTCATCATCACTCTCGCTCAGCTACCCGGCTATGCGGTCGCGGCGTGGCTGATCGAGGTGTGGGGCAGGCGCACGACGCTCTCCGTCTTCCTCGTCGGCTCGGCCGTGTCGGCTGTCTTCTTCGGGACATCGACGACCGAGGGCGCCATCATCGCCTCGGGCATGGCCCTCTCGTTCTTCAATCTCGGCGCCTGGGGTGCGCTGTACGCCGTGACTCCCGAGATCTATCCGACCTCGTTGCGAGGGACAGGAGCGGGCTGGGCTGCGGGAGTGGGACGCATCGCGTCGATCGTCGCCCCGCTGGCCGTGCCGGTCGTGCTCGTCGCCGGAGGCGCGCCGATGCTGTTCGCGGTGTTCGGCGCGTGCTTCGTCGTTGCGGCAGCGGCAGCGTGGGGCTTGGTCGATCGCGGTGGAATGGCCCTCGACGACCGGTGAACGCCTCAGTGTCCGTGCGCGGGAATAGGCTGTCGAGGTGACAGAAGTACGTTATGTGGCCATCGGAGATTCCTTCACCGAGGGAGTGGGTGATCTTCTGCCCGACGGCCGTGAACGAGGGTGGGCCGACCTCGTGGCTCAGGGCTGGGCCGATGCAGCCGGTCATCCGATCAGTTACGCGAATCTCGCGATCCGCGGCAAGCTGGCCTGGCCGATCGTCGAGCAGCAGCTCGAACCCGCGCTCGCGCTGCGTCCGACGCATCTGTCGTTCAACGGCGGTGGCAACGACATGCTCCGGCCGAGGACCGACCTCGAGCACATCGCCGACGCGTTCAGTCGAGTCCTGCGCCGGTGCGACGAAGAGGGCGTCACCCTGATCCTTCTCTCGGGGGCGAATCCGAGTGGGCAGCTTCCGATGGGGTCGCTCGTGCAACGACGCGGCGACCTGCTCTCCGACGCAGTGCTGCGCCGCGTCGAGGGTCGCGACGACGTCGTGCGCGCACTCAACTGGGCCGATCGAGAGCTCGCCGATGCGAAGTACTGGTCGGAGGATCGACTTCACATGAACGCCGCCGGTCACCACCGTGTGGCCGCGCGGGTGCTCCACGGCCTGGGTTTCGAGCCGCCGTCGACGTGGTGGTCTCCGACCGCTCTCACGGCCGGCGGGCCGGCCGGCCTCGCTTACTACCGCGAATTCGTCGGCCCCTGGGTCAGGCGACGCGTGACCCGCACCTCGTCCGGTGACGGACGCGCGGCGAAGTACCCCGATTGGGTCGAGAGAGTTCCGCACACGTGACCGACATCGAGATGCGCCGCATCACAGGCGGTTCGGTCACCCTGCATGACGCGCGTCTCAAGGTCGAGCGCACCGTCGCCGTCGAGGACTTCGAGATCGGAGTGTTCCCGATCACCGAGGAGCAGCTCGCGGAGATCCTTCCCATCGCGTCACGGCATCCGCGGCGACCCGCCGTCGATGTGAGCTGGTTGCGCGCGATCCATTTCTGCAATGCCGCCTCCGAGTGGGAGGGGCTCGACCCGGTCTATCGGTTCGACGGCGAAGACGTCAGCTGGGATGCGACGGGAGACGGGTATCGGCTGCCCACCGAGGCCGAATGGGAGTACGCCTGCAGGGCGGGTTCGGTCGGTCCTCATTACGCGCCTCTCGCCGATGCCGCCTGGACGAGCGCCGATGCGGTCTCCGCCCCGCAGGATGTCGGTGGCAAGCTGCCGAACCTGCACGGCCTCTTCGACACGCTCGGCAACGTGTGGGAGTGGTGCTGGGACCTTCTGGACCCGGCCCGCTACGGCGACTACCGGGTGTTCCGCGGGGGCGGATTCGCCGACGATACCTGGAGCGTCCGGGCGTCCGTGCGGCGAGGGGGTGGGCCCCGCATGCATCATGAAGACGTCGGCCTGCGCGTCGCCCGAGGAGCATCCGACACACCGGATGAGGCGCAAGGGTGGTCAGCGCGAGCAGATCGCGAGCGCGCGGTCGTCGACGGACCAGTGCCCTTCGGCTGGACGCCACTGAGGCGACCCGGGCGCTGACGTCACCCTCGGTCGATCAGCTTCACCATGTAGTGGTTCGGATCGGCCGACGGTGCGAAGCCATATTGCGCGTACAGACCGTTGGCGGTGCTCGTGGCGAGCATGATGCGCTTGACCGTCGAGGATTCGCGGAGGTCCTCCAGCACGCCCTCGACCAGCATCCGACCGACTCCGTGCCCTCGTGCCCGTTCGTCGACGAACACGTCGCACAGCCACGCGAAGGTCACGCCGTCGGTCACGACGCGGGCGTGCCCCACCTGCCGATCGACCTCGTCGCGGATCGAGTAGTTGCGCGATGCGTCGATCGCGGCGTCCTGAGTCGCGCGACTGCGGCCTTTCGCCCAGTACGATTCCTCGCTCAGCCAGCGATGCACCAGGCCACGGTCGATCAGGGCAGGGTCGTTCGAGAGGGTGAAGCTCGTGGGCATGAGCTTCATCCTAGAAGCAGTCAGCGTCGCCTTTCGGGATCCAAGCCCATCCTGATGCGCGTGCGCTTGCGCTCGATCAGGATGAAGGTGACGCCGAGGATCCAGAGCGGGATGGGCATGAGGAACGCGACACGGAAGGCCTCCAGCGAGTACGTCTCCGGCGTGCCCGCACCCTGCAGGTCGAGCGCGAGACCGATGAGGAAGATCGCGATCAGAGCCGCGATGAATCCGCCTGCGTTGGTCACACCGGTCGCCGTGCTCAGGCGGTGCGACGGATTGTGTGTGCGGGCGTGGTCGAAGGCGATCATGCTCGCGGGGCCTCCCGTAGCAAGAGCCACGGCCAACACGTAGAGCAGCCAGAGCGGAGCGGGCTCGGGCATAGCGATGACGGCCACCCAGGCGATGAACTGCACCCCGACAGCGGGCAGGACCAGTGCGAGCGAACGCTGATTGGGCAGACGGCGCGAGAGGTCGCCGATGAGGGGACCGAGCGCCATTCCGGCGACCACGTACACCGAGATGATGCCTGCCGCGTGCGCGGTGTCGAGCCCCTGGGCCGCGGTGAGGAACGGCATTCCCCAGAGCAGGATGAAGGCGGTGCCGGCGAACGGCGTGGTGAAGTGCGACCAGAAGGCCAGTCGGGTGCCGGGGTGCGCCCATGCGGCGCGGATGCCCACGCCGGTATCGATCGCCGAGGTGACCACACGGATCACACCCGTGTCGGTGTCGACGGTCACATCTGCGCCACGCTCAGCAGGGTGATTGCGGATGACGAGCGCGACGAGGATCGTGAACAGGACGCCGAGCCCCGCGATGCTGCCGAAAGTGATCGTCCACGTGGTCGCGTGCAGAAGGGCCGCGAGCGGGACGAGAGCGATCAGCTGACCCGCCTGACCGATGATGCCGGTGAACTGCACCATGATCGGTCCTCGCTGCGCGGGGAACCACGTGGCCACCAGCCGGAGCACGGCGGGGAAGACCGCCGCGTCGCCGGCACCGAGCAGGATGCGGGCGAAGATCGCGATCCCGATGCCGGGCGAGAGGGCCATCGTGAGCTGGCCCGCTGCCATGAGCAGCATGCCGATCGTCATGATGGGGCGCGAACCGAAGCGGTCGAGCAGGATGCCGATGGGTATCTGCATGCCGCCGTAGACGGCGAGCTGCACCACGGCGAACAGGGCGAGGGTCGACGCATCCGCCTGGAATCGATCGGCGGCCTCTACTCCGACCGCGCCGAGCGACGTGCGGTTGGTGATGGCGAGAACGTATGCGGCGACACCCACGCCCCAGATGAGCCAGGCTCTCCATCCCGGGGTGGTCACGGGAGAGCGGGGAACCTGTTGCACTCCTCCCACGGTACTCCTCGTGGGAGAACCTCCCGACGCACGGACGGCTCGAGCATGGGGTGCCGGATGTCCGATGCTCTCGATACCGTGGCCGCATGACACCTGTACCCGTGCACCACTCCATCAACTACGTCGAGCTCGTCGTCAATGATCTCGAGACAGCCAAGCGCTTCTATCGAGATGCGTTCGGCTGGGTCTTCGTGGACTACGGTCCCGCCTACGCGGGTATCGCGTCGCTGAGCGGAGACGGCTCGGAGGTCGGCGGTCTGCTGCTCTCCGACCAGGGGCGTCCGCCCGGTGGGCCGCTCGTGCTGCTCTACTCCGACGATCTCGACGCCACGCAGCAGGCGATCGCCGACGCAGGCGGCGCGGTCACCCAGGGTCCCTACGAGTTCCCGGGTGGGCGACGACTGCACTTCATCGACCCGAGCGGCAACGAGCTGGGAGTCTGGGCTGCACAGTGACGACAGAATGAGGGAGTGACGTCGCATCCTCTTCCTCATCCTCATCCGCCGCATGACGAGCGCCGTCTGTCGATCCGCGTCCGGGAATCGACCTGGGATGACGCCGATACAACCGCGGTGAGTGAGCTCGTCCGCACGTACCTGCTGCAGACCGAGACGGAGAAGATCGAGCGTTCCCAGGCGGAGTCGCCTGCACCGCTGACGGAGTTGCCACAGAGATACGAGCGGGAGGTGGCGGATCCGGGCGCCGCCTACGCGGACTGCACCACTCTGCTGGCAGTGACCACGCAGGAGCCCGTCGGTGTGGTGATCGTGCGGATCGATGGGGGAGAAGCCGAGATCAAGCGCCTCTGGGCTGACCCGGACCTCCGAGGGCGAGGAGTCGGATCCGCGTTGTTGGATGCGGCCCTCGCGCTGACGTCCGGACGAGTTCGACTGTCGGTCTGGGAGTGGCGGACTCCGGCGATCCGACTCTACGAATCTCGCGGCTTCGAGCGCGTCGCGTCGTGGGACGAACGCGCGGGACTCGTCTGTATGGAGAGATCCGCAAACACTTTGCCCTTGCGCTAACCATTTGCGTACGTGATACTTATCTCCATGGCTAACCATCAGGATCTGAACGGGGTATTCCTCGCTCTCGCGGACCCGACTCGCCGCGAGGTCATCCGAGCACTCGGGCCTGGGCCCGCAAGCGTGGGCGAGCTCGCGCAGCCCTTCGCGATGACGCTTCCGTCGTTCATGAAGCACATCCGCGCGCTGGAGGACAGCGGACTCATCCGCACATCCAAGAGCGGTCGCGTGCGCACCTGCACACTCGACCGCGACCGGCTCGCGGTCGTGGGGCACTGGCTTGACGAGCAACGGCGAGTCTGGGCTGGCCGCACAGACCGCCTCGAGTCCCTGACGGCCGATCTGGAGGAGAATCGATGACCAGCACAGCACTCGACCCGCGGCTCGACCTGACCCTGGAGAAGACGATCCGGGCATCACCGTCGTCGGTGTGGCGAGCCTGGACCGATCCAGAACTTCTCGCGCGGTGGTGGGTTCCCGCCCCCATGCAGGCACGGGTCGATCGACTTTACGTGCAACCCGGAGGGGCTTTCGTCACCAGCGTGCGTGAGGCTGCGGGGGAGTACATGCCTCACACGGATGGGATCTTCCTCGTCGTGGAGCCCGAGAGGCGATTGGTCTTCACCAACGCCATCGACAGCTCCTGGCGTCCCGCGAAGCCGGAACCCGTCTCGATGACGGCGGAGATCACCCTCGGCGAACATGCCGAGGGCACGACGTACCGTGTGATCGTGCGTCATGGCGATCCCGCCGCCCGGAATCTGCACGAAGACCTCGGCTTCTTCGAGGGCTGGGGCTCGGTGACGTCCGCTCTGGCTGAACTCGTCGAGGCCGGGCCGTCGACATGAGTATGAACGCCTCAGCCCCCGCGCGAGGAGTGCTGGGTGGAGAGACACTCCGCACCGACCGGTTGATCCTCCGGCCACAAGCGGTCGAGGATGCGGAGGTCTTCAACCGGTTGTGGACCGACGCGACGAGCGCGTGCCGGCTCATCGGCAGCTCGATGCTGACGGCCGCCCCACGGTCTCCGAGATAGCGGCCGACATCGCGAACAAGGGAAGGGAGCGCTCCGACCTGCTGTCTGTAGAGGACGCCGCGAGCGGCGAGGTCTACGGCTGCTGCGGACTCGCGAGCGAGCACGGGCGGAACATCATGACAGTGACGGCGCTGGGTCTGACGCCCACCGTCGTCATTCCGGCGCACGGCGGTCTCTGAATGACGGACCAGGTCGCCGTCGTCGAGCACGATGCCCTGTCCGAATCGCAATCGGCGGCGCTGAGAGAACTCTTCGATCGTGAGTACCGAGCGGAGTATGGAGAGTGGAGCCCCGACCGCCCGTACGGGTATTCGCCCGCGGATGTGCACACGATCGTGTTCCGTGGCTCCATCACTGTCGCGCACGTCGGATTTCAACGGCGCCTGATACGCGTCGGCGCACGCGAGGTCGCGGTCGCTGGAACCGGGGGAGTCCTCGTCCATCCGGATTGGCGCTCCGATGGAGTCGGCCGCCTCGTGATGACGCACGCCCAGCAGGCGATGCGCGACGACGATCGCGTCAGTTTCGGCTACCTCGGGTGCCGAGAGGAGGTCGTGTCGTTCTACGAGCGCACCGGCTGGTCACGGGTGAACGCCCTGGAACGTCACGTGTCGATGAACGACTCGAACGCGACGGTGACATCTTCGGCGGGACCGATACTCGTCTTCGCAGCCGGCTCGGGCACTGACGCAGATCCATGGCCGGAGGGCGACATCGACCTGCGAGGCACTCCATGGTGACCTGCGCGAGTGTGTCGCGCTGGACGACCGGTCAAGGCGCGTACCACCACGGCATCATTGGCCAGAACTGATCTGGCATCCGGTCGAAGATGCCGGAGATCGCCGCCACGACAAGCCAGAGTCCGAACCCTGCGGCGGTGATGATCCACGCGATGGTCTTGTGCTCGTCAAAGTCGGGGAGCAATCGCCCTGTTCTATCGCGTTGCACCCCAGCAAGCGTCGGGATCAGATCGATCAGCCACCAGATCCCGAAGCCGCCGGCGGTCAGGAGCTTCAGAATTCCTGTTCCCGTCTTGCCGAGATAGAACCTGTCGACTCCGAGGAAGCCGAGAAGCCAGTCGAACATCCAGGTGGCGATGAAGGAACGATCCGACGCTTCGGCCGATTCCGGTGACGCGCCGGCGTCGCGTGCTTCGACTCGAGGAAGGTTTGTGGACATGGCGTGCTCCTTTCGCATTCACAGTCTGCGCGTTGTTCGCTGCCAGACGGGGCCGAAGGTCCTCTCGGCACCGAGCCGCCCTCGTTGCGCGCGCGGCCAAGACACAACACGCAACCGGTCGATCATGGCGCTTCAGCTTTCGAGTCGAAGTGCGCGTTCCGGGCTCCTCCGACGTGGGACGTTGGACTCTATGCCTTCGGACGTGGAGGGACGAGCGTGGAGGCATGGCGAGACCAGACGCTCCGGATCCCTTTGGAAGCCCGCGCACGGTGCAGAGAGATGGCTGAGGGCGAGGTCTGGGACAGATTCGCGGACGCCGACGTCCGCATCGCGGCGCAGGTGGTGACGGGACGAGCGATCACTTCGGTTTCTCCCGTCGTCGAACATGGTCGCCTCGTGTTCTGAGGTTCGTGCCGATGACCATCGCGGGTCGAATCTTCGCGGTCGATGCCGACCTGTCGACTCGAGAGCCGTCGACGGAGGCGCGACTGCGCGGGACCAATGACCCTGCATGGGGTTCGCGATGACGGGAAGGGTATGAAGTACGCGCGATATCGCCTGCACCGAAGAGAGGACGAGCAATGAGCACTCCCACCGTGGCTCGCAGCGACCACGACATCCAGATTGCCGTTCAGGACGAACTCGATTGGACCCCGGACGTGGACGCGGCCGGAATCGGCGTTGCTGTCGAGGACGGCGCCGTCATCCTGACTGGTGAGGTCGACCAGCACTCGGAGCGTCTCGCTGCCAAGCGTGCGGCACGGCGTGTGAGAGGCGTGTCGACCGTTGTCGACGCATTGACCGTACACCCGAAGTCCTCGATCACGATCACGGACACGGACGTCGCCCGGGAGGTGCGACGCGCTCTGCAGTGGGCGGACAACGTCCCAGACACAGTCAGAGCTGAGGTGTCGGATCACAACGTGATTCTCACCGGCGAGGTTCTTTGGGACTTCCAACGCGGGAACAGGGCCACCCTGTCCGGACACGTGCGGTCGTGGGGAGAGAAGGAGCAAGCCGGTCGTGCCGCGTGGGCCTCTCCGCACATCACTGAGGTCGAGAACAATGTGCGGGTGAAGTCGGATTGATGACGAGAGTGCGCCCTGAATCGGAAAGTAGGATCCCATGCCGGAGAGCATCCTGGTCGGAGTCGTCGACACTCATGCTTCGCGTGAGGCCGTCGAGTGGGCGGCACGACGCGCATATGACCGAAGTGGCAGACTCACCCTCATCTCGATCGTCGGTGGTGCCATGGGTGCGGTCGGGGAGGGGGAGGTGCTCAGAGAGGCTCTCTCGTTGACGGAGAGGATGCTCGAGCGTGAGGCGACGCGGCTGCAGTCACGCGGACTGACCGTGGACACGCGTGTGGGGCGCGGCGATCCGGTCGGCGAACTCATCGACGCCTCGATGGTCTGCGACCTCCTCGTCATCGGAAGCGACCACCGCGGTCCGTCGAAAGGGCACCGACGCGGTCTGAACGGTGTCCGCATAGCGGCGGGCGCTCATAGTCCGGTCGCGGTGGTGCCCGACATCGATCTCACCGACCGCAGTGGCGTTGTCGTGGGCATCGACGGATCACCTGATTCCGAGCGGGCGCTCGAGTTCGCTGCCGAGGAGGCTGACAGAGCTGGCGACGTCCTCACGGCTGTGACGACATGGACGACCGTTCCGCTGCCTATGGGTATGCATGGCTACCCGTCGACCTACCTGTCAGGGATGCAGCAGACGGCAGAGGAGGCACTTGCCATCGCGCTGGCGGGCATCGGGCAGAAGTATCCGGACCTCGTGGTGCATCGCGTGGTGGAAAGAGGGAGCCCGGGCCTGACGATCAGCGATCGGGCAGCGAAAGCGCGATTGGTGGTGGTCGGATCTCACGGGCGCGGGGCGATCGCTCGTTTTCTTCTCGGATCCACGAGCGAAGAAGTCCTCGTCCGCCTTGCGACGGCCACCGTCGTGGTCCGCTAGTGACATCCCGCGGGCCACGCGACGCACGCACTGCGTAGAGGATCGTGGCCAGGTCTCAAGAACCCAGGGCTTCGTCCGAAGATGACCGAGAGGACTCGCTGTCGACTGCCTTGTTCGCGTGCACGATCAGTACGGGGCAGTGGGCGTGTTCCGCGCAGGCAGCGCTGACCGATCCCAGGAGGAGCCCGACGAAGCCGCCGTGACCGCGGCTGCCGAGCACCAGCATCGATGCCGAGTTGCTGAGACCGATCAGTGTTCGGGCAGCCGACCCGAGCAGCACTTCGCTGGTGAGGTCGTGTGGTGGGTTGCCGGCGAATGCTCCCTGGATAGTCTCGTCCAGAGCTTCGCGGGCGAACTCAGAGGGTGACCACTCGATCGCCAAGTAGGGATCGATCGGGGGAGCGGTCCAGGTCGTGACGACGTGCAGAGGCTCCTTGAGCGCCTTACCGAGACGTGCGGCGTAGCGAAGGGCGTCGATGGACGATTCGGATCCGTCCACTCCGACGACGATGCGGTGTGAGTGTGTGTTCGACATAGCTTCACGATCCCGCTCTTGGCTCTGCGCCACTGGGCCAAAGGTCACACGGAGCAGATCGGCGTCGATCCCAGGGTGTGTCCGAATTCTCAGGCTTCGAGGGGTCAGGGCCCGCTCGGCGCCTCAAGATCGAAGACCCTGCCGCGAACGTCGGATGCATCGATACGCACCCAGCGGTCTTTCTCTTCCGGGGCCCAGGGGTGCACACCCAGTCGTTCGGCCTCGAGCACGTCGGCGTCTCGGTCGAACTCCTGGGCTCTCCCTTTCACCACCACGCTGAAGGCTTCACGCTCGTCGTAGCCGTCGATCTCGAAAGCGACGGACTCGCGGATCGTCAGCTCGAGAAGCTTGGTCCCTGCCGAGGTGCGGAAGATGATCGTCCGTCCGTCGGTCTTGTGGTTGATCGGGAAGATGTCGATCTCACCGGCGGCACCACAGGCGATCCGGCCGTACGGGGCTCGAGCGAGACGTTCCCAGCATTCATCCTCGGTCAGCGGTCGTGTCGGTGAGCGTTCGATCTCAGTCATGATTTCTCCCGTCATGAGAGGTTCCGGTCTCGCTCTCATCGTGCCCCGGGGCCCCAGCCAGCCGGGGGACCAAGGTCCCGTCATCGCGTGGGCTGCGTAGGCGCCGGCGCGGGACCTTCGGCTCTATCCTGAGACCGACCCCGAGCAAGACTGCGTGCATGGACGCATCTCGGACTCCTTCTCCCGCGCAGACCGAGAGTCGGGTCGACAACGCCGCCACATCTGCGTGGCCCCGCGGAACCGGAGGCCACCCTACGGCGTCGACTCTGGAGGTTCTGAACGCCTGGTGGCGGGCGGCGAATTACCTGTCAGTGGGGCAGATCTACCTTCTCGACAACCCGCTTCTCCGCGAGACACTCAGACCCGGGCACATCAAGCCTCGACTCCTCGGGCACTGGGGAACGACACCGGGACTGAACTTCATCTACGCCCACCTCAACCGAGTGATCCGGGAACGCTCTCTCCACACGATCTACATCGCCGGGCCAGGACACGGGGGACCAGGAATGGTCGCGAACGCCTACTTGGACGGCACATACAGCGAGGTCTACAACAGCATCGACCATTCCGAGGACGGACTGCGCAGTCTCTTCCGCCAGTTCTCGTTCCCCGGAGGAATCCCGAGCCATGTGGCACCGGAGACTCCCGGGTCGATCCATGAGGGCGGCGAACTGGGCTATTCCCTCTCTCACGCGTACGGCGCCGCATTCGATAATCCCGACCTTCTCGTCGCCGCAGTCGTCGGAGACGGCGAGGCGGAGACGGGGCCGCTCGCAACGAGCTGGCATGGGAACAAATTCCTCGATCCGCTGCACGACGGCGTCGTCCTACCGATTCTTCACCTGAACGGGTACAAGATCGCCAACCCGACTGTGCTCGCACGCATCCCCGAGAAGGAGCTGCTCTCCCTGATGCGTGGGTACGGGCACACTCCGCATCTCGTCTCCGGCGGGTTTGACGGTGAAGACCCGATCGACGTGCATCGACGTTTCGCGATAGTGCTGGACGAAGTGCTCGACCATATCGCACAGATCAAGGCGGATGCCGCGGCCGGTGCTCTCCACACCCGGCCGGCATGGCCGATGATCATCCTGCGCACGCCGAAAGGGTGGACATGTCCGCGCGAGATCGACGGGCATCCGGCGGAGAACAACTGGCGCTCACACCAGGTGCCTCTACGTGATGCGCGTGACACCGAAGCGCACACGCAGCTGCTCCAATCGTGGATGCTGTCCTACCGGGCGGAGGAGCTCTTCGATCAGAACGGCGCAGTCGCTGAGTGGGTGACGGCACTGGCTCCAGACGGAGAGCTCCGGATGAGTGCGAACCCGGTCGCCAACGGCGGACTGCTGAGGAAAGAACTACGACTCCCGGACTTCCGCGACTACGGCGTCGACGTGCGGAGCCCCGGGGCCACGATGAGCGAGGCCACCCGCGTCCTCGGAGGGTGGCTTCGGGACGTGATCACGGCCAACCCCGAGAACTTCCGCATCTTCGGTCCCGACGAGACGGCATCCAATCGGCTCGATGCGGTCTTCGAGGTCACCGACAAACAGTGGAACGCGGAGTCGCTGCCGATGGATGCCGACAATCATCTGTCGCACACCGGCAGGGTCGTGGAGATGCTCAGCGAGCATCAGTGTCAGGGCTGGCTCGAGGGGTACCTGCTGACGGGACGCCACGGCGTGCTCAACTCGTACGAGGCGTTCATCCACATCGTGGACTCGATGTTCAATCAGCACGCCAAATGGCTGAAGACCACCCGGAGCATCCCCTGGCGTCGGCCGATCTCCTCGCTGAACTACTTGCTCAGCTCGCACGTCTGGCGGCAGGACCACAACGGGCTCTCGCACCAGGACCCCGGATTCATCGACCATGTCGTCAACAAGAAGGCCGACGTCGTGCGCGTGTACCTGCCGTTCGATGCGAACACCCTGCTCTCGACCTACGACCACTGTCTGCGCTCACGCGATTACGTCAACGTCGTCGTCGCAGGAAAGCAGCCCTCACCGAACTGGCTCGGGATGGATGCGGCGATCGAGCACTGCACCCGTGGGCTCGGCATCTTCGACTGGGCCGGTTCCGAACGTGCCGGCGAAGAACCGGATGTGGTGCTCGCTGCGGCGGGCGACGTACCGACCTTGGAGGTCCTCGCGGCGGCGTCCATCCTGCGCGAGCGACTTCCCTCCTTGAAGGTGCGTGTGGTGAACGTCGTGGATCTCATGCGCCTGCAGACCGAGGGGGAGCATCCGCATGGCCTCGGCGATCGAGAGTACGACGCGATCTTCACCACGGACAGACCCGTGATCTTCGCCTACCACGGGTACCCGTGGCTGATCCATCGTCTGACATACCGTCGACACGGCCACGGTCAGCTCCACGTCCGCGGGTACATCGAAGAAGGAACGACGACCACCCCGTTCGACATGGTGATGATGAACGACCTCGACCGCTTCCACCTCGTGATGGACGTGATCGACCATGTGCCAGGCCTCGGACCGCGTGAGGCTGTCCTGCGTCAGGAGATGCAGGATTCGCGCGTGCGAGCACGGGCCTACACACGGCTCCATGGAGAAGACGCACCTGAGATCAGGAACTGGGCATGGCCGGAGCCAGAGCCATCGGCAGGAGATGATGTCCGCGACGAAGAGCGGTCAATCGGAACAGGCTGAGAAGTATGCCAGGAGCTACGGGGCGCGATGGTCGAACGCGCGGCTGGCCCTCTCGGCCTGAAGCACCGCCGCCTGCGTGCGCCGCTCGAGACCCAGTTTGTTCAACAGAGATGAGACGTAGTTCTTGACGGTCTTCTCCGCGAGGCCGAGCCGGTCTCCGATCTGTCGGTTGGAGAGCCCCTCGGCGATGAGGGCGAGGACCTCCTTCTCGCGCGTGCTCAGAGCGCCGAAGCGAGGGTCAGCAGTGTCGGCGCGATCGACCATGCCCGCGACGTGGCGAACCATCGAGGGTCTGATCAGTCGCTGGCCCTGCGCGACAGCACGGATCGAGCGGAGTAGTTCATCGGTTCGCAGCGTCTTCATCAGGTAGCCGGCCGCGTCTCCGAGAACGGCAGCGAACAAGGCATCGTCATCATCGAATGCGGTGAATATCAGACACTGCACCTGCGGGTGCGTCTGGCGGATCTCACGACACAGATCGATGCCACTGCCGTCGGGGAGGTGCACGTCCAGAACCGCCACATCCGGCAGAGTCGCGGCGACGACCGCTCGTGCATCGTGAACCGTCGCTCCTTCACCGACGACGCTGAAATCAGACTGCGTCCCGAGGAGATCCGCGATCCCGCGCCGCACCATCTCATGATCGTCTACGAGAACGATCCGGAACATGTCGTCCTCCGATCCCCTCACACTGATGGGTAAGCACAGAGTACAACTCCGCGGTGACGCACCCTCGGGACTTTCGACCCTGCTCACAGCGAGGCGTGGCGATTGACTGGACGTGTCTCGACCAGCGACGACGACATGTCCTCGACTGATGCGAAGACCGGATATGCAGGAGACCCACCATGGCGAACGATGACCCCAACCCGTACTACCGGGATACGCCGACCGCACCGGAAACCGCGGCCTCAGCAGGCGTGGAAGAGATCGGAACGGCCGCGTGCTGGAAACTGGTCGAGGCGAACTCGCTCGGGCGCCTTGCGATTCAGAGCATTGACGGTCGCCCGGATCTGTTTCCCCTGAACTACCTGGTGCATGAGGGCAGCGTGTTCATGAGATCGGCGCCCGGGACCAAGCTGAGAAGCCTTGCTCGGCATCCGGATGTTGCTCTCGAGATCGACGGGGTGGATGGCGCCTTCCGATGGAGCATAGTGATCCGGGGACAC
Organism: Microbacterium sp. APC 3901; assembly: GCF_030407765.1. Classification (GTDB taxonomy): domain Bacteria; phylum Actinomycetota; class Actinomycetes; order Actinomycetales; family Microbacteriaceae; genus Microbacterium. Next base: position 205,428 of record NZ_JASDCU010000005.1, read on the forward strand.
GCGACGCGCATGGACAACGACGCCGACATCGAAGCCTCGGGAGTTCTCACCCTCGAGTCAAGAAGTCCCACCGCGAAGCACAACTACGTGCGCCTCGTACCCGATACGGTAACGGGCCGCCGCTTTCCGGTCCGCAGCTCCTCCTCGACACGGAGAAACATCTCATCCTCTTCCGGTTCGGGTAGGCGCGCACCTGACGAGCACGTCGATCATGGCGCACCAGGGACGCGGACGGCGGATAAGCCGCAGCCCATTCCGCATCTTCCGCCATGGGGTGGATAGCTGGTCGACGCTCCGGCATCGCACCCGACAGGGTCGTGGTCAGCCGCCTCTCATGGGGCTTCACCGTTCGCCGGGTGTGGGGCCTTGGCAAACGAGGAAGGGCGGCGCCGAGGGGGGACGTGGGCAGGGGTGGTGCCTCGGGCAGACCACCCCTGCCCATACGAGCGTCAGCCGTCAGTGGCTGCAGTGCGTCGCACCACGAGGACAGGGGCGTCGATATTCACGAGGACGTCGTGCGTCACAGCGCCGAGCGCGTGCCCGGCGCCACGTGGGTGCCCTGCCCCTACGACGAGAAGTGCGGCGTTACGCGAGGCGTTGAGCAGTGCCTCCGCGGGCGGTCGGTGCGTGTAGCGCGTTCGGACCACCGTGTCCTCATCGACCATGCTCTTCACGGCCGCGACGCGAGCCGCAACGGTCGCGTGCGTTTCGACCATCGCGGGAATCACCCCACTGAAGGACGAGTGGATGAGCTCGATCGGCTCCTGGCGGGCACGCGCCTCACGGGCGGCTGCGCTGATGATTGAATGCATGAGGTCGTCGTCCTTCACACCGGCTACGATTCCCTTTCTGAACCGTAGATCGATGGAGGGGATCACCGCCACACTGCACTGCACCTCGGCAGCGATCTGCAGACTCACCGTGCCGAAGACACGGCTGTGGATGAAGCCGGTCTTGCCCGTGCCGATGACCAGAACGTCGTCGACGGTGACGAATCGTGCGAGCGCTTCAGGAACCCTCCCGACGATAGTGACCATGTCCGTTTCCTTCGTGCCTCGCACAGGACCTGTCGGTCGATCCGTAGCGTCACCACCGACGTGTACTCTCACCAGCGGAACGCCAGCACTGTGGGCGTGGGTCTCAGCCCACCGTCCGGCGGCGTCCGCGTCGGAATCGCCGACGCCAAGTACATATCGAGCGGGCATGCGTGCATCGCCTTCACAGATCGGATCGGTCAGTCACACGATGGTGCGACTCGCACCACCGCCTTCGCAGAGTCGAAGGTCCCGCGGGCTGTGTGTGAGAGTAGGGTCAGCACCAGCGGGAGCCCGGAAGGGAATGTGATGACCGACGATCACCTCCAACGGCCTGGCCGGAGCCGAACAGATCGAGAGCACACGATCGGGAAATCGTTGGATCGTGCGCATCTCGTCCTCATGGATCAGGGACGACTCAGAAGCCTTCTGCGCGCCAATCAGGCCGTCGTAGAGGATATCGAACTCGAGCATGTGCTCCGTCATATCGCTGAAGCAGCGGTCGCACTCGTGGAAGCGCAGTACGGCGCGCTCGGCGTCATCGACCGCGACGGAGGCCTCGAACAATTCATCCATGTGGGCATGAAGGAGGAGCTGGCCCAACAGATCGGGCATCTTCCCGAGGGGCTGGGCATTCTCGGGGCAGTCATCGAAAGCGAACATCCGATCCGGCTTGACGATCTCGGAGAAGACTCGCGGTCCGTCGGATTCCCCGCGCATCACCCGCCTATGCGCAGCTTTCTCGGGGTGCCGATTCGCGTGCGAGGTGAGATCTACGGAAATCTGTATCTCACGAACCCGGCCGCAGGCTCGTTCTCGGAAGAGGACGAAGAGCTCGTGCTCGCCCTCGCATCGACAGCGGCGATCGCGATCGACAACGCGCGACGCTTCGAGGAGTCCCGCAGACTGCAGCGACTGAGCGGCGCACTCGCGGAGATCAACGCTGCACTCCTGTCGCCCGACGCCGGAGACGTTTTCGGTGTTCTTGCCGAACGCGTTGCGATATTGGTCGACGCCGATGTCGTGTGCATCGTGGTGTCGGACCCGATCACGGGGGACTACCGTATAGAGACCGCCCGCGGCTCCGGCGCCGAATCTCTCGAGGGGTCTGAGGTACCTGCCGATAATTCGCTGATCTCAGCCGCGATGACCGGCGGAGGTGTCGTAGTGGCCGACGGAGTCACGGGGATTCTCTCGGAGCAGCAGCAGGACAATGGCGGATCGACCGTGGCCGTGCCACTCATCGCCACGGGTGCACCTGTCGGTGCACTATGCGTGACACGGGATGAGGGCGGTCGTCGGTTCTCACCCGAGGACCTTTCCACTCTTGCTGAGTTCGCAGCGCAGGCGGGGCTCGCCCTCGCGCTTGTCCAGGCCCGGGTCGATCGCCAGCGTTTGGATCTCATCGAAGAGCGCGCCCGTATCGCGAGAGATCTTCATGACAACGTCATCCAGCGGCTGTTCGGCACAGGTCTGGGCTTGCAGGCGCTTGCCGCACGGTTGCCTGCACACGCTGCCGCCATCAGTGCGCAGGTGGCGGAGATCGACGGTGCGATCGCCGATTTCCGAACGGCGATATTCACTCTTCAGACCGCTGACCCCGAATCCGTTCGACGTCGACTCATCGATGTCGCGGACGAACTCGCGCCGCTGCTCCAGAGTCCGCCCCGGATCGCTTTCGCCGGCCCGGTCGATCTGCTGGTGACCGGCAGAATCGCGGACGACATCATCGCGGTGGTGCGAGAGGCTCTCAGCAACGTGGCTCGTCACGCCCACGCGAACAGCGCGGAGGTGAGCGTCTCCGTCACAGCGTCGCTCGTCACAGTTCTCGTGGAAGACGACGGAGTCGGGGTTCCCGACAAACTGCCTCGGTCCAGCGGCACTGCGAACCTCCTCATGCGCGCACAAGCGCACGGTGGTGCGTGCGAGATCGAGCGGCGAAGCACGGGTGGCACGCGGGTCCGCTGGCGCGCGCCGCTCGGATCGACGTCGCAGGCTTCTTCATGACCCGGGTATTCCTCGTGGACGATCACGAAATCGTTCGCCGCGGCATCGCTCAGATCATCGATGCAGACCCGGGTCTAGAGGTTGTGGGGGAGTCCGGCTCGGTGCAGGGGACTCGCGGCCGTGTCTCGGCGACGCTTCCGGACATCGTCGTGCTCGATGTGAACCTTCCTGACGGCAATGGCGTAGATCTGTGCCGGCGCATTCGATCCGACCACCCGGAGATCCGCTGTCTCATGCTGACTGCATTCGACGACGATGCTGCGAGCATCGCAGCGGTGATTGCAGGTGCATCCGGATACGTGCTCAAGACGATCCGTGGAACGGACCTCGTCGACTCGATCCATCGTGCGGCGCGGGGAGAGAACCTCATCCCCGCGGAGGTCTCCGATGGCGTGCACCGCAGGCTTGAGGCTCGAGTAGCGGAAACTCGATCGCCAGCGGTGGAGTTGACTCTCAGAGAACGCCAAGCGCTGACGCTGATCGCGGAGGGGCTCACCAACCGTCAGATCGGGGAACGTCTCGGCCTCGCGGAGAAGACCGTGAAGAACTATGTCTCCGGGCTCCTCGCCAAGCTCGGCATGCAGCGCCGCACCCAAGCTGCCGTGTTCGCGACAGAAGAGCGGGAAGGTCGCGTCCGCCCGTAAGTCAAGCGGCGGTCGGCTGTGCCGGACGCTCATCGCAAGCCCGAGAGCCAGATGGCCCCGAGGTGCGCGGGGTACGCGGTCCAAGGACCCGACGTCACTACCTCCGCCGGGGGACCTTCGGCCCTGCCCGGCGAGTCGGTGAGAGGAAACGATGAATGGAGGGGACCTCACATCTCTGTTGAAGGAGCACCATGAACGACTCGATCTTCACCGTCCTTCCACCTCTGCAGGTTGGTCCGGCTGACCTTGCACTCCCGCCGACCCAGCCCATCGACATCACCGCTCTGATGCACGAGGAGAAGGAATCGTGACAGCGAACAGCTCGCCGACCCCGGGGCCGATGGTCGCGATCGTCTACGAATCGCTGTTCGGCAACACTCGTCTCATCGCAGAGAGGATCGCGGACGGCATCCGAGAACAGCACATGCCGGTCACCGTCGTGCCCGTCGCGAGAGCATCCGCGCTCCCGGAATGCGATGTTCTCGTGGTTGGCGCTCCCACCCACGCACACTCGTTGAGCAGCCCGGCATCACGCACGGAAGCCGAACGATGGGCGCACAATCCCTCGAGGCGCCTGGCGCTGGAGAATGGGAGTCTGATCACAGGGATCAGAGAGTGGATCGAGCTGCCGCACGCTGCGCGTCACGGCTATATGGCGTTCGATACTCGTGTCGACATGCCCCGGATCTTCACAGGCGCCGCGTCATCCGCGATCGGGAGGCGTCTGAAGAAAAACGGGCTGCGCGAAGTACTCCCCTCGGAGAGTTTCCTCGTGGACAAGGACAGCCGTCTTCTCCCGGACGAGCTTGATCGCGCGCTGCGCTGGGGCCGTGAGATCGCGGCAACAACACGGGCGCTGACAGGCCCCTCGACGCGGGTGCACACGTGAACGCCTCGAATACGCGTCACCCGCGGACGGCATCAGGCGCTACCCTCGCCTTCCTCGGCGGCGCTGACACTGTGACCGGGTCGCGCTACCTGGTCACTGACTCCACCTCACGGGTCCTGGTCGATTGCGGTCTCTTCCAAGGGTTCAAGGTGCTGCGCCAGCGCAACCGAGCGCCGTTCCCTGTTCCGCCGGGTTCGATCGACGCCGTCGTGCTCACCCATGCCCATCTCGATCACTCCGGGTATCTTCCGGCGCTCGTGCGCGCCGGGTATCGCGGACGCATCTACGCAAGTGAGGGCACGGTTGCTCTCTGTCGGATCATGCTCCTGGACAGTGCGCACCTGCTCGAGGAGGAAGCACGCCACGCCGCACGCCACGGGTGGTCCAGGCACGAAACGCCACGCCCGCTCTACACGGTCGACGACGCACATGCGGCGCTCGAACGATTCGTCGCCGTCCCCGCTGGGGAAGCGGTTTCGCTGGCGGGTTCGATGACCGCGAGGCTTCTCGGTGCCGGCCACATCCTGGGGGCCAGTAGCGTCTACCTCGACGTCGACGCACGGCGGGTATGCTTCACCGGCGACCTCGGCCGATCCGACGACCCGCTCATGCGCGCACCACAGCCGTTCGACGGAGCAGACGTACTCGTCACCGAGTCGACCTATGGAGATCGCCGACACAGCACGGTCAATCCCGAAGAGCAGCTGCGTGACATCGTCAATCGCACCGTCCATCGCGGGGGAGTGGTGCTGATCCCGGCGTTCGCTGTCGGGCGCACAGAGACAGTGCTTCTGCACCTGTCGCGGCTTCGAGAACGCGGCGACATCCCCGACGTGCCTATCTATGTCAACAGCCCCATGGCGGTCAGCGTCGCCGACGTCTATCGCAACCGTCCTGAGCAACACCGCATTTCGAAGGATGAGGTCGAGCGGATCTACGGTCTCGCCACTTTCGTCCGGAGCGTCGACGAATCGAAGCTCCTCAACCTGCGCGGCGGTCCGATGATCATCGTCTCCGCGAGCGGAATGCTCGACGGTGGCCGAATCTTGCATCATCTCCGCGCGTATGGGCCAGAAGACCGCAACACCATCGTCCTGACCGGCTATCAGGCCGGGGGCACACGGGGCGCGCGGCTGCTCGCGGGGGAACGTTCTCTTCGTATCTTCGGAGACGATGTGCCGATCAGGGCCGAGGTCGCGATGATCGATGCGATGTCGGCGCATGCGGATGCCGACGATCTCATCGCATGGATGAAGGATGCTCCCCGTCCGCCCCAGGCCGTGTACGTCACCCACGGCGAACCCTCCGCCGCGGACACGCTCAGGCTCAGAATCGAACGGGAATTGGGGTGGCCGGCTCAGGTCCCCGATCAAGAGCAGCAGGTCCAGATCGAGGCCCACCGCGCAACTGCACACGCGATATCGGGCTAATGCCTGAGATCAGCGGTTTCGCCGACGCCGCAGCGAAGGACCTTCGACCCGAACGACACGCCTGACCAGCGAAAGACTTCGTGGGTACCCATCCCGTCAAGGAGGAATGATGCGAGCAGCAGTTGTCTCAGAATTCGGTTCGCCGGCGCACATCGACGAGCGGCCGCTCCCACAGCCTGGCGCCGGGCAAGTCCTGGTCCGCCTGGAGACGTGCGGACTGTGCCACACCGACATTCACGCCATGCGCGGTGATTGGCCGGTCACGCCGAACCTGCCTCTGGTCCCCGGTCATGAAGGCGTGGGGATCATCGAGCAGGTCGGTGACGGGGTGACCAGCCGTACTGTCGGACAGCGAGTGGCGATGCCCTGGCTCGGACATGCGTGCGGAGAGTGTCGGTACTGTGTCAGCGGCCGAGAGAACCTCTGCGAGAGCCAATACAACAACGGCTACGCCGTTGATGGAGGATTCAGCGAGTACATGCTCTCGGACGCGCGCTTCGCGACTCTCGTCCCTGACGGTGTCACCGCCCTCGACGCCGCGCCTCTCACGTGTGCCGGAGTCACGACATATGCCGCGATCAAGAATGCACATGTCACCGCGGGGGAGACGGTCGTCATCTTCGGTGTCGGTGGACTCGGCCATCTTGCTGTTCAGTACGCCCGCCTCGTGGGTGCGAAAGTCATCGCCGTGGATGTGACGCAGGAGAAGCTCGAGCTCGCGACAGAGCTGGGCGCGGATCATGTCGTCAACGCGGCTGACACAGATCCGGTCCAAGCGATCCAGGATCTCGGTGGCGCCGATGTCGTCGTGGTCCTCGCCGTCGCCCCGTCTGTCTTCGACCAGGCGTTCAAGGCGCTGAATCGCGGAGGCCGACTTGTTCTGGTCTCACTGCCCGCTGGAGGGGAGCTGACCATACCCGTCTTCGACACGGTCCTGAAGGGCGTCAGCATCATCGGCTCCATCGTCGGTACCCGACAGGACCTCGCCGAGGTGTTCGCTCTGCATGCCGCCGGCCGAACCAGGGTCGTCACGGAGACGCGCGAGCTGCAGCAGGTGAACGCCTCCGTCGACGAGGTGCTTGCCGGGACGGTGCCTGCTCGACTCGTGTTTCAGTACCACACAGCCGATGTCGTCCCAGTCCGAGAACCGGCTTCGGCGGCTCAGTGAGAGATCAGGAGGGGAGTCGGGTCAACCGTGCCCGCTCGAAGTGCAACCTCTATCCTGACATAATGTGCATTATCGGCTATAACGCAAGCGGGGCGATCGGGGTGATCGAGGCTGTCGCTAGGCTCGATATGTGAACGGAAGCAACGTCGAGATCGACTGGGAAGCCGCGCGCCGCGCGAATCTGCAGAACTGGGACGACCGAGTCCCTCTGCACGAAGCAGCATACGGGCTGGATGCGTTCGACGAACCGACACACATGAGCGACGTCGTGAGCGACGATCTGCCGGTGCTCAGCCGTTTCGTCGGCGGTGGAACTCTCGCAGGACTCGACCTCTGCCATCTTCAATGCCACATCGGCACGGACACGATCTCTCTGGCTCGTGCCGGGGCGACCGTGACGGGTGTCGACTTCTCGGGGCCGGCATTGCGAGCCGCAGCGGCACTCGCCGACCGCGCGGGTGTCTCGGCCACATGGGTCCAGGCAGACGTCCTCGACGCGCGCGATGCGGTGGCAGGCGACTTCGACGTCGTCTACACGAGCATCGGCACGATCTGCTGGCTCGCAGACCTCGACCGCTGGGCGGAACAGATCGTCGCGCTGCTGCGTCCGGGCGGCACGTTCTTCATCCGCGACGGTCATCCCGCGCTGCTCGCCCTCGACGAGGAGGCGCCAGACCTCACGACGCGATACCCGTACTTCGGAGACGGCCGTGCACAGCGCTGGGACGACGAGTCGACCTACGCCGGCGATGGCAAGGTCGCGCACCCGCGCACGTACGAGTGGCCGCACCCCCTCTCCGAGATCCTCGGATCGCTGATGCGAGCCGGCCTGCGCCTTCTCCACTTCGATGAGAGACGCACCCTCCCCTGGCAGTTCAGCCCGCGGATGGTCGAGGTGCCTCGTGGCTACGCCTGGCCCGAGACCGAACGCGATCTCATCCCCTGCACCTTCACGGTCATCGCGCGCAAGGACTGAGCGGGCCCCTCGCTCTAAGAGCCGACGTAGGCCGCCAGGTGCTCCGCCGTGACCGTCGACTTGGCCGCGACGAGATCTGCGGGACTCCCTTCGAAGACGACTCGACCCCCGTCGTGTCCGGCGCCCGGACCGATGTCGATGATCCAGTCAGCGTGGGCCATCACCGCCTGGTGATGCTCGATCACGATGACCGTCTTGCCGGATTCGACGAGTCGATCGAGGAGGCCGAGGATGTTCTGGACGTCCGCGAGGTGAAGCCCCGTGGTCGGTTCATCGAGCACGTACGTGTCGCCCTTCTCCCCCATCTGGATCGCCAGCTTGATGCGCTGACGCTCACCGCCCGACAGCGTCGACAACGGCTGCCCGAGGGAGAGATACCCCAGGCCCACGTCTTCGAGGCGCCCGAGGATCGTGGCTGCAGCGGGAAGCTTCGCTTCGCCCTCGGAGAAGAACACCCTCGCCTCGGCGACGGGCAGATCCAGCACCTCCGTGATGTCCTTGCCTGCGAGCTTGTACTCGAGGACGGCTGCCTGGAACCGCTTTCCGCCGCAGTCCTCACAGGGCGTCTCGATCGTGTCCATGAAGCCGAGCTCGGTGATGATGACGCCAGCACCCTTGCAGGTCGGGCACGCTCCTTCGGAGTTCGCGCTGAACAACGCGGGTTTGACCCCGTTGGCTTTGGCGAAGGCCTTGCGAATCGGTTCGAGCATGCCGGTGTAGGTGGCGGGGTTGCTCCGTCGTGATCCCTTGATCGCTCCCTGGTCGATCGCGACGACGCCCTCGAGCTTCGACACCGATCCGTGGATCAGCGAGCTCTTGCCCGAACCGGCGACCCCGGTGACGACAGTGAGTATGCCGGTGGGGATGTCGACGTCGACGTTCTGCAGGTTGTTGGCGGTGGCGCCGCGGATCTCGATCGCACCGGTGCTGCTGCGCACTGATTCCTTGAGCATGGCTCGGTCGTCGAGATGATCACCCGTGCGCGTGCCGCTGGCTTTCAGTCCTTCGACAGTCCCCTCGAAGCAGATCTGACCCCCCGCGCTCCCCGCGCCCGGGCCGAGGTCCACCACATGGTCGCCGATGACGATGGTCTCGGGCTTGTGCTCGACGACCAGCACCGTGTTGCCCTTGTCGCGCAGGCGCAGCAGCAGCGTGTTCATCCGCTGGATGTCATGCGGGTGGAGGCCGATGGTCGGCTCGTCGAACACGTAGGTGACGTCGGTGAGAGACGACCCCAGATGGCGCAGCATCTTGATGCGCTGCGCCTCCCCGCCGGAGAGCGTGCCGGAGGGCCGCTCGAGGCTCAGGTACCCCAGGCCGAGGGTGACGAACGCGTCGAGGTTGGCACGCAGGGCCTCGAGCAGCGGAGCTGCGCCCGGAAGCTCCAGACCGCGCACCCACTCGGCGAGATCGGTCACCTGCATTCGGCAGGCATCCGCGATGCTGATCCCGTCGATCTTCGACGACCGCGCCCCCTCTGTGAGACGTGTCCCGTCGCACTCGGGGCACGTCGCGAATGTCGCGACCCGCTCGACGAAGGCGCGGATGTGCGGCTGCAGGGCGTCGAGGTCCTTCGACAACATCGACTTGGTGATCTTGGGGATGAGCCCCTCATAGGTCATGTTGATGCCCGAGATCTTGACCTTGGTGACCTCACCGTAGAGGAAGAGTTGGCGCTGCTTCTCGGTGAACTCGGCGACCGGCTTGTCTGCAGGATAGAAACCCGACGCGGAGAAGCCCTTCACCATCCAGCCGTCCGCGGTGTACCCCGGGACCATGATCGCCCCCTCGTCGAGAGACTTCGACTCATCGACGATCTGAGAGAGGTCGAGATCGGACACCGCTCCCCTGCCCTCGCACCGCGGGCACATCCCGCCGAGGTAGATCGCGTCCTTGACGATCTTCTTCTCGCCGCCCGGCCCGGTCATCACCCCGCTGGCCCTCTGGGTGGGGATGTTGAAGGAGAAGGCTGTGGGGCCTCCGATGTAGGGCTGCCCCAGCTTGCTGAAGAGGATCCGCAGCATCGCGTTCGCATCCGTGACCGTGCCGACCGTCGAACGCGGATTCGCCCCGAGCCGTTCCTGGTCGACGATGATCGAGGTCGTGAGCCCCTCGAGCACGTCGACGTCGGGGCGTGGCACCGACGGCATGAACCCCTGCACGAAAGCGCTGTAGGTCTCGTCGATCATGCGCCGAGACTCGGCGGCGATCGTATCGAAGACCAGCGAGCTCTTGCCCGACCCCGAGACGCCGGTGAACACCGTGAGACGACGCTTGGGGATGTCGACGCTCACTTCTTTCAGATTGTTCTCGCGCGCACCCTGCACGCGGATGATGTCGTGACCGTCAGCGGGGTGCGTCATCATGAGGATCCTCGAGTAGGGACCGGGTCAGCCGGCCTGGTTGATGCGGAGCAGATTGCCCGCGGGGTCGCGGAACGCGCCGATATCGGCCGCGCGCTCACGATACACGTGGGGTGGGACACCGACCAGCTCGGTGGAACCGTCTGCTGAGATGCCCCGCGGACATGTGAGCGCCGCGCACCAGAGCCTCTGCATCGAGAGGTGTCGCGTAGTCGTGATCGATGCGATCCCGCACCCCGCGCATCACGACGAGCTCACGGAGCCGTGCATCGTCGTCCGGGGTCACCCCTCGATTGTCCCATGACGTCCTGTAACAGAGTGTGAACGACCGCGACATATCGATATCGACCTCCCCCCATCTCGCCCCAGACAGCGCTACTCTGTGACCATCCCTCACAGGGATTTCTCAGAAAGGGTCCCCCACCATGTCTGATTCACTCGCATCCGAAGCGAAATCACTGTTCAAGTCCATTCGCGTCGTTCTCGCGGTCTCGGGCGCGATCGCCCTCATCGCCGGCATCGTCCTGCTCGTGTGGCCGCTCAAGTCCGCCGTGATCGTCACAGGCATCTTCGCCACCTACCTCGTGATCGCAGGTCTCGTCTACATCGGCCTGGGCATCTTCTCGAAGGCCAAAGGCGGATGGGCCCGAGTCGGCCACATCGTCCTGGGTCTCGTCTACATCGTCGCCGGCGTGATCGCGTTCGCGAACCTCGGAGTCGCCGCGGCTACTCTCGCGCTCGTCGTCGTCATCTTCATCGGCATCAGCTGGATCGTCGACGGAGTGGTGGCGCTGTCCCTCCTCGGACAGGACGGCTCGCGGGTCTGGACGCTGCTCTACGCACTGCTCAGCATCATCGCCGGTATCGTCGTGCTCTTCTCCCCGCTGTACGCGGCGGCGGTGCTCTGGCTGGTGCTCGGCATCTCGCTCGTCGTTCTCGGGATCGTTCAGATCGTCCGCGCGATCACCCTCGGGAAGGACGCGAAGGAGTTCGAGGCCTCGGCGAAGGCCGACCCCGCGATCTGACTCGCTGTCACAACGCGAAGAGCCCCGTCCGGCAGGACGGGGCTCTTTCTGTTGCTCTCAGAGATTCACTCCGCTGCGAAGGCGCTCACGTCGCCGACAAGTCGGGTGTTGTCGGCGGGAACCTCGTCGACCACCGCACGCGCGACCTCCGCCGCGAACTCGGAGACGTTGTAGAGCTTTCCCGCGGACTCACGGCGCTCGGCGATCGCGCCGGGATTGGCGCGCTCGAGCAGCGTCGCGGTGATCGTGCCCTCGATCATGTCGCCGGAGACGACCGTGAATCCGATGCCCCTCTCGGCGAGACCAGGGATGCGCTCGCGGAGCGCATCCTCTCCTGCGCGCTTCGACAGCGCGACCGGCTCGTACTCCGGCATCGTGGGCGTGGTGCGGATGAAATGAGCCTGGTGGCTCGTGACGAAGACGACGCGCGCGCCGTCGCCGAGCAGAGGGACCGCTGCGTCGAGGACGTTGATCTGCGCGTCACGGTTGAGGGTCAGGGCGTAGTCCTCGGCCATGCCCGATTCCATGCCGCCTGATGCGTTGAGAACCAGCACGTCGAGGCGTCCGAACTCGGCCTTCACCGCGTCGAACATCTCACCGATCGACGCGGGGTCGGTGAGGTCGGCACCCACGACGAGGACACGGCGTCCGAGCTCGCGCAGCTGTGCGGCGAGCTTCTCGGCGCGTGGGGCCTTGTTGCGGAAGTTGATGACCACGTCGGCGCCTGCCTCAGCGAGGTAGCGCACGGTGTCGGCCCCGATCCCCCGAGACGAGCCGGTGACAAGGGCGACCTTGCCGTCGAGAGAACCTGCGGGAAGAACGTCGGTCACGGTGACTCCTCTGATGCGTGAATCGCCGTGATGACACGGCTCTTTCAGACTATCAAGCCGGCCCAGCCGAGCCGGGCCACGGCTCGTGCTGCGTGATAGGTTGACCGCAAGGGAGGCCGCATGGACAACTTCGCGACATTCGTACAGTTCATCGACCAATGGGCATGGATCGGGTGGCTGATCCTGATCGCCATCTTCCTCGTGATCGAGATGCTCACTCTCGACTTCACCTTCCTCATGCTCAGCTTCGGCAGCGTCGTCGGACTCGTCACCGACTTCGTCGGCATCCCGGTGTGGGTCCAGGTGCTCATCGCAGCCGCAGCCGCCGGTCTCTTCATCCTGTTCCTGCGTCCGCCGCTGATCAAACGGCTGCATCGCGGCGAGGACCCGACGAAGTCCAATGTGGACGCACTCATCGACCTCAGAGGCACCGCGCTGCAGGACATCACTCAGATCTCAGGCCAGGTGAAGTTGAGCAACGGCGACACCTGGACCGCCCGCACCGCCACGGCCGTACCGATTCCCCAGGGCTCACCGGTCGCAGTGATCGCGATCAACGGCGCGACCGCGACCGTCCGTCCCGTCAACGACTAGGAGAACCTCTTGGACGATGCATCGTTCATTCCCGCAGCGATCGGGTGGATCCTCGTCATCGCGATCATCATCTTCGTGGTGGTCACGCTGGCCCGATCCATTCGCATCATCCCCCAGGCCACGGCCGGCGTCGTCGAGCGTCTGGGCCGGTATCACAAGACGTTGATGCCCGGACTCAACATCCTGGTGCCCTTCATCGACCGCCTGCGTCCTCTCATCGACATGCGCGAGCAGGTCGTCTCGTTCCCACCGCAGCCTGTGATCACCGAGGACAACCTCGTCGTCTCGATCGACACCGTGGTCTACTTCCAGGTGACCGATGCGCGTGCCGCGACGTACGAGATCGCGAACTACCTCGGCGCCGTCGAGCAGCTCACGACGACGACCCTCCGAAACGTCGTCGGTGGCCTCAATCTCGAAGAGGCGCTGACCAGCCGCGACAACATCAACGGACAGCTCCGCGTCGTGCTCGATGAGGCGACAGGCAAGTGGGGCATCCGCGTCGGTCGAGTGGAGCTGAAGGCTATCGACCCTCCCCTATCGATTCAGGATTCGATGGAGAAGCAGATGCGCGCCGAGCGTGATCGCCGCGCCGCGATCCTCACCGCCGAGGGAACCAAGCAGTCGGCCATCCTCGAAGCCGAGGGCGCACGGCAGGCCGAGATCCTCCGCGCCGAGGGTGACAAGCAGGCCGCGGTTCTGCGTGCTCAGGGTGAAGCCGAGGCGATTCAGAACGTCTTCAGCGCCATTCACCAGGGTGAGCCGGACGACAAGCTCCTCGCGTACCAGTACCTGCAGATGCTGCCGAAGATCAGCGAAGGACAGTCGAACAAGCTCTGGATCATCCCGAGCGAGCTGACCGAGGCGCTCAAGGGCATCGGAAGTGCTTTCACTCCGAAGCCCGGTCAACCCCCGACGAACCATCCGGGCGCGTGACGCACCCGTATTTCGCGAAGGCACGACACCCCAGAGTCCTCGCTCACCGCGGTCTGATCACCACGGCGGGCGGGGACTCCGGTGTCTGGGAGAACTCGGCAGCAGCCTTCGCAGCCGCACACGCGGCCGGCGCCGAATACATCGAGACGGACTGCCAGGTGACGGCCGACGGCGATGTCGTGCTCTTCCATGATTCGACGCTCGAGCGACTCGTCGGCGATCCTCGCCCGATACGAACCGTCCGCACTCGCGAACTCGCCCTCATCTTCGCCGACCATGGCGGACTGCTGACGGTCGGTGACGCGCTTTCCACGTTCCCCTCGACGCGCTTCAACATCGATGTGAAGACCGCCGAGGCCGCTGATCCCCTCGGCCCGATCCTCGTCGACCACACGCACCGTGTGCTGATCACGAGCTTCTCCGACGCGAACCGCCGAGCCACCGTCGCATCCGCCCTTCGGGCCGGAGCCGATCTCCGCCCGGCCACCTCCGGCGGCAGTCGCACCATCGCAGCACTCCGCGCCGTCTCTGCTCTCCACCTCTCCCCCGCTCGCCTGTTGCGCGACATCGATGCGCTGCAGATCCCCGAGCGACATGGCGCGCTCAGGGTGCTCACGCCGTCTCTTCTGCGCGCCGCGCACCGACGCGACGTCGAGGTGCACGTATGGACCGTGAACGACCCCGACTCGATGCGGCGGCTGGTGGGGGCCGGTGTCGACGGGCTCGTCACCGACTGTGCGGACCTCGCGCTGGCGACGATCGGGCGCTGATCGCGCCACGCCGCCATTACGCTGTGGCGCTGGGATTCCGCTGTGAATCGCGCCGAGAATCCGCCCGCGTGGATGAAGCGCACAGGCTGGAGCGTTATACCTGACAGCGACGAGAGGACCACACAATGGCAGATCGCAGCCTACGCGGCATCCGACTCGGCGCCCAAAGCCTACAGAGCGAAGAGGGCGTCGTTTTCATGGAGCGCCGTGAAACCACCTACATCTGTGACACCTGCGGCCATGTCACGAACCTGATGTTCTCGGCGGACGCAGAGCCGCCTCAGACCTGGGAATGCCGTGCCTGCGGAGCGGACGCCCGCCTGAACGTCGACGGCCAGGCCGTCACGCTCGACGCCACCGACGAGAAGGCGGCACGCACGCATTGGGACATGCTCCTGGAGCGTCGTACCCGCGCAGAGCTCGAAGAGCTTCTCGAAGAGCGACTCGCCTTCATCCGCGCCCGTCGCGGAGCGGGCGAAGACCCGACCCGCGAGAAGATCGGCGCCTAGCGCCGACGGGCGCGCAACCACCCGAAGGCCAGCGCGCCCACACCTCCCCACAGCAGAATCTGCTGAATCCAGGGGCCGAGGATCATTCCCGCGGTCAGGCCGGAACGCAGCTCGACGTCCTCGAGCAGCGCTCCGGCCTTTCCCGCATCCAGACTCGAGACGGTCGACCCGTCCGGGCGAATGATCTGGCTCGTTCCGACCGTCGAGATGTTGACCACGCTGCGACCGGTCTCGATCGCGCGCATCCGCGCGAAGGCCAGCTGCTGCCGGTTCTCATCGGTTCCGCGGAAGTCGGCATTGTTGGTCTGGAAGACGAGCACCTCGGCGCCCTCGTCGATCCCCTCGTTGATCACGTCGTCATAGATCACGTCGAAGCAGATCGCCAGACCGACCCTGACCCCGTCGACCTCGACGATCGGCGGGTTCGTTCCCGGGGTGTATTCGCGTTGGATGAGACCGATCAGATCGGGAGCGAGCGCGTTGAAGAACGGTCGATCCGGCACGTACTCGCCGAACGGCACCGGATGGCGCTTGTCGTGGATCTGTCCGGTCGCGCCGTCCTCCGTCCACAGCAGCGAGGTGTTGTAGAAGAGGCCGTCACGTTCCGTGGCGGCGTTGGCGAGCAAGGGCGCGCCGATGCGTGAGGCGATCGCGCTCATCCGTCTCTCGAGAGAGTCGGACTGGAAAGGGTCGAAGTCGAGCGATCCCTCTGGCCACACCAGGAGGTCGACATCCTCGCCGTAGAGCGGCTCGGTCGCATCCGTCTGCGCGTCGATGAGCGAGTACGGCTGGCGCTCGTCGAAGTAGCCGCTCGGACCGTTCCCCTGCACAGCAGCGATGCGCAGGGATCCGCTGGCGGTCGTGGGGAACAACGGTGTGAGCAGCAGCGCGACTGCCACGACGACCGGTGCGATCAGCGCCGCCGGGCGACGCCAGACGCGCTCGCGCACCACCTGGATGACGAGGGCGACGAAGAACACCATCAGGAAACTGAGTCCGCTCACGCCGATCCACGACGCGACGTGCGCCAGCGGGCTCTCGGCCTGGCTCATGCCCAGACGCGCCCACGGGAAGCCTCCGTAGGGCCAGGAGCCGACGAACAGCTCCCGCCCGACCCAGAGCGCGGCCACGACGGCCGGAAGAAGCAGGAGGCGCGCCCAGACACTCGGGAAGGCCCTGGGGATCCAGCGATACGCGAGCGTGATCAGGATCAGGGCCGCGGCCGTGAGAACCCCTTCCAGGACGCTCAGTGCGGCCCAGGGCAGCGGCCCCAGGTAACGCGACGTGAATGACACGAGCAACCCGAAGAAGATCACTCCGTAGACCAGACCCACCGCCAGGGCGCCTCCGGCCCGGCGTCCGATGAGTGCGACCAGCAACAGGGCAGTGGCCGGGAACGCGAGCGCCCACACCGCGGTGTCCGGATACGACAGATCCATGAGGATCGCCGCCAGTGCCGCGGCGGGCAGAGCGAGCGACAGCGGCAGCAGAGGGCGCAGTCGCGCTGGGGTATCCGGCATGGGTCCTGTTCTCACATCGAGGAGTAGGCGACGATGCCGCGGCGCACGCCGTCGAGAGCGACGCGGGCGTTTCGCGCCAGTGTCCCGTCTTCCGCGACGATCGAGAGCTGGTCGAGCAGGTCGATCGTCTGCTTCGCCCAGCGCACGAAGTCGCCCGCGGCCATGTCTGCGTCGATCAGCACCCGATCGAGCATCCCACCGCGTGCCCAGGAGTGCATCGCTCCGGCGAGACCGGCTGCCAAGGGTTCGGACCCCGGGAGATGGTGGTCCTTCTCCAGATCATCGAGCTCGGCCCACAGCGTGGTGGTCTTCTCGTATGCCGCACGGAAGGCGCCTCTCGGCAGATCGCGTTCGCCTGAGTTCGCCTCGTCACGGCGCGGTTCGTAGACAAGACAGCAGGCCATCGCGGCGAGCGACGGCGCATCCAGGCCGTTCCAGAGGCCCTGGCGCAGCGACTCGGCAACCAGCAGGTCGCGCTCACCGTAGATCCGCCGCATCGTGCGGCCGGCCTCGGTGAGGGTGGTCTCGTCCTGGTCGTCTCGGCGGATGTAGTCGAGCGTCTCGAGCACCTCGACGACCCGGTCGAACACGCGAGCCACCGTGCCGGTCCTCGTCTCGATCTGACGACGGATGCGGTCGTTCTGCCTCTTGAGCTTCCAGTACCGCTCCGCCCAGCGGGCATGGGCCTCACGATCGGGACAGCGATGGCAGCCGTGGCGCTGCATGCGGGTGCGCAGGCTCTGGATCTGCTTCATGCGCTTGTCTCGCGATGCCCGGGGCGCGTTCGAGTCCTGGCGGTTCTTCTTCTCGAGGTCGCTGAGCTCTCGACGGATCGAGGCGTAGTCGAGGAAGTCCCCGTGGTCGCAGACCATCGCTGCCTTGTAGCCCTCGAGAGACTCCTCGGCCTCGCGCACCTGCCGGGCGAGGCCGACCACCGCGCGATCGGCCTGGAACTGAGCGAATGACGACTCGAGCACCTCGCGCGCCCGCTGTTTGCCGAACAGGTCGATCAGATTGACGGCCATGTTGTACGTGGGCCGGAAGCTGGAGTTGAGCGGATACGTGCGTCGAGACGCGAGCGCGGCGACAGCCTGCGGATCCATCCCCTCGGTCCACTGCACCACGGCGTGGCCCTCGACGTCGATCCCGCGTCGTCCTGCTCGTCCGGTGAGCTGGGTGTACTCCCCCGAGGTGATCGCCACGCGGGCCTCACCGTTGAACTTCTCCATCTTCTCGAGCACGACCGTGCGCGCCGGCATGTTGATGCCGAGCGCCAAGGTCTCGGTCGCGAACACGACTTTCACGAGCTTGCGCTTGTAGAGCTCCTCGACGACCTCCTTGAAAGCGGGCAGGAGACCGGCGTGATGGGCGGCCACGCCGCGTTCGAGGTTCTCCAGCCACTCCCAGTACCCGAGAACACCGAGATCCTCGTCCTGCAGGGTCCGGGTTCTGTCTTCGACGATCGCGCGGATCTCGGCGCGTTCCTCGGTCGAGGTCAGGCGGACACCCGACCTGCGTACCTGTTGCACCGCGGCGTCACAGCCGACCCTGCTGAAGATGAAGAAGATCGCCGGCAGCAGATTCGCCTGTTCGAGCAGCCGCACCACGTCGGGGCGATCCATGCGCTCGATCCTGTGCACGTTCGCCGAGCGCACGGCACGGCGTCCTCCACGAGGCGGGCGCTGCGCCTGTCGTCCCGCGTGACGGTTGCTGCGGTACGACTGCGCCTCGCGGTTGTTGTCGTAGTTGGAACCGGTGGAGGAGCGGATTCGCATCAGCTCCTGGTTCACCAGCGCCGTGGCGATCCCCGCGCGGTCGTCGAAGAGCGGGAGCAGATCGTCGCGCACGAGCACGTGCTGCTCGAGCGGCACCGGGCGGATCTCCGAGACGATCACCTCGGTGTCGCCACGCACCGTGTCGAGCCAGTCGCCGAATTCCTCGGCGTTCGACACCGTGGCGCTCAACGAGACCAGACGCACCTGCTGCGGCAGGTGGATGATGACCTCTTCCCACACGGCACCGCGGAAGCGGTCGGCGAGATAGTGCACCTCGTCCATCACCACGTAGCGGAGATCGCGCAGAGCCGCGGAGTCGGCGTAGATCATGTTGCGCAGCACCTCGGTCGTCATGACGACTATCCGGGCGTTGCCGTTGATGTTCGTGTCACCGGTGAGCAGCCCCACGTCGTCCGCGCCGTAGACGTCGACCAGCTCGCGGAACTTCTGATTCGAGAGAGCCTTCATCGGTGTCGTGTAGAAGGCCTTGTCACGTGGCGTCTGCATCGCGAGGTGGATCGCGAACTCTCCGACGATCGTCTTGCCGGCTCCGGTCGGGGCAGCGACCAGCACGCTGTTCCCGTCTTCGAGGGCGTGGCACCCCTCGATCTGGAACGGGTCGAGGGCGAACTTCTGGCTCGCGGCGAAGGCGACCGTCGCCGGATGGCCCGCGGCTTCGCGAGCGGCGGCGTATCGTTCGGCCGGGGAGCTCATGCGCTCAGGGGTTCGATGCCCGCGGCCGCATCGGCCTTGCGCTTGCGCCGATCGAACAGCATCGAGATCAAGGTCGCCGCGAAATAGAGAACGATCATCGATCCCATCAGCAGCAGCATCGAGAAGACATCGGCGGGAGGCGTGGTGACGGCGGCGAAGATCGTGCACACGAGAATGGCAACGCGCCATCCCTTGAGGATCTCCTTGCCCGAGACGATCCCCGCGAGGTTGAGTGCGACGAGGAAGACGGGGAGCACGAAGGCGATGCCGAGCACCAGCAGGAACTTGAAGACGAAGTCGTAGTACGTGGCGTAGTCGAAGAACTGTGCCATGCCGGTCGGGACGAACGAGGCCATGATCTCGATGACGTGCGGCAGCACGAAGAATGCGACGGTGCATCCCCCGAAGAACAGCGGGATGGCTGCCCCCAGGAACCCCCAGGTGTACTGGGTCTCCTTCTTCGTGAGCCCCGGCATCACGAACGCCCAGGCCTGCCAGAGCCACACCGGCGCGGAGATGAGCAGCCCGATCGCGAAGGCGATGCGCATGCGCAGATCGAATCCGCTTGTCACGGTCGTGAAGTTGAGTCCGACGTACTCGCGGCCCTCTTCTTCGGCGATGGCGGCGATCGGAATCGACAGGAGGTCGATGACGGGTCCCGTGATGATGAACGCGATGATCATGCCGACCACGAGCGCGCCGGCGGCGATGAACAGGCGCCGACGAAGCTCGATCAGATGCGCGCCGAGAGACATCCGCCTGTCGCGACCGGGTGTCACCTGGTCGGCGGAATCGAGAGCGGACAACGAACTATGCGGATCGAGGTGGCTGACCCGGATCCGTGTCGCGAGCCGTCACCGTGGTGTCCGCGACCGAGGGCGCGGGTGTCGGGGATGCCGGATCCGCGGCGTCAGTCGCGTCCTCGTTCTTCATCGCCTTCATCTCGCCCTTGAACACACGGGCGGACTGTCCGAGGCTCTTCGCCAGCGCGGGCAGCTTCGCCGCACCGAAGAGCAGCAGGATGACGGCGAGGATGATCAGCAGATGTGGCCAACCGAAAGCGCCCATGATTCTCCTTCGTCGTTTAGTAGCAGTCTAACCGGCGTTGTCGTCGTCTGGTCGGCGATACAGCGCGAGTCCTGCGGCGGCCCACTCGCGTGCAGCGGTCCGGGCGATGCCCGGGTCCACGACTTCGAGCGCTCCGCCGAACTTCGCCGCCAGTCGTTTCACTCCTCGGGGGTCGGCCAGATGCAGCCGTACGGTGACGATCCCGTCGCTGACCTCGGCGTTGTCCGCGGTGAGGAAATCCCCGAGAAGTGGCGCCATCCGCTCGGGCACGCGTACTCGCACCTCGCCCTCGTGCTCGACCGCGGTGAACGCCTCCGGCACGTGGTCGCCCGCGTGGGTGATCGGAATGTCGGTCAGGCGCGCATCGCTCACCCGATCGAGATGGAACGTCCGCATCGCCTGTCGCATATGGCACCACCCCTGCAGATACCACTGCGCGTTGGTGATCAGCACCTGCACCGGGTCCACGGTGCGCGTGGTCGGAGCGGCATCGGGCGCCTGATAGGTGAACGACACGGCGACACCGCGCTGCACACCCCGCGACACGACCTGGCGCACCTCGTCGACGGCGCTCGGAGCGACGACGACCTCGGCAGGCGAATCCGCCGCGCCGCGGGAGAGCTTCGAGATGAGACCGCTGACGAGTCCCGAGTCGGAGACCGCCGGCACGGCGGCGACCATCTGCAGACCGGCGAGCAGCGCTGCGGCCTCGCGGGCGGTGAAGCGCGGAACCCGCCGTAGGGCGACATCGTTGGTGATCTCGATGACGTCCTCTTCGTCGAGGAGGTCCCAGTTGATGTCGAACATCTCCTGCGGCTGCTGCCAGAAGCCGGAGTCGCCCGGCAGGCCGATCACCGTGAGCTTCTCGACCATCTGACGCATCTCGGTCGGAGTGACCCCGAACTCCGCGGACGCCTCAGCGAGAGACACCTGGCCGTGCTCGAGAAGGTAGGGCACGAGCGTCAGGTAGACGCGCACGCGGTCGGCGGCGAGGAGCGGCTTCACCTGGGCGCTCATCGCGACTCCCCTGTCTCCGCGTTGGTCTCGACGACGGCGGTCAAGCGTTCGACGACGGCGGAGCGGAGCGCGACAGGTTCGACCACGCGCACCTCGGGGCCGTACGAGGCCAGTTCGTCGGCGAAGATGTGCAGGTCGACGAACGGGACGAGAATCCCCTGCGTCGCCGCCGGCGTCGCGCGGCGGCCCAGACGCAGCGACGCTTCGGTGCCGGGGGTGACCTCGAGCAGCGCGGAGTTCTGCGCGGCGACGCGCTCGAGACCGCTCAGAGCACGCTCGCCCGCTCCCTCGCGCAGCGCCGGGTCGAAGGACTTCGCAGTGAGCTTCACGTCTCCGACGATTCTGCTGAGCAGGAACATGCGGTCCTCTTCGATGTCCACATCTACCCCGAAGACATGCCATCTCGCCTCGTAGTCGACGAGCGCGAGCGGACGGATACTGCGTCGGCGGGGCGCATCCTCTCCCGGCTTGAGATAGTCGAAGACGACGACACGGCTCTTCTCGATCGCGTCCTGCAGCTGCGGGAAGGCCGCATCGCGGGCGGTGATCCGTGGCGCGAAGCCGATGATCGGCTCATCGCCGTCGATCCCGAGAGCCCGGATCTTGCGCACGCCGGCCGTGGCGTCGCCCGACGCGGACTCCGCACTCCACACGCTGCCGGCAAGCTGCAGCACGGCGAGCTCAGCAGCGGTGAACTCGATGTCGCTGGGCAGATCGTATTCCGCCTGGGGAATGCGATAACGGGCTTCGCGGAGATCATTGGGATCGGCCTGGTCACCGATCGTCTCGACCGGGACACCGAGCGTGCGGAGCTCGTCCTTGTCGCGCTCGAACATCTTCTCGAGCGCGTCGGAGCGCACACCCGCATCGGCTCGCTGACGATAACCCGAGACGTTGTCGAGGATCTGCTGCTTGGTGAGCCCGATCTCCGTGGCCATGAGCGCCACGACGAGATTCGTCAGACGCTCTTCCGCCGGAATACGGGCCGCCATCACTGCTCCGGGACCGGAACGATGCCCAGGATGTCGACGACGATGGCGGTCGCCGGATTTCCGTCGGCCTCCGGCACGACGACGAGGAGCTGCGAACCGACCGTCGCACCGACGAGCTCGTTCGCTGCCGGTCCGATGTTGGGCTCAGCACCCCAACTGCTCGATGTGACCGTCTTGTCGTCCCAGCCCACGGCCATGATGTTGGTCACGACGGTCGAATCCTTCTCGACCTTCGCCCCGTCGCCCTTGATGAGGGTCTCGGTCACGGCCTCCGTCGGTGCATCACTGTCGGGGATGATCACCCCTGGGGTGCCGTCGGGAGCGCGAACCACGCTCGGCAGGCCACGGGCGTCGTTGAACTGCGATGCGCCTTCGGCGCGTGCCAGGTAGACATCCTGCAGATCGACGATCGCGACGACGTTCTCGTCCTTCGCGAGTCCGAAGGCCTCGACATTGGCCTCACCGAAGTCCTCGGGGGTCAGCACGGCGACGATCCGGCTGCCGCCGGTGGCGCACTCGAGCACCGTCTCAAGCCCGGCGGACCGCTCTGCCCAGTACGAGATGCTGTGCACCCGGCTCGCATCGCCGTTGAACTCGGACTCGTAGAGCTTCTCGCCGCTCTCCCCTCCGTAGAAGGCGATGTCGAGCACCATGGGCTGAGAAGTCGAGGTGAGGGTGTTCCCCTCTCCGACGATCACGTCAGCGAATGACGTGCTGTCGCCCTTCACGGGGCTGTAGACAGTGACGTCGGGAGTTTCGCCCACCTCACCCTCGACGGAGACGGAATCCTTGACGGATGCGGTCGACGCGGCCTCGCGATCGCACACATCACCGGCGAACGACGGCGCCGAGGCACATCCGGTCAGAGTGAGGACGGCGAGGCTGAGGGTGGCCAGAACGGCGGACGTTTTACGCACGCGTTCCAGTCTATTCCGTCGGTGGCTCCGATTCGCGCGAACCGGATGCGAGACGTGCGCCTTCGGCGGCCTTCGCCGCCTCCCTGGCACGCTTGCGGAGGTTCTTGTCGTTGATCTCCCGATCGCCGACGGCGCCGGGCGTCCACGCGTCGACGTCGGCGTCGCCATAGCTGCTCTTCGACGCCCTGCGCTTGACCTGGGGAGCCACGGCCCCCGGTGCCAGCCGACGCGCCGTGAGCAGGAATCCGGTGTGCGCGACCATGCGGTGATCGGGCCTAACGGCGAGTCCTTCGACGTGCCACCCTCGCACCATCGTCTCGGACGCCTCCGGATCGGTGAACAGCCCGGTGCCGCGGATGTACTCGGCGACCCGCGAGAGCTGGGTGGCCGTCGCGACGTAGCAGAGTACGACGCCGCCGGGGGTGAGCGCGTCGGCGACGACGTCCATGCACTCCCACGGCGCGAGCATGTCGAGCACGACGCGATCGACCGTGCCGGCAGGGAACTCGACCGGAAGCGCCTCGGCGAGATCCCCGACCACCACGTTCCAGGTGTCGGGCGTCTCGCCGAAGAAGGTCTCGACGTTCCCACGTGCGACCTGGGCGAAGTCCTCACGACGCTCGAACGAGACCAGGCGACCGACCGGACCGATGGCGCGGAGCAGCGACAGCGAGAGGGCACCGGATCCCACGCCCGCCTCGACGACGACTGCGCCGGGGAAGATGTCGGCCTGCATCACGATCTGCGCCGCATCCTTCGGATACACGATCGCCGCTCCGCGCGGCATCGACATAGCGAAGTCGCGGAGCAGAGGCCGTAGCGCGAGGTACTCGTGACCGGAGCTGTTGGCGGCCACAGAACCGTCCGGCAGGCCGATCAGGTCGCGGTGTCGGAGCACTCCCTGATGGGTGTGCAGCTCGCCGTCCTCACGGAGGGTCACGGTGTGCAGGCGGCCCTTCGGCCCGGTCAGCTGCACTCGATCGCCCTCTCGGAACGGCCCGCTCGGCCGGTGTGAGGTGGTGTCGGTCATCGGGTGACTCCCGTCATGGAGGTCTTGCGATCGAAGAGTTCGATCAGATCGGCGGCCGTGCGGCCCTCGAGGCTGGGCCAGAGTTCGTGTGCCCCGACATCGTCGAGGGAGACGATGTGCGGCACCCCGAGAGCGACGGCGCCGGCCGCGATGCCCGCGCGAAGCCCTGTCGGCGAGTCCTCGATCACGACGGCGTCGGCGATGTCGATATCGAGCAGCGACGCTGCGTGCAGGTACGGCTCGGGGTGGGGTTT
>NZ_JASDCU010000006.1 GCF_030407765.1 Microbacterium sp. APC 3901
GCCAGAGGATCGCCCGCCCCTGAGGCAGGTCGCCCAGGCTGCGCAGGGCCCCGTCGAGGCCCGCGGCCTTCTCCGGATCCTGCGTCCACGCCGCCACGACGAACAACAGGCCGGTCACCGTGATCGCGATGCCCTTGGCGATGTAGCCGGCGACTCCGAGGGCGATGATCCCGGGCCGCGAGGGCCCGTCGGGAACATCCATCGTCTTCTCGAAGCCTCTGGTGAACCCGATCACGATGAACCCGACCCCCACACCCGCCACGGTCAGGCCGAGGATGATCAGCAGCACGATTCCGCCGGGAGCGCCGAGGATCAGCGCACTGAGGGCGCGCAGCGTCGTCTCGGACTCGACATGCCCTCCGAAGGCGAAGATCAGCGCCAGCCCCGCGATCATGAGGTACGCGCCCGCGATGCCGACCAGCTTGATCCTCATCCCCCACTTACGGGTCTCCTTGCCGCCGGCGAGGAGACCGCTGGCGATCTGCCACACGGCCAGGGCGACCAGCGCCACAGCGACCAGCCCGAGAACCAGCCCGCCGACGGGCGTGGAGCGGATCTGCTCCATCGCTCCGTCCTGGTCGGCATCCCCGCCACCGCCCGTGGCGATGGAGACGGCGATCACTCCGATGATGATGTGCACGAGGCCGACCACCACGAAGCCCGCCCGCGCCACCCGTCGGAAGGCGTCGGATCGCTGCGCCGTGCGCGCGGCACCCTTCGCTGAGGTCATCCGAGCAGGATATCGCCCGATGTGCAGATCGCCGGAGGGGTTGCGCCGAGCACCGGCACTCGTCAGCCGGTGCGCTCGACAGGCTGGCGGAGGATCGTCCGGAGCTTCGCCGGTTCGACGCGCCTGACATCGCTGAGATAGACCTCATGGTGCAGTCCAGTCATGGCCAGACCGTTCTCGGGGATGAACCGGTGGTGCAGATCGTCGAGCACAGGGGCCTCGTCGTCATACGATCCGACGTGCAGGGTCTGCACGCACAGCCCTTCGTCGAGAGTCTCGAGCCGCACCGACCGCAACGCGGGAGATGCCTGCTTCTTCTTCGCGAGCTTCTCGTCGACCGTGCCGACCGCGTGGTCGAGCATCTCCGGGGTGATGTGCTCCGGCACCATGATCATGAGAGTCCATCGCCATGCCGACTTGTCGCGGTGCGAGGTGAACGACTCCATGTCGGGTGCGTGCCACTGCCCCTCGAGTGGCATCACCACCGTGTCGATCCCGAACTGCTCCCTGCTCGCGAACTTGAGCGCGTAGGCGAGCGGGAAGAGCGCGGACACCGCATCCTGATACGCCGGAGCACTGTTGGGGTCACCGGCGCCGTCGACCATCAGGTACTGCATCGGGGGCACGTCGAGGATGCGGAACTCACCGCGCTTCGCCCGGTAGGCGTCGAGTGACTTCTTGGGGTCGATCGCCATCGCAGGGTCCTCTCGCGGTGGCATCGGCATCCGACCGTCGCCACAGTGTCGCACGGGCGGCGGACATCGAGTGAGCGGTGGACGCACACCGACAGAGGTCAGCTGCGCTCCCCCGGATCCGCGAGCAGGCTCGCGAAGGCCAGCTCGGCCGCGCCGATCAGCAGCCTGTCTGCGCCGAGAGCTGCGGGACGGATCTCCAGGGCCTCCGCGCTCTCCGACATCGCCAGAGCCTGCACGTCGTCCGCGATCTGAGCCGCTCTCAGGTCGGCGATCGTCGCCAGGAATCCGCCGAGCACGACGAGTGCGGGGTTGAGCACGTTGACGGCGTTCGCCAGCGCCCCCGCGAGCACATGCGCCTGGCGCGTGACCTCGTCGGCCACGACCGCCGACTCCGACGCCGAGAGCTCGGCGTCGAGCGTCTCGTCATCGGCCGCATCGAGGCCCACCGCGTCGAGCAGCAGACGTCGACTCACTTCGGCCTCGAGCACGCCATCGGCGGTGCGGCGATCGGCGTCTGCGGAGATCCGCGGCCTGTTCTGACCGAACTCCCCCGCGTATCCTCCCGCGCCGGCGACCGGCCTGCCGTTCACGATCAGGCCGCCGCCGATGCCGGACGCGCCTCCGTTCAGGTAGACGACGTCGTCGATCCCACGGCCGGCGCCATAGCGGTGCTCCGCGATCGCCCCGAGCGTCGCATCGTTGTCGACGAAGGCCGCGGACGACGTGGCCGCGCCGATGAGTTCGGCGAGCGGAACGTCGACCCAGCCGAGATGGGGCGCGTTGCGCACCACGCCGTCCGAGGTGCGCACGAGACCGGGCACGGCGACGCCGATGGCTGCGATCCGCGCACCGGCGAGCGCCCCCTCGCGCCACGCGGCCATGCGCTCGGCGATCGTCGCCACGACGACTGCAGGCGTCGGCACGGTCTCGTTCGGCAGGCGTTCGCGCACGAGGATGCTGCGGTCGAGACCGACCGCGGCGATCTCGATCGCATCGACCTCGGGGTTCACCGCGATGGCGACGACGCGGGCCGAGGCCGTCACGACCGGCGATGGTCGACCGACGCGGCCGGGGACGTCGGGGACCCGTTCGTCGACCAGACCCCGGCTGACCAGCTCAGCGACGAGATCGGCGATCGTCGAGCGATTAAGGCCCGTCCGCCCGGTGAGAGCTGCTCTCGACTGGGCGCCGTCCTCGTGCACGAGCCGCAGGATGAGGGAGAGATTGTGCGGGCGGGTGCCCGACGCGGGGCTCGACTGCGGCGGCATCCCTTCACTGTAAGGGGTGGACGCGGCTCCTGTCATGAGATATGTTGTGAATCACAACTTATTCGCTGACCTGCACAGGAGCAGACATGCCCACTCCCACCCGTGACGACAAGTTCTCCTTCGGCCTGTGGACCGTCGGCTACAACGGGGCCGATCCGTTCGGCGGCCCGACCCGACCGGCGCTCGACGTGGTGCACGCCGTCGAGAAGCTCGCCGAGCTCGGCGCCTACGGTCTGACGTTCCACGACGACGACCTGTTCGCCTTCGGCTCCACGGACGCCGAGCGCCAGACGCAGATCGACCGGCTGAAGGACGCACTCGCCGACACCGGCCTGGTGGTGCCGATGGTCACCACGAACCTGTTCAGCGCGCCGATCTTCAAGGACGGCGGTTTCACCTCGAACGACCGTGACGTGCGTCGCTACGCGCTGCGCAAGGTGTTCCGCCAGCTCGACCTCGGTGCGGAGCTCGGCGCCAAGACCTTCGTCATGTGGGGTGGCCGCGAGGGCGCCGAATACGACTCCGCGAAGGACATCCGCCAGGCGCTCGAGCGCTACCGCGAGGCCGTGAACCTGCTCGGCGACTACGTGACCGACAAGGGCTACGACATCCGCTTCGCGATCGAGCCGAAGCCGAACGAGCCGCGCGGCGACATCCTGCTGCCGACCCTCGGCCACGCGATCGCCTTCATCGACTCACTCGAGCGCCCCGAACTCGTCGGCGTGAACCCCGAGGTGGGCCACGAGCAGATGGCCGGACTCAACTTCACCGCCGGCATCGCGCAGGCCCTCTTCCACGGCAAGCTCTTCCACATCGACCTCAACGGTCAGCGCGGCATCAAGTACGACCAGGACCTCGTCTTCGGGCACGGCGACCTGCACAACGCCTTCTCGCTCGTCGACCTGCTCGAGAACGGCGGCCCCGGCGGCGTTCCGGCCTACGACGGCCCCCGTCACTTCGACTACAAGCCGAGCCGCACGGAAGACGAGAAGGGCGTCTGGGAGTCGGCTGCGGCCAACATGCGCACCTACCTGCTGCTCAAGGAGCGCGCGGCGGCATTCCGCGCCGACCCCGAGGTGCATGAGGCTCTCGCGGCCGCCCGCGTCGACGAGCTCTCGACGCCGACCCTGAACCCCGGAGAGAGCTACGACGACTTCCTCGCCGATCGCTCGGCCTACGAGGACTTCGACGCGAACTCCTACTTCGGCGGCAAGGGCTTCGGCTTCGTCCGACTGCAGCAGCTCGCTACCGAGCACCTGCTCGGCGCTCGCTGATCGTCATGCCGCTGGTTCTCGGGGTCGACTCGTCGACCCAGTCGTGCAAGGTCGTCGTCGTCGACACGGCGACCGGAGCGGTCGTCCGCTCGGGTCGCGCGTCGCACCCCGACGGGACGTCGGTCGACCCCGAAGCCTGGTGGCGCGCCCTGAACACCGCGATCACCGCGGCGGGGTCGCTCGACGACATCGCCTCGTGGTCGATCGGCGGCCAGCAGCACGGACTCGTCGCGCTCGACGAGTCCGGTCGAGTCATCCGCGATGCGCTGCTGTGGAACGACACCCGGTCGGCCGGCGCCGCGCAGGATCTCATCGCCGAGTTCGGAGCGTCCGAACTGGCTGCGCGCACCGGGCTCGTTCCCGTGGCCTCGTTCACGATCACGAAGCTGCGCTGGCTGCGCGATCACGAGCCCGAGCACGCGGCACGGGTGGCCGCGGTCGCCCTGCCGCACGACTGGCTGACGTGGCGCCTGCGCGGCTTCGGCCCCGAGAACCCGGTGCTCGACGAGCTCGTGACCGATCGGTCGGATGCGTCGGGCACGGGCTACTGGAACCCGTCGACGGGCGAGCACGACCGTGAGCTGCTGGTCGCCGCCCTCGGGCACGATGCGATCCTGCCGCGGGTGCTCGCGCACGACGAGTGGACGACGGATGCCGGTGGACGCCGCGTCGGAGCCGGAGCCGGAGACAACGCCGCCGCGGCGCTCGGCCTCGGTGCCGTCC
Source organism: Microbacterium sp. APC 3901 (assembly GCF_030407765.1). Classification (GTDB taxonomy): domain Bacteria; phylum Actinomycetota; class Actinomycetes; order Actinomycetales; family Microbacteriaceae; genus Microbacterium. The sequence goes on from NZ_JASDCU010000006.1 coordinate 4,691, forward strand.
CCGGCGACGTGGTCGTGTCGATCGGCACGTCCGGCACGGTGTGCGCGATCAGCACCACCCCGCTGAGCGATGCGAGCGGAACCGTGGCCGGGTTCGCCGATGCCTCGGGCAACTTCCTTCCGCTCGTCGCCACGCTCAACGCGGCCAGGGTCGTCGATGTGACGGCGGCGCTGCTCGGAGTCACGCACGGGGAGTTCAGCGATCTCGCTCTGCAGGCATCGCCGGGCGCAGAGGGACTCGCTCTGCTCCCCTACTTCGAGGGAGAGCGCACACCCAACCTGCCGGATGCCACGGCATCCCTCTCAGGCATGACACTGGCATCCACGACTCGGGAGAACCTGGCCCGCGCTGCCGTCGAAGGGATGCTGCGCGGACTCGGCGCGGGTCTCGATGCGCTGCGCGACCTCGGCATCCCCCTCGAGCGAGCCCTGCTGATCGGCGGCGGCGCGCAGTCGGAGGCCGTGCGCCGCATCGCACCCGAGATCCTCGGCCTGCCGGTCGAGGTCCCGGAACCCGGTGAGTACGTCGCGCTCGGCGCGGCCCGCCAGGCTTCTCTGATCGTCGACTGATCCTGCGCACCAGCCGTAGGGAGGAGATCTGCGCTTCGGGAGGAGCGATGCACGGCATCCGTCCTCCCGAAGCGCAGTTCTCCTCCCGCACAGGTGACGAACGGGGTGGAGGCAGCGGACGAGGCGGATGCCGAATGCGGATGCCGTCAGCCGGCGAGCACCCGGGCGTCGCGCTGCGCGATGATGCTCAGCTCGGCCGCGGCGAAGGCGTGCCGCTGCGTCATCGCGTGCTCGGTGCGGTCGAGGCAGTCGCGGATCAGCTGACCGAAGAACGGGAACCCGGTCCTGCCGGTGGCGTCGAACCGGAACTGTCCGTCCTGGTTGACGAGCAGCACCTGACCGCCGCCGTTGTCGGTGGTGATGTCGGTGTACTTGCGCAGCTCGATGTAGCCGTCGGTGCCGAGCAGCACGGTGCGCCCGTCGCCGAACACGTCGAGTCCTGCCGGGGTGAACCAGTCCACGCGCACGTATCCGGTCGTCCCGTTGTCCAGCACCACGTGGGCGTCGCCGAAGTCCTGCAGCCCCGGAGTCTCGCGGTGCGCGTAGTTGGCGACCGTCGAGCTGACGATCTCACCGGCGGTGGCACCCGTGTAGTAGAGCATCTGCTCGAAGTTGTGGCTGCCGATGTCGCAGATGATGCCGCCGTACTGCACGGGGTCGTAGAACCAGTCGGGGCGCCCGGTGCCGATGCGATGGGGGCCGAACGACGCGACCTGCAGCACGGTTCCGATCGCGCCCTGATCGATCAGCTGGCCGGCGAGGATCGCCGCCTCGGAGTGCACCCGCTCGCCGTAGTACACGGCGAACTTCTGCCCGGTGCGATCCACGGCCTCTCGGGCCGCGATGAGGTCGTCCATCGTCGTGATCGCAGGCTTGTCGGCGAAGAAGTCCTTGCCGGCGTCGAGCACCCGGACACCGAGCCGAGCCCGCCGATTGGCGATCGACGCGCTCGCGATGAGCCGCACATGCGGGTCGTCGAGCACCTCCTGCTCGCTGGCGGCCGCCTGCGCCTGCGGGAACCGCTCGACGAAGTCGGCGACCTTCGCCTGGTCGGGATCGAAGACGAGCGACAGGGTGGCGCCCGCGTCGATGAGCTGCTCGACCATCCCGAAGATGTGGCCGTGATCGAGCCCGACCGCGGCGAACACGAACTCACCGGGGCCGACCACCGGCTCCGGCAGCGGATCGAAGGTGTAGGTGCGGGTCATCGCGGGGTCTCCTCATCGTTCACGTCGTAGGTGCGCAGACGTCCGCACATGCCGAATCCGCGCGCTCCCTCCGAGGGTACGGCCCGGTGCACGCGGGCTTCGGACAGGTGCGCGGCAGACCCGGAGGCCACAGCCACGGCGAGCGCGAGCGAGTGCTCGGCCTGCGCCAGCGGGCGCTCTCGCACCAGGTCGGGCCATATCCGGGCACGGTCGCGCACGAGCGCTGCAGCAGCGGAGTGGAATGCCGCGAGCGCGGTGCGGTCGCGGCCGGCCACGGCTTCCCGCAGCGCCTCGAACCCCGTCACCGCGAGGTCGCGTCGCCGTCGGGCTCGTGCAGCGCGTTCGTCGGGGTCGTCTCCGAGTGACACCGCTGCGGCATACACGTCAGGGTCGGCGACGACCTCGGCGGGGAAGGTCAGCACCGCGTCGCCCGCCTCGGGCAGTCCGGAATTGCTCATCAGCACGACGACCTGCAGATCGCCGCGGTTCACAGCGCGGTGGATGGTGCCGGGGGTGAACCACACGACGGCGCCCGGGGCGAGCGGCGTCTCACGGAATCCGTCGGCGTCGATCGTCTGCAGTGCGCCCTCACCGGCGGTCACGATGTAGGCCTCTGTCGAGACGAGGTGCATGTGGGGGCTGCCTCCGCAGATGCCGTCTGGCGCGGCGTCGGCGTACACCTCGAGGTGCGACAACGAAGTGCCCCCGGGGAACGACGATGCGGTCACGATGCCGCCTCGACCAGCGACGAGGTCTTCTCGAAGAAATGCGGAGCGTGCGCCACGAGCTGCCCGGCTCGGTAGTACGGGTCGGACGCCGCGATCGGCAGCGACACGAACCGGCGTTCGAACCCCGCCTTGTAGATCGCGGTGACCACCTCGACCGCATCCCGGCCGTCCTGGCCCCCGGCGATCGGCGGGCGGCTGTCGCGGATCGCGCCGATCAGATCGCCGATCTGACCCTCGTGGCCGAGGTGCGCGAGCGGCGTGCGGGCTGCGACGAGAGCCTCGATGCGCGCCACGACGTCGGGAGCTCCCCCGTCTTCAGGGAATCCGTCGCGCCGAGACTGCTCTGCGACGACCGAGAACGGCTGCGACACGCGCGCATTCGCGCCCTGGATCACGATCGCCTGCTCCTCACCGTGGTGCACCACCGAACTGGTCAGCTGGGCGAGCCCGCGGTCGTACCGGAAGATCGCGACCGAGAGATCCTCGACCTCGGCGTTGTCGTGCTGCGCGTTGGCGAGCATGGCGGTGATCTCGGTCGGAGTCCCCAGCAGCCACAGCAGGAGGTCTATGTGGTGGATGGCGTGATTCAGCGTGCATCCGCCGCCTTCCTTCTCCCACGTGCCGCGCCACCAGAGGTCGTAGTAGGGCAGTCCTCGCCACCACGCCGAGTCGACGCGGACGTGCGAGATCGAACCCAGCAGACCCGAGTCGACGACGTCTTTCAGAGCGGCGAGGTCGTCGCGGAACCGGTTCTGGGCGACGACCGAGAGCACTCTGCCCGAGCGTTCCTGGGCAGCGAGCATCGCATCGCACTCTTCGAGGGAGGGCGCCATCGGCTTCTCGACGAGCACGTGGATGCCCGCGTCGAGGGCGGCGATCGCGAGGGACGCGTGCGTCGACGGCGGGGTCGCGATGCTCACGATGTCGAGCCCCCCGTGGGCGATCATCTCGAGCGGATCATCGAAAGCCACCGCATCCGTGAGCCCGAAGGCCTCGGCCTTGTGCGCAGCCCTGCCCGGAATCACGTCGGCGAGAGCCACCACCTCGCACTGGTCGGAGAATGCGAGGTATCCGCTGATGTGCGCGTCGGCGATCCCGCCGGTGCCGATGATGCCGATCCTGAGCATTCGCTGCCTCCTCGATGAGGTGTTACTACGTATTACTAAGACGTAGTAGATACTATCGAGGTGCACACCGGTCACGTCAAGCCCCGAGAGGACGGATGCCATGGAGAAACGACCGACGAGCCATGACGTCGCCCACCTCGCCGGGGTGTCGCAGTCGACGGTGTCGTTCGTCTTCACGGGGCGTGCCGGAATCTCGGAGGCCACCCGCGAGAAGGTGCTGCGGGCCGCGGCCGAGTTGAACTATCGACCGAATCTCGCCGCCCGATCGATGCGCACGCACCGCACCGGGCGACTCGCGGTCGTGGTGCCGATCGCCACGATGAACCCTCTCACCCTGCTGTCGGGGGCGATCTCCGCAGCACGGGACGAGGGGTACGTCGTCGAGGTGGTGAGCCTGCCGCAGGAACCGGACGAGCGAGAGGGGCGCTTCGCAGAGGTCAGGGACTCGGGGCAGTACGAGGGGATCCTGTCGTTCACTCCGCTCCCGGGCGCCGTGACCGCCGACGACACCGCTGGCGAGCCGACGCCCGGCACCGTCGTCCTCTCCGTCGGCGAATTCGACGACGCGATGCACATGGCCGGGGCGTTGACCGACGCGCGGCCCGTCGCCGAGATGGTCGAACACCTCGCGGCGCAGGGGCACAGGCGCTTCCTGCATATCGCCGGCCCGCAGGATTTTCCGTCCGCGCAGTCTCGTCGCCGGGCTTACCTCGATGCCGTGGCGCGGCTCGACCTCGAGTCGATCGGTGTGATCGACGGCGACTGGAGCGGTCGCTCGGGTGAGACCGCCATCGAGGGGCTCCCCTCAGAAGCGCCGCCCTTGGCTGTCATCGCGGCGAACGACGTCGTCGCGACGGGCGCCATCCGCGCGGCGACCAGGCGCGGATGGCGACTCCCCGCAGACATCGCCGTCACCGGATGGGACGACCACCCCCAGAGCGCGTTCCTGGTGCCCTCGCTCACGAGCGTCTCGCAGGATCGCGAGAGACTGGGTGCGTACTCGATGCACCGCCTCATCGCGGCCGTGCGCGGTGGAGAGCCGCCGACCAAACCCGACGGTCTGCTCACCGTGATCTGGCGCGAGTCGACCGAATCCCCCCGCTGACCGCCGTGAATCGGAGACGCACATGAAGATCCTGATCCCGAACACCATCGAGCTGCCGTTGACCGCAGACGTCGAGACCGTCGTCTACGACATCGACGCGGAGATTCCCGATGAGCACCGCGACGCCGAGGTGCTGGTCGTGTGGCACAACTCGTCGTCGTGGCTGCAGGACGCAGCCCGAATGCTCCCCCGGCTGCAGCTCGTGCAGGCGCTCGCATCGGGAGCCGACGCCGTGCTGAACGCCGGGTTCGCGGCGGACGTGCGCATCTGCTCGGGTCGTTCGCTGCACGACGGGCCGGTGGCCGAACACGCCCTTGCGCTGATCCTGAGCGCGGTGCGTCGACTCGACCGGCTGCGCGATGCCCAGCGCGAGCACCGCTGGGACGACGAGTTCATCGACGAGCAGAGTGCTGTCGAGACTCGGGCGCTGCACACGCTCTCCGGTGCGCGCGTCACGATCTGGGGTTTCGGATCGATCGCTTCGACGCTCGCGCCGTCGCTCACCGCACTCGGCGCGGAGGTGCAGGGCATCGCGCGCACCGCCGGGAAGCGGTCGGGCTTCGAGGTGCACGCGGATGCCGATGCGGCCGACGTGCTGGCGCGCACCGACGTGCTGGTGTCGATCCTGCCCTCCACCGACGAGACCGCCGACCTCTTCGACGCCGAGGTGTTCGCGGCGCTCAAGCCCGGCGCCGTGTTCGTGAACGTCGGCCGCGGTGCGACGGTCGACGAGGGCGCCTTGATCGCCGCGCTCGAGACGGGGCGGTTGCGTGCCGCGGCGATCGACGTCACGAGATCCGAGCCGCTTCCGGCATCCGATCCGCTGTGGGACGCACCGAACCTGCTCATCACCCCGCACATCGCCGGAAACCGACCGGTGGGTGCGGCGCGCCTGGTCGATGACAACGTCACCCGCCTGCTCGCCGGCGACGGTCTCGTGAACCAGGTGCGCCCATAGGGTCTGGACACCCCGCCGGGAGCGGCGCATGCTGAACGCATGACCGCCTTTCAGACAGCACACGCGTTCAGCGGATTCAGTGTCGACGACATCGACGCCGCCCGCTCCTTCTACGGCGACACCCTGGGCATGGACGTCACCACCAATGCCATGGGGTTTCTCGACATCAGCCTGCCCGACGGCGGGTCGATCCTCGTCTACGCCAAGCCGAATCACGAGCCCGCGAGCTTCACGATCCTCAACTTCCCGGTCGACGACGTCGAGGCCGCCGTCGATGAGCTCAACGGGCGCGGAGTCGTGACGAAGATCTATGACGATTCGGACTTCGACACCGACGACAAAGGCATCCTTCGGGGTGGCCCCGATCGAGGGCCCGACATCGCCTGGTTCAGGGACCCGGCTGGCAACGTGCTCGCTGTGCTCGCCGCCGGCTGATCCCGGCAGCCGTCACCGCGAGACCCGCTTGCGCGCATGAGACCCCCGTTCACACCGTGGGTGTCGTGCGCCGGGGAAGGTCTCGCGGCTCACGATGCGAGCAGGCGGTCGAACAGGGAGTTCACGGCGGGGTCGACACGCTGCAGGTCGGGGTGCGCGTCGTGCCAGTCGATGAGCTCTCGCGCCGCCGTGTGCAGAGGGACGAGCGGGCTGAAGTCGGGGACGACTCGGCGGATCTTCGTGTTGTCGAAGACGACCGAGTGCGCCATGTCGCCCGTGAGCTGACCGGCGCGGTCAGGAGCCGCCTGCTCGATCGCCGCGCTCGTCGCGTAGCGGATCCTCGGTTCGGCCCCGGCCGCGCGCCCGAGGATCGAGTAGATCTCGTTCCAGGTGTAGACGAAGTCGCTGGTGATCTGGAAGGTGTCGCCATAGGCGAGCGGATTGCCGAGCAGCCCGGCGAAGCCGACCGCGAAGTCGCTCGAATGGGTGAGCGTCCATAGCGACGTGCCGTCTCCGTGCACGATGATCTCCTCACCGCGGCGGATGCGGTCGATCGCCGTCCATCCGCCGAAGGCCGGGATCGTCCACTTGTCATAGGTGTGCGAGGGACGCAGCACCGTGACCGGGAATCCGCGACCGCGATAGGCGGCGGCGAGCAGGTCTTCGCACGCGATCTTGTCTCGCGAGTACTGCCAGTACGGGTTGCGCAACGGCGTGGACTCGGTGATCGGCAGCCGCGCGACGGGCTTCTGATACGCGGATGCCGAGCTGATGAAGACGTACTGCCCGGTGCGGCCTTCGAAGCGGTCGATGTCGCGCTGCACCTGGTCAGGCGTGAAGGCGATCATGTCGGCGACGACGTCGAACTCGCGCCCGGCGAGAGCCGCGTCGACCGCGCCAGCATCCGTGATGTCGGCCGTCAGCACCTCGACGCCCTCCGCAGGCGTCCGACGCGAGTGCCCGCGGTTCAGCAGCGTCACCTCCATGCCTCGGGATGCGGCGAGCGCACTCGCCGCCGAGGAGATGATTCCGGTTCCTCCGATGAACAGCACCGTCGTCGCAGCCATGTGTCGACTCTATCGACGCGTCAGTCAGGCAGGCTCGACTCGCCGGGGGTCGACGCGCCCTCTGATCCCGTCGTGAGACCGCGGACTAGACGAGGTGCTCGAAGAGTGTGCGAACGGCTGACTCCGCGGCGTCCGAGTCTCCTGCGCGCATCGCGTGCGCGACGGCTTCTGCCGCGGCGGATCGCACCTGCGTCACACCGTCACCGCGGGTGACCCCGGAGAACTGCAGAGCGCACTGGACCAGGATCGTGGCCTCGACGAGGTGGGTCGCCTGCCGAGGGTGCTCGATGAGGTCGGCCACGGCAGTGAGCAACCCGATGACTGCGGCGTTGCGGCCGACGGCGCCGCCAGCGCCGCCGATCTCGTCGGCATGAGCCGCGAGTTCTGAGCGGACTCCGTCGCCCAGCGTGGGCAGCGCCTTGCGGAGCGCCGTGCCTGCGAGCACGCCGGCATAGCTGAGAGCAGCACAGGAGTCGGCAGCCGTGAAGACGGCGACCTTGGTGTAGCGGGCGGGCGTGACCTCCACCAGTCCGATGTCCCGGAGCCGGATGATCGCTTCGCGGATCGGGTTCAGCGACATGTGGAGCTCCTGCGCGAACCGCGCGGTGTCGAGCCGGTCACCGGACACGTACTCACCCGCGAGGATCGCCGCCAGTATGTGCTGGAAGGCGAGTTCAGGCAGGGGCACGGGACTGCGATGAATCCACTGGTGCGTCCGTAGCTCGACATGGGCGATGGTCATCTGGTGCTCCTCGGGATACGTTGCGGACGCTCCCGTTCGCAGGGGCTTCCACTACCGAGACCCGCTGGCGCCTGGAATATTACGCGGTGGCCTCAGAAAAGTCCGAGGCGCCCCGCCCGGCGACGTGCGTAGGGCAGGACATCCCCGCGGAATCCCGATCGCGGACCGCGCTCAGACCACGCTGGCGCCCGGTGCTGCGGCGAACTCCTCGAGAGCGGCGATGACGTCATCCGCCAGCTCGACCTGGCTCGCAGCCACGGCGTCGTCGATCTGGCCGGTGCGCGAGGCTCCGATGATCGCGGTCGTCACCACAGGGTCGCGCAGCACCCATGCGACGGCGAGCTGCGGGATCGACAGGCCCGCCTCCTTGGCGACGCGGTCGATGCCGCGGATGCGCTCGAGATAGCTGTCGGTGAGGGCCGTTCCGTTGAGGAAGTGGCTGTTCGCCGCCCGCGAGTCGGCGGGGACGTCACCGTCGATGTATTTGCCGGTGAGCAGGCCCTGCGCGAGAGGCGAGAAGACCGCGCTGCCGACCTTCAGCCCGCGCAGCGCCGGGAACAGCTCGGCCTCAGGAGTGCGATCGAACAGCGAGTACCGGGGCTGGTGCAGCAGCAGCTTCACGCCCTGGCCTGCCAGCAGCTCATACGCCTGCCGAGCGAGCTCCGCCGGGTAGTTCGAGATGCCGACGTAGAGCGCCTTTCCGCTGCGCACGATGTCGACGAGCGCCGTCACCGTCTCCTCGAGGGGCGTCTCGGGGTCGGGGCGATGCGAGTAGAACACGTCGACGTAGTCGGTGTTCATGCGCTGCAGGCTCTGCTCGAGAGAGCGCGTGAGGTACTTGCGTGAGCCGCCGTCGCCGAACGGCCCCGGCCACATGTCGTAGCCGGCCTTGGTCGTCACGAACAGCTCGTCGCGATAGCGCGCCAGCCCGCTGTCGAGCACCGCGCCGAACGTCGACTCGGCCGATCCGTAGGGTGGGCCGTAGTTGTTGGCGAGGCCGATGTGCACGACCCCGCGGTCGAACGCGTGCAGCACGATCTCGCGCTGACTGTCGAACGAGCGGTCGCGTCCGAAGTTCTGCCAGAGGCCGAGCGACACCTTGGGCAGCGGGATGCCGCTCGCGCCCGCGCGCTGGAACGGCACGTCGGTGTAGCGGGTGGACGCGGCCTCGTAGGCGTGCGTCAGGCGGGGGTCATCAGCGGCGATGGGCATGAACGATGCTCCTATGCAGGCGGGGAAGGGCTTCAGGATAGCGCTTGCTGGCGGTGGCGCTCCGGCGACCGGCTGCGCGGCCGCCATCGCGATCCGAGATGCGTTTCGTCGGACTCGACTGATCCGGCCCGACGCCGCCCCTGCCTGATCGGTCGCTGTCAAGGACACCCACGAAGTCGCACGGGCGAGGTAGCGTGGCCCCGAGCCGGCGATCGCCGGTTCCATCGCCGCAGTCCGCGGATACGAGAAGAGGTCCATGATGGACGGGACCCCACCGTTGAAGCTCTCAGGCACGTCGAACGCCATCGTCGTGACCGGAGCACGTGTGCACAATCTGCGCGATGTCGACGTCGCGATACCCCGCGATGCGCTCGTCGCCTTCACGGGCGTCTCGGGCTCGGGAAAGAGCTCCCTCGCGTTCGGCACCCTCTACGCCGAAGCCCAGCGTCGGTACTTCGAGTCGGTGGCCCCCTATGCGAGGCGCCTGATGAGCCAGGTCGACATCCCCGACGTCGATGCCATCGAAGGGTTGCCTCCTGCCGTCGCCCTCCCCCAGCAGCGCACCGCCGGCAGCGCCCGATCGACCGTCGGCAGCGCCACGTCGATCGGCAATGTCGTGCGCATGCTGTTCTCGCGCGTCGGCACGTACCCGCCAGGGGCGGGGCCGCTGTTCGCCGAGGACTTCTCCGCGAACACCGTCCAGGGCGCCTGCCCGCAGTGCCACGGGATCGGTCAGGTGTACGACGTGCCCCTGCGCCTCATGGTCCCCGACGAGTCGTTGTCGATCCGCGACCGTGCTCTCGACGCCTGGCCTCGCGCGTGGCACGGCAAGCAGCTCATCGACAGCCTGATCTCTCTCGGCTACGACATCGACATCCCATGGCGCGATCTGCCCGAGGAGCAGCGTCAGTGGGTGCTGTACACCCAGGAGTCCCCGCAGGTTCCGGTGTTCACCGACCGCGGTCCGGCGCAGGTGCGCAAGGCCGTCGCCGCCGGCATCGAACCGTCGTACATGAGCACGTTCGTCGGCGTGAAGCAGTACGTGCTCAACACCTTCGCCCATTCGAAGAGCGCGAAGATGCGCGAGAAGGCTGCGAGCTTCATGGTCAGCGTCCGCTGCCCGATGTGCGACGGACGCCGGCTGAAGCCCGAAGCACTCGCCGTGACGTTCGCCGGTCTCGACATCACGGAGATGGCCGCACTGCCGCTGGCCGACCTCGAGGCTCTGCTCGAGACCGCCCTCGACACGTCCGACGGCGGGCCCGGCGGCGACTCCGACCGCGAGGCGCTCTCACCCGAGAAGCAGCTCGCGGCGCACCGGCTGGTCGACGAGCTGCGTGATCGGGTCTCGCCCATCATCGAGCTCGGTCTGGGCTATCTCTCGCTCGATCGTTCGACCCCCACCCTCTCGTCCGGCGAACTGCAACGCATGCGGCTCGCGACCCAGGTGCTCTCGCAGCTGTTCGGGGTCATGTTCGTGCTCGACGAACCGTCTGCCGGGCTCCACCCCGCCGACGGCGAAGCGCTCGTGCGCATCCTCCGCTCGCTCAGAGACTCGGGCAACACGGTCTTCTTCGTCGAGCACTCCCTCGACGTGATCCGGCACGCGGACTGGATCGTCGACATCGGTCCGGGTGCGGGAGCCACCGGCGGCGAGATCGTCTATTCCGGGCCGATCGACGGGCTTCGAGAAGCAGAGCACTCGCAGACCCGGCGATACCTGTTCGCCGATGAGGTGCGCGCCGGACAGTCGCCGACGCCGAGGCCCGCCTCTCGCGAGGCCGACGACGAACTCGTGCTCACCGATGTCTCACGGAACAATCTCCGCAGCGTCTCGGTGTCGATCCCCCTCGGCTGCCTCACTGCCGTCACCGGTGTCTCCGGATCGGGCAAGACATCTCTCGTGACTCAGGCTCTGCCCGATCTGCTGCAGAAGAGCCTGTCCAGCGATGTGGACACGTCGACGGCCGACGCGTCGAGTGAATCGCAGAGCGGCGTGACCGCGGATCCGCTGTTCTCCTCACCGACGGCCGAGACGACAGGGCGCGCGTCCGGCCCCGCAGGCCGCGTGCGTCGCGTCGTGCAGGTCAGTCAGAAGCCGATCGGCCGCACGTCGCGATCCAACGTGGCGACGTATACCGGGCTCTTCGACCGCGTCCGTGCCCTGTTCGCCGCGACTCCGGAGGCACGCCGGCGGCGATACGCCGCGAGTCGGTTCTCGTTCAACCTGCCGAGCGGGCGCTGCCCCACCTGCAAGGGCGAGGGCACGGTCGAGGTGGAGCTGCTCTTCCTCCCCACCGTCCACGCCCCCTGCAGCACCTGCGGCGGCACCCGCTACAACCCGGACACGCTCGAGATCGAGCTCCACGGACACACGATCGCCGACGTCCTCGCCCTGAGCGTGAACGACGCGCGTGTGCTCTTCGCCGACGATGCCGACGTCGCGCGACACCTGGATGCCCTTCTGGATGTGGGACTCGGATACCTGCCGCTGGGTCAGTCGGCCACCGAGCTCTCCGGTGGCGAGGCGCAGCGCGTGAAGCTGGCCTCAGAGCTTCGGCGCGCACAGCACGGCGACACCCTGTACCTGCTCGACGAGCCCACCTCGGGACTGCATCCGTCAGACACAGACCGACTGCTCGTGCATCTCCAGCATCTGGTCGACGCCGGCAACACGGTCGTGATGGTCGAGCATGACATGCGCGTGGTCGCGCAGGCCGACTGGGTGATCGACATGGGCCCCGGCGCCGGAGACCTCGGGGGAACGGTGGTGGCGCAGGGGACTCCGCGCTCCGTCGCATCGGCGAGCGGCAGCACGACGGCGTCGTATCTTGCGGAGGCCCTCGACGCGCAGGACCTCAGAAACGTCGACTGAACAGAAGATCCTCTGCGGCACAGATCGCCCGAGGCTGCACATCTCACACCGCAGGATCGATGAAGTGAGGCGTTTGCTCCACAGACGTAACGTCGCGTGCGGTCGCTGGAAACGCCGCTCGTCCATGCTCGATTCAGCCGAGCATCCGTGCTCCCGTCCCGTGGAGGTCATGTGTCATACATCAAGCCCGCCGAGCTCGCCACCCGCATGGTCGACGCCGGCGCATACAAACTGCAGCTGTCCACTCGCGACACCCTCATCCGCGCCTTCATGGGCGCCGCCCTGCTGACGATAGCCGCGGCCTTCGCAGTCACTGTCTCGACGCAGACCGGTCAGCCTCTCCTGGGCGCAGTGCTCTTCCCGGTCGGGTTCGTGATGCTCTATCTGCTCGGGTACGACCTGCTCACCGGAGTGTTCACTCTCGGGCCGCTCGCGGTGCTCGACCGTCGCCCCGGAGCGACGTTCGGGTCTCTGATGCGCAACTGGGGCCTCGTCTTCCTCGGCAACTTCGGCGGCGCCTTCCTGGTGGCGATCCTGATGGCGATCTACTTCACCTACGGGTTCTCGACCGCGCCGAGCGCCGTCGGCGAGGCGATCAGCGAGATCGGACACGGTCGCACGGTCGGGTATGCCGATCACGGCGCAGCAGGGATGCTGACTCTGTTCATCCGTGGCGTGCTCTGCAACTGGATGGTGTCGACGGGCGTCGTGCTGGCCATGGTCTCGGACAGCACGATCGGCAAGATCGTCGCGATGTGGCTGCCGATCATGCTGTTCTTCTACATGGGCTTCGAGCACTCCATCGTCAACATGTTCCTGTTCCCGTCCGGCCTGCTGATGGGCGCCGACTTCACGGTGTGGGACTACATCGTCTGGAATGAGCTGCCCACCGTCGTCGGCAACCTCGTCGGTGGTCTCGTATTCGTCGGGCTCCCGATCTACTTCACGCACGGACGCCCGAAGGCCCGGAAGGCCCGCGAAGCACGCGCTGCTCTGCGCCGGGCACGCTCCGTCGTGGCCGAAGCACCCGCCGACACCACCCCGGTGACCCGCCAGGAGGCCGGCTCGGAGCTCGAGCCCTCGCGCGTCTGACTCCGAGGGGGAAGAGGGCGGATGCTGCGGCATCCGCCCTCTTCCCCCTGCGCGCGCCGTGCCGGGCGGTTCCCCTGCGCGTCAGGCGGAGCGGAATCGATCGATGATGACCTCCGCGATCCGCGCGTCGGCACCGAGGGGCGCGGATACCCGGTCCGCGCCGGACTTCTCCACGAGTCCGGCGAAGTATCCGGGAGCCAGGACGTGGCTCGCCGCGATCACCCGTGTCGCCCCGTCTCGCCGCGCTGCGGCGACGGCCTCCCCGATCTTCGGATCGATCGCCGAGGCGTAACCGATCGTGATCGGGGCGGGGATGAGGCGAGCGAGGTGCTCCGACGCCGCAGTGACATCGGCGACGGCTGCCGGATTGCTCGAACCGGCGGCAGCGAGCACGACGTGGTCGCCAGGGAGCCACATACCCTCGACGGCCGCACGCAGACGGGTGGCCAGCACCTGGGCGATCAGCGGGTGGGTGCCCAACGGCTCCCCCTGCCGGACGTTGTCGTGCGGCCGCACGGCGTCAGCGATGTCGACGGCCGTGTGAAAGCCGACCGACAACAGCAGCGGCACCACGACGACATCGTCGAGCACCCGCTCCTGATCGATCACATCGAGCACAGTGGGCTCCTGCACGTCGACGAACGCCTGCACGACCCGCGAGTCGGGCATCCGCTGCCGCACGAGGTCGACGAGCGCCTCGACCGTGCGCCGGCCCGCCGGTGAGTCCGTGCCGTGAGAGCAGGCGACGAGCGTGGTCATTGGGTGTCCTCCATGGTGAGCCGATACCCGCGCTTCACGACCGTCTGGATGGCGGTCGCTCCACCGAGCGCCTCGCGGAGCCGTGCGACCGCCATCTCGACGGCATGCGCGTTCTCGCCGCCCCGCGGCAACACGAGCCCGAGCTGTTCCCTGGAGACCACCCTGCCCGCAGCATCGAAGAGTTCGCTGAGGATGCTGGCGCCGGCACGCGAGAGCGGCACGAAGCGCCCATCGAGCAGCACGCCGCGGCTGCGCATCTCCATGGTTCCTGCAGCCGTTCGCCGCTGCGGGGCTGCTCCGGAGGCGAAGTGGTCGACGACGCAGCGAACCAGCGAACCGAGCCTTCCGCGCGCGGCGAGCGTCGTGTGCAGCCCAGCGCTGCGCAGCGGTGCCGCCGTGATGGGGCCGACGGCTGCGAGCAGCAGACGTCCAGCCTCCGCGCGTCGGCGGATCGCGTCGAGCGTGTCAGCGCGGATCGCGGCCCGGACCCACTCGGCTGCACCCGGCGCGGAGGTGAAGAGCACGGCGTCGACCTCGCCGGAGCCCGCCTGCACCACGGAGCGGTGCACGATCTGCGGGTCGGGCGGCGGCCCCCAACGGTAGACCGTGATGCTCACGACATCGGCGCCGAGGTCTGCGAGCAACGCGTCGAGTCCGTCGGCACCCGCCCCGTGATGCTGGATAGCGATGCGACGCCCGGCGACGCCTTCAGCCGTGAGGTACTCCCCCACCTCCGCCGAGGTCTCGGACTCCGCAACCCAGTCGGCTGTGAACCCCGCCTGCTGGATCGCGCCGTGCGCCTTCGGCCCCCGAGCGACGAACTGGGCATCTGTGAGCGCGGTCGACAGCTCTTCTGCCAGATCGTTCTCGTGCGCTGCGTCGATCCAGCCGCGGAACCCGACACCCGTCGTCACGATCACGATGTCGGGCGGATCCGCGATCAGATCACGGGTGCGGGCGAGCAGATCCTCGTCGTCTTCGTTCGGGATGATGCTCAGCGCCGGCGCACGGTAGACCTGCCCCCCTCGGCGTTCGAGCGCCGTGACGAGGTCGCCCGCGCGCCTGTCTGCGGCCACGACGATCGTGCATCCGGTCAGAGCCGGCGGGAGGGGGGCACGGGTCGTCACGCCAGAGCAGCCCCGATGGTCGACGGCGAGGGCAGCAGCAGGCGCTCGCTCGCGACCTCGCCGATCACGATCACAGCGGGATTGCGGAGCCCTACTGCGAGGGCGTCGTCGACGGCGCGTCCGAGGGTCGTGCGCGTCGTGCGCTGCTGCGGTGTGTGCCCGCTCTCCACGAATGCGACCGGACGGTCCTTCGGAATGCCGTGCGCGATCGCGGATTCCACCAGACGTCCGAGAGCTGCGACGCCCATCAGGACGACCGTCGTCACCGTCGCATCAGCCATGGCCTCCAAAGTACCCGGCCCGAGCCCGCCCTGCCCGTTCACGACGTGGAAGGCGGCCGCCGTGCCGCGGTGCGTGACCGGGATGCCGGCTGACTGCGGCACCGCGATCGCGCTCGTGATCCCCGGGGTGACGTCGACGGAGATACCTGCGGCGAGGCACGCGAGCATCTCTTCGCCGCCGCGGCCGAACACGAACGGGTCGCCGCCCTTGAGACGTACCACCCGCAGACCGGCAGCAGCGCGCTCGACGATGATCCGGTTGATCTCCGCTTGAGGGACCGGGTGTCGCCCCGGCTGCTTGCCGACGTCGATCACCTCGACATCGGGGTCGAGCCCCTGCACGATCTCGACTGCCGGTCCGAGTCGATCGGTGACGAGCACGTCGGCCTCCGCGATCAGCCTCCGCGCGCGCACGGTCATCAGATCCGCGGGACCAGGCCCGCCGCCGACCAGGTCGACCCGGCCGCTGCGCGCGCCCCGCCGTCGCCGGAGCGGCAGCCGGCCATCACCGACCAGAGCGATGATCGCATCGCGCACGGCCATGGAGCGGCGTGGATCCGCGCCGACGGTGCTGGTGACCGCGACCGTCACGTCGCCGACTTCCGCCTGGGCAGTCAGCCTGGCCGATCCGTGTGCGCCGTCCGAGGCGTTGATGCAGAGGACCCGCTGCAACTCGCACTGCTCGCCGACCGCGCGATCCACATGGGCATCGCCGGTCGCGGTGTGCACCAGCCACGCGCCCGCGAGGTCCGCCGTGCGGAACTCCCGAGCCTGCCACGCGACTCCGTGACTCGCGACGAGCCGCACGGTGTCCTCGTGCAGCGCCGGTGCGACGATCCGCACACTCGCGCCCTCGGCGAGGAAGCGACGGAGCCGCTTCGCGGCCACCTCACCCCCTCCTACGAGCAGCACGTCGCGTCCCGTCAGATTGACACCCAGCATCACGGTCATCGGATCTCCTCGATGTCGAGCTCGACGTGACCGTCGACGACGGTCACGCTCCACACCCGCAGCGAAGCGGGTTCCCTGCCCTGCGTCTCGAGGCATTCGCCCGTGCGCAGATCGAACACCTGCTTGTGCATCGGCGACGCAAGGGTCGCAGCCTCGCCCCGGCTGCCGACGATGCCGCGTGACATGACCTGCGCACCGCTGTACGGGTCGAGATTCGACACGGCGTGCACCGAAGCGTCCGCCAGCAGGAAGAGTGCGACCTGGACCGTCCCGAAGAGCGCAGCCCTTCCACGCTCGATCTCCAGATCATCGATGGCGCACACTCGAACCCGACTGCCGGTGGTGGTCACCGCCGCACCTCCAGAGTCGTGCCCGCGATGAACACCGAGCCGTCGCTACGCTCCTCCGCCGTGGCCGGGCGCACCTGGCCTCGTTCCGGCACATAGGCGAGTGAGGGGTCTGGGGTGTCCGTGGCGTTCACGAACGACTCGAACCGCCGGAGCTTCACCGGGTCCCGTAGGGTCGCGGCCCATTCGTCCTCGTACCGATCGACGTGCACGGACATCGCCGTGTCGAGGTCATCGCAGATGCCGAGCTCGTCGTCGAAGATCACCGACCGCAGTCCGTCCAGCCCGCCGTCGAGCTCTGTGCACCACCCGGCGGTGCGCTGCAGACGATCCGCCGTGCGGATGTAGTACATGAAGAAGCGGTCGATCGCGCGGATCAGCCCTTCGTCGTCGAGACCAGACGCGAGTAGCTCAGCATGTCTCGGTGAGAAGCCGCCGTTGCCGCCGACGTACATGTTCCAGCCCGTCTCGGTCGCGATCACCCCGACGTCCTTCGAACGAGCCTCTGCGCATTCTCGCGCGCACCCGGAGACGCCCACCTTGAGCTTGTGCGGCGCTCGCAGCCCGCGGTAGCGCAGCTCCAGCCGCACCGCCATCCCCACCGCGTCCAGCACACCGTATCGACACCACGTCGAGCCGACGCATGACTTCACAGTTCGCAGCGCCTTGCCGTACGCCTGTCCCGACTCGAAACCGGCGTCGACCAGTCGCTGCCAGATCTGCGGCAGCTGCTCGAGGCGGGCACCGAACATGTCGATGCGCTGCCCGCCCGTGATCTTCGTGTACAGGCCGTACGACTCGGCTATGTTGCCGATCGCGATCAGGCCCGCCGGCGTGACCTCGCCACCCGGCATCCTCGGCACCACCGAATAGGTGCCGTCCTTCTGCATGTTGGCCATCACGTGATCGTTGGTGTCCTGCAGCGAAGCGTTCTCACCGTCCAGTACATGCGCTCCGACCAGCACGGCGAGGATGCTGGCGAGGGCGGGCTTGCAGATGTCGCAGCCACGCCCCGTGCCGAAACGCCCGATGATCGCGCTGAAGGTCGAGAGCTCCGACACTCGCACGGCGTCGAAGAGCTGCCTGCGTGACATCGCGAAGTGTTCGCACAACGCATCGGACGTCGTCTGCCCGAGCTTGGTCATCTCCTGCCCGACGATCTTCTTCACGGCGAAGATGCACGACCCGCACGTGGCGCCCGCCTTGGTGCATGCCTTCACGGCTGCGGCATCCGTGCAGCCGTCCGTGTGGACGGCGTCGCGGATACGCCCGGCGGTCACATTCGAGCAGGAACAGACCACCGCGTCGTCTGGGAGCTCGTTGTCAGGGAGGCCGGCACCGGCCTCGGGCAGCAGATAGGCGGCAGGGTCAGCGCCCAGCGGAGCGCCCACCAACGGACGCAGGGACCCGTAGGCCGAGGCGTCGCCGACGAGGATGCCGCCGAGCAGCGTCTTCGCGTCATCGGAGAGCACGAGCTTCTTATAAACACCGCTCACCGGGTCGGTGTATACGACGTCGAGGGCATTCGGGGTGACGGCCATCGCATCGCCGAAACTCGCGACATCGACACCCGAGAGTTTGAGCTTGGCCGATTCGTCGTACCCGGGGAAAGTCGCATCGCCCCCGAGCAGTCGGTTCGCCGCCACTTCCGCCATCGCGTATCCCGGGGCGACGAGCCCGACCGAGCGCCCGTCGTAGTTGGCGACCTCACCGATCGCGAGGATGTGCTCATCGGCGGTGCGGCACCGGGAATCGATCAGCACACCGCCGGACGGATGCACATCGAGCTGAGCGAGCCTCGCGAGCGAGTCCTGCGGACGCACGCCGACCGTGAAGATCACGATGTCGGTGTCGTGCATGGTTCCGTCCTGGAACTGCAGTGTCGCGACCGCCCCCGACGCATCCGGGTCCAGGCGGGTCGTCCGCGTCCCGGTCCGGACCGCGATCCCCTTCGATTCGATGAGGCGCCGGAGGACAGTTCCGCCGGCCAGGTCGAGCTGCGCGGACATGAGCCGGTCGGAGGACTGCACGACGGTGCATCCGACGTCGAGCCCCTGCATCGCCCCCGCTGCTTCAAGCCCGAGCAGACCACCGCCGATCACCGTGCCGCGAAGCGGGCGCCCGAGCTGCTCCTCACGGCGTGCGACGAAATCACGGATCGCCGCGAGGTCGTCGATCGTCCGATATACGAAGCAGCCGGGGAGTTTCGCTCCATCGATTGCCGGCCGCAGTGCGTACGAGCCCGTCGCGAGCACGAGAGTTCCGTACGCATGGATCGCGCCTGACCGCGTGCGCACCGACCGCGCGCTGCGATCGATGCTCATGACCCGGTCATCTCGGATGAAATGCACTCGGTCGTCGGCAAGGACGCCGGCGTCGAGCTCGAGGTCATCGGCGCTGGCACCCGAGAAGTATGAGGACAGCCCGACGCGGTCGTAGGGCGCTCGTGCCTCCTCACCGATCAGGGTGACGGAGCGTGTATCCCCCTCGGACCGGAGCAGACTCTCGACGAAACGATGCGCGACCATGCCTGCACCGACCACCACAACATCTGCCGATGTGCTGCTTCGAGCGATCACGAGCCCTCCTCTGTCCGTAGCCCGACAGTAGGGAACCGGTGTTTCGCGGAGAGACGAGTCGCTGTTACGCCGAGCGAACGTTCTGCTCACATCCCGATAACGCCGATGTGAGACCGTCGCGCTACAGAGACATCGGGCGCCGTGGTCGTCGTCAGGGCACCGGCGAACTCGTCGCGGATTTCACACTCGACCCGACCAAGAACCACCAACAAAAAAACGGCTGGACCCCCGAAACCGGGGGTCCAGCCGTTCACGATGTCCTGAAACTTCGCACTGCGGAGACGAGGGGATTTGAACCCCTGGTCCCCGTGAGGGGACTCCACCTTAGCAGGGTGGTGCACTCGGCCGGACTATGCGACGTCTCCAGGCATCCGACCCGAAGAGCGGATGCACCTTGCAAGCATAACGGGTTCCCGTGGCTGGAACGAATCGGGACTCAGCAGGTTCGGCCGGGCCGTCTGCAGGACAAGAACCCGCCTGCAGGACGAGGTTCCACGGATGCTCTGCATCCGTGCCCCGCTCCTGCAAACGACCCGGGGTGAGGTCACGGTCGTCTGGCAGGAACGAATCGGGCGTCAGACCGAGCCCGCACTCGACTCTCGCACGATGAGTTCGGGCTGGAACCGCACGCGACGGTCGTGTTCGACGCCGTCGAGCTCCTTCAGAAGCAGGTCGACGCCCGTCCAGCCGAGCAATCTGGCCGGCTGACGCACAGAGCTCAGCGGCACGACCGTGGCGGAGGCGAAGTCGATATCGTCGTACCCGACCATCGCGATGTCCTCGGGCACGCGGATGCCGGAGCCGAAGCTGAACGCCTGCAGCAGCCCCACGGCGAGCAGGTCGTTCGCCGCGAAGACGGCATCCGGGCGCGCGACCACCGCACGCCCCGCGATCGCCTCCCCGGCCGACCTGCCCTGCAGAACCGTGAGGGCCGACTGCTCGAACACCTCGAGCGTCGCGTCGGGGTGCGCCGCGACGGCGAGCTGCACTCCGCGAAGACGATCGGCCACCTGCTGCACCGACTGCGGGCCCCCGACGAAGGCCAGGCGACGACGCCCCGAAGACAGCAGATGGTCTGCGGCCAGACGTCCGCCCTCGACGTCGTCGACCGAGACCGAGGGCAGCACACCCTCCTCCACCTCACGGTCGACGAGCACCACCGGCATCCCTCCGGCGGCGAAGCGGTGCACGGCGGTGAGGTCGTCGGTGGCCGGGGTGAGCAGCACGCCGTTGACGCGCTGCTCCTGGAAGAGCTCGAGATGCGCCAGCTGGCGCTCGTCTCGTTCGTCGCTGTTGCCCAGCAGCACGGTCATGCCGGCATCCGCTGCTCGGTCTTCCGCTCCCCTGACCACCTCGGCGAAGAACGGGTTGCCGATGTCGGGCACCACGAGTCCGATGCTGCGGCTGCGACCGGCGCGCAACTGCCTGGCGGCGTCGTTGCGCACGAAGCCGAGCTCCTGGATGACCCGCTGCACGCGCTCGACCGTCTTGGCGGATACCCGCTCCGGCTGATTGAGGACATTCGAGACGGTGCCGACCGAGACGCCGGCCGCAGCCGCGACGTCCTTCACTCCTACCGCCATGGCATGCCTCCGTCTGTCCGCGCCTGTGCCAACGACTACCTTCTCATTCCGCGCTGTGCACCCCGCGCCTGCGACGCGCGGGCACGGCGACGACGGCGAGCGCCGCACAGCCGATCCCCGCGATGAACAGAGGTGCGAGAGCCCAGGTGACGACACCGGTGAAGATCGCAGCCGCCGCGATGTACGCGGCACCAGCGACGTCGCCGCGGA
Source organism: Microbacterium sp. APC 3901 (assembly GCF_030407765.1). Lineage (GTDB taxonomy): Bacteria > Actinomycetota > Actinomycetes > Actinomycetales > Microbacteriaceae > Microbacterium. The sequence goes on from NZ_JASDCU010000006.1 coordinate 25,646, forward strand.
TCGTGCCGGGGACCGACCGCAGGGCGACGACCCAACCGAGTGACGGCGACCATGCACCCGCGGTCATGAGCACGGCGACCGCGAGGACGAGCAGCCCCGCCCAGCCGATCACCGCGATCGCCTCACCACCGGGGAGCGCCCCGGAGCCGGCGAGCACCACATCGATCGTGAGCACGGCCGCGATCAGCACGGCCGGAACGCCGATGACGAGCGAAGGCAGGATGCCGGCACGGATGTCGGCCCAGAAGAAGCCGGCGCGAGAGTCCTCGGCGGCGACGAATCGACGCAGGTGCCGGATGCCTGCCGCCAGCGCGATCGGCAGAGTGACGACGCCGAGCGCGACGACCGTCATCATCAGCCCGATCGTGAGCACCTCGCCGAAGAGTCCGAACTTGGCGGTCGCTCCGGGGTTGACCCCCGGCTCGGTTCCGGCGACCGTGGGCCCGGCCCCCGAGCGCGCCTCGCGCTTCGAGGCCCGGTGTGCCCGACGTTCTGCGCTGATGACCGACATGCCTAGCCCTTCAGTCCCTGAGTGGCGACCCCGTCGACGAGGAAGCGCTGGAAGACCACGAAGAACAGCAGCACGGGCACGAGGGCGACGAACGACGCGGTGACCGTGGCACCGTAGTCGGACGACGAGGTCTGGTCGTTGTAGAGGCGCAGTGCGATCGGCAGCGGATAGTTCTCGGGGCTGGTCAGGTAGAGCAGCGGACCGAGGAAGTCGTTCCAGGCCCAGATGAACGAGAAGATCGCGCAGGTGATCAGAGCCGGCTTGATGAGCGGGAGGATGATCGACCAGAAGATCCGCAGGTGACCGGCACCGTCGATGCGAGCGGCTTCATCCATGTCACGAGGCATCTGGCGGATGAACTGCACGAGCAGGAACACGAAGAACGCCTCGGTGGCGAGGAACTTCGGCAGGATCAGCGGGATGAACGTGTCGACCCAGCCGAGCTGATTGAAGATGATGTACTGCGGGATGATCACGACGTGGAACGGCAGCAGCAGCGTGCCGATCATCGCGGCGAAGAAGATGCCGAGCCCCTTGAACTGCACCCGGGCGAACGCGTACGCGGCGAGCGCGGACGAGAGCACGGTGCCGACCACGGCAGCGGCCGCGAGGATGAACGAGTTCAGGAAGAACCGCCACATCGGCACGCCGGCGATGCCCTCCATGACCTTGCCGTAGTTGTCGATGGTCGGCGCCTGCGGGAACAGCCCGGGGTTCTGACCGAACTCGGAGTTGGGCTTGAACGTCGATAGGAAGAGCCACAACAGCGGGTACAGCACCACCGCGGTGATGATGATCAGCGCGACGAGCCAGATGGCCGTCTGCCAGGTCTTGCGCTTCACCCTGCGACGAGGGGCAGGAGGGCCGACCGGCGTGGTCTGCTGCGCGGCGAATGCCGGCGTCGACGCCGAGCCGGACGTGATGCCCTGGTTGGAGGTGCTCATTTGTCGTCTCCCGAGTAGTGCACCCACGACCGCTGGGTGCGGAACAGGATGAAGGCGATGATGGCTACGACGATCAGAAGGATCCACGCGATGGCCGCGGCGTATCCCATCTGGCCGTCGGAGAATCCGCGCTTGTACAGGTACACGGTGATGAAGTTCGTCATTCCGGCGGGACCGCCCGTGCCGTTGGAGATGATGTAGGCGGAGGCGAACACCTGGAACGCGCCGATCAGACCGAGCAGCAGGTTGAAGAACATCACCGGCGAGAGCATCGGGATCGTCACGGCGCGGAACCGGCGGTACGCGTTCGCACCGTCCATCTCGGCCGCTTCGTACAGCTCCTTCGGGATCTGCTTGAGTCCCGCGAGGAAGATCACCATCGTCGATCCGAACTGCCACACGGCGAGCAGGATCATCATCGGCAGGATCAGGCCGGGGTTGCCGATCCATCCGCCGAGATCGACGCCGAAGACCTGCAGACCGCTGTCGACCGGACCGTCGGACGAGAACATCGCCCGCCACACGATCGCGACCGACACGGAGCCGCCGATCAGCGACGGAGCGTAGAACGCCGAACGGAAGAAGCCGGCCCCCTTGTCGCGGTAGTTCAGCAGCATCGCGACACCGAGCGCCGCAGCGAGAGTGATCGGAGTGCCGATGAACACGTAGACGAGCGTGATCTGCGCCGACTGGATGAAGTTCGGGTCGCTCGTGAACAACCGGATGTAGTTGTCGAGACCGATCCACTTCGGCGGCTGGAAGATGTTGTACCTCGTGAAGGAAAGGTACAACGAGTAGATCATCGGCACGGCGGTCAGGCCGAGGAAGCCGATCAGCCACGGCGTCAGGAAGGCATAGCCTGTCGCCGTCTCGCGACGCAGGCGTGACTTCTGCCCGGGTCGCACGGGTTCGTTCTCGGGGCGGCGGCCGCTGCGCAGCGGCCGCCCGCGTCCGGACTTCTTGCCCGTGACGATCGTCCTCGTCGCCGTCGTGCTCATGACAGCTCCTTCCGAAGTGGGTGGGATGCGGTGGGCCGGGCGGTCGTCGCCCGGCCCACCGACGGAATCACTGGTTGAGGACGACGTCCATCTCGGCGAAGAACTGCTCCACGGCGTCATCGACGGTCGTCGTGCCGAAGTTCAGTTCGGTGCCCAGCACGCGGAACTTCTCCTCGAGCGTGCCGTAGCCGACGATCGGCACGGGAGGCGCGTCGCCGAGGCGGTCGGCGATCGACTCCTCGTACTCCTTGACCTGCTGGCTCAGCGGGTCGAGCTCCGCAGCCTCGAGCGCGGTCTCGGAGGCGGGGAGGCCGCGGTTGGTGCCGAAGATCTCACCGGACTCGGGAGAGTTGACCAGGAAGTTGACGAGCGTCGCCGCAGCCTCGGGGTGCTCGGTCTTGGCCGAGATCGTGTGCAGCATCGACGGCTTCAGGTAGAGGTCCTTGGCGCCCTCCTCGGTCACCGGCGGGGCCACGAGGCCGAGTTCGGTGTAGCTCTCACCGAGGTTGGCGAGGTAGCCCGCACCGAAGTTGTCCCACGTGAGCTCACTGGCGGTCCTCGCGGAGTCGAACGCACCGAGGGGGGTCAGCTCCTCGACGACCTGCTGGGGCACGCCGGCGCCGTCGCGGATGTCGGCTCCGGACTCCCAGAACTCCTTCAGTCGCTCCTCGTCGAATCCGGGGGTGCCGTCCTCGTCGAAGAGGTTCTTGCCCTCGCTGCGGAGCTGCAGCTCGAGGTTCTGGATTCGGCCCGAGAAGTCGGAACCGCCCCAGAAGGCGCCGCCGCTCGCATCGGTGACCTCGGACACCCAGTCGGAGTAGTCGGCCCAGTCGCCGCCGGCGAACTCCTCGACGCCTGCCGTCTCGAGCAGCGCCGGGTTGGTGAAGAGGCCCCACGCGTTGGTGGAGGTCGCGATGCCGTAGGTCGTGTCGTCGACCACACCGATGCTGAGGATGTTCTCGGGCAGCGGGTCGGTCTCGATGACGGATCCGAGGTAGGGCTCGAGGTCGAGCAGCAGGCCGTTCTCGGAGTACTGACGCAGGTACGAGTAGTCGAACTGCATGACATCGGGGAGCCCGCCACCGGCGGCCTCCGTCTGACGCTTCTCCCAGAACTCCGGGAACCCGAGGAACGTCGCGTTGACCGTGATGTTCGGGTACTCCTCGTTGAACGCGTCGATCGCCTGGTTGTACAGGTCGGCGCGGACGTCGTTGCCCCAGAACGCGAGGTCGAGGGTGACCTTCTCGTCGGGGTCGTAGGTGGCCCCGCCCTCGGGGGTGCCGCCGCCGGCGCAGCCGGCGAGTACCAGCGCTGCGCTGGTGGCGACGGCCGCTGCGGCCGCCAGACGCTTCTTGCTGAACATCGTTGTCCTCTCTGGTGAACGTCCTCGTTCGGCAATGCCGCGGAACGCCTGTGTCCATGTGGTGCGGGGGGCGATCTCCATAGTGCGGGGAAAACGCTTACCTGCACGCTAATCCAGATTGAAACGTTTCGCAACCGGCAATTCGCGGCGGGGATTACATCGATTACCGCGAGGACTTCGATCCTCTCACGAGCAGGTTCTCCGCCTCGACGTCGAGGCGGACCCGAAAGACGGCGGCGCGTCTACCCTCCCCCGTGGCCGGGTGCACCGGAGCCCCCTGCGCCGCGCCGAAGAAGTAGAACCACAGGGCCTCACCGTCGCGCACGTGCGCCCCATGATTGCCGTGACCTCCGGTCGGCAGATGGTCGAGGATCACGGCATCCTCGCCGCCCTGGCGGCTCCAGTCGACGCCGTCATGAGAGCGATAGACGCCCATCCCCCGCCACTCGTCGACGATCAGCCACCAGAACCCGCCGAGCTCGAACCCCGTCGGCCCCTCGTGCGGTCTCCCGCCGATCGCCACGCCGTCGAGACTCCAGACCTCGAGATCACGCGATGAGGCGACCATGGTGATCGAGTCCGCCGCCTCGTCCTTGTACCAGAGACGCCACAGCCCGTCGGGAGTGCGAGCCACGGCCGCATCGATCACACGGTCGCTGCTCAGCGAGAGCGGGCCGCGCCTCGACCAGTGGCGGAGATCGTCCGAGACGTACTCCACGATCGAGCGCGCGAATCCCGGCCAGCGGTCGGGGATGCCGTCGATCTCGGTGAGGTACATGCGCCACCGCTCGCCGTCCCAGACGACCTCGGGCGCCCAGTGCGTGCGATCGACCTCGGCGGGCGGCGGGCCCGGCTCGAGGACGAGATCGGATGCCGCCGGTTCGAGCGTCCCGTCGTAGCGCCAGTCCATGCCGTCTCGAGACGTCGCGACGCCGATCCGGCTGCCGTGGATCCACGAGACGCCCGGCCCTGCGTCGTCGAGGCTCGCTCGGCGCTGCGTGTAGAACATCCACCACAGCCCACCGGCGTCGATCACGACCCTCGGGTCGGTCGCGCCGTCATAGACGGGGTCTCGGAAGAGCTCCCTCATCGGCGCAGATCGGTGACCGGGCTCGCGAATCCGGCGCGATGGGTGGGGTGCGCAGCCAGGATCTCCGGAGTGATCACGGCGCCGTCACTCGCGGCCGAGGCGTAGATCCCCGCCACGATCTCGAGCGAACGGGCCGGTGCATCCGCGGTCGCCGGAAGCGTCCCGCCGTCGAGCAGGGCGTCGAACACGTCGCGCAGCAGCGGCCCGTGATCACTGCGCTCCTCCGCATCCGGGAACTCCCATCCCGCCGCCTCCGATTCGCAGCCCGGCGCGGGGGTGATCCGCCAGTTCTCGTGGCCGTGCCCGTAGACGTGATCGACCGTGATCGTGGCCTTCTGCGTGTCGATGCGGATCGAGCTCGCCTCTCGGGGCGACACCGCACTCGTGATGAGCTGAGCGACCACGCCCTGATCGAAGACGATCGTCGCGGTCGAGACGTCCTCGGTCTCGGTCTCGCGATCGAGCCGCCAGAGCCTGCCCTGCACCGACGACCAGTCACCCAGCAGATGCGCGAGCAGGTCGATCTGGTGGATGCCGTGTCCGAGCGTCGTGCCACCGCCCTCGGTCTCCCACTTGCCGCGCCAGGGCACGGCGAAGTAGTCGGCGTCGCGGAACCAGAGCGTCTGGCACACGGCCACCAGCGGGCGGCCGAGCGCACCGCTCTGCAGCAGCGAGCGCACGTGCGCCGCGGCCGTGCCGGTGCGCTGCTGGAAGACGACCGCGAGCTGTCTTCCCGCTGCCTCAGCCCCGGCCCGCATGTCGTCGAGCTCATCGAGCGACGGCGCCGGCGGTTTCTCGACGACCACGTGGGCCCCGGCGGCGAAGGCGGCGAGCGACTGCTCGCGGTGCGGCGCCGGCGGTGTGCAGATGAGCACGACGTCGGGATGTTCGGCCGCGAGCATCTCGTCGAGGTCGCCGTAGGCGGCGGCGATGCCGTAACTCTCGGCGAATTCCTCGGCCTTCTCCGGGCTCAGGTCGGCGACGGCGACGAGCTCTGCGCGTGGGTATGCGGCGACGGCACGCGCGTGCGCATTCGCCACGGCTCCGGTGCCCACCAGGGCAGCGCGAAGTGTCTTGACAGAAGTCATCGGTCCTCCTCAGGACGGTGAGTCGGGGTCATCTCAGGCCGTTCTGCACCAGGTGCAACCGAGCGTATCGCCCGTCTGCGGCGAGCAGATCGTCGTGCGACCCCTGCTCGACGATGCGTCCGCGCTCGAGCACGACGATGCGATCGGCCTGCCTGATCGTCGACAGCCGGTGTGCGACGACGAGAGTCGTGCGGCCGCGCATCAACCGCTCGAGCGCCTCTTTCACCAGGCCTTCGGATTCGGGGTCGAGTGCGCTGGTCGCCTCGTCGAGCAACAGGATCCGCGGGTCGCGGACGAGCGCACGGGCGATGGCGAGGCGCTGACGCTGACCACCCGAGAGACGCGCGCCTCGCTCGCCGACGACGGTGTCCCACCCCTGCGGCTGCTCGCTCACGAACTCCCACGCGTTGGCATCCCGCAGAGCCCGTTCGACCCGTTCGGGCGTGACATCGGGCATGCCGTAGGCGATGTTGTCGAAGACCGACCCCTCGAACAGCACGGACTCCTGCGGCACCACGGAGATCGACCGACGCACGGTGCGCAGGTCGAGCTGCTGCATGTCGGATCCGTCGAGCACGATTCGGCCGCTCGTCGGCCTGACGAACCCCAGCACGAGATTCAGAAGCGTCGATTTGCCCGAGCCCGACGAACCGACGAAGGCGACCGTCTCGCCCGGAGCGATGCGCAGATCGATCTCGAACAGAGCGTCCTCGTCGGCATCCGAGTAGCGATGCGTCGCCGAGTCGAGCACGATCTCGCCGGCCACCGTCGAGACGACGCGCTTGCCGGAGTTCTGCTCGACGTCGGGCTCCTGCAGGACCTCGGCGATCGAGCGCACCGACTCGAGTCCGCGGGCGCCGACCGGGATCAGCATCAGCAGCTGGGTGAGTCCGCCGGTCAACAGGGTGAAGTAGCTCGAGAGCATCACGACCTCGCCGGGAGTGATCGGCAGGAAGCCGGTGAGCGCGCATACGGCCGCGAGCATGAGACAGGCGACACCGAGCAGCTGCATCGCCACCCACGAGATCGACGCGACCCGCCCGTTGAGCAGGTCGAGGTCGAGGCCGGCCCTGCGCACTCCGTCTGCACCGCCCGCGACACGACTGATCGCCGTCTCTTCGAGTCCGTGGGCGCGAGTCACCGGAATCAGCGACGCCATCTCGCCGACGCGAGCGGACAGCGTCTCGATCTCGCGTCGGAAGACCTCGTTGCGGCGCTGCGAACGATTGCGCATGCCGTATCGGATCCCGATGGCGATGGGCACGGCGAGGGCGTAGACGGGAAGGAACTGCGGCACGGTGATCGCCGTCATCCCCAGCGCTCCGAGCATCACCATGGTCGACGACAACAGCGGATGCGTGACCTGCTGCAGCATCAGCTCGACGTTCTCGACATCGCGCACGACCTTCGTCTGCACGATCGACGAGCTCATCCGCGTGTGATATCCGATCGAGAGACTCTGCAGCCGGGCGGTGAGGGCATTGCGCAGGTCGGCGCCGAGGTCGCGCACCACGGTCATGAAGTTGCGCGTGTAGATGATGTGGTTGGGGTAATTCTGCAGCAGCAGCACCGCGGCGAGCGCGAACCACCACAGCACTTCGGTCACCTCACCATCGCTCGCCACCACGTCGATGATCGCCGCCGTGATCACGGGCAGGAACCAGAGTGGAATCTCCTTGATCGCGAAGGCGGTGATCGCGAAGGTCAGTCGCCAGGGGCGGCGGGCGACGAGGCGCAGCACAGAGCGAGTCGGGTGATTCCCATCGACGAGCGCGGCCGGGTGGGAAAGCGCTTTCTGTGCCATGGTCCTATCGTAGAGTCACCATCGTCGACACGGAAGCGCGACGACCTGAATCCGCCGGGAGCACCCTCATGACCTTCGACGCCGCATTCGACTGGGCCCGTCGCCACGTGCAGGCAGAGACACTTCCCACCGCCGTCGTCGGCATGGCCACCGCAGAAGGGATCGTCGACCTCGAGGGGTTCGGCGCCGCGACCGATGCCGTGTACCCGCTGTTCTCGATCACGAAGATGCTCACGGGCATCACCGCGACCAGAGCCATCGAGCGAGGTCTGCTCACCCCGAACACCCCCCTCGCCGAGGCGCTGCCCGACTTCGGGTCGTCTCGCGATGACATCGTGCGGCTCTGGCATCTCGCCTCGCACACCTCCGGGATCTCCGAGCCCGCCCTCGACACCCCGCTTCCGCTGCGCCACGAGCTGCTCAGCCAGGGCCGGGATTTCGCGGCAGGCACCGCGTCACGCTACTCCACACTGGCCTTCGAAGGCATCGCCGCGCTGATCGAGCACGCGACAGACACGACGTGGGATGCCGGCACCTTCGAGTGGGCGCAGAGCATCGGCGCGATCGGTCTGACCCTCGACACCGCACAGTCGGTCGGCGTGCCGGATGCGGCAGCCGGCGGGCTCGACCTCGACCGGTTCCATGCCACGCGAGCACCCGGCGCAGGGCTGCTGGGGCGCGCCGAAGACCTGCTCCACCTCGGCACCGAACTGCTGCGCATCGACCAGGGAGGGCGCGACGGAATCCTCTCTCCGGCCGCACTCGCGATGATGCGGCGACCGCTGACGGGAGACATCCCGCGCCTCGATCCTTACCCCGACGAGCGAGGCCAGGACTGGGGCTTCACGTTCAATCTGCGGTCACGAGCACCTGGGCTCGTCGACCGCGACGTGTTCGGCCACGGCGGGTGGGCCGGCACCGAGTTCTGGGTGCACCCGAGCGCGGGGGTGGCCTGGGTGCTGCTCACGAACGCTGCTGTCCGGCCCGGCGTCGACGCCGACGAGCTCGACAACGCCGTGGTGAGCGCTCTCTAGAGCGCCCCCGTCCATCCGACATCCGTCGCCCGGCGACTCGCGTCGCCTGCCGCGGCGTGGCGCGCTGAAACGTCTCAAGAAAGTTCTTGCCACCGCGTGCGGCAGCATGCGAGGATCGGTGCCAACTCTCGGGAATACGTTTTCCGGCAGTGTCAGATCCATCGATCGGCCGAGACACAGTGGTCTCTTCGCCTCGGCTCCCCCACGCGATATCCGCACCGACGCGGGTGTCTCAGCCGTACCCCTTAGCCAGTGATGTCCAAGGAGGAACCGTGGAGCATTCCACCCGTTCTGCACGTAATCCCCGCCCGTTCCCGCGCCTGCGCGCCGGGTTCGCCGCCGTCTCGATCGCGGCCGTGATCGGAGCGACCATGACCGCCGTTCCGGCCGCCGCCGCACTCGAACCGGCCGCAGACGGCGCGTGGCGGTTCGACTTCGGCACGGCGACGAGCCCCGTCGCCGAGGGATACGAGCCGGTGCTCACGACCTCGCTCTACACCGCCGCATCAGGGTGGGGAGTGACGGTACCCGACGGCGTCGCGCTGTTCGACCGCAACCGCACCGGCAATCGCACGCCGGCGGATCCGGTCGCCGAGGACTTCGTCGCCGGCACCTCGTGGGGCTTCCTGCTCGACAGCGTTCCCGCGGGCGAGTACGACGTGACCGTGACCATCGGCGACGCGCTGACGACGGCATCGAGCACCAACGCGACGCTGACGCTCGAGGGCGTCGCGCAGACACGGCTCACGACCGCCAAGGGCGGCTCCACCACCGAGACGTTCCGCACGAAGGTCGAAGACGGCCAGCTGACCGTGGGCTTCACGGGGAGCGGCCTCGGGGCCTACGTCAACGGACTCGTCGTCGCACCGGTGCTCCCCGCCGCGCCCGCCGACCTCGCGGTCGCCAAGGTCGCCTGGAACACGGTCGATCTCTCCTGGGGGCCCTCGGACGGCGCCACGGCCTACCGCGTGCTGCGAGCCGACGTCGATGGCGATGCGGTCGGCGAGTTCAGTCAGATCGCCGAGATCGAGACGACGACCTTCTCAGACACCGACGTCGCCGAGGGCGACTCGTTCGCCTATGCGGTCGAGGCCGTCGACTCCTACGGGCGCGTATCCGCTCGCACCGCCGAGGTGCGCAGCGGAGCGATCCCTGCGCTCGCCGTGCCGGCGACGCCCGAGGCGCTCGCGGTCGCGCAGGTGACGAAGGATGCCGTCGCGCTGACCTGGACCGCGACGCCGAACGCCGATGAGTACGTCGTCGAGCGGGCGGGTGCCGACGGGCTCTTCTCCGCCGTCACAACCGTGACCGCCCCCGCGTTCACCGACACGGTCGACACGTCGCAGAAGTGGTCGTACCGGGTGACCGCGCGCAACGCGGCGGGAGCCTCCGCTGCCTCCGCCGCCGTCGACTCGGCCGTCTACGCTGCGCCCGCTCCCCTGCCGGCCGGCGACCGGATCGTCTTCGACTTCGGCCCCGGCGCCCTCGCCGACGGCGCCGTCGGCGTGACCTCCGCCGTCGGTTTCTCCGACGAGTGGGGATACGGCTTCAGCACCGCCCCGACCTCCCCCGAGCCCGACGTCGACCGCGGCGGCGACGACCCGCTGCGAGGAGACCACGTCGCCGCGCACGGCGGCACCTTCGAGGTGCAGCTCGGCGCGGGCGACTACATCGTGAATGTGGTCGCGGGCGACCGGACTGCCGCCAGCGAGATCGCGATCACCGCGGAGGGCATCGCCAAGGTGCAGACGACCGCGAAACCCGCCGGGGAGTACCTCGAGATGGCGTTCCCGATCGCGCTCGTCGACGGGCGCCTGACCCTGCAGGTCGGCGGTTCCGCGGGGGCACTCGACGCGCTCACCATCACGCGCCAGACGAACCGGGCACCCGGAGCGCTGCCGACGGTCTACCTCGCCGGCGACTCGACCGTCCAGACCTACACAGACACGTTCGCACCGCAGGCGGGTTGGGGTCAGATGATCGACCGGTTCTTCGCCGATGATGTCGCGTTCGCGAACCACGCGATCGGCGGACGGTCGTCGAAGAACTTCATCACGCAGGGCCGCCTCGACGAGATCCTCCGCGGAATCCGCCCTGGCGACTATCTTTTCGTGCAGTTCGGCCACAACGACGCGACTCAGGGGGTCGACGATCGCTACGCGTCTCCCGCCGATTACAAGGAGTATCTGCGCAGCTACGTGCAGGGCGCCCGCCAGCGCGGCGCGACCCCCGTGCTCGTCACCCCCGTCTCGCGCCGCAGCTTCGACGCCACGACCGGTGCGGCCAACGTGAGCTTCCCCGAGTACGTGGCGAAGATGATCGAGCTCGCGCAGGAGGAGGGCGTCTCGCTCGTCGACCTCTCGGCATCGAGCCGCGCCTACCTCGACGAGATCGGTCCGGAGGCCGCGAAGTCGGTGTTCCTCTGGGTCGATCCGGGCATCTTCCCCGGGCGTCCGGCCGGCACCCAGGACGACACGCATTTCCAGGACTACGGTGCGATCCAGATGGCTCGCCTCATCGCCCAAGACGTCGCCGCTCTCGACGACCCCCTCGCCGCGAAGGTCGTCGACGTCGAGCCGCCCGCCGCAGTGCCGGCCGCACCTGCGAATCTCGTGGCGGGCTCCATCTCGAATGCGGGCGCCGTGCTGCAATGGGACGCGTCCTCGGGCGCCGACATCTACCGCATCGAACGCCAGGCCACCGCCGACCCCGAGCAGGTCTGGTCACTGGTGACCACGACCACCCAGACGAGCGCCATCGTGCAGGGCCTCGCCGAGGGCGCGGGGTACCGCTATCGCGTGTTCGCGGTGAACGGCCGAGGTGTCTCGGAGGCGTCGAACACCGTGAGCTTCTCGACCAAACAGGCGAGATGGAAGTTCGACTTCCAGCTCACTGGCGGGGTCGTGATGCCCGGCTACACCGAAGTGAACCCCGACGACGGGTACACGGCTGACGGCGGATTCGGCTTCGCGAGCCCCTTGGCCGCGAACGCCGGGCGCGATCGCGGGAGCGCGGCTGGCGCGAGCGACCTCGAGCGCGACTTCGTCCTGCCCGGCGACTCGAGCGAGTTCCTGCTGGACGTGCCGAACGGCACCTACTCGGTCAAGACCTACTCGGGCGACTGGATCGGCTCGACTCGGACGAACTTCGACATCGAAGGAAAGGCCTTCGGAACAGGCAACGCAGGCTCCGGCGCCGTGAACGCTTCGGTCCGCGGCCCTGTGCTCGTCACCGACGGTCAGCTCACCGTGCGTGTGCACGGCGCCGCCGCGGGAACACGCCTCAACGGCATCGAGGTGACTCCGATACTGCTCGGCCCGGCCGGCCTCGAGGTGACCGACGTGAACGCGGATCCCGCGGCGCCGACCGTCTCCCTCGCCTGGACCGCCGAGCCGGGGATGACCTGGAAGGTCTACCGCACCTCGGCGTTCGAGAAGTCGTCGACACTGGTCGGTGAGACCACGACGGCCTCGTTCATCGATTCCCGCGCCCGACTGGGGCTCGATTACACGTATCACGTGACCGCGGTCGACCAGACCGGGCTCGAGTCGGTGCCCTCGGCATCCGTCGACGTGTCTCTGGTGGACTCGGCTGTCGATGCGCCGGCGGCACCGACCGCGCTCGCGGTCGACCGCCTCGAGAAGCGCGAGGTCGAGATCTCGTGGGCGCAGCCCAGCACAGCCGTCTACACGATGGTCTTCCGCTCTGAGATCGAGGGGGAGCGCGGTGAACTCGCCGGCTTCGCCACCACGAACCGTTTCATCGACACGGCCGTGCTGACCACGATCCCGTACCACTACACCGCTGTCGCGGTGAACGCCGGCGGTGCGGGGCCCGACTCGGCACAGCTGAGCACCGAGGCGGCCACCGTGCTGCAGCGGCAGGCCGAGTATCTCGACCGCGCGCCCGCAGCGGCGCAGACGGACGACGGCGTGCTGGTCAGCTGGCGCATGCTCGGGACCGACCCCGACGCGATCGCCTTCCACGTCTATCGTGACGGCACTCGCATCACGGACGAGCCGATCACCGAGTCGACCAACCTCCTCGACGCGGACGGCTCGGGCGACTCGACGTACTTCGTCACGAGCCTCCTCGAGGATCGGGAGGTCACGGTGACCGACGAGTTCGGCGTGCAGGACGGCGGCCACCTCTCGATCCCTCTCGACAAGCCCGCCGACGCGTACACGAAGGACGGGCAGCCGTACTCGTACCGCGCCAACGACGCGAGCGTCGGAGACCTCGACGGCGACGGGCAGTACGAGATCCTCGTCAAGTGGGACCCCTCGAACTCGAAGGACAACTCGCAGGCGGGCTACACCGGCAACGTGTACCTCGACGCCTACCGTCTCGACGGCACGCGCCTGTGGCGCATCGACCTGGGGGTCAACATCCGGGCGGGCGCGCACTACACGCAGTTCCAGGTGTTCGACTATGACGGCGACGGACGCGCGGAAGTGATGATGAAGACCGCCGACGGCACGATCGACGGCGTGGGGCAGCCCATCGGCAACGCCAGCGCCGACCACCGCAACAGCACAGGGTACGTGCTCACCGGGCCCGAGTACCTCAGCGTCTTCCACGGACTGACGGGGGCCGCGGTCGACACCGTGGACTACGTGCCGGCCAGAGGCGACGTCGGCTCGTGGGGCGACGCCTACGGCAACCGGGTCGACCGGTTCCTGGCGGCGACCGCGTACCTCGACGGCGAGCACCCCAGCGCGATCTTCAGTCGTGGGTACTACACCCGCGCCGTGATGGCGGCATACGACTTCGACGGCACGACGCTGACGCAGCGGTGGGTGCTCGACTCGAACGACGCGGGCAACGAGGGCCTCTACGGCGAGGGCAACCACAATCTGTCTGTGGCCGATGTCGACGGCGACCAGAAGGACGAGATCGTCTTCGGCTCAGCCACGGTCGACGATGACGGCACTGTGCTCTACTCGACCGAGCTCGGCCATGGCGACGCGATCCACGTCTCGGACCTCGTGCCCTCGAACCCCGGCCTCGAGGTGTTCGCGGCGCACGAGGACATGAACGCCTCGGGCAACGTCGGTGCGACGATGCGGGACGCCCGCACGGGTGCAGTCCTCTGGTCCGTCCCCGCCGCCAGGGACACCGGTCGTGCCGCATCCGGCGACATCGATCCCCGGCATGAGGGCGCCGAGGGATGGGCGATCGGCGGGGACGCCGCGTGGGACTCACCCGTCGGCCAGCTGAGATCGTCCACGGGCGAGCTCATCGGCGAGCGCATTCCTGCAGCGAACTTCCTCGCCTGGTTCGACGGAGACCCGCTGCGGGAGATCGTCGACCATGACTGGAACGCCGAGACGTCCACGGGCGTACCGACGGTGTCGAAGTGGAACTGGGAGACCGAGTCCAGCGACGTCATCCTGAAGGCTGCGGGCACGCTCTCCAACAACAGCACCAAGGGGACGCCGAACCTGCAGGCTGATCTGTTCGGCGACTGGCGCGAGGAGATCGCCTGGCGCTCCGACGACTCGACCGAACTGCGGGTCTACTCCACCACCGACGAGACGGACCTGCGGCTGCGGACCCTCATGCACGACCCGGTGTACCGGCTCTCGGTCGCGTGGCAGAACACCGGATACAACCAGCCGCCGCAGACGAGCTTCTTCCTCGGCGATGGCATGGAACAGCCGCCGGCGCCGCGCATCGCGGTGACGGGCGACCCCTCGGGTGCGGTCGATCAGACGGCTCCCGTCGTGTCGGGGATGCCCGCGGACGGCGCTCTGTTCCCGAGCACGTCGACCTTCACGGTCGACGTGACGGCTGTCGATCCCGAGTCGGGGGTGCGCACTCTCGACATCACCTTCGACGGAGAACCCGTCGCGCCCGGCCAGACCATCGAGCTGGCCGAGCTCGTCGGCGCCCACACGGTGACGGTCAACGCCGTCAACCACGACGGCCTCGTCACCCGCGCGGAGGCTCAGATCCTGGTCTACGACGATGAGCGACCGGCGGCGAAGCCCGCCCGTGGCACGCTGTCGACGGACTCGGGCTGGGACACCGGTCTGCATGACGGTGAGTTCACGGTGTCGATGAATCTCTGGCACGGCGTGAACGGCGCGGTGTTCCGGCTCTACGAGAACGGCGCGCTCATCGCGACGAAGCTCCTCGATGCGGACTCGCCGAAAGCCCAGCTCACCACCGTCTCCGTGAGCGGCCGCACGGACGGCACGTACGTGTACACGGGCGAGCTGGTCAACGCGAAGGGCACGACGGCCACGACATCCGTCACGGTCAAGGTGAAGGATGCCGCACCAGGGGTGCCTGTGGTCAGTCACGACAACTGGGATCGCGACGGCAGCTACACCGTGACCACCGACCTCTGGTGGGGCACGAACGGCACCGAGTACCGGTTGTACGAGAACGGGGCTCTGATCGACGCTCAGGCCCTGGTGGCCGCCTCGCCCTCGGCGCAACGCGCGCAGACGGAGATCACCGGACGCGCCCCGGGCACCTACGCCTATGTCGCCGAGTTCTCGAACGCTGCGGGCACCACGGCCTCGAAGAGCGTGACCGTGACGGTGAGGTGATCAGCCGATCCGTCCGCGGCATGGCCGGTCGCTTGACAGAGCGACCGGCCATGCTAGTGTTGAGACCATTGAATGAAACGATTCAAAACCTCGATGAAGAGAGATCTCCCATGACCCGCGTCGCGTTCCAGTTGCAGGTGCGTCCTGAACTGCTCGACGAATACCTCGCCCGTCACTCGCCGGTCTGGCCCGAGATGCTGGCCGAGATCGCCGCCGCCGGCCGTCGCAACTACTCGCTGTTCCTGGCCGAGGGCGGCACGCTCGTCGGCTACTACGAGACCGACGACGATGCCGCCGCCCAGGCGTATCTCGCCGCCTCCCCCGTCGCCGCTCGGTGGGAAGCCGAGATGAGCCGATTCTTCATCGGTCTCGACGGGCGCCCCGACCAGGCCGCCACCGCACTCACCGAGGTGTTCCACCTCGAAGACCAGCTCGCCGACGCCGGCGACTCCCCCGCATCAGACATCGACGACAACGACAACCGCAACGACACCGAAGGCAGCGCCTCATGAGCATCCTCTCGTCCGACAACCTCGCCGCTCTCGAGCAGCAGGGCATCGAGCTCCCCAGCTGGGCGTTCGGCAACTCCGGCACCCGTTTCAAGGTGTTCGGCACGCCCGGCACGCCTCGCGACCCGTGGGAGAAGATCGCGGATGCCGCGCAGGTCAACAAGTACACCGCGCTCGCACCGTCGGTCGCCCTGCACATCCCGTGGGACCTGGTCGACTCGTTCTCCGACCTGCGCAAGCACGCCGAGGACCTCGGCGTGACCCTGGGCACCATCAACTCCAACACGTTCCAGGACGACGACTACAAGTTCGGCGCCCTGACTCATGAGGATCCCGCGATCCGCCAGAAGGCGATCGACCACCACCTCGCCTGCATCGACGTGATGGACGCCACGGGAAGCCGCGACCTGAAGATCTGGCTCGCCGAGGGGTCGAACTACCCCGGCCAGGCCGACCTTCGCGGCCGTCAGGACCGCCTCCAGGAGTCGCTGCAGCAGATCTATGCACGCCTCGGCGACGACCAGCGCCTCGTGCTCGAGTACAAGTTCTTCGAGCCGGCGTTCTACCACACCGATGTTCCCGACTGGGGCACCTCCTACGCCCAGGTCTCGTCTCTCGGCGACAAGGCCATGGTGTGCCTCGACACGGGGCACCACGCGCCCGGCACCAACATCGAGTTCATCGTGATGCAGCTGCTGCGCCTCGGCAAGCTCGGGTCGTTCGACTTCAACTCGCGCTTCTACGCCGACGACGACCTCATCGTGGGCGCGGCCGATCCGTTCCAGCTGTTCCGCATCCTGTTCGAGGTCGTGCGCGGCGGCGGGCTGAACAACCACGACGTGGCGTTCATGCTCGACCAGTGCCACAACGTCGAAGACAAGATCCCCGGTCAGATCCGCTCGGTGCTCAATGTGCAGGAGATGACGGCCCGCGCGCTGATCGTCGACCGCGATGCGCTGACCGCGGCGCAGAAGTCCGGTGACGTGCTCGCCGCGAACGCCGTCTTCATGGACGCGTTCTACACCGACGTGCGCCCGGCCCTCGCCGAGTGGCGCGAGTCGCGTGGGCTCGCCGCCGACCCGATGGCGGCTTACGCCGAGTCGGGCTACCAGCAGAAGATCGCCGCCGAGCGCGTCGGCGGCGTGCAGGCCGGCTGGGGCGCCTGAGCGCGCACCCCTGACTCGTCGGGGTGCGGGAGCCGATCCCCGCACCCCGACGTCCCATCGACAGAACGGATGACCCTGTGAGAGACCAGGTGCTCGACGGACCGCACGGCCCGCTGCGCGTGCGGGTGTACGAGCCGGAGAACCCCGCTGGCCCCGGACTCGTCTGGGTGCACGGCGGCGGATTCGCCGCGGGCGAGATCGACATGCCCGAAGCCGACTGGGTCGCGCAGAGCTTCGCCGACCGCGGCATCGCCGTGGTGTCGGTGGACTACTCGCTCGCCCCTTTCCCCCGCACCTGGGCTGCGGCAGCCGAAGCTCCCGAGCGAGAGGGCGTGCACTACCCGGTCGCCTCCGAGGAGGTCGAGGCCGCATTCCGCTGGGCGGTCGAGTCCGGCCTCGCCGAGGGGCCGTGGTCGATCGGCGGAGCGAGCGCCGGCGGCAACCTCGCGACCGGCGCGGCACTGCGTCTCAGCCACAGCGCGGGGCCCTTCCCTGCGCTCGCGGTGCTCGCCTATCCGACGCTCCACGCCGTGCAGGCAGCCCCGGATGCTGCGCTGCGCGCCGCTCTCGACGCGGACCTCGATGCCGACGTGTTCGGCCCCGACGCGGTGCGCGGCATGTACGAGAACTACCTCGGCGGACCGGCCGACGGCGGCGACGTCTATGCCGTGCCCGGCACCGCGTCCCCCGCCCAGCTCTCGCACTTCCCCGCCACGATCATGATCAACGGCGAGGTCGACGAGCTGCGCGTCTCGGGTGAGGCCTTCGGAGCCTCGCTGCGCGACGCCGGCATCGACCTCGACATCTCCACCGAGCCGGGCACCCGCCACGGCCACCTCAACCACCCAGAACTCGCAGCAGCGACAGCATCGATCGATCGCTTCGCCGCACGCATCCTCGCCACGTCTCCCGAGCACAAGGAACAGCCATGAGCAACCCCACCGCCGCCGCCCTCATCGAGCGGTCGAACCGCCTGGGCGCCGATCCCAAGAACACCAACTACGCCGGAGGCAACACCTCGGCCAAGGGCACCGAGACCGACCCGGTCACCGGGCAGCCCGTCGAGCTGATGTGGGTCAAGGGTTCGGGCGGCGATCTGGGAACACTCACGGAGCAGGGCCTCGCGGTGCTGCGCCTCGACCGCATGCGCGCGCTCGTCGACGTCTACCCCGGCCTCGACCGCGAAGACGAGATGGTCGCGGCGTTCGACTA
Organism: Microbacterium sp. APC 3901; assembly: GCF_030407765.1. Taxonomy (GTDB): domain Bacteria; phylum Actinomycetota; class Actinomycetes; order Actinomycetales; family Microbacteriaceae; genus Microbacterium. The sequence continues at coordinate 43,925 of NZ_JASDCU010000006.1, forward strand.
CTGCCTGCACGGCAAGGGCGGTGCCGCTCCGTCGATCGACACCGCGATGCACGGGCTCGTCGACGCCGCACACGTCGATCACCTGCACCCCGACTCCGGCATCGCGATCGCGACCGCCGCCGACGGCGAGGCGCTCACCGCGAAGATCTTCGGCGACAGGGTCGTCTGGGTGCCGTGGCGTCGCCCCGGATTCCAGCTCGGACTCGACATCGCCGCGATCAAGGCTGCGAACCCGCAGGCGATCGGCACGATCCTCGGGGGCCACGGCATCACGGCGTGGGGCGACACGTCGGAGGAGGCCGAGGCGAACTCGCTGTGGATCATCGACACCGCTGCGGCCTACATCGAGGCCAACGGCAAGGCCGATCCTTTCGGCGGCGTCCGCTCGGGCTTCGAGGCCCTTCCCGAAGCAGAACGCCGTGAGCGAGCCGCAGCTCTCGCGGGCACCATCCGCGGCATCGCATCGACCGACAAGCCGATGGTCGGCCACTTCACCGACTCCGACGTCGTGCTCGACTTCCTGGCCTCCGACCGCGCCCCCGAGCTCGCCGCTCTCGGCACGAGCTGCCCCGACCACTTCCTGCGCACCAAGGTCAAGCCGCTGATCCTCGACCTGCCCGTCACCGCATCCGCCGAGGAGCAGATCGCCCGACTGCACGAGCTGCATACCGAGTACCGCGCCGACTACCAGGCCTACTACGACGCGCACGCGACCGCAGAGTCGCCCGCGATCCGCGGCGCCGACCCGCTCATCGTGCTCGTGCCCGGAATCGGCATGTTCTCGTACGGTGCGAACAAGCAGACCGCCCGCGTCGCCGGCGAGTTCTACGTCAACGCGATCAACGTCATGCGCGGGGCCGAGGCGCTGTCGACCTACTCCCCCATCTCCGACGCCGAGAAGTTCGACATCGAGTACTGGGCACTGGAGGAGGCGAAGCTGCAGCGGATGCCGAAGCCGAAGTCGCACCAGGGGCGCATCGCGTTCGTGACCGGTGCCGCCAGCGGCATCGGCAAGGCCATCGCGACCCGTCTCGCGGCCGAGGGTGCCTGCGTCGTCATCGCCGACCTCGATCTCGAGAAGGCGCAGGCTGCTGCGGCCGAGCTCGGGAACACCGACGTCGCGATCGGCGTCGCGGCGAACGTCGCCGATGCGGATGCCATCCAGGCCGCTCTGAACGACGCCGTGCTCGCGTTCGGTGGCGTCGACCTCGTCGTCAACAACGCCGGCCTCTCGCTCTCGAAGCCGCTGCTCGAGACCACCGAGAAGGACTGGGATCTGCAGCACGACGTCATGGCCAAGGGCTCGTTCCTCGTGTCGAAGGCCGCCGCCCGCGTGCTGATCGACCAGAAGCTCGGCGGCGACATCATCTACATCTCGTCGAAGAACTCCGTCTTCGCCGGCCCCAACAACATCGCCTACTCCGCGACGAAGGCCGACCAGGCCCACCAGGTGCGTCTGCTGGCCGTCGAGCTCGGCGAGTTCGGCATCCGCGTCAACGGCATCAACCCTGACGGCGTCGTGCGCGGCTCGGGCATCTTCGCCTCCGGCTGGGGCGCGAACCGCGCCGCGACCTACGGCGTCGCCGAAGAGGACCTCGGCCAGTTCTACGCCAACCGCACGATCCTCAAGCGCGAGGTCGTTCCCGAGAACGTGGCGGATGCCGTCTACGTGCTGACGGGTCCCGAGCTGAGCCGCACCACGGGTCTGCACATTCCGGTCGACTCCGGCGTCGCCGCGGCGTTCCTGCGATGACGGTGCGGTCCGTCGCCGCCGTCGACCTCGGGGCGACCAGCGGTCGCGTCATGATCGGGCGGATCGGCGACGGCCGGCTCGACCTCGAACTCGTCTCGCGGTTCCCGAACGGTCCCGTCGAGCGTGAAGACGGCCTGCACTGGGACTTCGGGGCTCTGTACGAGCATGTCGTCGAAGGGCTCGCCGAAGCGGTACGTCGTGAGCCGGGCATCGAGAGCGTCGGGATCGACTCGTGGGCCGTCGACTACGGCCTGCTGAAGGGCGGCGAGCTTCTCGCCGAGCCGTTCCACTATCGCGACGAGCGCACGGCGCGCGGGGTCGACGAGGTGCATGCGATCGCGCCCTTCGCCGAGCTGTACGGGCGCAACGGACTGCAGTTCCTGCCGTTCAACACGCTCTACCAATACCGCGTCGATGCCCGCCTCACCGGGGCAGACACCGCACTGCTGATCCCCGACCTGATCGCCTTCCTGCTCACGGGAACGGCCGTGGCCGAGCGGACGAACGCCTCGACAACGGGGTTGCTCGGCGTCGAGACGGGCGAGTGGGACACGGAGCTGGCCGAGCGCGTCGGCATCCCGACGCGCATCCTGCCGACGCTGGTCGACCCGGGCGAGACCATCGGCACGCTCCGCGCCGACCTGGTCGAGCGCATCGGCAAGGACTTGCCCGTCATCGCGGTCGGCTCGCACGACACGGCGTCCGCGGTCGTCGCGGCTCCGCTGTCGACTCCGCAGTCCGCGTACATCTCGTGCGGCACCTGGGGCCTGGTCGGCGTCGAGCTGACCGAGCCGGTGCTGACGGATGCCGCACGCGAGGCCAACTTCACTCACGAGCTCGGCGTCGATCGCCGCTACCGGTTCCTGCACAACGTGACGGGGCTGTGGCTGCTCAGCGAGACCGTGCGCGCCTGGGAGGCGGAAGACGGGTCGTCGATCGACCTGCCCGAGCTGTTGACCGCGGCGTCCGCTGTCACCGGAGACGTGCCGCTCTTCGACGCGAACGACTCGTCGCTCAGTGCGCCCGGTGACATGCCTGCGCGCATCGCGGCGCTGCTCGGGTCGGACGCGCCGTCGTCACGGCCGGCCTTCGCCCGGTCGATCGTCGAGTCGATCGCGACAGCGTTCGCGGACGCGGTGCAGACGGCATCCGATCTGTCCGGGCGCGAGCTCGACAGCATCCATCTGGTCGGTGGCGGATCGCTGAACCGCCTGCTGTGCCAGGCGACGGCCGATCGCACCGGCCTCCCGGTGCTCGCGGGCCCCGTCGAGGCGACTGCCCTCGGCAACGTGCTCGTGCAGGCGCGCGCCCTCGGCGCCGCTCCGGCATCCCTCGAGGAGCTGCGAGCCCTGGTCGCCGCGACTCACGAACCCGAGCGCTTCGACCCGCGCTGACCGGTCCCGTCACGGCCCATCTCCGTCTGCGTGCTGCCGACGGCACACGTGGGCTCCCGGATCGCCGGCACACACGGAAGGGGCGCCGGAGCCGAAGCCCCGGCGCCCCTGACGAGGCGATTCGACTCAGAAGTCGAACTCGCCGATGTTGTCTGCGTTGAACTCGAACGGGTCGCCGAGCAGCACGACGCCGTCGGCGCCGACGGTGTACTCGCCGAGATCGCCGGCCTCGAAGGTGTCGCCCTCTTCGCCGGTGATGTCGCCCTCGATCAGCGCCTTCGATGCGAATGCCGCCAGGTAGCCGAGGTCGGCGGGGTTCCACAGCGCGAACGCGGTGACGGTGCCGTCCTCGACATACTCGCGCATCTGGTTCGGGGTGCCGAGACCGGTGATCGCGACCTTGCCCTTGTAGTCCGAGGTCGAGACATATCGAGCGGCAGCCGCGATGCCGACCGTGGTGGGCGAGATGATGCCCTTCAGGTTCGGGTGGCTTTGCAGCAGAGCGGCGGTCTTGTCGAACGACGTCTGGTCGTCGTCGTCACCGTAGACGGTCTCGACGATCGTGATGTCGGGGTACTCGCTGGCGACGTACTCCTTCATCAGGTCGATCCAGGCGTTCTGGTTGGTCGCGTTGGCGGATGCCGACAGGATCGCGACCTCGCCGGCTCCGCCGATCTGGTCGGCGATCAGGTCGACCTGCACCTTGGCGATGCCCTCGGAGTCGGCCTGGTTGATGAACAGGTCACGGCACTCCGGGTTCGTGTCGGAGTCGAAGGTGACGACCTTGACGCCCGCGTCGCGGGCCTCGTTCAGCGCGTCGCAGATGGCCTTCGGGTCGTTCGCCGAGACGACCAGCGCGCCGACGGCCTGCTGCGTCGCGGTGTTGATGTAGCTGACCTGGGCGTCGGGCGTGGCCTCGGCTGGTCCGACCTCGGCGAACGTGCCGCCGAACTCGTCGACGGCGGTCTTGCCGCCCTCGCTCGAAGTGTCGAAGTAGGGGTTTCCGAGGTTCTTGGGCAGGAAGGTGATCGCGAGATTGTCAGATCCTCCCTCGGCTCCGGAGCCCGAGCCGCCGGACCCGCCGCTGGTGTCGGCGCAGCCGGTCAGCACGAGCGCTGCGGCCACGGCGACAGCCGCGAACCCCGCGATCTTCTTACGTGCAAACATCATTGTTCTTCCTTTCGTGATGATCACCGCGGGCGGATGCCGGCGATGAGAGGCTGCCTCATGGTGCGGGAGAGGCCGCTACGCGCAGTGGTGGACCGGCCTTCGCACGCACGCGCTGCACCCAGGCGAGGGCGCTGGCCGCGACGACCGAGAAGATCAGCAGTCCGCCGGTGATGATGTTGATGACGTCAGAGGTGACGCCCGCGAGACGCAGGCTGCTGCCGAGCACCCCGATGAGCAGCACCGCCGCGACGACACCGTGCAGGTGTCCCCTGCCGCCGAAGACCGACACACCGCCGAGTACGACGGCCGCGATCACCTGCAGCTCGAGCCCCGTGGCGTTGTCGCCTCGAGCACTGCCGAAGCGCAGCGTGTAGAAGATGCCGGCGAAGGCGGCGACCACACCTGAGAGCACGAACAGGATGAACTTCGTCCGTTCGACGTTCACACCGGAGAACCGTGCGGCATCCTTCGACAGCCCGATCGCGAACACGCCTCGCCCGAAGGGCGTGAAGTGCAGCAGCACCGCGAAGAGCACCAACAGGATCAGGAACGGGATCACGATGTACGGGATCGTCGTGCCGGCGATCTTCGCCTTCGCCAGCGCGGTCCAGGTCTCGGGGAAGTCGGTCACGGCGGTGGTGCCGAGCAGACCGACAGCGAGACCACGGAACAGCGCGAGGGTGCCGATCGTGACGGCGAGCGACGGCAGACCGACGGTCGTCACCAGGAAGCCGTTGAACGCACCGCCCACGACGCCGACCAGGAGTGCCGCGAGGGCGGCTACTTCGAACGGGGCACCCGACTCGGTGAGCACGCCCGTCACCACGCTGGCGAGTCCGACCATGGATCCGACCGAGAGGTCGATCTCGCCCGTGATCATCACCAGGGTCATCGGCAGTGCGATCAGCAGGATCGGCGCCACATCGAGCAGCAGGTAGTTCGCGGTGATCGGCTGAGCGAAGCCGCGGATCGACACCGCAGCGACAATGGTCACGAACACGAGCAGCGCGATGATCGCGAACTCGCGGTTGATGAAGATGCGCCGCCAGAGCGGTCGGTCGTATTCGCGGATGACGCGGATCGACCCCGTCGTCGTCGTGGTGGTCATGATTCGTCCCTCGCCTCGATGAGCTGGCGTCTCTGTCTGACCGCGAGCACCCGGTCGAGCACGATGGCCCCGATGATCAGCACGCCGACGACGGCACGCTGCCAGAAGTCGGGGATGCCGAGGATCGGCAGCGCGCGGTTGATGGTCATCAGGAGCATCGCGCCGATCGCCGCACCCCAGACGGTGCCGACTCCACCGGTGATCGCGATCCCGCCGATGACGGCGGCGCCGACCGCATCCAGCTCCCAGCCGCTGCCGGCCTGCGAGCTGATCGACCCGTACCGGGCGGCGTAGAAGACGCCCGCGAGTCCGGCGAGCGCACCGGAGAGCACGAATGCCGAGAGCACACGGCGGGTGACTTTGAGCCCGTAGAGTTCAGCGGCTGACGGGTCGGATCCGATCGCGTAATACTCACGGCCGCTGCGGGTGTTGCGCAGATACCAGGCCGCGAGGGCGAGCACGATCACCGCGACGATCGACAGCACCGGGATGAACAGGATCTGCTGTGTGCCGAGCGCGAGGAAGTCTTTGGGCATATCGGACGCGTTGATGCGGTCGCTGCCGGTCCACAGCACGTTGATGCCGCGATAGGCATACAGAGTGCCGAGGGTGATCACCATCGCCGGCACCTTCGCGAACGCGACCAGCGCGCCGTTCACGAGGCCGAGGAAGGCGCCGAGCAGCACGGCCGCGATCACGACGAGAACGATCGGGATCCCGGGCACGTCGACGAACAGGCGTCCGGTCAGATATGCCGTCAGGCCCATCACCGAACCGACCGAGAGATCGACGTTCCGGGTGATGATGACGATCGCCTGGCCGACGGCGACGAGCATGAGGATCGACGGCGTGAGCAGCAGGTCTCGCCACCCGTCGGCGCTGAACAGGAAGTTGGGGTTCTTCACCGTGGCTGCGATCACGACGAGCACGAGAGCCGCGAGGATGCCGAGCTCCCGTGCACGGCCGACTCCGCCGAAGGACTTCTTGGCCGCGGCGGGCGCGGGTGCCGTGGTGATGGTGCTCATGCGTGCAGCTCCGATGAGTGGGTGGCGGCGAACATGACGTTCTCGCTGGTGGCGTCGTCACGGGAGATCTCGGCAGTGATGCGACCTTCGCGCATGACCAGCACCCGGTCTGCCATGCCGAGGACCTCGGGCAGCTCGGACGAGATCATGAGGATTCCCAGCCCCTCGCCCGCGAGCTGCGAGAGCAGACGGTGCACCTCGGACTTCGTGCCCACGTCGATGCCTCGGGTGGGCTCGTCGATGATCAGGACGCGCGGGTCTGTGGCCAGCCACTTGGCCAGCACGACCTTCTGCTGGTTTCCGCCGGAGAGGGTGGATGCCACGGTGTCGAGCGCGTGCGTCTTGACCTCGAGGCGCGATGCCCATTCCTTCGCCGCTCGGTTCTCGATGCCGGTGGTGATCAGACCCCACTTCGAGAGCCGACGACGGATGGCGAGCGTGATGTTGCCGCCGACGCCCGCGTCGATCACGAGGCCCTGCTTGCGGCGGTCTTCAGGCACGAGCGCGAGTCCGCTGCGCATCGCGGCGGTCGGGTTGCGGCGCGCCACACCTGTGCCGAGCATGCGCACCTGTCCCTGGTCGTACGGGTCGACGCCGAAGACCGCGCGGGCGACCTCGGAGCGCCCGGCCCCGACGAGACCGGCCAGTGCGACGATCTCGCCCGCACGCACGGTGAAGGAGATGTCGTGGAAGACACCGGGGCGGGTGAGTCCCGTGACCTCGAGCAGCGGCTCTCCGACGACGGCCTCTTGCTTGGGGAACAACTCGGTGACGTCGCGTCCGACCATCTGGCGGACCAGCTCGTCGACCGTCGTCTCGGCTATGGCTGTGGTGTCGATATAGGCGCCGTCACGCATGACGGTGACGGTGTCGCACAGGTCGAACACCTCGTCGAAGCGGTGCGAGATGAAGAGGATGGCGCGGCCCTCGTCGCGCAGGCTCCGGGCGACGGCGAACAGACGGTCGACCTCGACGCCGCTGAGTGCGGCCGTCGGCTCATCCATGATCAGCACACTCGCGTCGAGGGAGATCGCCTTGGCGATCTCGATGATCTGCTGGTCGGCGATCGACAGGCCCTCGGTGATGCGGTCAGGGTCGAGCGTCACGCCCAGGCGGCGGAAGATCTGGTCGACCTCGGTGCGCATGGCCTTGCGGTCGATACGACCGAGGAACCCCGTGGGCTGTCGGCCCATGAAGATGTTCTCCGTCACCGAGAGATCAGGGAACAGCGTCGGCTCCTGGTAGATGACCGCGATGCCAGCAGCCTTCGACTGGGCGGTGCTGGTGAAGTCGACGTCTTCACCGTGCAGGCGGAAGTCCCCCGAGTCGCGGCGGTAGAGACCGGCCATGATCTTCACCATCGTCGACTTGCCCGCGCCGTTCTCGCCGATGAGGGCATGGATGGAACCGGGGCGGAGCGTCAGGCTGCCGGAGCGGAGTGCGACGACGGGGCCGAAGGACTTCACGACCCGATGCAGCTCGAGCGCGGTGGGGGGAGCGCTTCGGGCGGAGGCTGCGTCTACCACTGGCTTTCCTCTCCGTTGAGGGGGATGATGATCGGAATGAACTTACCTGAATCGATTCAAGCTCGTTTCAGGCTAGTGTATGTGATGCCGGCCTCAGGTCAACCCCCGATGCCGAAGCGTGATCCGCCCGACGACGAGAGGACAGCCGAATGCCGATCAGCATCCGCGATGTCGCCGTGCGTGCGGGCGTCTCTGTCGGCACGGTCTCGAACGTCCTGAATCGTCCGGACGAGGTCTCGAGCGACTCGGTCGAGCGCGTCACCCAGGCGATCGAAGAACTCGGCTATGTGCGCAACGACGCCGCCCGCAAGCTCCGGGCCGGCGTGAGCACGACCGTCGGGTTCGTGGTGCTCGACGGACAGAATCCGTTCTACAACGATGTCGTGCGCGGCGCTGAAGACGAGGCGTCGAGCCACGGCATCGCCATCCTCTATGGCAATACCGACGACGACCCGTCCCGCGAGAAGGTGTATCTCGATCTCTTCCGCGAGCAGCAGGTGCGCGGGCTGCTCATCGCCCCCTACGGCGATGTCATGACGCAGCTGCGCAAGTTCCGCGCGAGCGGCATCGCGACCGTTCTCGTCGACCGATTCAGTGCAGACAGCGGCTTCTCCTCGGTGTCGGTCGACAGCGTCGCCGGAGGGCGGTTGGCCGTCGAACACCTGATCGAGGGCGGACGACGGCGCATCGCGTTCGTCGGCGGCCCCTTCGACATGCGGCAGGTCACCGACCGCCTCGCCGGTGCTCGCGCCGCGGCCGAGAACGCGGCAGTGCATGTCGAACTCGAGGTCGTGCCGACCGCCGCGATGACCGTCGAAGAAGGTGTCGCCGCAGGCGCCCGCCTGCTCACCCGCCCCCGGCGCGAATGGCCGGATGCACTGTTCGCCGCCAACGATCTGCTCGCCCTCGGGCTGCTGCAGTCACTCGTGTCCGGCGGGCGTGTGCTCGTGCCGGACGAGATCGCACTGATCGGCTTCGATGACAACCCGTTCGCCGCCGCAGCTGCGGTGCCTCTGTCCTCCATCCGTCAGCCCAGCCGCATGATCGGCCGCACCGCGCTGCGGATCGTGCTCGAAGAGGCGGCCGACCCCGAGAGCATCCCGCGGCAGACCGTGTTCCCGCCCGAGCTGATCGTCCGTCGCTCGACCGGCGGCTGATCGCCCACACCCGCACCGAGCTGACGCCCACCCGACTCGCGATTCAGTAGCCGCGCGTGGTCGGGCGCCGCATCCCCTCGTACTCGACCGACGGCCATCGCTCGTCGACGGTGAGGATCTCCCAGCCCTCGGCGCTGTGCAGCATGGTGTCCTCGACCTTGACGCCGGGCGCAGACGGGTTCCAGGCGAACGCCTGATTCTCGACGAGCACGTCGAATGTGGATGCCGTGGCCCGCGGGTCGCGTCCGGCATAGCCGGTCGGCCCGCCCTGATGGTGCCGCCGCCATTCGTCGGCGTCGAACCCGAAGCGCCCGTAGGCCGCGCATCCGACGGCGAACGCCTCGTCGAGCCGGGCTCCCGGTACCGAGGCGTCGAGGAACGCCCGCTCCACTGCGAGGATCGGCTCGTCGTCGACGGCAGCGCCGATCCAACGCGTGGCATTCGCGATCAGTCCGTCCCTGCGTCCGCACACCACGATCATGGCGCGCGCTCCCAGCAGAGCGGCCGTGGGCAGCGGGTGCCTGTACGACACACGCTCCGCTCCGGTCACCAGCACGACCAGTGGATCGATTCCTCGCGACACGAGACCGGTCGCGACGACGGAAGCCGCGTCCCGTTCGCTGCTCGCCGGCCCGATGCCGTTCGCCAGAGAATCCGTCACGGCGCGGGCGAGATCGCGACCGAGTGAGCGGTACCGTGAGATCTCGGCCGGCAGCATCCGCGCTCTCACCGCGCGAAGCTCCGCGGCGAGGACCGCCTCACCGAGAGCCGACGACGACCGCACGTCCTCCGCCGCCGCGACCGCCGGCGGAGTCCACCACGGCACCCGCACGATGCGATCGGCATCCGACGGCAGCAGTTCCTCGGCGATCAGACGATCCGCCTCGTTGTCCGCGACGAACAGCGTGTCGCCGTCAGAGTCCGCTCGCACCGCCAGCACCGGCGGGCCCGCCAGCGACACATGCGTGCGCACCCCCTCGAGGTACCACGACACCGCCTCATGAGACGTCAACAGGATCGGTGCCCCGGCACCCCGCCGCACTCGGGCCACTCTGTCCTGCTTCTCGATACGATCCTGGTACGACCCGACCATGAGTGCTCCTAGCAAACGTTTTCTCACATACGACCACATCCGCCACCGTTCGCGGAAGAGGGGATCCGGATGACACGCTCCACCCGAGCAGGCATCACCGACGTCGCGAAGCTCGCCGGAGTGTCCCTCTCGACCGTGTCCCGCGCCATGAACGGGAACCCGACGGTGGATCCTCTCCTCGTCGAACGAGTACGGACCGCGGCAGCCGAACTCGGCTACACGGCGAACCCCCTCGCTCGCAGCCTCGTGCTCGGGCAGACGCAGACGGTGTCCGTCATGATCCCCGACCTCGGCAACCCGACATTCCAGGCGATCCTGCACGGCGTCAGTCGTGCCGCCGCGACCGATGGGTACCACGTGCTGATCTCCGACACCGCCGAGCAGGTCGACCGCGAGGTCGAGCTGGCCACCACGACACGGCGACGCACCGACGGAGTGATCCTCTGCGCCCCGCGTCTGCCGCAGAACGAGCTCTCCGCCCTGCTGCCGTCGGTCGCGCCTGCCGTCGTGATCAACCGCCCCCCTCAGAGTGACGTGCCGACGGTCGCCGCCGACTACGAGGCCGCGATGACCGAGCTGATCGCCCACCTGCGCGGCCTCGGGCACCGTCGCATCGCCTTCCTCTCGGGAGTCGTCGGCAGCGCATCGGGTGAAGCACGCGCGCGGGCGATCGCGGCTGCCGAGCGGACCGGCGACCTCGAGTTCGCCGAGATCCCCGCCGGCGTCGACTTCGACAGCGGAGCCGCCGCGGCAGACGCCGTGATCGACAGCGGCGCGACTGCAGTGCTCGCGTTCAACGACCTCGTCGCGATGGGACTGCTGTCCGCGGTGACGAACCGCGGCGTCCGCGTGCCGGAGGATCTCTCGATCACGGGCTTCGACGACATTCCGTTCGCGGCGTACACCACGCCACCGCTCACGACGGCGACCGTGCCCGCCGCCGAGATCGGACGGCTGGCATGGGGGGCCATGCACGCGCTGCTGACGGGAGGCGACCCGGTCGCCTCCGCATCCTTCACGCCGAAGGTGGTCGTGCGCGCGAGCACCGGCCCCGCCAGGAGCTGAGCCCCCGGGACGCGCGCTTCCCCGCGCGACCGCCACGCCGCGTCGAAAACGGGCCGGCGGTCCCCGACGCGGCTGACATCGCCGGCATCGCCGTGAGGAGCTTTTGCAGCGACCCTGTTCCTGTTATGGTGAGAAAACGTTTCCTGAGAGTTCGAGATCAAGAAGGATCACGATGACGAAGACCCGTTACGCCGTCGCCGGTGCCGGCGCCCGCGCCCAGATGTACGTCGAGGGGATGCTCGGTGCGCATCGCGACCGCGCAGAGCTCGTGGCGATCATCGAACCGAACCCCGTTCGCGCCGCGCACTACGCCGACCGCATCGCCGAGGCGGGTGCCACGGCACCTCGACTCGCGACGCCCGACGAGCTCGAGCAGGTGATCCGTGACGAGCGCATCGATCGGGTCATCATCTGCTCCCGCGACGACCTGCACGCCGAGCTGATCGTCCGATCGCTCGAGGCAGGTGTCGATGTCGTGGTCGAGAAGCCGCTGACGATCGATGCGGCGAGCGCCGCCCGCATCGAAGACGCCGTCGAGCGCACCGGCCGCCGGGTCGTGCTGACGTTCAACTACCGCTACTCCCCCCGCAACAGTGCGCTGCGCCAGGTGATCCAGGACGGCACGATCGGGCAGGTCACCTCGGTGGACTTCTCGTGGATGCTCGACACGAACCACGGCGCCGACTACTTCCGTCGCTGGCACCGCGAGAAGAAGAACTCCGGCGGGCTGCTCGTGCACAAGTCGAGCCACCACTTCGACCTGGTCAACTGGTGGATCCGCTCGCAGCCGACCCGCGTCTTCGCATCGGGCGGACTGCGCTTCTACGGGGCGGACAACGCCGCGAACCGCGGCCTCGGCGAGCGACCGGCGCGCGGCACGCACGACGACGGCGACCTGTTCGAACTCGACCTCCGCACCGACGCGCGCCTCACCGCGCTCTACCTCGACGCCGAGCAGCATGACGGGTATCAGCGCGACCTCGACGTGTTCAGCGAGGGCATCACGATCGAAGACAACCTCGCTCTCGTGGTCGACTACGCGTCGGGCGCGACGATGTCGTACTCGCTCAACGCTCACTCGCCGTGGGAGGGCTACCGCGTCGCGGTCAACGGCACGCTCGGCCGGGTCGAGCTCGAGGTCGTCGAACGCGGTGCCGTGCTGGCCGGTGAGGGACTGCACCCGCACATCGACCCCAGCCTCTCAGGAGGCGACGGCACCACCTCGCTGCGCCCCGAGAGCGAACGGCTGATCGTGCAGCGCCACTGGGAAGCCGCGTACGAGGTGCCGATCGACGGAGGCGACGGCGGGCACGGCGGCGGTGACGAGCTGCTGCTCTCCGACGTGTTCGAAGGCCCGGGCGACGATCCGCTCTCGCGCCCCGCCGACTGGACCGACGGCATCCGCTCCATCGCGGTCGGCATCGCGGGCAACCGCTCGCTCGAGACCGGGCTCCCCGTGAAGGTCGACGAGCTCGGCATCGCCCTGCTCGCACGCCGATGAGGATCGTCGTCACCGGCGGGTCCGGGCGGCTCGGCCGCACGCTCGTGACGGGACTCGCGGATGCCGGGCACGAGCTCGTCTCGGTCGACCGTGAGCCCACCGCACACCTCGACCGCGTGGGGATCACGCAGTTCTCGCTCGATCTGACCGATGCGGATGCCACGGAGTCGGCGCTCGCAGGCGCGGGAGCCGATGCGCTGATCCACCTCGCGGCGATCGCCGTACCGTTCAGCGCCCCCGAAGACGTGATCCTCCGCACGAACGCCGCACTCGCGCAGTCGGTGCTCGGCGGAGCGGTGCGCGCCGGCATCCATCGCGTCGTCGCGGCGTCGAGCCCGACGGTGATCGGCTACGGCGCACCACGCGGCTGGACTCCCGAGCGCCTCCCCCTCGACGAGACGTCACCCACCGAACCCTGGAACGCCTACGCCCTGTCGAAGCTGCTCATCGAGCAGACGATCGACATGCTGCGGCGCCAGACGGGCGACGACGTGCGCTTCGCGTCCTTCCGCCCGTGCTACGTGATCGCCCCCGAGGAATGGGCCGGCGCTCCCACCCAGCAGGGACACACCGTGCTCGAGCGCCTCGACGACCCGGCGCTCTCGGCTCCGGCGCTCTTCAACTACATCGATGCCCGCGACGTCGCAGCCTTCGCCGACGCCCTGCTCGTCGCCCTCGAGGACATCCCGAACGGCGAACGGTTCTTCGTCGGCGCCGACGACGCGCTCGCCCGCCGCCCCCTGAGCGAGCTGCTGCCGCAGTTCCATCCCGGCACCGAGCGGGCGGCATCCGAGCTCACAGGCGATGCACCCGCATTCTCCTCCGCCAAAGCGGCTCGCCTGCTCGGCTGGAGACCCACACGCGCCTGGCGCACCGAACTCGCCGCAGCGTCAGCCGCGGCGGTCATCTCCTGAAAGGCTCGACATGGACTTCGATGGAATCCTGTTCTTCCCCGTGACCCCGTTCACCGCTGACGGCACGATCGACCACGTCCTGCTCTCGGCGCACGTCTCCACCGGCGTCGATGCCGGCGCCGGCGGTGTCTTCCCGGCCTGCGGCACCGGAGAGTTCCATGCACTGTCGGCGAGCGAGGCCGCCGCCGTGACCCGCACCGCCGTCGCGGCGGTCGCCGGTCGAGTGCCGGTGATCGCCGGAGCCGGCGGCCCGCTGGGCCACGCGGTCGAGGTGGCGAAGGCGGCGGCGGATGCCGGAGCCGACGGTCTGCTCGTGCTGCCCCCGTACCTCGTCGGCGGCACGCAGGCGGGACTCGCGGCGTACGTCGAGCAGATCGCCGAGGCCGCGGGTCTGCCGGTGATCGTCTACCACCGCGGCAGCGCGCAGTACTCGGTCGAGACCGTCCGTCGTCTCGTCGCGAATCCGCGGATCGTCGGATTCAAAGACGGCACCGGCGACATCGGCGCGATGCAGTTGATCGTGCGAGCGGTCGCCGAGGAGGGTCGCGAGGACTTCGCCTTCTTCAACGGTCTGCTGACCGCCGAGCTCACGCAGGGCGCCTACCGCGGCATCGGCGTCCCCCTCTACTCGTCGGCGGCGTTCGCGATGGCTCCGGACATCGCCGACGCCTACTACCGCGCCTACGTCGGCGGCGATGAGGCTCGACGTCTGGCACTGCTCGACGGCTTCTACCGCCCTCTCGTCGAACTGCGCGACGAGACCCCTGGTTTCGGCGTCTCCCTCATCAAGGCAGGGCTGCGCCTCTCCGGTCTCGCCGTCGGATCCGTCCGCGCCCCGCTCGTCGACCCGACGCCCGCCCAGGAGGCGCGCCTCGCCGGCATCCTCGCGGCAGGACGCGCACTGCTGTGACCATCATCCGGAGTCTGACGACGCGTCTGCAGCGAGTGCCGCTGACGCGTCCGTGGGCTGTCGACGTGACCTCCGTCGGCGTGATCGCGACCCATGTCGTGCGCTCCGACGGAGCCGAGGGATGGGGCTTCTCGTGGAGCCCGCAGATCGGCGCACCCGCGGTGCATTCCCTTCTCGAGCACGACATCGCCCTCGCAGCCGTGGGCCGCTCCGCCGTTCCAGGCGAGGCCTGGCAGGGCTTGTGGGAGCACCTGCACGAAGCGGGCGGCGGCGGCATCACGACGATCGCGCTGGCAGGACTCGACCTCGCCCTGTGGGATGCCGAGGCGCGTGCGGCGGCCACCTCGGTGTCGCGCCTGATCGGCCGCCGCCGCGAGCACGTGCGCGCCTACGGATCGGGCGTGAATCTGCACTACCCGCTCGACGAGCTGCTCGCCCAGGTGCAACGCTGGATCGACGCGGGGTTCGACGCCGTCAAGATCAAGGTGGGCAAGTCCGATCTCGCGGAGGACGTCGAGCGCGTGTCCGCTGTGCGCGAGCTGCTCGGGCCCGGACGCGGTCTGATGATCGACGCCAACCAGCGCTGGGATCTCGATCGCGCGACGACGTCGATCGACGCACTCACGCGCTTCGACCTCGCCTGGATAGAAGAGCCGCTGCGGGCCGACGACCTCGCCGGCCACGCCGAGCTCGCCCGGCGCATCGATGTGCCGATCGCGGTCGGCGAGAACCTGCACACTGCGCATCGGTTCGAAGACTTCCTCCGGGCAGGTGCCGCTCAGATCGTACAGCCCAACGTCGTGCGCGTCGGCGGCATCACCCCGTTCCTCCGCATCGCCGAGCTCGCGGCCGCCTATGACGCGCCCCTGCATCCTCACCTGCTGCCCGAGCTCTCCGGGCAGCTCGCCCTGACGCTGCCCGGTGCTGCGGCCGAACCCCTGGTCGAGGACGTGGAGGATGCCGGGTTCGGCGCGCTCGGCGCTCTGGCCGATCCCTCGCCCGTGGCCGTCTCCGACAGCTTCCTCACCGAGAACGAGCACCAGGGTCTCGGCATCCGCTTCTCCCCCGTTCTCGGGGCCGCCTCCTCCCTCCCCGCTGGAAAGGATCACTCGTGACCACCTCCCCCGAAGATCTCGACGCGATCGTCCGCGCCGCCGCCGCTGCGGCCCCGGTTTGGCGTCGCTCCTCCTCCTCAGACCGTGCGGGCTGGCTGCGCGCCGCGGCCGATGTGCTCGACTCCCACGTCGGCGAACTCGTCGCGATCGCCGACGAGGAGACGAGGCTGGGCGCGGCCCGTCTCACGGGCGAGGTCGCCCGCACCAGCGGCCAGCTGCGGCTCTTCGCGACGGTCGTCGAGGAGGGCTCGTACCTCGAACTCACGATCGACGATGCCGATGCGACGGCCGCTCCCCCTCGCCCCGAGCTGCGACGCATGCTCACCGCTCTCGGCCCCGTCGCCGTCTTCTCCGCCTCGAACTTCCCGTTCGCGTTCTCGGTCGCCGGCGGCGACACGGCGTCGGCGCTGGCCGCCGGCAATCCCGTCGTCGTGAAGGCGCATTCGGGGCACCCTCGTCTGTCGATCCGCACGGCCGAGCTGGTCGCCGCGGCGCTCGAGGAGGCGGGTGCCCCCGCAGGATCCCTCGCGCTCGTCACGGGCAGAGAGGCGGGCAACGCGCTCGTGCAGCATCCGCTGATCCGTGCCGCCGGATTCACCGGGTCGGTGTCGGGTGGGCGCGCGCTGTTCGATCTCGCCTCGGGCCGCCCCGACCCGATTCCGTTCTACGGCGAACTCGGCAGCATCAACCCGGTCGTGATCACCGCAGCCGCTGCCGCCGCTCGCACCGAGTCGCTCGCCCAGGGGCTGGTCGGGTCCTTCACCCTCGGGGTCGGCCAGTTCTGCACCAAGCCGGGCGTCGTCTTCGTGCCCGGAGGCACGGGCTTCGAGGATGCCGTGGCAGCCGCCGTTCCCTCGGCATCGGGCGGGCCGCTGCTCACCGATCGCATCACCGAGGCCTTCCCGTCGGGTCTCGCCCACCTCGAGAACGACCCGTCCGTCTCGGTCATCGCTGAGGGCATCGAGGTCGACGGCGTGCGACCGGTCGCGCTGCTCACGGATGCCCGCGCGGTCGCCCGACGGCCCGACGTCCTCCTCGAGGAGTGCTTCGGACCCGTGACGCTCATCGTCAGGTACGACTCGGAGTCCGATCTGCACGCGGCGCTCGAGACCGTGCCCGGCAGCCTCACCGCGACCCTGCATGCCGAGCCCGGCGAGGATCCGATCGAGACGCTGGAGCTGCTGCAGGAACGCGCCGGGCGAGTGCTGTTCGGCGGGTGGCCGACGGGCGTCGCTGTGACGTGGTCGCAGCAGCACGGCGGCCCGTGGCCGGCGACGACCTCGCTGCACACCTCGGTCGGCGCATCCGCGATCCGTCGCTTCCTGCGCCCGTTGACGTTTCAGGATGCCCCGGAGGCCCTGCTGCCGGAGGTCCTCCGCGATGCGGCGCTCGCGGGCCTGCCCCACCGGCGCAACGGCGGGCTCGTGCTTCCGGCCTGAGAGCCTGCAGCACGCGGCACGATCGATCGCCGCAGACGAAGCGCCCTCCCCGTCGCACGACGGAGAGGGCGCTTTCGGCGTTCAGACGGCCTGCGATCAGGCCTGCGTCAGCACTCCCGCGTTCGCGCCCTCGAGCAGCTGCTCGACCTGCTCGTGCGTGACGTCGACCCCGGGGAAGCCGATCAGCCGACCGATCGGGAATGACGCCATCATCTTCTGCATCGCCTCGTCGTTCGGCATCATCGAGGCGGCCGACGAGTCGGCCCCGCTCAGCTCTCCCAGGAATCCGCCGAGGGCACCCATGACGATCGGGCCCGCCACGGGGTGGGCGAGGACATCGCCGATCGAGGAGTTCATGGTGAGAGGCAGCGAGACGACGTCTCCCTCGACCTGAACCGTCGCGGAAGAGCGGACGTCGCGGCTCGATGCCGCGACATCGACCGTGTACTCGCCGCTCTCGACGATCCAGCGGTCGACGCGCACGTCCCAGTAGGCGAGGTCCTCACGGCGGACGACGAGCTCGACGGTGCGGATCTCGCCAGCAGCGAGAGCAACCGAGGCGAAGGCCTTGAGCTCACGAGGTGCGCGCTGCACGACGGAGACGACCGGGGCCGCGTAGACCTGCACGATCTCGCGGCCGTCGCGGGCTCCGGTGTTGGTCACATCGACCCGCACGACGATGTCGCCGTTCGCGCGCGCCTCGACCGCGGCCTCGCCGTACGCGAACGTCGTGTACGAGAGACCGTGCCCGAAGGGGAAGGTGACGTCGAGACCCTTCGCGTCGTACCAGCGGTACCCGACCAGCACGCCCTCGCCGTAGCGGACGTGACCGAACTCGCCGGGGAAGCTGCCGAACGACGGGTTGTCCTCCAGCCGCACCGGCACCGTCTCGGTGAGCTTTCCCGACGGGTTCACCACGCCGTAGAGCACGTCGGCGACCGCGCCGCCGCCGGCCTGCCCGAGCAGCCAGGTCTCGACGACAGCGGGCACTCGGTCGGCGAACGGCAGCGCGACGACGCCGCCGTTCGAGAGCACGACCACGGTGGCGGGGTTGGCCGCGATCACGGCGTCGAGCACCGCCAGCTGCGCAGCGGGCAGATCGATGTGCTCACGGTCGAAGCCCTCGGACTCCTCTGCGGCGGGGAGGCCGAGGAACACGACGGCGACATCCGCTGCGGATGCGGCCTCGACGGCCTCGGCGCGCAGGTCGTCGGCCGAGCGGCCGGATGTCGCGATCTCTCCCCCCTCGACCGCGAAGCCTGCGGCGTAGGTGACGTTGTCTCCGCCGACCGCACGCAGCTCGTCCAGCGCCTTGTCGACGCGGGTGGGGTTGATGAGCGAGGATCCGGCTCCCTGGAAGCGCGGCTCGGTTGCGAAGGCTCCGATCACGGCGATCCGCTGCTCCGCGGCGAGCGGCAGCAGGTCGCCGTCGTTCTTCAGCAGCACGATCGAGCGTCCGGCAGCCTCTCTCGCGAGCGCATGGTGCGCGTCGACATCGAGGGGCCCTGCGACGGCCGGGCGCTGCTGCGCCTTGTGCACGAGGTCGATCGCCCGGTCAGCCGCGGTGTCGAGCACGCTCTCGTCGAGCTCTCCTGCGCGCACAGCGGCAACGAGTTGAGCATCGGTCCGCCCTCCTGACGACGGCATCTCCAGGTCGAGACCGGCGGCGACGCCGGCCACGCGGTCGTTCACTGCACCCCAGTCCGAGACGACCAGGCCGCCGAAGCCCCAGTCATCGCGCAGCACCTGCGTGAGCAGCCACGGGTCTTCCGAGGCGTAGACCCCGTTGATGCGGTTGTACGAGCACATGACGGTCCACGGCTCGGCATCCTTGACCACGCGCTCGAAGCCACGCAGGTAGATCTCGTGCAGCGGACGCGGGTCGACGTCGGAGCTCGCTCGCATGCGATCGAACTCCTGGTTGTTGGCGGCGAAGTGCTTGAGCGAGGTGCCGACGCCCTGCGACTGCACGCCACGCACCGAGGCCGCGCCGAGCACCCCCGAGACGATCGGGTCTTCGGAGAAGTACTCGAAGTTGCGTCCGCACAGCGGGGATCTCTTGATGTTGATGCCGGGCCCCAGCACGATGGCGACGTCTTCGATGGCAGCCTCGACGCCGATCGCCGCGCCGACCCGCTCGATGATCTCGGGGTCGAATGATGAGCCGATGCCGACAGCGGGTGGGAAGCAGGTCGCCGGCACGCTGCTCGACAGGCCGAGGTGATCGGTGCCGCCCGCCTGCTTGCGCAGCCCGTGCGGACCATCGGTCATCATGATCGACGGCAGACCCACACGATCGATGGGCTTCGTCGTCCAGAAGTCAGCACCGCTGGTGAGCGATGCCTTCTCCTCGAGGGTGAGATCGGATGCCGATGTATCGGTCATGGTGTTCCTTTCGCGGCGACGGCGGTGTCTTGCGAAAACTATATGACAGTAGGTATTGGATCTCAAACGTTGTTCAGGATTACTCTCGAGGAATGGCACGACGAGGTTCATACGCGAAGGGCGTCGCCAGACGCGAGGAGATCCTCGAGAGCGCTCTCGACGTGATCGGCCGACAGGGCTACCAGAACGCGTCGCTCAAGCAGATCGCCGAAAGAGTCGGCGTCACCCCCGCCGCGCTCCTGCACTACTTCGGCAGCAAGGAGGAGCTCTTCACCGAGGTGCTGCGCAAGCGCGACGAACACGACGGCATGATGCCGCAGGCGCCGAATCCGACTGACGGCAAGTCGGCGTTCCTCGATGTCATCCGCCACAACACCGAGGTCCCCGGCGTCGTCGAGTTGTTCTCGCGCCTCTCGGTCGACGCCGTCGACCCGGCACATCCGGCTCATCAGTACTTCCTCGAACGCAGTGAACGACTTCGCGAGAGCATCACCCACTCCTTCGCCCAGGACGCAGCCGATCGAGCGACGCTCGATGCGGACACCATGGCGAGGGTGATCCAGGCGGTCGCCGACGGGCTGCAGCTGCAGTGGATGATCGACCGCTCCGTCGACATGCCGGGCATCATCGGCGCCCTCATGGACGTGCTCTACCCGACGACGGATCACCCGGAGACGCCTTCGCGCTGAATGCGAAGAACCGCCCTCATCCTGACTGACAGGAGGGGCGGTCCTTCGGGATCGGTCGTGCCGTCGGCACGAGACCGTCAGCGCACGTTGCCGTTCGAGCAGGTCTGCTGCGCGGCCGAGTTCCCCTTGATCGTGTCCGGCAGCGCCACCACGTTCTCGGGGGTCGCCGCGGGGTCCGGTGTCGCAGCCTCCCCGCCCGCTTCCGCGGGTGCCTGCGTGGCGGGATCCGTCACGACGACGCCGTCGTTCTCGGTGTTCTGATGCGTGACCTGCAGCTGGGCGTTCTCGTTGATCGCGGTCCACATGGCCTCGGCGGACTCCTTGTCCGGCACGACGCGGTTGGGGTCGGCCGGGTCGGCGAACGTCGGGTACTGCAGGAAGACGATGTCCTCGAACGGCACGGACTTCACGGCGAGCGCGATCTGGACGATCTTCATCGGGTCGGCGAGGGAGGTGCTCGCCTCGACGTTGTCGAGACCGGTTGTCGCGAGCTTCAGCATCATCGGGACGTTGCCGAGGGTCTCGCCGCTGATCAGCGTGCGGGCGAGACTCGACATGTACTGCTGCTGGTTGCCGATCCGTCCGAGGTCGCTGCCGTCGCCGACACCGTGTCTGGTGCGCAGGAACTGCAGAGCCGTGATGCCCTCGATCACGTGGTTCCCCGCCGCGAGGTCGAGGCCCGTGTAGCGGTCCTTGATCGGAGAGGCGAGGCACACCTCGACGCCACCGATCGCGTTCGTGATCTCGATCACGCCGCCGAAGGTGACGGACGCCGCGAACTGGATCTCCTGACCGGTGAGGTCCGAGACGGTCTTCGCGACGCAGTTGAGTCCGCCGTCGGTGTACGCGGTGTTGATCTGCTGCTTGCTCATCGCGGAGTGCACGTCGCCCTCGGCGTCCTCGCACTCGGGAATCGGGACCATCATGTCGCGGGGCAGGCTGACGACGGTGATCCGGCGAGGCTCCTCCGACACATGCAGGAGGAGGTTGACGTCGTTGAGCGTGCCTTCGGAGTCCGCGCCGGTGCAGCGTTCTCCGAAGTACTGCGCATACGCCTCTTCGCACGTGTCGACGCCGGTGAGGAGCATGTTGAAACCGCCCTCGTACTCGCTGATGTCGGGTGGCAGCTGCTCAGTGCTGTCCAGCTCGACCGCGTTGGCCGAGACCGTGCTCGAGAGGTCGTAGACGATGTACGAGGCGACACCGAAGCCGCTCACCAGGACGACGGCGAGGCCGATCGCGATGAACGTCAGAAGCTGGCTGACGGGGCCCGGCGAGTGGAGCTGCCCGTGTCGTGCGATGGTACGACGGCGTCGGGTGTGAGGACTCACTCGGGGCCTTTCGGTTCAGCGTGCGGTGCGGGGGACACCGTTCCCTGGAATGCGGAGGGTGTGGGATTCGAACCCACGAGACATCTCTGCCCACTGGTTTTCAAGACCAGCTCCATCGGCCACTCGGACAACCCTCCCGACAGACGAATCTGCCGACAAGCCGTGAGTCTAGCCGAGTTCTATTCTCTCGCGCTGACCTGGGCGGCTGCTGGAAGCGTGTCGAGGGCCATCGCCAGACCGCCGTCCTCGACGTCGCCGGTCACTTCGCCCGCGGCATCCTTGACCTCTGAGGGTGCCTGCCCCATGGCTACGGCGCGGCCGTCGAGCCCCAGCGCCCACCCGAACATGCCGATGTCGTTGCGCCCGTCTCCGGCCACGAAGACCTGACCGCGCTCGAAGCCCAGCTCGGTGCGCACGCGTTCCAGCGCGGTGCCCTTGTCGACACCCTGCGGCGCGATGTCGAGCCACGCGGTCCAGCCGATCGCATAGGAGACCTCGTTGAGCCCTGCATCGGCGACGAGGCGGTGGAAGTCCTCCTCGTCGTGCCCCGGCGACACGACGACGACACGAGAGACCGGCTCGGCGACCAGCTCATCGAAGCCGACCTGCCGTCCGCCGTCGAGCGTCCAGTCGTCCAGATGCTCGGTGTAGAGACGCAGTCCCGAGCCGAGCTCGACCATGTAGCGGGCCTCGGGAAGGCGCTCACGCAGGAGAGCGAGCACGGGAGACGGATCGAACGTCTCGATGTGCCACCGCTCCCACTCGTCGCCCACCCGACGCATGGTCACAGCCCCGTTGGAGCACACCACGAACTGCGGAGTCAGCTCGAGCTGCTCGACCCAGCGACGCGTGGCCATCCAGCTGCGTCCGGTCGCGATCGTCACCTCATGACCGGCATCCCGCAGCCGTGCGACGGCCTCGGGCACGCCGGGGCTCATCGTCTCGTCCTGCAGGATGATCGTGCCGTCGACGTCGAGTCCGACGAGCCAGGGAGCCGTCACGCGGTCGGCTCCAGAACCTCGAGCCCGCCGAGATACGGTCGCAGCACCTCGGGCACGCGCACAGAACCGTCGGCCTGCTGATGCGTCTCGAGCAGCGCGACGATCCATCGGGTCGTGGCGAGTGTGCCGTTGAGCGTCGCCACGGGCTGCGTCTTCGCCGTCTGGCCCTCGTGAGCCTCTGGCCGGTGTCGGATGTCGAGGCGGCGCGCCTGATACGTCGTGCAGTTCGAGGTGGAGGTGAGCTCGCGGAAGGCACCCTGCGTCGGCACCCACGCCTCGATGTCGTACTTGCGCGCTGCGCTCGATCCGAGATCACCCGCGGCGACGTCGATCACGCGATAGGCGAGGCCGAGGGAGGTCAGCATCTCCTCCTGCAGCGCGACGAGGCGCAGGTGCTCCGCCTCGGCATCCTCCGGTTTCGTGTAGACGAACATCTCGAGCTTGTTGAACTGGTGCACCCGGATGATGCCGCGGGTGTCCTTGCCATGAGAGCCCGCCTCGCGGCGATAGCAGGTCGACCAGCCGGCGTACCGCAGCGCGCCCTCCCCCAGGTCGAGGATCTCGTCCTTGTGGTATCCGGCGAGCGCGACCTCGCTGGTGCCCACGAGGTACAGATCGTCGTCCTTGTCGAGGTGGTAGACCTCGTCTGCGTGCTCGCCGAGGAATCCGGTGCCCTGCATGATCTCCGGCCGCACCAGCGTGGGCGTGATCAGCGGGATGAAATCGTTCTGCAGCGCCTTGTCGAGCGCCAGGTTCATGAGCGCGATCTCGAGTCGCGCCCCGATGCCGCGGAGGAAGTAGAAGCGAGCACCGGAGACCTTCGCGCCTCGCTCCATGTCGATCGCGCCGAGGATCTCGCCGAGTTCGAGGTGGTCGCGAGGTTCGAAGTCGAACGTGGGCACCTCGCCGACTCGGCGCAGCTCGACGAAGTCGGCCTCGCCACCGGCGGGGACGCCGTCGACGACGACGTTCTCGATGCGTCCGAGAGCAGCAGCCAGGGTCTCGGCGGATTCGTTCGCCGCCTGCTGCGCCTGCTTGACGCGCTCGGCGAGGTCCTTGACCTGCGCGACGAGCGCCGCCTTCTCCTCCTTGGGGGCCTTCGCGACCTGCTTCCCGAACGCGTTCTGCTCGGCCCTCAGCTCTTCGAACGCGGCGAGCGCCGCCCGGCGCGATCGGTCTGCCTCGAGTGCGATGTCGACGGTGCCCTGGTCGTTGCCACGGGCGGCCTGAGAACGGCGGACGATCTCCGGATTGTCGCGGAGGAGTGCGAGGTCGATCATCCACCAAGTCTATGGTGCGTCCCGGGCGCGTCAGCCGCGGTCAAGCGCCGCCGACGCCCGCGTTAGAGTAGCGCCATGACCACGAGCGCCCCCGCCCGGCGACAGGCGGCGCTCGTGTACAACCCGATCAAGGTCGACGAGAAGCATCTGCGGGCCAGGGTCCGAGCTCTGTCTCGCGAGGCCGGGTGGGAGCATCCGGCCTTCTATCCGACCACGATCGAAGACCCCGGTCAGGGTGCGACGACCCAGGCCCTCGCCCGGGCTGTGGACGTCGTGCTCGTCGCCGGTGGAGACGGCACGGTGCGCGCGGTCTCCGAAGCCATCGCGAACACCGGGGTGCCACTCGCGATCCTGCCGAGCGGCACCGGAAATCTGCTGGCGCGCAACCTGGGGCTCCCGCTCGCCGACCCCGACGAGATGATCCGCGCGGCGCTCGGCGACTTCCGTCACGCGATCGACATCGGCTGGGCACGGCTGACGAGAGAGAACGGCGAGCACGAGGAGCACGCGTACGTCGTTCTCGCGGGCGTCGGTCTGGATGCCGACATGATCGCGAACACCCGCGCTGACCTGAAGAGATCGGTCGGGTGGATCGCCTACGTCGACGGAGCCGCCAGGTCGCTCGTGGGCGCCGAACCGTTCCGCTCCGTGTTCCAGATCGACGACGGACGCCTGCACTCGACCAAAGTGCACAGCATCCTGTTCGCGAACTGCGGCACTCTGCCGGCGGGCATCTCCCTGATCCCCGACGCGTCGATCACGGACGGCGTCCTCGATGTCGCCGTGATCCAGCCCACCGGCATGTGGGGCTGGCTCGGTGTCTGGCGCAAGATCTGGTGGGACAACTCGGTGCTGCGCCGCTCGCGCGCCGGCCGCCGGGTGCTCGAACGACGGGGCCGGGATGCATCCGTGCACTACTTCCGTGGAGTCGCCGCCGAGGCCGCCGTGACGTCGCCCACCTCGATCGAGCTCGACGGCGATGAGTTCGGGACCGCCGTGCGCGTCACCTGCCGCGTGGACCCCGGAGCGCTCCTGCTGGCCCTTCCTGCCGACCACCCGGTCGCATCGCTCTGATCCCACCGGTCGGGCCTGCGCGGCCCGTCGCGTCAGCCGCGCACGTCGACCGTGCCGTCGAGACCTCCGCCGACGAGCGTGAGCGTGAAGGCGTCGTCATCGACGGCGTCTTCACCGAACTCGAGGATCGTCGCACGCGGCGCCATGTCCATGGTGCACACCTGATCGTCGTCCGTCGCGAAGGACGCCGTGCCGGAGGCACCCGACCCTTCGAGGTCCTCGACCACAGGGGCGCAGCTCGACGACCCCCAGGTGAGCAGCACCAGCGAGCCGTCGTCGAACCAGCCGGCGCTCGGGGCGTACTCGGTCGATGAGCCGGGGGTGCCGGTGAACGACGGGTCGCCGTCGAGGTCGACGTCGTCGACGAGATCGCCGTAGGTCACCTGCAGCGTGATCTCCTTCGTCGGATCGACCCCCTCCGGCAGCGCACCGACGCTCGCTCGGGACGCCAGGTCGGCCGTGCAGGCCTTCTCACCGTCTCCCTCGGATTCCGGCTCGACGAGTGTCACCGACACGGTCTGCCCCTCAGCCGTCACCGTGTCGACCTGCGGAACACAGGTGGAGGATCCCCAGGTCACGACCGCGAACATGCGGCCGTCGTCGAGCAGCGTGCCTTCGACGTCATCCGAGTCGTCGGTGCTCTGACCGGGCCCACTCGAAGGGTTCGAGGTCGACTCCGGTGCGGTGGCGCCAGGGCCGGTCGTGCACCCGGCGATCAGCAGCACGGCGGCGAGGGACGAGAGTGCTGCGACGACACGCGATGGCGATTCCATGCACACAGGGTACCGGCCACGATCTCTCGAAGACACCCCGTCGTGCCGCTCTATTGCAGCGCAGAGGTGAGGCGCGCGAGGTTGTCGAGCACCGTCGATCGCAGGGGCTGCTGCATCCACTCCTCGAGCGTCAGTTCTCTGCTGAGCGAGCGGTAGACGTCTTCGACCTCGCGCATCTCGGCGACGAACTCCTCGCCCCGCACCAGCATCGACACCTCGAGGTTCAGACCGAACGAGCGCATATCCATGTTGCTCGACCCGATCACGGCGACCTGGTCGTCTATCGTGAGGCTCTTGGTGTGCAGGATGTACGGCCGACGGTACATCCAGATCCGCACTCCGGCCCTGAGCAGCGCCTCGTAATAGCTGCGCTGCGCGTGATAGACCATCGCCTGGTCGCCCTCTTCCGAGACGAACAGCTCCACGGCGACGCCGCGGTCGACCGCGGCGGTGACGGCGAGCAGCAGCGCTTCGTCCGGGACGAAGTACGGGCTGACGATCATGATCTTCTCTTTGGCCGCATAGAGCAGTCCGAGGAAGAGACGCAGGTTGTTCTCGACCTCGAAACCGGGCCCTGACGGCACGACCTGGCAGTCGAGGTCTCCCGACCCCGTCTGGGCGTGCGAGATGTCGATCTCCTGCAGCACCTCGTCGGTCTCGCTGTACCAGTCGCTGAGGAAGATCGCGTTCACGCTGAGGACGACGGGTCCGTCGATGCGGACCATGAGGTCGACCCAGTGCAGCCCGCGCTTGATGTTCTTGGGAAGGTTGTAGGTCGAGTCCGTGACGTTCTGCGACCCGAGGAACGCCACCTTGCCGTCGACGACGACGAGCTTGCGGTGGTTGCGCAGATCGGGCCGCTGCATGCGTCCCTTCAGGGGCTGCACCGGGAGCATCAGATGCCAGTTCGCTCCCATGTCGTTGAGCCGCTTGATGGTCTGCCGATACTTCGGCTTCCATCTGTTCGCCCAGTGGTCGAGCAGCACGCGCACGTGCACGCCGCGCGCCGCGACCTCTTCCATCGCGCGGAAGAAGTTGTCCGTCGAGGCATCCGCCTGGAGGATGTAGAACTCGACGTGGACGTAGTCCTCGGCCTTGCGGATCTCGTCGGCCATGGCGTCGAGTGAATCCTGATAATCCGCGATCAGGTGCGCGCCGTTGTCTCCCGAGATCGGCAGGGCTCCCAGCCTGTGGTTCATCTCGACGAGCGGAGGGAACCAGCTCGGCGCATCCGGTCGCAGGGTGCCGAAATGCAGGTGTTCGCTCGTCTCGGCGATGTACTCGTTGATCTGATCCTGCTTGCGCCGCCGAGCGCGGGGCAGTCGCGGGTTTCCGATGAGGAGGAACAGGAAGACCCCGATGAACGGGATGAAGAAGACCGCGAGCAGCCACGCCATCGCCGCGGTCGGTCGTCGGTTGCGCGGGATCACGATGATCGCCGTGATGCGGATCGTCAGGTCGAGGGCGATCAGGAACGCCGCGGTCCACCAGGCCCAGATCTCGGGCGTCATCCCTCGTCCTCTCGGCCGGTCGGCACTGCGACGCCGGTCGCGTCAGTGGGCACCGACGAAGGTGCGCTGGCTACACAGTATCCGATGGTGCCGACGTTGCTCAGGAGCGCGGCGGCAGACCGCGGGCGGCCCGCTCCTCAGCCTCGATCCGTGCGTGCACCTTGCGTTCGGTGCGATCGAATCGCAGGATCCCGCGGAGAACGAAGAAGAACACGACGCTCACCCCGATGGTCGGAATGATCGACCATGCGGCTGCGAGCCAGAAGTTCTCCATGACTCCATGGTACGCGACCCACTACTCCTCCACACTCGAGGGCCCCCACCGGATCGACCATCGACGCTGTGGAATCGAACCGCGACCACGGCCGCGCGATGAGACTCGCCCGATGACAACACTGCTCCGTGCTTCCGGCTCCGCTGAGTTCCTCAGCATCGTCCCCTCCCTCGCAGGCTTCACCCCGACCGAGAGCCTCGTCCTGCTTCCGTTCCGCGGCACACGCACCTACGGTGCGATGAGACTCGACCTCCCCCGTGACGACGTCGAACTCGGAGACTACGCGGATGCCGCGGTCGGCCTGGTCGCGCGGGTCGAGCGAACGGATGCGGTGGCGCTCGTCGTCTACACGGATGACGCGGTGCAGCAGACGCGAGACGGGCTGGTCCTGCCTTTCGCCGTCGAGGTCGACGAGATCCTCGGGCGGGCTGAGGACGCCGGTCTGCGCATCGTCGACGCGCTCTGCGTGACCTCGGACGGCTGGTCGAGCTACCTCGACGGCGATCCGCAGCTCCGCGTTCTCGATCGCGCGGCCCCCGAGGTTCCGGGCGTCGGCGACGTGTCGGGCGATCAGCTCTCCGGTGCCGCTCTGCCGGCGGCGGGTTTCGCAGACAAGGAGAGGGTGGGCCGAGCGCTGCGCGACGTGACCGACCTCCTCGCGCGGGGCGGCAGGCCTGGGCCGACGGGCGCCGAGAACCCCCAGGCGGTCGCTGCTCTCGTGCTCCTCGAAGACATCCCGGCGTTCTTCGAAGCCGTACTCGCGTCTCCCGAAGAGCTGCCGCCCTTCGCCACCGCTGCGCTCCTCTGGTGCCTCGAGCGACCGCTCTTCAGAGATGTGGCGCTGACGCAGTGGGCCTCGGACCTCCGTGGTGGCGAGCGCACTCTCGAGGCGCAGCTCACCTTCGCCGATACAGGGTCGACCGTGCCCGACGATCTCGGTGAGGTGTTCCTCGGGCGGGGGCCCACGCCGGATCCGGAGCGGCTCGGGGTCGCCCTCTCACTCGTGCGCACCGCTGCAGCGCTCGCGCCTCGGGCGACGAGACCCGCACCGCTCACTGCTGCGGCGTGGCTCTCGTGGGCGCTCGGTCGCTCGAGTCACGCCGCACAGTACCTCGATCTCGTGCGCGCGATCGATGCCGAGTACGGGCTCGCCGCCCTGCTCGAGACGATGATCAACGCGGCGATGCTGCCGGAGTGGGCGTTCAGACGCGGCGAGACACCCGCTACTTGACGAGCGGGAACAGGATGGTCTCGCGAATGCCGAGCCCCGTGATCGCCATCAGCAGGCGATCGATCCCCATGCCCATCCCGCCGGACGGCGGCATGCCGTGCTCGAGTGCGCGCAGGAACTCCTCGTCGACCGGCATCGCCTCGACGTCGCCTCGAGCGGCGAGCTTCGCCTGTTCGACGAACCGCTCGCGCTGGATGACGGGGTCGACCAGCTCGGAGTATCCGGTCGCCAGTTCGAAGCCGCGGATGTACAGATCCCACTTCTCGACCACGCCCTCGATCGAGCGGTGCTCGCGCACGAGGGGCGAGGTGTCTACGGGGAAGTCCATCACGAAGGTGGGGCGCACGAGGTCGCCCTTCACGAAGTGCTCCCACAGTTCTTCGACGAGCTTGCCGTGCGTCGCCTGAGCCGGCAGGTCGACGCCGTTCGCCTCGGCGAAGGCGATCAGGTCCTCGACCGAATTGCTCGGGGTGATCGTGCGACCCGAGGCCGCCGACAGCGACTCGTACATCGAGATGCGATCCCATTCGCCGCCGAGGTCGTACTCGGTGCCGTCGGCCCAGGTCACGGTGGTCGACCCCGCGACGGCGATCGCCGCCTGCTGCACGAGCTCCTGCGTCAGAGCGGCCATCTGGTTGTAGTCGCCGTAGGCCTGGTAGGCCTCGAGCATCGCGAACTCCGGGCTGTGCGTCGAGTCGGCACCCTCATTGCGGAAGTTGCGGTTGATCTCGTACACCCGCTCGATGCCGCCGACGACCGCGCGCTTGAGATACAACTCGGGTGCGATGCGCAGGTAGAGCTCGGTGTCGAAGGCGTTGGAGTGCGTCACGAACGGGCGAGCGGATGCTCCGCCGTGCTGCACCTGCAGCATGGGCGTCTCGACCTCGAGGTAGTCGTGGCTGCCGAACGTCGCTCGGAGGCTCGCGTTGACCGCGGCACGGGCGCGCACGGTGGTGCGGGCCTGCTCACGGACGATCAGATCGAGGTAGCGGCTGCGCACACGCCCCTCCTCGCTGAGCTCGGAGTAGGCGTTCGGCAGCGGCAGGATCGCCTTGGACGCGATCGCCCACGCGTCGGCCATGATCGACAGCTCGCCTCGGCGACTCGAGATCACCTCGCCGTGCACGAACACGTGATCGCCGAGGTCGACGTATTCCTTCCAGTCTGCGAGCGACTCCTCGCCGACGTTCGCGAGCGAGATCATCGCCTGGATGCGCGAGCCATCGCCGGCCTGCAGCGTCGCGAAGCAGAGCTTCCCGGTGTTGCGACTGAAGACCACGCGACCCGCGACACCGACGACGACGCCCGTCTCGGCGCCGGCTTCGAGCTCGCCGTACTCGGCGCGCAGCGCGGGGATCTGGTGAGTCACGGGCACGCTGACCGGGAAGGCTCCCCCACCGGCATCCGCTCGGTTCGCGACCAGACGCTCGCGCTTGGCCAGGCGCACCGCCTTCTGCTCGTGCACGTCTTCTTCGGTGGCGGCGGTGGTCGTGTCGGGCGCGGCAGACGCGTCAGTCATTCGGGGCTCCTTGAAAAGTCGTGTCCAGTTTACCGAGGTCGCGTCCCTCCTCCCGCGGCCGAGTCTGGGTAGCCTCGAAGCATGGCAGCCACCAGACTCGCCCGCTCTCTCGTCACTATCAGCCTCGCCGCCGCCGCGCTGCTCGCATCAGCGGCTCCGGCCACGGCAGCAGCAAGACCGGCCGCAGCCCCTGCGTCCGGAGCGACGGTGGTCCGGACGGATGTCGACGACTTCAGCTACGCGTCGTGGGACGCGCGCTACGAGGTGGGGCTCGACGACGACGGTCGCGCCCGCATGCGCGTCACGGAGACCGTCACGGCGCGATTCCCCGATGTCGACCAGAACAAGGGGATCGTCCGCGGGCTGCCGACCAGCTACGAGAATGCCTGGCTCGATACGCGGGTGCTGTCCGTGACCGACGAGACCGGGGCCGATGTGCCTTACGAGACCGACGACGAGGATGGTCTGCTGCTGATCCTCACCGGCGACGACGACTACGTGCGCGGACTCACGACCTACGTCATCGAGTACGAGATGCGCGACGTGATCCTCGCGGCCGACTCCGGCGTCGACGAGTTCTATTGGGATCTGCTCCCGCTCGACAGCACGCAGCGCATCGACGGCTTCACCGCCGAGGTGGCGTTCGACGAGACGATGGCGAATCGCATGACCGGCGACGCGCGCTGCTATGCCGGCTACGAGGGGTCGACGGACGAGTGCGAGCTGATCGCCTCCGCCGACGGCTCGCAGCTCGACATCGAGGCGAACGAGCTGTCGCCCGGTGAGGGCATCACGATCGCGGTCGGATTCGAATCGGGCACGGCCGTGCAGCCCTCGGCCCGACAGCCCGACCCGGTGACCGACACCGTGCCCGCGATCGCGGCGCTCGGCGGGCTCGGACTCTCGATCGCCGGGTGGTTCGCCGTCTCGAGTTTCAAGAAGAGACGGCGCACGGCCAGCGGCATCATCGTCGCCCAGTACGAGGTTCCGGACTCCCTGCCGCCGCTGTTGGCCGCCGTGATCGTGCCGGGAGCAAAAGACCCGATCCCCGCGGAGATCATCCACCTGGCTGTGCGGGGCACGCTCCGCATCGAAGAGGGAACCGACGCCGAACAACCACGGTTGCGACGCCTTCCCGGCGGCCGGATCCCCGACCCGCTCGATGGCGAGGCCCTCGACGCGCTGTTCGCGGGCGCCGACTCCGACGGTGTCGCTGAGCTCCCCAGCGCGAGCGAGGACTTCGCTGCCCGCATGAAGACCCTGTCGCAGCGCGGCACCGAGGTGGCGGTCTCGCGCGGGCTCACCACGAAGGCGCGCAGCAGGGGTGCGATGATCCTGCAGTGGTGCGCGATCGCGATCGTGCTGGCCGGCTTCGCGCTGGGCTTGTGGGGGATCATCGCAGGGAGGGTGACAGCGCTCCCCGCGTTCGTGGCGATCGCCTTCGGCGCGTTCCTCGTGCTGCTGTCCTCCTTCTACAGCTTCTCGAAGCACACGGTCCTCTCGGCCGAGGGCGCTCAGCAGTACGAGCACCTCATGGGCGTGCGGGAGTTCATCCGCGTCGCCGAAGCCGACCGGCTGCAGATGCTGCAGTCGTACTCCGGTGCCGAGCGGCGGCAGGACGGCAGCGCGAACGTGATCGTCGTCTATGAGCGCCTGCTCCCCTACGCGATGCTGTTCGGCATGGAGAACGAATGGGGAGCCCTGCTCGAGGGCGTGTACGCCTCCGAGAACCGCGGGGCGACGTGGATCGGCGACCCGAGCTCGCCGTTCGTCCATGGTCAGCTCGTGGCGTTCGCCGCCTCCTCGCACGCGTCCGCGACGTACTCGGCGCCGAGCGCGAGCAGCTCGTCGAGTGCCGGAGGATCGTTCGGCGGCGGCTTCTCGGGCGGCGGCGGGGGCGGCGGCTTCTCCGGCGGCCGCTGACCTCAGAGGAGCGGCTGGGGACCGGATGCGTCTCGGAGCGCCCGCTCGACCGTCGACTGCACCAGGGCCGAGAGATATCCGCCCGGATTCTCGACGCCGAGCGCGCCGAGGCGCGAGGTGGACTGGGCGATGAGCGAGCGCGAGAATTCGGTGACCGTCTGGATCGCGTCGGCATAGGCCTCACGATCCGCCTCGGAGATCACCACCGGCTCGCACCCCATCTCGACGGCGAGAGCCTGCGCGATGGGCAGCACCGCCGCAGGAGCGGTGACCGCCGCATAGCTCGCCTGCAGCTGGCGCAGATCGACAGAGGTGCCCGTGAAGGTGATCGCCGGATGCACCGCGAGCGGGATGGCGCCGCTCGCAGCCGCCGGGAGCAACACCCCGATGCCGTGACCGGGGTCGGTGTGCAGCACGAGCTGGCCGAGCTGCCAGCCTCCGACCTCGGCGATGCCCGTGATCAGAGCGGGGAGCTGGTCGTGCGGCACGGCGACCACGACGAGCTCGCTGCGACGCACCACTTCGAGCGCATCGAGGATCGGCACATCAGGCAGCACTGCCGACGCCCGGTCGTCGTCCGAGCCGCTCGTGATCCCCGTGATCGCGTGTCCCGCTCCGGCGAGGGCAGCACCGATGACCGGCCCCACCCGCCCGGCACCGATGATGCCGACCCCGAGTCGCCCGTCACGGCGCGAAGGATCACTCACGGTTCGGAGCCGGCGGCGCGGGAGGCGGCGGAGACACCGGAGGCGCGGGCGGCGCGGGAGGCGGCGGAGACACCGGAGGCGCGGGAGGCGGCACTGGCGGAGCTGCCGGCGGCGCAGCCGGAGAATCGAGCGGGGGTGCCGGCGCCGCGAGAGGCGGCGCAGGCGGAAGCACGGAAGCTCCGAGCTCGGTCGCTGCGGATTCCGCCCCGGCACCCGGGTACCCGGGCACCTGCGCACCCTCGGCATCCGTCACGTACTCGCCCCATCTGTGGGTGTGATCGCGCGCTGCGGCGGCGACCGCTGCCGAGCTCACGCCGTCGAGAAGATACAGAGCGTCATCGCGCTCGAGACCCGAGAGATACCCCGTGATGAGGCCCTGCACGGAATGGACCTGCGCACCCGACACACGCTGCGCGCGGTCGATGGGTCCCTGCGAGAGCGACACGCCCTGCAGGCGTGCGAGGGGGAAGACGGCCAGCTTGCGCCAGACGACTCCTCGTCTGAGCAGCAGTCCGAACTCGGTGAGCGCGAAGCCGTGGCGCTTCCACGACACAGGCCTGCGCC
The DNA here is from genome assembly GCF_030407765.1 of Microbacterium sp. APC 3901. Classification (GTDB taxonomy): domain Bacteria; phylum Actinomycetota; class Actinomycetes; order Actinomycetales; family Microbacteriaceae; genus Microbacterium. The sequence goes on from NZ_JASDCU010000006.1 coordinate 77,357, forward strand.
ACCATGCGCGTCGCGGCATCGTCCGATACGGATCGCCTTCGATCGGACCGAGGATGCCGTGCTCCCAGACGAGCGGGATGTCGGCGACCGGAGCATCAGGCAGGATCAGCGCGAGCACGCGTTCGACATCGGCGCGCTTGCCCACCGGCAGGACGACGTTGAACTGCTGCGCCGAACCCGATGACTGCTGTGCGGCGCTCTTGCCGCTCATGCGGTTGATCCTGATGGTCCACCAGCCGAACGGACGCCACAGCAGAGACTGCGTGACCTCGACGGCGAAGATGCGCCCAGGGGGCAGCGTCTCGGTCACGGTCGTCAGCAGACCGTAGGTGATACGCACTCCGTCAGGCGTCGGAGCGATCGAGTAGCGCAGCGACTTCGAGATCTGCGCCCAGGTGATACCGACGACCGCGATGACCATGGGGATCCCGATGCCCAGGGTGATGCCGAGGCCCAGGAACCCGCCGATCGGATCGCCGTCGATCAGCGAGCCGATCGCGATGCCGCCGACCGCCACACCGAAGATGATGCCGAAGAAGACGAACCACAGCACGCTCGAGATGAGCTGCGATCCGACCAGGCGGCCCGTGGGGATCTTGACCACGCTCTCCGGCTCGACATCTGCCAGGTCGACACCGCTGATCAGATCGTTGACCCCGGCGTTCACCGACCCGACGAGCTGCGCGCGCGCCGAACCCGGCCCGCCGGCGACAGAACCCGCGGCGTCCGGCGGTCGTACCCCGGCCGCTGACTCCGCCGCGGTCAGTCTCGCCGCGCGGGCACCCGAGGCGAGGCGCAGGATGTCGGTCCGCACCGCCTCTGCGCGCGGTGTCGCGAGGTACTCGAGCTCGACGTTGGAGTCGGTGCCCGCGCCGACGACCTCGAGCTTCGCGAGGCCGATGATGCGCGCGGGGAACGGACGAGTGAGATTGACGCCCTGCACCCGATCGAGAGGCGCGCGCCGATGCGAGCGGAAGATGATGCCCTTGCGCACCTCGACGTGATCGCCGGTGATCCGGAACTGCTGGAAACGCCACACGAACCAGAAGATGAGCACGAGTACGGCGACGAGCGCCAGCACGCCGAGCAGCACGATGATGAGCAGGTTGTTCTCGAAGACCCAGTCGACGGGATCGCCACCCGAGTAGTCGTCGTAGTTCACCTCTTCGGGCGTGAAGAACTCGACGAACCAGGCGATTAGGCGATCGCGCAGGTTGGCGATCGCGATGCCCGCGATGATGATGAGCGCCAGCCCGCCCTTGAAGAGCGGGGTGAGCGGATGCATCCGGTGCCACTCGCCGTCGGCGAGGGTCGCGGCCCGCGCCGGGGATTCGGCCGCCGCCGGGGGCGACGGGAAAGACTGCTCGCTCACAGGCCCGTCCGGCGGGTCTCGGCGACGGCGATGAGGGTGTCACGCAGCGCCTCGGCGGAGCCCTGTGCGAGTCCGGGTATCTGCACGCCCGTGGTCGCGGCAGCGGTGACCATCTTGAGCTGGGAGACGCCGAAGGCACGGTCGAGGGGCCCCTGGGTGATGTCGACGAGTTGCATGCGACCGTACGGCACGGCGATCATGCGCTGCCAGAGGATGCCCTTGCGGAAGACGATGTCGTCGTCGCGCAGCATGTACCCGATGGCCTTGGCCTGTCGGGGAAGGATCACCAGGGTGATGAGTGTGATGAGCACGATGACGCCCGCCGGGATCCACACCCAGGTCTGGTCGAGGACCAGCGCCAGCACCAGGGCCGCGGCCAGCACGACCGCGACGAAGATCAGATTCTGCAGGATCTGCGAGACCACGTAGCGCGGCGAGATCTGGTGCCAGGTGCCGTCGAGCTCCAGCCTCGCCTCGTTGCGCACGGTGCGCAGCTGCGAATACGTGCCCTCGTCGAGGGCCGCGAGGTCGCTGACCTCCGCCGAACTAAGCGGTGCCGGGGTCCCCGGCTCGATCTCTGGGTTCTGAGTCATCAGGATCCTTCGGCAGGGTGCAGAACTGTTCGGCGATGAGCGCGACGACGGCGAGCACGATCGCGCTTCCGATCAGAGCCACCATCGCCACAGTCGACCCTACCGGGGGATCGATGGGCCTGGAGAGAAGGAACGCCAGAAGGCCCGCGCCGAACCCGGCCATGATCGCCCCGACCAGGCTGGACGCCCGGGCGAGTGTGACGGCACGGGTCGCGCGGAACGGATCGATGCGGATGCCGTTGCGAACGCTCGCACGCACGGGCCAGGCGACCGCCAGCGAAGCCGCGGCGATGAGCAGAAGCAGCACGGGGAGCAGAAGCGACGGCGTGAACGTCGTGCGGCCCATCACGGTCAGCACGTGGTCGAGGACGAAGCCCCCGGCCGCGGCGAGCACCGCGAGGACCGCGAGAAGTCCGAGCGAGGTGCGCTTCATGAGCGCTCCCGGCGGCGCAGGTCGGCGACGAGCTCGTCGACACGGCCCCTACCCGGCAGCACGGCGTCACCGTCGAGCTCGAGCCAGGGTTCGAGCACGAACAGCCGCTCGAAGGCGCGGGGATGCGGCAGCTGCAGGCCGTCGCCGGTGCCGCCGTCGGCTGATTCCTCGCCGTAGGCGATCAGGTCGAGGTCGAGGGTCCGATCGCCCCAGCGCTCATGGCGCTCGCGTCCGTGTTCGTCCTCGATCGCATGCAGCATGCCGAGCAGGATCGACGGGGCGAGGCGGGTGGTGATCAGCGCGACCGCGTTCACGTATCCGGGGGCCGCCGGATCCGGCCCGTCGAGCCGCAGCGCCACCGTCTCGAACAGCGAAGACAGACGCACGTCGCTGACCAGCGGCAGTCGCGAGATGCGCTCGGCTGCGGCGCGGATCGTGTCTTCGCGCTCACCGAGGTTCGCGCCGAAGGCGATGACGGCCACGGCTTCCTCGCGCCCGGGTCGGGGGCCGGGAAGGCTCGGCGGGTTCGCCAGGTTGCGACTCATCGCGATGCCTCGTCCCCGGATCGCTGCCGAGCCCGGTGCACGGTGACGGAGACGTCCGAGAACGTGAGCGAGATCGGGGCGTGCGGCTTGTGCACCGTGACCGAGACGGCGTGCACCCGAGTGTCGGCGAGCGCGACATCGGCGATGCGCTCTGCGAGCGTCTCGATGAGATTCACCGGCTCGCCCGCGACGACCTCTGCGACCTTCTCGGCGAGCTCTCCGTAGTGCACGGTGTCGGCGACGTCGTCGGATGCCGCAGCCTCGCGCAACGGCATCATGAGGCGGAGATCGATCGTGAACTCCTGACCGTTCTCACGCTCATGGTCGTAGACGCCGTGCCGGCCGAACACGGTCAGCCCCGTCAGGACGATCTCGTCGAGGACATCCATGGTCTCATCCCTCCCAGGCGTGAACGATGGCCAGGGCATCGCGTGTGGCGCCGACATCGTGCACCCGCACGGCCCACACCCCCGCCCGCGCGGCCAGCGCGCTCGTGACCGCGGTCGCGAGATCGCGCCGCGCTTCCGAGACCTCCTCCGGGTTCGCTCCGAGTGCCTCCGCGAGGAACCTCTTGCGTGACGTGCCGATGAGCACGCGCGGCCCGAGAGCGACGATCTCGTCGAGTCCGCGCAGGACGCCCCAGTTCTGGTCGCCCCGCTTCGAGAACCCGATGCCCGGATCGACGATCAGCCGCGACGGCGCGATGCCCGATGCCGCGGCTTCGCCCATCCGCTCGTGCAACTCCCCCGCCACCTCGCGAGAGGTACGACGGTAGACGGCGTTCGCGTACATGTCGTCCGGGGCGTCGCGCCAGTGACCGATCGCGTAGTCGGCGCCGGACTCGGCGACCGCCGCGCGCATCTCGGGGTCGGCCAGACCGCCGGACACGTCGTTGACGATCCGCGCCCCCGCGCGCACGGCGGCTGCGGCGGTCGACGCATTGAGTGTGTCGATGCTCACCGGTGCGTTCTCGGCGACCAGCCGCTCGATCACCGGGAGCACGCGCCGCTGCTCCTCCTCGGCCCCCACGCGCTCGGCCCCTGGTCTGGTCGACTCGCCCCCGATGTCGAGCACGGTGGCTCCCTCGGCGCGCAGCCGCAGCCCGTGCGCGACGGCTCGATCCACGTCGAGATAGCGACCGCCGTCGCTGAACGAGTCGGGCGTGACGTTCACGATGCCCCAGATGCCCGTCATGCGTGCGCCACCCCAGAGCCTGACGACCCGATCAGCGCGATGAGCTCGGCCCGGGCGATCGGCTCGGTGTACTCTCCACGGGCGGCGATCGTGAGCGTCGAGGCCTCCGGCTGTCGTCCACCGCGCATGGTCACGCAGCCGTGGCTCGCATCGAGCACCACGAGCACTCCACGGGTGTCGAGGTGCTCGGCGATCGTGTCCGCGATCTGCTCACCGAGGCGCTCCTGCACCTGGGGGCGACCGGCGAGGATCTCGACCACGCGCACGAGCGCTCCGAGCCCGACCACCTGCTCGCCCGGCAGGTAGGCGATGTGCGCGCGCCCCGCGAACGGCAGCAGATGGTGCTCGCACACCGACCGGAAGCGGATGTCCCTCAACAGCACGGCACCCGACGGAAGCGTGTCGGGGGCAGGGCCTCGTGAGACGCTGATCGTGTGCGCGAGAGGAGCAGCAGCATCCTCGCCGACACCCGCGAAGAACTCCGCGTAGAGATCGCCCATGCGCGCCGGCGTCTGCTTCAGACCCGGGCGATCAGGGTCTTCTCCGATCGCCTCGAGCAGTTCCCTGGTGAGCCGCTCGACACGCGCGCGGTCGACAGACACCGGTCAGGCCGTCGCAGGTCGAGCCTGGCCGGCTCCCGCCGATCCGGGCTGGGTGCGCGGAGCCGATGCGGGAGCTTCGACCGATGCCACCAGCGAGACGTCCTTCTTCGGCACCTCGATCGGGGGACGCTCCGACACGGGGCGGTCCTCGCTCGACAGCCACAGCGGGCGCTCGGGGAGCTTCTTCACCTCGGTGAAGATCTCGGCGATCTGGTTGTGATCGAGGGTCTCCTCCTCGAGCAGCGACAGGGCGAGGCGATCGAGGATGTCACGGTTGGTGCTGATGACCTCGTAGGCCTCGTTGTGAGCCTGCTCGATGAGCGCCCGCACCTCGGCATCCACGCGCTCGGCGACCCTCTCGGAGTACTCGCGGCCACGGCCCATGTCGCGACCGGCGAAGGGCTCGCCGCCCTCGCTGCCGAGCTTGACCGGACCGACCTGTGTGGTCATGCCGTACTCGAGCACCATCTTGCGGGCGATCGAGGTCGCCTTCTCGATGTCGTTCGAGGCGCCGGTGGTCGGGTCGTGGAACACGATCTCCTCAGCGACGCGTCCGCCCATGGCGTAGGTCAGCTGATCCTGCAGCTCATTGCGGGTGATGGAGTACTTGTCGTCGAGCGGCAGCACCATCGTGTAGCCGAGAGCCTTGCCTCGGGGCAGGATCGTGATCTTCGTGACGGGGTCGGTGTAGTTCATCGCCGCCGCAGCGAGAGCGTGACCGCCCTCGTGGTACGCGGTGATGAGCTTCTCCTTGTCCTTCATCACACGGGTGCGACGCTGAGGACCGGCGATGACACGGTCGATGGCCTCGTCGAGCGCACGGTTGTCGACCAGCTGCGCGTTCGACCGAGCGGTCAGCAGCGCGGCCTCGTTGAGGACGTTCGCGAGATCCGCTCCGGTGAAGCCGGGGGTCTTGCGGGCGACGACCTCGAGGTCGACGCTCTTGGCCAACGGCTTGCCCTTGCTGTGCACCTCGAGGATCTTCTGGCGCCCGCGCAGGTCGGGGGCGTCGACGCCGATCTGGCGGTCGAAGCGGCCGGGGCGCAGGAGTGCCGGGTCGAGGATGTCGGGACGGTTGGTCGCCGCGATCACGATGACGTTCGCGTTGGGGTCGAAGCCGTCCATCTCGACGAGCATCTGGTTGAGCGTCTGCTCGCGCTCGTCGTTTCCGCCGCCCATACCGGCGCCGCGGTGGCGACCGACGGCGTCGATCTCATCGATGAAGATGATCGCTGGCGCGTTCTCCTTGGCCTGGTTGAACAGGTCGCGGACGCGCGATGCGCCGACGCCGACGAACATCTCGACGAAGTCAGAACCCGAGATCGAGTAGAACGGGGCTCCCGCCTCGCCGGCGACGGCGCGGGCGAGAAGCGTCTTTCCGGTTCCTGGAGGGCCGTACAGCAGCACGCCCTTCGGGATGCGGGCGCCGATGGCCTGGAACTTGGCCGGGTCCTGCAGGAACTCCTTGATCTCGTGGAGCTCCTCGATCGCCTCATCGGCGCCGGCGACATCGGCGAAGGTGACCGTCGGGGTCTCCTTGTTGACGAGCTTCGCCTTGGACTTGCCGAACTGCATGACCTTGCTGCCGCCACCCTGCATCGACGAGAGCAGCCACCAGAACAGCAGACCGAGAAGCACGAGGGGAAGAAGAAGAGAGAGGATGCCGTCGAACCAGGTCGCACGAGGCACGGCGTCGTTGAAGCCGTCCTTCAGATCGGCGCCGTTGATCGCCGTGACGACCTCTTCGGCGCGTGCGTCGACATAGTAGAACTGCACGTTCTCAGAGCCCTCGAACGCCTTCGACAGGGTCATGTCGACGCGCTGGTCTCCGTCGGTGTTCACGACCTCGGTGACCGTCTTGCCCGAGAGCAGCTCCAGACCCTCCTGGGTCGTGATCTGCTTGGGCGCGCCGAGGTTCGAGATCAGCAGGAAGCCGCCGAACAGCAGCAGACCGATCAGAGCGACGTAGATCAGCGGATTCCGAGTGAGCTTCTTGACATCCATGGTCGGATCAGCGTATCGCGCGCGCCCTAGGTGGCCGCTGTGCGTTCACCCACGGCGTACCGTTCGACGGGATCAGGGACCCGGATGACGGTCGTGGGGACCGAGGCGACGGTCGGTCAGCTGTAGACGTGCGGAGCGAGCACCGCGACATCGCGCAGGTTGCGGTAGCGCTCGTCGTAGTCGAGGCCGTAGCCGACGACGAAGTCGGTCGGGATGTCGAAGCCGACGTACTTGCAGTCGATGACGACCTTCGCGGCCTCCGGCTTGCGCAGAAGTGCGAGCACCTCGATCGATTCCGCACCGCGCGACTCGAAGTTCTCGAGCAGCCAGCTGAGGGTGAGGCCCGAGTCGATGATGTCCTCGACGATCAGCACGTGCTTGCCGTTCAGATCGGTGTCGAGGTCCTTGCGGATCTGCACGACACCGCTCGACTTGGTGCTCGCGCCGTAGCTCGAGACCGCCATCCAGTCCATCGGGGCGTGGAAGGGCAGAGCGCGCGCGAAGTCGGCCATGACCATGACCGCGCCTTTGAGCACGCCGACGAGGATGATCTCCTTGCCCTCGTAGTCGGCCGCGACCCGGGTCGCGAGTTCATCGAGCTTGGCGATGATCTCCTCCTCTGTGACGAGGATCTGAGCAAGGTCGTCCTGGATCTCCGCGGCGCGCATGGATCGATTTTAGGCGACGCGCACCGATGCTCCCGCCCAGGATCCGCAGATCGGCGACCAGAATTCTGGATGCACGTCCGGCATCGGCACTACTCTGGCGCTGGAACGGGCGTGCGCCCGTAGACGGAAGGATTCACCCATGGCACTCGACGACATCCTCACGCAGGTCCCGATCGACGACATCGCCGCGAAGCTCGGAGTCTCCCCCGATGTCGCCAAGGAGGCTGTCGAGCAGGGCGGCGCCGTGCTGCTCGGCGGCCTCGCGAAGAACGCGTCCACCAGCGAGGGCTCTGCGGCGATCGAGAACGCACTCAAGCGCCACGAGGGCAAGACCGGGGCCGCGAAGAAGGTCGACGACATCGATCAGGCCGATGGCGGCAAGATCGTCTCGCACATCCTCGGCGACGACGAGCAGAAGGTCACCCAGACGCTCACCGAGTCGAAGGAGACAGCCGGCATCGACTTCGGCAAGCTCCTCCCGATCCTCGCTCCCATCGTGATGGGTCTGATCGCCAACGCCACGAAAGACAAGTCCGCCAAGCCCGGTGCTGCAGAGGCGCAGTCGGGCGGCGGCGGTATCGGCGACGTGATCGGCGGCATCCTCGGGGGCGGCGGCTCCTCGGGCGGCGGCGGCATCGGCGACGTCATCGGAGGACTGCTCGGGGGTGGGAAGTCGTCGGGCGGCGGCGGCCTCGGCGATCTGCTCGGTGGGCTCCTCGGCGGCAAGAAGTAGGACGCGCGTCTCGCCTCGATCAGCGTGCGGTGAACACGATGCGTCCGCCCGCCCTGGTCGCCGAGCACGCGGGCAGGTCGATGGGTCCCTGACCCGACCAGTCGGTGGCGAGCCGCGCGACCTCGAGAGTCTGCAGCCGCGTCAGGCTCACCCCGAACTCGCTGTCGACCACGAGTCGGATGATCCGGTTGCGCAGTGCCGCCGGGTTGGCGGCGAGCGCGGCGACGCTCACCGATATCCCCGCCTCGGCATGCTCGACGATGTCCTCGATCGTCTCGTGGATCATCTCGTCGAACGCCTCGGCGTCCTCCCGAAGCTGCTCGGCCGTGCGTGCCAGCGCCTCGGCGATGCCCGGGCCGAGCTCGGCTTCGAGCACGGGAAGCACGCGGTCGCGCACACGCACCCTGGCGAATCGCTGCTCTGCGTTGTGCGGGTCGTCCCACACGTCGAGGCCGGATGCCGCGCAGAACGCTCGCGTGCTCTCTCGCCGCACCGCGAGCAGCGGCCTCACCCAGCGCAGTCCGTCATCGTCTTCGCGCACCGGAGCCATCCCCTGCAGGCTCGCCGCCCCGGATCCGCGGGCGAGGCCGAGCAGCACCGTCTCGGCCTGGTCGTCGAGCGTGTGTCCGAGCAGCACGGCTGAGGCGCCGGCATCGGCTGCGGCATCCTTCAGCACCCGGTACCGCGCGGCGCGGGCCGCGGCCTCCGGGCCGCCCTCCTCGCCCACCTCGACCCGGACGATGAGAGCGTCGAGCCCGAGAGCCGCCGCCGTCTTCGCCGCACGCGCGGCGACAGCATCCGATCCGCTCTGAAGACCGTGGTCGACCGTGAGCGCGCCCACTCGGACTCCGAGCTTGGGGGCTTCGAACGCGGTCGCAGCGGCGAGCGCGAGTGAGTCCGCTCCCCCGGAGAGAGCGACGACGACCGTCGATCCCTCGGGCAGATCGGCGAGCGCGGTGCGCACGGCGAGGCGGATCTCGGCGATGGCGGGTGAGAGCGACGGCACAGACCAACGGTAGATCACGAGTCGGGATCGTCGCGCATGGGTCGCGCGTGAACGGGTGATGGCCCTAACCTGGCGCCGTGGCAGATCGATTGGGCGGGCAGCAGTACAGCACCGAGCGGTTCACGACCTTCGTCGACGCGGTCGTCGCGATCGCGATGACTCTTCTCATCCTGCCGTTGCTCGAATCGGTGTCGGACGCAGGTGCCGGCGACCTGAGCACGGCTGAATTCCTCGAGGAGCACCACGGACAGCTCCTGAGCTTCGCCTTGAGCTTCGTGCTGATCGCATCGTTCTGGCTCGAGCATCATCGGCTGTACAACGGGGTGAAGGGCATGACGGGCGGGCTGTTGTGGATCAACATCGCCTGGATGGTCACGATCGTGTGGCTCCCTGTGCCCACCGCCATGCTCGGCCAGATGGATGAGGACCCCCTGCAGACGGCGGTCTACATCGGGACGTTGATCCTCACCCAGGTGACGACGCTCGCCGCGAAGGTCTACCTCCGAAGGCATCCTGCTCTCACCGATCTCCCCTCCGATGTGCTGCGGCGTGGTGTCCTCGGAGACGTCGCGGCGATCGTGCTGTTCCTGATCGCTCTGCCGATTGCGGCGTGGGTGCATCCGATCGGCTATGCGGCGCTGCTGCTCGTCATCCTGTCCGGCCCTCTCGAACGTCTGCTGAATCACGCCACCGCCCGAGGCCGGCGAGGGCATGGCGGAGATCGTGCGCGCGACGGCTCAGATCGCTGAAAGGTAGGCTGGTCGGCGGCATCCAACCGAACTTTTCCTGAGGAGCACACGCATGGGCGCACACGACGCCGTCATCGAGATCCCGCGCGGCAGCCGCGTGAAGTACGAGGTCGACCACGAGACCGGACGAGTGCACCTCGACCGCGTGCTCTACACGACCTTCGGGTACCCCGCCGACTACGGCTACTTCGACAACACCCTCGGCGAGGACGGCGACCCGCTCGACGTGCTCGTGCTGCTCGACCACGCCATCTACCCGGGCGTCGTCGTCGAGGTTCGCCCCGTCGCCGTGCTCAAGATGAGCGACGAGGCCGGCGGAGACGACAAGCTCGTCGCCGTGCTGTCGAAGGACCCCCGTTGGGCGCACATCCAGGACATCGGCGATGTCGCCGAGTTCACCAAGAAGGAGATCGAGCACTTCTTCGAGCACTACAAGGACCTCGAGCCCAACAAGTGGGTCAAGGTCGACGCGTGGGGCGACGCCGCAGAGGCGCAGCGCATTCTCGACGAGGCGATCGTCCGCTTCGGCGAGCAGGGTCACTGACTCCTCGTTTCACAGACGAAGACCCCCGGATCCGCACAGCGGCCGGGGGTCTTCGTCGTCGCCGACGCGGATCTCAGACCGAGACGCCGCGATCCGCGAGGAAGGTGATGGGGTTGGTGTACGCGCCGTTGATGTACACCTCGAAGTGCAGGTGGCAGCCGACGGATGCTCCGGTGTTGCCCGCGTAGGCGATGACCTGACCGGAGTTCACCCACGAACCGCTGCGGACCGCGAACCCGCCGTCCCTGATGTGCGCATATCCGGACGCGACTCCGCCGCCGTGCTGGATGCGGATGTAGTTGCCGTAGTTGCCCCGGGGGCCGGCGTAGTCGACGGTGCCCGACTGCGCCGCGTAGATCGCCGCACCGCAGCCGTTCGCGAGGTCGACGCCGTAGTGGTAGCCCGAGCAGGCCGCGCAGGGCTTGGGTCGAGAGCCGAATCCGGCGCTCCGGTAGCCGCCGTGCGGTCGCACCCAGCCACCCGATCCGGGTGATCCGCCGACACCTCCACCGCCGCCTCCGCCGCCGCCACCGCCGTTGCCTGCGGCAGCAGCAGCTGCCTCGGCCGCTTCGCGGCGCTTGCGCTCCTCCTCCGCGACGCGCACGCCCTCCTGGTACCCGGCAACGGTGGTCGCCGTCGCATCCTTGAGTGCTGCGAGCTGTGCCTGCATCGTCGCGAGATTGGCCGACTGCTCGTCGAGCGCTGCCTGGGCGGCATCGGCTGCGGCCTGGGCCTCGATCATCTTCTGCTCGGCGATCTGCTGCAGGCGGTCGCGCTCGGTGCGGGCGACGACGGCCTGATCGGTGAGCGCCTGGGCCGAGTTGCGCGCGGCGACGGCGTTGTCGTGCACCGTCTGGTTGTACTGGTAGACCTTGTCCATCGTCCCGAGACGGGACAGCAGCTGGTCGGCGTTGTCGGCCGACCCGGCGAAGAAGAGCTCGAGGGCGGTGTCATCGCCGCCGTTGCGGTACAGCTGTGCGGCGAGCTGGGCGGCCTTCTTCGTCGCATCGTCTGCGAGGAGGGCCTGCTCATCGGCCTTCGACTGCAGCTCGTCCGCGACGGCGATGGCGTCGAAGTACGCCAGCTGGGCAGCGTTGTACTCCTCGCCGGCGAGGACGGCCTTGGCCTGCGCGTCTGCCACTCGCTGCTTGAGCGACTGGATGAGCCCCTCGATGCGGGTGACCTCCGCAGCCTTGGAGGACTCGTTGTTCATGGCGTTCTGCACGTCGTCCCAGCTGGGATACGTCGCCGCATATGCCGCGTTCACACCGTTGGAGACGCCGAAGGCGCTGAGGGCGACGACGCTGAGGGCACCGAGAGTGAGGGCTCCGCGACGGGTGACCGAGCGGTCCTTCCAGAACGCACGGCTCTCCGCGGGCGTCGGCGCGCAGCCGCAGTCGTCGGATGCGGCCGCAGCAGCAGCCGACATCGAGTCCTTGTCGTTCACGCGGCCCCTTCCGCCGGATTCACAAATGCCACACTAACAACTTCTTTCACATCCGCACCAGGCGGCGGACAGCGCGAGAGGACACAGTGATACGACTCCATCGTCCTCCCGAACACGCCCGGGGTACAGCAGGCTCGCCCTCGATTCGCGTTTTGCTCAGATCTTCCCTTATGCTTGAGCGTCGGCAAGGAAGTCCTCCGGGACAGACTTCGGCCCCATCGTTTAGCGGCCTAGGACGCCGCCCTTTCACGGCGGTAGCACGGGTTCGAATCCCGTTGGGGTCACTCCTTCCGGTACAATTGAAAACAAGTATGGCCCTGTAGCGCAGTTGGTTAGCGTGCCGCCCTGTCACGGCGGAGGTCGCGGGTTCAAGTCCCGTCAGGGTCGCTCTAAGCGACGGGCCTTTCTCTTCGAGAAAGGCCTTTCGTCTAGATGCGGCAGGTCTTGCCAGTCGCATGGCTCTGTAGCTCAGTTGGTAGAGCGCACGACTGAAAATCGTGAGGTCACGGGATCGACGCCCGTCGGAGCCACAAGGACCGTCGTTACAACGGTCCCAGAAACCCTCGCCTAGCTTCTACATGGCGGGGGTTTTGCTTTGCGCCGACACGGGCGTGCCCTGCCCCGGAGAGGGTCTAACAGTCGGACACCCCGCAAAAACCCCGCACTTTCAAAACAGGCCCTTGAGCTGCTCCTCGAGGATTCGCGCCGGCTTGGGGTCGTTGCGCAGCGTGTGGAGATAGGTCTCCATCGTCAAGCTGGGGTTCTCATGACCGAGGTAGTCAGCAACCTCGTTAACGGCTCATCCCAATCGGGGGTGTAGGAGTTGGGGTCTGAAGCCGCCGGTCTCGAGCAGGCTTCGGGCGATGTAGTTGGTCAGGTTGCGGAACCCGAGTGCGGAGCCGCGCAGGTGTTCGAGCCGTCCGTTGAGTGCCTCGGTCGGCCCGTTGCTGGTGCCGGGTCGTTCGAAGTAGGCGAGCACGTCGGTGGCTCGCTTCTTCAGGGTCCGGCCCAGGGTGGCGAGCTCGGTGAGCACCTTGGGGACGCCGGCGCTGAGGTCGGTGATCAGCTTCTCCATGAGCTCGCGGCCACGTTGCCGGTCCTCGTGGCGATAGGCGGCGATCATCCGCTGGTAGACACCCAGGTCGCCTCGACCTCGACGTGAGCGTCATCAACGAACAGCGCGCGTAGCCTGTCGCTCTGCTTGTCGGTGAGCAGGTCCGAGCCGGTGTGCAGCGTGCGCCGCGACTTGTAGAGCGGATCGTCCCTGAACCCACGGTGCCCGTGGATCGCGAGTTGGACCCGGCGCCGGCACCTGTCGAGGGCGTCACCGGCCAGGCGCACGACGTGGAAGGGATCCATCACCCTGACCGCGTCCGGGATCTCCTCCGCAGCGGCGGTCTTGAACCCGGTGAAGCCGTCCATCGCGACCACCTCGACCGCGTCACGGAAGGCGTCGTCGCGGTCGGCGAGCCAGGTCTTGCACGCCGCCTTCGACCGGCCCTCGACCATGTCCAGCAGCCTTGCTGGGCCGGCGCCATCGCGGACCGGGGTGAGGTCGATGATCACGGTGACGTACTTGTCGCCACGCCTGGTGTGGCGCCAGACGTGCTCATCGACGCCAATCACCTTCACGCCCTCGAACCGCGTGGGGTCGTTGATCAGCAGCCGCTTGCCTTCGGCCAGGACCGCGTTGTTGGCGGTGTCCCACGCGACCCCGAGTCCCTCGGCGACACGGGCGACGGTGAGGTGTGCGACCACGATCCCTTCCAGCGCCCACCGCAGCCCGGTGCGCGAGAGCTTCGCGCGTGGCTCCGCCGCGGCGCTGGTGTCTTGGCGCCACACGTGTCCGCAGTCTGCACAGCGGTAGCGGCGCACTACAACTTCCAGCACGGTCGGTCGCCAGCCCAGCGGCTCGTGGGCCAACCGCCGGATCACGGTGTCACGAGCGGCGCCTTCGCTGCCGCACCGTCGGCACCACTGATCTGGTTCCACCACGCGGCACGCGAGGACCGCACGATCCGGTTCAAGTCGTTGCCCGATCACGCTCAGACCGAGGCCGTCGAGTCGAGCGAAGGCGGTCAGGTCAGGGCGGCCGAAGCCGGGCGGCGGGGTAGCGTCGGGCACGTCGAGGTCTTTCCGATGGATGGCGTAGGAACCTCCATCGTCGGGAGACCTCGACGTCTATCTGCGGACCGACTCGGCAGGGCGCGATCGTCTCGTGCGTTGGCGGACTACGGGAGCTTGGACGCGAGGACGTCGGCCGCCAGGATCTCGGGTGCTGCGCCGAGGAGGTGCTGGTTGGCCATCAGGGCTGCGACGATGGCGCCGTTGGCGTGGGCGTCGCGAGCGGCTTCGTCGGGGAATGCATCGAAGATCCAGAAGGTGTCGGCGTGGGTCCTGACCGCGAACCAGACAATCGTTCCTACTTCTTCGTTGGCGAGTGCGACAGCGCCGGCGAGCAGATCGGCGACCGCGTCGTGCTGTCCATCGGCCGCGACGATCTTGGCGACGAAGGCATACGGAAGTGATGCGGGTGTGGACATGAGGGACTCTCCTTGACGTCGGGGTTCTTCGTGGGACGAGTTCAGCGTATGACGAGCGAGGGCCGGTGGGGAGTGGCGTATACGGCAGTATTGCTATTGTTTACGTCATGCGTATCGGACTGATCGCGATCGACGGCTGCTTCGGTTCGGCTATCGCGTCGATCATCGACATCGTGCGGGTGGCCGACGGAGCCCGCGGCGATGTCGACCCGCGGATCGACCCGATCGAACTCGCCATCCTCGGACCGAAACGGCGAGTGACCACAACGGCATCGATGACCCTGTCGGTGGACCACCCGCTGCCGGAGTCCGGAGAGTTCGACGTGGTCGTCGTCCCTGCGCTTGGAACCCTCACGGCCGCCGCGACCCACGACGCCCTCCAGAGTCGAGATGCTCGTTCGGTCATCGCCTCACTCGGGCGCCTCGACGACGCGACCACCCGGATCGCCGCGGCGTGCACCGGCGTGTTCGCCGTCGCCGAGACAGGACGGATGCATCATCGGCGGGCGACGACCAGCTGGTTCCTGGGGCCGGAGTTCCGGAAGCGCTATCCGACCGTCGCCCTCGATCTCGACACCATGGTCGTGGTCGACGGGAACCTCGTCACCGCCGGCGCCGCCTTCGCCCACATCGACCTCGCGCTCTCACTCGTGCGATCGATCAGCCCCGACCTGGCCCAACATGTCGCCAAGCTCCTCATCATCGACGAGCGCCCGTCGCAGGCGGCTTTCGTCGCCTACGAACATCTCCGGCACGAGGACCCGATCGTCGTCGAGTTCGAACGCTTCGTGCGCGCCCGCCTGGACGAACCGTTCAACGTCGCCTTCGTCGCGCAGTCGCTCGGCACCAGCCGGCGCACCCTCGAACGACGAGTCCGTGCGGCGCTCAACCTCACTCCGCTCGGCTTCGTCCAACGGCTTCGCACCGAACGAGCTCGACACCTCTCAGCAACCACGGACCTCACCTCCGCCGAGATCGCGCTACGGGTCGGCTACGCAAACGCCGAGACTCTGCGCTCCCTCCTGCGCAGGGAGCGACGCCGTTCCTGACCTATCGCCATGCCTGTAGCTTGTGTCCTAGCGCTCGGTTGGAACCACCTCTCAGCACGTCGCGTCGACGCTCCTGCGTCGCCCCTGGACTACCCACTCGACACGCCCGCAGCACAGCCCATGTGACGTGCCCCGGCTTCCCGGACGCTCATGGAATGGCTGGGGGTCACGGAAAGACAATTCCGCGACCCGGAACAGTTCGCTCTCCTGCCGATGGACTTTTACTACCCCGGACCCGGTCGGAACGGATCGGGTGATGCGCCTCCGCGACAAGGCGTCGCCGCCCGGTGGCACCCACCTTTTTTCGCGTTGATGCCGAGTATCCGATTGACCCTTCTCATCGGTAGATATGCCCAGCAGGCATATCTACCGATCGCCACCACACAGACTCTGACCGATACCGTGCGGAACTACGAGCAGTTCCTTCCCGAACGGTTCCCGCTGGTGCATCCCTCGCCGCTGAACTTTCGCTGGCATGCCAGGAACCCGTGGTTTGCGACGGATGTCGTGGAGGACCTTCGTCTGCACGTCGAGAGGGCACTGCGGTAAGTTCCTGTAGCAATCGCCGCGCCGCTGCAGCTTGGCCGCCCTGTCCCCCTTTTGGTGGACATGGATGGTAACGTTTGGTTAGTAGCTGGGGCTACTTGCGGAGCGTCTGGGGCGCTACGCCACACGCAACGAGGCGATGTCACGCATCTGTGACGAGCCCTCTCGGAACCTCGGTTCTGGGGAACTCATCGTTTCGAGAAGGCTGCCCCTCGGCTAGAGAGTCTTTAACGCACAATACGCAAGGCGGGCCCGCGTAGTATCGTTCCCACTCGAGTGGGGGTCATCCTGTGGGTGTTTCCAGGACTCCCTCGAGGAACGTGATGCCTCCGGAGCTGTTGGCTGACTCCATCAGCGCGTGGATCCATTGCAGGTTGAGTTGCGGGGGTTCGAGCTCATCGAAGGTGAATTGCAGTGGGATCGACGGGTGTAGCCAGATGGTGCTGCGCCCTTCAGGGTCCCCTTCCGGATGACGCCAGGACAGGGTGAAAGACTCGTTGCGGCGGAGCTTGGTGGCGACGATCACTTTGAGGTGTGCGAGGGCACGTTCCTCGATGTGGATCGGCGCTTCCGACCCGCCGTAGTGCAGTGTGCCCATGGTGGACGACATCCATTCTCGGAATGACAACTCGGTCACATCGGCGAGAGGCTCGCTATGCCTACGGTTGCCCTTCCAGGTTAGTGGGCGGGTACCAGACCCGCTGCCCGTCCACCGACGCGAACGACGTGAGTGTGTGGGGTTTGGTGGAGGTGGCGCTCATGATGTCCTTCACAGAAATGTGGCGAACGAGCAGCGCATCCGCGATGAGAGACCGGTGGCAGCGCCACGGGACCGCTTCCGCGCACATGATCGCCACAGTCTTCTCTTTTGCTCGATCGATCAGACGGTCTATTCCACGCGCGAAGGGCTCGGTTTGCATGTAGTCGGCGTAGCTTCGGAAGCTTTTGTTGCGCCAGGCGCCGTTGATGCTCTCCACATTCACTGGGGTGTGGCGGAGACCGCCGAGTTCTTCCATCCGCGCATAGTGCAGGCCTGCGTCCGTCAGGCTTTCCTCAAGCGCCTGCGCGCCGAATTGCGGGTTATGTCGCGAGCCGGGAACCGTCCGCACATCGATGAGTTGTTGCACGCCGTTGTTTTCGAGCAGCGCTATGAACTCCTCGATCGGGTGTGTGGAGTGACCGATGGTGAACACTGTCGAGGGTTGCATCCTGCTCCTGAACGGTTGCGAGCGGTCGGTTGCGACCGGGGAACTCCTCGCACCCAGGGGGTCCCCCGGTCAGCCGATCAGCGGCTCGCTCCCTTGCGCGGCTTGAGGAAGACGTCGGGTTCGCGCTTTTCGCGCTTGGCCGCTCGCTTTTCCTTGATCGACAGCTGAGCGACCTTTTTCGCTCCACGTGTGGTTGGTGACTTACCGGGCATCAGAACTCGCTTCCCCTATTTGGCTGGCGGATGAACCTCTGACCATAGCCGTCTTCCAAGGGAAGTCAACTTTGCAATCCGCCGCGCAGTCGCGGTGTAGGAAAAGGCCTTTCCTTTCAGATGAAGTCGTTTGCGGATGCTTGGGCAATGGTGTGTGCACGAATGTCGTGCATGGTGTGCACTGCTGCCGGATTCACTCCTGGAGGGCGCCCTGCGAGCTCTTGGATACGTTCGCAGATGAGGTGGGGGTCGACGTCTCGGTTCACCAGGAGTGCGGTGACGTCGGTGTCGATGCCGCGTGCTCGTTGGATGCGTCGATGGATGGACATGGCCCATCGGTGAACCTTCGAGGTCGTCCACGCGTCGGTGCAGTGGGGGTGATCGATGACGACGATGACGTGAGACAGCGAGGCGGGGACTGTCGACATGTTGCGCTTGTGGCGGCGAAGGAGGGCTGCCAGTCCGGCTCTGGTATGTGCGCTGGTGCCGTCGATCCCGATGACGCTCACGCTCGGTGGCAAGGACGCAGAACTTTTGGCTTCTGCGGTGGCGCTGAGGCATTGCAGGGGGTCGCCGGTCACCTCGACGACGTGCCGCGAACTGCGGTGGTGTGTCATTCGCATGGCATCTCCGCATCGAAGGACGATGCGCGCGAGGCGGTGGTGCGGGTTTCACGTTCGCGGAGACGATGGAGCGTTTCTTGCAGCGCGGCAATGCGCGCTGTCGCGGCTTCGCCGATGAGTACGGCGGGGCTGTGTTCGGTGGTCATGGGGCTTCCTTGGGTACGGCAAGAGAGCGCATCCCAGAGGACGCGGCGCACGTGGCTACGAGGCGTTACGCGCGCTGCGGTGGAGCCCGTCGAACACGCAAGAACCGCGAACCGTCACTGGGGGAAGAATCCGCAGCAACCCGGGAGCGGGCAGCCGGCTGTGCAACGAGAGCGTTGCGTGAAGCAAGAAGGGCTGCCATGCCCTCACCCTAGCTAGCCGGGGGGTTAACGCAACCGGCTCGCCTACCGAGGTGGGTAACTTGCGTTTTCTGTAGGTGAGGCTATGGTGAGGGCCATGACCACCGGTGTTGACCCCATTCGCTCGGAGCGCCTCGCAGACGCCTCCGTCGTGACGAGTGTGGTCGACATCGCAGGTGCGCGGCACGAGGTCCTTCCGCCCCGGTTCACCGGCGGCGACCTGCTCTTCCGGTCCCCATCCCGCGCTGCATCCCCGTAGACCCGTCGTCGGGCCACCCGGTCACCCAGCGCGTCGCGGAAGCGGCGCTTTTTTTGTACCCAAAGGAGCAGTCATGGCAAATTTCCCCCTCTCTGACGTAACGGTCGAGACCCCCCACACCCTCGATATGAGGACGCAGCTCGAGCAGCGCCTCCAGGAGCGTCAGAGTCTTCTGGCGGAACTGGAGCCTCGCGCGATTCCGACCATCGACCCTGTCGCGTACCAGACAGCAGCGGCGCACCGCGTCACGATCCAACAGATCAGTGCGGCTCTGGAGCGGCTGGACGCGGGCACGTACGGTCAGTGCGTGCGATGCGGGCGACAGATCGCGCCAGCACGCCTCGAAGTGGTCCCCCATGCATCCGCCTGCATTGAGTGTCAGAATCATGCCGAAGCCGCGTAGCTGTAAACCGATCGAGATCCCGTCGTGTCCGCCTGACCCGAGAGGAATCCGGGTGATCATCGTTCGTCGAGGATCCTGGCACTCGGGCCCACCGTCGGAACAGGGTGATGCCCGGTTCCATACCCAGAAGCCCCCTGGCGTGGCGCAATCCCCAGGGTGGGATGACGACCTCAGCCGGGCAATCGCTGCCTGAACTGTCGCCTGCAGGTGGGTGCCGATCACACCGCGCACTTGTCCACAGCAACCAGATGGGGAATCAGATGTCAATCAAACGACGGTGGAGTGCGTCCGCGATCGGCGGGATTGTCGCGGCCGCAATGATGCTCTCCGGGTGTGCGGGGATACCCGCCGACGTGCGAACTCCGATGGCCGACAACGAGATGGACGCGCTCGTCGCGCACCTCGAGCTCTCCGGACGCGACGAGGCGTACACACTGGTTACGAGCGACCTTCCCCTCCCCCGCGTTGCGGAGCCGGCGGACATCGCCGCTGCCGTGCGGTTCCTCGGCTCCGCAGAGTCTGGGTACATCACCGGTGCGGTGCTCGTTGTAGATGGGGGAGCCCACATCGTCGATCTTCCAACCCTCGCGTTCGACAGACTGAGGGGGTGACGGGTGTGAGTCACGGTAGTCAGGTCTCGGCACCGTCGGGTGAGCGCCGCGGTCCCGCGCCCAGTCCACTCCCGAGCCTCGCCCGGCATCACACCGCTCCGCCACGCACGCCCTCCCGCCTCGATGCCGAAAGGTCCGCGAGCGCGTTCTCCAGCTCAATACGCGCGGAGGCAGAGAGCAGACGCGACAGTGCGTGACGTAGACTCTGCCCCTTCGTCCAGCGCACGTTGGTCTTCACCGTTGTCGCGTTTTCGGGAGAATGGTGCTCCAGCCCCGCACTATCTCCCTATACGCTTCCTCATCTTCCATTAGCGTTGCGAGCGCACTGTCCACAGACACCGGCTGCAGTGGCGCGCTCTTGCCTTCTGCGGATAGTGTCCACTCGTATGCGCCCGGGCCCACGCGGAAGGGCTCACGTTCCTTCAGATCCACGACAGCGTCAGCGTTCGGGGCGATGACTGCCTGCACATGAATGACACCATCGGCGTGGAACCATTCCACGCTCGCACGACCGTATGGCATGTCGTGCTCTGCTCGAGCATGGTCGAGAGCACCCAGCGGCCGCGGCGAAACACGAATCGTCCGATATCCCGGTTCGGCGGTTGCGAGGCCGGCTACGTGCGGTCATACGCCGCGCACGGGCGGAGCGGGCCGGTGTACACCGCACCGACCTGGTCGACGGTGTCGACAGACCAGTCACCTACCTGTACTCGTGCGTTGGGACGAGCCTTGCCGTCGACCTCCGATTCGAGGGCGAAAGCGCATACCGACTACTGCCGCGAGGGCACGGGAAGCGTCGCGCAGAATGTGTAAGGCCGATATTCACCCCTGACGCGATCACTCGTCAGCCCCAGCGACCCGTGGCGCCCCGCTGACGATGCTACTCAGGCACGTAGGACCCCGCATACCGACAAAAGGGCGCTCGACGCTTGGATGACTCCATCGTGGGCCGATGCGAAGAGTTAAAACGTTTGAATTGAGCCCTGTGCACTCTCGTCTGGCACCGCTGGCAGACGCGGTTCGCTCGAAAACAGTGGGGAGTCCCCATCGCGATCCCTCGCCGTGGTCGATTGCGCACAGTACGCGCCGAGAGGGCCACGCACTTCGGCGCGGCGGTGCGCAGCCACTTTGGGCTTAGCCTGAAGATCTCTCGCGACACATATGCCGCCATCAACAAGCGATCTTCTCCCAGTTTCGCGATCAAGACCGCGTGTCGGGTTAATCCCCCGCGCTAGCACTGAAAACGCGCTCCGATCTGCTCAGCCTCTTCTTACTTCCCTGTCTGGCCGTCTACCGACGATAAGACCACTTATCGCAGCTATCCGGCGCAGCCCAGCTCCCATCGCCGCATCAAGAACCGCCACGACCAGACAGAACCGGCGCTCTTGCGCGCTCAACCCGAAACAGCCATCACTCGGCTCTACGGTCTGGGTCAGGAAAGAAGCGCACCCATCTGCTTCGCGATCACGGTCGTCGCGAACTTCGGGTTGAGGCGCGACAGGCGATCCATGGCTGCGGCATCCGAACCGATGGTCGCGCGGAAGCGGTCCTTGCGGATCGCGTCGACGATCACTCGGCCGGCCTCTTGCGGTGTCGTCGTCTTGTACGCGCTGTTCTCGGCTGACGCATCACCCCCGAGATCGACGCCCGAGTTCGCAGCGATGCCGGTGCTGATCGCTCCAGGGAAGATCACCGTGACGTGCACATTCGTGTCGAGAAGCTCGGCGTAGAGCGCCTCGGTGAGAAGCTTCACCGCCGCCTTGGACGCGCCGTAGACCGCCTGACCGGGCACCGGTGCATACGATCCCATGCTCGCGACGTTGAGCAGCGACGCCTCCGGCCGGGCGAGAAGGTGGGGCAGGAAGGCCTTGCACACGTTCATCACGCCCCAGAAGTTGACGTTCATCACCTTCTCGATCTCGGAGAACGGCAGGTCGTTGACCTTGACGAACTTCTGGATCACACCGGCGATGTTCGCGACGCCGTCGACCTGTCCGTGAGCCGCGATCACAGCGTCGGGAAGCGCGTCGATCGCATCCCGGTCGGTGATGTTCACCGCGTGCTGAGTGAATCGCGTGCCGACAGCCGCGAGTGCTGCGGTCGCTTCGAGTCCTGCGGCGTTCAGGTCGACTCCGGCGACCGATGCCCCACCGGCCAGCAGTCGGAGTGTCACTTCTCGTCCGATGCCGTTCCCAGCTCCCGTGACGACGAAGACCTTGCCAGAAATGTCCATGCTTTTCCTTCTGTGAATGGGCTCCGGGCGCGATCAGCGCGACTCGGAGGAGACGTCCGCGAGGATGCGGTCGAGAGTGCGGGTGATCGAGATCGTCGTCGCCGCGTCGTGCCAGGGGTGCTCGCGCAGACCGGATTCGATCGCGACAGTCACAGCCTCGAGCATCGGGCCGTAGCCGTTGCCGACCCGCAGATGCCGCACCTGCTCCGGCTCGTGGAAGATACGCTCCGCCGACCCTGCATGAACTCGAGCATCGCTGCCCGCCCAGAACATGGGATCGAGGGTGACCCAGCCTCGTTCGCCGCTGATCGCCGCGGAGAGATCGAGGAACTCGATTCCAGACCAGGCGAGCTGGGCGAATGCTCCGTCAGCGTGCTCGAGCGTGGCATGCCCCGCGAGGTCCACCTCCTCGGAGACGACGCCTCGGGCGTCGAGAGCGCGCGGCTCGCCGAGGAACCAGTGCGCGAGGGTGACCGGATAGATGCCCCTGTCGCGCAGGATGCTTCCGCCGTCCTCCGGCCGTTCTTTGCCCGGTCGCGGGAAGAACGGGGTGCCGAAGCTCGCCCGCACGTGTCGGATCGCACCGAGCTCTCCCGCGGCGATCCGGTCGAAGACCTCGACGTGCAGCGGATTGAACCGCATCCACATCGCCTCCATGAGAAATCGGTCCGCCTGTGCGGCGCGCTCGAAGAGCAATTCGGCGTCGGCGGCCGAGGTCGCGATCGGCTTCTCGACCAGCACATGCTTACCCGCGTCGAGGGCCTCGAGCGTGATCGCAGTATGCGTGACGGCAGGGGTGGCGATGTAGACGACGTCGACGTCGTCACGAGCGAACAGCGCAGACCGCTCGTCGGTCGACGACGGGATGCCGTGCCGCGTCGCGAAGTCCGACGCGCGCTCTGCGGTTCGCCCCCAGACGGCTGAGATCTCACCGCCGAGGGCGAGCAGATCGGAGACGAGGCGATCGGAGATGTCGCCGGTGCCGACGATGCCCCACCTAAGCATCGGCGGCCGTCCGCTCGCGGATCGGTGCCACCGTGAGGGTCGCGAGGGCGACGAGCACGAGTGCGGCTCCCCAGACGAGCTGATAGCCGCCGGTGGCCGAGACGACGATCGCGGCTAGCGCCGGCGCCAGTGCCTGACCGAGGTTCATGGCGACGATGGCGAGGCCGAGATCCCGCCCTGCGCGTGCGGGATCAGGGAGCACGTCGATGAACATCGCGTTGTCGACCGGCAGGTAGATGCCGAAGGCGAGACCCGTGATGATCACCTGGGCGAAGAGCGCCGGCAGCGTCGGCGAGATCAGGGGGATCGCCATCGACACGGCCATGAGAAGCGACGCGACGATGATGAACGGCTTGCGACGGCCGACACGGTCGGAGAGCCGCCCCGAGATCGCCACCGCGATGAGCGTGAAGGGGATGCCCGCGAGTCCGAGGATCGGGACCATGGCCGATGCCTCGGCGGCGCTGAGCGCCGGCGAGATGTAGCTCTGCAGCATGTAGAGGTTGAGTACCGTCGACGTGCTGTAGCCGAAGAAGAACAGCACGCGCGAGATCCACAGCCACCGGTAGTTGCGGGCCTTGAGAGCGCTCGCGTAGCCGAGCAGGAAAGGCTTCCAGGCGAAGGGCTCACGCTCGACGTCGACCGACGACGCGTCACGGTTGCGGGTGACGAAGAGCACAGTCGCGATCGCCACGAGCAGGCCGAGGATCAGATAGAAGTCCAGTCCGACGAGTCCGAACAGCGCACCTGCACCGATGCCGCCGAGGATGCCGCCGATGATCGCGCCCATGCTGGTCCACGACGTCACGCGGCCGCGCCGATCGCGCGGCACCCGGTCGGCGACCGTGGCCTGCAGCGGGTTGCCTGCGACGTTCAGCGCGAGCTCGGCGGCAGACCACAGCACGACGAGCACGACGAGCGAGGGCGCGTAGCGGACGGCGACCAGCAGTACAGCGCCGATCAGTCCCGCGTAGAGGATCCAGGGAGCCCGGCGTCCCAGTCGGGAGCGTGTGCGGTCGGAGAGCACTCCGATCACCGGCTGGAGGATCATCACGATGATGGCGCTGGTCGTCGTGACCAGCGCGAGCCCGTTCGCTCGCGCTGCTTCGAAGTCCGAGAGCAGCGCGAGCTGACGCGTCTGGTCTGCCGTCGGAGTGACGTCTCCGGCAGCGACGGCCCTGCCGAGCTCGGTGAGAGCCTGCAGGTCGACTCCGGCGTCTGCGCCGCTGAAGAAGGATCCGAACTCGAGCATCTGGATCTGGTTCGGCATGAGGATGCCGTTGGTAGCCGCCCAGACTGCCGAGACGGCCAGGGAGAGCAGGAGGTACCAGCGGATGTATCGAGAGAGCGGCTTCTTCGCGTCGTAGTGCACGCCGATGTTGGAAGTCCACCGGGATTCCTCACCGGTGGGATGCGTGATCTGCTCGCTCATGATCGCGGCTTCCCCAGCTGTGCTTTCGTCATCGAAGCCTCCAGACCGTCTCACTGTTGAGACAGTTACATCAAATCAGAGATCCGCGAATTCGGCAACCGATTGCCAACCGAATGTGAAGGCTTGCGCCGATCGCCAGCCGGCGCTCAGCTGCGAGGAGCGGAGCCCGTGCTCCCTCGCACGATGAGGGTCGTCGCGAGAGGATCGTCGCTGACCTGTTCGGTCGCATCGCCCAGAGCTTCGAGGACCTTGCCGACGGCACGCTCCCCTGCGAGCTGCAGCTGGGCGCGCACGGTGGTCAGTGCGGGGACGATGAGCTCGCTGCCGAAGATGTCGTCGAACCCGGCGATGCTCAGCTCGTCGGGCACGAGGATGCCGGCGGCGGACGCAGCCTGGATCAGGCCGATCGCCATCAGGTCGTTGAAGGCGATGACAGCACTCGCTCGTGACGCCTGCACCCGGCGGAGCGCCTCGCGACCGCCGTCGATCGTCGGCGTGTGCGGGCCGATCTCGACGACTGCCAGGCCGAGGCGCTCGGCGGCGTCGAGCATCGCCTCCCAGCGTCGGCGGCTGATCCATGACGTCTCGGGGCCGGAGAGGTACGCGATCGAGCGGTGACCGAGATCGGCGAGATGCGCGACGAGATCTGAGACGCCCTGCTCCACCTCGGGGAGGACACCGACCACACCATCGACCTGACGATTGATGAGGATGACGGGTTTGCGCTCCGCCAGCCGCAGGATCCGCTCATCCGCGAGACGGGTCGTCGCCAGAATCAACCCGTCGACGCTCGGCAGCAGCCTCGAGACCGCTTCGGCTTCCGCTTCACCGGACTCCTGAGACTCGGCGATCACCAGCGTGTATCCGGCTGCGGCTGCCGTGTGCTCCGCGCCGCGGACGATGCCGAAGATCACGGGGTTGGTGATGTCCGCGACCATCAGCCCGATGGTGTGGCTTCGCCCGGTCGGCAGCGCGCGCGCCATCGGGTTGAACTGGAAGTCCAGGCGGTCGGCGGCGAGACGGATCCTCTCCTCCGTCTTCTTGCTGATGCGTCCGGGCTTGCTGAGCGCACGCGACACCGTCGACGGGTTCACACCCGCGAGCTCTGCGATGTCGTAGATGGTCGCGGCGCCGCCGCGTCGCCTGATGCGCTCCGCGAGTTCGCCGGGCAGATCGTCGTCCATGGTTCCTCCCAGCTCCCAGCGTGTCATGGTCGGAGCGTTTCGACCCATTCGACGGCGGCGCGGGCGATTTCCGCGGGCGGGCGACCCACATCGACGACGACGGCGACCTCGTCGGCGTCGAGCGCTTCGAGGGTGTCGAGCTGCGAGCGAAGGAGAGAAGGGGGCATGAAGTGGTCGGTCCGGCCTGCCGCGCGCTCGGCGAGCAGCGCATCACTGCCGTGCAGATGCACGAAGACGACGCCCGGGACCCTCTCGCGGATCCGATCCCGATAGACGCGCCGAAGCGCCGAGCACGCGATCACTGACCCCGATGCCGACCGCGCGGCGAGTTCATCGCTCACGCGGTCGAGCCACGGCATCCGGTCATCGTCCGTCAGCGGGGTGCCCGCGCTCATCTTCGCCCGGTTGGATGCAGGATGCAGGTCGTCCGCGTCGAGGAACTCGACGCCCAGATCCGCCGCGAGCAGGCGCCCCACTGTCGATTTGCCTGCGGCCGAGACCCCCATCACCACGACCGGGGGCGATGCGTGTGCGCTCACCAGTCGTGGACGGTGCCGTCGAGCAGCCGGTTGTAGGGCAGGTACGCCTGCTCATACGGGTATTTGCCCGCCTCGTCGACGTCGAGGTCGACACCGAGACCGGGCTTGTCGCCGGGGTGCAGGTAACCGTCGGTCCAGGTGAACGACTGCTGGAAGACCTGGTCGGTGCGCGACCCGTGCTGCATGTACTCCTGGATGCCGAAGTTGTGGATCGCGAGGCCCAGGTGCATCGCCGCCGCCATGCCCACCGGCGAGATGTCGGTCGGGCCGTGCATGCCCGACCTGATCTGGTACATCGCGGCATAGTCGAGCGTCTTCTTCAGGGCGCTGATGCCACCCATGTGGGTGACGGCCCCGCGGACGTAGTCGATCAGCTGATCGCGGATGATGTCCTTGAAATCCCACACCGTGTTGAAGATCTCGCCGATCGCCAGCGGCGTCGTGGTGTGCTGACGCACGAGGCGCAGCGCCTCCTGGTTCTCGGCCGGAGTGCAGTCCTCGAGCCAGAACAGGTCATAGGGCTCCAGGTCCTTGCCCAGGCGTGCGGCCTGGATCGGCGTCATGCGGTGGTGCCCGTCATGCAGCAGCGGGATGTCGGGGCCGAACTCGTTGCGCACGGCTTCGAAGACGCCCGGGAGGTGATTCAGGTAGGCGCGCGTATCCCAGTCCTCCTCCACGGGCTTCGCTCCGCGTCGCGCCGGCTCGTGGTCGTACCGAGCCTCTCCTCCCCCGGTATCCGCCGACTGCGAGGCGATCCCGTAGATCGCCTTGAGGGTGGGGACTCCGGTCTGCACGCGGATGGCCCGGTACCCCTGCTCCTGGTGAGCACGGATGGAGTCGAAGAGCTCGGGAAGCTCCTTGCCCGACGCGTGCCCGTAGGCCATCAGGCCCTTCCGGCTGGCTCCGCCGAGCAGCTGGTACACGGGAAGACCGGCGACCTTGCCCTTGATGTCCCACAGCGCCATGTCGACGGCTGCGATCGCCGCCATCGTCACGGGTCCGCGCCGCCAGTAGGCGCTGCGGTACAGGAACTGCCAGGTGTCCTCGATGCGCGACTCGTCGGCGCCGATCAGCAACGGCACGACATGCTCGGTCAGATAGGCGACGACCGCGAGCTCGCGACCGTTCAAGGTCGCGTCGCCGAGCCCTGTCACGCCGTCAGCGGTCGTGATCTTGAGCGTGACGAAGTTGCGGTCGGGACTCGTGACGATGACGTCTGCCCTGTCGATGGTCATGTGTATCTCCTGGTCGTGAAGGCGGTCGGTCAGGCGTCTGCGCCGGTGTCCGTGTCTGTGCCGGGCTTGCGTCCGTCGAGTCCGCGCCACCGCTGGCGCAGAGCGAACGCGGCGGACTTCGGCCGGCGCTCGCGGGTGAAGATGCCCTTCTTGTTGCCGCCGACGCGGTGCAGTCCGTTGGTGGTGGCGAAGTCCGCGAAGTTCCAGATCTGCTCACCGACGAACTGCGGGAAGCGATCGAAGACGCGGTGGTACATCGCGAGCAGGTCGGTCTGGTACTCCTCGGTCCACACCTGGTCCCACACCGAGTGCAGGCCCGGCATCGTGTCGGCGCCGTACTCGAGCATCATGATCGGCTTGCCCGTGCGGTCGATCCAGCCCTGGATGTCGCCCTGCAGATACAGCTCGGCCGTGGCGAGGTCGCCCGCGTTGATGTACCAGCCGTAGTAGCGGTTGAGGCTCACGACGTCGAACAGGTCGATGATCTGGTCGTTCTTGAAGGTCGCGAACATGACCATCGAGTAGGTGATCGGGCGCGTCGGGTCGAGCTCGCGCACCAGGTTCACCAGTGGCTCGAAGTACTCGCGCGCGCCGTCCTCGTTCGAGGCGGGCTCGTTGGCGATGCACCACAGCACGACGGACGGATGGTTCTTGTCGCGTCCGATCAGCTCACGCAGGTGCTGCGCGTGCGCCGCGTGCGTCTCCGCCCCGGCATACTGCTCCGAGAAAGTGGGGAACGGCGGGGTACCGCTCAAGCCGCCGACGACACCCATGTTGAGTCCCACAGCCGCGGTCTCGTCGATCACCAGGATGCCGTGGCGGTCCGCGAAGTCCAGCACGTCCTCGGCGTACGGGTAGTGCGAGGTGCGGAACGAGTTCGCGCCCGTCCACTCCATCAGCTGGAAGTCGTGCACCATGTACGCGTCGTCGTGACCCTTGCCACGCACGAACGTGTCTTCGTGCTTGCCGAACCCGGTGAAGTAGAACGGTTCGCCGTTCACGAGGAACTCCTCGCCGCGCACCGCGACCGTTCGCACACCGACGGCCAACGAGTACGTGTCGAGCACAGTCTCGCCGTCGACGGCCTCGACCGTCAGCTCGTAGAGGTAGGCGGCACCCGGCTTCCAGAGCACCACGTCTGCGATCTCGAGACGTCCCTCCGGGCCGGATGCCGTGGCCACGACGCTGCCCGCGGCATCGGCCAGACTGACACGCACGGCGGCATCGCCGACGGTCTCGACGCGGTAGTCGACGAGACCGGTCGAGCCTTCGAAGGTCGTCACGACCGTGACGTCGTCGACGTGCACCTGCGGCAGCGAGTACAGCGATACCGATCGGGCGAGGCCCGCGTAGTTGTAGAAGTCGTGGAAGTAGGTCTGGGTCTTGGCACCGGTCATGCCGACCTCGATCTTGCCCGGCGGGATGGTGGTGTTGCTGAGGTCGGGGCTGACCGCGACCGTGAGCCGGAACGCGGTGCCCGGCTTCACGACATCGGTGAGGTCGATGTCGAACGGCGTGTAGCCGCCGACGTGACCTCCGACGAGCTGGTCGTCGACGTAGACCTTCGCCGAGTGCGTTGCCGCGTCGAAGCGCAGCAGGATTCGCTCCCCCGCCCAGCCGCGCGGCACCTGCACCGACCGCTGGTAGTAGACCCAGCCGACGTGGTCGCGGATCGCCGGATCGGTGAAGAGATCGTTGTAGCTCGCCGGAACGGCAGCTTCGAGAGGCGTGTCGAGAGCGGCGAGCCAGGGCTCCTCCGGCAGGCGGGAGTCGATCCCGAACTTCCACACTCCGTCGAGCTTGACGAGGTCACGGGTCGCGGTGGCGATGGGCTTGAGCATCAAGGGCCTTTCGTGCGCTTCTTTGCGTTCTTGGTTTCAGTACAGCAGAGTTCGGAAGAAATGGCAACCGATTGCCAGTCAGATGGTCTCCCCGGCGTCCGCAAGCAGCGTGCTGCCGGTCATCACCACCGACAGGTCACTGGCGCAGAACAGCACCACCCGCGCGATGTCGTCGGGCGTGCCCTGACGACCGATCAGACTCTGCGACATCGCCGAAGGCATGGTCGAGGGGTCGATGCCGGCCGCTGCCATCTGCTCCATCGCCGCAGCTGCCATCGCCATGTTCCCCTCGGTCGGCACGTAGCTGGGAGCGACACCGAGAACGCGGACGCCCTGGGGCGCCAGCTCCAGAGCGAGCTGCTTCGTGAGCCCCCGCACCGCGTGCTTCGACGACACATAGGCCGACAGACCGGGCGCAGTCCCGCGGAAGCCGGCGGTCGAGACGATGTTGACGATCACGCCGCCCTGCGGCATCCGACGGGCTGCCTCGCGCGCGCCGTTGCGCACACCTCGGGTGTTGACCGCGAAGACCTGCTCCCAGGTCTCGTCGCTCATCTCGAGCAGGGACTGGCTGGGGAAGATTCCGGCGTTGTTCACCCAGATGTCCGGGGCACCGACCTCAGCCGCCGCGGCGTCGGTCGCCTCAGCCACCGACGCGGAGTCGGTCACGTCCATGCGCACCCCCACCGTCGGCACCGAGAAGCGCTCGCCGATCTCGCCGGCCGCCACGCGAGAGCGCCCCTCGTCGAGATCGGCGATCGCGATGCTCGCACCGGCTTCGGCGAGTCGATCGGCGATGGCACGACCGAGGCCCTGAGCGCCTCCGGTGACGAGCGCGGTGCGTCCCGTCAGATCGATCAGCGAGCCGAGGGGGGTCGACGAGACATCGGGGAAGGGAAAGGACATCATTGCTCCGTTTCGAATGGGCGATGCTCAGCGGACGCTGCGCACCGAGAGGGTGATGACGAGACCGCCGGCGAAGGCGAGAACGGCAGCGAGGAGATACAGCGCGGTGAAGTTCTCGGCACCGACACCGGCGCCGGCGCCGATCGCCAGCACCGCCCCGCCGAGCACCGGCGCGAAGACGCCGGGTATCTTCTGCGCGAACAGGGCGATGGCCATGTAACGGCCAGCCTCCGTCTCGCGATCGGGAAGAACGTCGAGCAGCAGCGCCTGGGCGACCGCCGAGAAGGTGGCGATACCGAGGGAGTTCAGCAGGGTGCCCACCATGAGCGTCGGCAGGTCGTGGGCGAACGCCGAGACGCTGCATCCCGCCGCGAAGAGAGCGGCTCCCGCGAGGATGAACGGCTTGCGCCTGCCCACCCGATCGCTCAGCCATCCGCCCCCGAGTGATCCGAGGGTGGCCGTGACGATGCTCGATGCCGAGACGATCGCAAGCACTCCGGCGACATCAGGCACGCGCAGCTCGAGCCTCTGGGCGACGAAGAACACGGTGAAGCTGGTGGTGAGGGTCAACCCCGAGAAGAAGATGAAGCGCCCGAGCCAGTTCCACGCGAAGTCCGGGGCTCTACGCGGATCGAAGCCGTAACTCCGCAGCAGTCCGCCGATGGTCAGCCGCCGCTCGATCACCATCCCCCTGCTGTCGGGGTCGTGCACGACTGCGAGGAACGCGACGACCAACACGACACCGATCGCCGCAGGGAGCGCGAACACGAGGAGCACCTGGTCGCGGAAGAATCCGACGAGGATGATTCCGACGACGGGCGCAACCTGCATCGTGACCCCCGTGAGCCCGGAGACACGGCCGCGTTGATGGGGCGGCAGGCGATCGGCCTGCCAGTTGCCGAGCGACGCAGCCGCCGTTCCCCAGCCGACAGTCGAGAGCGTCCATCCGATCGTGAGCACCGTGAGGTTCGGGGCGAGGGCCATGACCGGCACAGAGGCCGCGCCGATCAGCAGACCGATCACGGTGAACGGACGCCGCCGCCCCCAGCGGCTGCGCAGGCGATCGCTGAGGATGCCGGTGAGCGGCGCGAGCACGAGTGTGGCCGCCGAGCCGACGGCGAGGACGATGCCGAGCGCTTCGGTGCGCCCGGGCGCCAGCTGGTCGAGCCGCACGGCCAGCGAGTAGGCCATCGGCACGATCATCGCCATGCCCGCACCGAAGGTCGCTGCGACGAGCAGAGCGATCGACCACCCCGAGACGGATGCCTGCCCGGCCCCCGCGCGATCGTCGGGCGCGGGAACCAGGGAGGGCGGCTGCGGGAGCGCGAGGTTGCCCTCGGGAACGCGCCCCGAAGCCTCCGCAGGGCCTTCGCCCTGGGGATCGTCGACGTCGACGGTCATCTGCTCGGCCTCTGTGTGCGGCTTCTGTCAGGCCAGACCGTTGCGCTGGGCGACCTCGCCCAGCCAGCCGAGGCTCGGCTTGGGCGTGCGCACGAACGTCTCACGATCCACGGCGATCAGGCCGAAGGTCGGAGCCCAGTGGCCCCACTCGAAGTTGTCGAGCAGGGTCCAGTGCAGGTACCCGCGCACGTCGATGCCCTCGTCGATCGTGTCGGCGAGGCCGCGCAGCGCCTCATCCGTGTACCGGATCCGCTGGGTGTCGTCGGCCGTGGCGATGCCGTTCTCGGTCACGATCACGGTGACGCCCTCGGAGACCTCCCACGCGTGACGCACCGCCATGGCGAGAGAGTCGGGGCGGAACGCGGTTCCCACGAGCGTGTTGTCGGGGTGCGGCGGGTGCGGAACCAGACCGTCCGCATCGACCTCCTGCGAGGAGTACGCCTGCACACCGACGAAGTCGTCGCCGCGGGACCCCTCCCAGTAGACGTCTTCCTTGCCGTAGCGGATCTGCTTCAGCTTCTCCTCGCCGCCGGGGGCCGCAGTGAGCGCGCCTGCCGCGATGGTCCAGCCGACTTTGGCGTTCGTCCTGGCGCGCACGATCTCGCGGGCGGCGTGGTGGATCTCGACGAACGCGCGGCCGATCTCGGGGTCTGCGTCCTGCAGGAACGAGCCGTGCTGCTTCTTCTCGTCCTTCTTCTCCGCGGGTGCGTCGCTCTCGACCGCATCCGCCTCGACCGTGGGGCTCGTCCACTGTCCGCCCTGAGCGGCCATGCGACGCATCGCGGTCATGATGGCCGCCTGCATGTTCGGCTCATTCATGGTGGCCACCCACTCGACACCGTCGAGGATCGTGGTGGCCTGGGTCACGAAGCTGAGGAAGCGGTCCTTCGCCTTCGGCGACGTCCACCCGCCGTCGTTCGCGAACCAGCGCGGAGTGGTGAAGTGCTGCAGGGTGACGAACGGCGTGACACCGCGCGAGAGGCAGTGGTCGATCACGCGGCGATAATGCGCGAGCGAGGCGCGCGAGAACTGACCCTCGATCGGCTCGATGCGCGACCACTCCAGGCTGAAGCGGTAGGTGTCGAGACCGGCGTCGGCGAGCAGGTCGATGTCCTCGCGGAAGCGGTGGTAGCTGTCGACGGCATCGCCGGAGGGCTCCATGCCGGGCATGGTCAGCTCGCGCTCCCACCAGTCGCTGTTGACGTTGTTGCCTTCGATCTGGTGTCCGGCGGTGGCGGCGCCCCAGAGGAAGCCGGTGGGGAAGTTCGTCATTGAGGGATCCTCTCGATCGGAGCAATCGTGACAACCGATTGCCAGCTAACGGTAACATAAAATAGTAAGTCCTCACTATTTTTATCGCCGGAGGTATGGATGGCCCAGTACGCCAAGACCGCAGCCGTCCGCCGCGGCATCCTGGATGCCTGCCTCACGATCTTCGGCGAGTCCGGGTTCCACGGGGCCTCGATGGCCGAGATCGCCCGTCGGGCGGGCATCAGCCACACCGGGCTCCTGCATCACTTCCCCCGCAAGGAGGACCTGCTCATGGCCGTTCTCACGCTGCAGGACGAGCGCAGCGCCGACTACCTCGCACGCAACGAGGTCTTGAGCGCCGGAGCCGATCCGCTCGACGTGCTCCGCGGCATGGCCACGACGTTGATCGAACGGGACCAGCGGGTCGGTCTGGTCGAGCTGAGCGCCGTGCTCACCGGCGAGGCCACGGCGCCCGCTCATCCGGCCCACGACTACTTCGAGACGCGCTACCGCAACATCCGCTCGTTCATGACCCGCCTGTTCACCCGACTCGGCGATGAAGGCCGCCTGTCGACGGACCTGCCCCCGGCACACCTCGCAGCGATCACGATCGGCGCGATGGACGGGCTGCACACGCAGTGGCTCTTCGACCGTTCGGCGATCGACGTCGATGCGTGCGTCACGTCGCTGATGTCGACCTTCGTGCCTGAGCTGAAGCCCGACGCGCAGGACTGATCACTCCGCAGCAGCACTCGACTCGTACTCGAACCTGCTGACGACGACCTGCTCTCCGAGCGCCTCGACACCGATGACCCGTCCTGTGAAACCACCGGCGACCTCGGTCGACAGATACCGACCGTCGAGGGTGGCGAGCTCGACGAAGCCCTCGGCCGAAGAGAGACCGGCGCGCAGCAGGTCGGGACCGCGCCGCGCGCCGCGCTCGGCTTCGAACTCCGTGGCTCGGATCTCGAGCACCGCATCCGCCGGAGCCTCTGCCCGCGCGACCACGTCGCTCAGCGGCCCGATGACGATGCGTGCGCGCACCCCTGCGCCGAGGCGCTCGATCAGCAGCTGGTGCGCGTCATCCATGCGCACCGAGAGCGCGACGTCGCCCGTCGCATGCAGGCGCACCGACCAGAACTCGTCTTCGGCGCGCACCGCGAGCAGCCGCTCGGCAGTCGCGGCGAGCGCATCTCTCCCCCGCTCGAGCACCAGCCCGTCGGTGCTCGTGCGGGCGAATGACGACGGCGCGGTTCCCGGCGAGATCCACCGCGGATGCAGTTGCTCGCCTCTGAAGTCCTCGACGAACGAGGTCTTCGCGAGCGGGATGTCGTACCGCTCTTCGTCGATGACGGGCCAGCCGTCGACCCAGTCCACCCCCGCGAGGAACGTCTCGCGCCCGTTGGTGTGCCAGCGAGGGAAGGTTCCCCGCGGCCGTGTCGCGAGGAACACGAGGGCCCAAGAGCCGTCGGCGAGCTCGACGAGATCGGAGTGCCCTGTCGACTGCACGGCCGCGCTCGTGCTGCGATGGGTGAGGATCGGATTCGTCGGCGCCGACTCGAAGGGTCCGCTGATGCTCGAGGATCGCGCGATCGTCACCATGTGACCGGGCCCGGTACCGCCCTCGGCGACGAGCAGGTACCACCACTCCCCGCGGCGGATCAGGTGAGGCCCTTCGGCGTGCGCACCGCCGGTTCCCGCCCACAGCGACCGCGGCTCCGACAGCACGTCACCGGTCAGCGGATCGATGACGGCCTGCGAAATGCCGCCGCGCATCACGTCGCTCCAGGCCACGAAGCAGGTGCCGTCGTCATCCCAGGCGATGTCGGGGTCGATGCCGATGAGACCGGCGACGTGGACGGGTTCGCTCCACGGTCCGGAGGGGTCGTCGGCATGAGTCAGGATATGACCGCGGCCGACCTCGTGGATGTTCGTCGTGATCATCCAGAACCGGCCGTCGTGATGCCTCAGCGTCGGGGCGTAGATCCCGCCGCTCGCGCCCGCGAGTCCGGTGCGCACGTCGAGGTGCTCGGGGCGATCGAGGATGTTGCCGATCTGCGTCCACGAGACCAGGTCACGGGAGTGGAACAGCGGCACGCCCGGCGAGTACTCGAAGCTCGAGTTCGCGAGGTAGTAGTCGTCGCCGACCCGGCAGATCGAGGGGTCCGGGTGATAGCCGGGGATGATCGGATTCTGAGTCATGAACCCTGCTCGGTGGCGCGAGCGAGCACGCTCACATCCGCTGCGGGAAGGTAGGCGTGCGGAGTCTCGATCTCTCGACGCGCACCGCCCACGGCGACCGTCGCCGTCAACGGAAGGTCTTCCGATGAGGAGCCGACACGGACTCCGTACTCGCCGGGGTCGACGACGAATCGACCGTCCTCGCAGGTGTATCCGAGCTGGCGCACGTCGATGCGGAACCGTACGCGAGCCGCCTCTCCCGGTGCGAGCTCCACGCGGGCGAAGGCAGACAGCTGCCGTTCCGGCCGTGTGATCGTGAACGCCGGCGGAGACACGTAGACCTGCACGACGTCAGTCCCGGCGCGGTCACCGACATTGCGGACGGTGAGCTCGACGCGAAGGACATCAGCGCCGTCGCCGTCAACACCCCCGTCGCCGTCAGCATCCACCTCGGCACTGAGGTCACAGCGCTCGAACGCGGTGTACGAAAGGCCGTGGCCGAAGGGGTAGAGCGGACTGTTCTCGAGGTCGACGTACTCGGTGAACTGATCGGCGGCCAGGCGTCGCTGCCCACTTCCGGGCTTCTGAGCGTGGTAGAGCGGAACCTGCCCTACGTGGCGCGGGATCGTGAACGGCAGTCGACCCGACGGCTCGGCGCTGCCTGAGATCACCGCCGCCAGCGAACGACCACCTTCGGGACCGGGGATGTAGCCGGTGACGATCGCATCGACCAGCGGCTC
The DNA here is from genome assembly GCF_030407765.1 of Microbacterium sp. APC 3901. GTDB lineage: Bacteria > Actinomycetota > Actinomycetes > Actinomycetales > Microbacteriaceae > Microbacterium. The sequence continues at coordinate 112,993 of NZ_JASDCU010000006.1, forward strand.
GATCGCGGCGAGCGCGTAGGGCTTGCCCATGTACACGACCGCGATGACCGGCTTGCCGAGCTTCGCGACCTCGCGTACGAGCTCCACCTGGCGAGCGGGAAGCTCGATCGTCGCCGAGTCCGATCCCTCTCCCTCGGTCGCTCGACCGGCGAAGGCGACGGAGCGCCCTCCGATCGCGAGCACCACCACGTCGGCGGCACTCGCCAGCGCGAGAGCGGCGGGGATGTCGTGTGATTCCGCATCGAGCACGCCGGTTCCCGGTGCCGTCGTGATCTCGGTGCGAGGCAGCGCCTCGGCCAGTGCCTGCGACAGGCTCAGCGCGTCGTACGACTCACGAGCCATGCGCTCAGGATCCAGCCGCGAGATCGCCTCCATCCTGGCGCGCATCCGCTCCTGCGCCGCGGGATCCGGATCCGAGAGCGCCTGCTCCATACCCGCCATCCGTGATCGCCCGGAGAGGATCGCGCGGAGAGTCTCGAGGAAGGGCGGATACGAGTAGTTACCAAACCCCGACATGACCGAGTCGGCATGCGGACCGAGCACGGCGATCGATCCTCCGTCGTCGGTGAGCGGGAGCACCCCGTCGTTCTTCAGCAGGGTGATGGACTCGTCGGTGATCATGCGCGACAGATCACGGCCCGACGACGCCAGGGAATCGACCACGATGGGATCGTCGTCCACGAACGGATTCTCGAACAGGCCGAGCGCGAACTTGTGGGTCAGCGTGCGGTGGACCGCCAGGTCCAGGTCGGCGCTCGGAACGGCCCCACTCTCGATGCCGGCGATCAGCTCTTCGCCGTACGCATAGGGCGCCGGCAGCTCCACGTCGAGTCCGGCGCGCAGAGCCGCGGCGCCTACCGATGCCGTATCACCGGCACGCTGGCGCTGAACGACGTAGAAGAGGCTGCGGTAGTCCGACACGACGGTCCCCTCGAATCCGAGCCGCCCGCGCAGAAGGTCGGTCAGCACCTCACGCGAGGTCGCGACGGGCTGTCCGTCGATCTCGGAGTAGCTGTTCATCACGCTCTGCAGTCCGGCCAGCCGGATGGCTGCTTCGAACGGCGCCGCGTGCACGTCGAAGAGCTCCCGCGGACCGAGGTGCGTCGCCGCCATGTTCTGACCGCTCTCGGTGGCCGAGTATCCGACGAAGTGCTTGGCGGTCGCGATGACTCCGTCGAGGAGGTCGTCGCCCTGCAGTCCGCGCACGTACGAGACGCCGAAGGCCGAGGCGAGAAGCACGTCTTCACCGTAGGTCTCGTGCACTCTCCCCCACCGTGCATCGCGAGCCACGTCCAGAACAGGCGAGAGCGCCTGGTGGATGCCCGCGGCTCGCATCTGACGCCGGATCAGGTCGGCCATGAGCTCGACACGGTCGGGATCCCAGGTCGCGGCGAGACCGATCGCGGTCGGGAAGGCAGAGAACCCCTCGGCGACCACGCCGTTCAGCGCCTCGTTGTGGACGATGGCGGGGATGGCGAGACGCGTGCTTTCTCGCAGGTAACGCTGCACGCTGTTCGCCAGACCGGCGATCCCGCTGGGTGATCCGGCCGCAGTACCCACGCCGCAGAGATGGCCGATGCCCTGACCCAGGTGCTCCACGAAGCGCTCCTGACTGACGTCGTCGGGCGCGCCCAAGGCGTGGGGAAGAATGCCGGTCAGTTGCGCGACCTTCTCGGCGACGGTCATTCGGGAGAGCAGTTCTCCTGCACGCTCGGCCGGGGAGAGATTGGGGTCGGTGTAGGTCACAGGAGTCGCTTTCGAGAGAGGGAGGTCTTGAGGGATGAGAGGGGTCTATCGGCTCGGAACTGTCTCCAGCGTCCAGTCCCAGCTGTAGGTGGCCCCTGCCAGTCGATGGGCGGGGCGGGTGTCGGGGCCGAGCAGAGTCGTCCCCACCCCTCGATGCGCGATGTCGAGGTGGCCGATCGCTCCGTCGCGCGCGGGCAGCTCCCACCAGTGGTCGGCAGCTTCGAGCTCGGCGACGGTATGCCTCCCGACCGAGAAGTGCATCGGAGCAGAGGTCGTCATCCGCACGGACCCTGCAGCGCCCTCGATCTCGATATGGCTGATGCCTCCGCGCGTACCGCTCTCGGATGGGCGCAGGTACGGGACAGCGAAGTCGTCGATGGACGATTCCCATCTGCCGAGGTTCGCCGAATGCCGACGATCGGGATAGTTCTCCCACGGCCCGAGGCCCACCCACGATGCGTGTGAGAAACCGGGGACGAGCTCGAACTCGACTCCCACTCGCAGTCCGTCGCTCGTACCCTGGGGCAGGGTCACCTCTTCCGAGATGACCAGCTCGCCCGCGTCGGAGACGCCGACCAGGCGGCGATGGAAGACGTCGTCACCCCACGCGGTGCGGTATCGGGTCGTGACGGCGGTGCGACCGCCTGCCTCCTGGATCTCGGTCTCGGCGATGTCGAGACGGAAGAAGCCCGAGCGGGCGAAGCGGTTGTCCAGCGCGAACGACTCGTCGTTGTCGGTCAACGCACGCCACAGGCACAGGCGCGGCGGTCGCGCGAGGAGAGGCGCGACCACATCTCCGGCGACATCGACCTCTGCGGGACCTGCCACTGCCGGCATCGACGGCATCCGCCGCGGCAGCTCGGCCTGCGTGACGACGATCTCGGTGCCGACTGGCGCCCAGGCGGTATCCGCGGCCAGGCGAGCGATGAGGGTGATCGCCAAGGCGTCGGGTCGACTCGCGGCGCGCGTGACGGCGGTGGGCAGCGTGACCCATGCTTCGGTGCTCGCCGGGATTTCGGGCAGAGTGAGCGCGGTCTCGATAATGGGCCCGGTCTCTGTCTCGACCCGCACCGTGAGGGAGAACGCAGACAGGTCGGCGAAACTCTGCCGGTTGCGGATGCGCAATCGACCGGCATCCGCCGCCACGACCCGCAGCGGTGCGAACAGCCCTCGCATCTCGTACAGGGCCGGCTTGGGACGCAGGTCGGAGAACACGAGTCCGTTGAGGAGGACGACGCCGTCGTTCGGCTGATCTCCGAAGTCGCCGCCGTACCGGAAGCGGCCGTCACCGTCGCGATCGAGCGCGTGGTCGGTGAACTCCCAGATGAACCCGCCCTGCAGGCCGGGCAAGCTCTCGAAGAGGCGCCAGTACTCGGCCAACCCGCCGGTGCTGTTGCCCTGCGAATAGGCGTACTCACAGGTGATCAACGGGCGATCCGCCCGGTCGTCACGGGCGTACGCCTCGAGCGCGGTGAACGACGGGTACATCGGGCAGACGATGTCGGTCGCCCCGCGTCCGCCGTGCCAGTCCTCTGCGATCGCGCCCTCGTACTGCACCGGTCTTGTCGGATCTGCGGCACGAACCCAGGCGGCAGCGGCGTCGTGCGCGGCGCCGTAGCCGGTCTCGTTGCCGAGCGACCAGATGATGACGCTCGGGTGCACGCGATCCCGCAGCACCAGGCGCTTCACGCGCTCGACGATCTCACCGAGGTAGCGGGGATCGTCGGCGATCGTCGAGGCGAACGCATGGCCCTCGACATCGGCCTCGGCGACGATGTACAGGCCGAACTCGTCACACAGATCGAGGAGACGAGGATCATTCGGATAGTGCGCGGTACGGACCGCGTTGATGCTGAACGACTTCATCAGCGACAACTCGGCGCGCAGCCGCGCCTCCGTCATCACTCGGCCGGTGCGCGGATCGACGTCGTGCCTGTTCACACCCTGGACGAGGATGCGTCGACCGTTGACGAGCAGGTCCCGACCGACGACCTCGACGCGGCGGAACCCGACTCGCAGGGTCGTCGCGTCGACCGTCTGCCCGTCGGCATCCCGCAGTTCGACGGTGAGGTCGTACAGCGCCGGTGTCTCGGCCGACCAGGGATCGACCTCGAGACCGTCGAGTGACAGCACTGAGGTACCCGCCGGAGAGACAGGTCCGGGCGCACCTGCCATCCCTCCCGGAATCGCCCGCAGCTCGGGCGGAACCGGCGCGCTCGCGGCGCGGATCGAGAGGAGGTCCATGAAGTCCTCCGGCATCCTGGCCGGCGGGCGCACCGAGCGGTCGCCACGCCCGCGCGGGAGCGAAGGCTGACGGAAGCGTCCGGACACGGCGATGTCGTGAGCCGAGCCGAGCACCGTGAACGTCACGGAATGGCCGGTGTCGACGAGTCCCGCCAACGAGTCCGCGACGGCCACGACCCGCAGCGAGCCCTCGGTCGACGCCGGATCGAAGTCGGCGGTGACCTGCACATCGGTCAGCCGAACGTCCGGCACCTCGATGATCCCGACAGACCGCGAGAGACCGTGCTGCCACCACTGGTCCTGATCCTCGAGAAAGGTCGCCGAGGACCATGCCGCCACGTGCAGCTCGATCGTGTTCTGCCCCTCGATCACGACATCGGTGATGTCGAACTCGGCGGCGAGGTGAGAGTCGCTGCTGGTGCCGACCAGCTGCCCGTTCACGTGCGCGCGGAGGTGACCCTCCGCCGCACCCACGTGAAGGATCCGCCGCTTCCGCGATGCGGCAGGTAGCTGCACCGTGCGGCGGTAGACGCCCATCGGGTTGTGCGCTGGCACGCAGGGCGGAACCTCGTCGAACGGCATGGGAACGTTGAGGTAATGCGGGCGCCCGTGCCGAGCATCCATGGTCCAGAGCGAGGGGACGTCCACACGAGACCAGTCGTCGCGCTCGTCGTCGTCGCGTCCGTCGGCGCGCAGCTGGAAGTCCCACGCCCCATCAAGGTCGAAGGTCAGCGGACGCCGGATGCTCGACATCGGCAGCCTTCCGACATGGGTCAGGCCGGAACGATCCATCATCGAGGGGTTCCTCTTCTCGGTCACGCGGACGAAGCGGCGGTCAGCCGCTCGCGCTCGGCTCGACGCTGCTGCTGCTTGCGGGGGTCTGCCACCGGAGCCGCGAGCAGCAGCTTCTGCGTGTACGGGTGCGTCGGCGTCGAGGTGATGCTCGGAGCGTCGCCCGTCTCGACCAGGTCCCCCCGGTAGAGCACGGCCACCCGATGACTGATGTGCCGGATCACCGAGAGGTCGTGCGAGATGAAGAGGTACGCCACACCCGTCTCACGCTGGATGTCGACGAACAGATCCATGACACGTGCCTGCGTCGAGAGGTCGAGCGCCGACACCGGTTCGTCGCACACGATCAGTGTCGGGCGGGGAGCCAGTGCACGGGCGATGGCCACGCGCTGGCGTTGCCCGCCCGAGAACTCGCGCGGCATGCGATCGACCGAGTCGCCGGGCAGGCCCACCTGGTCGAGAAGAGTGCGCACTCTGCTCCGCGCGTCCTTGGCCGTAGCCCCCTGCACGATCAAAGGCTCGGCCAGGATGTCGCCGATCGTCAGGGACGGGTTCAGTGAGGTGTACGGATCCTGGAACACCACCTGAATATCGCGGGCGAGCGATCGACGCGCGCGGCCCTGGATGCCGCCGATCTCCTGCCCACCGAAACGGATGCTCCCGCCCGAGGGCTTGACGAGCCCCAGCACGGCGCGACCGATGGTCGTCTTGCCTGAGCCGGACTCCCCCACGAGCCCTACAGTCTCTCCCTCGGCGACATCGAGAGAGACGCCATGCAGGACTTCGACGGGTTTGGCGCGCAGACCGCGCCCGGGAAAGGCGACGCGAAGGTCGTCGATCTCGAGAAGACTCATTCTTCCACTCCTCTTCGTGCGGCGACCGGGGGGTCGGTGCGAACGGTCTCCTCGTCGAGGATCGCCCCGAGAAGCATCTTCGTGTAGGGATCCTGCGGCGTATCGAAGATCGCGTCCACGTGACCTCGCTCGACGATCCGTCCGTTCTGCATCACGGCGATCGAATCGCAGATGTCGGCGACGACGCCGAAGTTGTGCGTCACGAGGAGCACGGCCATGTCGAGCTCGCTCTGGAGGTCGCGGATCAGATCGAGGATCTCGGCCTGCACGGTGACGTCGAGGGCGGTCGTCGGCTCATCGGCGATGAGCAGCCGTGGCCGGCTGGCCACCGCTCCGGCGATGAGCACGCGCTGCGCCATGCCACCGGAGATCTGGTGCGGATACGAATCGAAGGTGCGGATCGGATCAGCGATCCCGCAGCGTTCGAGCAGTGCGAGCACCCTCTCCTTCGCCTCCTTCTTGGAAACGTCGAGCGCCGCACGAACGCCCTGGACCAACTGGTCCCCGACGCGGAAAGAAGGGTCGAGGTTCGACATCGGCTCCTGCGGGATGTACGCGATCGACTTGCCGCGCAGTGGACGCATCTGAGCGTCGGTGAGCCCCACGAGCTCGACTCCGTCGAAAAGGATCGATCCTCCGACGATGACCGCTTCGTTGGGAAGCACGCCGAGCGTGGCGAAAGCGGTCTGCGACTTCCCGGATCCCGACTCGCCGACGAGCCCCACGACCTGGCCCTTCGCGATGTCGAGAGACACGCCCTTGACCACCTCGTGGAGTCCACCTCGGGTGTCCGGATACGCGATCACGAGGTCGCGGATCTCGAGCAGGTGCGTGACGGCGCCCTCTGCTGCCCGGCGCTGCGCCGATTCGACCCGCTGCCCGGCGTCGACCTTCGTCGGCTTGGGCTTGGACCCCTCGAGCGTGTCTCGCAGGGCGTTGCCGAGCAGCACGAGCGAGGCCGTGATGACACCGAGCAGAATGCTGGGCCAGAGGAACTGCGTAGGCGCGATGTAAAGGTTGCGGAATCCCGACGAGATCATCGCTCCGAAGCTGGGGACCTCGAGAGACCCGACGCCCAAGAACGCGAGGCCCGCCTGCACGGCGATGGCCGACCCCACAAGGAACGCGGTGGCGATGATGATTGGCCCGCGCACGACGAACAGGATGTGACGCCCGAGGATGCGCAGGTTGCCGAGTCCTGCCACGCGTGCCGCGTCGACGTACAGCTCGTTCTTCACGCCCAGCACGAGGTTGCGCACGATGCGGTAGATGCCGGGCGAGAGGAGGACACCGAAGATCAGCATCGTCGCACGGTAGTCGCCGCCAGTGACGGGCATCAGGATGATCAGGAGCAGTAGACCCGGGAAGGTCATGATGAGGCTGAAGATCCACTCGGTGGTCGCCTGCGTCACCCTGCCGAAGTACCCTCCGACGAGGCCCGCGATGACGCCCACGACCAATGCGACGCCGGCTCCGATGAGCCCCGAGATCGCTGCGGTCTGCGTCGAGAACAGCAGCCGACTGAAGATGTCACGGCCGGACTCGTCCGCTCCGAGGATGTAGCCAGGCGTGCCGACCGGCGCGTTTACCATCTGCAGGTTCGCGTCGTTCGCCCCGTGGGGGGCGATGAACGAGGCGAAGGCGCCGAGGCCGAAGACGATGATCAACAGCGAGATCGTGATCATCGCCTGCGGGTCGGTCACTAGCTTCTTCCACACCGGTGTGCGCGCCGACCGAGCCCCGGCCCTCACGGCCTGCAGCAGCTCGGTGGTAGGACGGCTCACGGCTCCGGTCGTCGCCTCGGCGGCCTCGGACGTGCTGGTCGTGACCGAGAGTGACGGGTCGGGCCCGATGGTCGGGTCGTTGGGAAGCGTCATCGCACCCTCGCTTTCGGGTTGAGCCAGCCGTTGGCCAGATCGGTGAGGAGGTTGACCACGACGACCAGCAGCACGCCGAAGGCGGCGATGCCGAGGATCACCGGGATGTCGCCCTGGAGCGACGCATTGAACGCGAAGCTGCCGTAGCCGGGCAAAGCGAACACGTTCTCGATGATCAGTGCGGCACCGAACATCTGGATGAACTCGAGCGACATGACCGTGAGCGCCGGGCTCGCGGCATTGCGCAGGGCGTGCTGCAACACGATCTGTCGAGGCGGGATGCCGCGGGTGCGCAGGGTACGCACGTAATCACGACGGAGTTCGTCGATCATTCGCCCGCGCACCTGTGCCGCCATGTTGGCGATGCCGCCGATCATCAGCACGATGACGGGGATCGTGATGCTGCGCACCCACGCTGCCGGATCTTCTGAGAACGGAGTGAAGCCGGTCGCGGGCAGCCACTTGAGTTGGACCGCGCAGATCACGACCAGGCCGATCGCGAGCAGCAGTCCCGGCACGAGGTAGCCGACGAGCGAGACGCCCTGCGCGATGCGGTCGGCGACTCCGCCACGCGAGGCTGCCCACACACCGAGAGCGGTGGCGATGACCGCGGTGAGGATGAGTGCCGGAACGATGATCGAGAGAGTGACCCCGAGCCGCTGGACGACCGAGTCGGCCACCGGAAGAGAGGTGTACACCGAGACGCCCAGGTCGCCCTGGAGCAGATGCACGAGCCAGTCGAAGTACTGCACGAGGACGGGCCGGTCCCAGCCCTTGGCCTGCATGATCCCGGTCACCGTCTCGGGGGTCGCCGACGGGCCGAGAATCGTCCTCGCGACGTCCTCGAACGACGAGGCGAGGAGAAGGAAGGTGATGAGGGTGACGAGCAGAGCGAGCACGATGCCCGTGCCCAGCCGCTTCGCGATGTAGAAGATCATGGTGTCCCTAGTCGGGGATGGGGCGGTCTCCCGCCCCATCCCATGAAATCAACCTTCGAAGGAGAACATCTGCACCGTGGCGGGGTTAGCCCTGGTGCCGCTCAACGTGATGCCGTCTGTGGTCGCCCAGGTCGTGTTGAGGAACACGATCGGCGCCTCGTACGCCTGGTCGACCACGTACTCGTTCAGCTCGCGGTACGTGGGAAGCACGGCTTCCTGATCGACCGTCGAGTCGATCTCGTCGAAGAAGCCGGCCAACGTCGGGTTCGTGTAGTTCATCGGGTTGCCGAAGCCGTTGGGGTTGAAGTGATAGAACGCATCCGCCGGGTCCGAGTTCCAGCCGGTGATCTGGAAAGTGAGTCCAAACTCCCCCGACTGCAGCGCCGACTGCGCCTGTTGCGGCGGCACAGCGACCCATTCGAGCTTCAAGCCGATGTCCTCGAAAGCCTGCGAGAGCGTCGGCTCGACAGACGTGGTGAGGAAGGTGCTCGGGATCTTGAACGACTCTCCTGCGAACCCGGCCTCCTCGACCAGCTCGCGCCCACGCTCGGGGTCGTACTCGTAGGTCTCGTTGATAGCCTCATCCCAGACGGCGCCGTTGGGGCTGAACGACTGCTGCGTGGTCTGGCCGATGCCCGAGAAGATGCTCTTCAGAATGCTCTCGCGATCGATCGCGTAGTTGATCGCCTGCCGAACCCGCTGGTCACCCAGCGCGGGGAAGGCCTCTCCACCGCGGTCGAGGATGTCGATGAAAGCGATGGACTGCGCCGTGATCTCGCTGATCTCGAACGACGAGGGGTCAAGCTGGCTCTTGAGTTGCGTCTGGACGGTCGCAGCGTTGATCTCCCCCGCCTGTAGAGCGTTGAACGATGCGGTGGGGTCCTGCAGCACGCGCACCGTGAACGTCGGGAACGGATACGCGTCGGCGTTCCAGTAGTCCTCGCGCTTTTTCAGCAGGTATGACGTTCCCGGCACAGAACCTGCGACGTCAAGTGTGTACGGTCCGGATCCGACCGGATTAGTCGCGCTCTCCGCCGAGTCGAGCGAGGCCGGGTCGCCGATGGCACCCGCCGCCAGGCTGAGGTTGTAGAGGAACTGCGGGTCGAACGCCGAGAACGAGACCTTGACCGTAAGGTCGTCGACCGCTGTGACATCCTCGACCAGCGCGAACTTGGGCTGGACGATCCCCGCGGTCTGCTTCGTGCGCAGCATTGTCGCAGCAACAGCCTCGGCGTCGACCGGATCGCCGGTACTGAAGGTCATGCCGGGCTCGAGTTCGAGCGTGAGCTCGGTGCCGTCTTCGTTGTACTCCCAGCTGGTGGCGGCGTTGGGGGCCACGTCACCCGTTTCGATGTCGCGCTTGAGCAGAGTGTCGTAGATCGACGACCACACGAACATCTGCTGGCCGTCGACCAGCTGCGCGGTGTCGAGCGAGTTGGGGGCCGAGACCGCGGCGATCGACAGCGGCGGCGCGTCAGCGGCAGCGGGCGCGGTCTCCTCGGCCCCAGAACCCCCGCCGCTGCACGCGGTGAGGAAGAGCGCAGCTGAAGCCAGCGCTGCGATGGCGATCACCCGGGGGCGTCTGCGGGGGAAGTTCGACATATGTTTCAGACTCCTTTGAATGAAAACGACCGAGAGGCAACCGGTTGACGAGTAGCCACGGAACCTCTTGTTGGATAAGTAAAACAGGATCTGGGCAAAATGACAACCGATTGCCAACTTGTTACCGAAGCGTGAGATCACCGATCGATCGACGGCTCGCGAGCACCGCTTCGACGAATGCTGCGTCGACACCGAGCACGGGGCTGAGATCGACTATCGCGCATTCGACGGAGGAGCGGTCGGTTCCCGGTCCGTCGACCGCCAGCCATGCGGCGACGACCTTCGCACACGCGTCGGCGGATCGTCCCGCGCTGCGCTCACGCTCAGCCACCGGCGCGATGCGCACGCGCATCTTGGTATCGGCATCGAGACCGATCTGCGCGAGGAGATGGCGGATGCGAGGGTTTCGGAACCGCTCGAGAAGCGCCGCGCGGTACTCGGGCAGCTCGAGTTCCGGCGGAAGATGTCGGCAGGCTTCGTCCCAATACGCCTCGACAGACCGCAGGCAGTCCGCGTCTGCGATGGCCTCGGAGACGGTGCGATGTCCGCGAAGCCGACCGAGCGAGGCGAGAAGGGTGTGAGCGCCGTTCAGCAGCCAGAGCTTGCGCGCCTCCCACGGTTCGAGCTCGTCGGCGAAGCGCGCTCCGGCCGTCTCCCACTGCGGCCTGCCCCCGGGGAACTCCCCGGCGATGACCCAGTCCGAGAACGGCTCTGCGACGACCGGTGCACGATCTCCGTAGCGCTCCGCGAGCTCGGCCGCCTCCTCGTCCGAGAGCCGAGGGGTGATCCGATCCACCGAACTCGACACGAACGAGACGTGCGCATCGATCCAGTCGACGAGTCCCGGCACCTCGATCGCGACCGCGTGGACCGCCTGGCGCAGAACGCCGCCGTTCTCGGGCAGGTTGTCGCACGACACCAGCGCGAGCGCCCCGGAGTCCGCGCGTCGGCGCGCCTCGAGGCCGAGCACCAGACGACCGATCGCGGTGAGCGGACGGAGGCCGTCGAGGTCGGCGTCCGCCGAGCCGGCGAGAAGGGTTCGATCGAGAGACGTCCGCTCATCTGCGTACGCGGCCTCGGTGATCGTCAGGCTGACGATGGCTGTCTCGAGAGCGGCGAGATCGTTCACGAACGACGGGATGTCAGTTCCCGGATGCGCCCGGACGATGCTGCCGACGCGTTCGGCCTCATCCCCGGCAGGCGAGCGCACCACGAGCGTGTACAGACCGTCCTGCGCCGAGAGGTCGTCTGCGAGTCCGGCGCTTCGCCCGGTGTACGCCGCGATCCCCCACTGCTCGGCATCCGATGCATGGGCCGTGTACCAGGCCAGATGGGAACGGTGGAAAGCGCCGAGCCCCATGTGCACGATCCGCACGGGCGGTGCCGGGGACGTACGCACCCCGAGTGTCCCCCCGCTCACAGCTTGAACACCCGCTTCGGCTGCGGACCGACGATGTCGTCGATGATCGCGGACGCCGACTCCTCGCTCACCCGGCCTTCGACCACAAGGCGGGCCAGGAATGCGGCATCCGCACGGCGCGCGGTGTCGTGCCGGGCCGGGATCGACAGGAAGGCGCGAGTGTCGTCGATGAAACCCGACCCCCGTGAGAATCCTGCGGTCTCGGTCACTGCCGACCGGAATCGGGCCATGGCGTCGGGTGCGTCGAGGAACCACCACGGAGCCCCGATGTAGACGCTCGGATAGAAGCCCGCGAGCGGCGCGACCTCCCGCGAGTAGACGGTCTCGTCGACCGCGAAAAGCACGAGGTGCAGGTCGCGCTCGAGCCCGAACCGCTCGAGCAGCGGTCGCAGACCGCCGACGAAGTCGGTGCGCCGGGGAATGTCGTGGCCCGTGTCGGGCCCGAACCTGCCGGAGGTCGCCGTGTTGTGGTTGCGGACGACCCCGGCGTGAACCGTCATGACCAGCCCGTCGTCGACACTCATCCGGGCCATCTGCAGCAGCATGTGCGCGCGGAACGCGTGGCGATCGGCGGCATCCGCATCCCCGGCCATCACTCGGGCGAACAGCGCCTGCCCCTCGGCGGCATCCAGATCGAGAGTGTCGGGCACCTCGACACCGTGGTCGGCCGAGACCGCGCCGTGTTCGATGAAGTACCGCCTGCGCTGTTCGAGCGCTGCGAGGTAGCCGGCGAAGGTGCCCGTCTGCCCCGTGGTCTCGAGCAGGCGTCGGACGTTCTCGGCGAAGCCCACGGCGTCCGGGTCGAGGTAGCGGTCGGGCCGGAACGTGGGCACGACCCTGCCGACCGAACCCTCAGCGGCGAGCGCCGCGTGCCCTGCAAGGTCGTCGAGCGGATCGTCGGTCGTCGCGAGCACCTCGATGCCGAAGCTGTCGAAGAGGGCGCGTGGGCGCATGCCCGGCTCGAGGAGCTTGGCGGCGATGTGATCGTACGCATCGTCCGCGGTGGCGGCGGTGAGCGGCATCCGCAGATCGAGCACGTTCTCGAGCGACTCGGTCAGCCAGTACCCCGACGCCGTGCCTGCGAACAGCGGCCAGCGCTCGGCGAACAGCCGCCACACCTCTCGCGGGTCCGCCGACGGTCCTCCGACGCCGAGCTCATCGAGTCCCACGCCCGAGGCATGCAGCAGCCGGGTGACGTAATGGTCGTGCGTGATCAGCAGCGATGCCGGGTCGGCGAAAGGGCGATCGTCGACGAGCCACTCCACCGGCACGTGGCCGTGCGGCGAGACGATGGGCGCAGTTGAGACGCTCTCGTACAGGGATCGTGCGACGGAGCGCGTCGCCGGGTCGGCGGGAAGCAGGCGGTCGCGGTCGCGGCGTTGCGGCTGGAGCATTCCTCTATCAGACCGGTTCCCATCAATTTTGTCAATCGGTTGCCAAAAGCGTTGCTGTCCCGCCGACATACCCCGACGAGACGGCTGGCGTACGATCGGGGAACCGGATGCCGGTCGCAGCGAGGGGAACCGCACACCATGTCGATGGACGATCCGACCACACCCGACGAGGCGCCTGGCAGCGGAGGCACCTCTGCCCGCCGAGCGACCATCTACGACATCGCGCAGCGGGTCGGCCTCAATCCCTCGACGGTCTCCCGCGCTCTGAACAAGCCGGGTCGCACGAACGCGGCAACCGAGGAGAGGATCCGCGCGGCGGCCGCAGAGCTCGGCTACCGCGTCAACCCGATGGCGAGAGCTCTTCCCACCGGCCGGTCGGGCACCTTCGCGATCGTGCTCCCTGACATCACGAACCCGGTGCACTTCGAACTGATCCGGGGCGCTGAGCAGGTCGCCCGCGCCGGCGGCTTCACGCTGATCATCTCGGAGACGGAGGGATCGGCGGAGATCGAACGGGAGACCATCGAGGCTCTGCAGTCGTCCGTCGACGGTCTGCTCGTCGTCGCCTCGCGCCTCGACGATGCAGCCCTCGCAGACCTGGCTCGCGTGAAGCCGATCGTGGCGGCCAACCACTCGGCGCCGTCGCTGCCGAGCGTGATCCCCGACCTGGCGATGGGACTGACCGCTGCCATGGATCACCTCCGCGATCTCGGACATCGATCCGTGGCCTACCTCGGTCTGAGCGGCCTGCAGATCAATCGCTCCCGTTGGGAGCTCACGCTCGACCTGGCGATGTCGCGCGACATCTCCCTGGTGGAGATCGCCGTGGAGGCCCCGACCGTAGAGGCAGGGGCGGATGCGCTGCGACGCGTGCGCGCCAGCGGCGTGACCGCCGTTCTGGCCTACAACGACCTGGTCGCTCACGGTCTGCTCCGAGCGGCCCGCGGTGCCGGCCTCACTCTGCCCGATGCGTTCAGCGTGATCGGGTTCGACGACATCTTCAGCGCCGAACTCGCCGTGCCGTCGCTGACGACACTCCGCTCTCCGCTGCGGGAGATCGGCACGAATGCCATGGAGACACTCATCGACCCCGAGCGGAATCGCGTCCCGTCGAAGGTCGTCCTCCCTCTCGATCTCGTCGTGCGCGAGTCAACCGCACGACTCGTCGAGCGACCTCAGTAGGGACGAAGCGCCCCACCCATCAGCGACGGATGGGACGCTCGCGGCCCCTCACCCACCGTTCGACTGGCGGATGCCCTCTCCGTAGGCCTCGAAGGTGTGCACGAATCCCCCGCCGGGACCACTGACCACGAGGTATCCGTCCGTCGTCCCCGGCGCAATCGCGATGTTCGTCGCCGACTCGAGTCCCTCGCCCGGCACGCGGATCGTGCCGATCTGCTCGCCGGTCTTCGCGAACACAACGATCTCGGCCTTCTCGTGGAACATCTGATAGATGTTCCCCTCGGCGTCGACCGCGGTCGAGTCGATGCGTCCGATCCCGCCGTCGACGTGGATCGCGGGATACGCCGAGACGACCCGGGTGCACGTCTCGTCGAGGGCGAAGTAGTCGATCCGGTTCGCGTTGTACTGCGCGACCCAGAGCCCGGCATCCTCCTCGTCGAAGACGATGCCGTTCGGGGAGGGAAGGTCGCCCGCGAGGGTCGACGCCTGCCCGTCGGTGCCGACCCTCACCACACGCCCCGGGGTCTCCCATCCGGGGCCGTCCATGCCGCGGGTGTCGGTCACGAACATCGTGCCGTCGGGATGGAACGCGATGTCGTCGGGCAGCATCGCGATGCCGTCGACGTCGCCCGAGAAGTGCACCTGCGGGTCTTCTCCGTCAGCCGTGATGCTCATGACACCACCGCCGAGGAAGTCGGTGAGGTACAGGCGACCGTCACTCGGGTGGAACTGCGCCGAGGTGAACGCGCTCGTCTCATCGGTGAAGACCTGATCGACCGTGCGCTCGTCGACGTCGACGCGCAGGATCTTCGCCTCCCCGGCGGGCGCCATCACGTCGACCATGAACAGCGACCCGTCGTCGTGAAAAGTCGGCCCCTCGAGCAGCGTCCCTCCGGTGAGCTCATGCGGCTCCGTCACCTGGAGCAGCTCCTCCGAGCGCTGTTCCGCAGCGGGCCCGTCCGATGGAGCGTCGGTCTGCGCCGCATCCGGATTGGCGGGCGCACACCCCACCAACAGGGCCACCACCCCGACCGCGCCTGCCGCAGTCGCCAGCGCCGCCCTCACGCCGAGACTCCGATCTCTGCCGACTCACGCACGCGTTCGTCCGCATCGTCGACCACGAGCAGCTCCGCCATGTCTCCCTCTCGCCACTCGCGCAGGAGTCTGTGGAAGGCCACCGGCCCCGGAGAGTACGTGAGTCCGCCGATCGTGCGCGATCCCTCACCGTTGTAGTAGCCCGGCGTGCACTGGGCCTGGAAGTCCGAGACATCCCGCGACGTCTCGACGACCGTGCGGCACCAGGCATCCTCCGCCTCAGCGGTCGGTTCGATGCGGCGGGCGCCGACCCGCTCGGCCCGCTCGATCACCGCGGTGATGTGCGCCGCCTGCTCCTGCAGGATGTGCACGAAGTTCACCGAGTTCGCGTTCTGCATCGGGCCGAGCTGGAACAGGTTCGGGAACCCGTGGGTGGTGAATCCGTGCAGCGTGCGCGGGCCCATCCCCCAGGCCTCGAGAAGGGCTCGACCTCCCCGCCCGGACACGGGCAGGGTTCCCGACACCACGCCCGACACTCCGACATCGAACCCGGTGGCGAAGATGATGCAGTCCACCTCGTACTCCGCCTCACCCACCACGATCGACGTCTCGGTGAGCGCGGTGATGCCGTGCGTGTCGGCCGTGTCGACGAGGGTCACGTTCGGGCGGTTGAACGCCTGCAGGTAGAGATCGCTGAACCCCGGCCGCTTGCACATGTATCGGTACCAGGGCTTGAGGGCGTCTGCGGTGGCCGAGTCGTCGACGATCTCATCGACCCGGGCGCGCAGGCCATCCATCTTCGCCGCGTCATCGAGCTCTTCCTGCAGCACGCGGTCCTGCTCCGATACAGAGCCGTCGACACTGCCGGAGAGGATGCTCCGCTGTAGCCGGTGCGTCGAGGTCCACCCGTCCTGCACGAGCGATTCGACGGGCTCGCCGGCCAGCACCTCGAGGAAGTTGTCCATCCGCTCGCGCTGCCAGCCAGGAGAGAGCGTCGCCGCCCATGCGGGATCCGTCGGACGGTTGTCGCGCACGTCGACCGTCGAGGGCGTGCGCTGGAAGACCAGCAGCTCACTCGCGTGCTCGGCGAGGTGCGGGATCACCTGCAGCCCGGTCGCACCGGTGCCGACGACCGCGACGCGCTTGTCGGCGAGCTTCGTCAGGTCCCCCTCGGCGGATCCGCCGGTGTACGCGTAGTCCCACCGGCTGGTGTGGAAGGTGTGCCCGGTGAAGCGCTCGATGCCGGGGATGCCGGGGAGCTTCGGCTGCGTCAAGGTGCCGGAGGAGGTGATCACGTACCGCGCGCGGAACACGTCGCCGCGGTCGGTCTCGACGACCCACTCCGCCGCCGCTTCGTCCCACGTGAGCCCGGTCGCCCGGGTGTGCCCGACGAAATCGCGGTAGAGGTCGTAGTGCTCCGCGATGCGCACGGCGTGCTGACGGATCTCCTCGCCCGGCGCATAGCGCCTGCTCGGGACATATCCGGTCTCTTCGAGGAGCGGCATGTAGACGTACGATTCGATGTCGCAGTGGATGCCGGGGTATCGGTTCCAGTACCAGGTTCCACCGACGTCACCCGCCTCGTCCATGAGGCGAACGGAGTCGATGCCGGCGTCTCGCAGCCCCGCACCGGTGAGCAGCCCACCGAAGCCCGCGCCGATCACGAGCGCTTCGACGCGGTCACGCAGCGGCTCCCGGTCGACCCGAGGCGTGTACGGGTCCTTGGCGTAGTAGCCGTACTCGCCGAGAGTCGACCGGTACTGGGTCGCCCCGTCGGGGCGGATGCGCCGATCGCGCTCCTGCGCGTACTTCTCCCGCAGTGCCCGCAGCCGCGCAACCTGCTCCTGGGTGGCCTGTGCCTGGTCGGTCATGGTTCCGTCCTCCTGTCGCCGGGGCTCGGGCGCAGGTCGACGCGAACTGGGGACGGCGTGAACCTGAACCCGACACGACCCCGGATCGGTTCCTTCCCAGAAGGTTAGCTTGAAGCTAACTAAATATCCCTGGGAATCGCCCCGGAGCGCGTTACGGTACTGAGGTGAGCGATGACCGGAGACGTGCGGAGGCACTGGAGAACATCGATGCCCTCACGCTGGCGGTCTCGGTGCGCTCGCTCCCCCGCATGATCGGCTCCCTGCTGAGCACGCAGCTGACGATCCAGCAGCTCAAGGTGCTCACGTCCATCGTCGTGTCCGACCACAGCACGATCAGTGGCCTCGCATCGTCGTTCGAGGTGTCTCTCGCCACGATGTCGAAGCTCGTCGAGCGGCTCGTCGACCAGGGGCTCGTCGAGCGACTCACGGATGCCGTCGACCAGCGCGTGCGGCGCCTGGTGCCAACATCTCTCGGGCGAGACGTCATCGGGAAGATCATGGCGGCCCGACCGGAGATGGGAGCGGACATCCTCGACGGACTGACGATCGACGAACTGGAATCGCTCGCCGTCGGCCTGCGCGCGATCAATCGACAGCTGCAGGCCGCGGCGACACACGACGACTGATCAGCGCCCTCAGCGAGCCGCGGCGAGACCGCCCGAGCCCGTGAACGCACCGGACTCGGCGACCCGCGTCGTCCCGTCGGGGAAGACCACGGTCGCGCGGCTCCCTGCCGGGATGTCGGCCTCGACCACCAGCGCGTCCCCGTCGATCCGCCACTCCACACGGATCCGCCCCTGCGGGGAGTCGAGGTGCCCCTTCGCCCAGCTGACCCCTCCACCGGGAAGCGGAGCGATCGTGAACGACTCCCAGGCGATCGACGCCGGATCCTGTCGGAGCCCGAGGGTATGGGTATGCAGGAAGCGGATGACCGCGCCCTTGCTGTAGTGGTTCAGTGACTCATGGGCGACACCTTCGCCGTCGATGCCTTCCCAGTCCTCCCAGACCGTCGTCGCACCCCTGTCGATCATGTACATCCATGAGGGTGCGCTCCGCTGGAAGAGCAGGTCATAGGCGACATCCGCATGCCCGCTGTCGGCGAGCACCGGCAGCAGGTCTCCCGTCGAGAGGAATCCGGTGCCGAGATGGGTGCCGGCGTCGCGGATGAGTTCGACGAGGCGCTGCGCGGCGGCCGCACGAAGCGACTCGGGCATGAGACCGAACGAGAGTGCCCGCACATATGCGGCCTGAGTGTCCTGCACCGTACGCCCGTCGTCCGTGACGAACTCGGAGCGCCACGCATCGAGCACGCGCTCGGCGATCGCGGCATACTTCGCCGATTCCTCCGTTCGGCCGAGCACGGCCGCGGCATCCGCGAGGATCCGAGTCGAGCGATACAGGTAGGCGGTGCCCACCTCTCCCTTGTCGGCCATGAACCAGGCCATCGGGTTCGTCTTGATCGGGTCGAGTCGAGACCCGTCCTCCGCCTTGGCGACGGGCTCGGTCCACTCCCCCC
The DNA here is from genome assembly GCF_030407765.1 of Microbacterium sp. APC 3901. Lineage (GTDB taxonomy): Bacteria > Actinomycetota > Actinomycetes > Actinomycetales > Microbacteriaceae > Microbacterium. Next base: position 131,464 of record NZ_JASDCU010000006.1, read on the forward strand.
AGTGAAACGTGCCGTCCCACAGATACTCCTCGTGCGGCAGCGGCTCAGCCGAACGCTCGACGCGAGAATGATGCCGATTCGCGCGCGCGGCCCCGAGCTCCCACTCCACCCACCGCACCATCGCGTCCCAGTTCTCTTCGAGAACGCGAACGTCGCCGTACGCGGAGTACATCTCCCAGGGGACGAAGGTGATCGCATCACCCCACCCGGAGGAACCCGTCATCATGGCGAACTGGTCGTCGAGCTTGTGTTTGATGCGACGGCCGTCGGGCGAGAAGTTCGCGATACGACCGTCGTCGAGCTGATCGTCACGCACCGACTGCAGCCACTTGCGAGTGAACCCGAGCACGTCGTACAGGCGCGCTGCGGTCGGCGCGAACACCTGATAGTCGCCCGTCCACGCCAGACGCTCACGGGTCGGGCAGTCGGTCGGCACATCCACCGCATTGCCGCGGAAGCTCCAGTCGGCGATGTCGTGCAGCCGGTTGAGGTCGGGATCACTCGACTCGAACGATGCGGTGCGACGCAGATCCGTCTGCACGACCTGCATCTGCGCGGACGCCGGGTCGAACGAAGCGCCGTGGCGCGTGATCCTGGCGAACTGGAAACCGTGAACCGTATGACGCGGCTCGAAGATCTCTCCGCCTCCCGCGGAGACCACTTCGTCGTGCTGCACGAAGACGACGTCGGGCTCCCCCGGTTTGGTGGAATCGAGATGAGAAGTGTCGAGATCGCCATCCGGCCCCACGTACTCGCCGTAGTCGACGACGGTGCGGATGCCCGCAGAACCCAGATCCGCCAGCCGCAGCCAGCCGGAGGCGTTCTGACCGAAGTCGAGCACCCAGGTGTCGTCCGCGAGGCGGTTCGCGTTCACCGCGTCGCGCGTCTCGACCACCCGGATGGGCGGAGCCGGCGACCAGGAGATCGGCGGACCTTCGACCGCGCCGACGATCACGGCTTCCGCAGACCCGGCATCCGCACGGAAGTCGGTCGTCTGCCCGTCCATCAGGTCGGCGCGAATCACTCTGGACCGAGCGCTGGTCCAGTCTCCGTCGGTGCGGATCACCGGTCGCGAGCCGTCGGAGAGCTCGAGGTGCAGTTCAGCTCGCGCTGCGAGAGTGGTGCCCCACCCGGCCGGCAGACGGAACGCCCCGACCTGCCCGCGGTACCAGCCGTCGGAGAGCTCGACCTCGAGCGCGTTCGCGCCATCGCTCAGCATGCGTGTCACGTCGGCAGCCTGGGCGTAGAGGGTGCGGTCGTAGGACGTCGACCCCGGCGACAGCTCGGCCGTGCCGACCCGCTCGCCGTTGATGCGAGCGTCGTAGACGCCGAGTGCAGTCGAGTACAGCCGCGCCGAGACGATGCCACTGGCGTCGAACGTGTGAGCGAGCGTGTGTGCACCCCGCGCGCCGTATCCGGGGTCGTCGAGCTCGACCGGGCTGATCCACTCGGCGGTCCAGTCCGCGTCGAGCAGTCCGCACTCGAAGGATGCCCAGTCCGACCATTCCGAGAGCGTGTCGCCGCCCACAGCGCGCACCCGCCATCGCGCCCGCTGACCGCTGGACAAGGGGCGCCACGGCCACGCGATGAAGAGGTGTGCGCCGGACTCGAGGGACACCGGGGCCTGACGTTCGCCGTCGACGACCGCCTCGAGCTCGAACCCGGTCTCCGCGCCCGCCCCGATCGGAACGGTGAACGACAGCCGGGGCGTTGCCTCCGAGACGGTGAACTCGTCGCCCCCGCTGTCGATTCGCAGGTCGTACGGCGCAGTGGGCACGGATGCCGGGTTCGATGCGAGCGTCATCTCAACGCACTCCCTTGACCTTGAACATGATGATCAGACCGCCGATGAGGGCGAACACCGCACCGATGAGGTACAGCAGCGTGTAGTTCTTCTCCGCTCCCACGGCGCCGATCGTGATGATCAGCGGAGCGATCAGCGGGGCGATCGCACTGGGGATCTTCTGGGCAAAAGCGACGACGGCCATGTAGCGGCCGGACTCCGCCCGATCGGGGATGATCGCGTAGACGATGGCCTGGTCGACGGTGGCGAACACCGCGATCGCGAGCTGCATGAGCACGGCGCCGATGATCAGCTGCGGCAGCGACCATGCGAAGGCCTCGGCGAGCGCGCCGCCGATGAAGATGAACGCCGCGATCAGCACGAAGAGGCGACGTCGCTTGAGCTTGTCCGAGAGGAAGCCTCCGAGCAGCGCACCGCCGGCCGCGGCGACGACTCCGAGCATGCCGACGGTGGCGACGACGCCCGCGACCTCGCGCACCGGCAAGTCGAGACGCTGGGCATAGAAGAACGTGCCGAAGGTCGTGTTGAAGTACAGGCCGATGAAGAACACCATGCGGCCGACCCAGTTCCAGGCGAAGTCCGGATACTTGCGAGCGTTGAAGCCGTAGCCCGCGATGACCTTCTTGAGCGTGACGCTCGAGTCGACGACCAGGTCCTTCGAGCTGCCCTCCTTCTTGAAGGTCGGGAGCAGGACGAGCAGGACCACGCCGATCACGGCGGGAACGAAGAACACCAGGAAGGTGCTGTACGACACGGCGTAGGCGATTCCGATGCCGAGCACCGGCGCGACCTGCGTCATCAGACCGGTCAAGGCCGAGACCTTGCCGCGCTGCTCCTCGGGCAGCTTGTCGGCCTGCAGAGTCTGGATCGCCGCGCCGGCGGTCGACCAGCCGGTCATGGCGACGACCCAGCCGGCACCGACGAGCAGCAGGTTGGGGGCGAAGCCGATGATGACCGCGCCGACGATGCCGAGCGCAGCACCGAGGAACAGGAACGGCGTGCGTCGACCGAAGCGCGACCGGGTGCGGTCGCTCCAGATGCCGATCATGGGGCTGAGCACGAGGAAGATGAGCTGCGCGGTGCCGGTGACGTAACCGAGCACCTCTTCATGCCCGGGAGCGAGCTCGGTGATGCGCAGCGCGAGGCCGTACGCGAGCGGCACCATCATCGCGATGGATGCACCGAAGTTGGCCAGCATCAGCCAGAAGATGTATCCGCCACTGACCTTGGCGGTCGGCTCGGAGCCGACGGGGGTTCCCTCCAGCGGAGTGCCGTCAGGGGTGTTCCCGCCTACCGGCTGTGCCGCAGCGATCGAGTCGATCGTGTCGCTGCGGTCGAATTCACTCTTGGTCACCTGGACTCCTTCATCGTTCAGTGATCCGCGGCGCCCTCCACTGGGCGTCCCTCGCGAGATGCGGTCGAAATCCGTTTTGGCAACCGATTGTCGATCTTGAGCGATAGTAACCACTTTGGTAACAGAAGGCAAAAGTGAGAGGGTGGGGACATGACGTCGCCGCTGACAGCCGAGCCCTCCCCGCGCCGACGAGGACCGAGTGCTTCCACCCCGGCGAGACGCGCCGAGATCGTCGAGGCCGCGCTCGCGAGCTTCGCCGAACACGGCTACGAACGGGCGTCACTGCGTGACATCGCCAGTCGCGCCGGCCTCACCCACGCGGCACTGCTGCGCCATTTCTCCGGCAAGGAGGAGCTGCTGCCCGCAGCCCTCGCCCAGCGCGAAGAGCACGAGGAAGACCTGGCCGCTCAAATCATGACGGCGCACGTGCCCGGCGAGCAGATCCTGAGCGCCGTGCTCGCCGACGAATTCGCGCACCCCGACTTCCAGCGCAACTGGATGGCGCTCACCGTAGCGGCTACGAATCCCGAGCACCCGGCCCACGAGTTCTTTCTCGGACGACGCGAGCGCATGCGGTCTCGCTTCACCGACGGCCCCCTCCCCACCAAGGAGGACGAGCTGCTGACAGCGGACGAGAAGATCACCCTCGTCCTCGCTATGGTCGACGGTCTCCGTATTCAGTCGCTACTCGACCCGTCACGAGATGCCCTCGGGCTGCTGGCGACCTTCATGAAGCTCATCGCCGCACAGCCGCCGGCCGCGTCGTCGGCGGGCGGCGCGTGAGCGAGCGCCCACTCAAGGCGATCCAGCAGATCCAACTCGGCACCGTGCTGTCGACCGAGCGGCAGGCACGCGAGACGCTGGCGATGCTCGAACGTGCCGGCTTCGAGGGCATCGAGCTGAACGGCTTCATGACCCGCCAGACACCTCTGTTCGTTCGGGCGCTCACGAGAGCATCCGGGATGCCGGTCGGCCGCGGCGGACGGCTCGATTGGCCCGAGCTCATTCGCAGCACGTCGCTGAAGGTCGTCGGCCTCCACGAAGACCTCGGCACTGTCGAGCGCGAGCCGGATGCCGTGATCTCACGCGCGTCGAGCCTCGACACATCTCACGTCGTCATCACCGGGATGCATCGGTTCGATTACACCGACGAGGCACAGGTGCGAGATCTCGCCCTGCGCCTCAACGCCGCGGGGCGAGTACTCGCCGCGGGCGGCGTCTCCCTGCTCTACCACAATCACAATGTCGAGTTCCGTCGCCTGCCATCGGACCGCACGGCATTCTCCGTCCTCATCGCCGAGGCCGATCCGGCCGCCGTCAACTTCGAATTCGACTGCTATTGGCCGACTGCGGCAGGGGTAGACGCCCTTGCACTCATGCGCGAACTCGGCGAGCGGGTCGTGCTGTGCCACATCACCGACCGCGGCACCCGCCGGCGAGGATCATCGCTGACCCCGATCGACAAGGCGGATGCCGTCGAGCTCGGCCTCGGGAACATGGACATCCCCGCGTTCATCGAGCAGGCGAAACGTGCGGGAACACGGGCTGTGATCCTCGAGACGCACCGCAATTGGATCGAAGGGTCGCCGATCAGGAGCTTCGAGACGAGCGCGAAGGTGCTCAATCGCCATCTCGGACAGCATTCGCCCCGTTGACCGGCAGCGTCACCGGTTCCGCCGAGGCAGAATCAGCGGTCGCCGGGGATGACTGAGTGATGCTCGCCGAACCAGGGAGATCTGCACCACAAATGCACCACGACCCACCCCTAGACACGGAAAAACCCCCGATTTCTCGGGGGTTTCCATGGCGGTGACGGTGGGATTTGAACCCATTGCCTTCGACGCTAATCGAAAACTGACTACGCCCACGGCGCTCGGCGGCCCCCGCATGTAATCGTTACGCGGTCCGGCGGAGGGCACGCTCCTGAACGTATCGCTCGCGAACTTCGAGACTCCGACGGGATGGCTCGGTTCGGACTGAGTACCGCTGCGATAGACGCTCGGCGTTGCGCTGAACCTGAGCGTCAACGCGATTGCGAGCGGCTTCGTCGGTCCGATTCCCACTCATCATGACCTCCTTGCTCGATGTACCCACACCGTAGCGCTAACTTGAGACATTTCCATGACGGGCTTGCTGAGAGTTCATGGACGTCGGACCCTTGATCACCGTAATCACCAGCGCCATAGTTCTAGCCATGGCCAGCACAGCAGCTCTCTGGGGACCGCCGATGGCGCCCGCGGAGGCGTTGTTAACGCTCAACAACCCGAGCTGAACCGACTTTGCCTTGACCGGCACGGTGTAGAACGTGTCGTATTTTTTCTTCTTCCAGTCGACCCCGTAGACCTCGTCCGGAGCGTTGCACACTTCCGGTTCCTCGTCAGCGCGATCGAGTAGCGTCCAGATGGTGTTCTGCGGGTCTTCTCGCTCCACGAAGGGGCGATCTGGCCTGTCGTAGCGACCATGCTCCGTTCCGTGCACGGCGCTGTCCAAAATACGTTGTCCGCCGCCTTCTCGTCGCATCGTGTAATAGGTAGCTCTACTACCATCGCCCACCGCGCTCGCGGCCTGGCGAGCGACTGTGCGTCGAAGCGCCTTCGCTTGCTCATCGCGGGCACGCCCCGTGAGGAAGGCCACCTCGATTGCTTCGCTAAGCACGACGTTCAGGTCGTCAATAGCCTTCTCTGCAGACCGCTCGCTCTCTAGAAACTTCAGAGTCGAAACCTTCTGGTCGTACCGATCGGCAAACTTGTCGCCAAGGATCGCGACAGCAGCCGCAACACCAGCGAGCACACGCACCCAGTGCCAGCCCGGATCTGCCCAGATGAGCGGACCAAAAACCGCAACAACGGCACCCACGAAAGTAGTGAGTGTGAAAACCTGGAAGCGCTTCAGCTTCGAAAGCAGCGGACCGACTGCGTGGAGGAAAGCCCCCATCGGCTCACCGCTCTGTGAGTTACTCGGCGACATGAGGCAATCGTGGCAGACATCCGACACTACTCCGAACATCGCACCGCCAGAGCTCTCGGAAGGAACGCGCTGACTAGGTTGCGCGCCTCGGGACCGCACCGTCTCTCTGCCTACTGAGCACCACGAAGCGCACTCCACTGCTTTCATTCGATGCGATTCTGACTAGCCAACAACCCGCATCTATTCCGCGAATTCCCGGATATCGGCAAGTAGCCGCGAGCAACTGAAAACACATCTGACCACGTTGTTTGGTAGCCATCGGCACCCCGCGGTAAACCCTGGCAACTGCTCACTGAAAATCGTGAGGTCACGGGATCGACGCCCGTCGGAGCCACAAGGACCGTCGTTACAACGGTCCCAGAAACCCTCGCCTAGCTTCTACATGGCGGGGGTTTTGCTTTGCCCGGAGCGCCCCTGCGACACGGCTCACTCTCGCGCCAGGCACGCACAAGCCGCGCGGAGTCACCACGACTCGAGCCGGCTCGCCCAGCGCACTTGATACGGTCGATGACATGTTCGTCTTCGGAATCAGTGCCGCCGTCGCCGGGATCGTGATCTTCCACATCGCCCTCGGGATGACTCTGTGCGCGAACGCGACGACGCGAGTGCCCTTGGGCCGCGGTGCCCAGATCACCCCGGGCAGGTCGATCGCGCTGCGGGCCGTCGGCGCCGGTCTCATCGTGCTCGGTGGTGCGCTCGTGAGCACCGCGGGGTGGCACTGGACGATCATGGTGGTTCTGGCCGGTCCCGTCGCGGCGCTCGTCGCACTGACCCTTCACAACCGGCACGTCAGCCGCGGGTCCTCGTCGACCTGAGGGCGGCGACTTCGTCGATGCAGCTCACGAGTGCGGCTGCAGCAGAATAGACACGCACGTCACCGCTCGCCGTCGATATCCCACCCGACGTATGCGAAGTAATATATCGATATGGGACCTGATCTGCCCGTTGTGCCCGGGGCCCAGCGGAACCTGGGAGCCGAAGAGCTCTTCCGTCGTCTGGCGACGTCGATCGCCGACGGAACCTATGCGCCCGGCGCGAAACTGAGCGACAAGGCGATCGCCGACGACCTCGGCGTCACCCGCACTCCGGTCCGAGAGGCCGTGCAGCGACTCGCGCGAGCGGGGCTGATGGAAGTCCATGCGAATCGCTATTCGATGGTCACCGACATCACCGACGAGCGCTCGCGCATCACCCGCGAATTCGCCGCGTCCCAGGGCGGGGAGATCATCCGCGAGGCCGCGCTCGCACTCTCCGAAGCAGACCTCGCCATCGCGTGCGAGCTGATCGGCGACGCCATCGAGTCGGTCGAATCCGGCGAACGATGGATCGAGGCCCATGTCGAGTTGTTCGAATTCCTGACCGACCGTGCGCTGAACGATCTCTATCGACTGATGCTGAGCGACTTCTGGTACCTCGTGTTCCGCGATCTGTACCTCGGCGCGCCGCGAGTGAACACGAGGGATTCCCTCGAGGAGCTCGAGTCCGCGATGCGCGCCCGCAGCGCGAACGCCGGCGTCAAGGCCGTGCAGAGGATGCTCCGACTGAAGTAGCGGATCGACTCCGAGAAGTTGGTTCCGGTCCCCCGCGCCCGAACGGGGGGACCGGAGCAGTCGATGAGAAGGTCCGCATGCGCACCCACCCCCATGTGGGCGCTCAAGACCGAGAGACTCGAGGGCACCGTCTGGTTCGACCGACGGTCGAGCGGCAGAATGCGGCTCGTCGTGTTGCCAGCGTATTGGCGAGGCGTGTCCTGACGCTGATCGGGGCCCGACCATTGACGTGGAGGCTCTCGAACTGCTAAGCCGACATCCCGCACGCGATCGACCGGTGACGACCACCGGCTCCGGGCTGGATACGCTCGAACCATGCTCGAGACGTTCACCGGATTCGCGGTCGTGGGGGTGGCGATCGCCCTCGGGTACCTGCTCGGGCGGATCGATCTGCTCGGCCCGCACGCCCGGCATGTGCTCGGCCGCCTGATCTTCTTCGTGCTGTCGCCATTCCTGCTCTTCACCGTGCTCTCCCATGCCGATGCGAAGATGCTCTTCTCCTCGCTGCTCCCCGTCTCGGCGATAGCGGCCGTCACGATCATCGCGATCTACACGCTGGTGGCGCGACTCTGGTGGAGGCGTCCCGTCGGAGAGACGCTGATCGGCGCCCTGTCGGCGGGGCAGGTCAACTCGAACAACATCGGCATCCCGCTGTCTCTCTACCTGCTCGGCAGCGCCGCCTACCCCGCGCCGGTGGTGCTCCTGCAGCTGCTGATCTTCACGCCGGTCTCGCTGACGATCCTCGACGCCGTCACGAGCGACCGCGTCTCGCTGCGCAACACCTTCGTTCGCACGGCGACCAACCCGATCATCATCGCCTCGCTCCTCGGAACCCTCGTCTCGGTGCTGGGCATCACAGTTCCGCCCATCGTCATGGAGCCCGCGCAGCTGATCGCCGATGCTGCCGTGCCGGTGCTGCTGATCAGCTACGGCATCTCACTGCACGGCCAGCGCGTCCTCGGAGCCTCAGGACACCGCCGGGACATCATCGTCGCCACATCGCTCAAGCTCATCGCGATGCCGCTGATCGCCTGGGTCGTGGCGGAATTCGTCTTCGGGCTGTCGTCGGCCGAGGTGCTGATCGTCGTCATCCTCGCGGCGCTTCCGACCGCCCAGAACGTCTTCAACTACTCGCAGCGCTACGACATCGGCGAGACCATCTCGCGTGACACCGTGTTCCTGACCACGCTCGGCTGCCTGCCTGTGCTGATCCTCATCATGTTCCTGCTGGGTTGAATGTTCCCGCGGGGCTGAGCACCGCGGCATCCCGCTCCTCCCCGTAGGTTGGATCCGTGGACAACCCGCTCATCTACATCGCAGTGATCGGCGCGATCCTCGTGCTGGCGATCTTCCTCCCCCGCTGGGTGCGCCGCTCGACGGATGCGGCCGGCGGGAGAGCAGGGCAGCGATACGCGACGACCCGCCTCACGGGGATCCTCGACGAACTGGGCACGACGCTGGTGCTGCACACGTCAGAGACGACCGCGCGCGAGATCGTCGACGGCGTCGTGCTGCAGCAGCCACGCAAGTTCACCCGGTTCGAGGGCGGCGGCTACGGCATCCGCTTCGTCGAGCCGGATGACGCTCTCGTGCGACTCGTCGACCATGAGGACGGAGTTCGGATGGAGGTCGAGAGCATCCGCGAGTATCTGGGCGTGCCGAACACCTCGGAGTTCTGGGCAGACCTGCGCTCGGGCGTCTCCACGGCTGCCGCCGACAGGGGCATCGCGGTCTCCCCCGGACGGCCCGTCCACCACCGGCGCGACGAGGCGACCGGCACCTGGACACAGGGATAGATCGACAGCCCGTCGCGTACCGGAACATCGGGTGCATCTCACAGGCGCCGCAACTAGGCTGAGGTATTGCTGATGACGCACCGGCCTCACCACTGTCGGCCCCGCGACGGCACCATTTCTCATCACAGCCCTCAGTCCCTCTGTGACCTGCGCCGGAAAGGCCGACCAATGAGCGAATCCCCCGACAACGACCGGACTCCCGACTTCTTCGACAAGCTGATCGAAGAGACACCGCGCGAGAACCCTCGCGAGCAGTCCGGCTTCACCGCCTCCTTCCGCGGATACGACAAGGCCGAGGTCGATTCGGCTCTGAGCGCGCTGCGCAATCAACTCCAGCAGGCGAAGGCCGAGCTCGCCGCCACCGAGGCGCGCCACGAAGACACCGTCGAGGCGCTCCGCGAAGAAGAGCGCATCGCCCGCGAAGAACTCGAGGCCGAGCTTCTCGCCACCAAGGCGAAGGCCGCGGAGACCGAGCAGCAGGTGGCCACCCTGACCAACGAGCTCGTCGACACCCCGCGTGCCGACGGCCAGGAGGCACCGTCGCGTGAGCAGTTCGAGGCGATCCTCCGAGTCGCGGAAGAGCAGGCGAACGTGCTCATCCAGAATGCGGCGGTGCAGGCAGACCGCCTGATGGCCGCAGCTCGCGAAGAGGTCACCACGCAGCGTGCCGAGGCGGATGCCGATGTCACCCGCATCATCGCGCACGCTCAGCACGACGCCGACCAGGTGCGACTGAAGATCGACACCGAGTACACCGCGCACCAGGCGACGCTCGAGCGTGAGGCCGCGCACGCCGCCGAGCGGGTGCACCAGGCCACGCAGGAGGCCACCGCGATCCGCACAGAGGCCGAGAAGGGCGCCGCTGCTCTGCGCTCCCTCGTCACCCGCGAGACGACTCAGCTGCGCGCCGAGGCGGAGCGCGAGGTTCGCGAGATGAACGCCCGCGTCCTCGAGTTCGAGGAGACGCTGACCCGACGCCAGGACGACGCCCAGCAGGAGTTCCTCGTGCTGCACAACCAGGCCGTAGCCCACGCCGAGCGCATCACCAACGACGCCAACGAGCAGGTCGCCGCATCGCTCGATCACGCACAGCGCATCTCCGCGAAGGCCGACGACTACGAGCGGCTGATGCGCTCGCAGGCGCAGACCATCGAAGCGGATGCTCAGGTGCGTGCCCGCGACACACTCGACCGTGCACGTGTGAAGTCGCAGAAGATCGTCGACTCGGTGACGGGTCACACTTCTGCGGTGCTGCGGGACGCCGAGGACCAGGCGCGGCAGCTGCGCTGGCAGCAGCAGCAGCTCGCCAGCTTCATGGCCGAGGTGCGTGAGCTGATCCGCCCGGAAGGCATCTTCAGCGATCAGCAGGCAGGCGACTCCGTCGCCACGGTGGCGGACGCTGACGCTGACGTCGACCCGCTCGATGCCGAGATCGTCGAGGACGACCAGGACGAGACCGCAGAGCCCGTCGAGGAGTTCCGCGGCGACGAAGCCCTCGACGACGAGATCCTCGACGATGACGCCGAAACCATCGACGGCAAGATCACGATCGAGGTCGTCGAGACCGACGAGAAGGCCTCGCGCTGACCTCCATCGCCTGACGAACAGGGGCGTGAGCGGACACTCCGCTCACGCCCCTGTTCTGTCCGGTACGGGCATCCACCGATCGGGGGATGCCCGAGTCCGCCGTTTCACGGCTACCGCGCGAGCTCGACTACGGGCACGCTGGGAACATGACAGACAGCGTGATCGAGGTACGGGACCTCCGCAAGGACTACGGCGGGTCCGCTGCCGTGGACGGCATCACCTTCGACATCCGCAGGGGTGAGACGTTCGCTCTGCTCGGCCCGAACGGCGCGGGAAAGTCGACGACCATCGAGATCCTCGAGGGATATCGACACCGCACGTCCGGCGAGGTGCGTGTGCTCGGTGTAGACCCGCAGCGTGGCGGCCTCGACTGGAAGGCGCGCCTGGGCATCGTGCTGCAGTCGACCGGCGAAGCGGGCAACTTCACCGTGCGTGAGCTGCTCACCGAGTTCGCCGGGTACTACCCGCACCCCCGCGACATCGATGAGGTCATCGCGGCGGTGGGCCTCGAGCAGAAGCAGCGCTCCCGCGCGGGAAAGCTGTCCGGCGGCCAGCAGCGCCGCCTCGACGTCGCCCTGGGGATCATCGGTCGACCCGAGATGCTGTTCCTCGACGAACCCACCACGGGGTTCGACCCCGAGGCGCGACGCCAGTTCTGGGAACTCATCCGCTCGCTGAAAGCGGAGGGAACGAGCATCCTGCTGACCACGCACTACCTCGACGAGGCGGCTCAGCTCGGCGACCGCGCCGCGGTCATCGCAGCGGGGCGGATCGCCGCGATCGGACCGATCGACGAGATCGGCGGCCCGGACGCACGCACGCCGGTCGTGCGCTGGCGGGATGCGAAGGGCACCCGTCATGAACAGCGAACGTCGAACCCCGGAGCATTCGTCTCGGAGCTGCAGAGGACGGTCGGCGAACCGGACGCCCTGGAGGTCGTGCGCCCGACCCTCGAGGACATCTACCTCGGCCTGATCCGGGAGCACGACGCCGCATCCGCCACCGACCCCACGACAGACGCCAGCCGCACCGACCTGAAGGAGCCGGCATGAGCACCACGACCGCGCCGACGCGCTTCGGTCTCCCCCGCACCATCCGGCTCGGCGTGCGTCGCATCGGCTTCGAGCTGCGACAGTACTTCCGTGCGGGCGATCAGGTCTTCTTCACCTTCCTGTTCCCCACCGTGATGTATCTGATCTTCGCGACCATCTTCACCGGCGACGTCGGCGAGGGCGCCGACAAGGTCAGCATGGCGACCTACTACCTCCCCGGGCTCATCGCGGGTGGCATCTTCCTCTCGGGGGTGCAGGGCCTGTCGATCGAGATCGCCGTGGAGAAGAGCGACGGCACGCTGAAACGCCTCGGCAGCACCCCGATCTCGCCTGCCACCTACTTCATCGGCAAGATCGGCGAGGTCTTCGTCACAGCGATCCTGCAGATGGCGCTGCTCCTCACCGTCGCGGTCGTGCTGTACAAGGTGCAGCTGCCCTCTGATGCCGAGTCGTGGGGCCTCTTCGCCTGGGTGTTCGTGCTCGGCCTGCTCTCGTGCACGCTGCTCGGCATCGCCCTGTCGGCGCTCCCCCGTTCGGGCAAGACCGCCTCGGCGGTTGTGATCCCGGTTGTCCTGCTGCTGCAGTTCATCTCCGGTGTCTACATCGCCTTCTCGGCGCTGCCCGAGTGGCTGCAGAACGTCGCCGGCGTCTTCCCGCTCAAGTGGATCGCGCAGGGGATGCGCGCGGCGATCCTGCCCGACTCGTTCAAGGCCGCAGAACCGGGCGGCGAGTGGGCCCTCGGTCTCGTCGCGATCATGCTGGCGATCTGGCTCCTCGCAGGCTTCATCCTCAGCCGCGCGACCTTCCGGTGGATCCGACAGAGCGGATGACACCGGCACCCCTGACGCCCGGGCACCCGGTTCGACTCCTGCACGGCACCGGGCCACGCCACGGGGCGTGCGGAACAGTGGAAGAGTGGTGCGCATGAGTCGCGTGATCCGTCGAGAGCGCCTGGGGTGGGACATCGCCGCGACCGCGCTGCTGCTCGCGGTGGCCGGCCTCTCCCTCTCCATCCCGCAGAGCTTCGCCGGAGCACAGGCCGTGCTCATCGCCATCACCGTCGGGGTCTTCCTCATCTACGCATTCGGTGCGCGCGCCTACGTGGGGATCCACGAGGGCGTCGAGGATCCTGCGCCCGCTGTCTCGGCGTTGCTGCAGATCGGGATGATCTCGCTTCTCACGGTGGGTGTCGCGATCGAGCCGAACATGCTGCTGCTGCAGACCCTGGTGCTGCCGCTCATCTGGATGACATCGCGATCGACCCTGCAGGCCGTTCTGGTCACGCTGGGCAACGGCGTCGTGCTCGGCCTCGCCTACGGCTACTGGGGCGACTTCACCGCCGACGCCCTCAGCACGGGCTTCATCTCATCCGGGTTGTCGACGGCGTTCAGCCTCGCTCTCGGCCTCTGGATCACGCGCATCGCCGAGTGGGGAGTCGAACGCCAGCGTCTGCTCGCGGATCTGACCGCCGCTCAGGCGGGTCTCGAGACGGCGAGCCGAGAAGCCGGTGCGATCGAGGAGCGCGCTCGTCTCGCTCGCGATGTCCACGACACGATCGCCCAGAGCCTGACGAGCATCGTCATGCTCGCAGAGCGCGCGCGCCGTGACGGCTCGCCAGCGGCCATCGAGCTGATCGAGAGCGCGGCAAGAGAGGCGCTCGTCGAAGCCAGAGCTCTCGTGGCTGTGACCTCGCCTGCACCGTCCGCCGAGTCCCTCGGAGACGCGCTCCGTCGCCTCGGGGACCGGTTCGCAAGAGAGACCGGCATGCGCGTCGACGTGTCTGCATCGGATGCCGTGCTGGCGCGAGACGTGCAGGTCGTCCTGCTGCGCTGCGCGCAGGAGGGGCCTTGCGAACGTGCGCAAGCACTCCGGTGCCGCATCCGCTGAAGTCACTCTCGCGATCTCCGACGCGGCGGAGCTCCGCGTCCGCGATGACGGTCGTGGGCTCGGCGGCGTCTCGATCGACGATGACCGGGGTTTCGGCCTTGCCGGGATGCGGGAGCGCGTGGCCCTCGTCGGCGGCAGCCTGACCGTCGCAGACGGAGACGGAGACGGAGCCGGAGCCGGGGCCGGGGCCGGCACGGACCTGACCGTGCGCATCCCGCTGCGCGCCGACGCGAACGTCGAGGCCGAGAGGGAGACGACGCCATGATCCGAGTCGTCGTCGTCGATGACCATCCCATCGTGCGGTCCGGCATCGTGGGACTCCTCGCGCTCGATACCGGTCTCGAAGTCGTCGGGCAGGCGGCGAACGGCGCCGAGGCGGTCGACCTCGCCACCCGCCTGCGCCCCGATGTGGTGCTGATGGATCTCCGGATGCCCGGCACCTCCGGCATCGAGGCGACGTCGCGCATCGCGACCGAGTTGCCCGGAGTGCACGTGCTGGTGCTGACGACGTACGAGACCGACGACGACATCCTCGGCGCGATCGAGGCCGGAGCGAGCGGCTACCTCCTCAAGGCCGCACCGCAGGAGGAGATCGTCGCAGGAATCCGTGCCGTGGCCGAAGGCCACACGGTCCTCGCCCCGACGATCGCCGCCACGCTCGTCACTCGGATGCGCGGCGACCGATCTGTGAGACCTCAGTTGAGTCCGCGGGAGCTCGAGGTCCTCCGACTCGTCGCGGCCGGTCGCAGCAATCCGGAGATCGCTCGAGAGCTGTTCATCGGCGAGGCCACGGTGAAGACGCACCTGATCCACGTGTTCGAGAAGCTCGAGGTCTCCGACCGCACGCGAGCCGTGACGCTGGCACTCGAACTCGGTCTGATCTAGACGACGACGCACGACGCGAACGGCCCCCATCCCGAGGGATGGGGGCCGTTCGAATCGACGTCGTGGGCGGTCTACGCGCGGACGAACTGCGCGGCTGCGGGGCAGTCGAACGGATCGGCACCGGCCGCGAGGCCGACACGGTTGAGGTACTCGATGACGATCGCGTACGAGCGCAGGAGGCTCGTCTCGGTGTACGGCACGTCGTTCGAGATGCAGTAGTCGCGGACGATCTCGCGAGCCTTGGCGAGGTTCGGGCGCGGCATGTTCGGGAACAGGTGGTGCTCGACCTGGTAGTTGAGACCGCCCATGAGCCAGGTGGCCCACCATCCGCCGCGGATGTTGCGCGAGGTGCGCACCTGCTTCGAGAAGAAGTCGAGGCGAGCGTTCGGGTCGATGATCGGCATGCCCTTGTGGTTCGGAGCGAACGACGCCCCCATGTAGACGCCGAAGACGGCGAGCTGCACGCCCATGAAGGCGAACGCCATGCCGAGCGGCAGCATCAGGAAGACAGGGACCAGGACGATCGCGAAGCGGAGCGCGATCAGGCCCAGCTCGATCCAGCGGCCCTTGGCCTTCTTGCTCGTCACGAGGTGCTTGACGCCGAGGTAGTGGAGGTTGAGTCCCTCGAGCGTCAGGAGCGGGAAGAACAGCCAGCCCTGCTTGCGCGTGATCAGGCGGACGATGCCACGCGACTGCGCCGCATCCGTTTCGAGGAACGAGATCGTGTCGACCTCGATGTCGGGATCCTTGCCGACCTGGTTCGGGTTTCCGTGGTGCTTGGTGTGCTTGGAATCCCACCACGAGTAGCTGATGCCGACGACGCCGGCAGCCAGGATGCGAGCGAGGCGGAAGTTCGCCGGGCCCGAGGTGAGGATCTGGCGGTGCGCCGCCTCATGGGCGAGGAACGCCACCTGTGTGAGGACGAGGCCGAGGCCGGCGGCGATCAGCAGCTGGAACCAGCTGTCGCCGAGCAGGATGAAGCCGGTGATGAGGCCTCCGAGGGCGACGGCGAGGCCGGCGGCGACGAAGATGTAGAACCATCCGGCGCGCTGCAGAAGGCCGGTCTCCCTGACCACCTGCGACACCTGCTTGTAGGCGTGCGTCATCGGGGGGATCTCTGCGTTCCCGGCATACGTCTGGCGTACCGGTCCGAGCGTGGCTGCGGTCTTTTCGACCTGCGAAATGGAGATGTTGCTCTCCTGTCGATTGGAGCCCTTGAGCTGTGGTAAGCCCAAGGCAGATCGCCCAACGCTTAACTCAACCTAACCCCCCGCGCATGCGCCGTGGGGAATACGTCGGCACCCCTTGACGATTCACAGGTGCTGTGAATGAAACGGTCAGGCGCTGGCTCTGCGCGGGCGCCTTCTCAACGCGCGCGGAAGGGTGAACGAGAACGTGCGCGCGCGGTGCTTCGGTGCGCTCGCGGCCTCGAGAGCCTCGCGCGCGTCGGCGAGGGACTCGAACGCCCCGAGCTCGGTCCCGCGCTGATCCCGGGCGAGATGCGTCGCGCCGTCGAACTCGATGAATCCGGCGAACTCGCCGGATCGGGTCGCGACATGCACGTCTGCGTCGGCCTGTTTCCAGGTCAGCGGATCGGAAGGAGGAAAGGTAGTCATGCTCATGGTCATACTCATTGCTGTGTGACGGGCGCGCGATATCGCGACCCGCAAGATGTGAGATCGAGGGAGGATGCCGCGCGCATCGATGCACGTGGTCCGGAATGGCCCTGATCAGTGGCTCCGTGGACGGCCTAGATAGGGCCAGAACACACGGTGCATCATTACTCTAGCAGGTCGGCATCACCGATGGCGATTCAGCTGTCGGCCGGGACCCACACACGTCGCGGGTGGCCTGAGGATCCCGCCACGATCCACGCACCCGCGGGCTCGGGCTCGGGCCGCACGTCATCGACAACATCTGCCGTCGCCTCGTCGGCCGTCGGACCGTCTGCCCTCGGATCGATCGATCTCCGCTCGCTCCTCTCAGAGACCTCCCCCGCCGCCCACGCGTCGCGGATGATCCGCCGCGGATCGTATTGCCGAGGATCCAATGCGGTCCACTCCTCACGGATGCTCGCCACCCCGGCCTCCTGCTCCGCTCGCCGCGCCGCATGGCCCGCAAGCAGCGTGGCCCGGCGGACGAGCGCCCCGAGACGGCCCGCGTACTCCGGCAGCCGTCGAGGACCGATGATCACCGCCGCGATCAGCGCGACCAGGAACAGCTTCTCGATGGTGAGACCGAACATGGTCATCCCTCCGTCGCCTCGGCGACCATCGCGGCGGCCCTGCGGTCGGCCCTCCTGTCGTGGAGCGCGGCGATGAGCAGCGCCATCAGGAACAGCAGGGTCATGGGAACGGCTATCAGGAACATCGACAGCACGTCGGCCGCCGGAGTCACGATCGCGCTGAACAGCACGATCGCGACGATGACGATTCGCCAGCTCCTCGCGATCGCCCGGGCCGAGACCACGCCCAGCAGATTCAGCATCACGAGGAACACGGGAAGAACGAAGGCGATGCCCGTGGCGAGCACGATCTTGAGGATGAAGTCGACGTAGTACGACGCCTGCAGCAGGGTGCTGTCTTCGGTCGAGGCGAAGCTCGCGAGCAGCTCGACCATATGGGGGAAGAGCAGGAGACCTGCCAGGCAACCGCCGACGAACAGGGGGACGGATGCCGCGAGGAACCCGAACGTGTACTTCTTCTCCCTCGCGTTGAGACCGGGGGCCAGGAAGGCGAGCAGCTCGTACATCCACACCGGACTCGACAGAGCGACACCCGCGAAGAGCGCGATCTTGAGCTTGAGGTCGAAGGCCCCGGTGATGCTGTCGTAGTTCAGGCTCGCGTCCCGCGATTCGGCGAGCGCCGTGATGGGGGCCCGAACGACCTCGAGCATCTGGTCGGACAGGAGATACCCGGCGGCCACCCCGACCAGGAGCGCCGCCACCGCACGGAACGAGCGCGTGCGCGCCTCCCGCAGGTGAGACGACAGCGGCATCCCGGTCGGGGCGGGCGATCTGCTCGCCCCGACGGCGTCAGCGGCGAGCGCGGACACCGTCTACTCCGCGGCCCGCAGAGCAGGCCTGATGACGTCGGCGGAGTCGCGAGCGCCCGCAGGCTCCCCGTCTCTCGGTGCCGGCTCGACCCGGACCTCGCCCGGGGCGTCTGCGACCTCCGACTTGAGGATGCGCATGGACTGACCGACGCTCTTTGCGAGGGCCGGGAGCTTCGCGGCGCCGAAGATCAGGACCACGATCGCGAGGATGATCAGGGCGTGCCACCCTGTGAGGTTCTGCAGCATGTCTTCCTTCTTCCTGTGTCAGGTGTGTGATTCGCGTTCAGTCGGACGGCGGCTCGCCGCCGCCTCCGGGGCCGCCCTCGCCGCCCGACGGGGCGGATCCTGCGCTCGGCGTCGTGGTCGTGTCGACGCCGACCACGAGCGTCGCGGAGTATCCGCTGCCGACGTCACCGGCGACCGTGGCCAGCTGCAGCGCGCCGGAGTCGTCGCCGAAGACGTTGTCTCCGGCGAGGCTCGTCTGTGAGAGGTTCTGCGCGGACCCCGGGTAACGGGAGTCGGCGTATACGACGGTGCAGACGTCCTCCGGCAGCGCCAGCTGGGACGTGGCGATGGCGTTGGCCGAGTCGGTGATCGAGTCGACGTCCGGATAGACCTCGAAGTGGATGTGCGGCCAGCGGCCCGAATAGCAGCCGGGGAAGATCGACGTGAACGAGACCCTGCCTTCGGCATCCGCGACCTGCACCCCGCGGAGGTAGGTGACGTCCTCGAGGCCGGAGGAGTACATCGAGTACTCGCCCTCAGCCGTGCAGTGCCATGCGTAGACCGCGACTCCCTCGAACGGGACGCTGCCGTTCGCGAGGTCGATGACCTGAAGCTCGAAGGTGAGCGGTATGCCGTCGGCGGTCGCCGATCCGTCGATCGAGGTCGTGATGTCCTGACGCACGATGCCCGAATCCTCGAGGACATCCGGCCCGTTCGATCCGTCGCCGGGGTAGGGCCCTGCGGTCTCATCGGGGATCTCCCCCGCCGCGGTCGTGGTCGTCGACCCAGACGAGCCTCCGGTGTCGGTCGTCGATGTCGAGTCGCCCGAGCTCGACGTGCTGCTCTCCGACGGCACGCACGCGGCGAGGACCATCGCGCCCACGCCGAGACCGGCGAGCCCGAGGACGCCGCGGCGGGTCACCAGGGTGCGGATGTCGAACGCGGCGCCCTGATCGACGACCTCCTCGTCGACCCGGTCGAGCAGTCGCCCCTCGTAGGTCGGGCCCTCAGGGGTCTGTACGGGTTCGGGGATGCGGCTCATGATCGTGCTCCTCTCGGCGTGGATGGGTGTCGATGTACCCATGGTCACGGAGGATGCGATCAGTGAACTATGCCTCGCCTATGCGATGTCTATGACTCCCGACGCACAGGCGGATGCAGGACGAGCACGACGACGATCACGACCAGGACGGCGGCGGTGATCACCACCGGGATCGGCAGGATCGAGTCGAGCAGCACCACGGCCGCACCGAGCGGAATGACCGTGTTCACCACCCTGTCGGCGTGCTCGCGGATCGCGATCCACCAGATGCCGAGCAGGAAGATCGCGATCGGGATGGCCACCGTGAGCGACGCGACGGCCTGGGGGAGATGGCTCTCGCCGGTCGGGACGTCGAGCTCGACCTCGATTCCGGCCGAGAACGCGGCGGCCGCAGCGAAGACGAGATAGTGCGAGTACCCGTAGCGGAGCGTGCGGCCGAGCGTCGTGATCGCCCGGTGATGCGGCGGCCAGAAGTAGATCCACCACAGAGAGGCGGTCACCACCAGCGTCAGCACCGAGATCGCGATGAGCGGAACGAAGGAGTCGAGCTCATTCTTCGCCTCGATGATCGCGTTGGCGGAGGCGAGGAGGCTCTCGCCGAGCACGATGAGCGTGAAGAGACCGTAGCGTTCGGTGATGTGATGCGGATGCCATGGCGTCTGCCCACGGCGCTCGGCGAACACCGGCACGCTGACCTCGACGAGGGCGAAGACCACGAAGGCCACGAGCTGGAGCGGCCCTGAAGGGACGAGCAGGAACAGCACCCACAGCATCTGCACGGCGGCGATGCCGAAGGCGTAGCGACGAGTCGCGGCCTTGAGCTCCCCCGCCCCACGTGACGCGCGCAGCCATTGCCCGATCATCGCGAGGCGCATCACGATGTAGCCGATCACCGGAAGGGTGAAATCTCCGTGCTCGAACGCCGCGGGTATCCCGGCCGCCAGCACGAGCACGCCCCCCATCTGCACGATCGTCGTGACGCGGTAGAGCCAGTCGTCGGTGTCGAATGATGTGGCGAACCACGTGAAGTTCATCCACGCCCACCACACCGCGAAGAACACCAGCAGGTAAGAGGTGATGCCGTGGACGAAGTCGCCGTGGCTCAACGCGTGGTGCAGTTGGGCCGAGGCGATGCTCACCGCGACGACGAACACGAGATCGAAGAACAGCTCGAGTGTGCTGGCAGTGCGATGGGGTTGCGCCGGATCTCTCGGCAGCATGCGGCTGAGACGGAATCGGGGGGGCGGGGTGGCGGTCACGCGGTCACGATATCGACGTCGCTCGCCATCCGAGCACGCGTACTGGAATAAAGGTTGATCCACTCGCGTGAATTACCTTCCGCTGAACGTTCGGTTCCGCTAGAGTGAACGAAGTCTGCAGTGCCTGCTGCCAGCAACACCGTGTGGGACGGTGACCGCTAATCGTGATTTGGGATCACGGATGCAGCAGGACCCGAGGGGTCGGGACGCAGACGATGCCATGGACGTGGGGTCCGTGGTCTGGGGAATATCTGGGGATAACTATGGCGCACTGGGGAATTCTGCGTACATTCAGGGCTCAAGGGGCTTCGGCATGACTTCCGTCGAGGATGCCCTGAGCATCACTCGCACGGGGTCGGTCTTCACGCCGGTCGCTGCTCCGCGAGCCGCCCAGTCGGTCACGCGCACGGTGGTCACACCTCGCGTGTCCGCAACGCTGGAGCGACGCCGTCAGTGGGAACGGCGTTATCGGATGCGACTGCAGATCACGGATGCTGGGGTCATCCTGTTCTCGGTCGGAATCACAGCAGCGGTCCAGGTGATGACCGGTGTCGCAGGGGAAGAGGCCCTGCGCAACGGCATTCTGCTGGCCTCGCTCTGGTATCTGATGCTCGGCGCGCTGCACACCCGTGACGCAGCGCTGTTCCGCGCCAGCGCCACCGAGTACCGCGGCGTGGCACACGCCAGCGGGCTGGCGTTCGGGATCATCGCCATGCTCAGCGTCGTGCTCGGCTGGCAGACGATGCAGCTCGTGCTGCTCGTCGGCCTGCCGCTCGGGCTCCTCACCCTGCTCGGCACGCGATGGGCGTGGCGGCACTGGCTGACGACGCAGCGTGCGCGGGGGCGTTTCGCCTCGCGCACGCTCGTCGTCGGCAACCGCGACGACGTCGAGTACGTCATCCGCACCCTGCACCCGATCGGCGCCTCCGGGTACCAGGTCGTCGGTGCGACGCTGCTCGACGGCAATGCACGCGATGTCGAAGCCCGCGGCGAGCAGTTCCCGGTGCTCGGCAACGTCAACTCCGTCTCGACGGTGGCTGCCGAACTGGGCGCTGACACGATCATCGTGGCGAGCCGGCCGGACGGCGAGCCCGACTTCGTGAAGCACTTGAGCTGGCAGCTCGAAGGCACCGCAGCAGAGCTCGTGCTCTCCAGCCGCCTCACCGATGTCGCCGGCCCGCGCATCTCCTTCGCACCGGTCGAGGGCCTTCCTCTCATCCAGGTGCAGATCCCCTCGTACGAGGGAGGCCAGCACGTCCTGAAGCGCGCTCTCGACATCGTCGTCGCCTCCGTCGCGCTCATCCCGATCGCGCTCATCACGCCGCTGCTCGCGCTGCTCGTGAAACTGGACTCTCCCGGCCCCCTGTTCTTCTCGCAGGAACGCGTCGGTCGAGACGGCCGCACCTTCAAGATCATGAAGTTCCGTTCGATGAAGACCGATGCCGAGCAGCAGCTCGCGACGCTCAAGGAGCAGAACCAGGGAGCCGGCCTGCTGTTCAAGATGAAAGACGACCCGCGTGTCACGCGAGTCGGCCGGATCCTGCGCAAGCTGTCCCTCGACGAGCTGCCGCAGTTCTGGAACGTCCTCGTCGGCGACATGAGCGTCGTGGGTCCGCGTCCCCCGCTGCCCACCGAGGTCACCGCATACGACGGCACCGTGTTCCGGCGTCTCTACATCAAGCCCGGGATCACCGGCCTGTGGCAGGTCTCCGGACGCAGCGATCTCTCGTGGGACGAGAGCGTTCGGCTCGACCTGCGATACGTCGAGAACTGGTCGGTCATGAACGACCTGCAGATCATGTGGCGCACCGCCAAGGTCATGGTCCGGCCCAGCGGAGCATACTGAGTACATGATCAAGGGGAATGCCCTCACCATTGCGATGGTGGGGACACGGGGGGTGCCCGCGGCCTACGGCGGATTCGAGACGGCTGTAGAAGAGGTCGGTCGACGACTCGCAGATCGGGGTCACGACGTCGTCGTCTACACGCGGGGCTCGAAGAGCCGCGAGAAGAAGTACTTGGGGATGCGGGTGGTGCACCTCCCCGCGATCCCCGTGAAGCAGGTCGAGACGCTGAGCCACACCGGATTCTCGGCACTCCACCTGATCTTCCGACGGCGTCCGCACGCGGCCTTCGTGTTCAACGCCGCGAACTCGCCGTTCGTGCCGCTGCTCCGCCTGCGACGTGTGCCCACCGCCCTGCACATGGACGGGCTCGAGTGGCGGCGATCCAAATGGGGTCCACGCGGCAAGGCCTACTACCGGTGGGCAGAGCAGTTCGGCGTGCGCACGAGTGACGCGCTGATCGCGGACGCGCCCGGCATCGCCGACTACTACACGCATCAGTTCGACGTGCCCACCGAGATGATCCGCTACGGTGCTCCGATCCTCGATGCCGTCGCCGACACCCGCCTCGACGAACTCGACCTCAGTCCCGGCGGCTACCACTTGATCGTCGCCCGTTTCGAACCCGAGAACCACGTGCTCGAGATCGTGGAGGGCTTCCGTCGGAGCTCCGCGAACCTGCCGCTCGTCGTCGTCGGCTCCGCCCCGTACAGCAACGAGTACACCGAGCGGATCCAGCGGGCCGCCCAGGGCGACGAACGCATTCGCCTCGTCGGTGGCGTCTACGACCAGGAGCTCCTCGACGCACTGTACTTCCACGCGCTCACCTACGATCACGGTCACTCGGTCGGAGGCACGAACCCGTCGCTGCTGCGGGCGATGGGCGCCGGCACGGCGACGATCGCATTCGATGTGCCGTTCAACCGCGAGGTGCTCGAGGGCAACGGATGGTTCTTCACGACACCGGACGAGGCCGCAGCGGCGTTCGAGCGCGCCGAGGCCGACCACGCCGGGGCGCGCGAAAGCGGGCGCCGCGCTCAGGAGCGGGCGCAGGCGGTGTTCCGCTGGGATGAGGTGGCAGACGCCTACGAAGATCTCGCTCGACGGCTCTCATCGGGCCAGAGCGTGCACAGGATCGCTCGCCGTGCGCGCCGACGGGCGGAGGACTGGTGACCGGCTCCTCCTCCCGGACCATCCTCGTCGCGCACCCGGGTGCCGAGATGTTCGGCTCCGACCGCATGCTGCTCGAGAGCGTGATCGGCTTCGTCGAGAGCGGTGCGCGCGTCGTCGTGGCGCTGCCGGGGCGTGGAATGCTCGACATCGAACTCCGCAGAGCCGGCGCAGAAGTCGTCATCATCCCGATGCTCGTCCTGAGAAAGGTCCTGCTCACACCCCGTGGCCTGCCGACGCTCTTCCGCGATATGTTCCGCGGTCTCGGCGCATCCTGGCGGCTGATCAGTCGGGTGCGCCCTGATGTCGTCTATGTGTCGACCATCATCGTCCCGCAGTGGCCGCTCGTGGCCCGCGTCCGCGGAATCCGAGCTGTGAGCCACGTGCACGAGGCCGAGGCTTCGGGCAACCGCCTGGTGAACACGCTGCTCTATCTGCCTCACCTCGCAGCCCGTCGCACGCTGGTGAACAGCCGCTTCAGCCTCGACACCATAGAGAACGCGCTCTCGCCGCTCGCGCGCAGAAGCGTCGTGGTCTACAACGGAGTGGCCTCTCCCGAGCGCCCCGCCGCGCCACGACGCAGCATCGACGGACCGTTCCGGGTGCTGTTCATCGGCCGCCTCTCCCCCCGCAAGGGGCCTGATGTCGTCATCGACGCTGCGGCCGAACTGGCACGGTCGGGGCACGATGTCCGAGTCACCCTCCTCGGTGCGGTCTTCGCCGGCTACGAGTGGTTCGAGGAGGATCTCCGACGCCGAGCCGCCGAGTCGGGCATCGAGGTCGTCTTCGCCGGCTTCCACCAGAGCATCTGGCCGTTCCTCGAGGATGCCGATGTGCTGACCGTTCCGTCGCGCGTGGACGAGCCCTTCGGAAACACTGCGGTCGAGGGCATCCTCGCGTGTCGCCCGGTGGTCGCGAGCGACAGCAGCGGTCTGCGCGAGGCCGCCGGTGGCTATCCCACGTCGACGCTCGTGCCGGCTGACGATCCGCAGGCGCTGGCCGCCTCACTCGGCCGGATCATCGAAGACTGGACGACGGTGCGGGACGGAGTCGACGGATCGCGTCGCATCGCCCTTGAGCGTCACGCCCCCGAGCAGTATCGGGCGAGGGTCACCGAACTCGTGCTCGTCTCGTCGTGACTCCCCCGCGTTCGCCCGCGGTCACGGTGCTGTCGTGAGCGCCCTGACAGCCGCACCGAGACGAGACGACGCCGCTTCGATCGTTCGCAGCACTCGTTCGTGGCGCGCGCGACTCGTATGCGCGTCGGGGATGTCGAAGCCCGCGTCCGGCTCTGTGCGGCGCCAGCGCGACGGCCTCGGAGGCTCGACCAGCCCGCGCTGCGCGTTCATCAGCGCGGCGAGCGTCGCGAGATCGAAGTCCGTCGCCGCCACTCGCGTCGAGCGCGCGTGCTCCGCGAGCGCGGCTGCCTCGAGCAGAGTGAAGGAGCGCGTCCGCGCCGCAGGGTTCAGCAGCGCGACAGCTCCTCGCTCGGCAGCCGTCGCGGTGAGGATGAGCTCGGCTGAATCGATGTGCTCGGGCGTCAGTCGCGACGATCGGTATCGCTCTGCGAATTCCGACCACCCCGGCCGCTCGGCCAACCTCGAACGCATCGTGTGGCAGACGGCGACGCCGCCGCGGGCGCTGGCTCCGGCGGAGGCGAACACCGAGTCATCCGGTGCACCGAACGCCGCGAGCTCCCGCGCCATGAGGAACGAGATCACCGGCGATCGGCATACGTTCGCCGCGCAGACGGCGAGCACCGATTCGGGCCGCATTCATTCTCCTCACATGCCGGTGGCTCTAGGCTATACAGCGCACCTGCGTGCCTGCTCTGTGCGAATGGATCCTGTGGGGGGCGAATCGTCACGGATGGCAGGCAGCTGGACTCGGTACGGGGGAACAACATGGATCTGAAGGACTACCTCACGGCTCTGCGGGACCGGTGGTATCTGCTGGTCGCTGCGACCGTGATCGGCGGGGTCGCGGGATTCGCGTATGCGACGATCCAGCCCGACCAGTACGAGGCGACCACGAGCGCCTACGTCTCGTCGCAGCGCGGAGACACCGTGAGCGAGCTCGTCCAGGGGTCGCAGTACACCCAGAGCCTCATGCAGTCGTACGCCAACCTCGCGACGACGCCCGCCGTGCTCGAGCCGGTCATCGAAGACCTGCGACTCGACAAGACGGTCGAGGGCCTCGCCGAATCCATCACGGCTGAGGTCGAGCTGAACACCGTGATCGTCAGTCTGACCGTCGTCAGCACAGACCCCGAGCAGGCCCAGGAGACCGCGGCCGCCGTCATGGAGTCGCTCGCGACGGTCACCAGCGACCTCTCCCCGAAGGACGCGGCTGGCAGGCCGTCGATCGTCCTGACGACCGTGGCGCCTCCGAGCGTCCCGAAGTTCCCCTTCGCACCCAACACCCGCTTGATCGCGATCACGGGCGCGGCGCTCGGGCTCGTGCTCGCGGTGATCTACGCCGTTCTCAAGCAGCTTCTGGACACCCGCATCCGCTCTGAAGAGGACGCGGAACGGTCCGCCGGCATCCCGTTCCTCGGCCGCATCCCCCGACCCGGTGGCAAGCGCCGCTCGCAGCGGTCGTCGATCAGCGGTCAGTGGGATTCGTCCGCATCGACGCGCGAGGCGTATCGACGTCTCGCCGCCAGCCTCGACTTCGCAGACATCGATGGAGACCTCCGCATGGTCGTGGTGTCGTCGGCATTCGCCGGCGAGGGCAAGACGACAACCGCGGTGAACCTCACGCTCGCGCTCGCAGAGCGTCGCCCCAGAGTGCTTCTGATCGACGCCGATCTACGCCGCCCGCGTATCGCCGAGGCGTGCGGACTCGACGGATCGGTGGGACTCACGACCGCTCTCACGCACCAGGCTTCTCTCGCGGATTCCATCCAGAACTGGGGCACGAGGAACATCGATGTGCTCGCCAGCGGTCTGCGTCCGCCCAACCCGACCGAGATCGTGAGTTCGACGGCGATGCAGGATCTTCTCCGCGAGGTGCGCGAGCACTACGATTTCGTGGTCGTCGATTCGGCACCGGTGCTTCCCGTGAGTGACACGCTCACGCTGGCGCGAGCGTCGGGCGCGAGCCTGCTGGTCGGCCGCTACAAGGTCACCCGTCGTCAGTCTCTCCGCAGGGCCGTCGACACGCTGACCGGCGCCGGAGCCCGTGTGATCGGCTTCGTGCTGAACGCGGTTCCCCCGGAGCACTCCTCGTCGAGCTATTACGAGGATGCCGATCAGACCGATCGCACTGACGAGAAGGCGTCGCCCGAGACCCGTGCGTCCGAGAAGCAGGCCGCAGCGAAGAAGAAGTCCGAGAAGGCCGTCACGGCGAAGACCGCGAAGTGATGCGCCTCAGGTGAGCGACGCGAGGGTATAGGAGAAGTCCCCACCGTGTTCACGATGGTGGTGGTCAGCCGCGATCAGGGCGACAGCATCCATCGCGATCGCCGGTGTGAGGATCACCGGATCCACACCCGCGGCCGCGAGCAGGTCGGACCATTCCTTCGCGAGGGTGCCGCTGATCAGCGCGGCACGCATCGCATCGTCTCGCACAGCCAGCGAGAGCGCATCGAAGAAGAACGGGGCAGGACGCGCGTCCTCGAAATCGATCGGGCCCCACTCCTCAGGACCCTGACCCAGGACGTTCTCCGGGGTGAGATCGCCATGCGAGAGGACCCATGGCACCTCTCCCGCGGTCTCAGCGGATCGTGCGACGTCGTCCCACCGGGACTGACCTGACAGCCGGTCGAGCGCTGCGCGGGCGTCGACCACGAGCGGCTTGCGCACGGTGTCTGCCGCGAGTCGAGTGGTCGATACGGCGAGAACGTCTCGGAGCAGCGCCACGCGGTCTGCAGGCTCCCAGAATCTCGCAGGACGCCCGGGAACCCGTGCCTCCCTCAGGAGCCTGCCATCGTCGTCGAGATGCCACTCCACGGCGCGGTAGACCTTCTCGAGAGCTGCGCGACGTTCGCGGTAGTCCGCGGGAAGAGGGGTACGCCGCAGGTGCGTCACGATCGAATCAGCACGGTCGAAACCCACCAGCCCGCCGTCCTTGGTCATCAGGACGCGAACCGGCAGCTGCGCAGCCGGCGTCTCTGTCGTCGGTCCTTCGATGCGGACGCGCCTCGGAACGGCCAGGAGGCGTCTGACGTCGAGCAGTGCCCTCTTCACACCTCGACCCCGTTCGACGTGCGCGACGATGGCCCGCCAGGCACGGCCGTCATCGGGAAGAACCGCCGACCTGGTGTCCAGAATCCTCCAGAGCCCGGGAGCCACGTCGTCGCTGCGGTCTCTGAGGGCCGCAGCCAACGCGGCCTTCGCCGCACGCTCCCGCGCGAGGCCGCCGCTCATCGCGACCGCCTGCCGAGTGAGCGGCGGATGAAAGAGACCACGGTGAGCAGATCTTCACGTGTGCGAGGCGACACGAGCGTGAGGAGCAGCAGATACACGACGCTCGCACCGATCGCGACGAGAACCGTCGCGATCGAGGTCCAGCCGAGCGCGCTGATGCCGAGAGCGAGCAGCCCGCAGGGCACCGAGACGGTCAGGAGGATGCGGAGGATGTTCGTGATGAGGGGCCTCGCGGGGACGCCGGTCACTCGGGAAGCCCAGAAGAGCGATGCGATCCAGTGCAACGCGTACGCCACGGTGCTCCCGACGGCGACTCCGAACGCACCCCACGGGAGCCCGGCCAGGATGATCACGATCATGATCGGACGCACGACCAGGAACATGCGCAACTGCGCCCCCGTGTTCGCGGTCGCGAGGAACATCCAGTAGGACACCTGCGCCGTGGCCCGCAGCACTCCGCCGATCGCCAGGACGGCGAAGATCGGAGCCATCGGAGCCCACTGCGGGCCGAAGAGCACATCGACGATCGCCGGTGCCATCCCCGCAGCGAGCGCGAAGAGCGTCGCGGTCGCGTATCCGCCGACGATCTGTGCTTTCAGGAGGTAGCCCGCGAACCGCTCCTTCTCCTCGTGGATCCTCGAGAGCACGGGAAGCGCGACGCGCGTCATCGGCGCATTGATCTGGTTGAGCGGAGCCATCAGCAGTTGGTAGGCGCGATCGTAGTAGCCGAGGGGTCCTGCGCCCCACACGACGCCGATCGCGATGTTGTCGACGTTCTTGGTCCCGTAGGAGATCAGCTGCGTCAGGAAGAGCGCTGCACCGAATCTCATGAACCGGCGGATCGACGTGCGTCGCTGCGGAAGCCCGGGAAGCCATCGGGCGATGACCACCGACAGCACCAGCAGCACCAGAGACGAGGACAGCTGCTGCACGACGAGCGCCCAGTACCCGAATCCCTGCAGTGCGAGGAGGATGCCGACGGCGAACCCGATCGTGGGCGCGACGGCCTCTGTGATCGACAGCCCGAGGAACCGCATGCGGCGGGTCAGGTCGGCCCGATACTGGGTCACCATGCCGCTCAGCACGAAGCCGATCGACATCACGACCACGATCGCCGGCACCTCGTCGTTCGAGTACAGCAGACCGACCAGCGGTGCAGCCAGTGCGACGATGACAGCGCACCCGGCGCCGAGGCCGGTGTTCACCCAGAACAGGTTCGTGCGCTCGCCGATCGAGACATGCTTCGCCTGGATCGCGGCGCTCGACAGACCGAAGTCCCGGAAGAGCTCCGAGATGCCGATCACCGCGGCGACCATCGCGATCAGGCCGAAGTCGTCGGGCGTCAGCAGACGTGCGAGAACGAAGATCGAGACGAACTGGAGAACCGTCCGATACAGCTGCCCGGCGAGTGTGACACTCGCTCCTCGTGCGGCCGCATCCCCCAAAGACGCGCGCTGAGAGCCCACTCCCGATACCCCCAGTATTCCGCCCCGATGAGCCCGTAGACTCGTTGGGGGTAATACTACAGCCGCAGGCGGACGAGGGGGGTCACGCATGATGACGGTCGCGCCTCAGACCACGCGTCTGCAGAGGACGTTCTTCACCGACGCCGAAGCCGCGCTCGCCCTGCTGACACTCTTCCTCATCGGTGCTCGGATCTTCGTCGGATCGGGAGTCAGCGTCGGTCTCGTCCTCGCCTTCGTACTGCTCCCTCTGTGGGTGCCTCGGCTGGTGGCGAGCAGGGCAGGCCTCTGGCTGGCGATCACCGCCGCCGTATCCGCCGTGTCGGGTGTGTGGCTGACGGCTGTCGCCGCCCAGGACCACGACACCTCGCAGAGCACGCTCATCGCCACGACTCTGCTGTTCCTCAGCGTCCCCATGGTCGCCGGGATCGTGGTCTGGGCCCAGCGTTTCGTGCCGTTGTGGACCATCGGCGTCACGTACGGACTGGGTATGGTCGCCGCGGCGGTGATGCGTCCTTCGATATTCGCCGAGAACCCCTGGAAGTTCGCGATCGGTCTGCCCATCGCCGTCATCGTTCTGTCTCTCACCCTCCGCTCCCGGAGACGTCTGTCCGACATGCTCGCCCTCGGCGCGCTGGCGCTGGTCTCCGTGGCGATGGACTCGCGCGCGTTCTTCGGAGTCTTCACCATCGTGCTGCTGCTGCTCGCGTGGCAGGCGATGCCTCGGATCTCGAACAAGCGGATGTCGGCCGCGAAGGTGCTCGTCTGGGCGGCGGCGATCGGTGTCACCGTCTACCTCATCGGGACGAGTCTCCTCGTCGAGGGCTACCTCGGCGAGGACGCCCAGGCGCGTTCGGTCGAGCAGCAGACTCGAGCGGGCTCCATCCTCGTGGGCGGGCGTCCCGAGCTGGCGGCGACCGCAGCCCTGTTCCTCAGTCGACCCCTCGGATTCGGCGCGGGAACGATCGCGTCCCCCGCTGACATCCTCGTCGCCAAGTCCGGGATGCAGGTCATCAACTACGACCCCAACAACGGCTATGTCGAGAACTTCATGTTCGGACCCACGAAGTTCGAACTGCACTCCGTGACGGGAGATCTCTGGGCGTACTTCGGCTGGCCCGTTCTGATCTTCCTCGTGATCGCCATCGTCGTCATGATCCGCAGAGTCGCCGTGGAGCTCGCGCGCGGCACCGCCACCGCCCTGCTGCTGTTCTCGGTCATCATCACCGCATGGAACCTGTTCTTCAACCCGATCTACAGTTCAGCGCCCTTCTTCGGCCTCGCCCTCGGGCTCGCCCTGGCCGGGCCCCATCTTCGCTTCGAGGAGTCACCGTGGCGCGAGAAGAGTCGCAGTCGATGAGCACCGCACGCCTCCGGGTGATGATGTCGACGCCTGCCATCCGCGCGACGACGAACCCCTACATCGTGCAGCTCGTCGACGCCGTGGGGCGCGAGGTCGATGTGCAGCTCTTCTCGTGGCGCACCGCGATCTTCGGCCGCTACGACGTGCTCCACGTGCACTGGCCCGAGATCTTCACCTCGGCGACGAGCAGTCCGAAGCGCTGGATGCGACGTGTGCTGACGCTCGCTCTGCAGAGTCGCCTCGCCGTGACGAAGACCGCTCTCGTCAGGACCGCACACAACGAACGGCCGCACGAGTCCACCTCGAGGGTGGACAGCGCGATCCTGCGACGATGGAATCGTCTCACCACGCTCTGGATCATTCTCAACGAACGCACGCGCACCGAGACCGCGGCCGAGCGGGTCCTGATACCTCACGGACACTACCGAGACCACTTCGCGCCTTTCCCGCGTCAGGATGCCACAGACGATCTCGTGAGCGTGGTCGGACACATCCGCCCCTACAAGGGCATGGAGGAGCTGGTCACCGCCGTCGCCGACGACTCGACCGAGGGAGCCTTCCGCCTGCACGTGGCAGGGAAGCCCGCAGACGCCGCTCTGGGCGAGGTCCTCGTCGGGAATGCGTCCGACTCGGACCGCATCACCCTCGAGCTCGATTTCGTCGACGACGGGCGGATCGTCGAGATCATCTCCTCGTCATCGCTCGTCGCGCTTCCCTACCGCCAGCTGCACAACTCCGGAGTAGCACTGCTCGCTCTGTCGCTCGACCGGCCGGTGCTCGTACCCGACAACGCGGTCACGCGTGACCTGCAGCAGGAGGTGGGCGCGTCCTGGGTGCATCTCCTCGACGCCGACGCCGAGCTCACTCACGCCATCCGCGACGCGCTGAACCAGGGCATCCCCGAAGGATCACCGGATCTGAGCGCTCGAGAGTGGCCCGTGACGGCTCGTCAGCACGCGACCGCTTACGCCCGCGCAGCAGAGATCCGCGGGAGTCGGTGACGACGCCCCGCGGATCTCGGTGCTGTGATTCGGTGGTGCCGGGTCAGGGGACCGGAACGACCTTGATGGTGCCGAACGACACCGTGTACGGAACGTTGGTCGTTCCCGAACCCAGGTAGGTCGCGACGCCGACATGGCCCGGAGCCTGCAGTGCTGCTGTCGTATCCGTCGTGCTCACCTGCCAGGCGGCGGGTTCGGTCGTGCCGGTCTTCCACACCTTCGCGCGGATCGTGGTCGGATTCGTTCCGAACGCCTGCACCCGCACCCGCAGCTCTTCGCCGGCCGCGACCGTGAGCCCGGCGATGTTCGCCGCGGTCAGCGTCGTCGCCGTGCGCTGCACCTGCAACTGCACCGACCCGTTCGCCGCGACCACGGCCCGAGCCCGATAGTCCTCACCACCCACCCGACGAGCGATGAACGAGGTGAAGACACTGCCGCCGACGGGCAGCTGGCTCACGGTCATCGTCGAGGTGAGGTCCGCCGCGGCCGTGGAGACGGTCGTGAGGTACGCAGCGCGCGTCGACCCTGCTCCGACGGCGATCTTCGCCGCAGCACCGTCGACCGAGTACGCCGACACGGAGGTGGTCGAGTACGACCACGCACCACCGGTCGCGGCAGAGCCCCAGCCGTTCGCCCCGGTGCGGTCGAACTCGTCGAGCACGAGCGGCTGCGTCGGGTCCGGAGGCTGCGGTGCCGTGACGGTGACGCTGTTGGTGACGGTGTGAACACCGCCCCGGTCGTCGGTGACCTTCAGCGCGACCGTGTAGGTTCCGGCCGCCGCGTAGGTGTGCGCCGCCGTCGCACCGGTGCCGACCTCGCCGTCGCCGAAGTCCCACTCCCACGAGGTGACCGAGCCGTCGGAGTCCGTGGACCCCGACCCGTCCACACTCAGAGCGAGAGCATCCGCCGACGAGGTGAACGACGCCACCGGGTTCACGTTCGGGGCCGGCACGACCGTGCCTGGCGTCTTGGCGACCAGGTTGTCGAACCGCACCAGGTACGGCACGTTCGACACACCCGAACCCGCGTAGGCCGCGAGACCCACCTGGCCAGCAGCCTGCAGGGCCGCCGTCGCATCCGTTGTGCTGACCTGCCAGCCAGCCGGCTCCGCGGTGCCTGCCTTCCACGCCTTCGCACGGATCGTCGTCGGGTTCGTCCCCGACGCCTCGACACGCAGGGTCAACGTCGTCCCGGGCGTCACCGTCAGTCCGGTCAGGTTCTGCGTCGCCAGCGTCGTGCCGCTGCGCAGCACCTGCAGACTCACCGACCCGTTGGCCGCGACAGTGACCCGTGCACGATAATCGGCCGCGCCGATCCGGCGAGCCAGCGCCTGCGACTGCACGCTTCCACCCACCGGCACCGTCGCGAACGTCATATCGACCGTGACCTCGGTCGAGGCCGACGACACACCGGGCAGATACGCCGTGCGCAGCGAGCCGCCCGACGTCAACCTGAACACTCCGGTCCCGTCCACCGCGAAGTACGATGCCGAGTTGGCCAGCGACCATGCGCCGCCCAGGTCGGAGGTGCCCAGACCGCTCGCGGCCGTCCGCTCGAACGAATCGGTCGCGAGCACGCTCGGTCCGGCCGGCGCCTCCACCGTCACGTCGTGCGACACGGTGCCGGTCGCACCATCGTCGTCCGTGACGACCAGCGTCACCGTATAGGTACCGGCCTCCGCATACGTGTGAGACGCCGTCGCACCGGAGCCAGCGGCAGTGTCGTCACCCCAGTTCCAGTCGTGCGAGACGATCGTGCCGTCGGCATCCGCGGATCCGCTGCCGTCCACCGACACGCCCAGACCGTTCGCGGTCGAGGTGAATGCCGCGGTGGGCGCCACATTCGCCGGGATCGGCGGAACCACGACGGATTCCGTCTTCGTCGTCGTCGCGCCGTCGTTGTCCGTCAGCGTCAGCGTCACCGTGTAGGTGCCCGCCTCCGCATAGGTGTGGTTGGCCGTCGCGCCGGAACCGTGTGCAGTGTCGTCGCCCCAGTTCCAGTCGTACGATGCGATCGTCCCGTCGGGGTCGACCGACGTCGCCGCATCGACCGCGACCTTGAGCGGTGTCACCGACGAGGTGAACGCCGCCGTCGGAGGCACGTTCGCGACCGTGACGACAGAAGCGGTCTTCTGGGCGGTGCCGGCTCGATCGTCGGTCACCGTCAGCGTCACCTCGTACGTGCCGGCCTCCGCATACGTGTGTGTGGCTGTCGCTCCGACACCGTGTGCGCTGTCGTCGCCCCAGTTCCAGTCGTACGAGGCGATCGTGCCGTCCTCGTCGGTGGATGCCGAGCCGTCGACGTCGACCTTCAGCTTGGACACCTGCGACGTGAAGTCCGCAGACGGCAGCTTGTTCGCCGGAGCTCCCTCGCTGCCCAGGCTGTAGTGGTCGGCGACGGCCGCAGGCGAGAGCACCGACGAGTACACAGCCACCTCGTCGATCGTCCCGGCGAACTCATTGCCACCAGGCCCCCATGTCACGTCGCCGCCGACGTGCCAGTAGCCGCTGTAGCTCTGGGCTGACGTGTTCGGGTTCTGTCCGACGAGTGCGCCGTCGACATAGAGCCGCATGCCCGCGGGACCCTGTGTCGCCACGACGTGGTGCCACTGGCCGTTGTTGTACGAGTCGTCCGAGGTGACCGTCACGGTCTGTCCGGTGTACGCGCCGAACACCAGGCGTCCGGCGTCCGTCATGTAGACGTGGCGGTCGTAGCTCGAGGAGTTGCCGGTAGCGCTGTTGCCGAAGCCGATGATCTTGCCACCGGAGCTCGTGGTCGTCTTGAACCATGCCTCGGTCGAGTACACCACCGGGTTGACGAAGGACTTCTGGCTGATCAGCTGCCCACCCTCGAAGGTGGTCGAGCCGCTGGTCACACCATCGAGAGCACCCGCGGCCACCTTCGTGTGAGCACCGAAGTACGAACCGCGCTGCGACGACCCTGAGGCGTCGGCCGCGACCGTTCCGGAGGTCTCGTCGAGACGCCAGTACAGAGTCGGCTCAGCCGCGTACACGGCTGCGCCGTATCCGTCGCTGGGCGGTGTGGCACCCTCGAGCGTGCGCCCTGAAGCCACATAGTGCGCCTGCACCTGTGTGCGAGACAGTGCCCCGCCGTAGATCGCGACCTCATCGATGGTGCCGTTGAAGAACTGCGAACCCGACCAGGTCGAGTCGCCGCCGATGCGCCAGTAGCCCGTGTAGGACTGCGCCGATGTCGTGTCGGAGCGCTGCGCGACCTTCACGCCGTCGATGTAGAGCTCCATGCCCTTGGTCGAGTCGAGCGAGGCGACGACGTGGTGCCACGTTCCGTCGTTGTACGCGGAAGACGAGCTGACGACACGTTCCGCGTTCGGGTAGACACCGAAGTTCACTCGGCCGCTCGGGTCCATGTAGACGTGACGGTCGTAGGACGAAGAGGTTCCCGTGGGGCTGTTGCCGAATCCGACGATCTTGCCGCCCTGGTTCGTGGTGGTCTTGAACCACGCTTCGATGGCGAACTTCTGCGGCCCCTCGACCGCGGTCTGCGTCGTCGCGAAGCCCGAGTTCGTACCGTTGAAGCTCGACGCGGGAACGGATGCCGGCGTCAGGGCGCCGTCGACGCTCCTGGTCACACCGTCGCGGACAGCGAGGTCGCTGGGACCGGCCCAGTCGATCGACGAGGCGCCCGAGTCGTTGAGCGGCCAGTAGTTGGTCGGGGCATCATCGAGCACGGTCGTCGAGTAGGCCGGCATGGCCCCCACTCCGTTGACCGTCGCGGTGATGATGTTGCTCCAGGCCACGTTGCCATGGGCGTCCTCAGCTCGGACGCGATAGGTGTGCGTGCTGCCCTGAACCAGACCCTTGTCGATGAACGAGAGTCCGGGGAGGCCCCAGTCAGCCGACTTCGACCGTGCCGTGGTGGTGTATATCGGCGACGCGTTGGCGCCGTCTCTGATCAGCTTGTACTCGAGGAACTCGTTGTCACGATCCCAGTTCAGAGGCCAGCTGATGCGCATGGTCCCCTCGGCGATGGAGTTCGCAGACGGCACCCAGGTGCTGCTGCTCAAGCGTGGGCCGTCGTCGTTCGGAGCCTTCTCGGTCGTCGCGAAGCGGACGAGTCCCTGCTGGAGCTGGTTGTTCACCCGGGTGAACTCGCCGGCCATGACCACGTAGTCCGTGTTGCCCGTGACGTTCCACGGCCCCTGGTTCGCACCGCTCACCGAGCCCGTGTTGAACGTCGGGTACCAGTGCAGCAGCCGCGGGGCCGGGTTTCCGCCCCAGTCGTAGTAGCCGTATCCGAGGCCGTACGGGGTGGTGCGCTCGACCGAGTTCGAGAACGCGACTCCGCGGTAGAAGGTCCACGGCTCGCTCTGCGGGAAGCCGTCGACCAGGCTGCCGCAGTAGTGGGAGTGTCCGGCGCCGTAGACGACGTCCGGAGTCGCGTACGCGCTGTAGGTGTCGCCGTGGCAGTCTTCGACCCAGGTCAGACCGCCGGTCGCCCAGTCGCTCTTGAAGATGCCCTCGAGGTTGCCGCCTGCGCCGAAGTGGTACCCGGTTCCGTACAGGTTGTCACCATCGGTCGAGAGCGACCAGATCGCGGCATCGGCGCCGCCGTTGCGGACGATTCCGTTGGCCGCGAAAGGCAGCAGCCCACCTGTCGTCGCATCGACCAGAGCCATGCCGTAGCCCGGGTTCGACGATCCGTTGACCGTGGTGAAGTGTCCGGCCAGCGCGACCTTGGTGCCGTCGCCCGAGACCACGACGTCGTTGCCGCGATTGTCGAGCTGCGGAGCCCACGGCAGCAGAGCGCCCGCCGAGCTCACGGCAGCCGCGCGAACGCGGTCGTTGCTGGCGACCCGGCCGAAGATGCCGGTGAAGTACACGGCGGAGTTGGTGGCGGTGATCCCGCGCACCGAGGCGTTCACGCTCGGCGCCCAGGATCCGACCAGCGTGCCCGCCGGGATGTTGAAGGCCGCCACGCGGTTGCGGGTGGAGCCGTTCACCGCGGTGAAGTCGCCGCCGATGTAGAGCCGCGTGCCGTCTGGGGATGCCGCGATCGACCGCACCTGACCGTTGACGTTGGGGGCGAACGACGTCATCGCACCTGTGCGGATGTCGTAGGCGATGACGTTGTTGCGGGCGACCTCGTTGACGCCGGCGGCCGCTCCCGCTGGCCGAGCCGTCGAGAACTGGCCGGCTGCGTAGACGGTGTTGCCGACGATGACCTGGTCCCAGACGATGCCGTTGACCTGAACGGTCGGCAGCGCGTCTGTCGTGACAGTCGACGGCACGTTCGGCTCGACGGGCGCGGTGTCGGCGCTGGCGGCCGCCGGTGCGAGCACCAGACCGCTGGCGATCAACGCGCCGATGGCGAGCGTCGTACCGAACCTCAGTCCGGATGCCTTTTTGTTCCCCAGAAAATTGCGCAGAACACCCATGTGCTCGCTCCCCAAATTATGCGCACCCCGAAAAGTGCTCCCCAGTACCCCAGATACTGCACCCGCCCGTCCTCGCGAACCCCTTCACGCAAGACGGCTGAGTGTGCAGCGATCGCTAGAATACCGGAATGTATGTACGCCGTCTATAGCGACCTCAGATCTTTCTGATAGTGGGCACAGCAAAGATCCGCGGGGCGTCGGTGACGCCCCGCGGATCCGGGTTCTGTGATTCGGTGGTGTCGGGTCAGAGGACCGGAACGGCCCTGATGCTGCCGAGCGACACGGTATAGGGCACGTTGGTCGTGCCCGACCCGAGGTACGCGGCGACGCCGACATGGCCAGGAGCCTGCAGTGCTGCTGTCGTATCCGTCGTGCTCACCTGCCAGGCGGCGGGTTCGGTCGTGCCGGTCTTCCACACCTTCGCGCGGATCGTCGTCGGATTCGTCCCGAACGCCTGCACCCGCACCTGCAGCTCTTCCCCGGCCGCGAGCGTGAGACCCGGGACGTTCACCGCGGTCAGCGTCGTCGCCGTACGCTGCACCTGCAACTGCACCGACCCGTTCGCCGCGACCACCACCCGAGCCCGATAGTCCTCACCACCCACCCGACGAGGCATGAACGACGTGAAGACACTGCCGCCGACGGGCAGCTGGCTCACGGTCATCGTCGAGGTGAGATCAGTGGACTCGGATGAGATCGCTGCAAGATAGGCAGCGCGGGTCGACCCTGCTCCGACGGCGATCTTCGCCGCAGCACCGTCGACCGAGTATGCCGACAGCGACGTGGTCGAGTACGACCACGCACCACCGGTCGCGGCAGAGCCCCAGCCGTTCGCGCCCGTCCGGTCGAACTCATCCACCACGAGCGGAAGAACGGGCTCCGGCTCGGGAGCGGTGACGGTGACGGTGTTCGTGATGGTGTGAGCGCCCGCACGGTCGTCGGTGACCTTCAGTGCGACCGTGTAGGTTCCGGCCGCCGCGTAGGTGTGCGCCGCCGTCGCACCGGTGCCGACCTCGCCGTCGCCGAAGTCCCACTCCCACGAGGTGACCGAGCCGTCGGAGTCCGTGGACCCCGACCCGTCCACACTCAGAGCGAGAGCGTTCGCCGACGAGGTGAACGACGCCACCGGGTTCACGTTGGGTGGCGGCACGACCGTGCCGGGGATCTTCGCGACCAGGTTGTCGAACCGCACCAGATACGGCACGTTCGACACACCCGAACCCGCATAAGCGGCCAGCCCCACCTGTCCGGGAGCCTGCAGCGCCGCCGTCGCATCCGTCGTGTTCAGCTGCCAATCCGTCGGCTCCGCCGTGCCTGCCTTCCACGCCTTCGCACGGATCGTCGTCGGGTTCGTCCCCGACGCCTCCACCCGCAGCGTCAGCGTGGTTCCCGGCGTGACCGTCACGCCCGAGAGGTTCTGCGTCGCCAGCGTCGTGCCGCTGCGCAGCACCTGCAGACTCACCGCACCACTGGCCGCGACCGTGACACGAGCGCGGTAGTCATCCGCGCCGATCCGGCGAGCCAGCGCCTGCGCCCACACGCTTCCACCCACCGGCACCGTCGCGAACGTCGCATCCACGGTCACCTCGGTCGACGCCGACGACACTCCCGGCAGATACGCCGTGCGCAAGGCGCCACCCGACGTCAACCGGAACACTCCGGTCCCGTCCGCCGCGTAGTTCGACGCGGAGTTGGCCAGCGACCATGCTCCTCCCGTCGTGGCGGTACCGAGTCCGCTCGCGAGGGTCCGGTCGAACACGTCGGACGCCAGGATTCCGTCGCCCACCGAGATCGCCACGGACTCCGTCTTGGTCGTCGTCGCGCCGTCACTGTCTGTCACGGTCAGCGTCACCGGGTATGTACCCGCCGCCGCGTATGTATGAGACGCCGTCGCACCCGTACCGTGCGCGCTGTCGTCGCCCCAGCTCCAGTCGTACGACGCGATCGTCCCGTCCGAGTCAGAGGACGTCGATCCGTCGACATCGATCTTCAGCGGTGACAGCGCCGAGGTGAAGGCCGCTGTCGGGGCGACGTTCGCGACGACGACGACGGACACGGTCTTCTCCGCCGCACCCGCCCTGTCATCCGTGACCGTCAGCGTCACCGAGTACGTCCCGGCCTCAGCGTAGGTGTGGGACGCAGTCGCTCCGGAACCGTGCGCGCTTCCATCGCCCCAGTTCCAGTCGTACGACACGATCGAGCCGTCGGGGTCCGCGGATGCGGACCCGTCGACGTCGACCTTCAGCTTCGACGCCTGCGAGGCGAAGCTGGCGGAAGGCAGCTTGTTGACCGTGACACCGTCGCGACCGAGGCTGTAGTGATCGGTCACCGTCGCCGCAGGCAGGACCGAGGGGTAGACCGCGACCTCGTCGATGGTGCCGAGGAAGGTATTGCCGCCCGGCCCCCACGAGACGTCGCCTCCCACGTGCCAGTAGCCCGTGTAGTTGCCCGACACCCTGTTGGTGTTCTCACCGACGAGTGCCCCGTCGACGTACAGCCGCATGCCGGAAGAGCCCTGCGTCGCCACGACGTGGTGCCACTGTCCGTTGTTGTAGGCGTCGCTCGAGGTCAGGCGCACCTGCCCCCCGTTGGTCGCCCCGAAGACGAGCTGCCCGGCGCTGGTCATGTAGACGTGGCGGTCGTAGCTCGACGAGTTGCCCGTCGCACTGTTTCCGAAGCCGATGATCTTCCCGCCCGACGTGGAGGTCGTCTTGAACCAGGCCTCCGTCGAATACACCACGGGGTTCACGAACGCCGTCCGACTGATCGCCTGGCCTCCGCTGAAGGTGACCGACGAGTCGGCGACACCCTGGAGCGCGCCCGCCTGCCCCTTGGTGTTCGCGCCGACATACGTGCCGCGCTGCCCCGCTCCCGAGGCGTCCTGGACCACGGTTCCCGTGGTTTCGGCGAGACGCCAGTACAGCGTCGGATCGGACTTCACGACCGTCGAACCGTACGCGTCGGCGGGAGGGCTCTGCACACCGACGGTGCGTCCGGCTGCTGTGAAGTGCCGCGACACCTGAGCAGCCGTGAGCGGAGCACCGTAGATGGCCACCTCATCGATGGTTCCCGAGAAGTACTGGGCGCCCGTCCACGTGGCGTCGCCTCCGACGCGCCAGAAGCCGCTGTAGAGCTGAGCCGAATACGAGTCGGTACGCTGACCGACCCGCAGTCCGTCGACGTAGAAGGTCATTCCGGCGATGGGATCCATCGTCGCGACCACGTGGTGCCACCCGCCGTCGTTGTAGGAGTTCGCGGACGTGAGAACACGGCGCTCGGCCGGGTAGATGCCGAAGTTCAGGCGACCGCTCGCGTCCATGTAGATGGCGCGATCGCTCGACGTCGATGTGCCGCTCGACCGGTTGCCGAACCCGAGGATTCGCCCGCCCGCCGTCGTCGTGGTCTTGAACCATGCTTCAGCAGAGAACGACTGCGGTCCTGTCACCGCCGTCTCGGTCGAGGCATAGCCCGAGGTGGTGCCGTTGAATCGAGAGGCGGGGATCGTCGAGGTCGCGAGCGCACCGTCGACCCCGCGCGTCACACCGGAGCGGACCGCGAGATTGTTCGATCCCGCCCAGTCGGACGACGATGAACCCGCGTCGTTGAGCGGCCAATAGTGCACCGGCCGGTCAGCGAGAACCGCCTGCGAGTATGACGACGCCCCGAGGGTCCCGGACGTGCCGGCCGTCGCCGTGACGATCGTGCTCCAGGCCACGTTGCCCTTGGCATCCTCCGCCCGCACACGGTAGGTGTGAGTGCTCCCAGGGTCCACGCCGGAGTCGACGAAGGCCATGCCGGGAAGACCCCAGTCGGCGGGCTTCGAACGCGCGTTGGTCGTGTGGATCGGAGAGCCGTTGACCCCGTCGCGGATCACCTTGTACTCGAGGTACTCGTTGTCGCGGTCCCAGTTCAGCGGCCAGGTCACGCGCACGGCTCCGGAGGCGACCGCGGTGGCTGTCGGCACCCAGGTGCTGCCGCTCAGCCTCGGCCCATCGGTGTTCGGAGCCTTCTCCGTCGTCGCGAAGCGCACGAGCCCCTGTTGGATCTGGTTGTTCACGCGGGTGAACTCGCCGGCCATCACGACGTAGTCGGAGTTGCCGGTGACGCTCCAGGCAGCCTGAGACGCTCCACTCACCGTTCCGGTGTCGAAAGTCGGGTACCAGTGGAGCATGCGCGGAGCGGGGTTGCCCGCCCAGTTCGCGTAGCCGAGTGCGAGGCCGTTGGGAGTCGTCCGCGCGACGGCGTTCTCGAAGGCGATCCCCCGATAGTGGGTCCACGGGTCACTCTGCGGGAAGCCACCGACGACGCTCTCGCAGTAGTGCGCGTGCCCCGCGCCGTACACGGTGTCGGGCGTGGCGTACGCACTGTAGGTGTCGCCGTGGCAGTCCTCGACCCAGGTCACACCTCCGGTCGCCCAGTCGCTCTTGAAGATGCCCTCGAGGTTGCCACCCCCGCCGAACGTGTACCCGGTTCCATAGAGGCTGGTGCCGTCGGAGGTCAGCGACCAGATCGCGCTGTCCTCGCCCGCGTTCCTGACGATGCCGTTGGCCGCGAAGGGCAGCAGGCCGCCGTTGGTCGCGTCGACCAACGCCATGCCGTATCCGGGGTTGGATGACCCGTTGACGGTGGTGAAGTGTCCGCCGAGTGCGACCTTCTGCTCGTCCGCGGAGACGATGATGTCGTTGCCGCGGTTGTCGAGCACAGGAGCCCAGGGCAGCAGTTCCCCTGCCGACGACACTGCCGCTGCGCGACTGCGATCGTTGCTCGCGACGCGCCCGAAGTTGCCGGTGAAATATACCGTCGTGTTCGTCGCGATGATGCCTCGCACGGACGCGTTCACACTCGGCGCCCACGCGCTCACGAGGTTGCCGGCCGGCAGGTCGAACGCGGCGACCCGGTTGCGGGGCTGCCCGTCGACGGTCGTGAAGTCGCCTCCGATATAGAGGCGCGTGCCATCCGGCGACGCAGCGATCGAGTTGATCTGGCCGTTCACGTCGGGCGCGAACGGAAGCAGCGCCCCCGTCGCCAGATCGTATGCCAGGACATTGTTGCGAGGCACCTCTTGGGTGCCGGCTGCGGCACCCGCCGG
Organism: Microbacterium sp. APC 3901; assembly: GCF_030407765.1. GTDB lineage: Bacteria > Actinomycetota > Actinomycetes > Actinomycetales > Microbacteriaceae > Microbacterium. Next base: position 173,642 of record NZ_JASDCU010000006.1, read on the forward strand.
ACGAGCGGTCGTGAACGTCCCGGCCGCGAAGACCGCGTCGCCGACGATCACCTGATCCCACGCCGCGCCGTTGATCTGCACGGTCGGCAGAGCATCGGTCGTCACGGTCTTCGGTGTGCTCGTGTCGACCGGCGCCGTGTCAGCGGTGGCCGCAGATGGCGCGAGTACGAGCCCTCCCAACACCACCGCCCCCGCGGTCGCCATGACGAGAACCGCCCGGCCCACAGCACGCGAGCGCGCAAGAATCCCCAGTTGTAGAGCCATAATTCATTCCCCAATGAATTGACACGTCCGGTGAAGGACGAGATCCCCAGATAACCCCAGTTACCGCTAACTGGCGGGTGCCGCACCCCTGAACGCGACATAAGGCTCGCCAGTCAACAGGTCAACTGTAACGCCTACATCGCTCCGCACGTCAACCGGGATCGAGAAGGAGTACTCGCCCTCGGCGCTTTCGCCCGCCGCAAGCGTCGCCGGAAGACCGCTCGCCACGGTGTCACCCAGCGGAGGAGCGGGGTTCTGATCGGCCCCGGACGCGAGATTGACCGTCGCTCCTCCGAGGTCGAGCGGGGCGTCGGTCGAGTTGGTCACCCGAACCACGACCTTCAGCGCAGGTCCGGCGAGATCGCCGGGCTGCTCGCTCGAGGACTCGAACGGCGTCATGGAGACGACCTCCGCCGTCACTCCCTCGACCACGGTGGCCACGTCGTCGATGTCGACCTCGATCGGCTCGGACTCCGACGGCTCGACGTCGGTGGACCCGGGAGTGGGCGTGGGGAAGACACTGGGGGTCGGCGGCACCGAGGTCGATGCCAGGGGTTCCGGCTCGCCGCTCGGCTGGGCACCCTGTGCGGCCAGGAACCAGATGACTCCGGCCACGACGACCACCAGAACCGCCCCCACCGCGATGAGAATCGTCTTGCTCGTTCGAGTCATGGGTCCCTCTCCCCTGTGCCTCGACGTCTGTGCGATCTCGGCATCGGGTGAACTTTACCGCTTGCGAGGCGAACGGTCGATGCGTCGGCTAAAGTCGGTGCAACCGCGTCACGGGCGCGGATCGGCCTTGGGGAGGTCGAACCGACCGACGCTCAGCGCGGCCGCACAGGCGAGTCCGCCATCCCCGTTCCGTCACGACCGGAGGATTCATGTCCCAGCAGACGCCAAGCGTCCGAGAAGCGCTCGCCTCGCTGCGGGCCGCGCAGAAGTCCAACTCAGGAGCACCCGCGTACTCGCGGTTCGTGAACCGACCGGTGGGACGCATCTTCGCCGCTGTCGCCTTCGCGTGGGGACGCACTCCCGATCAGGTGACCGCCGTCAGCGCCCTGTTCACCTTCGCGGGCATCGCACTCGTCGCGCTCGCGCCGCCGACGCTCCTCACCTCGCTGCTCATCGTGATCCTGCTCGTCCTGGGCTACGCGCTCGACTCCGCCGACGGCCAGCTCGCGCGACTCCGAGGCGGCGGGTCCCCTCGGGGCGAGTGGCTCGATCACATGGTCGACGCGACGAAGATGGCGACGATCCACATCGCCGTCCTGATCTGCTGGTGGCGCTTCTACGATGTCGAGCCGCCGATGCTCCTCATCCCCCTCGGCTTCCAGGTCGTGGCGTCGGTGTTCTTCTTCGGGGTGATCCTCACCGAACTGATCAGACGCGTCGGCTCTGCGGGGACCGCATCGAAGGCCGGATTCCGGAACTCGCCGATCTATGCGCTGATCGTGCTGCCGGCGGACTACGGATTGCTCATCCTGGTCTTCGCGACACTCTGGGTGCCGTGGCTGTTCATCACGCTGTACTCGGCGCTGCTGGCCGTGAACGCTCTGATCCTGCTCGCCTCGGTCGTCCGCTGGCACAGGTCTCTCGGCCCGATCGGGGCCGCACGTGCCTGAGTTCTCGGGGCTCTCCGCGGGCCAGGCACGCGCGGCGAAGTGGAGTGCGTACCGACGAGCTGCCGGAATGATCGCCAGAGGTCTGATGCGCCGCCCGTTCTTCGGAACGGCAGGCGGCCCGCTCTTCCTCGGACGTCGGGTGCGGATCACCAACCCGTCGTTCATCCGCTACGCCGGTCGGCTTGTGATCGAAGACGGGGTCGAGCTGCAGGGACTCTCGAAGAACGGGATCGTCTTCGGGTCCGGGGTGTCGATCGGGGCCGGCACGGCCATCCGCCCGTCGTCGTATTACGGCGGTGAAGCCGGTGAGGGACTCCGTGTCGGTGACCGCTCCAGCTTCGCCACGGGGTGCTTCATCGGCTGCTCCGGCAGCATCGTCATCGGTGACGATGTGATGCTCGGCCCGGGTGTTCGCGTGTTCTCCGAGAACCACGTGTTCGCGGATCCGGGCGCGACGATCAAGTCGCAGGGCGTCCAGCGAGGAGCCGTGACGATCGGCGACGACTGCTGGATCGGCAGCGGTGTGACGATCACGTCGGGCGTGACGATCGGACGCGGAGTCGTGATCGGCAGCGGAAGCGTCGTCACGCGTGACATCCCCGACTTCAGCATCGCTGCAGGGAGCCCGGCGAAGGTCATCCGCACCCGAGCGACATCGACAGGTGGCGACGGCGGAGGAAATGTGTAAGCTGATCCACAGTCATGACCGTGGGGACGGCATGGCTGGAAGGATTTTGGGGATCTGGGGATGTCAGTAATTTCTGGCGCACCCGCGGGAGCAGCGACACACGCGCCCTGCGGTCACGTGATTCTGCGTGCCGTCGATCGACGATCACCGTCCATCCGGTTCACCGTACACATCTGATTCACGCACGTCGGCTCCGAGGGGGAACCACATGCAGGCAGCACACGACCGCACGGCGCGATCGCGGAAGAGCGACGAGGCATCACTCGTCGTCGCCATCGCGACCTTCAAGCGCCCCGACCGCCTGGTCCAGACTCTGCAGCTCGTCGGCGAACAGCTGGCACCGCTCATCGAGAATCGACTGGCCAGGGCCGTCTCGATCCTCGTCATCGACAACGACCCTGCCGAGTCGGCTCGATCGGTCGTCGAAGGCGAGTATGCGGGAGTGACGACCCGATACGTCGCCGAAGCGACCCCGGGCATTCCCGCGGTCCGCAATCGCGCTCTCGACGAATCCGCCGACATCGATCTCCTGTCGTTCATCGACGATGACGAGGTACCGCTCGAGGGCTGGATCTCGTCACTTCTGGTCACCTGGTCGGATTCAGACCGGCCGGCCGCCGTCATGGGTCGCGTGGTGTCGCTCTTCGACCCCGAGGCCGACCCGTGGGTGCTCGAGAGTGGACTCTTCCGTCGCCCGCAGCGCCCGACCGGCACCGAGATCGGCGTCGCAGCGACCGGGAATCTCCTTCTCGACCTCAATCAGGTCCGCAGCAGCGGAGTGCGCTTCGACCAGCGGATCGGGCTCGGAGGCGGATCCGACACCCTGTTCAGCATGGGCCTGAAGAAGGCCGGTGCGCGCCTGGTGTGGTGCAACGAGTCCGTCGCAGAAGACACCGTCGAGCCCGAGCGTCAGACCCGGCCGTGGGCGCTGAAGCGGTCATTCAGCCACGGCAATGTCTCGATCCTCGTGCAGCTGCGATTGGAGTCGAGACCCGCTCGTCGACTGCTGATCCGCGCGAAGGGAATCGCCGGAGGAGCCGCACGCGTCGTCGCCGGTTACGCGCGGCACCTGTTCGGGCGAGTGACCGGATCCATCCGCCACGATGCCAAGGGTCTGCGGCTCGCCTACCGAGGAGCGGGAATGATCTCGGCGAGCGTCGGCCAGACGTACTCGGCGTACTCTCGGCCGGGCACTTCGGCATGAGCCGGTTCGTTCCGGCACGCGCACGGCGGTGGCTTCGCAGCCATGGCGGCCCCCTCGGGTCGATCGTGCGCGTGCGGACGAGTCGCCCCGAGTTCGTGCTCACCTACGACGACGGCCCGGATCCCGTCGAGACCGAGCGTGTCCTCGAGGTTCTGCGCGATGAATCCGCGTCCGCGACCTTCTTCGTGCTGATGACGAGGGCCCGCGAGCACCGGACGCTGATCTCCGAGATCCTCGCCGGCGGCCACGAACTCGCCCTGCACGGGCCCGACCACCGACCGATCTCACGCCTCGGCTACCGCGAGGTCCGCGACCGGACCGCGTCGGCGAAGGCCGAACTCGAAGACATCTCCGGCGCGGCGGTCCGGTGGTACCGCCCGCCATACGGACTGCAGTCTCTCACCAGCTTCCGGGCTGTCAAGGCGACCGGCCTCGAGCCCGTGCTCTGGGGGCCGACGGCATGGGACTCCCGCGAGGCGACGACCGAACAGCGCATCGCCCGCGCGCTCCGCGGGGCCGAACCCGGCGCGATCCTGCTGTCGCACGATTCATACGCGGGGTTCGCCGACGGCGGGCGCAGCGATTCGCCACCGGCTGTCGACCGCAGTGCCCTCGCGACCCGCATACTCGCGGCGTACCGCGAGCGGGGACTCCACGCGCGCAGTCTGGCGCAAGCACTCACGTCCGGCTCGCCGGTCAAGGGAATCTGGTTCACACGATGAAGGGGAAGAAAGATGACTGAGGAGAACCGCCGAGAGGCCAAGAAGGTCGTCGTCATCGGGCAGGGGTACGTCGGCCTGCCGGTCGCGATGCGGTCGGTCGCGATCGGTCATGAGGTCGTGGGTCTCGACCTCGATCCGCGGCGCGTCGACAGCCTCGGCGCCGGCAGCTCGCACGTCGACGACATCTCCGATGAGGAGCTGCGCGCGGCTCTCGACTCCGGGCACTACCGCGTGTCTTCCGATTATGCCGATGCCGCCGGCTTCGATGTCGCCGTGATCACGGTGCCGACCCCGCTGCGCGAGACGCTGCCGGATCTGTCGTTCATCGAGAGCGCCGCGGCTTCTCTCGCACCGCAGCTGACACGCGGAGCGCTCGTGGTGCTCGAGTCCACGACCTATCCCGGCACCACGCAGGAGCTGCTCATCCCGCTGCTCGAGGAGGGCTCCGGCCTGACCGCCGGCACTGACTTCTTCGCCGGGTACAGCCCCGAGCGGATCGACCCGGGCAACCCCACCTGGGGCCTGCAGGAGACGCCGAAGATCGTCTCGGGCATCGACCCCGAGTCGCTGGAGAAGGTGTCGGAGTTCTACTCGGCGATCGTCGACACGATCGTGCCGGTGAGTTCTCCGAAGGAGGCCGAGATGGCCAAGCTCCTCGAGAACACCTTCCGTCACGTGAACATCGCGCTGGTCAACGAGCTCGCTGTCTTCGCTCACGCCCTGGGCGTCAACGTCTGGGAATCGATCGATGCCGCGGCCACCAAACCGTTCGGCTTCATGAAGTTCACGCCCGGTCCGGGCGTCGGCGGCCACTGCCTGCCGGTCGACCCGAGCTACCTGTCGTGGCAGGTGCGTCGCAAACTCGGAAAGAGCTTCCGTTTCGTCGAGCTCGCCAACGACGTGAACGACCACATGCCCGAGTACGTTCTGCAGCGCGTGAGCCGCCGGCTCAACGAGGAGGGCAGCGCGCTCAACGGCGCCCGTGTTCTGCTCCTCGGGCTCGCGTACAAGAAGAACACCGGCGACATCCGCGAGTCTCCCGCGCTTCCGCTCATCGAGCTGCTGCAGGACCAGTCCGCAGTCGTGCATGCGGTCGACTCGCACGTCGAGGAGCACCACTGGCCCCGCACGGTCGAGCGGATCGCCGCCGCGTCAGTCGACTTTCACGCCTATGACGTCATCGTGCTCATCACCGACCACGACGATGTCGACTACGAAGTTCTCGAGGCGAGCGGTGTGCCGGTCTTCGACACCCGCAACCGCCTGCGCGGCGAGGGCATCGAACGCCTCTGACCGGCGCGACTCACGACAGCGGGGCCGTGCGACAGGATGTCGCACGGCCCCGCTGTCTGTTCTGCGAGGGTGATCAGCCGATCGTGTAGCGGGTGAGGGGCACAGCGCCCACCTCCCAGATGTTGCCGCTGAGCACAGGTGCGCTCGACACGGGTGCGACGATCGCGCAGCCCGAGTGGATGCGCTCGGGTCCGAAGACGTTGCTCGTGAGGATCGGTCGGTTGTTGGCCGCAGACGATCCGACGTTGACGGTGCAGCCGCCGTCCTGGAGGTAGTTGTCGCGGATGGTGATGGAGCCGAGCTTCGCGATCGATGAATTCTGGGTGATCTGCACCGCTGCGTTCGTCGCGCCCTCCATCCGGTTGCCCTCGAGCACGATCGACGCGCCGCCCTCGATCTGCACCGAGTCATCGTGCGACGGCGTTCCGCCTCGCAGCGGGTCCTTCTCCCAGTGGGAGTTGTCGTGCAGCCAGGAATCGCGCACGACGACGTTGTTCCCGAGCACGCGCACAGGGTCGACGACGGTGTGGATGTCCATCCGCACCGCGGTGAAGTTCGAGCCCACCAGACCGTTCCAGGCGGGATCCTCCTTCGCGGCGTAGATCTCGGAGTCCTGGATGGTGAACGGCTGACCGGAGTTGACGTTGGTCACCAGGCCGATGCTGCGAGCCGTGGAGCCGCCAACGATGCGCGAGTTCTTGATCACGACGCCCGGTGCCTTGATGTCGATGATCCCTCGCACCTCGACTCCGTCGACCACGGTGTTCGCCTTCGTGATCACCAGGTCGCCCTCGTGAACCGTCAGCGAGACACCTGCGGGCACGCCGGTCGTCGCTGCCGTCGGGAATCCGGAGGCCGGGACGGTGGGGTTCGCCGGCGGGGCCGGAGCGGGCTCCACCGGAGCAGGAGCCGGAGCCGGCTTGACCGGAGCGGGTGCAGGGGCGGGCTTCACCGGAGCGGGCGCAGGAGCCGAGGGGGTCGGCTTCGGCGTCGTCGCGGGCTGCTTCACGGCGGCATACGAGGAGGAGGCCACGGATGCCTTGAGCGACGGGGATCCCGTCGACGTGTAGAACGTCACGGCGCCCTTGCCCTCAGCGGAGATCCGCGAGCCCGAGGTGTCCTTCGCGGACACTTCGCGGGCGGTGGAGGTGCCGATCTTGGCTGTCGCCTTGAGGGTCACCGTCGAGGTGCCCTTCGCCTCGAGCGTCAGCGTGAGCTTCTCGCCGGCCTTGATCTTGCGGTCGAGGGTCACGTACGACGAGATCGTCGACTGGGTCAGCGACCGCCCGGTGCCGTTGAGACGCTTGATCGACACGGTCACCGTGCCGTTCGGGTAGGTGCGCGCCTGAGCGGCGTAGGCGCCGCTCTTGCCGGCTCGAGCCTGCACGGACGTGTAGACGCCGCCGCCCGACTTGGGCAGCGCGGCGAGGGTGGTCGACGCGGTGACCTTCGCGTCGCGGATCACCGTGCTTCCGACGGGGACGGTCGCGATCGACCCGGGCTTGATCGCGACGGACGTCGCGGCGCTGGCCGGTGGAGCGAAGATGAGTCCCACTGCGACGAGGACCGTCGAGAGCAGGAGTGCGACCAGGAGTCGGCCGCTTCGTGGGGTGAGTGTTGCAGATCGGGGGGAGTGAACGGGGGCAGGGTAAGAGATATTTTTCATAGGTGTCCAGCCGTTTCGGGGAGGGGCTGCGCCGAGGCACAGAGTTTGGCGGCTATCGCAGGCCATATTAGGTGGGACTAACCTGTATGTCACCCGAGAATCTGGAATATTCCGGTAGACCCATGTCTTCAGGGCGATATATTCCGCGATCGGGTCATTTCCGGCGCGCTTTCGCGACGGCTCAGAGCTCGCCGGGCTTCATCGCCTCGGCGTCGATCGCCCGGATGATGCGCACGGTCGCGGTGTCAGGTTTCGGCTCGCCCGTCGCCGCATCGAGCTTCACATGCCGTTTCGGCGCATATACGACGAGGGAGTGGAAGAGGAAGCGCGCGAAGAACGCGACGACGAGCGACAGCCCCGTCGCGAGCACACTCGATATATGCCATGTCTCGACCATCAGCGCCATCACCGGGATCCGCAGCGCGGCCTCGACGTTGTTGAATGTGAACGACGCCGCGAAGCGACCGCCCAACCCGCGCGCATCCGTTCGCATATCCGCGAAGACGAATTTCTCCTGCAGGATGAAGTTGCCGATGATGGTGACCTCGGCGCCGATGATCGCCGCCCAGATATAGGGAACTCCCGCCAGGGTCAGCAGCCACATGATGCCCAGGTTGGCGACCGCTCCGATCACACCGATCATCGCGAACAGCGACATCTTGCCGAATCGCAGTCTGGCGAGATGTGCGACGAAGGTCACTCCCTGACGCAGGCTCGCCTTGGAGGTTCCGTGGCGACGCTCGCCGAACTCCATCGGCACCTCGGCGATGCGCAGATCGGTGCGGGCGAGGATCTCGAGGAGGATCTTGAAGCCCTGCGGCTTGAGAGAGGACAGATCCAGGCGCGTGCGGTCGACCAGGAAGAATCCGGTCATCGGATCGGTGCTGCGGGCGAGGCGGATCGGGAACATCGATCGGGTCAGCCAGGTTGCTGACCGGGACACCCCGAACCGCACGGCGGTGCCGAGACCGCTCGTGTCGCCGCCGCCGATGTAGCGGGAGGCTGCCACCACATCGGCGTCGCCATCGTCATGTCGCAGCAGCAGTGCGGGAAGCAGCTCGGGCGGATGCTGCAGGTCGCCGTCCATGACGATGCAGAGGTCCGAGTGCGCGGCCTCGAGCCCGACGACGACGGCTCCCCCGAGTCCGCCGGTGTTGTCGGTGCGGTGGATGACCCTGACCGGCAGCGGGGCGTCGGCGGCCACGCGATCGACCTCGGCGGCCGTGTCGTCGGTGCTGTCGTCGACGAAGAGGATCTCCGCGTCGTAGGCGGCGAGCGCGACCGCGGTGCGGGCCACGAGCTCAGCGACGTTCTCGCGCTCGTTGAAGGTCGGCACGATCACGGTGACCGGTGTCCCCACTGTGCGCCCCCTCCCCTGTGCTGAGCACTGCGGACTCCATAGTTCCATGTGTTCCTATGCAGGAGGAAACGGCGACCTGCTAGAGTGACGGGATGCGGCTGTGGGAGTCGCTGGGCGGATGGGGATCCGCCTTCTGGGGAATTACTGATCTGGGGAGATCATGGGGACGCGCATCGGCTATGCCGTGGGTGCTTTCGACCTGTTTCACGTCGGGCATCTCAACCTTCTTCGTCACGCCAAGCAGCACTGCGACGTTCTCGTCGCCGGTGTCGTCAGCGATGAGATGCTGCGGCAGGTGAAGGGCATCGAGCCCGTCATCCCGACAGCCGAGCGGGCGGAGATCGTCCGTCACATCTCGTTCGTCGACGATGTCTACGTCGAGACGAGCCCATCGAAGATGGACTCCTGGAGAGAAGTGCAGTTCACGCACTTCTTCAAGGGAGACGACTGGCGCGGCACGGACAAGGGTCTGCGGCTCGAGCGGGAGTTCTCGGAGGTGGGCGTCGAGGTCGTGTACTTCCCGTACACGGCGCACACGTCGAGCTCGTCGCTTCGCCGCGCGCTCGACGCGATCAGCGCCGGCGCCACCGTCGGCGCTCCGGCGCTCGCGACGCGCTGAGTCCCGCCCGCGGACACCGCGTCGGCGAGCACCGAGCTCGCAGACTCAGTTGGAGACGCCGAGAAGGCTGCGCGCCATCCTCGCCACGTGAGGCGGTGTGTGAGCGCCGAGCCAGACGGTCCACTGCAGCGCGGGCTCCGCGCACGTCCACTCGACGCACCAGGAGTGCACCGCATTCGCGAGGCGCTCGCCCTTCGCATGCTGACGGATGCCGTCGCCGCGCAGGAGCCAACGCACGGACACGCCTTCGGGCACATCGATGTGACGGAGCTGGATGCGCGCAGCAGCCTCGAGCAGGATGACCCCCTCGGCATCCCAGGGCAGCCGCGCCGCGATCGCGGCGATGGCACCCGCGTCGGTCGAGTCGCCGGCGATGAGCACGACCCCCTCGATGTTCTCCCAGTCGGGGTCTTCGAGATGCTCGCAGGCGCTGTTCATTCTCCCACTATAGGTAAGGCTACCCTTAGTAGGCAACGTCCATCGTCGGCATCCTCATCTCGGCGCCCGTCCAGCCACACGGCTCTACGCTGGACACATGACTTCTCCTGCAGACTCCGCGATCACGATGTTCGGCGCCGACTGGTGCCGCGACTGCATCCGCACCAAGAAGCAGCTCGACTCGCTCGGCGTGGAGTACACCTACGTCGACCTCGTCGCGGACCCTTCTGCGGCCGACATCGCGAAGGACATCTCGGGCCGCACGAACATCCCCGTCGTGGTCTACCCCGACTCCTCGCACCACGTCGAGCCCTCGAACGCGGACGTCGAGTCGAAGCTCCGCGAGCTCTCGATCATCTGACCTGAAGCGGGCTCGTCGCGCACCGATACACTGGCGCGATGAGCACCGCGGCGCGGCCCGAACGAGCATCCGTCCGCCTGTCCGCCCGCACGGTCGCCCTCTACGCGATCGGCTCGCTCGGCACCGGCGGGTACGCGACCCTCCCCGGGCTGGTGCTGACGTACTTCCTGACCGACAATCTCGGAGTCGCTGCACTCACCGCCGGCTTCATCGTCACCGGCGCCAAGATCTGGGACGTCGTCATCGACCCCCTGATCGGCGCCGCGTCGGACCGTCACTACGCGCGCACGGCCTCGCGTCGAGGATTCATGCTGGTCGGCGCCCTCACCCTTCCGGTGTTCTTCGCGCTCACCTTCGCCGTGCCGCCCTCCTGGGGGCCCACCGCCGGCGCCGTCTGCGTGCTCCTCGCGTTCCTCGCCACGGCGACGTCATTCAGCCTGTTCCAGGTGCCGTACGTCGCGTTGCCCGCCGAACTCACCTCGGGCTACGACGAGCGCACCCGGCTGCTCGGGTGGCGCGTCGTCGTGCTCACCGCATCCATCCTCCTCTTCGGGGCCGGCGGTCCCGAACTGAGGAGCGCGACCGCAGACCCCGTCACGGGATACCTGCTGATGGGCGCCGTCGCGGGCGTGATCATCGGCGTCGGCATGCTCATCGCATCGCGGACCGCGGATACCGCCGCCCGTCACATGGACGCGGACGAACGCCCGAAGGCTGTCGCTCCGACGGGACTCCGGGAGCAGTACGCCGCCGGCGTGCGCACTCTTCGCGACAGTCAGCCGTTCCGCGCGCTCCTCGGCACATTCCTTCTGCAGGCGCTCGCGACCGGGACGATGCTCGCCGGCGCTCAGTACGTCGCGACCTGGGTGCTGCGCTCGGAAGACGCCGTGACGCTCGTGTTCCTGGCGCTCGTCGGGCCCGCCCTGCTCGCGACACCGGGATGGACGGTCGTCGCGCGCCGCGTCGGCAAGGAGCGGGCGTTCGCCCTCGCGAGCATCATCTTCCTGCTCGCCGCCGCATCGCTCGTTCTCGCAGTCTGGACACCCGGCACCTGGATGTACGGTTCGATCGCGGTGGCCGGCATCGCCTATGCCGGACTGCAGTCGCTGCCCATGGCGATGCTGCCCGACGTGATCTCGCACGACGAGCGACACAGCGGAAGGGGCCGGGCCGGCACCTTCACGGGCGTGTGGACGGCGGGCGAGACCGTCGGGTTCGCGCTCGGTGCCACCACGGTCTCTCTCACACTCGCCGCGACGGGATACGTCTCGAGCGTCGCGGGCACGACCACGCAGCAGCCGGACGCCGCGATCACGGGCATCGCGCTCGCCTTCAGCATCGTTCCCGCCCTGCTGATGTCGGCGAGCCTGCTCACGCTGCGCCGCTACCGCCTGCGCCGCGCCGACATCGACGCCTGACCGGAGTGCGCCGCATAAGCTGGGAGCCCGCCCGAAGGAGACGCCGATGACTTCTGCGACAACGCCCGCCGCTTCGACGACGACCCCGGACCTCGGAGAGGCCGAGCGGGATCGGCTCGACACCGCGATCCACGATCTTCAGGCCGGCGCGAGCACCTGGTCTTCCCTGACGCTCGCCCAGCGCGTCACACTCCTGCGAGCCGTGCGATCGAGCGTCGCGGCCGCGGCCGAGGACTGGGCGGACACGGCGGCCGCATCGAAGGGCCTCGACGGCCGGCATCCGCTGCGCGGAGAGGAATGGCTCAGCGGGCCCTACAGCGTGCTCGGCGCGCTGGATGCCTACATCGAGACGATGTCGCGTCTGGCGAACGGCACGAACCCCCTCGACGGGATCACGATCGACCGGGCTCCCGGTGGACGCACTCGCGTGCATGCCTTCCCCCTCACCGGCATCGACCGATTCCTGCTCTCCGGCTACACGGGCGAGGTCTGGCTCGAACCCGGTGTCACTCCGAACGGCGCGCGCGCCGCGGCCGGTCTCGCCCAGCGCACCCCCTCGGACTCGGGGGGCGTGGGACTCGTGCTCGGCGCCGGCAACATCACCTCGATTCCCGTGCTCGACGTCTTCTACGAGCTGATCGCGTGCAACCGCACGGCACTGCTCAAGGTCAATCCGACGCAGGATGCGCTCGTGCCGATCTACAAGCGGGCGCTCGCGCCCCTGATCGGCCCCGGGCTGCTGCGCATCACCCGCGGCGGACCCGAGGTCGGCGCGTACCTCACCGGCCATCCCGACCTCGCACACGTGCACGTCACGGGATCGGACGCGACCTTCAACGCCATCGTGTGGGGCACGGGAGCTGCGGCCACGCGTCGACGACGTGAGAGCCGTCCGCTGCTGAAGAAGCCCATCACGGCCGAACTCGGCGGTGTGTCGCCCATCATCGTGGTTCCCGGCGAGTGGACCCAGGCCGATCTCACCTATCAGGCCGAGCACGTCGCGACCATGCGTCTGCAGAACAGCGGGCACAACTGCATCGCCGGACAGGTCGTCATCGTGTCGTCGGACTGGGCGCAGGCCGACGACTTCCGCGCCGCTCTGCGTCGTGCGTACGCGAACGCTCCGGAACGGCCGATCTGGTATCCCGGTGCACCCGCGCGGATGCACCTCGCGACCGATGCGTACCCCGACGCGCTCGTCCTCGGCGATCGGCTGCTGGTCGAGGTCTCCGAGAACGACGACGCGACCGCGCTGCAGAGCACCGAGTACTTCGCACCGGTGCTGGGCGTCGTCACGGTGTCCGGCACCGCTCAGGAGTTCCTCGACGCGGCCGTGGCCTACGCCAACGAGCGGCTGCAGGGCACGCTCGGCGCGAACCTGCTGATCGACCCATCGACCGAGAAGGCGCTCGGCGCGGGATTCGACCGCTCGATCGCAGCCCTTCGCTACGGCTCGATCGCGATCAACGGCTGGACCGCCTTCGGCTTCATCACCCCGACCATGACCTGGGGAGCATTCCCCGGCAGCACGATCGCGGATGTCGGCAGCGGCATCGGCATCGTGCACAACGTTCTGCTGCTCGATCGCGTCGAGCGCTCGGTGATCCGCGGCCCCTTCCGGCCTTTCCCGCGTTCGCTTCCGGTCGTCAACGGCGGCGGGCGCTTCAGCATCCTGCCCAAGCCTCCGTGGTTCGTCTCCTCAAGGACGGGGGCGACGGTGAGCGAGGGCCTCACTCGGTTCCGCGCGAACGGCGGCATGATCGGGCTGCTGAAGACTCTCACCGCTGCGCTGCGCGCCTGACAGCTGCCCGGCACCGGGCGGGATCAGCCGGCGAAACGGTCGGTCGCGGCTCGCAGTGCTCGCTGGATGCCGGGTTCGGTCGCCGAGTGTCCGGCATCGTCGACGACGACGAACTCGGCCTCGGGCCAGGCCGTGTGCAGGTCCCACGCGGTCATCATCGGCGTGCACACATCGTGGCGCCCCTGCACGATGACCGTCGGGATGTGACGGATGCCGTCGACGCCGGCGATCAGCTGCCCCTCGGTCCACCATCCGCGGTTCACGAAGAAGTGGTTCTCGATGCGAGCGAACGCGACAGCGGTGTGCGGGTCGGACATCGCCTCGATCTGCGCGGCATCCGGGCGCAGCGTGACCGTGGCGGCCTCCCACCGCGACCAGGCGATCGCAGCCGGTTCGTGCACGGCCGGGTCGGGGTCGAACAGACGCCGGTGATAGGCCTCGATCATGTGCGAACGCTCGAGCACCGGGATGGGAGCGATGAACTCCTCCCAGAGGTCGGGGAACAGCGCGGCGGCACCGCCCTCGTAGAACCACTCCAACTCTGCGCGGCGGAGCGTGAAGACACCCCGCAGGATGAGCTCGCTGACGGCATCCGGGTGGGCCTGCGCGTAGGCGAGCGCGAGCGCACTTCCCCAGGATCCGCCGAACACCTGCCACTGCTCGATACCGAGGTTGCGACGGAGCAGCTCGATGTCGGCGACCAGATGTGCGGTGCTGACGAAGCGGAGGTCGGCATCGGCGGCGCTCGCGTGCGGGGTGCTGCGCCCGCAGCCGCGCTGGTCGAGCAGCACGATCCGATACGCGGCAGGGTCGAAGAACCGCCGCTGCCACGGCGACGTGCCGCTTCCAGGACCACCGTGCAGGAACACGACGGGCTTGCCGTCGGGGTTGCCGCTGACCTCCCAGTACATGCGATGCCCATCGCCGACGAGCAACTCACCGGTCTCGTGCGGTTCGATGGGCGGGTACAGCGCGTCGAGGTCCATGCTCACAGTTCTCCGGGTGCCGCCGTGAGCGGGTCGGCGCACACATCGAGTCCGTACTTGTAACCGCTCGCGAACCATCCCTGCCGCTGGTCGCTCGACCCGTGCGTGAAGCTCTCGGGATTGACCGAGCCGGACGACTGCTCCTGGATGTTGTCGTCTCCGACCGTGTTCGCGGCGTTCAGCGCGTCTGTGATCTCCGCCTCGGTCGGCTCCTGAAGGTAGGGGACGCCGTCCGGGTCCTTCTCCTCGGTCATCTGCCCGATCCACGCCCCGGCGTAGCAGTCGGCCTGCAGTTCGATCCTCACGCCGTTGCTGTCCGGGCCGGTGCCGTTGTTCGGGTAGGCGTCCATCACCCCGGTCGTGTATTGGATGTGGTGCCCCCACTCGTGACCCACGATGTAGAGCTGAGCGAGGTCGCCGGCGGAGGCCCCGAACTGCTGCTGCATCAGGTCGAAGAACGTGGGGTCGATGTAGACCGTCTCCTCAGGCGGGCAATAGAACGGTCCGACGGCGTTCGATGCCGTGCCGCAGGCGGTCGACGTGGCACCGTCGACGATGATGAGCTGCGGCGGTCGGTACCCCTCGACGTGGTCCTCCCAGTAGCCGTCCAGTGCGAGCTGCGAGGCCGCCACCCGGCAGTCGACGTTCTCGTTCGCGTCCTCGCCGGTCAGGCAGTCTTCGATCACGCTGCCTCCTGCGGGCTCGGTGCCGCCGCCCGTGGCGCCGCCACCCAGCAGTCCCGTCAGGTCGATGCCCAGCAGGGGTCCGGCGATCAGGGCGATGATGCCGAGCAGGCCCACACCGCCCGCTCCGGCGACGACGGCGCCGCGGCCGCGTCGGCGGGCGGTGTTGCCGGAGACATCCGCGTCAGGGTTGAAGGTCATGCCACGAGGGTACTCTGCACAGCGGCCTCTCCACGGTCGTAGGCTCGAGTCATGACCACCACGATCACGCTCACGGGTGCAGGCGGACAGATCGGATACGCGCTGCTCTTCCGCATCGCCGCCGGAGACCTGCTCGGCCCTGAAGAGAAGGTACGGCTGCGACTGCTGGAGATACCGCAGGGGCTGGGCGCCGCCGAAGGCGCAGCACTCGAGTTGCAGGACGGCGCGTTCGGGCTGCTCGAGCACGTCGAGGTCACCGACGACCCCGCCGTCGGCTTCGACGGGTGCGACCTCGCACTGCTCGTCGGCGCTCGTCCGCGCGGCCCCGGGATGGAACGCGGAGACCTGCTCGCGGCGAACGCCGGCATCGTCGGCCCCCAAGGCGCAGCGATCGCCGCCCACGCGTCGTCCGACGTGCGCGTCACCGTGGTGGGCAACCCGGCGAACACGAACGCGCTGATCGCAGCGGCCTCCGCGGACGGAGTCCCCGCCGAACGATTCACCGCGCTCACCCGACTCGACGAGAATCGCGCCAAGGCGCAGCTCGCGCAGACACTGGCGGTGCCGGTCGACACGATCCGCCGGGTGCCCATCTGGGGCAATCACTCGGCGACGCAGTTCCCCGATGTGTCACATGCGACCGTGGGCGGCACGCCGGTCGCGACTGCGCTCGAGGCCATCGTCGGCGATGTGCACGCGTGGCTCGACGAGACCTTCATCCCCCGGGTCGCGAAGCGTGGGGCGGAGATCATCCAGGTGCGCGGATCGTCGTCCGTGGCGTCCGCCGCGAACGCCACGATCGAGCACGTGCGCGACTGGGTGCACGGCACCGACGACTGGACCTCTGCCGGCGTGATCTCGCACGGCGAGTACGGCGTTCCGGCCGGTCTCATCTCGTCTTTCCCTGTACGGTCGGTCGACGGAGAGTGGCAGATCGTCGAGGGGCTCGAGATCAGCGACTGGGCGCGTGCGCGCATCGATGTCTCCGTGGCTGAGCTCGTCGAGGAGCGAGAAGCGGTTCGGGCGCTCGGGATGCTCTGAAAGGTCACTGCTCAGGCTCGGATCAGGGCAGAATGGTTGCCGGAGGTGCGCGATGAGCGAGACGATCGATCCCATGAAGGCAACGGCATCCGTCGACGAGGCCCTGACGAGTCCGCTGCATCTGCCGCACGCAGCAGCGGAGTGCCCCAAGTGCTTCACCGAACTGCAGCAGAACCGCGACTTCTGGCTCGCGCGCCCTGACGGATCACGCCTGGTCGGACTCGTGGTCTCGCGCGAGGGCATGCCCTCGGTGGTCGAGCAGCGCGACGACCTCACGCGGTTCGGTGTACCGATCGAGGGGTTCCGTCACCCCGCCCCCGACATCCTCGAGAGCTGGAGCGATCGGCTGTCGCGCCTCATCGGCACGCTGAAGACCGGAGACGTTCTCGTCGTGGCGAACATCAACGCTCTCGGCCGCGACGCTGAAGAGGGTGCGCGCACAGCCAAAGAGCTGCGTCGCCACGGCATCATCGTCAAGGTGCTGAGCCACGACGCACGTCATCTCGCCGACGCGACCCGCTGACATCCGACGCGGGCGTGGTCCCGGGCTCGGCTGCGGCCTTCGCCTGCGCGATCACTGGTAGCTCGGCGGCACCCACAGCAGCTGCGCGGCCACCAGGCCGCGGTCGCGGCTGACGATCTGGGCGCGACCGGGGATCGCCGGGATCGCCTTGACCTTGCCGATCAGCTGCCCCTCCTCAGGATTTCCCGAGAGCAGGATGCCGGTGGCGCCCAGGTCGGTCATGCGCTGGATGATCGGATCGTACGCGGCACGACTCGCGCCACCGGTGCGGCGCGTGAGGATCACGTGGAGACCGAGGTCTGCCGCTTGCGCGAGCAGCGGGGCGAGCACCGCGACGGGGTTGCCCTGCGACGTCGATACGAGGTCGTAGTCGTCGATCAGCACGAACCCCTCTGCACCCTTCCACCACGACCGAGAGCGCAGCTGGTCGGGTGTGACATCGGAGCCCGGGATGCGGCTCTGGAAGAACTGCGCGAGCTCGCTCATCCCGCCCTCGGTCATCTCGTGCGAGGTGAGATAGGCGCCGAGGTATTCCTGCGGGATCTCGCCGAGCAGCGCGCGGCGGTAGTCGACGACGAAGATCTTCGCCTCGGACGGGCCGTAGAGACGCGTGATCTCGTGCACGACGCCGCGGAGCATCGACGACTTGCCCGAGTCGGCGTCGCCGTAGAGATAGAGCAGTGGCTCTTCGAGCGGATCGATCGAGAACGGCGCGAGGTTCGCCTCGTCGATGCCGAGCAGGATCTCACGCGGCTCCGAGCCGTCCGCCGACGCGGCAGCGGCCACGGCCCTGAGGTCGGCGTGACTGATGCGCGAGGGCAGCAGACGCAACTTGGGCCCGGCGGGGCCGTGCCACGCGGATGCCACGCGGGTGACGAGATCGTCGATGCCTCCGGCGAGCGAGGAGGCATCGTCGACACCGTCGATTCGCGGGAGCGCGGTGAGCATCTGCAGGCCGCTCTCGTTGAGGCCTCGACCCGGGATCGCCGTGACGTTCTCCGCGGCCTTGCGGTTGACCTCGGAGTCCGTCGGGTCACCGAGGCGCAGTTCGATGCGGGTGCCGATGAGATCCTTGATGTTGGCGCGGACCTCCATCCAGCGCGACGCCGTGATGACGACGTGCACGCCGTACGTGAGTCCGCGCGCGGCGATGGCCTGGATCTGCGGTTCGAGCATCTCGAACTCCGCGCGCAGGGTTCCCCACCCGTCGACCATGAGGAAGATGTCGCCGTATCCGTCATCCGCGAGCCCCTGGGCCCGGCGCTGCCGATAGGTGTCGATCGAGTCGATGCCGTTCTGGCGGAAGTACACCTCGCGCGCGTTGAGGAGGCTCGTGACCTCGGCGACCGTGCGGCGCACGATGTCGGGCTCCGAGCGCGTGGCCACGCCGCTGATGTGCGTGAACCGCTGCAGGCCGGTGAAGCTGCCGCCACCGAAGTCGATGACGAAGAACTGCACCTCCTGCGGGGTGTGCGTGAGGGCGAGAGCGACCAGCGCGGTGCGGGCGAGGGTGCTCTTGCCGCTGAGCGGCGCACCGACGATCGCCATGTGACCGGCCGCGCCTCCGAGCGAGATGGCCAGATTCTCGCGGCGCTGCTCGAGCGGCACGTCGACGATTCCGAGCGGCACGGTGAGCGCGCCCGCACCTCTCCACCGCGGGGAGATGAGACCGAGCGCCGGGTCTTCGACGAGATCGCCGAACAGCTGATCGAGAGTGGCAGGGGTCTCGAGCGGCGGCAGCCACACCTGGTGGGCCGCCTGCCCTCGTCCGCTCATCATCTCGACGGCGATCTCGAACGTGTTGCGCTTCTCTTCCGGTTCGGCGTCGACGACGACCTCGGGCTCCTCGACCGTCGTCTCGGCCCGCCACACCGGCGCGGCGGTGAAGAGCTCGACCGCAGTCGAGCCGGTGCTCTGCGCAGAGCCGGATGCCGCACGACGCCGACGGCGGGGCGGGGGTCCTGACACGTAGGCCGCCCGGAACTGCGTCATGGTCTCGGTGTCGGACTTCAGGATTCCGGCACCGGGCTGCGTGGGCAGGTGGTAGGCGTCGGGGACTCCGAGGACGGTGCGCGATTCGGCGGCCGAGAAGGTGCGCAAACCGATCCGATACGACAGATGGGTGTCGAGACCGCGGAGCTTGCCCTCTTCGAGGCGCTGAGAAGAGAGCAGCAGATGCACCTGCAGCGAACGGCCGAGCCGGCCGATGTTCACGAAGGTGTCGACGAACTCGGGCTTGGCGGACAGCAGCTCGGAGAACTCGTCGGCGACGATGAGGAGAGCGGGAAGCGGGGCGAGGTCGGTGCGACCTCCCCGGCGGGCCTTCTCGTAGTCGGCGACGTTGGCGAACGGTCCGGTCGCCCGGAGCAGTTCCTGACGGCGCACCATCTCGCCCTGCAGCGCATCCTGCATGCGGTCGACGAGCGAGATCTCCTCGCCGAGGTTCGTGATGATCGCGGACACGTGCGGCATGTCGGCCATGCCGGCGAAGGTGGCACCACCCTTGAAGTCGACGAGCACGAAGTTGAGCTGCTCGGGCGAATGCGTCATCGCGAGCGCGAGAACGAGCGTGCGGAGAACCTCGGACTTTCCCGAACCGGTCGCACCGATGATGAGACCGTGCGGGCCCATACCCTGCTGAGCGGACTCCTTGATGTCGAGGATCAACGGGCTGCCGTCTTCCGTCTGCCCGATGGGCACCCGCAGTCGATCCCGCTCGAGTCGAGGCGACCACGCCGCGTCGAGATCGAGATCACGGACGTCGGGGAGGCCGAGCAGCTCGACGAGCTCGGCCTGATCAGTGGCGCTCTTCTTCTTCGTGACCGTCGTACCGCCCGCGTAGAGGGCGATGAGTCGGCGCGCGGTCGCCTCCGCCTCGACGATGCTGATCGCGTCGGCGTCGAACGGGCGCGCAGGCACCTGAAGACTGACGAGCTCGGCTCGGCTGCCCTTGTCGCCGGGTTCGAACGCGATGCGCAGAGCGTTCGGGTCGTCGAGATCGCCCCACCGGGAGGGGAGGTCGATCACGGTCACCCCTTGCACACCCCCGCCGCTCACGAGCACGTCGTTGAACGAGGTGGTCACCCCATCCGTCAGGATCACGATGTGCGGCACCTTGGCGCCGGAGCCGTCTCGGGCGAAGCGCGTCCGCTCGCGGACCTCGGCGGGGAGCATGTCCTCGAGTTCGGACAGCTGCGAGCCGATCATACGGGCGGCGCCGAGGCCGTCCCTGACCGTGCGCGAGTGGGTGTGCGGCATCCACTTCGCCCATTCCCACTGCGGCAGGACGGCCGCGTCTGCGGCGATGACGATCTGCACCGTGTCCGGGTCGTGCATGGTCGCGAGGTGCAGCAGCATGGCGCGCGCGAGACCGCGGGACTCGGTCTCGTCCCCCGTGATCTCGACGCGGGCGTAGTCGCGCAGCGTGACACCGAGCGAGAGGTTCTTCTGGAGCTCATGCGTCAGCATGAACCGATGCGCGGCCGAGGCGGCGACCGGGTCGAGCTGCGCGAGCGGAGGCAGCTCGGGCGCCTCGAGCGAGATGCACAGCGGCTGGTCGCTCGTGCCGATGCGCACCGAGAGGAAGTCGGGGTCGTTCATGCCGCGCTCCCAGACCCTGGTGCGCTCTTCGGCGATGTACGGCAGCGCCGAAGGCGCAGGAAGGTGCCAGTTCGCGGCGCGGCGCTGCTGCCGGGCCGCGACACGCACGGTCTGGCGCAGCTCGGTCAGGTAGGCGAGGTACTCGCGACGCGCGCCGAGGGTCGCAGCCTGTCGCTGCGATCGCTGGCGCCAGCCGTTCACCGCGACGAACCCGAGCGACGACAGCAGGAACATGCCGCCGGTGAGCAGACCCGTGACCGACTGGTTCGACATCGTGACCATGACGATCGCACCCACGCTGCCCAGCATCGGCAACAGGGATCCGAGGATCCCCATGCCGCCGTCGTTGGGCTGCAGTTCGGGCGGCGGCTGAACGGGGAGCTTCCCGGAGGGGACGCGGGGCGGCGCGAGACGGGGTCCTGTCATGCTCTCTCTCCGGCGCTGCTGTCTGTGCCCAGCAGGAGGCTGATGGTGAAGCTGCGGTTGCCGATCCTGACACGATCGGCGTCGTCGAGCAGGACGCGCTCGCCGGCGACGAGCTCGGTCGTCTGCCCGTCGTCGGATCGGATGTCGGAACCGTTGGTGGATCCGAAGTCCGTGACCCAGGTACGGCCGCGCGAATGCTCGAGACGCAGGTGCGTCTTCGACACGGAGGAGTCGGGGTCGGTCACGATCACGAGTCGGTCGTCGTGCACGCTGCCCACCGGCGCGCGTCCGAGATTCGCTGCGAGCGGCAGCCCGAGTTGGACGCGCTGTCCCGTGTCGAAGATCAGGAGCAGTGCTCCGGACTCGGATGCCGGGGCGCCGGCGTCGTTCTGCGGGGCTGCCGCCGGCGCGATGGTGAAGAGCGGTCTGTCGTCGCCCTGCGTCACGGGTGCGGGTGTCTCGGTGCGGTGCGAGGCCGCGCGCGCGTCGGTCGGCTCGGAGTCCTCGTCGACGACCGACGGGTGCGCCCCGAGAGGCACGACCTGCGGCGGGGCCAAGGGCGCAGCGGCCTCGTCGACGGAGACCGTCTGGTGCGCTTCGGCGACCGCACGGGGCGGGACCGACACCACGACGGTGCCGGCGACACGATCGGCCCAGGACTGACGACGACCGCCGCGATCCCACGCGCTCGACGCGACGACGACCCAGCTGCCGACCGCGACCACGAAACCAGCGCCGGTGATGATCGCGCGCACGAACTGGCGCCCGACGCCCGGTGAGAAGGGCCGGTCGCCGCGAGAGGCCCGAAGACGCAGCACGGCGTTGCCGATGGTGAGGCCGGTGCGCGCTTCGAGCACGCACAGGAAGATCGCGAGCTCGGCGATCGTGAGCCCCGCGAGCAGCATGCTGCGGGTGGTGATCAGGACGATCGCGGCGGCGAGGATCACCGCCGCTGCGTCGAGTGTGAAGGCGGCGATGCGCGCTGCGGTGCCTGCGGGCACGCCGATGAAAGCAGGGCCGAGCCCGTCGGAGGGGCGTCTCGTTCTGACACGGGTCTGGGCGATCGGCGTGGGTGCGGGAGGCGTGGATCCGGATCGGAGCGGGGCGCCGTCGACACCCGGCGGAGCCGCGATCAGCGCCGGCGGCAGCGCAGGGACCTCCCCGGGCTGGCTGGGTCCCGGATGCACGGGTGGGATGGTGCCACCGCCCGGCCGGGGCTGTGGTTCGCCGTTCCCGCTCATCCCGCCATCATTCCACGAACGAGAGACAGCGCATTCGCATAGAGGAGCGCTGCGGGAAGGGCGAGCGCGACGGCGAGCCATTCGAAGGCGTCGCCGAAGCGCGACCAGATGAGCGAGCTCGCTCCGCGCGCGACGGGGATGATGACCGCGACCGCGGTGAGACCGACAGCGAACAGCGCGAGGGCGCCGAGCACCTGGAAGCCCGCGCCCAGCGCCGCGGATGCCTGCAGACCGGCGACCAGGAACACGACGGCAGCGGCCGCACGCGGAAGCCAGCGGAGGATGCGCGAGGTCGTGTGTCGGGGCGTCAGCAGCAGCGCGAGGCCCACGCAGACGAGAAGCGCGATGCCGCCGGAGATCACGAACGGATCGTCGGTCCACCGGCGGAGGAACGCGATGGGGGTCATCAGCGCGGCGACGACGCTGAGCACCGCCGTGCCGGCGATGAGTCGTGCCGAGGAATCGTCGACGACGGCGATGATGCGCTCGGGGCGGAGCAGGCCGACGGATTCGGGAATCGCCCCTCGAACCGTCCATCTGCTGGTCATGAAGTGCTTGTAGTCGATGAAGTACCCCTCGGGGAGGTTCACCAGGCTGCTCGGCAGCGCGCGCAGACCGAGCGGCACGAGTCCGAGCGAGATGGCCGCCGCCTCGGCCGGGCCCCAGCGCAGCAGCAGCGCAAGCCCCCAGACCGCCGCGAGACCCACGAGGAGCACGGTCGCGGTTCCTGCGGCCGCCCGCATCGGACGCGCTCGGGCCGAGACCGCCACGACCGCGGTCGTGATGCCTGCTGCCAGAAAACCGGAGGCCGTCGACAGGTGGGCGCTCGACTCGAGCGATGCCGGAATCAGCAGCGCACCTGCAGCGAACGACATCACCACCGGTGCGAGCACGCCGAGGATGCCGCGGATGCCGGCCGTCGAATCGCGGCGCGCCCAGGCGATCGCTCCGACGAGGGTTCCGACGACGAGGACCAGTGCGACGAGCAGACGCAGCAGCGGGTCTCCCGCCCCTTGGGCGAACACGGCGACGAGGAGCAGACCGCTGACGGCGAGCATCCACCACCGCGCCCCGTGATCGGCTCTGGTGGGTGCATCCGCCACCTCACCCGCCGCGCGGGGGGCGAGAGCCGCGCGATCGATCAGCGCGTACAGACCGCCGTCGATGAGGTCTTCGCATTCGGTGTCGCCGGGTACCTCGAATCCTCCCGGGCCGACGGTCACGAATCGGTCCGCCGTCGACAGACCGCTCAGCACCAGTGCATCGTCGAGGGTCTCGTCGAACGGAAGCGAGAGATCGATACGCCGATCCTCGCTCTGGAGCACGATGCGGCGCCGCTCTACGATATCGACTGACACACCTGCACCCTATCGACCGCGCGCGGCCTCGGCCGCACGCCCCCTCTTCCGCTCACGCGGATCAGCTTGCGTGGTCGTCGCGAGAACCCGCTTGCGCACCCTTGGCGCGGGGCCCTCGTTCGTCCTCGTCCTCGAGCTTGGGAGCGATCGGACCGCCGAGTCCCGAGCGCTTGGCCTTCTCATCCTCGTCGCCACCGGCGCCGCCCATCATGCCCATCCCCGGACGCATGCCAGATCCCGCTGCGCCCGACGAGCCTGCTGCACCGCCGGTGCCCCCGGCACCACCGACGCCGCCGACGCCGCCGATGCCTCCGGGGCGAGCAGAACCTGCCGCGCCACCCGAACCGCCGACACCGCCGGCGCCGCCGAGGGCGGAGTTGCCGAGCAGGCCGCCACCGGCCTTGAGCCCTGCACCGGATGCTCCGCCGAGACCCGAGCCGCCCAGAGCACCCATGCTGCCGATTCCGGCGATCTTCGAACCAGCGGCGATCGCCGCTGCGCCGGCGCCACCGCCGACGATCCCGCCGATGCCGCCGCCGCCCGCACCACCGGGGAGCAGACCACCGGGGGTCCCCCCTCCGGGGAACGTCCCGCCGGGGTTCAGTGACGAGCCACCACCGCTTCCGCCACCGGAGCCGCCGGGCAGCACTCCGCCGCCCGGGAAATCGACCGTGGGGTCATCGCTGCCGTCGCCCACGCCCGGGCCGTCCGGGTCGTACTCCGAGTTGCCCGGGTCGTCCGGGTAGGTCGGGAACGTCGGGTCTTCCGGGTGGTTCGGGAAGGTCGGGTCGTCGGGGTAGATCGGGAAGGTCGGGTTCGTCGGCACGGGCGGCAGGTACTCGCCGACTCCGCCTCCTCCGCCACCGCCGCCGCCACTGCCGCTGGGCTGGCTTCCGCCGCCACCGGGGCCGCTGCCACCGCCGGGGTAGGTGATCGACGGGCTGTCGATGGAGGGGCCGTCACCCCCGCTGTCGCCGCCCCCGGGACCATCGTCATACTCGCGATAGTCGACCGCGCCGAGCGTCTCCGCCGAAGCCCGGACCGATTCCGTGGGCGGCACGAGCGACTTCTCGATGCTCTTCACCGTGCGCTCGGCCTCCGCCTCGCGCTGGTTGCCCAGGAAGTCGCCGATCACGTCGATGGCCTTGTCCGCCGCGATCGGGCCGAGGAACGGATGCACCACGAAGGAGGCGCCCTTCGCCGCGTTCGCCCAGAACGGATCGACCGTCGCCGACGGCAGCTCTGCATCACTCGCCGCGCGCCTGGCGTTGTTGGCCTGAGTGACGGCGGAGTCGATCGAGGTCACAGCATCGCCGATGGTGCGGATCTGGCTCTGGATGTCGGTCAGGGCGGCGTTCGCGGCATCACGCGTCTTGCTGTCCCACGCCTCTGACGCGGTGACCGCGGTGATCGCGTCGTGCAGCGAGTCGAGAGCGGATCTCAGAGCCGCGGCCTTGGGAATCCGCCAGTCCTCGATCGAACGGATGCGATTCAACTCGGCTTCATACCTGCCGGTCATGATTGCCCCCCTGTGTGGTCGGTACGTCTTTTCGAAGATCTGGTGAGTGTGACGGCGAGCACGATGCCACCGACGAGCAGGACGACGCCGCCGCCGATGACCCACGGCATCACCCCGGCGCTCGCGGCGCCCGGCTCGTCGGGTGCGGCGCTCGTCTCGGTCGGTTCGGGTGTGGATCCGACGTCGAGATCCGCGGCGGCCTTCGCCACGTCATCGGCGTTCGGGAACGCGTTGGGATCGTCCGGATCGAAGAAAGGATTCTCGTCGGGGTACTTCGTGGGGTCGACCGCGAGCATCCCGGTCAGCGACGCGGCGCCGTAGCCGGTGCTGTTGTTCCACTCGGGCTCATGCTCGCCCTTGGTCCCCGAATTGTGGATCAGGCTCTGGAGCAGCTGATTTCCCGTGGCATCGGGGTACTTCTGCTTGACCACCGCGAGGAACCCGGAGACGATCGGCGTCGCGTACGACGTTCCCCTCGCCAGTCGCTGCTCGTCCCAGGACGCCTCGGTGCCCTGCAGGAGGACTCCGATTCCGGGCGCGGCGGTGCCGACGTCGTCGCTCAGGTTGGGGTCTCCGCTCGGGAAGGTCGCGATCGCTCCGTCCGAACCGAACGCCTGCACGCCGACCACACCGTTCAGACCTGCGGGCTGGTCGCCGACACCGCCTTCATTGGGGAGGCTCGCGATGATCGGCACTCCGGCCGCGATGGCCTTCGACACACCACCGAGGACGGAGGCATAGCCGCCGCTGGAGATCGAGATGATGTCTGCGCCGTCATCGATCGCATCGGAGATGGCGAAGGACATCGCCTCTGCGGATGCCCCGGTGTAGTCGGTGGTCGTCTGTTCGCCGTCCTCGAGCGCACACGACACCTCGCCGGTCTGCGGGTCCTCGAGGCCTGCCGAGTAGTACTTCACCGTCGCGCCGGGTGCTGCCCCCTCGATCGGCACACCCCCGGCGGGGGCCTCCCCCGTGCCGAGGATCATCGACACGACGTTCGTGCCGTGTCCGGCGGCCACGTAGTCCGAGGAGGCTGTCGGGATGGGAGCACCGGCGGGGTCATGACAGTAGGTGTTCTCGCGGACCTGCAGATCAGCACCGCGGAGCCCGATGGCGTCGGGATTGATCTGCGAGTCGATCACCGCGACCGTGACGCCGGAGCCGTCGAAACCCGAATCGTGCGCCTCCTGCACGTTTCCGCGGTCGAACCACCAGAGGCCCGAGGCGAGGTCCTCCGCCGCCGCGCTCGCCGGCGCGGCGATCGCCGCGCCCAGCGCAATCGCGCCGAGCACCGCGACGAGGCGGTGCGGACTCCTCATCAGTAGTCGGCCTCGACGGTCGTGTCGCCGGAACCCGATCCGGCGTCGACACCGGATTCGGTTCCACCACCGCCACCGCCGTTGCCGCCACCGCCGTTGCCGGTGCGAGACGCGCCCGCCGCGACCGGAGTCTCGTTCGCCTGGGCGACCGCGGAATCCAGCAGCTGGATGATCATCTTGCTCTCATCGGCGAGCGCCGCATCCTGCTCAGCCATCTGCATGACCGCCGCGCGGATCGTCTCCTGCGCCTGCGTCAACGCTTCGACGGTCTTCGAGGTGGCCGCGCCCATACGCTGCGCCGCGCGGCGCAGCTCCTCGCGGAACGCGCTCGTCGTCTCCGACACGCCGCCCTCGACGACGGTGACCTCCTCGGCCGCCGGGAAGTGCTCGAGTTCGCGTGAGATGCGCTTGAGCTCAGCGAAGATCTGCTCGAAGTCGATTGCGATTACCATCGACACCCTCCTCTTTCACAACGACGAATCCCGCGACATCTGCTGAACCGTCCGGAAACTCGGACGAACAGCACAGCAGACGGCGCGGACCCGGGCATCTCTGCCTCGGGCCCGCGCCACGGGATCAGGCTCCGAAGCGCCCGGCGGCCGACTTGTCGGTCTGGACGTACTGGCCCGAGATCTCCTCGGTCTTGCCCGCGATCTGCGTGAGAAGCTGCTGCATCTCGCTCAGCGAGCGGTTCCACTTGGCCTGAGCCTGGTCGTAGGCCTGCTGCGCGGAACCGTCCCACGCCGCACGCAGCTTGCCGACCTCGGACTCGAGACGGTCGAGCTCTGAACGGATACCCTGCGACCCGCTGCGGATCTGCGCTGCCAGAGCATTGACCTGCTCCGGGCGAACTGACATCGACTGCATCATGTTCTCCTTGAAATCTCTGTGGTCTTCGCTCAGGAACCCATCATCGAGCCGAGGCCCGAGATGGTCTGCTGGTGAGCTTCTTCGGTTGCAGCCTGGTCGCGCTCGGTGCCGGCGAGGGCATCCTCGAGCGTCACGAGGACCTCGTTGAGCTGACGAGCCTGCTCGTCCCAGCGGGACATCAGCGTCGTGAACGATACGGCAGCCGCACCCGTCCAGAAGCCACGCAGCTGCTCGATCTCGCTGCGGACCTTCTTGGTCTGCTGGTCGATCCCGGACTTGGTCTCCCGCACCGCCTGGGCTCCGCGGCGCAGAGCCCCTTCTTCTGCGGAGATGACATCAGCCATAACTCACTCCCTCCGGTCCTCACGGACACACGTGCGGGGGAGCGCATCCCAGTGTTGGGACGACTTCGAAACAACCCCCCACGATTCGTTTCAGGAGCCAGGCTAGATCAGATCGACAGGATGCGCCAGAACACCGGCCGTATCCGCACCTCATTCGTGCGTTCGATGGAGAAATCGCGGAGCGACCCTGAAGTGAGCGCTGGGCACCGCTACGGGCACACGATCAGCGCACTCAACGTGCCGGTCCCCGTCTCCGCGTCCTCGGGCGAGAGAGTTCCCCCCGTCTGTCCCTCCCAGAACCGCACGTCGCCGTCGATTCCCCTCAGCCAGTACGAGCCGTCGCTCTCCGCGACGACCTCCGCCCCGTCTGCGCGAAACTCGGTCGTTCCCGTGTCATCGGACACGGTCGCCTGCACCCGCCCCGACGAATCGAAGGAGAGTGTGCCGGGATGGGGCTCGACACCCGCAGCCGTGACCCGCGCGTCACACGACACCGTGCTCGGCGTGAACGCAGCAGTGTGCACGGTGTCTCCGGCCGTGAACCTCACACTCACGCCGACGGGCGCTGCCGACTCCGACGCCTCGGGCTCCGGGGTCGGCACGGTGATCGGATCGTCGCAGACGATCGAGCCCGACAGCGCCGCCGGGTACTGCTCGGCGTCATCGGCTCCGACATTCACGTCGTCCCCCGGGGACCACCCCTCCACGAGAGAGACCTGGCCCTCGGACGCGCCGATGGTGAGCACGGTGCCGGATGCCGAGAGATCGAGCGCGGTTGCTTCGAACAGCACCAGACCGTCGTCGCTTCCGGCGCCGACCGACCCGCGGCGATCGCCGGCGAGGTCTATCGAGAATCGTCCCTGCGGATCGTTCGAGATCGCGAGCCCGTGCACACTCTCCGCATCGCAGGTGATCTGGTCGGGATCGAGAGTCAGCGTCCGTTCCGCGCCGTCCACCTCGTACGTCACGGTGAGTCCCGTCGACGCGCCGGGCGCGCACCCCGCGAGCGCGAACACCAGCGCCGCCGTGGCGAGGGCGGCTGTCGTGGCCCGCCGCCTCACCGGTGCCACGCACCGGATCGGCGGCGATCGAATTCGTCGACCCGGTCGACCGTCTGACCCGCGACGCGGCTCGCCTCGCGCCCGATGAGACGCAACCGCTCGATGGACGCGTTCCAGTCACGCACGGCGACGGACATGGCTTCTCGGGCGTCGCCGTCCCAACGGGATTCGAGCACGGCCGTCTCATCACGAAGCGCGTCGAGAATGCGGGAGATCTCTTCGATGCCCCCGTCGATGCCCGACAGGGCACCCCTGGCGGTCGATACTCTCAGCCCGATCATCGCTGGGTCTCCCCGTTCGTCTCCAACAGCTCCCGCAGTGTATCCGGCATGGCTGCGGGCGGGGTGGGAAGGACTCCCCCCGCGAGCAGCGCCGACAGCGGCGCGCGTCCCTGAAGGATGCGGTCCAGCACCCCTCGCAGATCCGGGTCGTCAGTGCTGTCACGCGCCTCCCGCATCTGCGTCGTCAACTGCACGAGCACCGGGGCGCTCGCGGCGACGGTCGGGAGTGCGAACGGCGCACGCTCGGAGCTCACCCGACCGGCGAACGCCACGTCGGGGTCGAGGTGCTCGGAACTCCGGTTCGCTCCCGCATCCGGCCTCATGAGGTCTGCTCCATCGTCGGTACGGGCATGGTCGCGGCGAAGTTCGACAGATCGCCGGACAGATTGCCCAGCGCTTCGAGAATCGAGTACAGGCTCGAGAGGTCCTGCAGGATGTCGTTCACGTCAGCGAGCTTCTTGAACGCCCACAGCAACGAGACGCCGGCCGTGCCGTAGCCGATGAGTCCGCCACCGCCCGTCCAGACAGTCCCCGTGCCGAACGCGGCGCCCGCAGCTGCGACGAGCACGGCGTCGTAGAGCCCGTAGATCGCGCCGGCGATCTGCTCCGCGGACTGGATGACGCCGGTGCAGTAGTCGGAGAAGACGGTCCCGGCGTCGGCGAGCGCGCTCTGCGCATCCGAGAGGGCGTTCAACAGGTCTTCGAGGTAGGCCTGCGCACTGTTGGACGCGTACCCCTGCCATTGGACACCCGCGTAGGCTGCGGCGCTGGCCAGGTGGCCGTGCATGTCGTCCACGAGCGATGCCAGGCCGTTGATCGTGTCGGCGAACTGCTGGATGTCGCCCCAGCGACCGCCGTAGGTCTCGAGGACGCGTTGCGGCAGCGTCTGGGCACCCAACCACCCGAGCACGGTGTCGATCCACTCGCTCGGACTCAGCAGGTCACCCGGCACGAGGTTCGTGCTCAGCTGGTTGAGCTCGTCGTGGCTGCCGAGATCGCAGAAGAAGGCCGCTCCCCCGGTCGGCGGTCCCCACACCGGAAGCGAGTCGTCGGTGCGGTCATAGCTGGGAGCGAGTTCCGGGTCCCCCGACGGCGTCTGCGCGTTGTCGTTGTACACGTCGGGATCGGTCGCGTCGATGAGCGCGGCCTGCTCCATGTCGATGCCTTCGCCCTCGTCCGCGACGGCGATCAGCTCGGTGGCCGTGCCGTCGAGCACCTGCTCGAGGTGATCGAACCAGTCGATCAGCGACGACCTGATCTCGATCGCCGCACCCGCGACTCGCGTGTAGGCGTCGTAGCTGCCGTCGTCGGTGATCGTACGGCCCTCCAACCATGCACGCGCGCTCGCCGCCTGGTCGGCATACTGCGTGAATGCTCCCGCCTGCTCCCGCAGCCCGGCGGGATTGAGCCAGAAATCAGTGTCGCTCATACCGCCCTCTCGTCAACCTCTGACATCAGTCTTGCAAAGATCGTCCGATCGATGGAGAAAACCTCCCGCTCCGCGACTACGCGTTGCCGCACGCCTCAACTAGGGTGAAAGGCGGAATGCGCAGCCCCGGGTCTCCTCCCGCTCGGCTGCACACCATGGAGGGGGCATCGTTCCATGACTCAGAGCGCAACGGCAGGCACCGTGCTGCGGCTTTCCGTCGTCAGCGACGACCGCCGGCTTGACGTCGGCGTGCCGTCGCAGATCCCGCTCGTCGAGATCATCCCCGGCTTCGCCCGGAGTCTCGGCGTGCTCGACCCGACGCTCACCCATGGCGGCTACTCGCTGCAGCGAGCCGACGGCACCCCTCTCGACCCCGCACGTGGAGCGGCGGCGCAGGGCGTGCACGACGGCGAGCTGCTGACGCTCGTCCGCGGCGGCCTGATGCAGGAGCCGCGTGTCTACGACGACGTCGTCGAAGCGGTGCTCGATGCCACGGCCGAGCAGCACGGCTCCTGGACGCCGGCAGACAGCTCGCGCACCGCCCTCTTCGTCAGCCTCACCTTCCTCGCCCTCTGCGCGCTGCTGCTGGTCGCGACTCCGCCCGCCTCGCTCGTGCCGGCGATCATCGCGGCGTCGGGGGCCATCGTGCTCAGCGTCGCGGCTGCCGTGCTCATGCGTCTCCGTCAGCCCGAGGCCGGGCACGCACTCGGACTCACCGCGGCGGCCTACGGCGGACTCGCCGGTTACCTCGCCGTTCCGGTGCAGAGCATCTGGGGCTGGCCGCTCGCCGCCATGGGTCTGGGGCTCATCATCGTCGGCGGCCTGGGCCTCGCCGTGACGCAGGAGAAGCCCGAGATCCACCTCGTGCCGATCGCGCTCGGCGCCTCGATCGGCGTCACCGCGACCTCCGCCGCGATCTTCGGCGACGCACTCGCCCCGTACGCGATCATGCTCGCGACCACAGCGCTGCTCGCGAACGGCATCCCCTGGCTCGCGCTCAGCTCCACGCGGATCAGGGTCATCTCTCCGCAGAGCGATGCCGACATGTTCGCGGCGCCGGAGCCGATCGACGCCGACGAGGTCAAGCGCCGGGCTGCGGCGGGGACGCGCACCCTGATCGCACTCCGCGCCGCGCTCGGCCTCGCTGCTCTGACCGCGACGCCGCTGGTCGCCGCGAGCGGCGTCTGGGGTGCCCTGCTGTGCGTGTTCGCATTCGTCGGGATGATGTTCCAGTCGCGGCAGATCTACGCCCGCCTCGGCGTGCTCGTCCTGATGGCGATCGGCGCGATCGGGCTTGCCGTCACCGGCGTCACTGTGGCGCTGGCCCTCCCCGACGTCCGCACATGGATGCTCCTGATCCTGGTCGTCGCCACCGTGATGCTGGTCGGTCTCACCCTGCTGACTCCGAAGGCACGTCTGCGACTCACGCGGCTCGGCGACACGGTCGAGGTCATCGCCCTCGCGCTGCTGCTGCCACTCGGCGTCACCACGGCCGGGCTCGTCTGACCCATGGCGACCAAGAAGGATCTGATCGAGGCCCAGGGCTTCAGCAGGCGACGACTCCTCTCGGCATTCACGGGTGGGGCCCCCGGAGGCAAGGAGCTCGACCCTGCGAAGCCGCTGCGCGCGGTCGTCGCCGGAGTCGCACTCACGATCGGTGTCATCCTCGTCGGGGTGTTCTGGGGAATCATGCAGCCGGGACTCCCCGGCGACTGGCAGAACAATCGCCTGATCGTGGCCACCGACACCGGAGCCCGCTACGTCTCGGTCGAAGGAACGCTGTATCCGGTCATCAACACGGCCAGCGCGCGGCTGCTGATCCCCGCCGGTGAGTTCACGGTCGTGCGCACCGATCAGGCCGCACTCGACGGCATCCCGGTCGGCCCGTCGATCGGAATCCTGGGCGCACCTGACGACCTGCCCGCCCCGGGCGCCCTGATCAACTCCGCGTGGACGGCCTGCATCGACGACACCGCGGGCGCGTCGGTGTCGCTGTCGAGCAGGCCGATCGCCGAGATCTCGACCGGGACCGGCGCCGTCGTCCAGCGCGGCGACGAGCTGTTCGTGATCGCCGACGGTCTTCGCTACGCCGTTCCGGCGGACGACGCCAACGCCGTGCTCCGCGCCGTCGGACTCGGCACCAGCGACATCCTCGAGGTCGACGGGCGCTGGCTCAATCTCTTCGAGTCGGGCGACGATCTCGAGCCGATCAGTCTCAACGCGATGGGAGCCTCGGTTCCCGGCACCGATCTGACGGCGGGGACGATCGTGCACACGCAGGGCAGCCCGGCGGAGGAACGCTATGTGGCGCTCGCGACCGGCGAGATCGCTCGGCTCAGTCCACTCGCCTACCAGCTCTACCTGCTCGGCAGCGGGCAGGAGGCCGGCGCGGTGCAGGAGGTCTCACCCGCCGAGATCGCAGACGTGGAGACGCTTCCGTATGTCGGAGGTGAGGATTGGCCGAGCCTGCCGCTGACGACCTTCGCGGCCGGCGAGACGCCGTGCGCGATGGTCACCGACGACGCTCGCACCGTGCTCGGGGCGACCACGACCGAGCTGCCCGAAGAGCGCTCCGGTGTCGACGTCTCGGTCGGCGGCGGCGCTCTCGTCGAAGTGAGCGGAGCATCCGACGACTCCGCCGGCCTGGCCGTGCTCATCGACGAATCAGGCACCGCGTTCGCGATCCCCGGCGCCGCCGCGGAACAGAGCGCGGAGGATGCGGCCAGCGGCCCCATCGCTCAGCTCGGCTACTCCCCCGACGACGTCGGGCGTGTGTCCGACGCGTGGATCGAGTTCTTCGCAGCCGGGCCTGCACTGACCTCCGAGGCCGCCAGAGAGACGCCCGGCTCAGGGACGAAGTGATGCGTCGACGCAGAGCCGCCCTTCCGACCCTCCTGGTGGGCTCGATCGTGCTCGGCGCCGTTCTGACGAGCACGCCGGCATCGGCAGCTGCGTCACACACGGCGAACACCTCTTCGGCGTCGTCGCTCGCGGCACTCGGCACGGGCGTGCCGGCCGCCACTGCCGGCGAGGCCTGCACCCCGGGCACTGTCGTGTTCGCCCCCGAGGCCCCACCGGCCCTCGCCCTGCTCGGTGCCGAAGAGGCCAACCGTGTCGCCACGGGCAAAGGGATCGTCGTCGCCGTCGTCGACTCGGGCATCGATGCGGCGAACCCGCATCTCGCCGGAGTCGTCATCGGCGGTGTCGACCTCGTGGGTGACGGCGAGCGCGCCGACGGCCTGAGCGACACCACCGGCCACGGCACCGCGATCGCCGGCCAGATAGCCGCACAGCCGGTCGCCGGCTCCGGGGTCGTCGGTCTCGCTCCCGACGCACGGCTGCTCTCCGTGCGGGTCTTCCGCAGCGACCAGCAGCAGGACAAGGACAAGGGTTTCGGGCCCACGCCGCAGCGCATCGCGGACGGCATCCACTGGGCTGCCGACAACGGCGCCGACATCATCAACGTCTCGATGTCGCAGACGAACGATTCCCCCGATCTCCGCGCAGCCGTCGAACATGCGGCAGCCGTCGGCGCGCTGGTCGTGGCCAGCGGCGGCAACAGGGCGTCCGACCCCGACGCGAAAGACGGCGCCCGCTACCCCGCGGCGTACGAGCAGGTGCTCGGGGTCAGCGCCGCCGACGCGAGCGGTCGCGCGAACGACGCATCGATCCACGGCCCCCAGGTCGGCGTGACGGCCCCCGGCATGAACGTGCTGAGTGCGGCGCTCGGAGGCGGAGACTGCGTCTTCGCCTCCGATGCCCCCGCATCGAGTTTCGCGACCGGATATGCGAGCGCCGCCGCGGCGCTGGTGGCCGAAGCGCACCCCGAGGACCCCCCGGCCGGATGGGCATACCGACTCACCGCCACGGCCCTGCGCGACGACGCCGACAGACGAGACGACATCAACGGATGGGGATTCATCCAGCCGTTCGCCGCCATCGAGCTGCTCCCGGACGAGACGACCCGAGGGCCGGTGAGCCCGTACTTCGACACCACGGAGAGTGCGGCACGTCCTCCCGCCGCCGCCGTCGACCCCGACCACGGCGCATCGCCCTTCCTGCTCACACGGGAAGCCGCGCTCTTCACGACCATCGGCGGAGCGACCCTGCTCGGCGTGCTCGGCATCCTCATCGTGCTGCGTCGCCGCAGAGATCAGCCGGCCGTGGATCCGGTCGAGGTCGAACGCGAGGGCGGACTCCTCAGCGTCCCGGGGCCCGCCAGCGGTGACGGCACCGTGGGCTGACGCTCAGGCGAGGATGACGAAGCCCAGCGTCACCAATCCGGCGACCGAGACGACACAGGCAGCGGCGAATGCCAGCAGGGTGGCCGTGCTCCAGCGCAGGCCCTGCTTCGCAACGGAGGGCAGCTCCGGATCCACCGCGCGGGTGGGCGCGGCGGCGCCGACCACCACGGGAGGGGCGGAAGGGCCGAGCGGCGCCGGTCGCGGACGGTAGATCTCCGGCGCCGGTGCGTCGGTGGGCGCCTCGAATGAGCTGTGCTCGGCGCTGGCGTCGGCAGCGGGCGCGGAATCGCCGGAGGCGTCGCCCTGTTCGTCCTGGCGTTCCGATCGCTTCCGTCGCACACGCCGCGGCGTCCTGGACACGAGCACGGTCGACTCATCGACGAGTTCCTGTTCGCGCTCCCCGTCGAGAGCATCGGCCGGCTCGTCGGACCTCGCCGAGCTGCGGTCGACGACGACGGTCGCCTCATCGACATCGTCGGCAGGCCCCCCGACCGTCTCCGGCTCGGTCGGCGCTGTCGGCTCGATCGGCGCTGTCGGCTCGGTCGGCGACGCGGCGACCGCCCGTCCCCGGCGCCGATCGCGACGGGTCAGCATGACCGTCTCCTCGGCCTCGGATTCGTCGTCGGTCATCTGACGCGAACCGGGATCGTCGTGCCCTCGAGGCTCGAGTCGGTGAGAGAGCCGGATGCGGCCTCGCGACCGGCCGTGCTGTCGTCCGGTCGCGTGCGCGCGCCTCCCGAGACCACGTCGATCACGACGACCGACACGTTGTCGCGGCCGCCCGCCTTGAGCGCACGGCTGATGAGAGCCGCAGCGGCCGTCTCCGGTCGCCCGTTCATGGTCAGCGTGGCGCGGATCGCTTCGTCACTCACCTCGCCGCTGAGCCCGTCGGAGCAGAGCAGCAGTCGCTCGCCGTCGACCACCGGCAGCAACCAGCTGTCGGCCGTGCTGTCGGGCGCGCCGATCGCCCTGGTGATGACGTTGCGCTGCGAGAACGACGAGAGGTCCTCTGCACGGAGCTCACCGGCATCCACCAGCTCCTGCCCCAGCGAATGGTCGATCGTCAGCTGAGTCAGCTCGTTGCCGTGGTGCCGGTACACGCGGGAGTCGCCGACGTTGAAGACGAGCCAGTGCGGTGAGCCTTCGTGATCGACGAGTGCGACACCGGTCACCGTGCTGCCCGCCCCGCGCTTGTGATCGGCGGAGATGTCGTCGACGACCGCCGAGGCTCGACTCAGGGCGTCGCCGATGTCGGCGACCTCGACGGCCAGCCCGCGCAACGGCTCGAACGCGTCGACCACCGCAGCGCTCGCTCGGTCGCCGGCCTCATGCCCGCCCATGCCGTCTGCGACGAGGAACACCGGCGATGCCACCAGCATCGAGTCCTCGTTCGCTGTGCGCGTGAGCCCGGTGTCTGTCATGGACGCGACGTTCAGCACGACCGACGAGACGGTCACGAGTCGCGCTCCGCGATCACGTGCATCCCCACTTCACCGAGGATGAAGCGGCCGTTGCCGGTGACGCTCTCGCCCGGATCGAGCAGTGTCTCTGTGCCGTCATCCTCGACGACGACGACGCCGTTCGTGGCGTGCAAATCGGTGAGCCGCCACTCGTCGTCATGCACGACGAGGCGGGCATGCGTCTTCGACAGCGTGCGGGTGGTGTCGGAGATAGCGAGCCGTTGTTCTCCCGGTTCGCCGATCGGGTTGCGTCCGATCACGACGCTCGCGCCCGACAGCGAGAACGTGCGCCCGTCGTCGAGCACCAGCGAACGACGGATGCCTCGTCTGCGGGCGACGACGACCGTGGCGTCGAGGTCGTCGACGACGACGTCGTCGGTCGGGCGCGGGGTGACGACCGTCTTGTCGACGTCAGCCGAGAGACCACCCGGAGGCATCGCAGGAACCCCTGCGGCAGGCGCGGGCGGCACACCAGGCGCATCACCCACAGGGGCGGGCGGCGCCTCGGGTGCGAGTGGCGCCTCAGGTGCGGGCGGCGCCTCGGCCACGCTCGGCTCTGCGGCGACCGGAGCGTCGGCGGCCGTCTGCACGTCTCCGTAAGCCGATGGCACCGGGCGGATCGTCGGCATCTGCGGATGCTCGTCCGAGAGCGCTCCGTCGCGGAACGACGGCGGCGCGGGTCGGACCGCGCGCTGTGGTTCTCCGGCGGGCGGCGCCGAGGGTGCGCGCTCTGCCGGCGTCTCGAACGGAGAGGCAGGCGTGGAGGCGGGCGCGGAAGG
>NZ_JASDCU010000007.1:0-30238 GCF_030407765.1 Microbacterium sp. APC 3901
CCATCGCTGCCATGATTCCGGTCGCGGGGTGCGCATCGGCCGGAGGCGCAGACGCAGGAGCAGGAGCAGCCACGGGGGTGGGCGGCTGCGGCGCCGGCGGCTGCTGTGCGAAGGCAGGAGCAGAAGAAGCAGAAGAAGCCGAGGTAGCAGGCGGCTGTGGGGGAGCGAACGACGCAGCGGGCGCACCGGGAGCCGGGGGCTGCCCGGCGACGGGAATGGGCGGGGCTCCGGGAACGGGAGGCGCTCCGGCGGCAGGCGCCGCCCCGGGAACAGGCGGGGGGCCGACCGGGGGCTGCGGCTTCTGCGACGGTGCTCCCCATGCAGACGGGTCAGCGCCGACGGAACTCGACGGCGTGCCGGTCGCACCTGTGCCCGCATCCGCCTGCGCGTTCGCACGGGTGGGTGCCGCGTAGTCGGGGAACACGAGCGCGGGCACGTCGGGCTGACTCGGAGCATGCGGCGCGAGCGACGGGATCGTGTACCCCGACGCATCCCTTGCCGGAGCGGCGGCGGGCTGCGCGTTGCGGCGAGGACCGGGCTGCAGCGCGGCCAGTCGCTCGCCCTCGGGGTACGGCGGCGCTCCCCAGGCGAGGACTGTCGCCCAGACCGGAGGCAGCAGGATGGCGAGCACCGTCATGCCTGCGCCGCGGCCGAACCTGCGATTGATGCGGTGGGTCGCGACGATCTTGAGGTAGATGCCGTACAGCTGCACGATCGGAATGAAATAGAAGACCACCGACCACGCGGGCACTCCTCCGCGCGCCAGGATCTCGGCCTCGTTGAGGATGGGCACCCAGCCCTTCCAGCCTTCTCCGTCGATGCGCGGGAACAGACGCGACAGCGCCAGGGCGTACCAGACGTAGACGGCGAGGCCGACGAGTACGCCGACGCCGCCGACGATGGCGAGCATCATGGCATAGCCGCTGTCCACGGGCGCGATCATGAGTTCCCCTTCTTCCGGTCGCCGAACGACCCTGTCACACCGAGCGTAGCGAGAGCTGGCCCGGCTCCGACGTAACCCCGACCGCGCGCAGCCCGCATCCGTCCGATGAACGACGTCGGCCGCACACGCCGGGCGATGCGGTGCCACCACTTGCCGGATGCCGCCAGCTCCGTCCGCTCGGCATCCACGATCGCCCAGGCCGCGCTCGCATCGTCGTCGGTCGGAGGATGCTCGGCGAAGACGGCGCGATCGACGAGCATCGCCAGACGGTCAGCGGCCTCACGGTCGGTCGACAGAGCCCGCTGGATGCGGGTGCCCTCGGCATCCATCGGCACGTCGTGATCGGCGTACACGTCGACCAGCTCCTCCCAGGCGCCGGCCAGACGCACTTCGGGATCCTCGGCCGTGCGGCGAGTCCTGGCGCGCTGTCTCTTGGCGAGAAGCAGCACCAGGAACGGCAGCGCGAGCAGCGCGAGCGCCAGCAGACCGAGCCCCACCGCTCTGAGGATCGGCAGCAGGAAGGCGAGGACCTCTGACTGCGGCGCCTCGAGCGGGGGCGCGTCGTTGTTCGAGTCGCTCTGCGCCTGAGGCGGGTCGAGCGCCTCCGACCGAGGCTGTTCCGGCACGGTCGGATGCTCCGGCAGCTGCTCGCCCTCGGTGATGGAACTCGGCAGCATCGCGTACTGCGGAGTGGTGTCGACCGGCATCCATTCGCCCCCGGACCCCCGCACCTCGACCCAGGCGCTCATGTTCGCGCCCGTGCATGTGTCGGTGCAGGCCGGAATGCCCGGAACCTCTTCTGCCGTCGCGAGCCGTGCGCCGATCACGATTCGCGACTCGAGGCCCCAGTGCTCGGCGATCAGTGCAGCCGCCACGGAGAACTGCTCGTCGTCGCCGACGGCGGATACGAGCAGTTCGGGTGCGGCATCAGACCCGGCACGTCGCTCCTGCTCGACCATGTCGGTGAACAGCTCCTCGATGCGCGCGGCGGAGTGGCCCGCGTAGCTCGGCGCGAACGCGTATCCCTCGGACTCCTTCAGGGACGCGATCCACCCCGCAGCCGCGTCGTCGTCGATCAGTGCGTGGCTGAGGTAGCCGCGCGAGCGCAGGCGATCGATGATCTCGAGGTATCCGGCACCGGTGCGAGGCTGCTCCTGCATCTCGGCCCATTCGGTGAGCGCGGGATACAGGTCTGTGTCGAGATTCGAGGCGCCGCCCTGCAGCGCAGCGACCTCGCCGGGGGCACCAGGGGCATCGACGAGCACGGTGTAGCGGTCGCCAGGGACGAGTCCCTCTCCGCCGCCGGGTGCCTCTGCCACGGTGATGGCGGTGTCGCCGCCGGAGTTCACATGGAAGCCGTCGGCGAGCGCATCGGCGCGCGAGCCGGAGAAGTCGGGTGCCTCGGCGAGGCCTGCAGGCGACGGCACCCAGATGCCGCGGTACGCCTCTCCGATCGTGATCCCGAGCGAGAAACGGCCGGCACCCGGCATCGCGGTGCGGGGCAGCCTGCTGAACCGGTCGTCCGGTGCGATGTGGAAGTCCTCGCCGTCATACGAGTCGAGGGTGACGAGTCGGAGGCGCTCGATCGCACCGGGGTCGCCCTCCATCTGCACGACGGTGTCATCGAGCGTGCCACCGGCGAACCATGAGCGGTAGGCGCTGAGCGGACTGGCCTGCTGTTGCACGACGATCATCGGCTCGACCTCGTCGCGCAGCACAGAGCGGTCGCTCCACCCGGCCGCTGCGGGTGCCACCGCGAACCCGGCGATCAGGGCGACGACGGCGAGCCCTGCCGACAGCAGATGGCGACGGATGGTCAGCCACACCGGGGTCGCCCGACGCGAGATGTTCGCCGCGGCGACGGTGCGCAGCGCCTGCGCACGCTGCAGTCGCGAGCGACCCACCATCCAGACGAGAGCGGTCACGAAGAGCGCGACGCCGATCAGCCATTCCCGAGGAGCGGGGAGCGCCACGCCCAGCACCGAGATGGGAGCCGTCGTTCCGCTCACCCCGAAAGCGATGCCGAAGAGAGTCATCGCAGCCACGACGGGAACCGCGATCGTGGCCCGACGGCCGCCCTCGAGCACCAGGAGGGTCGCGATGAACGTGCCGAACAGCATCACCACGAGAAATGGGATCAGCACCGCCTGGTACTCGCCGAGCGGCGGGTTCAGCGTCAGCATCTGCTTCCACCCGAGCACGACCCCCAGCACCGCGTCGCGGAGTCCGCCGAGGAAAGCGGGGAACGACGAGAGAGCCGAGGGGATCGCGAGCGGGACTGAGACGACCAGATAGGCGCCGGCTGCCGCGAGAGCCCCGATCAGCATGCCCCAGCGCACTACCCGCGTCAGCACGGCGACGGCCATGCCGAGCAGTCCGCCGATCAGTCCGACCGCCAGAGCTCGCGGGGATTCGTAGACCGGCCACGCAGCCGCCGTCGCGAGGCCCACGCCGACCAGCACAAATCCGAGTCCCCAGAGCGTCACGGCTGAGAGCGCGAACGAGCCTCGCGACCTCGCGACGCCGCGTCTGGGGCCCGCGGCGCTCATCGCAGCGCTCCCCGAGCGAGCATCTGCGGAAGATCGCCGAGCGCGCCCAGAGTCATCACGGCGAGCTCCCGTGCCGTGCGCATCGTGGGCTGCTCGCCCAGCTCACTGCGCACCGCGACCGCCTCGACCGCCGCCGGCAGCTTGACCGCGGCGTGGCGCAGCCGCTCGAGGGGCATGCGCGAGCCCGTCAACAGGAATCCGATCGACAGGTCGGGGTAGGACTGCGCGGTAAGCGCCGCGACGGCCTCGAGGCGCATCACACGGTCGACCGGATCGATGGTCGACGTCGCGTCGAGCAGCGCCTTGGGCGTCACGGTGGGAAGGGTGCGGATCGACAGCACCTCGGCGCGGCTGTGCTCGGGGATCTCGTTGCTCACCGAGAAGAGCACCTCTCGGCCGTCGCGCACCCCCTGCAGAGCGAGTGATGCGGCAGCGCTCACCGTGTTCTCGAACTCGTCGTCGCTCTCGTACGACTCGGCGTCGAGGTCGAGGATGATCGCGATGCGGGCATGACGCGATTCCTCGTACTGACGCACCATGAGCTTTCCGGTCTTCGCGGTCGACTTCCAGTGCACGTGCCGCTGGGAGTCGCCCACGACGTACTCGCGCACCGCGTGGAACGACAGGTCGGCGTCGACCAGCGTCGAACTCGGCGTGCCCTCGAGGTCGCGGATCAGGCCAGCGCTCGTGCTGGGCAGACGAACCGTGACCGGGTGCACATGGATGCGCTGGACGTCGGGCCACCGCAGCTCGCGCCGGAGGATGCCGATCGGGTCGCCGCGGGTGATGGTCATGGGTCCGACGTCGATGACACCGCGGCGGTGCGCGGCGATCGTGAGCTGCTCGCGGTGGTGGGCGGCGGGGCGCAGCAGCGGAACATGCGCTTCGACGAGCCCCTCCCCCACGGGAACGTCGACGATGCCAGGCAGCGACAGTCGCTCGCCGTTGTTGCGCACGTCGAGCGTCGCGCCGATCTCCGCACCGGCGACCACGCGGTCGCGGTCGAGCGTCAGCTCGATGCGGTAGTCGTGGGCACCGAGGATGAAGGGGATGCACGCGATCAGCAGCACCAGCGCGATCGCCGCCACCGCCCACGCCTCGACCCATCCGAAGAGCACTCCCGCGGCGATGCAGAGCACGAGCGCCACGACGACCAGCATTCCGGCCGACGTGACCGTCTCGCGCGCCCACGCGACCGCCGTGCGGGTCGCGCGACGCGTGATGCGGGCCGCGCGGCGGACACCGAAGACGGCGCCGCGGACGGGTCCTCGGCGCGTGCGGTCGTAGCGCGTGACCGTCGACGTGCGCGTCGACGTGCTGGTGCCCGCCGTCGTGCGCGTCAGACGGGACTCGGTGCTGAAGCTCACGCAGTGCCGTTCTCGCGCGGCGGCTCGACGTCGAGCAGGATCTGCCCCACCACGGCGACCGCGGTGACGCCGTCGAACTCGGCCTCCGGTTCGAGAACGAGGCGGTGGGCGAGTGCCACGACCGCGAGCTCTCTGACGTCGTCGGGGGTGGCGAATGTGCGACCGTTCTTCGCCGCCCACGTCATCACGAGGCGGGAGAGCGCGATCGCACCGCGCACGCTGGCACCGAGACGCACCTCGGAGGCGCGACGCGTCGCATCGACGATGCGCATGATGTAGTCGGAGACCAGCGGGTTCACATAGACGCCGCGGGTCATCTCGGCCATCGTGAGGATGGTGTCGGTGCCGACGATGCCGTCGAGC
The DNA here is from genome assembly GCF_030407765.1 of Microbacterium sp. APC 3901. Classification (GTDB taxonomy): domain Bacteria; phylum Actinomycetota; class Actinomycetes; order Actinomycetales; family Microbacteriaceae; genus Microbacterium. The sequence continues at coordinate 5,223 of NZ_JASDCU010000007.1, forward strand.
ACGTGCTTCGGCTGTGCAGCACCCTGAAGGATGCGCATGGTCGCCGCCTCGTCGGGGTAGCCGATCGAGGTCTTGATCATGAAGCGGTCGAGCTGCGCCTCGGGCAGCCGGTACGTACCGCCCTGCTCGATGGGGTTCTGCGTCGCCATGACGAGGAACGGCGACGGAACAGGACGCGTCACGCCGTCGACGGTGACCGTGCCCTCTTCCATGACCTCCAGCAGTGCCGACTGCGTCTTCGGGCTCGCACGGTTGATCTCGTCTGCGAGCACGATGTTCGCGAAGACGGGGCCGGCGTGGAACTCGAACGCGCCCTCCTTCTGGTCGTACACCGTGATGCCCGTCACATCGCCCGGAAGCAGATCGGGGGTGAACTGGATGCGCGTGCTCGTGCCCGTGACGGTCTGAGCGATGGCTCGCGCGAGGGCCGTCTTGCCGGTGCCGGGGAAGTCCTCGAGCAGCACATGACCGCCGCTGACGGCCGCGGCGAGCGCCAGCTCGATCACATGCCGCTTGCCGAGGATCGCCTGTTCGACGTTGGCGGCGAGGATCGAGAACGTCTCCGCGAACCAGGAGGCCTGTTCGGGAGCGATGGTCACGGGAGCAGCGGTGGGAGCGGGCATAGGGCAACCGTATTCGTCTCGGGCGCCTGCACGGTGCAGGGCAGTGGGGCGTGGGGAGTCGTCATCTGAGCGCTCATCCCTCGGGGTCGGTCGGTGCGGGGTCAGAGGGTTCGACCGGGTCCGGCGGCTCGGGCTGCGTGCACAGCGGCGCGCGATGCGTGATCGCCCTGAGCGGAGCGTAGGCGCCCGTCCAGGTGATCCGCGCGTCGATCACGGAGACTCCGTCGACGATGCCCGGGGTGAGGATGGTCGAGTACGAACCGCGTGCCGCGCGGCTGACGGCGAAGAGGTCGCCGACGTTCGCCGGCACGCACTCCTGGAACTGCACGGCGACCGTCGTCGGCACGGTCCTCGCCGTGATCTCCACCGGATCGGAGCAGAACTGAGTCAGCACCGAGTGGCAGGAGCGCGCGCTGACCGGCAGCGGCGACGCGTCGCTGGTCAGCGCGAAGTCCGGCTCCCACGACCCGTACATGTAGTACTGCGGGACGAAGCCGTCCTTCGCTCCGATGTTGGGGGCCGAGTCGAGGCCGTAGGAATAGCGGTTGCCTTCGACCGACGGCCTGGTCGCCACCGTGTAGCTCGCGTCGCCCTTCGGGCCTTCGACGAACGTGAAGGTGAAGACCTGAGTGGTGTTCGACTCGGCCACGCCGAAGCCGTTCGAGGCACAGGCCTTGACGTTGTAGGTCGAGTACTCGGCGAGCTGGGTGAGCGAGGGCGACGACGACTGCGCCTCCGCACCTGAGATCTGCAGCCGCCCGTTGCCGTCGGCGCTGCATCTCGCATCGCCCGAGCGCCACGCGAGATACACGACGTCGACGCCGAGGGCGCTGCCGTTGGGCTGCGCCGCGACCCCCGACACGTTGACAGAGGTGTTGGACGCCGCCACCGCCTCCGTGCCTGAGGGGTCGAAGTAGACGGTTCCCGCAGCCGTGACCGACGTGCGGAAGGCGCCACCCTCGTTGCCGCCGTCGCCCGTCGGCGGTTGGAACTGGCTGATCGGGACGATCGTGATGTTCTGCGGGCCCGGAGACAGCGCGATCTCGGCCGTCGTCGTCGCTCCGGATCGGTTGATGACCTGGCCGGTCTCCTCGATGCGGAAAGCGAGCGAGTCGTCCGACGCGGCGACCGCGAGCTCGACGATGCCCCGTCCGCGTTCGGTGCCATCCGGGCGATAGACGGGCGTGGCAGTCGCGTTCGACACCTCGGGGGCGGCGTATGCCCAGCTGGTGTGCGGTGACGTGGCCGCTGAGGTTCCGACCGCGTTGACGGCCGCTGCCGTGAAGACGTGCGGCGCGCCGTTGACGAGCCCGCTCACCGTGCAGCGGTAGACGCCTCCCGCCGGACTGCACGACGCGTTCGCCGGGGATCCGTCCTGCAGGATCGTCACGCCGGTGACGCCGGGATGCGCGCGGCCTGCCTCGCCGAGCGGTACGTCGAGCACCACCGTCGATCGGGTGAATCCCGCGGTCGTGACGCTCGCGGGCGCCTGCGGGAAGCCCTGCAGGTCGAGAGTGAGGGTTCCGGCACCGGTGCGCCCCTGCGCGTCCGACACGATGAACGGGATGATGCACTGGCCACCGGGGGCCTGCCCTCCGCCGGGCCAGGTCGCGGTGATCGACGTGCTCCCCGAGGTCGAGACCGATGCGACATCGCATCGTGCGCCCCCACCGAGCGACATCAGTCGGAGGCCCGATCCCGGCTTGCCCGCGAAGGGGTCGTACTCCCCCGCCACGTCGACCACATCGATCGTGCAGCTCGGGTTCGTGACGATGCACTGCGTCGTGAAGGTCGCGCCCCGTGGTGCATCGGGCGGCGCCGCACCGACGACCAGGCGGACGGATGCCGACGGCTCGCCGTACTGCGGCACCGTGACGCTGACGTTCTCGGTGTTGCCCGGTCTGGCGTCCGCTCGCGCTTCGATGGTGAGCTGAGAGCCGGTGCGCGTGACGATGAAGGCCGAGCCCGAATACACGATCCGATACTCGAGCGATCCGGCGTCGCCCTCCCGGCCACCCTCCCAGGCGGCCATGTTCGAATACATGTCGACCGTCTCGGTCGTTCCGGGAGCGATCGTGTGCGAGATCGACGACAGCAGCAGCTGAGGCTCGGCAGGGCGGATGCTGATGGGCACGTCGATGAAGGACCAGCGCTCCTGCCCCTGCAGCCGCACCTGAACGAGACAGGTGTCGGACCACGGCGCTTCGCGGCCGGCTCGATAGGTCACGCTGCCCGAGCCCTCGGCAGAGCACGACGCCGCCGCGCGCTGCGCGCTGAACTGCCCGGACCCCACCTCGACGGCATCCGAGGAGATCAGGTCGACGTAGTCGGCCGCGTCGAACGAGACCGACGCGTCTTCGTCGACCACGACGGGCGTCGTGCCGGGCTTCAGCTGCACCTGCATGTCGTCGAAGGCAGGAATGCGCAGGAACCCGTAGGCGACCACGTCTCGGCCTCCCGACCCCGTGCCCGTGAGCTGGAACGGCACCAGCGCGCCGTCTTGCGGCACGGCGCCCACGATGCGGTCACCCTGCACCGTGAACCCGGGCTGATCGCCCCACAGGCTCAGCGTGAGCGACGAGGCATCACCGGACGGCCAGCTCACACGGTCGGTCACGACGTCGATACCGCGCTCCGGGAGGTCCTCCCTGTCGCGCGCGGTGAGCACGGTGTCGGCGACGCTCGGCTGGTCTGCCACGGTGCCGTCGGTCACGGTGACCACGATGAGCCCCTGCGACGTGCTCGACGTACGCGTGGACCTGACGGTGTAGAAGTACGAGTTGGTGCCGGCGGTGTCTCCCGCGCGGAGCACGACGCGGCCGTCTTCGAGGGAGGTGTCCGAGTCGATCAGCGCGTTCAGGCGGTCGTACAGCGGATTGCCCTTGACCGGAGGCGCGTTGGGCACGAGTTCGGTGATCTCGAGGTCGCTCTGCGCAGGGTCGAGATCGTTCAGACGCGGGTCGAGGACGATCGGGGTGGTCGAGCCCGCCTCGACGCGCACGTAGTCGCTGAAGGTCACGGGGGCTGCGTCGTCGATGTCGGCGTCGAGCACGCCGACACGGACCACGCCTGTGCCCTGCTCACCCTGAGGGTCGCGCACCGTATAGCGGAAGGTCACCTGGCCGCCGCTGACACCGGCTGCGGGCGCCCGGTAGACGATCGCGTCACCGTCGGCGGAGATCGTCGCGGTTCCGGAGCCCTTCTCAGGCTGGTCGATGCCCGCGAGTGTCACTCGATCGCCGTCGCTGTCCATGCCGGTCGCCGGCACGGGCAGCGACACCGTCTGGCCGCTGAGTACCCGGCCCGTCAGTGTCGACGGCGTCGGCGCGCGATTCGTCCCCGGAGGAACGACCGTGACCGTCACGACGCCGTTGTCGGAGAGAGCCGGGTTGCGTTCGAGCGACACCGAGTACGTCAGCCGGTAGGTGCCCGGTGTCGTGGGCGCGAGATAGCGCAGCGCGTTGCGGTCGGCGAAGACGAGCTCACCGGATTCGCCCGACCCGGTCACCTCGGGGAGCACGACCAGTGGCTCGCCACGCGGGGCGACGTCGTTCGCCGCGACGTTGATGCGCGTGAGCGAACCGGCCCGGACGGTGATCGCATCGGCGAAGACGATCGGGCGGGTGACGGTCGACGGCGGAGTGAGGAAGACCGTGACCGTGCCCTGCACCGCGGCTCCGGTTCCGTCGGCGACGGTCACGGTGGCCTTGCCGATCACGCCGGGCTCGCCGTCCTCCGTCGTGCCGTTCACGCGGATGCTCTCGTTGCCGACCACACGCACGCCGAGCTGCGGCGTCGAGCTCACGGCATCCGCCAGCATCAGCACGCGCCCGCTCGTGTTCTGCACGGCACGCAGCACGTCGACAGTCGTGTCCTCGCCCTCGCGCACGAACGCCGTGAGAGGCGCCATCGCGAGGCCGGCGGATCCATCGACCGCCGTGATGCGGATGACCGCCGACTGCTCGGCCTGCGTCGAGATGTCCTGGGCCGTGTACGTCACCACGTACTGACCGGGCTCGGCCACCGTCATCTCGACGGTGCCCGATGCCGTGTTCGGGTTGACCTCGAGACCCTGAGCGGTCGCCGCGGTCTGCACGGCGTCGACCAGACGGTAGGAGCCCGATCCACCGGACAGGTGGTCGGAGAGGCGCACCGATTGCAGCTCTCCGACACGGGCCGTCAGCGCCACGGGCGAGGCGACCAGGGCCGGGCTTCCGGTGACCTGCACATCGAGGGTCTTCTCGGCAGTCGCACCGTGCACGTCCTCGACCACGACGGTGACGGAGATCACCGCATCGGCGGCGTTGGGGTCGGTGTGGCGGACGGCCACCCGCCCGTCGGCCATCGGCACGACCATGACGGGAGACGAGGAGTCGGTCTCGTAGGCGTCGCTGAGCACGAACGGGTCGCCCTCGGGGTCGACCCAGCCCGACAACGCCGAGACGACGGTGCTGCCACCAGGAAGAAGCTGCGGTGTCGGCCATTCCTGCTGGCAGGCGTCGACCCCGCACCACGCGGGTGCGGAGTTGGTCGCCTCGTCGACGACGGTGAGCGTCACGGTCGCCGGGGACGACACTGCGGCGCCGTCGGTGACCGCATACGTGAAGCTGGCCTGCCCCGACCCCGCCTTGACGTTGACGACGAGCGACTGCCCGTTGGCGACGAGAGTCAGATCGCCGAACGCAGGGTCGCCGAGCCCGCCCGAGACCGAGTCGGGCTCGATCGACAGCACGTCCTTCTTGTTCGGATCGTGGTCGTTGAGCAGCACCGGCAGGATCACCTGCTCACCCGCGCGCACGCCGAATGCATCGTCGACGGCGACGGGCGGCATCTGCTCGGCCACGTCCTCGACGATGATCGTGCCCTCCTGCTGCTCGGTGTCGTCTTCGATCGCCCACTGCTCGAGCGGGATGAGCACGCCGTCAGGGGCCGTCCAGATGAGTCCCGTGCCGATCTCGCTCAGCACGGCCCTGTCGCCGTTCTCCTGGAACACCGGCTCGATCGTCGAAGAGTCGAGGGCCTCGTCTGGCACGCGCAGTGGAACGGTCTCGCCGCCTGCCCAGAGCGTGCCCGCACCCGTGTCGAGCCAGGCAGCGAAGATCTCGCCGTCGACGACGACCGGCGTCGCCGGGACTCCCGACGCGTCAGCGACGCGTTCCGACTCTCCGGAGTCGAGGTCGACCGACACCAGGCCGTCGGAGTCGGCGATCGACACGGCTTCGCCGGAGTCGGCACCCTCCTGAAGACGAGCGTCTTCGACGACATCGAGTTCGAGCGGTTCGTCGCGCCCCTGCAACCACAGCTCACCGGTGCTCGTCTGCAGCATGGCCCACCGGTCTCCCACGACGGTGACGGCCAGGCCCTCGGCGGCATCCGGAGCTGCGGAGACGGACTCGGGATCGCCGAGGAACCTGTGCTCATCGACGTCGAACCGCCGGATCGCGCCCTCGTCCGAGGAGTAGAGCACCAGCAGTCCCGCGGGCGAGAGTCCGATCGCATCGGCTGTGTACGTCGGAGGATCCTCGCCCTCCTCGACCTCGACGCCCGCGAACGGGTCGACGAGAGCGGTGGCGGCGCCGGCGTCGAGGGTGGTCACCGACACCTGGCCGGTGTCCGTGCGATAGGCCACGTACGCCCCGGCGGAGAGGATCTCGCGCGTGCCGGCCGGTGTCGGCTCGGAAGCGATCGGAGTGCCCTCCTCCGATGCGTCGGAGAGCAGATCGGCGGGGCTCGCAGGGTCGACGTCCCAGCGCTGCCTGTTCCCCTGCGCGTAGATCACCGCAGCGGACCCGTTCTGCCAGACAGCCTCCGGGTCGTCGACGTTGCGGACCGTGTCGATCTCGGCGAGCTCGGTGTTCACCCGCGCGTACTGACCGCTGTCGCGCATGACCCAGACCGACGACTCGAGCCGTGGCACCTCCTGCGACTGATAGCCCTGCGCGGTGATGGCGAGAGTGAGCACCACGGCCAGGGCGGCGATGCCGGAGATCGCTGTGATCAGGCGCCCCCGCGATCGGGGGTTCGTCTCCACGCGAGCGCGATCTCCGATCGCCATCACAGAACTCCCGTGAGGTGGAGTGCGACGATGCCCACTGCGGCGAGCGCTGCGGCTCCGATCAGCGCGCCGATCACACCGGCGACGAGTGGCGAGCGCGTCTTCGCACGTGCAGCGGGCAGTTCGTCGCGGTCGCGCGGCATCGCCTGCTGACGCGCGGCACGCTCTGCGCGTCGCGAGTCTGGGGCGACCGTCGTGATCACCGGGCCACGGGCGGAGGAGTCCGAGAAGCTGACGGGAGCCGCGGCGGCCCACTCGGCGGACGCCGCCTCGAACGCCGTCGGGTGCAGGCCCAGCTCGTACTGCGCCCAGCGGAGTCGCTCGGCGAAGTCGGCCATGCTCGCGAACCGCTTGGCCGGATCGCGGTGCATCGCGGTCGCGAAGATGTCGTCGATGATCGGAGGGATGCCGTCGACGGGTACCGCCGTATAGCGCGCCCTGATGATCCGATCGGTGAGCTGGTCACGGGAGTTGGAGCCGCGGTCCGCCCTTTCGAACGGGCTTCGTCCGGCGAGCAGCGTGTACAGAGTGGCGCCGAGACTCCAGATCTCGCTCGGCACCGATCCGGAGACCCGCTCCTGCAGCACTTCCGGCGAACTCCACGGCACCGACATCGCGATCGTCTCACCGTCGCCCTCGTCGATCACGGCGGCGGCGATGCCGAAGTCGGCGAGCACGGGAGCCCCGAGGGAGTTGATGAGCACGTTCGACGGCTTGATGTCACGATGCAGAAGACCTGCCCTGTGCACCGTCTCGAGTGCACCGGCCATGCGCACGCCGGTGTCGAGCACCTCGGCGAGCGCCAACGGCGCCTTCTTGTAGCGAGCGCTCATGGTGTCGGGGCAGTACTCCATGGCGAAGTACGGGCGACCGTCGGCGGAGATCGACGCCTGATAGATCGTCACGATCGAGGGGTGTGCGCTGAGCCTCGCGGAGATGTCGGCCTCGACGTTGAAGGTGCGCAGCACCTCCCGGTTCACCGCATCCGCCAGCAGCACCTTCACAGCGGCGACGCGTCGCGGCATGTCCTGCTCATACAGGAAGACGTCGGCGAACCCACCGGAGCCCAGCGGGCGCACATAGCTGTACCCCGCCAGCGTCGGCGGTGTCGATGCCATGCGCGTGGCCACCCATGCTCCTCACGGTCGGATGGGAGACCGCGCTCTGCATCCGCCCTGCGCGCTGCGCTGGACGATCCCCCCGATCAACGAGTATATCGAGGGCATGGATGATCTCGAAGGCGCGCTCCGCCGGCCCCGCGGCTCAGGCTCGCCAGCACCCGACCACGTGATCGTCGACCATGCCCGCCGACTGCATCAGGGCGTACATCGTGGTCGGGCCGACGAATCTGAAGCCTCGACGACGCAGCTCCTTGCTCATCGCCGTCGACTCCGGCGTCACCGCCGGAACGTCTGCGAAGGACGCCGGGCGGATGCCGGGCGCCGGCGCGAACGACCACATCAGCTCATCGAGCTCACCCTCGGCCATCGAGCGCACGATGCGGGCGTTGCCGATCGTGGCCTCGATCTTCGCCCGGTTGCGGATGATCCCCGCATCCGCCATCAGCCGCTCCACGTCTGTTTCGTCGAACTCGGAGACCAGATCGGGGGCGAACCCTTCGAAGACCTCGCGAAAGCGGGGACGCTTGCGGAGGATGGTGATCCACGAGAGGCCCGCCTGGAAACCCTCGAGCGCCATCTTCTCGAACAGAGCCCTGTCGCCGTGCAGGGGCGTGCCCCACTCTTCGTCGTGATACCGGCGGTACTGCGCGTCGTCGCCGACCCAGCCGCATCGCTCGCGTCGGTCGGGGCCGGCGATCAGTGACGTCATATGCCCACGCTAGCCGTCGCCACGGACATCGGTGGCGTCAGCGGTGCCGGTGCGGTGCCGGTGCGCGTGCGGTGCCGATGCACGACTGGTGCCGATGCACGACTGGTGCCGATGCACGAGTGGTGCCGATGCACGAGTCGTGCCGATGCAGGTGGCGACTAGGCGACGGCCTGCGCGGTTCCGGATCCGAGCGCGTCGATGAACGATGCCGAGAAGGCGTCGAGCGCTTCGCGGGCTGCGAGAGGATCCTGTCGCTCGATGGCGTCGAAGGCCGCCGAGAGGAGGTTGCGGCGAGACGCGCGATCCGCTGCGAAGTCCACGCCGTGACGGATGGCGGTCTGCGGATCGACGAACAGCCGGAGCGGGTCGATGTGGTCGTGAACGATGCGCGTGCCGAGGCGGCCGAGTTCCCGGGAGATGAGCTGTTCGGAGAGCTCGAGGTAGCTGAGAAGTTCGCAGGCGTCCTCGGCGACCAGCGGATCCTGCAGGTGCGCCCGCGGTGACGGACCGGAGCAGGTCTTCTCGACGATCAGGCGACCGATGACATGAGCACGCTCGATCATGTCGACCGTGGACCATTCCGCGACGCGAGTCCCTGCGTTCGGCGACACCTCTACGAATCGCATGTCGACGAGTCTCTGCAGTGCCTCGCGCACCGGGGTACGGGAGACCGACCACGCGTGAGCGAGAAGATCGAGGCGCAGTCGCTGCCCCGGAGGAAGACGCCCGCTCACTATCTCCTCGAGCAGTCGCTCGAACGCGAGGCCACTGAGCAGCTGCGGCCGCAGTTGCTCCTCGAGGGAACCCGTGGGCATGGTCATATCTCTCTCATCAACTAACATATTGGATGATTAGAGGATGACATAAGTAAGCCGTAAACACAAATCACCTGATATTTGAGTGTGACTGCGTGAAATATCAGATACCCAAGATTCCGGCTAGCATTGAGTCATGCCTGTGCCCACGACGCCGGCGCGAATGCCTCGGAAGCTGCTGCGCGATCAGATCTTCGACGCGCTTCTGGATGCCATCGTCGCGGGCGACTTGGCAGCAGGAGAGCCGATCTCCGACAAGCAGCTCGAGACCTGGCTGGGCGCCTCGCGTACGCCGATCAGGGAGGCGGTGAACCGCTTGGCCGGCATGGGCCTGATCGAGGTGCTGCCCCAGCGCGGCACCCGCATCGCACCTCTCGATTCAACGAGGTTCGCCGAGGAGATGGAGATGCTCGGAGTCGTGTATTCCGCGACGGTGCGAGAAGCCGTTCCCCTCCTCACGGACGCGGATCGGACACGGATCAGCGAACTGCACGCGAAGGTGAGCCGCACCACGAACGCGCTCGAACGGGCACGCATCGTCGATGCGCTGATGAGCGTGTTCGTCGATCGCTACCGCAACACCCTCGTCCAGCGCATCCGTGAGAAGTCCGTGCCGCACGTCACGCGGATGATCACCGCCAGACCGGGTGCTCTCGATGCGACCGACACCTCGGCGGCACTCGACAGCCTCGCCGCTGCAAGCGCATCCGGAGATGCGGAGGCCGCCGCGAATGCCGCGCGGGCGTACTTCACTGCGGGAGTCGCAAGCGTGATGGCGCGCGACGGAGCGGAGTCGAACCGGGCCGCAGACGCAGCCGAACTCTCGGACGCTGCCGGGCTCGAGAGCGAGGTCCCGTGATGCCGACGAAGAACTCCCCTCAGCCGCGAAGGCTGCTGCGCGACGAGGTGTATGACACGATTCTCGGGGCGATCCTCGACGGCACGCTGGAGCCGGGCGAGGTGCTTCATGATGAGGAGCTCATGACCTGGCTCGGGTCGTCGAGAACGCCGATCCGCGAGGCGCTCAATCGGCTCGCCGAGGAGGATGTGGTCGAGCTCGTGCCGCACCGCCACACGCGCGTGGCCCCGATCAATGTGGCGGCGATCAGCGAGAGCCTGTTCGTGATCGGCGTGATCCACGAGCATCTGGCCCGCACCACCACCGCCCATCTCACCGACGAGCATGTCGCCGATCTTCGTCGGGAACTGGCTCACGTCGAGGATGCGGTGGACACGGCCGATGCCGCAGCCCTGGGGCGGTCGATCCGCAGTTACTTCCTCGTTGTCGTGCGCGCCGCCACGAACTCGGTGCTTCGCGCGAAGGCAGAGACGCTGTCGCTGCAGCTCGTGCGGTTCCTCCTGCCGAACGAGAACGTCATCACACCGCAGCGCGCGCTCGAGTTCATCCGCGGGATAACCGCAGCGGCTGAGGCACGCGATGGCGAGCGCGCCGGAGACCTCATCCATGACCTGCATGCTGCTACGCGCAGCAACTTCCTCGAGTTCTACCGCGAGCCGGATCCGACGGACTGACCATCCGCTGCTCGCGCGGGTGCGCACGGCGGCGTGTCCGTTTTCACATCCGCAGAGCGGGTCGCAGTTCGGTCTGATTCGTCGTGCTGCGCGCCAGATCATCTTCGCTCTGCGGACCTATCCGGTTCGGGCGAGTGGTGCAGTCTGCCGGAGGCTGAGTCGTGGTGTGCGCCATCGCTGTGCGGGGTCCCACCACGCCGGTCCACGCACCTGCGGGAGGCCGTCATTCATCCGGATCTCCCACCCCGACGTGCCGAGGGATCGGTGGTGCCACCAGCACAGCGGCACACCGTTGTCCGTGTGGGTCGGGCCGCCCCGTGCGTGTTCGGTGACGTGGTGGATCTCGCACCACGACGCGGGGACGTGGCATCCGGGGATCAGGCATTCCTTGTCGCGGGCGATGATCGCCCGCCGCTGATGCACGGTGAAGATCCGATCGGTGGTCGCGATCCCGACGATGCGGCCCTCGTCCATGAGGACGCGTTGGATCGCTCCCGAGCACGCGACATGCGCCGCGACCGAGACGGGCACGTGCGCACCGGACCCGGGGATCGTCGCCCACCCACCATTGCCGCCCGCTCCGGAGCCAGCGTGTCCGAACGCGGCACCTCCGAACGCAGCGCCCGTGGCGCCGGTGGGGTGAGTGGTGTGGTTAGCAGTGCCATGGTTAACGAGGTCTTTCGCGTCGACCGTCACGACGACGACCGGTGACGCACCGCCCAACGTCGGCATGTCCTTGTGTCGGGCAGCGATCCCGAGAGCCGCGGCCAGCGCGTCGTGGCGCTTCTGCGCCGCCGTGCGGTCATCGAGCACACACCGCGGGTCGGAGTTGAACGGATCGCTCTCCTCCGGATCCGCCGCAGCGTCAGCGTCAGCGCCAGCGTGCGAAAAGTCGGTATCAGGAGAATCGGCGTCGGCATCGGCGCTCGGCGCGAAGAACACCCCCGGCATGGGCGGCCCGTCGCCCTTGGGGTTCAGCATCGCATCCATGATGAGCTGCAGCTGGGCAGCCGCGTCGGGGGTCAGGTAGCCGCGGATCGCGTGCATGCCGTCCTTCAAACGACCGATCGTGATCCCCCGGCGACGCCGCGCATCCTCATCCTTCGGCTCCTCACCATCCGGATCGAACATCGACGCGAGATCCTCCGCCAGGCTCTTCAAGTCCTGCACCGTCGGCGACGGACCCGCCGCATCCTCGTCAGCATCCGCGTCATCGTCAGGCCCCGCATCGAGTCCGTGCCCACGGGCACACCCCGCCAACGCGACATCCGCCGCCAACCGCTGATCGACGCTGAGCCGATCCCACACCCGCTCGATCGGGCCCGTCGCCGCCAGAAACCCCGCGACACCGACCACCCCGTCCAGCAGCGCCAGCCGCATCTCCGACCACCGCGCCGGCATCCTCTCCCCCGCCAGACTCAACGGCCGCCGCACCAGATCGACCACCCTGTCAACCCGGGCCGCACCCCGCGCATCGACGAGCAGCGTCCGCTGCAACAACTCGTTCTCACCCCGACACCCCGCCGCATGCGGGAACCCACCCATCTCGCCCGTCGCAACCGTCTCCACGATCACGGCCTCCGCCCGCCGAAACGCCGCGCCGGCACCCTGCAACACCGCGACCCGTTCTGCATCCGACAACCCCGCCAGCGCATCATCGGACAGCACCGCATCAAGGTCAGCGATGACCCGATCCAGAAGCTCCGTGGTGCTGTTCATACCCCCAGTCAACCGAGGACCACCGACATTCACGCTCCAGAATCACCCCCATTTACCGCAGATCAACGCCATATTCCAATCTCCCGATACAGCGCACACTCGTCGCACCTCAGGCTGGATCACACAACGCAACGAACTGATGGTGAGTGCCCAGACGAGGAGCGGGAGCAGCGGACACCAGGGACGGGAGGAGAGGACTTCAGCGGAGAGAACGGACGGCCACGGGCATGGACGATCCCCAGCGAGGTGGATCTCAGCGAAAACGAGCCCGCACAACAGAGGAGCTCCCAGGGCGTACCCCGGGAGCTCCTCTCTCGATCGTCAGTCCGCGAAGGTGGCGGCGTCGATCACGAAGCGGTAGCGCACATCAGACGCGAGCACGCGCTCGTACGCCTCGTTGATCTGCGCCGCGTCGATCACCTCGATCTCGGAAGCGATGCCGTGCTCGGCGCAGAAGTCGAGCATCTCCTGCGTCTCCTGAATGCCGCCGATGTTCGACCCGGCGAGCGATCGCCGTCCGCCGATCAACGAAGAGACGTTGACCGAGAGCGGTTCTGCGGGGGCGCCGACGCAGACCATCGAGCCGCCCACATCGAGCAGACCGAGGTAGGCGCGAAGGTCGACGACGGCGCTCACCGTGTTGAGAATCACGTCGAATGATCCGCGCAGCGAGCGGAAGGTCTCGGGGTCGCTCGTCGCGTAGTAGTGGTCTGCTCCGAGGCGAAGCCCGTCGTCCTTCTTGCTGAGGGTCTGCGACAGCACGGTCACCTCGGCGCCGAGCGCATGGGCGATCTGCACGCCCATGTGTCCGAGTCCGCCGAGCCCGACGACGGCCACTCGCGTGCCAGGACCGACGTTCCAGTGCCGCAGCGGGGAGTATGTGGTGATCCCCGCACAGAGAAGAGGCGCTGCGACGTCGAGCCCGAGGGAGTCGGGGATGCGCACGGCGAAGGACTCGGTCACGACGACCTGCTCGGAGTATCCCCCCTGAGTGATGGTGCCGTCACGATCCTCGCTGCCATAAGTGAAGATCGCGCCGTTGGAGCAGAACTGCTCGTCGCCGCGCTGGCAGTTGCGACATTCTCCGCACGAGTTCACAAGGCATCCGACGCCGACACGATCGCCCACGGAGTGCTTCGTGACGTCTGCCCCGACGGCGGCGACGGTGCCGGCGATCTCGTGGCCCGGCGCGAGCGGGTAGCTCTGCGGACCCCAGTCACCGCGCACGGTGTGGATGTCGGAGTGGCAGATTCCCGCGAATGCGATATCGATCAGGATGTCGTTCGGGCCGAGTTCGCGACGCTCGATGACGGTCTTCTCGAGCGGTGCGGCTTCGCTGGGTGCGGCGTAGGCAGTGACACGGGTCATCTGGGACTCCTCAGTCGGTTCGGGCAGGACAGATCGACACTACCCGCGCCTTCCCCTGTGGCACCTGACCGCACGACTCCGCAGCCCCGAGCACAACAGACGGGCCCGGAGCACAACAGACAGGCCGGGATCCCGTGACACAGACGCGATCACGTGACACAGGCCGGGATCACATGATCCCGGCCCGTGTCAGATGATCTGCGAACGCCGCATCAGCGCTTCGCGTTCTTCTTCAGCGTCTTCTCCAACACCGGGGCATCGCCGGATGCTGCGAGCGCGGCGTAGTACTCGCGGGCCTCATCCTGGCGCTTTCGCTCTGCACCGGAGGCGATCGGCGCACGCACGTGCTCGGGCTCGTACCCGAAGGCGTCGACCAGGTCGAGCGCGTACGGACGAAGCCGGCCGCACAGGCGGTCGATGTAGCGAGAGACTGCGGCGGCGCGCTGCGTCGAGAGACGCCCGTTGATGAGGTGCCAGGCAAGGTGCTTCTCGATGAGCTGCAGTCCGAAGAGATCACGCAGCCAGGTGAGCACCTTCTTCGTGTCGGCGTCCTCGACGCGGTGGACGGCGTCCGTGAACGCCTCCCACTGCAGCAGCTCAGCATGAGCGCGGGCCGCCTCGATCAGCTCGGCCTGGTTCTCGTTGAACAGCTTCGCGCCGAGCACCTTGTCTTTACCCGCGGGGCGCAGACGACCGGCGATGTCGGCGACCATCTGCTGCACGCGCTCGGCGAGCAGCATGTGCTGCTGCTCCTCGCGCAGGCCGTTCTCGACCGAACGCGAGACCTGACCGAGGTCGACGACCGACTGGCCGAACTGACGCAGTCCGGCGCCGTGGAACAGCTTGCCGGCAGTCATCCCGACGGCGAACTTGGCGAGGGCCGCGGCATCCTTGCCTGTGAACTGCTTGGCGTAGTCGGTCAGCAGCCGCTTGCCGACGAGCTGGAGCAGAACGTTGTTGTCACCCTCGAACGTGACGTAGATATCGAGGTCGGCTCGAAGGCCCACGAGGCGGTTCTCGAACATGAAGCCGGCACCGCCGCAGGCCTCGCGCGCCTCCTGCAGCGTGTCGAGCGCGTGCCAGGTCGACAGCGGCTTGAGGGCTGCTGCGAGCGTCTCGAGATCTTCGCGGTCATCGGGGGTGTCGGTGCGACCCGAGAACACCCCGTCGAACTTCTGCAGGAACTCGTCGTGCGCGAAGATCTGCGCATAGGTCGTGGCCAGGCGAGGCAGCAGGCGGCGCTGGTGCTTGCCGTAATCCATCAGCACGACCTCCTGCCCGTCGGCCCCGTCGAACTGACGGCGCTGCGTGGCATAGGTGATCGCGATCTTCAGACCGAGAGCCGAGGCCCACGAAGCCGCACCGTCGAGCGAGACCCGGCCCTGCACCAGAGTGCCGAGCATCGTGAAGAAGCGACGGCCGGGGCTGTCGATCGCGCTCGAGTAGGTGCCATCGGCAGCGACGTCACCGTACTTGTTGAGCAGGTTCGTGCGAGGGATGCGGATGTGGTCGAAGCTCAGACGGCCGTTGTCGATGCCGTTGAGCCCACCCTTGAGTCCGTCGTCCTCGCGTCCGATACCGGGCAGGTCGACTCCGTCCTCTCCGCGCAGCGGCACGTAGAAGCAGTGCACGCCGTGGTTGACGCCGTTCGTGATCAACTGCGCGAACACCGTCGCGGCGACTCCGTGCAGGGCGGCATTGCCGAGGTACTCCTTGGTCGCGCCACGGAACGGCGTGTTGATCACGAACTCCTCGGTGCTCGGGTCGTACGTCGCGGTCGTCCCGACAGCGGCGACATCAGAGCCGTGCCCGATCTCGGTCATCGCGAAGGCACCGGGGATCGAGAGGTCCATGACACCGGGCAGCCACTTCTCGTGGTGCTCGGTCGTTCCCAGCTGAAGGATCGCGGAACCGAACAGGCCCCACTGCACGCCCGACTTGATCTGCAGGCTCGGGTCGGCGACGACCAGCTCCTCGAAGCCGGCGATGTTCCCGCCGTTGTTGTCTTCGCCACCCAGCGACTTCGGGAACGCTCGGTGCACGGCCTTGTTCTCGACGAGCAGGTGCAGCTGGCTGAGCACGCGCTCGCGGTGCTCGTCTTTGCCGAGCTCGTCGTCGCGCCAGAACGCCGAGTCCTTGATCAGCTCGCGCGCCTCGCGGCGGGTGTCGGCCCAGGTGCCCATCAGCAGGTCGGTGACCCGGGCGACATCGAACCTCAGGTTCGCGTCTGCGCTATCTGCGTGGGGGCGAGTCGTCTTCGGACGGACGGCGGCGTCGACCATGAGCGTTCCTCTCAGAGGGAAGTGGGGATATGTCCATGGTAGGTCTGCCACAACCAGGAGTGAACTGCTGTGTATGCATCCTCCAACTACCTGCGGGTACAAGTCCCCGACGGATTGTCGTCAGACCACAGTCCGCGCGAGAGGGACCTCAGACCTCCACGCCTGCGGGCCGGGGCGGGGCGGTCTGCGCCTGATCCCAACGCCGTCTCGTGCCGGAGCTCAGACGCGCCCAGGTCCGATCGCGGATGAAGATCGAGTCGATCGCGATCATCGTGAGCGAGAACCAGGGCAGCCCCATCAGCACGCCGATGCCGATGGGGAAGGAGAGGATGCCCAGGAGACCGATGAGACGCGTCGGCCTCGTGAGCAGCATGAGCGGGAACGCCACCTGCAGGATGATCGACCCCCAGGTCGCGGCGACGACCATCGGACCCCATGTCGTGACGAGGTCGCTCAGCACCGGCCTAGCCCGTGCCCGGGGTGGCCGAAGCCGGGACCGGATGGTTCAGCGTGAACCCGACCGAGCGCATGTCCAGACAGTATTGCGAGATATCGAATGTCAAATCCAGTTAACGTCAAGACTTCATGCGCAAAAGGTCATACAGCGAGACGTTTCGTCGCATATCTTCGCAACCGCTCGGCAGGTTGATTCCAGACGTCCTGTTTCCCTGAACGAAAGGCCACCTCGGCCGCACCCGTCCGCAGGAAGCTTCAGAACGACGAAGACCGCCCCGCAGGTCGATGCCTGCGGGGCGGTCTCAGAGGATTCGGCGAGGTCTACAGCGTGAGCCCGTGACCGAATCGGAAGTGCGGATCGGCCGTGTCGAAAGGCACGTCCGGGCGGGAAGCGACGACCGCGGCCATCGACCGCGGCAGGTCGAACGGCAGTCGGCCCTGCGCACTCGCGACGCCGCTCAGCACGTCGAGCAGTGCGGCTCCCGAGGCGCCCCAGTTGACCGTGACGGCAGCCGCCGCATCCGTGATGGGCTGGAGGATCGGCGGTCGATCCGCGAGCACGTCGACCACGGTCGGAACGGTCCGCGAGATCGCGCGCACATGGTCGAGCACCCCATCGGAGAACTCGAGCGAGCCCGCATGGAAGAAGTTCTCGAACGTGGTGTCACGCTGCTCGAACGGCGCCTGCAGACGGATGACCGCGAGATCGGCCTCGGCCGGCGTCGCGACGACCTCGCCGTAGGCCGATGCGATCTCGGCGTCGATCCCCTCGACGTAGAGCTTGAGCCCGGTGGCGAACGGCAGCGCGCCGTCGTTCGTCAGAACCGTGACGGAGGCTCGTTGGGCCGCCTCTCCGGCGGCGCGGAACTCGGCGCGTCCGACGATCTCGTCAGCCGCATCCTCGTCGACGAACGGGTTCTCGAAGAGCCCGAGCTCGAACTTCTCGCGCAGGATCCGTCGAGCGGAGATGTCGAGCCTGTCCTCCGAGACTGACCCGTCTGCGATGAGCTCCAGCAGCAGCCCGGGGCAGTCCTCTCCTCCGAACTGATCGACGCCGGCATCCAGCACTCTGCGCATGCGCTCGCGCGGAGTCAGGTGCTCGACACCCCACGCACGAGCGGGGAACGGCTGTCCGAAGATCTCGGCGTCGTTGATCAAGCCCCAATCGGTGCAGACGAGGCCGTCGAACCCGAAGCGCTCACGCAGCAGCCCGGTGATGACCGACCTGTTGAAGCCGAAGCCGACCTCCTCGTACTCGGTGCCGACGGGCATGCCGTAGTACGGCATCATCTGGCGGGTGCCCGCGGCGAGCGCGTCTTCGAACGGCTTGAGGTGCAGCTCGAACTCACCGCCCGGGTAGACCTGCTCGCGTCCGTAGGGGAAGTGCGGATCCTCCCCGTCGAGCTGAGGCCCGCCTCCGGGGAAGTGCTTCGTCATGGTCGAGACGGATCCGGGGCCGAAGGACTCTCCCTGGAATCCGCGGATATATGCCGCCCCGAGAATGCCCGTCAGCTCAGGATCCTCCCCGAAGGTCGCGGTCTGCCGCGCCCAGCGCGGCTCGGTGGCGAGATCGACCTGCGGATGCAGGGCGACACGCAAGCCGACAGCCGTATATTCCTGGCGGGCGATATCAGCGAATCTCTGCACCAGCTCAGGGTCGCGGGTGGCTGCGAGGCCGAGAGTCTCGGGCCACTGCGAGAACGGCCCCGCGAGGATCGACGCACCGGGGTTCTCACTGAACGAGTGCCGCGGGTCGGTCGACAGGGTGACCGGGATGCCGAGCCGGGTCGAGGCGGCGAGCCGCTGCAGCTCGTTCTGCCACGCCGCGATCTCTCTCCCGGTGGGCGCGGCGCCCAGCAGATTGAAGTGCGTCATGTTCTTGACCTCGACGAACTCGCGCGCGCTCGGGGTGCCGAAGATCGGATTCGCCTCGTCGAGGTCGCCGATCGCGATCATCGTGTGGAAGAAGAGACCCGCCTTCTCGACGATCGTCATCTCGTCGAGCAGCAGCTGCACTCGCTCATCGATCGTCAGGCTCGTGTCGAGCCATGGGCGCGCGGTGATCACATCTGTGTCGGTCATGGTCACTTGACTCCCTTGATGCGGTAGACGAGAACGGCACCCGCGAGCGCGACGAGCGCCCCGAACAGGTACCAGGTGGTGTAGCCGCCGAGCGGAGTCGCGGCGCCGAGCGCGATGATGCTCGGCGCGATCGCGGGGGCGATCGACTGCGGCAGCGCGTTGGCGATGTTCAGCACGCCGAGGTCCTTGGCCACATCGTCGGGGTTCGGCAGCACCTCGGTGGCGAGCGCGAGGTCGACCGACAGGAACGAGCCCGCCCCCAGCCCGATGATGGCCTGCGCGACGATGACCACTGGGATCGAGGGAGCCAGGGCCAGGATCACCAGGCCGACGACCATGATCACTCCGGCGATCGCGACGAACGGACGACGCTTGCCGATCCTGTCCGACAGGAACCCTCCCAGCGGAGCGGAGATGGCCATGGCAGCCATCGACGCGAGGTTCGCGAGGAGGATCGTGCCGACCGCTCCCTGCTCATCGAGCTCGAACCTGTTGACGAGATACAGGGGGAGGAACGTGGCGATGCCCGCGTACCCGAACATCACGAAGAACTTGGTGAGCCAGGTCCATCCGAAGTCCGGGTGCTTGCGGGGGTTGAAGACGAAAGAGCCGAAGAACGTGCCGACCGTGAAGCGGGTGGCCGGCTTCTCGGTGAGACGACGGTCCTTCAGCGTGAGCACGAAGATGATGACCAGCACCAGGGCGATCGCGCCGGGCACGAAGAACCGCTCGAAGTCGCCCGGCAGGAAGTTCACGATGAAGCTGCCGGCGAGGATGCCGATGGGCGTCGTGATGCCGACGATGCCCGAGACCTTGCCTCGGCTCGAGACCGGGACCTGATCGGGCAGCGTGGCATTGGCTGCGGCGAGCACCGCATTCATCGATGCCTGCACGAGGCACCAGGCCAGCAGCACGACCAGCACCGAGGTCGCGGTTCCGATGATCGCGAATCCGCCGAGGCCGACGATCGCGCCGCCCAGGATCCAGGGGCGACGCATGCCCCACTTCGACGTCGTGCGGTCGGAGAGCCGCCCGACCAGCGGGTTCGCGATGAGGGCGAACGCGGCACCGACACCCATGACGAGACCGAGGCTGCCCTCGGTGTTCACCGGGTCGAGACGCTGGATCTTGAAAGCCATCGACACCATCACGGGTGTGAGAAGCGCCAGGTAGACGCCGAAGTTCACGGCGGCGAGTCCGGGGGCGTACCCACGGGGCGTCTTCAGCGGTGTGGTGCCGGGGACTTTGAAGCCGGTGGTACCGACGGCAGCCGCGGTGGCGGCCGATGACAGCTCTGTCACGGGGGGATCCTTTCGGGCAAGGTTCGTCGATCATCTGCGACCTGACGTGAGGAAGACGATACACGAATCTCGACCGTTTGGTAAGTGAATGTCTACCGACTGGTAATGAGAGAGAATGAGGGGGAAGGGGGAGCGATGACGACAGCGATGACGACGGGTTCGCGTCAGGCGCGCGCCGCAGCCACGCGTCAGCGGATCGTGGATGCCGCCCGCGAGCTGTTCGTCTCGAACGGCTACCGTTCGACGTCCCTGCGCGACATCGCCTCCGCGGCATCCGTGAGCCACCCCGGGCTCCTCGGCCATTTCGCCTCGAAGGACGACCTGCTCGCCGAAGTCGTCGCCGGATTCGAAGAGGAGAACGAGAAGGCCTTCGACCTCATCGCGACCGCATCGGACTCGGGCGAGCTGATCTTCGCCGACGTCGCCCGGCGAAACGCCCGCACCCCCGGCTACCTCGAGCTCTTCGCGGCACTGACCGGTGAAGCATCCGCCCCTGGCCACCCTGCGCACGAGCGGATGCGCGAGCGCTACGCGCGACTGCGCGAGCTGAGCTCCGAGGTGCTGGCCGATGCGGCTCTGCACGGCACGATCGACTCGGAACGATGCGTGGCCGACGAGACCACTCGCCACATGGCCGGGTGGGACGGACTGCAGCTGATCTCGCAGTATCTTCCCGACCGCGTCGACGTCGTGCAGATGCTCGAGGAACGCGAGTCGCTGTGGGCGCTGCCGCACGGCTGGCGGGATCCCGACCAGCCACTCGCATCACCGACCCCTGCCGGCCCCCTGCCTCCGGTCTTCGGCACCGATGCGCCCGGCGACGACGTCGAGGGATACGAAGTGGGCCGCCGCCGCCGGGCGCAGATCCTCGCCGACGCCACCCGGCTCTTCGCCCGCGACGGCTACGGCGACACGAGCCTGCGCGACATCGCTCAGGCGGTCGGCGTCTCGAAGTCCACACTGCTGCACCACTACTCGTCGAAGGAGCTGCTGCTGAGCGCTGTGCTCGCCGAGCGCGATGGCGCGATCCGGATGCGCAACCAGGCCGTGCGCGTCGAACGGGCGGCCGAGGCGCTGCGGAGCGTCCCTCACGGTGCGCGCGTGAGCGCTCTCGACGAACCGGGGCTGATCAAGGTGTACGCCGTGCTGTCGTGCGAGGCGGTGCCTGGCGCCCATCCCGCACACGACTACTTCACCACCCGGTTCTCGCAGGCCGTCGACTACTTCACGGAACTGTTCCGACTCGCCAGGATCGACGGGGACCTGCCTGAGCACCGCGACCCCGAGCACGAGGCGATTTGGCTCGTCGCGCTGTGGGACGGCTTGCAGTACCAATGGCTGTACGACCGTGACGCGGTCGACATCGCCGCGCACCTGACGGCACACCTCGATGACGTGCTCCCCCTGCGCTGAGCGACGGGTCGTCGAGGGTCAGCCCGCGGCGATCACCGCGAGCACGCCCTCGCCGTAGGCGTCGCGCTTCTTCGCACCGATGCCGGTGATGCCGTCGAGGCCGGCCAGCGAGGCCGGCCGGTGCTCGGCGAGCGCGCGCAGGGTGGCATCGCCGAAGACGATGTAGGCGGGAACCCCCTGCTCGCGCGCGGTCTCGGCACGCCACGCACGCAGCGCCTCGAACAGCGGACGGTCGCCGGCATCGAGAGCATCCGCCGCACTCGCCTTGCGCGCCCGAGGACTGGACGCCGGTCGTCCGATCGTGTCTTTGCGCAGCGGAACGGGTGTCTCGCCATTGAGGACTCCGACCGCCTGCTGGCCGGGGGCGAGCGTGCCGTAGTCGCCCTGCGCCACGATGATGCCTCGCGCGAGCAGCTGGCGGACGACGCTGCGCCAGTCCTGATCCGACAGATCCGCGCCGATGCCGTACGTCGCCAGCTTCTCGTGGCCCTGCTGTCGCATGCGCTCGGTCGAGGCCCCGCGCAGGATGTCGATCAGATGCCCGGCGCCGAACGACTGATTGCGCTCGCGCTTGAGGCGCACGATCGTCGAGAGGAGCTTCTGCGCGGGCACCAGCCCGTCGAACGTCTCGGGGTTCTCGAGACAGGTGTCGCAGTTGCCGCAGGGCTGTGATTCCTGGCCGAAGTAGCCGAGCAGGTTCTGTCGACGGCATTCGACCGTCTCGCACAGCGCGAGCATCGCGTCGAGGTGCTGCCCCAGGCGCATCTTGAACGTACGATCACCGGGGCTCTGATCGATCATGCGACGCTGCTGCACCACGTCACCCAGACCGTAGGCCATCCAGGCGATCGACGGCTCGCCGTCGCGGCCCGCTCGACCGGTCTCCTGGTAGTAGCCCTCGACGGACTTCGGCAGGTCGATGTGGGCCACGAAACGCACGTCGGGCTTGTCGATGCCCATGCCGAACGCGATCGTCGCGACCATGACCACACCGTCTTCGCGCAGGAACCGCGACTGGTTCTTCGCTCGCACCTCGGAGGGCAGACCCGCGTGGTACGGCAGCGCGTCGAATCCCTGCGCGGCGAGATAGGTCGCCGTCTGCTCGACCGACTTGCGGCTCAGGGCGTAGACGATGCCCACCGATCCTTCTGGCTGCGCACGGATGAAGGAGACCAGCTGCTTGCGTGGATCGACCTTGGGCACGATCCGGTACTGGATGTTGGGGCGGTCGAAGCTGGCGACGTAATGCTGGGCCGAGTCGAGCCGCAGTCGCTCGGTGAGCTCCTTGTGCGTCGCGCGAGTGGCGGTGGCCGTCAGCGCCATGCGCGGAACACCCGGGAAGCGCTCGCCCAGGTCGCCGAGCGCGAGGTAGTCGGGACGGAAGTCATGCCCCCATTGCGACACGCAGTGCGCCTCATCGATCGCGATCACGCTGAGAGTGCCCCGCTGCAGCAGTGCCGTCGTCTGCGGCGACGACAGCCGCTCCGGGGCGACGTAGATGAGGTCGAGCTCGCCGGCGACATACGCCCGCTCGACCTCTCGCCGTTCGTCGATCGCCTGCGTCGAGTTGAGATAGGCGGCGTTGACGCCGTTGGCCCGAAGGGCGTCGACCTGATCGTGCATGAGAGCGATGAGCGGGCTGATCACGAGCCCCGTGCCCTCGCGCACGAGAGCGGGCACCTGATAGGTGACGCTCTTTCCGCCGCCCGTCGGCATGAGCACGACCGCGTCGCCACCGGCGATGACCTGATCGACGATCGCGGCCTGGTCGCCGCGGAACTCGTCGTAGCCGAACACCGTGTGCAGCGCCGCGGCTGCCGACGGATAACGGCTGGGTGCGGCGCGCCTCACCGTGGGTGCGGATGCCGCGGAGGACCCCGTCGGGCGAGACGCCGGCCGCCCCGCCTCGGTCGTCACAGGCGTCACAGGGCCGGGCCCCCAGTCCAGCGGAGGCTCGAACCCGGCACCCTGCGGCTCCCAGTCCATCGGCTCGGGCGGCTCGGAGGGTTCCCACTCGCCACCCCAGGGCTCGTCTGACCCGTCGACAGGCTCAGGGACCCATCCTTCATAAGGGTCACGGGGAGTCTGGGGCATCCCTCCAGCGTAACGACCCCCGCCGACCTCGGCCCGCCCCTCCACAACTCAGCGGGCGTAGGTTTGACGCAGACGCCCGAAGGAGCTTCCGATGACCGACATCACCGTCACCCGCGACGACGCGGAATCCCGCTACGAGATCCGCTCGGATGACACGCTCGCCGGCTACGCCGAGTTCGAGCTGCGCCCCGGCGCGATCCGCTTCATCCACACCGAGATCGATCCCGCGTTCCAGGGGCAGGGTCTCGCCGGCATCCTCGCCGAGAAGGCGCTCACGGACGCCGCCGCATCCGGCGACGCGATCGTGCCGCTGTGCCCGTACATCGCGAAGTACCTGACGACGCACGAGATCGCCGGCGCGGAGATCCGCTGGCCGAAGCGTCCCGGGACCGCTCAGACGGAGGCGTGATGATCGGCGAGCGCCGCATCGTCCTCGAACCGCGCGAGGTCCCCCTCGGCGGCGTGCGTGGCATGAACGTGCTGCGCGTGCTTCCGCACCGCAATCTGCCGACGATCGGCGCCTGGTGCTTCCTCGACCGGTTCGGCCCCGCCGACACCCGCATGCGCGTCGAGCCGCACCCGCACATCGGACTGCAGACCGTGACCTGGCCGCTCGTCGGCGAGATCCGTCACCGCGACTCGCTCGGGAGCGACGTCGACCTGCGACGCGGGC
This sequence comes from Microbacterium sp. APC 3901, assembly GCF_030407765.1. GTDB lineage: Bacteria > Actinomycetota > Actinomycetes > Actinomycetales > Microbacteriaceae > Microbacterium. The sequence goes on from NZ_JASDCU010000007.1 coordinate 29,467, forward strand.
AGCTCAACCTGATGACCGCAGGCAACGGCATCTCCCACTCCGAGTACTCGATCGGCGACGAGCCCATCCCCCTCGATGCCCTGCAACTCTGGGTCGTCCTGCCCGACGGCGCACGGCGGGGACCGGGCGGCTTCGAGCGCCACACCGATCTTCCCCAGGTCGCGCTTCAGGCCGCCGAAGGCACCGTGGCCACGGCCACCGTCGTGCTCGGAGAGTTCGCCGGCGTCACCTCGCCGGCCACCGTGCACACCCCCATCGTCGGCGCCGAGATCGTGGTTCCCGCCGGCACCGGCATCCGACTGCCGCTGCGCCCGGAGTGGGAGCACGCCCTGTTGCTCGTCGAGGGCGATGCGATCGTCGCGACGCACGACCTCGCACGGAACGACATGCTCTACCTCGGTGACTCGAGGGACGCCGTCGAGGTGTCGAGCGTGCAGGGCGCCCTGCTCTTCCTCATCGGAGGCGAACCCTTCGCCGACGAGATCGTCATGTGGTGGAACTTCGCGGGCCGCGACCACGACGAGATCGTCGAGGCGCGCACCGAGTGGGAGGCGGCATCCGATCGCTTCGGCGTCGTCGAGGGACACGACGTGCGCATCCCCGCGCCTCCCCTGCCCGACGTGCGGCTCATGCCCCGCGGTCGCAGGATCTGACGTCGTCACAGACGTCGCCCCGCGCTCCGGAGAGCGCGGGGCGACGTCTGTGACTGCTACTGCGCGTCGACCGTCACGATCGTGCGCACGGCGGACTCTCCGTACTGCACGAGTCCGAG
>NZ_JASDCU010000007.1:30337-209417 GCF_030407765.1 Microbacterium sp. APC 3901
CGACGTCTGTGACTGCTACTGCGCGTCGACCGTCACGATCGTGCGCACGGCGGACTCTCCGTACTGCACGAGTCCGAGATAGCGGGTGCCGGCGGTGAGACCGGTCCAGCCGAGCTCGTAGCTCGTCGCCTGGCCGCGCACGGCCTCGATCGGGTTCGGGGTCGCCGTCAACGCACCCTCACCCTCGGGCTGCACGGTGGCGTAGGTCATGTCCCACGTCATCGGAGCCGAGGTCGAGTAGACGTTCGCGACCACCAGGTAGGTGCCCGCCGTCGGAGCCGGCAGCGTGACCTGCTCGTCGGCCGAGCCCGTCGCGGACTGCCAGCGCTCGTAGTACCGCAGGTCGTCAGGGCCCACGACCCGATAGACCGTGAGGTCGAGGTCGCTGCCCGTGTCGTCCGACGAGTCGAGGTCGAAGCGCGAGAGCGTCGTGCCCTCCGGCACGTCCACGATCCACGACACGTCCTTGTTGACGTCGCCCGATGCCTCGTCACCCGAGTGCCCGACGACTCGACCGTCCGGATCCTCCAGCAGCGTGAACGGAGCCAGACCCGACACCCCGAGCGCGAGAGCGCCGTCGAGGCCGGGAGTGATGTCGACCGTGGTCGAGCCGTCGACCCCTGTGCCCTCGACCTCGGCCGGAGCATCAGCCGTGACCGGGAACACCGCGATCGGCGACCGCACCGTGTTCTTCTTGCTCGTCCAGGTGAGCGATCCGGTCGCCCACTGCTCGACCGGCGCGCTCTGGTTGTCGAACGTGACCGTGTAGGTCGCGGTCTGACCCGGCTTGTCGAACTTCAGCGTCGACGGCTGCACCGTCGCGTTCACCCCGGGCAGATCGACGGATGCCGTGAACGTGCCCTTCTCCGTCGCGGTGACCGTGCGAGTGACCGTCTGCGCGCTGGCGAGCGACCCGATCGAGAACGACGCGACATTGAGGTCGCTGCCGTCGATCGGCTCGCCGGGGAAGTCGGCCAACCCCTTGCCCTCGAGGAACGCCACCCAGTCAGGCACGTCGTTCAGATAGAGCAGACCCGGTTCGAGCATGCGCTTCGGGTCGACCTGACCGGCGCCCTGCTGGAACGGGTCACGGTTGGCAGACCCGTCGGGGTTCACCGTGTCGTACGCGGTGGTCATCATCGCGGACTTGATCTCGGCGGGCTTAGCCTGAGGCCGCTCGCTGAGATAGAGCGCTGCGAGACCGGCGATCTGCGGAGACGCCATCGACGTGCCCGACAGGATGCCGAAGGTCGGCTTCTCGCCCGGGGCGTTCTGCGTGGCCGCGAGGATCGCGACCCCGGGGGCGGCGATGTCGGGCTTCATGATGTCGCTGCCGTCTGCCAGCATCGGGCCGCGGCTCGAGAATCCCGCGATCTGCGGCACCGGCGTCACCACCCCTGTCGTGTTCTCACCCACGAGAGTGATCGGACGGTCGACGCCGCCCTGCACGTAGGCGAGCACCGCCGCACGGTGCACCGACGCGAGGTGCACGGTCGGCACGGCGTGGAAGTCGTTGTCGAGCGAGTCGGCGGCACCGGGCACGTTCACGAGCACGACGCCCATGCCACCGGCATCCTTCACGACCTGCGACTTCTCGGCGCGAGCATTGCCGCCTCGGTCGCAGACGACGATGTGCCCCGCGACCTTCGCCGCATCGAGCGTGCCGGGAAGACACAGCGCCGCATCGGCGACAGCCTGGCCTGCGGCCGGCGCATCGCCTGCGTAGATCGACGGCCCGGTGACCGTCGTGCCGAACGGCACGCTCACCGATGCGCCCGCCTGGGCGAAGCCGTCGAACTGCACGGTGCCCTCCCACGTGGGGATCGTCGAGGCTGCGACCGTGGTGTACCACGGCGACGCGTGATCGGCGGTGACCGAGTCGGGGCCGTCGTTGCCGGCGCTGGTCGCCACGAAGACGCCCGCTGCGGCCGCATTGAAGAACGCGATGTCCTCGGGGGCGAGCACGGTGGATGCCGCGCCGCCGCCGATCGAGTAGTTGATCACGTCGACCCCGTCGGCGACGGCCTGGTCGATCGCTGCGATCAGGTCGCTGCCGGCGCAGATGTCGTCGGTCGTGACCGCCTCGTCGGGCCCGACGTAGCAGGCCTTGTAGGCCGCGACCTTGGCTCCGGGTGCGACACCCGAGACCTTGCCGAAGTCGACGCCCTCGATCGAGGCCTTCACGCCGAAGTTGCCGGCCGCCGTGCTCGCGGTGTGCGAACCGTGCCCGTCGCCGTCACGCGGCGACAGGTAGTCGTACTGGAAGTCGAATCCGGCCGCCTCGGCGCCGGTGTAGAAGTACTGCGCTCCGATGAGCTTCGACGAGTAGTCGCCCTTGTCCCACTCCTGGGCCTCGACCATCGCGCCCTGGAACTGACCGCCGTCCGACTTGTCGAAGTAGACGAAGGTGCCGTCGGTGTACGGCTGGCCTCCCTTGTGGCGCTTGTCGTTCTTGGGCTGCTTCTTGAGCTTCTTGCCGTCGAACGACGGGTGCTCCGGGGCGATGCCGGTGTCGATGACACCCACGACCACGCCCTCGCCCGCCTTGTCGACGCCGCCGGTCTGCTGCCAGACGCCGCCGCGGCCCTTCTTGTCATCGCCGAGACCGAGGAAGTCCGTCGCGGTCTGCGCGTCGGGGTGTCGGATGAAATCCGGGTACACGCCGTAGACGTCCTTCGAGGCCCGGAGCTTGTCGACCTGCTCTCCCGAAAGATCGGCGCTGAAGCCGTTGAGCACCACCTGGTAGGTGTTCTCGGGGGTGACGCCGACCTCTTGCGCGATCGTCTGCTGCTCGGACTCGAGATGCTCGACGTAGCGCTGAGAGTCCTGAGACTGCCTCTCGAGCTGCTCGCCCTCGGCCGGCTTCGTCGCCTTGAGACCGTTGACGTCGCCGGTGTAGCTCGCGAGGGGATCGGACTTCAGCACGACGATGTAGTGACCGGGCGTGCCTTCGACCGGAGTGGGGTGGTTCACCTCCTCCGTGCCTGCGTAGCCTGCGGTTGCCGTCGATGCGATGAACAGCGTTGCCAGGGTTGTGGCCGCTGCCATCCGGAGGGGTGTTCGACCCATGCGCTTCTCCCGATGATCACGGTGCGACTGCGTTGCCGCACCGCCGTTCAAGCTACGCCCGGCTTCCGTCCACACACCAGAGTGGGGGATTATTCCTGGACGAACGGCCAGCCGTGTCGCCAATGGTCGACAGTCGCCGCGAGAGGCCTCGTCAGCGCCGCTCCGGCGAGTGCACGCGGGCGAGGAACCTCGACGTGCGCGGCGACGGTCCTCGTGGATCGAGGAGCGAGACGACCACCGTGACCGCCGTCGCGAGCGGTATCGTCCAGGCGGCCGGCTGCGCGAGATACGGAGCGGCGACGCCGATCCCCCCGACCGCCCCGTGCACCAGCAGCGCCAGCCCAGCGGCGAGTCCGCCGGTCGCCATCCCCGATACGGCGCCGCGAGCCGTCAAGCCCCGCCACCACACACCGAGCAGCACGACGGGTGAGAGCGTCGAGGCCGCCACGACGAAGACGGTGCCCACGCTCGAGACGAGCCCGGCCGGCGCTGTCATCAGCGCGACCGTGAGCGGCACCAGGGCGCAGAGCACGGCGGAGACCCGGAACGATCGCACGGATCCCGAGAACACGTCCTGACTGATCACCCCGGCGAGCGACACCACTAGGCCGGCCGAGGTCGCCAGGAACGCGGCGAACGCGCCCGCGACGATGAGGGCCGTCAGGAGCTCTCCGAACGCTCCGGGGAACACTCGAGAAGGCAGCAGGAGCACGACGGTGTCGGCGATGCCGGGCACGGCGAGATCGGGGGCAGCGATGCGCGCCAGCAGTCCCATCGCGCTCGACACGGCGTAGAACGCGCTGACCATCACGATCACGATCACGGTGGTGCTGCGCGCCGAGGCCCCCGTGGGGCTCGTGTAGAAGCGCACGAGCACGTGCGGCAGCCCCATGGTCCCCAGCAGCAGTGCGAGCAGCAGGGAGGCCGACTCGTACGCGTCGAAGCCGGACGGCCCGGCCTCTGCCGGGAACACGAGAGCGGGATCGAAGTCGTGCGGGCCCCCGGTGAGCGCGAACGCGATGCAGATGACGGGCACGAGGAGGGCCACGAGCTTGAGCCAGTACTGGAACGCCTGCACGTAGGTGATCGCGCGCATGCCTCCGGCCGCCACGGCAGCGGCCACGAGCACGGCGACCGTGACGGCGCCGACCCATTCGGGGAGCCCCGCGACCACGACGAGGGTGATGCCCGCCCCGTGCAACTGCGGCACGATGTACAGCCACCCGATGATCAGCACCGCGAGACTCGTGACTCGCCGCGCCGATCGCGATTCGAGCCGCGCTTCGACGAAGTCGGGAATCGTGTAGGCCCCGCTGCGGCGCAGCGGGGCGGCGACGAACACGAGCACGAGCAGGTACCCGGCCGCGTACCCGATCGGGAACCAGAAGCCGCGCGCGCCGTCGAGGAGGACGAGTCCCGACAGCCCGAGAAAGGTGCCGGCCGAGAGGTACTCGCCGCTGATCGCCGAGGCGTTCCACACCGGGCGGACCGTGCGCGAGGCGACGAAGAAGTCTCCGGTGGTGCGCGACACCCTCAGTCCGTACACGCCGATCAGCAGCGTCGCGAGCACGATCAGCGCGACGCCGACGAGATTGGCGACCGTGTTCATTCGCGGTCTCGGAGCGCACGATAGCGCCGCTCGTTGCGCGCAGCGGTGCGTGCATAGAGCAGAGCGAAGACCAGGATGATCGGATAGAACGCGAAGGCCTGGAGCAGCCACGACAGCGGCACGCCCCACAGCGTGATGCTCTGCATCCCGGGGATCAGCGCGAGGGCGAGCGCCAGCACCACGACGACCACGACGAAACCCGCGACGGTGCCGAGCGCCAGGCGGAGCTGGCTGCGCATCAGGGCGCGCGCGTACACGGCATCCGCCTCGTCGACCGGCGCTCCGGGTAGCGCGATTCCACGGGTCAGGGCGGGTTGGCGCCGGGGCGGCAGATCGGACGTCACCCGGACGCGCTTGGGCGTCTCGGTCATGACCCGGTCCCGCCGCGCACCAGCGCCTCGCGCACCGTCGACACCAGACGCCTGCTCACCGACAGCGGCACGCCGCCGATCACGAGCGACGGCTCGGCACCCGACAGGCGCGCCTCGGTCACCGCCGAGACGCGCACCAGGAGGGAGCGATGGATGCGCAGGAACCCGGCATCCGCCCACCTGCCCTCGAGCTCGGAGATGGGGATGCGGACGAGGTGGCCGGTGCCGTCTTCGGTGTGCAGACGGGAGTAGTCTCCCTGGGCCTGCGCCCAGACCACGTGCTTGCGCTGCACGAACCGCACGGCCGACCCGACGGTGACCGGGATCACCTCGTCGTCACCGGACGACGAGGTCTCGCCGAGCTCGAGCACGCGGTCGACGGCACGGCGCAGTCGCTCGGTGCGCACGGGCTTGAGCAGGTAGTCGGCCGCGCGCAGCTCGAACGCCTCGACCGCGCGCGCCTCGTCGGCGGTCACGAACACCACGGCGGGCGGGTCTGCGAGACCGAGGAACGCGCGAGCGAGCTCGGTGCCGAGCAGACCGGGCATGTGGATGTCGAGGAAGGCGATGCGCACGGCGCGCTCGGACACCTGACGCAGCGCATCCGCACCGGTGCGAGCCGTGAGGATCTCGCCGATCCGATCGTCGGTGCGCAACAGGTGCACGAGTTCGTCGAGCGCCGGCTGCTCGTCGTCGGCGACGAGGACGTCGATCATGAGCGCACCTCAGTCGTTGTCCGGATCATGGAGCGGTTGCGACTTCGGCACCCGCATCCGCACCAGGGTACCGGCGCCGGTGTTGGTCTCGACGATGAGTCCGCCGTCGGCGCCGTAGAGCTGCCGGAGACGGGTGTCGACATTGCGCAGACCGATGTGCAGCCCCTCGGCCCCGGCTGTGAGCAGCTCGCGCAGGCCCTCGGGGTCCATCCCGATCCCGTCGTCTTCGACCGTGATCTCGGTGTGCGTCCCGTCGTCCTGCGACGCGATGCGGATCTCGCCACCGCCCTCCCCCGGCTCGAGGCCGTGGCGGACGGCGTTCTCGACCAGTGGCTGCACCGAGAGGAACGGGATGACGGTGGCGAGCGTCTCGGGCGCGATCTGCAGAGTGACCCTCAGTCGGTCGCCGAACCGAGCGCGCTCGAGCTCGAGATACGAATGGATGCTGCCGAGCTCTTCGGCCAGCGTCGTGAACTCGCCCTGCCGACGAAACGAGTACCGGGTGAAGTCGGCGAACTCCAGGACGAGTTCGCGGGCGCGCAAGGGATCGGTGTGGATGAACGACGCGATGGCGGTGAGCGCGTTGTAGATGAAGTGCGGCGAGATCTGCGCACGCAGCGATCGCAGCTCCGCCTCGGCCAACTGCGTGCGGGAGGCCTCGAGGCTGCCCAGCTCGACCTGAGCCGCGCACCAGTCGGCGACCTCCTCTGCTGCCCGCACGAGGGAGGCGCCCACTGGTGCGGCGAACGCGACGACCGCTCCGATCACCCGCCCGTCGACGAGGATGGGGGCGCCGACCCCTTCGAGCCCGTCGTCTTCGCCCGGCGAGGGGAACACCTGGCGACGACCCGACGCCGTGACCTGTTCCGCGATGCGCACCGCGGCGGATTCCAGCCCGTCGGAGGGACCGTCGAACGACAGGGCGCCGTCGGCATCGACGATCGCCACCGCCGCACTGCCGAGCAGCACCCGGAGATGACGGGCGGCCTTGACCGCGTCCGGGCCCGCGAGGCCGGCCCGCAGATGGGGTGCGGCCAGGCTCGCCTGGTGCAGGGCAGTGAGGGCCGCCCGTTCCGCATCGCTGCCGAGGTCGGCGGCGCCCCGCGCGAGGCGGCGAGCGAGCAGCAGCAGGACCGTGAGGACGACACCGCCGAGCACGCCCAGCACCGCAGCGAGAACGACGTCGGTCATGGTCTCAGCCTATGCAGTGGGCGCTCGGCGGCGACCACGGAATCAGCAGCAGCGCGCACCCGGGTTGCGATCCTGATCGTCCATGCGCTGCCGCCAGAACTGGCGTTCGGTCATCGGTTCCTCGTCCGGGTGCAGCCGATGCTGATGGGCGACGTACGTCGCGTAGGCGCTGTCGCCCATCAGATTCGTGATGTACCAGCGGATGCCGCGGCCCACCCGCCCCGCGGCGCTGAGCAGCGTCCCCAGGAGGGTGGTCGCGGCATCCGTCCGATTCATGGTGTCGACCATCTCAGTGGGACGACGCCTTGCGCTCGTCGGCGAGGATCGGCTCCCATTCCTTCTCGAGTTCGCGCTCGGCCCCGCTGGGCAGGAACCCCGCCGGTGCGAAGCGCCGCGAGGCGATCGGGTCGTCCTCGGTGTTCTCGCCACCGCCGTTGCGGATCGCTTTGATCGTCACGATGATCGCGGCGACCATCACGATGATCGCGAGCGTCACGAAGATGATCGACAGCGTGCCCTGCACGGCCGTGTTGCGGATGACGGCCTCGAGCACCTCCGGTTCGCCGAGCGAGGTGTCGCCGCTGTCGCGGGCTTCGACGTAGCGGAGATGGTTCGCCCAGTAGCCGATCGCCGGCACGGGCGAGGCGATCTTGTACAGCGAGGCCGTGATCGTGACGACAGCGGTGAAGGCGAGCGGCAGGCCGATGATCCACAGCCACTTGACGTAGCTGCGTCCTCTCTTGGCGACGATGGCCATCACCACGGCGAGCGCGATCGCGGCGAGCAGCTGGTTCGCGATGCCGAACAGCGGGAAGAAGGTGTTGATGCCGCCGAGCGGGTCGGTCACGCCGAGGATGAGGATGGCTCCCCACCCGGCGACCATGATCGCCGTGCAGATCCACACTCCAGGACGCCACGAGACGTCGCGGAACTTGGGGAACCAGGCGCCGATCGAGTCCTGCAGCATGAAGCGGGCGACACGGGTGCCCGCATCCACCGCGGTGAGGATGAACAGAGCCTCGAACATGATCGCGAAGTGGTACCAGAACGCCATGAGCGCCTGCCCGCCGAGGGCCTGCTGCATGATGTGCGCGAGGCCGAGCGCCAGCGTCGGGGCGCCACCGGTGCGCGAGACGATCGACTCCTCGCCGACCGCCTGCGCGGTGCCCGTGAGCATCTCGGGCGTCAGATTCACCCCCGTCAGCCCCAGGGAGTTCACGAAGGCGACCGCACCCTCGACCGTGCCTCCCGTCGCCGCCGTCGGAGCATTCATCGCGAAGTAGATGCCCTGGTCGATCGAGATCGCGGCGACCAGCGCCATGATCGCGACGAACGACTCCATGAGCATCCCGCCGTAACCGATGAAGCGCGTCTGGCGCTCCTTCTCGATGAGCTTGGGGGTGGTGCCCGATGCGATCAGAGCGTGGAACCCCGAGAGCGCGCCGCAGGCGATGGTCACGAACAGGAACGGGAACAGCGGACCTGCGAACACCGGCCCCATGCCGTTCTCGCCGAAGATGCTGACCGCCGGAACCGTGATCTCGGGGCGCACCAGGATGATCGCGCCGGCGAGCATCACGATCACGCCGATCTTCATGAAGGTCGACAGGTAGTCGCGCGGTGCCAGCAGCAGCCAGACCGGGAGCACCGCGGCGATGAAGCCGTAGATGATGATGCCCCACGCGATCGTGGTGCGGTCGAGGTGGAAGATCGCCTGCCCCCACTCGGTGCCGGCGACCCAGCCGCCGCCGATGATGGCGGCCATCAGCAGCGCGAAGCCGATGATGGAGACCTCGGTGACCTTGCCGGGGCGGAGGAACCGCAGGTAGATGCCCATGAATATGGCGATCGGGATGGTCATCGCGACGGAGAACACGCCCCAGGGGCTCTCGCCGAGCGCGTTGACCACGACGAGCGCGAGGATCGCGACGATGATGAGCATGATCAGCAGCGAGGCGACGATCGCCGCCGTGCCGCCGATGCGACCGAGCTCCTGACGCGCCATCTGGCCGATCGTGCGTCCGCCGCGGCGCATCGAGAAGAACAGCACCGTGTAGTCCTGCACGGCACCGGCGAGCACGACGCCGACGATGATCCAGATGGTGCCGGGCAGGTAACCCATCTGGGCCGCGAGAACGGGACCGACGAGAGGGCCGGCGCCGGCGATGGCGGCGAAGTGGTGTCCGTAGAGCACGCGGCGGTCGGTGGGGACGTAGTCCTTGCCGTCCTGCTTGACCTCGGCAGGGGTCGCGCGGCGGTCGTCGGGGCGGGTGATGTACTTCTCGATGACCTTCGAGTAGAACCGGTAGCCGATGAGGTAGGTGCAGACGGCCGCGAACACGAACCAGATCGCGTTGACGGTCTCACCGCGCACGATCGCGAGCATCGTCCAGGCGACCGCGCCGAGCAGGGCGATCGCCGACCAGATGAGGATCTTGGGCAGGGTCCAGCGGTTCGCCTTCTCGTGATGCTCCTCGGTCAGAGCGACGGGGGGAAGGGACGGGTCGGTCGTGATCACCGGCTGGTCGTCGAGTCGGGTGCGATCGAGTCCGGTGCCGTCGCGGCGATGCGACGAAGATGCAGTCATGGGGGTCTCCTCGGGGTGCGCTTCTTTGCGTTCCCCCACGCTAGGAAGCATCCGCGCGGTATGAGGTCGCAGCACCGAGGCGATGCGACGAACGGCGCCGACGACGCGACGAACGGATGCCGAGGCAGCGGTTTTGCACGGTCGACGACCGCATCCGATCCGCCTGTGCGCAAGTAGGCTGGAGGCGTGGCATCCTCCCCCGTCCTGACCACTCGCGTGCTGCTCGTGTGTGCCGCGATCGGCGTCGCCACAGGCATCCTCGGAGGGATCGCCGGCCTCATCACGCCGGTCGTCATCGCCGCAGCCCCGTACCTCTACGGACTCGTCCTCGGCTCGCACGTGCTTCCCGGCATCATCGCCCAGGAGGTGCTGCGCCGCCCGTTCGTGGCCCTCGTCACGCACGTGTTCGCCGCTCTCATCTCGAGCGCGTTCAACCCGGCCTGGACCCTGCGCTTCATCGGCACCGCGCTGCTCTTCGGCGCGATCCAGGAGGGCATCGCCGCGCTCACCCGCTATCGCTCGTGGGGCCCATGGCGCTTCTTCATCTCGGCCGGCGTGATCGGGGTGATCGTCGCAGTCGTGGTGTTCTTCGCCGTCGACCTCGGAACCTTCGCGCCGTGGCTGCAGATCTCCTACCTCGTGATCGCGGTGCTCGGTCCGATCGCGTGGACGGCAGCCGGACTCGCGATCGGTGCGTCGCTGAGCCGCGCGGGCGTCGCACGGCGCTGATCCACCGCATCCCGGCTTTTCCGACGCGTGGTGATTCAGGTAAGGCTCAGCTAAGTTAGAACGGTACCGATCCGCCGAAACCGGGGTTATGCCGTGCGCTCATCCGCGCCCCTTCTCAGCGTGCGTGGCCTCTCGATCACCCACGCCGATGCGGTGCACCCCTCCCCCCACGACGTGTCCTTCGACATCGGATCCGGCGAGGTCGTGCTGCTCCTCGGCCCCTCGGGTTCGGGCAAGTCGACGCTCACGCTCGCGCTCAACGGACTCATCCCGCACGCCGTTCCGGCCAGCATGACGGGGTCGGTCGACGCCGGCGGCGTCAGCACGGCTGATGCCGACACCGCGTCGCTGAGCACCCACGTCGCGATGGTCTTCCAAGACCCGGACGCGCAGATCGTCACCGGCACCGTCTACGACGAGGTCGCGTTCGGCCCCGAGAACCTGCTGCTCCCGCTCGACGAAGTGCACGCCAGGACGGCGGATGCGCTCGGTCGCGTCGGTCTCTGGGAGCGCCGAGACGAGAACCCCGACCGACTGTCGGGCGGCGGGCGGCAGCGCCTCGCGATCGCATGCGCACTGGCCATGGGATCGCCTCTGATCGTGCTCGACGAGCCGACTGCGAACCTCGACCCGCAGGGCATCGACGATGTCTACGCCGCACTGACCGATGTGATCGCGGCCGGCGATCGGGCGATCCTCCTCGTCGAGCACAACCTCGACGCGGCGATGGGCTTCGTCACCCGCACGATCGTGCTCGACCGCTCGGGTCGCGTGGCATTCGACGGACCGGCGGGCGAGATCATCCGCTCGCACGCGGCCGAGCTCCTGGCGATGGGCGTCTGGCTCCCCGGAGCGACTCTGGCGGCGCTGCGCATGCAGGACGCCGGCATGCACTTCGACGAGCTGCCGCTGACGCCCGCCGAACTCGCCGGCGCGCTGACCGCGGTCAGCGCCCCTGCCACGTCTCCGGCATCCACGGCTCCCTCCACGTCCCGTCTGCAGGACCAGAACACGGATGCAGGATCAGAAACCGCTGTCTCACCCGGCATCCGTGCTTCCGCCCTGCAGACGGACGACCCCTCTCGACCGATGACCGCCCCGATCATCAGCGCTCGCCGCCTCACGGTGCGCCGTCACCGCACCGAGATCCTGCACGACATCGATCTCGACATCGAGCCGGGAACCCTCACGGCGATCATCGGCGCCAACGGCGCGGGCAAGACCACCCTGCTGCAGTCGCTCGCCGGAGTGGTGCCGCCGCCGAAGCGGCAGGTGACGGTCGACGGCATGGATCCGGGAGCGGCGTCGCCACGTGAGCTCGCGAGCCGCATCGGGTTCGTGTTCCAGAACCCCGAGCATCAGTTCATCGCGCACACGGTGTTCGACGAACTGGCGCACGGGCTTCGGCTGCGGCACACTCCGGATGCCGAGACGCGCGAGCGCGTCGACGCCATGCTCTCCCGCTTCGGACTCGAAGCCAAAGCCGAGGTGCACCCGTTCCTGTTGTCGGGCGGAGAGAAGCGCCGCCTCTCGGTCGGCACAGCTCTGATCACCCGTCCGCAGGTGCTCGCGCTCGATGAGCCGACCTTCGGCCAGGATCGCGCGCGGGCCTCCGAACTCCTCGCCCTGCTCCGCGATCTGCGCGCCGAGGGAACGACGATCGTCATCGTGACCCATGACCTCCAGCTCGTCGCCGCACACACGTCGCACACCGTGATCCTCAAGGACGGTCGAGTGCACGCCGCCGACCGCACAGACGCGCTCTTCCGAGACGAGGCTCCGTTCATCGAGGCCGGGCTCCGGCTCCCGGCGCTGCAGCGCGTGCTGGCCGACGCAGGGCAGGCGATCGCATGAGCGCGCCCGCCTTCGACCCGTACGCCGCCGTCTCGGCATCCTCGCGGCGCCAGTTCCTCTATGCGCTCAACCCGCTAGCGAAGGTCGCCGGGGTCGCCCCGGCGATGCTGCTGTTGATCTTCGTGCGCGACCTCGCCACGCCCGCCGCCTTTCTGGTGCTCTCTCTCGCGCTGATCGTCGCGGGATCGCGCGTGACCTGGCGCACGGCCGCGCTGCTGTTCATCGCGCTTCCCGTCGGCATGCTCGCGATCGGAGTCGGGTTCTCGCTGTGGGTCGATGCGTCTCTGGTCGACGACACCCGTGCCGCGCTGCAGATCAGCGGGTGGACGCTGTATGCGGGCGCGCTCGAGATCGGCTTCGCCACGGCTCTCCGCCTCGGCTCGATCGTCGCCCTGGCGCTCATCGGCGGCCTGACGACCACCGGCCCCGACCTCGTGCGCGCCAGCGTGCAGCAGCTGCGTGTGCCCTACCGGATCGGCCACACGGCCCTCGCCGCCTTCCGCTTCGTGCCTCGCTTCGGCCACGAGCTCTCGGTGATCCGCGCCGCGCACCGGGTGCGCGGCCATCACGGCGGCAGCGGACCGTTCGCGCGCATCGCCCGAGGCTGGGGTTACATCGTGCCCCTGCTCGCCGGAGCGATCCGCCACGCCGAACGCGTCGCTCTCGCCATGGACTCCCGCGCCTTCGGCGCCCACCCGACGCGCACCGAGCGCCACCTGGTGCCGTTCCGCACCCGCGACACCGTCTTCATCCTCGCCTCGATCGCCGCATCCGCCGCGATCTTCGTGCTCTTCTTCCCCTGGCAGCTGCCCTGAAAGGCGCCCGCATGGCATACAGCAAACTCGTCAAGCCCGAGTCAGCCGAACTCATCCATCTCAGCGTTCTGCGCACCGAGCGCCTCTCCGAGCACTGGATGAGGGTCACCCTCGGGGGAGGCGAGATCGAGAAGTTCCGTCCGATGGGCTTCGACCAGTGGTTCCGCCTGTTCCTGCCGATCGGCGGCGACGCCGGCCTCGACCGCGTGCCCGCGAAGGCGAACAGGATGTTCGGGTATCTCAAGTTCCTGCGCATCCCCGACGGCGAGCGCCCCGTCATGCGCAACTACAGCGTGCGCGCGTATCGCCCGGCGACCGATGAGTCGGACGCCGAGATCGACGTCGATTTCGTGCTGCACGGGTCGGCGGCCGACGGCACTGCCGGCCCCGCGTCGCGATGGGCGGAGACCTGCGCTCCCGGTGAGCACGTGCTGATCATCGACGAGGGGCTGACGTTCAACCCGCAGCGCGGCACGGATCGCGTCGTGCTGGTGGGCGATGAGACGGCGCTGCCCGCGATCGCCTCGATCTGCGCCTCGCTGCCTGCGCACGCCACGGGCACGGCGATCATCGAGGTGCCGTCCGAGGAGGATGCGCTGGAGTTCGCACATCCGTCCGGTGTGGACATCGTCTGGCTCGTGCGTCCGCACGAGTTCGATCCGGGGTCGTTCGCCCTCGCTCGCCTGCGAGAGCTCACGCTGCCCGACGCGCCGTTCCACGCCTATGCGGCGGGCGAGCAGTCGCTCGCCTCCGGCGCACGCAAGCAGCTCGTCGGTGAGCACGGCGTCGACAAGAACAACGTCAGCTTCTGCGGGTACTGGAAGATCGGCGCGGCTTCGCCCACCTCGAAGGCAGCTCGCGACGCAGCAGCGGAGCCCCTCTCGTGAGCGGCGCGGATGCGGTGGAGCCGAACGCGGGTCAGGGGGCCGATGCGGGGCCAGAAACGCACCGCTCCCCCGATGCAGGGCCGGAAACGCACCGGAGATCGGCCGCAGAGGTGCGGAATCGACCCCGCAACGCGCGCGAACGTCGCTTCCGGTTCCCGACGGCGATCCTCCTGACGTGCGCGGCCCTGGGCGTCGCCGGTGGGGCGCTGCTGGCCCCGGCGAACTGGCTCTCGACGATCCTCTTCCCCGGCCTTCCGTTCGTCAGCGTCGGGCTGGCCGGGCTGTGGCTGCTTCCCTCGGTGATCGCCCTCCGCCTGCTGCGCCGCCCCCTCGTCGGCCTGCTGGTGGGCCTCCTCGCCGGGCTCGTCATCGTGCCGTTCTCGGGATACGGCTTCAGCAGCGTGGCCACCAATCTCTGGTGGGCGGCGTTCACCGAGCTGCCCTTCCTCTTCGTGCTGTGGCGCTACTGGGGAACCTGGCTCCACTACCTCGGCGCGGCGATCGTCGGCATCGTCTACCCGCTGCTCGCGTGGGCATCGTTCAACCTCGGCAGCTTCGAGCTCTCCCTGCAGATCACGTTCTTCGCTGTGACCCTCGCCAGCTGCCTCGGGGCCACCGCACTCGGCATCCTGATCGCCGACAGACTGCGACGGGCCGGCGTGGGGGCGCGCCTGCCGCGCTGACGTCGCTCGGCTCGACTCCGTCCGGCGTCTCTCGTCCGGGCACAGCTTCGGATGCCGACGTGCGGCGCGCCGTGCGCCGGCATCCGGCTCCAGCGGGTCGCGCCTGCCGTCCGAATCCGTGCCCGGGCCACGGGGATGGGTTCGACACCGAACCTCACGCCCGCCCACACGCGAAGGGCCCCGGATGCCGGCATCCGGGGCCCTTCGGATCCAGCGATGCGTCAGCGCTTGCCGACGATCTGACGACCGACGAGGTCGCGCATGATCTCGTTCGTGCCGCCGTAGATGCGGTGCACACGGGCATCCGTGAACGCCCGGGCGATGGGGTACTCCATGATGTAGCCGTAGCCTCCGTGCAGCTGCACACCCATGTCGAGCACCTCCCACTCGCGCTCGGTCGCCCAGAACTTGACCTTCGCGGCGTCCTCGGCGGTGAGCGTGCTGTTCTTGTAGGCGAGCAGCGCGCGATCGATGTAGGCCCACATCGCGTCCGTGGTCGCCGACATGTCGGCGAGCCGGAAGCGTGTGTTCTGGAAGTCGGCGATGCGCTCGCCGAACGCCTCACGGTCCTTCGTGTAGGCGACGGTCCAGTCGAGGGCGGCCTGCGCGGCCGCGGCCGCGGCGACGCCGATCGACAGACGCTCGAGCGGCAGGTTCAGCATCAGCTGGATGAAGCCCTGGCCCTCCTTGCCGCTGATGAGGTTCTCGTCGGGGATGAACACGTCGGTGAAGCTGAGCTCGGCCGTGTCCCAGCCGTGGAAGCCCATCTTGCTGAGCTTCTTGCCCTGGTCGAAGCCCTCCATGCCCTTCTCGACGAGCAGCAGGCTGAAGGCGTCGGGGCGGTTGCCCTCGCCGGTCTTGACGAAGGTCACGACGACGTCGGCCGTCGAGCCGGAGGAGATGAACGTCTTGGCGCCGTTGAGGATGTAGCCGCCGTCGACCTTCTTGGCGTTGGTCTTGATGCCGCGCAGGTCAGAGCCGGCGCCGGGGTCGGTCATGGCGAGCGCGCCCAGCACCTCGCCGGTGGCCATGCGTGGCAGCCACTTCTCCTTCTGCTCCTGAGTGCCCATGTGCACGAGGTACGGAACAGCCAGATCGTCCTGGATGCCGAAGGCGCCCGCCAGCGAACCCGCGCCGGAGGCGATGACCTCTTCCATCACGATGGTGCGGAATCGGTAGTCCTGCAGCATGCCGGCGCCGCCGAACTCCTCGGGCACGGAGAGACCGATCAGGCCCGCCTCGCCGGCCGCCAACATGGTCGCCCGGTCGATCTCACCCGCGGCGTCCCACCGTTCGATGGCCTGGTTGCTCACGTGGCGCTTGACGAAGTCCTTGACGAGGTCGCGGAACGCCTCGTGATCCTCTTCGTAGATGTCGCGTTCCATTGCGTCCTCCCGAACGTTCGTGCGTCATTGCTCCGGCGATTCTATGCCGGGTCGCCGACACCACGACAGCCTGTTGTGAGAATGCATCCCACAGACCGTGGGACTGGGTACCGCGATTGTCGGATGCCGCAATCCGGCGGTTCCGAAGCCGTCGCCCTGCGGTCAGTGCGCGTAATCGGGAGCGGCAGGGAGCCCGAAGAACTCCTCCAGCGTGTGATATCCGCCCTGATGATACGCGGCCGCGAGCTCACGGCCGAGGTACCGCAGATGCCACGGCTCCGGCTTGTACCCGGTGATCCCCGAACCCACCTGTTCGTAGCGGACGATGAAGCCGTACTCCCAGGCATTCGCCGCGATCCACTCGCCCTGCACGGTCGCTCCGAACGACTCGATGGCTCCGCACGACGAGTCGCAGGCCACGAGGTCGAGCGCGAGCCCGGTCTGGTGCTCACTGTGTCCGGCACGCGCCGATGAGGCGTCCGCCCCCGCCTGGCCGCTGTTGCGCACATGCGCGGCGTGGGTGGCGACCTGGAGGTCGTACGACCGGTAGCCGTTGTTCGCGCCGATACGCCCCGCCCCCTCGGCGGCAGCGGCGTCGGCCATCTCTCCGACCCCGGTCGCGACATCCGTCCTGGCCTGCCCGGAGCGAGTCGTCATCTGCACCGGAAGGTCGACGAGCGAAGACGGCGCGAAAGAGATCGGCGCGAGCGGACGAGCCTTGTTCACGACCACCCAGACATGGGCGGGGTCGTCGAGAGCGATGCAGGGCGCGTTGCCCGCGACGACGGCGGCACGGAAGCTCTCACCGCCGCCGAAGCCGGCGATGATCGCCGGATCGTCGGCGACCGCGATCGCCTCGAGCACGCTCGGTTCCGAGCACGGATCGGCTGCCGTGGTCGCGCCGACCTCGACCGCCGGCACGTCCTGCACCGCCACCGGCTCCGGCATCGCCATCTCGGCGGGTGCCGATGCGGCGATCGGCGCTCCCGCGATCGACAGCAGGATGCCGATCGCTGCGACCGCGAGACCGATGGGCAATGCGGGTCCGCGGATCGGAGAGCGCTGTGCCGCATGCTGAGGCTGCGGCGGGAAGGACATGCTTCCATTGTCCCTTAAGTCCCATCGAACAGAATTCCCATCTCGGGTTGACGTTCTATAGTAATTATGTTCGACTTGATCGCGTGCGGTGGCAAGGACAGAAACTCGGCGATGTCGATGCCGCTGCGCTGCCCGGCCTCGAAGAACGCACGGGCGTGCTCCGCACGGTGACCACTCCCGACTTCGCGGGCATGACCTTCCACGAGGTGCTGTCGAAGTCCGCGCTCAACCATGTTCCCGGCGCATCGCGCATGCCGTTCGCGTGGACCATCAACCCGTACCGCGGATGCAGTCATGCCTGCGTGTACTGCTTCGCTCGGGGTACGCACGAATATCTCGATCTCGACGGGGGCTCGGACTTCGACTCGCAGATCGTCGTGAAGGTCAACGTCGTCGAAGTGCTGGAGCGAGAGCTGCGCAAAGGCAGCTGGGAGCACGAGACCGTCGCTCTGGGCACGAACACCGATCCGTATCAGCGCGCTGAAGGCCGCTACAGGCTGATGCCGGGGATCATCGAGGCCCTCGCCGCGTCGGGCACCCCGATGTCGATCCTCACCAAGGGCACGCTGATCAGACGCGACATCCCTCTGCTGGTGAAGGCGGCGCAGCGGGTGCCCGTCGACATCCAGATGTCGATCGCGATGTACGACGACGAGCTGCAGAAGGCGATCGAACCAGGCACCCCGACGACCCAGGCTCGACTCGACACGGTGCGCGCACTGCGGGATGCAGGATTCCGGGTGACCGTGTTCCTGATGCCGATCATGCCGCACATGACCGACTCCGTCGAGGCGATCGACACGGCTCTGCGTCGCATCAAGGAGGCGGGGGCGAATCGCGTCATCTACGGCGCACTCCACCTGCGCGCCGGGGTGAAGCCCTGGTTCATGCAGTGGCTCGGCGAATTCCGTCCCGACCTGGTCTCGTCGTATCGGGGTCTGTATCCGGGCGTCTCCGCCGAGGCGCCCAAGGGCTACCGGCAGTGGCTGGCCAAGCGGGCGCGGCCGCTGATCAGGCTGCACGGCCTCGACGGCCAGCACGAAGACGACTACCCGGTGCGCGGCATCCGGGCGTCGGCACCGCACGGCCGTCCGGCACCCGCGTTCGCGCCGTCAGCGGCCCCTGCACAGCCGATGCTGTTCTGAGGTCGAGACGACCGAGGGCGCAGCGGTCGAGCACGCCGCCGCGGGCGCGTAGGCTCGGTCGTTATGGCTATCGGCTCCACCATGCACACGTTCGACGTCCAACTGGCCGACATGGATCGCGGTGTGTACGACGACTTCTCGCTGCGTGCGGCGCGGCATCCCTCGGAGACCGACGCATACATGCTCACCCGCGTGCTCGCGTACGGACTCGAATTCACCGAGGGCATCACGTTCGGTGGCGGAATCTCGCAGACCGACGAGCCGGCGGTCCTCGTGCGCGACCTGACAGGCCGGATCACGGCCTGGATCGAGATCGGAGCACCCGACGCCGAACGCCTGCACCACGGCAGCCGACTGGCTGAGCGCACCGTCGTCTACACGCACCGTGACCCGGTGAAGGTCATGGCGCCCTGGGCGGACAAACGCATCCACCGCTCGGAGGACATCCGGGTCTTCAGCTTCGATGCCGGCTTCATCGATTCCGCCGCACCGCTCATCGAGCGCCGCAACACCATGACCCTCACCATCACCGAGCAGGTGCTCTACCTCGACCTCAACGGCACGACGCTCACGACGGCGATCCACGAGCACGAGCTGGCGTGAGCTGAGCGCCGCCGCGCGGCATCCGCCTGCCTTCTTCGCCCGCCCTCGAGCACCCCTCAGGAGGAGGACTGCTCCTCGGGAGGACCGGATGCCCGCAGCGCTCCTCCCGAGGCGCAGTCCTCCTCCCCAGGCGCAGAGTCCTTCGCAGCGCGTGGCACATCGAACATGACGAAGGCCCCGCCCCCGCGGATGCGGGCACGGGGCCTTCGATGGTGAGGGATCAGGCCGTGAGGTCTGACGCGGTCGGCACGCGACCGGCGATCTCCTCGATCAGGTCGTCGTTCAGACGAGCGTTCTCGAACGGTGCATCGATCTCGGCACGCTGCAGCAGCTCGGTCATGCGACGCTGGCGCTGACGAGTGATCAGCGTGACGACGCGACCCGAGCGACCGGCGCGCCCGGTGCGACCCGAGCGGTGCAGATACGTCTTGTACTCGTCGGGCGCATCGGCCTGGACGACCAGATCGATGTCGTCGACGTGGATGCCGCGGGCGGCGACGTCGGTGGCGACGAGCACGTTCACTCGACCCGACGTCAGGCGCTCGAGGTTGCGCGTGCGCTTGGCCTGGTTGAGGTCACCGTGCAGCGATACCGCGGGGATGCCGGCGTCGTCGAACTGCTCGGCGAGCATGTCGGCGTAGGCGCGGGTGCGGGCGAAGACGAGGGTCTTGCCGTCACGGTCGACGAGCGACGTGAGGATGTCGGCCTTGTCGCGGTGCTCGATCACGAGCACGCGGTGCTCGATCGTGCTCGAGTCCTGGTCTTCGCCGGCGACCTCGTATACGGCCGGGTCGACGAGGAACTCGTCGACGAGAGCAGCGACCTCACGGTCGAGCGTGGCCGAGAAGAGGAGCTTCTGGCTGCCGTCGGCCGTGTGACGCAGGATGCGCTGCACGGGCTCGACGAATCCGAGCTCGCACATGTGGTCGGCCTCGTCGAGCACCGCGATGCGGCAGTCCGAGAGGTCGAGCTTGCCCTGGTTGATCAGGTCTTCGACGCGACCGGGCGTGCCGATGACGATGTCGACGCCCTTCTTCAGCGCACCCACCTGGCGGCCCTGCGGCACGCCGCCGTAGATCTGCGTGGTGAAGAGACCCACGCTGCGCGCGATCGGCTGGATCGTGCGGTCGATCTGCAGCGCGAGCTCGCGCGTCGGCGCGAGGATGATCGCGCGGGGCGAGCGGCCGAACTCACGACGCTTGCCCGCCTGCGACTGCAGCACCCGCTCGACGAGGGGAGCCCCGAAGGCGATGGTCTTGCCCGAGCCGGTGCGGCCGCGGGCGAGAACGTCGCGACCCTTGAGCACTGCAGGGATGCTGGCGGCCTGGATCGGGAACGGCGTCGCCGCGCCCATGCCGACGAGCGTCTCGACGATGTTGGATCCGAGACCGAGGTCGCCGAAGGTCACGCCGTCGACCTCGACGGCCGCGACGGACTTCGCCTCGAGGCGTTCGTGCACGACGTCGTCGGTCGGCTCGAACTTCTTGGCGGGTGCCGCGCTCGAGGTGGCGTTCCAGTCGTTGCGGCTGGGGCGCTCGTTGTGCGACGGACGCCCGCGGGTGTCCGACGTCAACGGGCGGGGACGATCGGTGCGGTACGCGCCACCCGTCGAGGGACGCGAACGCTCGTCGCGGCCACCCTCGATCGAACGCTGAGCGCGGTCACGACCGAAGGCACGACGCGCACGGTCGGCGTCGTAGGAGCGCTCGGGGCGCTCGGCGCCACCGCGGTCATCACGACGCGGGCTCGCGCCACGGTCATCACGACGAGGACGGTCGTCACGGTCGAAGCGAGGACGCTCGCCACCACGGTCGTTGAACCGGGGACGCTCGGTGCGGTCACCCGAACGGGCAGGACGGTCGTCGCGGTTGAAGCGCGGCCGCTCGGACGCGCCGCGGTCGTCGCGCTGCGGGCGATCGTCACGGGAGAAGCGCTGGCCACCGCGATCGTCGCGGAAGCCACCGGAACGCTGGTCACGGCGATCGTCGCGACCCGGACGTCCGCCATCACGGTGGTCGTTGTCGCGGAACCCCTGGCGCTGCGTGCCGGCACCGCGGTCATCACGACGCGGACGCTCGTCACGCTGGCCGCCGCGCTCATCGCGGTATGTGCCGGGACCGGTCGGACGCTGGCCGCCGCGGTCATCGCGGCGCGGGCGGTCGAAGCCCGTGGAGGAGCGGTCGTTGTAGCGCGGACGGTCGTCGCGGTTGTGCGGCGCCTCGCGGCGACCCGACTCGGCACGGTTGCGGATGCCACGGGCCTCGTCGCGTCCCGCACGCTCCTGCGACGACCAGCGCTGCTTGGGCGCGGCCTCTTCGGCCGGACGGTATCCGCGGTGGCTGGCGCTGCGACTGCCGGGGCGGCGGTCTGCGCCGGCAGGCGCGGTGCGCCGGTCACCGGCATCCGCGCGTCCGCCACGTGCATCACGGGAGTCCCGGGCGCCGTCGCGACCTGCATCACGGCCACCGTTGTGGCGATCGTGGAACGAGGTCTTGTTCGCGCCGTAACGCGGCTCGAAGTTGGCCGAGGGGCGTCCGCCGCGGGGCTTCTTGTTCTTGGGCATGGGGGTGTCCTTCTGTGTTCTCGCCACGAGAACGGCGCCGCGCACACGCGCGCTACCCTGCGCGCGGTCGGATGCGACCACGCGGGGTTTCCGGACTGTCAGCGGCCGGGGCCATTCATGTGATGGTTGATTAGCGTCGAGCGACGCTCACCATCGGCCCCTGGACTCACACTTCTTACACAAAAACGTCCGCGCACTGCGCGGGTGTCCGAAGCCGACGCATCAAGTGTAGCGGTCGCACCTGAAAGAGTCCCCCGCCCCATCGTCGACGTGGGTCGCCATACGATTGCGGAGTGAACTCCGCATCCCCCACAGGCACACAGGTGCACCTTCAGCTCGGCGACGTCAGCGCTCAGATCGCGCAGGTCGGCGCGTGCCTCCGCTCCCTCCGCATCGGCTCCGTCGACCTGATCGCTCCCTATCCGCTCGACTCGCCGACGCCCTCGTGCTCGGGCGTGGTGCTCGCTCCCTGGCCGAATCGGGTCAGGGACGGACTCTGGAACGACGATGGCACCGAGCGGCAGCTCGCCATCACGGAGCCGAAGTTCACGAATGCGAGCCACGGACTGCTGCGATTCACGGCCTACGACATCTCCGAGACCGCCTCGGCGACGACGCTGAGCGCCACGGTCTTCCCGCAGACCGGTTACCCGTATCTGGTCGAGACGAGCGTCACATACGTGCTGCGAGCTGACGGAATCGACGTGACGCACGCGCTCACCAACCGCTCGACCACGGCCGCGCCGGTTGCGCTCGGAACCCATCCGTTCGTCACGATCGGCGATGTCGATCCCCGCGAACTGGTGCTGCGCGTGCCCGCGCAGACCGCTTTCACCACCGACGAGCGGATGCTGCCGACGGGCACACACCCGGCGGATGCCGCGCTGCGCGACGGCGTGCGCCTCGGCGAAGTGAGCCTCGACACCGGATTCACCGACCTCGACCGCGACGCAGACGGGCTCATCCGTCACTCGCTGACCGCGCCCGACGGACGTCGCCTGACCCTGTGGCAGGGTGCGGGATTCGACTTCGTGCAGGTCTACACGACCGACAAGTATCCGGGGCAGTCCCTCGCCGTCGCGATCGAGCCCATGACCGCGCCCGCCGACGCGCTGAACAGCGGCGTCGGCATCCGGCGCCTGGACCCCGGGGAGACCTGGACCGTCGAGTGGGGCATCACGCTCGACTGAGGCCCTCGACCACCGCGTGGGGTGCACGACTGCCGAGCGACGGCCGTCGTCGCGCGTGCATGACTCAGGAAACACGTGCAGCCGCGACCGGATCCACGGCCGTCCTGGCGCCTGAGCGGTCAGATCTCCTGCGTTGTGAACGGACGCCGGCTCCACAACGCCGGACGACCACGCAGATGCCCGCCCGGGAGACG
This sequence comes from Microbacterium sp. APC 3901, assembly GCF_030407765.1. Classification (GTDB taxonomy): domain Bacteria; phylum Actinomycetota; class Actinomycetes; order Actinomycetales; family Microbacteriaceae; genus Microbacterium. The sequence continues at coordinate 53,027 of NZ_JASDCU010000007.1, forward strand.
CTTCCGGGCGGGCATCGGGCTCAGCGGTGCTGAACCGTGAACGGAGTCGGCGGCTACTCGCCGCGCTCGCGCAGCTCTCGACGCGTCAGCTGGTTCGCGTGCGGCAGCTCGGACGATGCAGCCGTGCCGCCCGACGAGGCACCCGTGAGGGCCACCCCGTCAGCAGGCGCAGGACCGTCCGCAGGCTCTGCTTCGCCCGCCGCGGCGGAGCCGTCCTCGCCCGAACCCGCCTTGCGGGCACGGCGCCGTTCCTTCGCACCCTCGACGAGGTTGTAGAGCGTGGGCAGCACGATCAGCGTCAGCACGGTCGACGACAGCAGCCCGCCGATCACGACGATCGCGAGCGGCTGCGAGATGAACCCGCCATGTCCGGTGATGCCGAGGGCCATCGGCGTCAGCGCGAGGATCGTCGCGAGAGCCGTCATCAGGATCGGCCGCAGACGCTTCTCCCCACCGGCCCGCACCGCATCGATCGTCGACAGCCCCTTCTCGCGGTACTGATTCACGAGGTCGATCAGCACGATCGCGTTGGTCACCACGATGCCGATGAGCATCAGCACACCGATGAGCGACGCGACGCCGAGCGGCACGCCCGTGATGATCTGCAGCAGGATCGCGCCGGTCGCCGCGAACGGCACCGAGACGAGCAGCAGCAGCGGCTGTCGCAGCGACTTGAAGGTCGCGACCATCACGACGTAGACGATCAGGATCGCCGCGAGCATCGCGAGACCGAGCTGCGAGAACGAGTCGGCCTGCTGCGACGCGACACCGCCCACTTCGGCCGATGCGCCGTCAGGGAGGTCGACCGCTGCGAGCGCCTCGGTGACCGACTGGGTCGCCACAGCGAGGTTGTCGGATGCCGGGGGCACGGTGATCGTCGCGGTGCGGCGTCCCTGCTCGGTGGTGATCGAGGTCGGGCCGTTGCGCTCCTCGACCGTGGCGATGTCCTGCAGCTGCACGACACCGAGCGCGCTCGGGATGGCCAGCTCTCGCAGCGCCTGCGCGGTCGTGGGCGGCTCGGACGATGCGAGATAGATGGTCAACGCGGTGTCGTCGATCTCGACCGTTCCGACCTGCTGCGGGCGCATCGTGTTCGAGACGATCGATCCGACGGCCACCTCCGACAGCCCGCGCTGCGCGGCGGCGTCGCGGTCGACGACCACGGCGAGGTACGGCAGAGCGGCGGCGAGGTTGTCGGTGACCTGACCGATGCCCTCTCGTCCGTCGAGTTCATCGACCACGGAGGTGGTCGCTGCCTGCAGGTCGTCGGAGTTCGACGCCGACACCGTGATCTCGATGTCGCTCGAGCCGAATCCGGCCGACGATGCGACGGTCACCTCTCCGACGTCCGTGAGGTCTTCGATCGCGTCCTGCACCGCGGCGCGCAGCTTCTCCTGGTCGGCGTCGGCGTCGGTGAGCACCGAGTACGTCACGCCGGCACCGCCGGAGAACGCGTCGCGCAGCGCCGAGCCGCTGGATCCGATCGACGCCTGCACGTTGGTGACGCCGTCGATGTCGAGCAGGGCGTCCTCGACGGCGATCGCCGCCTCCGACTTCGTCTCCAGGCTCGCGGTGGGACCGAGGTCCTGAGTCACGGTCATGGTGTTCTGACCGGAGTCGCTGAGGAAGTTGATCTTCATCAGCGGAGCCGCCGCCAGTGTGGCGCCCAGCACGACCACCGCGAGGATCACGGTCACGCCCGAGTGCTTCAGCGTCCAGCCGAGGATCGGACGGTAGGCGCGCTGCAGCGGCGTCAGCGGCGCATCCGGGTGCTCCGGGTCGATCTGCACGCCGTTCTCGTCGAGCAGCGGCTTGCCGGGGCGCAGGAACCAGTACGCGAGCACCGGCACGATGGTCAGCGACACGAGCAGCGAAGCGACCATGGCGATCGACACGGTCACGGCGAACGGCCGGAACAGCTCGCCGACCATGTCGCCGACGAACACGATCGGCAGGAACACCGCGACCGTGGTGATGGTCGACGACGTCACCGCCATCGCCACCTCGCGCACGGCGAGACGGATCGCGTCGCCCTTGTCGGCGTCGCCGACGTAGTGCCTCTTGATGTTCTCGATCACGACGATCGAGTCGTCGACCACGCGGCCGATCGCGATCGTGAGCGCGCCGAGCGTGAGGATGTTGAGCGAGTAGCCGAACGCCTGCAGACCGATGAAGGTGATGAGCACGCTGGTCGGGATCGAGATCGCCGTCACCAGCGTCGAGCGGATCGACAGCAGGAAGACCAGGATGACGATCACCGCGAAGACGAGTCCGAGAAGGCCCTCTGTGGCGAGGGTCTCGATGGACTGCTGGATGAACGGCGCCTGGTCGAAGATGATCGTGAACTCGGCGTCGGGGAACGCCTCGCCGATGGTGTCGAGCGCGGCGATGACCCCCTGCGACACCTCGACGGTGTTCGCGGCGGGGAGCTTCGTGATCGAGATCGACAGCGCGTCCTCGCCGTCAACGCGGGAGATCGACGAGATCGGATCGGTCTCCTGCACGACGGTGGCGACGTCGCCGATCGTCTCATTCGTGCCGACGAGCGGCAGCGCGGCGAGCTCCTCGACCGAGGTGATCTTCGCGCCGGTCTGCACCGTGAGCGTCTGACCGCTCTCGGTGATGTCGCCGCCGGGGAACAGCGTGCCGTTCTGCTGCAGGGCCGTGGTGATGGCCTGCGTGCTCTGACCCGCGGCCGCGAGCTTCGCGACGTCGGGCGTGATCGTGATGCGCTGGCCGACGCCGCCGATGAGCTGCGCGGCGTTGACGCCGTCGACGTCCTCGAGCTCGGGGATCGCGACGCTCGTCAGTTCCGCCTGAGCGTTCTCGGCGTCGTCGAACCCCGTGACGGCGACCTGGATCACCGGGAAGTCGTCGATCGACACCGCCAGCACCTGGGGGCTGATGTCCTCGGGAAGCTCGCCAGAGATGCGGTTGATCGCCTGCTGGATCTTCTGCTCCGCGGTCGCGAGGTTCGTGCCGTAGGCGAAGGTCGCCTGCACGATCGAGGCGTTCGTGGTGCTCGTGGCGGTGGTGCCCTCGAGACCGGGAACGCCCTGGATCGCCGACTCGATCGGCGTGGAGACGTCGTTCTCGACGACCTCGGGCGACGCGCCGGGGTAGGTCGTCATGACCATCAGGTTGGGCAGCTCGAGCGAGGGGATGAGCTCCTGCTTGAGATTCGTCAGAGCGAGTCCGCCGAACACGGCGGCGACGATCGTGATCAACGCGATCAGTGCGCGGTTCTTGAGACTCAGGACGGCGAGGTTCGACAAGGCGGATTCTCTCTCTGCTGATCAGGCGGATGCTGCGGCGGCGGGTGCGGGAGGCGACGCCTGAGGAGTGAGGATCCCGGCGAGGGCGTCGCGGATGAGCTCTTCGTCGAGCGGCTCGTCGTGGATCTGAGAGTGCCAGAGTACGCCGTCGATGAAGACGGCTGCGGCCCTGGCTCTGTCGACTCCGTGAACGGGGGCGATGAAGCCCACGATCTCGTCCGACCACAGTCGGGCGAACTGACGGACGCGCGGATCGTGCACGGCGGCGGTCACGACGGCCCGGTCGGCCTGCACCGCTCGGGCGTCGTCGAGCCCTCGGCGCACCAGGCGAGCGAGCCCTTCCGGCGTCACTCCCTCGATGACCACGGCTCGCCGGGTCGCGTCGATCCGCGCGTCGATCTCGGCGGCCAGCGCCCCGATCGCCGCTTCGCGCAGGTCGTCGAGGGTGGCGAAGTACTGGGTCGTCGAGCCGAGGGGCACTCCGGCTCGCGCGGCGACCTTGCGGTGCGTCAATGCGTCGACGCCGATCTCGACGATCAGCTCTGCAGCCGCGGAGACGATCTCGCGACGGCGTGCTTCAGGATCGCGGCGGCGGCGCGTGCCATCGCTCATTCGGACCCCCAGCGATCACCCCTGTACGGGCGTACATGTACTTTTGTACATTCTGCATCCCGAACCTGAGGGTTCGCTTCGGGTGCCGCTGCTGCTGCGACGGCCTCCGCGCGCCGCTCACTCGACCTGACCGCGCTCGAAGTAGGCGACGAGGTCGGCATCCAGCTGAGGAATCGCGATCGCCGAGCCGTCGCCGCGCAGCGACGCGGTGGCGAGGATGCCGGCGGCCACCGCCTCGCGAGCAGCCACCGGCGAGGTCTCCGTGACTCCCCCGTCGCGCACGAACCGCAGGAACTCCGCGACCAGCAGCGCGTCCGCGCCGTCGTGGCCGGCGCCCTCCGCCTCGGGGACGATGAAGGTCTCATCGGCGTCGGCGGCTCCGCGGTGCCGGCGGTTCCACAGCCTGACCTCGCTGCCGGCCGTGTCGCCGACGTTCTCGATGCGCCCCTCGGTGCCGATCACCGTGTAGTTGCGCCAGTAGTCGGGCGTGAAGTGGCACTGCTGGTAGGAGGCGAGGATGCCGCCGGAGAGGCGCATGTTGACCATCGAGATGTCCTCGACGTCGATCACCGGGTTGAGCCCCGTGAGTGACGTCGGCGGCCAGTTGTCGACGCTGAACCAGTCGGGCATCCGCTCTCCGGTGCGATCGCGGCGGTCGGTGATGTCGCCGTAGACGCTGAGCTCGCCCATGGCCGCGACCTGCTCGGTGTAGGCGCCCGCGAGCCAGTGGATGATGTCGATGTCGTGCGCTCCCTTCTGCAGGAGCAGCCCCGTCGTGCGGCGGCGGTCGGCGTGCCAGTCCTTGAAGTAGTAGTCGCCGCCGTGCCCCACGAAGTGGCGCACCCACACGGCCTTGACGTCGCCGATCCGCCCGTCCTGGATGAGCCCGCGCATCAGCGTGATCACCGGCATGTGGCGCATGTTGTGGCCGATGTAGAGGCGGCTGCCCGTGCGTCGGGCCGTCTCGAGCATGGCGTCGGCGTCGGCGAGGTCGATCGCGAGAGGCTTCTCGCAGAACACCGCGACACCGGCTTCGAGCGCACGGATGCTGAGCGCCGCGTGCGTGTCGTCGGGCGTGAGCACCATGACCGCGTCGATGCCGGAGGCGAGCAGCTCGTCGAGCGAGTCGGTGACGAGGGCATTCGGAAGCAGACGCCGCGCGTCGTCACGCGCCCGCTCCGACGGGTCGCAGACCGCGGTGATGCGCGACCCCTGACCGGGGCGGTGCACCTCCTCGCGCAGTGTGGCGCGCGCGCCGAAGCCGATGAGTCCGATGGTGAGATCCACGGTGGTCCTTCTGGGTAGGGATGTGCGCGCAGACGGCGGCGTCAGCGCGAATGAGAGGTGGGCGCGTCGAGGTCGGTCGACGCGCCGGGGAAGAGCGACCAGGCGAACTCGTGCAACTGCCCTGCTGATTCGTCCGCGGCGAGCGCGCGATCGATGATGATGCGCGCCTGCCTGTCGTAGAAGTCGGTCGGGCCGACCGTGGTCAGGGTGGGCGCGATGAGCTGCGCGTCGGGGGTGTTGCCGACGCCGATCACGGCGACGTCGTGCGGCACCCGCAGCCCGAGCATGTGCGCCGCATTGATCGTCGCGATGGCCGCGAAGTCGGTGGTGGCGTAGATCGCATCGGGCCGGTCCGCACGCGAGAGCAGCTGCACGGCCGCGGCGAACGCACTGGCCTGCCCCTCGGTGTACGTCACGGTCCAGTCCGGATCGACATCGAGACCCGCGGCAGCCATCCTCTCGAGGTACGGCGTGTACCGGGTGACCTGGGTCGGCGCGAGACGTACGGCGCCCTCGGCGGCCAGGCACCCGATCGCCGTACGTCGTTCGAGCAGGTGGTCCATCGCGAGCTCGCAGCCGGGGATCGCGTCGGAGCGCACCACGTCGAAACCGGCGGGCTCGAGGTGCTCCGAGAAGACCACGAGCCGCTGCCCGCGCTGCACGAGGTCGGCGAGCTTGCGCTCGGCATCCTCGTCGACCCCCACGCCGTCGAGATAGGCGACGTCGCTCTCGACCCTGTCGAGTGCCGCGTGCCAGTCGCCATCCGCGAGGATCAGCGTCGTGAGGCCGTGCCGGTTCGCCTCGGCGTTCACCGCATCCGCCACCGCGAGCGACCAGGGGTCGCTCAGCATGTGCAGCGACAGCTGCACCATGCCGCTGCGACCGGTGCGGATCGTTCGCGCCGCGATGTTCGGACGGTAGTTGAGCTCGTCGGCCGCCGCGATCACGCGGGCCGCGGTTGCTTCGGCCACCCCGGACCCCGACGCGGCACCCGCGCGCCCGGAGAACACATACGACACGGTGGCCGTCGAGACCCCCGCACGTTCGGCGACCATCCGAAGGGTCGGACGCCGTGAGGTGGTGGACTGCTGCCTGCGCTCTGCCATGGGTCAGCCCTTCGATCCGCTGAAGGCGATGCCCTGGATGAACTGCCGCTGCAGGATCATGAAGGTCACCAGCATAGGCAGGGTCGCGAGCAGCGCTCCGGCCATCAGCACCGGGTAGTCGGTGCCGTGGATGCCGACGAGCTGCGAGAGCCCGACCGACAGCGGCATCTTGGCGGGGTCGGTCGTCACGATCAACGGCCAGAGCAGATCGTTCCAGGACCACAGCACAGTGAACACCACGAGAGCGATGATGCCAGGCTTCGCGAGCGGAACCATGATCCGCCAGAAGGTCTGCCACGGATTCGCCCCGTCGATGCGCGCCGCCTCTTCGAGTTCGGCGGGCATCGACATGAAGAACTGTCGCATCAGGAACGTGCCGAACGCGCTGAAGATCCCGGGCACGATCAGCGCCTGCAGGGTGTTCAGCCACCCGAGCGCCTGGATGATCTCGTACTGCGGCAGCAGGTACAGCTGCGACGGCACCATGAGCACCGAGAGGAACACCACGAACAGCGCGTTGCGTCCGGGGAACGGGATGCGGGCGAAGGCGTAGCCGGCCATCGTGCACAGCACGACCTGACCGATCGTGCGGCCGATGGTCAGAAGCACCGAGTTGGCGAACATCTGCGCGAAGGGCATCGAGTCGAAGACCTCGGCGAAGTTCGTGAACACCCACTCGCGCGGGAGGAGACTCGGCGGCACCTGCACGGAGTCCGACAGCGTCTTGAACGAGGTCAGCAGCTGCCAGATGAACGGGAAGACCATCAGGATCGCGCCCACCAGGAGCACGAGGTGCACGATCCAGATCGCGCGGTTGCGAGGCTTGCCCGCGCGCCCCGCCGAGCGCGCGGGAGAGGCACCGACGACGGCGCGCGTGTCGAGCGAGACCTCACTCATAGTGCACCCACTTCTTCTGCAGACGGAACTGCACGACCGTGAGCACCAGGATGATCACGAGCAGCAGGAAGGCGACGGCGGCGGCATACCCCCGGTCGTTGTCGAGGAACCCCGCTTCGTAGAACAGGTAGACGACCGTGCGGGTGTTGGGCATGGCCGGGTTGCTGCGTCCGAGCATCATGTAGATGAGGTCGAACACCTGCAGGGCCCCGATCACACTGATGACGCTGACGAAGAAGATCGACGGCGACAGCAGGGGGATCGTGATCGAGAAGAACTTGCGCACGGGGCCGGCGCCGTCGAGGTCGGCAGCCTCCATGATCGTGTCGGGGATGCCCTGCAGCCCGGCGAGGAAGATGACGATGTTGGTTCCGAGGCCGGCCCAGATGCCCACGACGGCGATGGCCACGAGAGCGGTGTTCGGGTCGGTGAGCCAGCTGCGCCCCTCGATGCCGACCGAGCCGAGTGCTGCGTTGAGCACGCCGTAGTCGCCGTTGTAGATCAGGCGCCACACCAGTGCGATCGCGGCCGGCATCGTGACGACCGGAATGAAGTACAGCGTGCGGTAGGCGCTGCGTCCCTTGAGCCCTGCGGTGTTGAGCAGGGCGGCGATACCGACGGCCAACGGGATGCCGATGAGGGCGATGACCGTGTAGATCGCGGTGTTGCGCAGCGCGCCGATCAGCTCGGGGTCCTGGAACAGGCGGGCGTAGTTCTCGATCCCGACCCACTCGGAACCGCCGAACGGCCCCGACTTGGTGAACGAGATGATGAGCGTGCGCACGGTCGGCCACAGGTAGAAGACGGCGATGCCGAGGGCGGTGGGTCCGATGAACACCAGAGCCCACCACGGGGAGGCGCCCGGGTTGCGCCGACGGCGGCGGATGCCGGGGCTCGTGGCCTCCGGCATCCGCTCTGCCTGCGCGCGCGGCGGCGACGCGGTGACGGTCATGAGCGACTACTCCTGCTCGGCATCCAGCGCCGCCTGCATCTGCTCGGCGAGGTCCTTCAGGCCCGCCTCGGGGGCGACGGCGCCCGACCAGACCTGCGACAGCACCTCGCTCTCGATGCTCGTCCACGCCGAGGTGTTCTTCGAGACCGGGTAGGGCACCGCGGTGTCGAGAGCGTCGATGTAGACCTGCAGGTCGTACTGCGGCAGTGCGTCGACCCAGCCCTGTTGGGTGCCGTTGAACGCAGGGATCACGGTGCCGGTCTCGGCCTGGATCTCGGCGGCCTGCTCGCCGCTGGCGAAGGCTGCGAACGCCTTCGCCTCAGTCACGTGCGGGCTCTTCGCGTTGGCGACGTTGCCCACACCGTGGATCACGCTCTGGTTGCCTTTCGGCCCCTCGGGGAGCGGAGCGACGTCGACCGTGTCGGCGATGTCGGCGTTGTCTCCGTAAGCGATGGCCGCCCACGAGCCGTTCTGGAACATCGCGACCTTGCCAGACAGGAAGAAGTCCTCGGGGTTCGTGTCGGTCATCTGCTGCGCGGTCGGCGACGACCCCGCCTCGATCAGATCCGTCCACAGCTCGATGCCGGCGAGCGCCTCGGGCGAGCCGTAGCCGCTCTCGGTGCCGTCGGCGGAGATGACCTCGCCGCCCGCCTGCGCGATCGAGTTGTAGAAGTTCTCCTGGCCGTACTGGCTGGCGGCCACGCCGAACTGCCCCTTGGCCGGGTCGGTCAGCGCGGCGGCCGCTGCGGTGAAGTCGTCCCAGGTCCAGCCTGCGGTGGGGTAGTCGACCCCGGCCGCATCGAACAGCGCCTTGTTGTACCAGAGCGCCACAGTGTCGAAGTCCTTCGGCGCTCCGTAGAGCGCGCCGTCGAACGTGTAGAGATCGATCAGGCCCTGGGGATAGTCGGCGGCATCCACACCCGCGTCATCGAGCGGCGCGAGCTGGCCGTTCGAGGCGTAGAGCTGGAAGTTCGGACCGTTCATCCAGAACACGTCGGCGGCGGACCCGCCCGTGGCGGCTGTCTGCAGCTTGGTGAAGTACTCCTTGTAGGGAGTCACCTGGATGTCGATCGTGACGTTCGGGTTCTCCTTCTCGAACGCCGCCGCGATGTCCTCCATCGCCGGCTTCTGGTTCTCGTCCCAGATGGCGTAGCTGAGGGTGACGTCGCCTCCGGACGAGTCCCCTCCTGCGGTCGACGACGAGCAGGCGCTGAGCGCGAGGACGGCTGCCGCCGACGCCGTGAGGGCGGCGAGGGCGCGGTGGGAGGTGCGGGGCATCGATGTCTCCTTTGACGGGTGCAGGGAATCGTGGCGGCGTCGGGATCTCGTGTGTTAAACGATTAGCAGTTAAACGATTAGCAAGGAGACTAGCCCGGCTGACGCGACGGGCGCAAGCACCGATCCGTACCCGCGAAGGCGAGGCCGGAACAGCGACGTCAGATCGGCGTGATCAGAGCAGCGAGCCGAGGGCCAGCCCGAGGCCGGCAGCGAGCAGACCGAGCAGCAGCATCCCGACGGCGTTGAACGCGGATGCCCTGCGCTCGCCGTCGCGCCAGAGCGCGACCGTGTCGAGCATCGCGGTGCTGAAGGTCGTGTATCCGCCCAGCAGACCGGCGCCGAGGAGGAACGCCTGGTCGGGCAGCGCCGCGGTCACGACGCCCAGCGCGAACGATCCGGTGAGATTCACGGCGAAGATCCCCCACGGGAAGCGCCGTCCCGCGACCTTGGCGATGCCGAGATCGACGAGGTACCGCAGCGCGGCCCCCACGCCTCCGGCGAGCGCGGCCCCGATGAACAGCAGCGGGGTCACGAGCGGGCTCCCTCGACACGAGCTGTCGGCCGACGGCGCCCGAGGCGCAGCCCGAGAGCAGCAGCGGCAAGGCCGAGCACGAGACTGCCGGCCGCATACGAGAACGCGAGCAGCGGAGCATCCGCCCCGAGCGCATCCGTGCCCGTCATGAAGGCGCTGTAGGTCGTGAAGCCGCCGAGCACACCGGTGCCGAGGAACACCCGAAGACCGGTGGTCTGCGGCAGTCGCGCGGCGAGGATGCCGATCAGCAGCGCCCCGATCACGTTGACCAGGAGGGTGGCGACCGGGAAGCCCCCGGCATCCGGGATCGAGAGTCCCACCCCGAGCCGAGCCGCCGTGCCGATGCTGCCTCCTGCGAAGACGAGGAGGAGGCTGCGGAGAGTCACGCGACAACTCTAGCCGCGCCGTTGCAACGCATCCGCTGATTGTCAACCGGGTGTGACGGAGCGGCGGCGGGGCGAAGACTGACGCCATGAAGCCACTGTGGAAGCTCGACCGGACTCCGCCCATCGGCACACCGTTCGACCCCGGCGCACGGCATGACGTGATCATCGTCGGTGCGGGCCTCACCGGCCTCACCACCGCCGTCATGCTGACGCGCGCGGGGCTCGACGTGGCGGTGATCGAGGCGGGCGCCGTCGCCGAGCTGGCGACCGGCGGCAACACGGGCAAGCTCACCCTGTTGCAGGGCAAGCGCCTCGCCGAGATCCGCAGGCACCACTCGGCCTCCCTCCTGCAGGCGTACGTCGAGGCCAACCGCGAGGGCATGGACTGGCTGGTGGGCTTCGCCGACCACGCGGGGGTCGGCTACGAGCGACGGATCGATCACTCCTATGCGCAGGATCCGAGCGGCCTCGACTCGGTGCGCGAAGTGCACGAGGCGGCGCGCGAAGCGGGCCTTCAGACCAGGATGCTCACCCGGGCAGAGCTCGGTGAGGCGGCGTTCCCCGTCGTCGGCGCCACAGCCCTCGACGACCAGGTGACCATCGACCCTGCACTCGTGGCTCAGGCGCTCGCGGAGGAGCTGCTCGCGACCGGCGGCACACTGCACACGGGAGTACGGGTCACCGCCACCCATGTCCTCCCCGAGCCGCGCGTGGAGACCCCGGTCGGGCCCATGTTCGCCGAGCACATCGTGATCGCGACGGGCTATCCGATCCTCGACCGCGGGCTGTACTTCACCAAGATGCGCGCCTTCCGCTCGTACTGCGTCTCGTTCCGCGTGTCAGGCGAGGTGCCCGAGTCGACCTTCATCTCGCTCGACTCCCCCAGCCGGTCGATCCGTCCGGTCTCTCCGGCCGACGGCCCCGGCGGCACGGCGCAGCTCATCGTCGGCGGCAACGGGCATCCGGTCGGGCGCTCCGACAGCGAAGCCGCCGCGGTCGACGATCTGGTCGACTGGACGAGGCAGTACTTTCCGGATGCCGAAGAGACGCACCGCTGGTCGGCACAGGACTACGAGTCGCACAATCAGATCCCGTTCGTCGGTGCGATGCCGCGGGGGCTCGGCAGCATCCGCTTCGCGACCGGATACGCCAAGTGGGGCCTGTCGAACGCGCCGGCCGCTGCACTTCGCCTGACCGCCGAGATCCTCGGCGCCAGCTGGCACGACCGACCGTCGTGGATGGTCAAGCTGGGCACGAGGCTGACGGTGCCGGCCGACCTCGCCCGAGGAGCCGCCGAAGGAGCGAAGGTCGCTGCGGCCGCCACGAGCGGGTGGGTCGAGGCCGAGCGCAACCCGGTGCCGGTTCCGAAGCCGTCTGAGGGCGAGGGCGTGGTCGCGAACCGCAGCGGACGCCCGGTGGCCATCTCGACGGTCGGCGGAGTCACCCGCGCGGTCTCGGCCGTATGCCCGCACCTCGGCGGAGTGCTCGCCTGGAACGACGAGGAGTGCACCTGGGACTGCCCGCTGCACGCCTCTCGGTTCGAGGCGGACGGCACGCGCATCGAGGGCCCGGCGCTGCAGGATCTGAAGCCGCTGCCCCGCAAGAGCGGCGGCTGATCGTCAGCTCGCCGACGGCGCTCCCGCACCCGGCGGCGGTGCGTCCCACCCCTGCTGGGGCTCATCGCAGTTCTCGCGGAACACATACTGCGAGGCGAGCTTGCGCTGGTGGCTCGACCAGTCGATCGCGGGGCGGCGCTGCTCGGGCGGCAGGTAGCCGAGGCGGTACACGGCCATGAGCTCGAGGTCGTCTGGCACGCGCAGCAGCTTCACGATCTCGTCCCAGCGACCAGGAACCTCCATCGGGAAGGAGATGAACTGGATGCCCATGCCGAGCTCGACCGTGGTGAGCCAGACGTTCTCCATCGCCGCCCCCATGCTGAACACCGAGTAGAACGACGAGAGCTGGCCGGGCCGGTACTCGCTGCGATCGAGCATCACGCCGAGCAGCAGCGGAGAGCCGCCGACCAGCTTGTGGTTCTCCTCGCCCAGGGTCTTGGGCACGCCGAACGTGTTCATCAGCTTCTGACCGCGCTTCGTGAACACCTGGCTCGTGAACGGGCGCAGGGCCGCGGGGAGCTTGTCGAACAGCATCCCGCTGCGCTTCTCCTCCATCTCGGCCTGGCTGAAGCGGAAGTACGGCTTGTAGCGCTCGAAGAACGTGCCGTTCGACATGGCCTCGGTCATGCTCTCGCCCGAGATGCGCGCGATCTGATCGATGGTGTCGCGGCTCTCGATGACCACGAACCGCCACGGCTGACTGTTCAGCTGCGAGGGTGCGCGCCCGGCCGCCTCGAGCAGGATGCGCTGATGCTCCTCCGACACCGGGTCGGGCAGGAACGGCCCGTTTGTGGTCTTGCGGCGGCGGATGGCGTCGAGCAGTTCCATGCGTTCACTTCCGGTCGGTGGCGAGACGCGAGCAGATGAGGCCCGCGACGATGAAGGGAGCCGCGGCGAGCGCGACGAGCGGATGCCGTCGGCTGTGCGTGCCGAGGTACGGGATGGCGGCGAGCGGGGCGGCGGCCGGCGCGAGCGCGAGTGCGGCGCGGCGGCTCGCGTGCCTCGGCCTGCCCCAGATCGCGGACGAGACGGCAGTGGCGGCGGCGACGCAGGTGGCGATGTAGATCGCGTGATGCAGCCAGCGGAAGTTGCTGGTGTCGATCACCTTGGCGGCGACGGCCGAACCGAGGGCGACGTTCGCGGTGTAGGCGACCGCTGCGGCGGCGAAGAGCGGCGCGGCATCGGTGCGTCTGCGGCGGGGGGCCATGGCACGACCCTACGCCCCGCACCGGCATTCGCTCTCGGCCTTGCCGCGGTGTCTCGATCTGTGCAAAGCGGAGCGTTCTCGTCTCGTCGCTTCGCTCGTGCGGGGTCAATTGCGCACCTCCCACGCTGTGCGGGGTCACAAACGCACGCCCCACGCCGTGCGGGGTCAATTGCGCACCTCCCACGCCGTGCGGGGTCACAAACGCACGCCCCACGCCGTGCGGGGTCAAAAACGCACCTGAACCACGCGGTTCCGATGCGAAATTGACCCCGCAGCAGTCGCTGACGGGCGCGGATGCGGATGCGGATGCCGCGCGGCGTCCTACAGGTTGCCCTCCGCGTAGATGCGGAGTGCGTCGCGGACGAACTCCGCGCCCTGCGTGCCACCGGCCGACGTCGCGTAGTTCGCACCGAAGCGCGGGTCGGCGACGTACATCTCGCCGAGCCCGACGACGTATCCCTTCACGTCACCGCCCGGAACGGCGGCGGGGGTTCCCGGGATGCCGATGAGCCACTCGACGTGGCGACGAGCGACGTCCTGAGCCTCCGCGGATGCCGGGTCGATGCCGCTCTCCGCGGCGGCGATCCAGTCGCGACCGAGGTCGGAGACGCGCTGCTGCCAGTCGGCACGCTCGGCGTCGGTCATCCCGCGCCACCAGCGGTCGCTGTCGGCGTAGGCCTTGCGACCCCAGCGCTCTTCGACCTCCTCCCTGTACTCGGTGTGGTCGAAACCGTCGAACATGTTCTCTGCCATGAGTTCTTCACCTCCTCTCAATGCGTTGATGGTGTTCTCGACCGACGCGATCTGTCGCGCCAGGCGGTTCTGCTCCTCGCGCAGCAGCGCGAGGTGGGTCTCGAGAGCGGACTCCTCGCTCTGCCGCGCATTCACCGGGTTCAGCACCTCGGCGATCTGCGGCAGACCGAGTCCGAGCTCACGCAGCAGCAGGATGCGCTGCAGGCGCACGAGCGCGGCCTCGTCGTAGTGGCGATAGCCGTTGTGCGCGATGCGCGAGGGCGGCAGCAGGCCGACGTCGTCGTAGTGACGCAGCGTTCTGCTGGTGGTGCCAGCGAGTCGGGCGATCTCCTGGATCGACCAGTCACGACCGGTCATCGCGTCCTCCTTCCGTGGATCCGTTCTTCGATGACTCCACGGTAGAAGTTGACGCGGCGTCAAGGTCAAGCGGTGTGCCCAACCGATATTCTTCATCCGTCCGTCACACGGATCGGCTCGGCGCTCGCTACGGTCGTCACGTGCCCGAATCACACTCCTCCCTGCATCCGCTCGCCCTCGCCCCTGTGATCGCTCCCCCGAGCACAGCGGATGAGTTCGTGGAGCGCTTCCTGCACAACCTCAACTTCGACCGAGGCGTCGCGCTGTCGGCATCCAGTGCGAACGACCGCTACCTCGCCCTCGCGCACACCGTGCGCGACTATCTGATGGCCCGCTGGCTCGAAGACATGCGGCACCAGAAGGAGGTGCAGGCGAAGGGCGTCTGCTACCTCTCGGCCGAGTATCTGCTGGGTCGCCAGCTCGACAACAACCTGCTCGCCGCCGACCTCACCGACGTCGCGACCGAGGCCCTGGCGTCGTGTGGCATCGACCTCGACGAGCTCCGAGCTCACGAGGTCGAGCCCGGCCTCGGCAACGGAGGACTCGGCCGCCTCGCCGCCTGCTTCATCGACTCGCTCGCCACGATGGCGGTGCCGAGCATCGGCTACGGCATCCGCTACGAATACGGGATCTTCCGCCAGACGTTCGTCGACGGCCAGCAGATCGAGCAGCCCGACGCCTGGCTCGCACTCGGCTCGCCGTGGGAGTTCGCCCGCCCCGAAGATGCGCAGACGATCGGATTCGGCGGCCACACCGAGAAGTACGACGACGAGGGCGTCCCCCGGAGCCGCTGGGTCCCCGCGTGGAACGTGCATGCGGTGCCCTACAACTACATGGTCCCCGGATTCCAGAACGGTCGCGTCAACACTCTGCGCCTGTGGAGCGCGGTCGCCACGAGCGCCTTCGACCTGCGCATCTTCAACTCGGGCGACTACGAAGAGGCCGTGCGCGCGCAGACCTTCGCCGAGAACATCTCGAAGGTGCTCTACCCCGAAGACTCCACTCCGCAGGGCAAGGAACTGCGCCTGCAGCAGCAGTACTTCTTCGTCGCGGCATCGATCCACGACTTCCTCGACAACATGCTCGCCGACGGCTTCGACCTCGCGAACCTGCCCGAGCGCGTGATCTTCCAGCTCAACGACACGCACCCGGTGATCGCGGTGCCCGAGTTCATGCGCGTGCTCATCGACGAGAAGCACCTCGAGTGGGATGCCGCGTGGGCGATCACGCAGCAGTGCTTCGCCTACACCTGCCACACGCTGCTTCCCGAAGCACTCGAGGTCTGGCCGGTCGAACTGCTGGGCCGACTGCTGCCGCGCCACCTCGAGATCATCTATCGCATCAACGACGAGTTCCTCGTGGCGGTGCGCGAGCGCTTCGGCGACGACGAGATGCTCGTGCGCAACATGTCGATCATCGCCGAGCATCCGGTGCGCTCGGTACGCATGGCGTATCTCGCGACCGTCGCCGGTGCGAAGGTCAACGGTGTCGCCGAGCTGCACTCGCAGCTGCTGCGCGACAAGGTGCTCAGCGACTTCGCCGCGTTCTTCCCGGGTAAGTTCACGAACGTCACGAACGGCGTGACCCCTCGGCGCTTCCTGCGCCTGGCGAATCCCGATCTCTCGTCGCTCATCACCGCCGCGATCGGCACGGGCTGGATCACCGACCTCGAACGCCTGCGCGAGTTGGAGCCGTTCGCCGAGGATCCCGAGTTCCGTGCCGCGTTCGCCGGAGTGAAAGCCGCCAACAAGCGTCGCCTGAGCGACGTGCTGCGCGAACGGGACGGCATCGAGATCAGCGACGACCACATGCTCGACGTCATGGTGAAGCGCCTGCACGAGTACAAGCGACAGCTGCTGAAGGTGCTGCACATCGTCACGACCTACGAGGGTGTGGTCTCGGGCCGCATCGCCGCGGCCGACGTCGTGCCGCGCACCGCGATCTTCGGCGCGAAGGCAGCGCCCGGATACGCGATGGCGAAGCGCATCATCCACCTGATCAACGCCGTGGGCGAGGTCGTCAACACCGACCCGCGACTGGAGGGCCGGCTGAAGGTCGTCTTCCCGCCGAACTACAACGTGACCCTCGCCGAGCGTGTGATCCCCGCAGCCGACCTGTCGGAGCAGATCTCGCTCGCCGGCAAGGAGGCATCGGGAACCGGCAACATGAAGTTCGCGCTGAACGGCGCCCTCACGATCGGCACCGACGACGGCGCGAACGTCGAGATCCGCGAGCTCGTGGGCGACGACAACTTCTACCTGTTCGGCATGAGCGAGCCCGAGGTCTCCGACCTGTCGGCCCGCGGCTACCGGCCCCAGGAGTTCTACCAGGCTGACGAGGGCCTCCGCCGGGCGATCGACCTGATCGCATCCGGTGCATTCTCTCGCGGCGACCGTTCGGTGTTCGAGCCCGTGGTCTCGAACCTGCTCTACGAAGACCGCTTCATGGTGCTCGCCGACTACGCGTCGTACATCGCGGCACAAGAACGAGTGGATGCCGCGTACGCCGACCAGGATGCGTGGACCCGCTCGGCGATCCTCAACGTCGCCCGCACCGGGTTCTTCTCATCCGACCGCTCGATCCGCGACTACATCGACCGCATCTGGCACACCCCGCCCCTCATCTGACGCGGCTCGAACGGGGATCTCGATACCCCTCTTGACAAGATCGAGATATATCGTGTTATTCTTGCGACACACGATATATCGTGTTCCCTCGAACCAGGAGAAGCAGACATGACCGAGAAGTGGCTCATCGCCCCCGGCGAAGAACGCGTCATCGACATCGAGAACGTCACCCGACTGAAGATCGGCCTGGTCGGCGGTCAGGTCGATGTCATCGCGCACGACGAACCCGGCATCCGCATCGAGGTGCACGGTGTCACCACCAAAGACCTCCGCATCGAAGCGAACGACGGCGAGGTCGAGATCGACCACCCGCAGCTCGGCTGGGACAACTTCCTCGAGGTGTTCCGCAACTTCGGCTCGGGCGGTCCCAAGGCCGAGGTGAGCGTCGCCGTGCCCCGCTCGATCGCCCTCAACCTCGGCGTCGTGAGCGCCGGCGCACTCGTCTCGGGCATCCGCAACGACGCCCGCCTCAACACTGTCTCGGGCGACCTCATCGTCGACACCCTCATCGGAGACCTCACAGTCAACTCGGTGTCGGGCGACGTGCAGGTGCGCGGCCTCACGGGCTCGATCAGCGCGAACAGCGTCTCAGGCGATGTCGCCGTCACGGGCACCATCCGCCGCGCCACCGTCGACATCGTCTCGGGCTCGACCCTGGTCGACGCCGCCGGCGACGTGAACGCGATCAACGTCAACTCGGTCTCGGGCGGCACGACGGTGCGCCTCGACGAGTCGCTCGCCGCGAACTACGTCGTGCGCTCGCTGAGCGGACGTCTGCTGATCGACGGCGTCGAGCGCGGCTCCTCCGGACTCAACAACTACACAGGCACGACCGGCGAGCTGGCCGGACGCTTCGTCGACCTGCGCGCGAACTCGGTCTCGGGCGGCGTCACCGTTCTTCGCCGCACGCCCGCCTCGATCGAGAACGACCCTGAATGGGAGGAAGCATGAGTCCCGCAGTCTTCTCCCACGGTGACCTCAGGCTCTACCTGCTCTCACTGCTCGCCGAGGCTCCTCAGCACGGTTACGGCATCATCCAGGCCCTGACCGATCGCACGGGTGGCACCTACACGCCGAGCGCCGGCACCATCTACCCGCGGCTCGCGAAGCTCGAGGAAGAGGGTCTGGTCAGCAAGACCGTCGACGGCCGCACCACGATCTACTCGATCACGGATGCCGGACGCGCCGAGCTCTCGTCGCGCGAAGGCGACCTCGCCGGCATCGAGGCGGGTCTCACCGACTCGGTGCGACTGATCGCCAACGAGGTGCGGCAGAGCGTCAAGGAGGCCATGAAGAGCCTGCGCGCCGACCTGGCCACGGCTGAGAAGGACGACCGCGCAGCATCCAAGTCCCGCCCGCGCACCGCAGGCGACGACGAGCGCATCATCAGCCGCGAGGAGATGCACCGGGCGGATGCCGTGATCAACGCGTTCCGAGCCCGCGTACGCACCGACCTCCGCACCCACGTGGCGCAGGGCGGCACACTGCCGGCATCCGTCGTCACGCAGTTGGAGGACGGGCTGGATGCCGCGGCGCGCGGAATCACCACGGCGCTGGCGTCACTCCGTCGCTGACCTCGCCCCCGGCATACGACCGAAGCCCCTCCCGTCACTCGACGAGAGGGGCTTCGGTCGTATCGATGGCTGACGTCCTCCGGTCGCCTGGGCTGTTCGGTCGATCTGACCAGCCGGGCGGGAGCCGACCAGCCATCCGTGCCGGAAAGGGACGGACGGAGGGCCGGATGAGACTATTCGGTCCAGATCTCGGGCTGCGAGTCGGGAACCGGGTCCTGCAGGGGCACGACCATCACCGGCCGCTGCTGACGGTGCGCGAGCCGGGCGGCGACGGATCCGGTGAAGAACTCCCGGATCGACTCGCCGATGCCGCGCTTGCGCGTGCCGACGACGATCAGCTGAGCGTCGAGCTTGTTGGCGAGCTGCTTGATGGCGAGGGCCGGGTCACCCACGAGCTGGCGGGCCGTCCACGTCAGTCCTGTCCCCTCGAGGGCGGCAGCGGCCTCGGCCTGCACGGCCTCGAACTCGGCCGCGCCGGCGTTGAGGTTGATGTCGATGGGCGCCGAGTGCACGTAGCCATCAGGATCTTCATAGGTGACGAAGCGCGTGACGTCGACGTGCGCCACCACGAGCGGAACCCGGAGGAGCCGCGCGTACCTCGCAGCCTCTTCGATCACGCGCGCGGGCTGCCCCGGCTGCATCCCGACGATCACGGCCTTCTGCAGTGTCGCGTTCTGTGCGGCCTCGTCGGTGGGCGTCGAGGTGTTGTCGGTCATGAAGATCGCTCCCTTCACCAGCTGCCAACGGGCCAGTGCGGTCTGGCCGCGTGCTATTCTGAATGCTACTCTTACCGGCCCTCAGCCGGTGTCGTGAATGACTCGGGCAGATGATTGTCCGCAGCTTAACTCGTGAGGGGGTCTCAGGCATGGGCCGTGGCCGTCAAAAGGCGAAACACACCAAGATCGCCCGCGAACTGAAGTCGTTCAGTCCGTCGGTGAACTACTCGGCGCTCGAGCGCGAACTCGCGCACCCGAGCGACGCTGAAGACGCATATGTCGACAAGTGGGCCGACGAGTATGCGGACGAAGACGAGGACGAACTCGAAAAGGCCTGACCGCCGATTCGTTCGTCGTCGACTCCCCCGTGCGATGCACGGGGGTTTCGTCGTACCCGGAACGGGTACCGACCGATCGACCTGAGAGGATTTCCTCATGGCTCGTGTCGTGTCCCTCTTCCGTCACCCGCTCAAGGGCTTCACTCCCCAATCCGTCGATTCCCTGACCGTGCAACCCGACGGCCGGATCGCGGGCGATCGCGTGCTGGCTTTCCGCTTCGCCGATGCGAGCGCCCCGGAGCACCGCGACGGGCTCGACCACTGGCCGAAGGCGAAGGGGCTCTCGCTGCAGGACTTTCCCGGGCTCGCGGCGCTGCGCACCGACTACGACGATGCCCGGCAGCGCGTGCGGATCGAGCACGAGGGAGCAGTGCTCGTCGAGGCCGGACTCGACGACGCCGGTCGTGTCGATCTCGCAGATGCCGTGACCGAGTTCGTGCTCGCGAGCGCGGAGGGCCGGCGGGCCCGCCGCCCCGGGCGACTGCCGCTCGTGCTGGTGGGCGATGGCGTGACGTCGAGGTTCCAGGACCGCGCTCGCGGGTACGTCTCGGTGCACAGTCGCGGCAGCGTCGACGCGCTCAGCGACGCCCTCGGCTTCGGCATCGACGACCGCCGGTTCCGCTCGAATGTGGTGGTCGATGACGTCGCCCCGTGGTCAGAGCTCGACTGGACGGGTGGGCTGAGCATCGGTCAGGTGACGTTCCGCACCGCGGGTCCGATCGTGCGATGCCTGGCGACACATGCCAACCCCGACACCGGCGTCCGCGACGCGAAGGTGCTCAAGACTCTCACGAGCGACCTCGGGCAGGACGAGCCGACGCTGGGCCGACTGCTGCTGCCGGGCGAGACGAAGGACGGATCGTGGTCCGGTGGTGTCATCCGCATCGGCGACGAGGTGCGGGTGCGCTGAGATCGCACGGGCGCTGAGCCTCGCCCGCAGTCACCAACGGCCGTGCCGGCGCTCCCAGTCCTCTTCGATCGTGCGACGGCGTCCGGCGATCCACCCTGCGGGGATCACGGCGACCAGCACGCCGACGAGCAGCCACAGCGGGATCAGCCAGCTTCCGGTCGCGTCGTGCAGCAAGCCGATGAGCAACGGGAACACCGCGGCGACCGCGTAGCCGATGCTCTGCACGAATCCGCTGAGGGCGACGGCGCTCTCGGGTGTGCGGGAGCGGATGCTGAGCAAGACGAGCGCGAGCGGGAACAGCGCGGCAGCGAGTCCGAAGAACGCTACCCACAGCGGCAGACCGACGGTCGGGAGGAACAGCATCCCGCCGAGGCCGATGAGCCCGAAGGCGATCGCGATGAAGAACACGGGTCTGGTCGCCTGGAAGCGCACGATGAGGATCGGCACGAGCAGCGAGCACGGCAGTCCCATCAGGCCGAACAGCGAGAGCAGCAACCCGGCGTTGGCGGGCGACACCCCGCCCACATCGATCATGATCGTGGGCAGCCAGGCGAAGGACACATAGGCGATCGTCGAGGAAGCCGCGAACACGAGAGCGATCGACCAGGCCATGGGCAGCCGCCAGAGCCGCCCGAAGACGCGGGGGCTCGCGGGCGTCGTCGCGATCGGGCCGGTCGCCATCGAGGCGGCATCCGCGTCGGCACTGATCTCGGCAGGGGAAGCGCTCCGCGGAGCTGCCGCGACGGCGTCCGCTCGACTCGTGACCAGCATCGCCACCCACGGCACCAGCGCGATCGCGGCGAACACACCCCACAGGCCCAGTGAGACCCGCCACCCCGCCGAATCGGCGACGGGCACGGCGACCAGCGGCGGCACGAACGTCGACACCGCCATGGTGGTCGAGTACACGGTCATCATCAGACCGAGTCGATCCGGGAAGTACTTCTTCACCAGGGGCGGCAGCAGCACATTGCCCGATCCGACACCGGCGAAGACCACGGCAGTCGCGGCGAGCAGCGATGTCGAGTCGACCGCGAGGCCTCGCAGCAGCAGACCTGCGGCGATCAGACCGATCGCGACCACCGCCACGCGCTCGAGTCCGAAGCGGCGCTCGAACAGCGGGGTCAGCAGACCGAAGACGGCGAAGCACACCGGCGGCGCCGCGCCGATCAGACCGACGACGACCGAGGACACCGCGAAGTCCTCGGCGACGTGATCGAGCACGGGCGACAGGGATGCCACGGCCGAGCGCAACGAGAAGGCGACCAGCACGATGCCGATCAGGGCGAGCGCACGTCCGCGCCAGAGCGGCTGCGCACCTGCGGTCACGAGGTCTGCGACCCCTCCACCCACGCGAGGTACTCGTCGGAGACCGTGCCGGTGACATATCGGCCGTCGAAGCAGCTCATGTCGAGATCGCTCAGCACGGAGCCCTCGGTGATCGCGGACTTGAGGTCCTCGACCTCCTGGTAGACCAGGTGATCGCAGCCCAGCACGGCGGCGATCTCGGGGATCGTCCGACCATGGGCGATGAGCTCGTGGCGCGACGGCATGTTGATGCCGTAGACGTGCGGGTATCGCACGGGCGGCGCTGCGGACGCGAACGTCACCGAGGTGGCACCGGCGTCACGGGCCATCTGGATGATCTCCTTCGACGTCGTGCCCCGCACGATCGAGTCGTCGATCAGCAGCACGTTCTTGCCCTGGAACTCGGTCGACATCGCATTCAGCTTCTGACGCACGCTCTTCTTGCGCACGGCCTGGCCGGGCATGATGAAGGTGCGCCCGACGTAGCGGTTCTTGTAGAAGCCCTCGCGGTACTCGATGCCCAGCTTGCGGGCGACCTCCATGGCTGCGGGCCGAGACGAGTCGGGGATCGGCATGACGACGTCGATCTTGTCCATCGGCACGTGCTTCGCGATCGTGTCGGCCAGCTTGTCGCCCATGCGCAGGCGGGACTCGTAGACCGAGACGCCGTTCATGACCGAGTCGGGTCGAGCCAGATAGACGTACTCGAACGCGCACGGCGCGAGCGTCGCGTCCTTCGCGCACTGCCTGCTGTGCAGTTCGCCCTCGTTCGTGATGAAGATGGCCTCGCCGGGTTCGACCTCGCGGACCACCTCGTAGTCGGCGTTCTCGAGCACCAGCGACTCGCTCGCGACGACCCACTCGTCCCGGCCCTCTGCGCCGGGAACCGTCGAGGGACGACGCCCGAGGATGAGGGGGCGGATGCCGAAGGGGTCGCGGAATGCGAGCAGACCGTAGCCGGCGATGACCGCGATGACGGCGTATGCTCCCTCGATGCGCTCATGAGTGCGCTCGACGGCCTCGAAGACCCGCTCGGCGTCGAGGTCGACCGTCGAGGTCGTGTTCTGCAGCTCGCCGGCGAGCACGTTGAGCAGCAGCTCGGTGTCGCTCGAGGAGTTGAGGTGACGGCGGTCGCGCTGGGCCATGTCGGCCGTGAGCTCACGCGTGTTCGTCAGGTTGCCGTTGTGGATGAGGATGATGCCGTACGGCGCGTTCACGTAGAACGGCTGCATCTCCTCTTCGTTCGACGCCGTGCCCTTCGTGGCGTAGCGCACGTGACCGAGTCCGACGTTGCCGAGCAGTCCGCGCATGTCACGGGTGCGGAACGCCTCGCGCACCATGCCCTGTGCCTTGGCATTGTGCATCACGCCGTTCGCCTCAGCGGTCGCGATGCCCGTCGCATCCTGGCCGCGGTGCTGCAGCAGCAGGAGTGCGTCGTAGATGTCCTGATTGACCGGGGCAGAGCCCACCATTCCGACGATGCCGCACATGGACTCTTACTTCGCTCCGTCCGCATAGGCGCCGACCAGGCGCACCGCTCCACCGTCGACGCCCTTGGCGCCCTGTTCGAACTCTCCTGCCGGACGCGCGCCGAAGCCCACGGTTCCGACCTGCCACGCGGCCATGCCGTCTGCCGCGAGCGCCGCGATGGCGGCATCCTTCTTGTCGGCCGCGATGATCGCGAGGAATCCGATGCCGAGGTTCCAGGTGCCCTCGGCCGATTCCAGCGTGGACCCGGCGATATCGCTGAGCACGCGGAAGACCGGGCTCGGCGACCACGTGCTGCGGTCGACCTCGGCCCAGCTGCCCTGCGGGAGCACACGGGCGAGGTTCGCCGCGATGCCGCCGCCGGTCACGTGGCTGAGCGAGTGCACTCCGCCCTCACCTGTCGTGCCGCCGAGCTGCTCGATCAGACGCAGCAGCGGAAGCGTGTAGAGGCGCGTCGGCTCGAGAAGAGCCTCGCCCCAGGTCCTGCCGAAGTCAGCGGCGTTGTCGCCGTAGCCG
Organism: Microbacterium sp. APC 3901; assembly: GCF_030407765.1. GTDB lineage: Bacteria > Actinomycetota > Actinomycetes > Actinomycetales > Microbacteriaceae > Microbacterium. The sequence goes on from NZ_JASDCU010000007.1 coordinate 76,762, forward strand.
ATTCCGGCGTTCGTGACGATGTGACGCACGAGCGAGTAGCCGTTGGAGTGCAGCCCGCTGGACTCCACGGCGAGCACGACGTCTCCGTCCTGCACGCGATCGGCCCCGAGGATTCCGTCGGCCTCGACGACTCCGGTCGCAGCTCCTGCCACGTCATAGTCGCGCGGTCCGAGGAGCCCGGGATGCTCGGCGGTCTCGCCGCCGATGAGTGCGGTGCCGGTGGCGGTGCACGCCTCGGCGATGCCGCGCACGATGTCGGCGATGCGCTGCGGGAAGACCTTGCCGCAGGCGATGTAGTCCGTCATGAAGAGCGGCTTGGCGCCCACCACGACGATGTCGTCGACGACCATGCCGACGAGGTCCTGGCCGATCGTGTCGTGCTTGTCGATGGCCTGCGCGATGGCGACCTTCGTGCCGACGCCGTCTGTGCTGGTCGCGAGCAGCGGGCGACGGAAGTCGCGCAGCGCGCTCGCGTCGAACAGCCCGGCGAATCCGCCGACACCGCCGAGCACTTCAGGGCCGTGCGTAGCGCGCACGGAAGATTTCATCAGCTCGACGGCGAGATCGCCTGCAGCGGTATCGACGCCGGCTTCGGAATAGGGATTGGTGGGGGAGGCAGCCACCCCTCCAGCCTACCGCCCGCGGGCCCCTCCTCTCCCCGCCCTCGATCTCCTACGATGGGGCCATGGCCGACAAGCCGCAGTGGTTGATCCGCGAAGACGCGAGCGTTCCGGTGCTCGTCGCGCTCGCAGTGCGACAATCGCTCGGCATCCGGGCTCCCGAAGACCTTCCGAGCCTGCGCGATCTACCGGTCAGAGCACCGGATGCCGTCGAGGTGACGCCCGAGCTCGAGAAGCAGTGGCGCGACTACTGGGACATGACGGTCGAGCCCCGAGCGCACCCCTCCGGCGTGCCGCTCGAGCTCGTCGAGGGCTTCGACACCCTCGTGGCCCTGCCGGCGACCGGTGCCGAGCAGCTCGCCGCGGCGATCGTGCCGCACGCCGAGTCGGCGATGCACTTCGCCCGCGTCGCGCACGATCGGTACGTCGCGTCGATCCGCAGTTCGATGGCGAGCCGGTCGGGCAACGGCAGCATCGGCGGCGAGGCGTACCGCGCCTATGCGAGTGCGATCGCCGAATTCGAGCGCGAGATCGGGCGGCGGGCGCATTCCTTCGAGCTCAACGTGCAGGTGCTGCCGCTCTCGCAGCGGGGGATCTGGTGGATCGGCGCCCTCACGGTCGCAGTGACCGACGGACTGCGGCGCGACGTGGTCTCGTTCGACGCGGCGATCCGGCCGATCATCGCAGAGCTGGCCTGACGGGCCCGCTGCGCGTCTACCGGGTCAGTCGTTCTCGATGATGGTCTCGTGCTCTACCGTGACGACGTGATCGTGGCGGCGGGCGAGGCGCTCGAGGATCAGCGCGACGACGCTCGCGAGTGCGAAGCCGATCGGGACGGTCCACAGCAGCAGGAATCCGAACACCTGTCCGGGCGGATACACGACGCCTGCCGCTTCAGAGGGCTCGTAGCTGCCCATCATCGTCAGGATGCCGGCGGCGATGATGCCGAGCACGACGCCGATGCCCATGAACACGCCGAAGCGCGGCACGCGGCGGACGGTCGCCTCGACCGTCTGGGGGGAATCGTGGGAGGACATGCATCCATTCTCCCACCGTTGCCTGTGGGTGGGGTGCCGGTCTCGCGCGCTTCTCGGCGTCGCCGCAGCGCGACCTCCGCCGGCGCCTCCTCCCGGTCAGGGGCGCAGCGGCAGGACGTCAGACAGATCGGCACGGGTGCCTGAGGCGCTGACCCGACCGGAGGCGGCGGCATCCGACCAGTGCTCCGTGCCCGTGGCGACGGCGATCCAGGTCGCGGGGTCCATCTCGACGACGTTCGGCGGAGTGCCGCGCGTATGCCGAGGGCCCTGGATCACCTGCACGGCACCGAACGGCGGCACCCGCACCTCGACGCTGTTGCCCGGAGCCTTCTCGTCGAGCAGCTGCAGCAGGTAGCGCACGACCGTCGCGAGATCGGTGCGCTGCGGCTTCTCTCCGGCCGCATCCGCCCGGCGCACCGCATCGAGCGCCGCACGGCCGTCGATGATGTCGATCTTCCTGGAGGGCATGGGAACAGGGTACGCCGAGCCTGTTCCCCGCTGCGGGCGCGTGCGCTTCGCACGTCGGCTTCCGCCCCGGGCGGTCAGAGCAGGCATAGGCTCGAGGCGATGAGCCAGAATCCCGACACCCTGCACGGCGCGAGAGCCCAGCTGCTCGCCGCGGCGCAGCGCAGCGAGGGCTGGACGAGGCCCCTGCCTCCGGTCGACGACGACGCGCATCCGGCATCCGTGCTCGTGCTGTTCGGAAAGCTCGACAGCATCCCGGCGCAGACCGACGCCGCGATCATGGCCGCCGACCTCGACGTGCTGCTGCAGCGCCGAGCGGCGACCCTGTCGTCGCACCCCGGACAGGTGTCATTCCCGGGCGGTCGCGCCGAAGAGGCGGATGCGGATGCCGTCGCCACCGCCCTGCGCGAGGCCGAAGAGGAGACGGGCCTCGACCCCGCGGGCGTCGAGATCCTCGCCACCCTCTCCGAGATCCCGCTCGCCGCGAGCAACCACATGGTCACCCCCGTGCTCGGCTGGTGGCGTTCGCCGTCGCGTGTGGCGGCCGTGGATCACGCCGAGACGGTCGACGTATTCCGTGTGCCCGTGGCGCAGCTGCTCGACCCCGCGACCCGATTCACGTCGACGATCCACCGAATGGGTCGCACCTGGAAGGGGCCGGCGTTCGATGTCGACGGCACGATCGTGTGGGGCTTCACGGCGATGGTGCTCGATGCGCTGTTCGACGCCGCCGGCTGGACCGTGCCGTGGGACGCCTCGGCGGAGCGCCCCGTCACGCTCTGAGGCGCAACCAGCCGACACCCTCGCGCCCGCCTCGGTAGTCTGGACGGGTGAAGATTCTCGTCCTCGGTTCCGGTGCCCGTGAGCACGCGATCATCCTCGCTCTGCGAGCAGAGACCGCGGAGCACGAGATCGTCGTCGCCCCCGGCAACGCCGGAATCGCGCAGGACGCGACGCCGGTCGCGCTCGACATGCTCGACGGCGCCGCAGTGACCTCGTTCGCGAACGAGCACGCCGTCGACCTCGTGGTCGTCGGACCCGAGGCCCCGTTGGTCGTGGGTGTCGCCGACGTGCTGCGCGCGCACGGCATCCCCGTGTTCGGCCCCGGCAGGGCGGCGGCTCAGCTCGAAGGGTCGAAGTCGTTCGCGAAGCGCATCATGGATGCCGCCGGCGTGCCGACCGGACGAGCGGTGCGCGCCACCACCACCGCCGAGGTCGAGGCCGCGTTCGACGACCTCGGTGCCCCGCACGTGGTCAAGGCCGATGGGCTCGCCGCGGGCAAGGGCGTCATCGTGACCTCGGATCGCGCCGAGGCGCTCGCGCACGCCGAGCACTACCTGCCGTCGGGCCCCGTGCTCATCGAGGAGTTCCTCTCCGGCCCCGAGGTCTCGCTGTTCTTCCTGAGCGACGGCGACACCGTGCGCGCGCTCAGCCCTGCCCAGGACTTCAAGCGCGCGCTCGACGGCGACGAAGGCCCCAACACGGGCGGCATGGGCGCCTACTCTCCGCTGCCGTGGCTCGCCGATCAGTTCGGCAGCGAGCAGGCCTTCGTCGAAGAGGTCACGCGTGACGTCGCACTGCCCGTGATCCGTCAGCTCGACGAAGAGGGCACCCCGTTCATCGGCCTCCTCTACGCGGGCCTCATCCTGACTCCCGCCGGCGTGCGCGTGATCGAGTTCAACGCGCGCTTCGGCGACCCCGAGACCCAGATCGTGCTGCCTCGCCTCGTGACGCCACTGTCGGAGCTGCTGTTCGCCGCGGCATCCGGCACTCTCGAAGACCAGCCGGAGCCGGTCTTCAGCGATGACGTCGCCATCACGGTCGTCCTCGCCAGCGAGGGCTACCCCGAGGCTCCGCAGACCGGCCGCCCGATCGAGGGCCTCGCCGATGCGGAAGCCGTCGAGGGCGTGCGTCTCGTGCACGCTGCGACCGCCAGCCCCGATGCGCCCGGAGGCTCGCTGATCGCGACCGGCGGTCGCGTGCTCAACGTCGTCGCCGTGGCCTCCGACTTCCGCACCGCGCGTGACCGGGCATACGAGGCCATCGGCCGCATCACGCTCGACGGCTCGCACTTCCGCACCGACATCGCCGCCCGCGTCGCGGAGTAGCCCCGAGCGCCCGGCAGCGCGGCTAGAGGGTGATCCAGTACCGGCGGAGCATGGCGTGACCACGCGCAGACTGGTCGCTGACGTCCTGCAGCACACCTCCGGCACCCTCGATCGTGCGGTAGGAGCCGACGTTGTCGTCGTCGCACGTGACGAGCACCCGCTCCAGACCGATCTCGCGTGCCCGCTCCAGACCGAGACGCAGCGCCGCTGAGGCGTAGCCCTGACGACGTCGCGACTCGCGGACCGAATACCCGATGTGTCCGCCCGCCTCACGGAGCCACTCGTTGAGCTCATGCCGGAACGACAGGAACCCGACGACCTCGCCGTCGTCGACGATCCAGTACAGATCGTTGTGCACGGCATCCTCGGGCAGATCGGCCGCGGTGTCGGCGAGCATCGTCGACTTCTCGATCAGGGCAGCGAGCGTCGCACGATCCGGGGTGACCGGGGCCTGCAGACCCGATCCGTCGACGTGCCCGTCACCGAATTCGGCGACGGCGGCCGCCCAGGAGTCGAACAGGTCGGTGGTGGGCCTCGTGAGCTCGATCGTCATCGCCCGATGACATCACATCGAGGTTCCCGGGGGCAAACCCGAGAGCCGGGCCATCCGCACGACCGTGCGGAAGACCCGACTCGTCGTCCGGGGCGGGTCACGCCGCGGGAGCTGACGCCTCTGCGGGGGCGGATGCCGCAGCGTCCGCCTTGTCGTAGCGGCCGAGGAAGAGCGACGCCACGAGGGCTATGACCATCACGCACGCCGGCAGCAGGATCGCCTGCGACATGCCGGCGGCGAATCCCTCGGCGACCTGCGGCGGGAGTGATCCGCCGCCTTCGACCCCCGCGGGAGCGTCGGCGAGACCCGGCAGGTTGGCCTCGAGACGTGACTGCATGAACGCGGCGATCGATGCCGAGCCGATGACCGATCCGATGGTGCGCGTCGTGTTGTAGATGCCGGCGCCGGCTCCGGCCTGGCGGGGAGGCAGCTTGCGGGTCGCGGTGGTGGCGAGCGGTCCCCACATGCCGGCGTTGCCGACGCCCATCAGCGCCGAGGGCAGCAGGAACATCCAGATCTCGGTGTCCATGTTGATCAGGGCCGAATACCAGACGAGCGCGACCACCACGCAGAGCAGACCCGGGATGAGGATGATCCGCGGGTCGATGCGGTCGAGCAGCTTGCCGGCGAACGGGGCGAGCACTCCAGACAGCACGGCCATGGGGATCAGCAGCAGAGCGGCCTGGGTCGGGGTGAGTCCTCGCGCCGTCTGCAGGAAGAACATCATCGGCAGCGACATGCTCGTCACGGTGAAGCCGACCGCGGCGATCGCCACGTTCGCCCCCGAGAAGTTGCGGTCGCGGAACAGCGCGAGAGGCACCAGAGCCTCGCTGCGCGTGCGCGCCTGCTGCACGATGAAGAGGGCGAGCACGACGAGGCCGGCGATGATGATGCTCCACACCGAGATCGGTCCCCAGATGACGCCCCAGTCGAACTTCTCGCCCTCCTGAAGTCCGAAGACGATGAGGAACAGCGCCACCGCGCTGAGGACGACGCCCAGGACGTCGAAGCGGTGGGCGCTGGTCTGCAGCTTCGGCACGAGTCTCCAGGCGAGCACGAAGGCGACGACCCCGACGGGGATGTTGACGAAGAAGATCCACTCCCAGCCGAAGCCGTCGACGAGCAGGCCGCCGACGAGCGGTCCCACCAGCGTCGCGACGCCGGCCGTCGCACCCCACAGCCCCATGGCGGCGCCGCGGCGCTCGGGTGGGAAGGTTCGGGTGATCACGGCCATCGTCTGCGGCGTCATGAAGGCGGCGCCGAGCCCCTGCACCGCACGAGCGGCGATCAGCATCTCGAGCGAGTTCGACAGCCCGCACCAGAGCGACGCGAGAGTGAAGATGGCGAGGCCGATGAGGTAGATGTTCTTCGGGCCGAAGCGGTCGCCGAGGCGTCCGGTGATCAGCAGCGGCACCGCATACGCCAGCAGATAGGCGCTGGTGACCCACACGACGTTGTCGAGGTTGTTGGTGGTCGGATCGAGGGCGGCCTTGATCGCGGGGTTCGCGACCGAGACGATCGTCGTGTCGACGAGGATCATGAAGAAGCCGATCACGAGCGCCCAGAGCGCGGGCCAGGGGCTCGCGGGTCGGTGCCCTGCGGCGAAGGTGCCGGTCGAGGGACCGGATGACGCGGATGCCGTGGGCCGGCCTCCGGTCGAGGGGGAATCGGTCATAGCTGTGCAGCCTTTCGCTGAGCGAGGTAGCGGTCGGTGTTCTCGAAAGCCGTGGGCCCCCAGGGGAACGCCTCGGCCTCGAGACGATCGAGGAGCGAGTCGAGCCAGTGCAGCTCGGCGTCGAGCAGCACCTCCTGGCGCTCGAACTCGACGAGCACCTGCTCGGGCGCGCCCGTTCGACGAGCGCCGATCAGTCCGTCACGGTGCAGCGCGTGGCCTTCGGCGAGGGCCTCACGTCGCGAGCGGAGACACTCGATGACGTCGGGGCGCTCGAGGTTGTGCGCCTCGGCGAGCGCGATGCGGAACTCGGCCGGGCGCTCGATGATCGACAGCTCGCGACGCAGCCAGTCGACCAGGGCGTCTGTTCCGGCATCCGTGAGCGTGTAGGTGGTGCGCTCGGGTCGATTGCCCTCTCGGTCGATGCCCACCTCGTCGATGAGCCCGGCCCGTTGGAGCCGGGCGACCGTGTGATACAGCGTCCCGTTCGTGACGGCGAGCAGCCGCTCATCGCGGCGAGCGCGCATCAGGCGCACCATCTCGTAGGGATGCATGTCGCCCTCGCGCAGCAGCGCGAGGATCATCACCCCCATCGGGGTCAGTCGCTCCGAAGGTTGCTTCGACACGTGCTCCACCTCAAATAGTCCACGTGGACTATACGCTCTTTCAGACCGCTCGACAAGGCGGATGCCGAGCTCTCCCGCTCTACCAGCCCTTGACACGACACCGGCGACGTCTACCGGGATAATGGGCGGGTGAGCACACCTTCGGACAGCAACGCACAGACCATCCCCGGCTGGCGCCACATCTACTCGGGCAAGGTCCGCGACCTTTACGCCTCGGATGACGCGGCCGACACCCGCATCCTCGTGGTCGCCTCCGACCGCGTGAGCGCCTTCGACTTCGTGCTGTCGCCGGGCATCCCCCAGAAGGGAGCACTGCTCACGCGTCTCAGCCGCTGGTGGTTCAGCCAGCTCAGCGATGTTCCGAACCACCTCGCCGAGGGCGAGATCCCCGCAAGCGTCGCAGACCGCGCCATGCTCGCGCAGTCACTCGAGATGCTGCCCGTCGAGTGCGTCGTGCGCGGCTACATCACCGGATCCGGCTGGGCCGAGTACACCGAGAGCGGCACCGTGTGCGGCATCCCGCTGCCTGCCGGCCTGCAGAACGGCGACCGGCTTCCCGAACCGCTGTTCACCCCGGCCTACAAGGCGCCGATGGGCGAGCACGACGAGAACATCACCTTCGAGCAGACCGTCGAGCTCGTCGGCGCCGAGCGGGCGGCCGAGCTGCGCGACGTCTCGCTCTCGCTCTACACCCGTGCGGCCGCGATCGCCGAGGAGAAGGGCCTGATCCTCGCCGACACCAAGTTCGAGTTCGGCACCGATGCCGACGGCTCCCTGCACCTGGCCGACGAGGTGCTCACGAGCGATTCGTCGCGGTACTGGGATGCCGAGGCCTGGCGCACCGGTTCGACCCCGAGCGAACGCATGGCGAGTTTCGACAAGCAGATCGTGCGCGATTGGCTGGCCTCGAACTGGGACAAGCAGGGTGAGCCGCCCGCTCTGCCCGAAGACATCGTCGAGCGCACCGCAGCCCGCTACCGCGAGCTGATCGAGCGCCTCGGGGCCTGACCCCTCGCTCCCCCACGCTTCCGAACGCTTCCCCAACGCCTCCGGACGCTTCCGAACGCTTCCGAACGCTTCCGGGAGGAGAACTGCGCCTGGGGAGGACAGATCCTCGAGAATTCTCCTCCCCAGGCGCAGAAGTCCTCCCGAGGAAGCGCTCCACGGCACCCAGGGAACATTCAGGAATCGGTAGTGTTGCTCCAGCACTCCCCCTCCCCCGATCCTGAGGAGCCCGCATGCCCCTGTGGAAGACCCACGGAAACGGCCGCACTGTCGAGCCCGGCGCCGTCGTCAAGCCCGAAGAGCGTCTGAACTGGCCGGCCACGATCGCGATCGGCGCCCAGCACGTCGTCGCGATGTTCGGCGCCACGTTCCTCGTGCCGACGCTGACCGGCTTCCCCGTCTCGACGACGCTGCTCTTCAGCGGTCTCGGCACGCTGATCTTCCTGCTGATCACGAAGAACCAGCTGCCCAGCTACCTCGGTTCGTCGTTCGCCTTCATCGCGCCGATCACCGCCGCGGTCGCCGCCGGCGGCACGGGCTCGGCACTCGCGGGCGTGGTCGCGGTCGGCATCCTGCTGACCGTCGTCGGCCTGGTCGTGCAGTTCGCCGGGCTCCGCTGGGTCGACGCGCTCATGCCGCCGGTGGTCGCCGGAGCGATCGTCGCCCTGATCGGCTTCAACCTCGCCCCGACCGCGTGGAACAATTTCCAGCTCGACCCCGTGACCGCGACCATCACGCTCGTCGCGATCATCCTGTTCGCGGTGTTGTTCCGCGGGTTCCTCGGACGCATCTCGATCTTCCTCGGTGTCGCGGTGGGCTTCATCTACGCCGCTTTCACGGGGTCCTTCGAGGTGCCCAACGCGCTGCGCGGCGGCAAGACGCCCGCCGAGCTCATCGCCGACGCGCCCTGGGTCGGCCTGCCCGAGTTCCAGCTTCCCGACTTCATCGCCCCCGGCACCTGGTCGACCATCGCGATGTTCCTCCCGGTCGTGCTGGTGCTCGTCGCCGAGAACGTCGGCCATGTGCGCGGCGTCGCGACGATGACCGAGGACCCCGCCATCAACAAGCACACGGGTCGTGCCCTGATCGCCGACGGCGTCGCCACGACCATCGCCGGCGGCTTCGGCGGTTCCGGCACCACGACCTACGGTGAGAACATCGGCGTCATGGCCGCGACCCGCGTATACTCGACCGCCGTCTACTGGGTCGCCGGGCTCTTCGCGATCCTGCTGGCGTTCTCGCCCAAGGTCGGCGAGGTGTTCAACTCGATCCCCGCCGGCGTGCTCGGCGGTGCGACGACCGCGCTCTACGGTCTGATCGGCATCATCGGCATCAAGATCTGGGTCGACAGCAGGGTCGACTTCTCGCGTCCGGTGAACCAGTACACGGCCGCCGTGTCGCTCGTGATCGGCATCGCCGGATTCTCGATGCAGCTCGGTGACTTCGCGTTCGGCGGCATCGTGCTCGGCACGGTCGCGGCACTGCTGATCTATCACGTGGGCAACGCGATCGCCCGTGCACGCAAGACCGGCGCCGATGACCCGAGGCCGCTCGAGGGCGTCGGCCCGCTGGGCGGCGACCCCGCATAGTCACGCACCACTCACTGAACGCGAAGATCCCGGATGCTGCGGCATCCGGGATCTTCGCGTTCAGTGCCGCGCGGGGCTCAGGCGATGACGGCGAGGACCCCGTCCGGCACGATCGACGTAGAGAGCTCTGCCCGGTGCGCCAGGACGCCGGTGCGGTGCGCCGCGACCGTGGTCTCCATCTTCATCGCGTCGAGCACGGCGACAGGATCGCCCTCCTCGACGTGAGTGCCGTCGTCGGCGAGCCAGCGCACGAGCGTGCCCGGTGCCGGCGAGCGCAGCTCGGTGGGATCGGATGCCGCCGGCGCGGACCCGGCATCCGCCGGACCGCCCAGACCGCCGAGACCTGCGAGCAGACCGACCGGCAGCCCGAGCACGACGCGGCGTCCGTCGATCTCGACGGGGAAGCGCTGAAGAGCGGCATCCGAAGCGGGTGCCGGCCGCAGCTGCGGCTCGAGGCGCGGCAGCAACGTGCGCTCGATCCACTGCGTGTGCACCGCGAAGGTCTCGGTGGCGAAGGCCTCGTCGTCGAGCGCGAGCAGGTCGAACGGGATGACCGTCGCCGGACCCTCGATCCCGAGTTCGCGCAGCGCCCGTCGCGCGCGCACGAGTGCCGCATCACGGGTGTCGGCGTGCACGATGAGCTTCGCGATCATCGAGTCGAACGCGGGCTGCACGACGTCGCCCGCTTCGATGCCGCTGTCCCACCGCACACCGGGTCCGCCCGGTATCCGCAGGGATTCGACGCGGCCCGGGCTCGGCAGGAAGCCGCGTCCCGGGTCTTCCGCGTTGATGCGGAACTCGATCGCGTGCCCTGTCGGCGTCGGGGTCTCGGTGAATGAGATCCCCTCTCCGAAGGCGATGCGGAACTGCTCGCGCACCAGGTCGGTGCCCGTGACCTCTTCCGTCACAGGGTGCTCCACCTGGAGGCGGGTGTTGACCTCGAGGAACGAGATGGTGCCGTCGGCGGCGAGGAGGAACTCGACGGTTCCCGCACCGCGGTACTGCACCTCTGCGCAGATCGCCCTGGCCGCATCGTGGAACCGCGCGCGCTGATCGCTCGACAGCCCCGGCGCCGGCGCCTCCTCGATGAGCTTCTGGTTGCGTCGCTGCATCGAGCAGTCTCGGTCGCCCACCACCACGATGCCGCCGAGCCCGTCACCGAGCACCTGCACCTCGATGTGACGCGGGCTCTCGAGGAACCGCTCGACGAAGCACTCGCCGCGGCCGAAGGCGGCGATCGCCTCGCGGGTCGCGGCGTCGAAGGCCTCGGCGACCTCGGAGAGCTCGCGCACCACCTTCAGGCCTCGTCCGCCACCGCCGAATGCCGCCTTGATGGCGATCGGCAGACCGTGCTCCTCGGCGAACGCCACGGCCTCTGCGGGGCCGGCCAGCGGCTGATCTGTGCCGGCCGCCAACGGCGCTCCGACGCGCTGCGCGATCCGGCGCGCGGTCATCTTGTCGCCGAGCGCGTCGATGCTGTCGGGCGAGGGTCCGATCCAGACGAGACCGGCGCCCTCGACGGCTCGCGCGAACTCCGCGCTCTCCGACAGGAATCCGTAGCCGGGGTGCACGGCATCCGCGCCGCTCTTCCGCGCCGCGTCGAGCAGCGCATCGATGGAGAGATAGGTGGTGGCAGCCGTGTCTCCGCGCAGGCCCAGCGCCTCGTCGGCGAGTCGCACGTGCAGGGCGTCGGCATCCTGGTCGGCGTAGACCGCGATCGACGTGTATCCGGCTTCGGCGCAGGCGCGGATGACGCGCACGGCGATCTCTCCGCGGTTCGCGATCAACACCTTGGTCATGAGGTCTCCTTGACGATGAAACGAACTCGCGCGCCGGGCGGCAGCTGGCCGGCGAGGTCGAGGCTGCGATCGGTGAGCGCACCGATGATCGGGTATCCGCCGGTGAGAGGGTGATCGGGCAGGAACAGCACGGGCTGACCGTCCGGTGGCACCTGGATGGCGCCGGTCACGGCCCCTTCGCTCGGCAGCTCTCCGCCGATCGACCGCTCCAGGGGCTCGGGCCCCTCGAGTCGGATGCCCACCCGATCGGAGCGCGGCGTGACCGTCCACTCCTGGCGGGTGAGGGTCGCGAGGGCTGCGGCCGTGAACCAGTCGTCACGCGGACCGAGAGTGACCTCGAGCTCGACGAGGTCGCCGGCAGCAGGGAGCGACCTCGGCACGGTGTCGGGCTCGACGGGGTGCGGTGCCGAGTCGCCCACACGGAGCACGTCGCCCGCGGCCAGCGGCGCAGGTCCGAGCCCGGCGAGGGTGTCGCTCGCGCGGCTGTCCAGCGCCGCGTCCACGGCCACACCGCCGCGGACGGCGATGACGGAGCGCAGCCCGCTGGTGGGGTGTCCGAGGGTGAGCTCGTCGCCGTCCACGGTGGCGAAGGGCGCGCCGTGGGCGATCCGACGGGCCACACCCGCCGCATCGATCAGTTCGAGAGAGCCGACAGCACCCGCGACAGCGGCGACCCCCGCACCGCGGAAGCGCAGCACCGCACCCCCGACGCTCTCGAGCACGGCAGCCCCGGGGGCATTGCCCACCGCACGGTTCGCGTCGCGCATCGCACGACGATCGGCCGCTCCTGACGCCGAGACGCCGAGCGCCGCGAAGCCGGGGCGACCGGCATCCTGCACGAGCATCTGCAGCGACGGGCGCACGATCTCGATCGCGCCGGACCTCGGAAGCCCCGGATCCGGCGCGCCTTCAGCCGCGTGTCGATCGGTGACACGCCGCGCGTCGACGCGATCGTCTGCGTTCTCCGACGTCACGACCTGCTCACGCACCTGCTCGAACCGCACGGTCGTACCCGGCGACAGCAGAGCCGGCGGGTCGCGATCGATGTCCCACATCAGCGCATCCGTGCGTCCGATGAGCTGCCACCCGCCCGGACTCTCGCGCGGGTAGACCCCGGTGAACTGTCCGGCGAGCGCCACCGATCCCGCAGGCACTCGGGTGCGGGGCGACGAGCGGCGCGGCACGTCGAACAGGGGATCGCTGCTCACCACGTAGCCGAAACCGGGAGCGAAGCCCGAGAAGGCGACCTTCCAGTCTGCGGCGAGGTGTCGGTTCACGAGCTCTGCCGCCGACACTCCCAGCAACGACGCCGCCTCGCCGAGGTCCTCGCCGTCGTACCGCACCGGCACCGTGACCTCTCCGGTGGCGGGCAGATGGGCGGTGTCGATCTCGGTCGCCGCGAGCACGTCGGCCAGGTCGGCGGCAGAGATGACGAGCGGATCGAAGCGGACGAGCACGGTGCGAGCGCCGGGGATGCGCTCGACGACGCCACGCACGCCGTCCCAGGCGAGGTTCAGACGCATGGCCTCATCGAGGTCGGCCGCCTCGACGAGAAGCGCGTGATCGGATGCCGTGAGGATGCGCATCAGACGAGGTACTCCGCATCCGGCACGTCGGTGATGAACATGTAACCCGGCGCGTGCGTGATCGCGAACGGCGGCTTCGAGGCCATGATCGCGGCCTGCGGGGTGACGCCGCAGGCCCAGAACACCGGCACTTCGCCGTCGCGCATCTCAGGGGCGTCTCCGAAGTCGGGCCGGGCCAGGTCGAGGATTCCGAGCGATGCGGGGTCGCCGATGTGCACCGGAGCACCGTGCACGGCGGGCGTTCGGCCCGAGATCTGCACGGCATCCGCCACTCGATCCGCGGCGATCGGACGCATCGACACGACCATCTCGCCGCTCAGGCGACCCGCCGGCGCACAGGGCACCGCAGTGCGGTACATCGGCACGTTGCGCCCGAGCTCCTGATGACGGATCGGGATGCCCGCCTGCACGAGTCCGGATTCGAATGTGAAGCTGCATCCGATGAGGAACGACACGAGGTCCGGATGATCCGCCCAGGCTGCCGTCGCGTCGGTGACCTCTTCGGCCAGTTCGCCGTCGCGCCAGATGCGGTACCGACCGATGTCCGTGCGGATGTCGCTGCCCGGCGCGAGCCGTGACTCGACCACGCCCTGCTCGATGACCTCGAGCACCGGGCACGGCTTCGGGTTGCGCTGTGCGAAGAGCAGGGTCTCGAAGGCCCAGTCCGCGGGCACGGAGATGAGGTTCGCCTGTGTCAGTCCGACCGCGACCCCGCTGGTCGGCTCGGAGCGCCCGGACCGGATGGCGACGCGAGCCGCACGCGCATCGGCGAGCTGGTCGGCGGTCGGAAGAACTGTCATGTCAGACGCCCGCGAACGGCGCGATCGTGATGCCCGCCTCCTGCAGCATCCGCTTGGTCTCGGCCGCCATCGCCACCGAACCAGGGCTGTCTCCGTGCACGCAGATCGACTGCGCACTGACCGGGACGTCTGTGCCGTCGACCGCGCGGATCACTCCCTCGCCGGCGAGGCGCACCATGCGCTCGGCGACGACGGCGGGGTCGTGCAGCACAGACCCGGGCTCGGTGCGCGAGACGAGCTGTCCGTCGGGCTGATAGGCCCGATCGGCGAACGCCTCTGCCGCTGTCCGGAGACCCGCCCGTTCGGCGACCTCGAGCACGACGCCACCGGCCAGCCCCAGCAGCACGAGGCTCGGATCGATCGCGCGGACGGCCGCCACCACGTCCTTCGACTGCCGCTCGTCACGCGCGATCGTGTTGTACAGCGCTCCGTGCGGCTTGACGTAGGCGACCTCTCCGCCGACCGCAGCGGCGAGACCGATCAGCGCTCCGAGCTGGTACTCGACGTGGGCCTGCAGCGTGGCCGAGTCGATATCGACCTTCGTGCGACCGAAGTTCTCGTAGTCGCGGTATCCGGGGTGCGCGCCGATGACGACGCCTCCGGCCACCGCGCTCGCGAGGGTCTCACGGATGCCCTCGGGGCTTCCCGCATGGAACCCGCACGCCACATTCGCGCTCGTCACGAGGCGGAGCATGCTCTCATCGTCGCTGACGATGCGATCGGGGACGTTCTCGCCGAGGTCGGAGTTCAGGTCGATGGATGCCAAGGGGTCACGCTCCTGTTCCGAGGAAGGCGAAGATGGGGCCGACTGAGACGATGCCCATGTACCAGGTGAGCAGCGTGACGACCGTGCCGGCGATGAGCAGCCACAGCGGGTACTTCTTCGAGCCGAGCAGATCACGACGGAACCAGCCGATGTACATGAACACCGTGAGGCCGATGGGCAGGATGAGTCCGTTGAAACCGCCGACGAAGACGAGGATCGCCGCAGGCGCCGTGCCGATCGACAGGTAGACGATCAGTGACACGACGATGAAGGCGACAGTGGCCAGCTGCAGAGGCCAGCCGCCCCTGAGCTTCTTCGTGAAGGTCGAGAGGAAGGTCGCCGACGTGTACGCCGCGCCGATGACCGAGCTGATCGCCGCGGCCCAGAAGATCGCACCGAAGATGCGCAGTCCCGCGTCGCCGAGCACGGCGCCGAAGGCCTGCCCTGCGGGGTTCGCGGCCTGGCTCGACAGGTCGAGCGAGACGCCCGAGGCGACCACACCGAGGATCGCGAGGAACAGCACGTAGCGCATGATGCCGGTGACGAGGATGCCGTTCGCTGCCGCGCGCATCACGGGCCCGGCGTGCTCCGGGCCGGTGTGACCGGAGTCGAGGTAGCGGTGGGCGCCCGAGTAGGTGATGTATCCGCCCACGGTTCCGCCGACGATCGTCGTGATGGTGGCGAAGTTGAGCTCGTCGGGCACGAACGTCTGCCGCAGGGCCTCGCCGATCGGCGGCTGGGCGATCACGGCGACGATCACGGTCATCACGATCATGCCGACGCCGAGGACCACGAGCACGATGTCCATCACCGGGCCCGCCTTCTTGATGAGGAAGATGATGATCGCGAGTGCCGCGGTGAGTGCGCCGCCGAGCTTGGGATCGATGCCGAGCAGGGCGTTCAGGCCCAGTCCGCCGCCCGCGATGTTGCCGATGTTGAAGGCCAGACCGCCGATGACGACGAGCACGGCGATCAGGTGGCCCGAGAAGGGGATGGCGCTGTTCGCGAGCTCTCCGGCGCGCTTGCCCGAAGAGGTGATCATGCGCCACACGTTCAACTGCACCGCGATGTCGACGAGGATCGAGACGAGGATCGCGAACGCGAAGGCGGCCCCCATCGTCGCGGTGAACGTGGCCGTCTGGGTGATGAATCCGGGGCCGATGGCGCTGGTGGCCATCAGGAAGATCGCGCCGATCACGGCGCTGCGCCCTGCGCGTCTCTTGGCTCCGGCGAGGCGGACTTCGTCTTCTGCGGACAGCGGGGGTGCGGTGTTCTCTGACATTGCGGGGGATTTCCCATCGTCGTTGGTGGGTGTCGAGTGACACCCAGTGTAGAACGGAACGGAGATTATTGTTCAACAACTTTGTTTCGGTCGCGCTACGAGCGGGTTGCATTCGCATGTTGCCATGGCTTCCTCCTCGAACAATCCGCCGGGCGGGCCGCCTACGATGAAGGCATGAACCAGCAGGGCATGCTCGCCGATGCGCTCCGTCAGCAGATCATCGACGGAGCGTTCGCCCCGGGTTCACGGCTGTCGGAGTCCGCCATCGCCGAGCACTTCGGCGTCGCGCGGAACACGCTGCGCGAGGCGTTCCGCGCCCTCTCCGAGCAGGGGCTGCTCGAGCACGTGCCGCACCGCGGGGTCTCCGTGGCGTCGCCCTCGATAGCCGACGTCATCGACATCTACCGCGCCCGTCGGGTCATCGAATGCACCGCGCTCCTGCACTCCGAGCCCGAGCACCCCTCGGTGCAGCGGATGCAGCAGGCGGTGCTCGCCGCAGAGGCGGCCGCCCGGGACGCGCTCCTCGACGACAGCGAGACCTGGCATGCGGTGGGCAGCGCGAACATGGCGTTCCACGTCGCCCTGGTCGATCTCGCCGACAGCCCGCGACTCGCCCGCACCTATCGCGACCTCGCCGCCGAGCTGAGACTGGCGTTCCTGAAGATCGACGATCCCCGAGCGCTCCACGAGCCGTTCGTGCGCAAGAACCGCGCCGTGCTCGACACCTTCCTCGCGCGCGGTGCGCAGGAAGGTGCGGCCGAGCTGGAGCGCTACCTCGTGCAGTCGGAGCGCGTCGTGCTCGGAGCGTTCGCTCGGATGCAGCTGGGGTGACACGACCGGCGGTCGACGGCCGACCGCGGCGCGATCATTCCTCGTCGCGCAGGGCCCCGGAAGCTCTCGTCCTCGCGTCAGGATCGCGCGGGGCGAGTGTCAGCGGAAGCGGTGCCTCAGGCTCGGGCAGGCCGTAGAGGCGGCGCACCCAGCGTCGCGCGTCTTCGAGCGGATAGGTGTCGCCATAGACGGCGTACTTCATGAAGACGCCCTCGAGGGTGGTGCGCAGCATGATCTCCTCGAGCGGAGGATCCGCAGCCCCCCTCTCGCCGAAGATCGCGCGCACGGCGTTCTCCGACGCGATCGCCTGCTCGATGAACCGTGTCTCCGCCTCGGCGAACATGCGGTGCGTGCCGGGTTGCTGCTGCATCGCGAAGACCGCTCGCTGCAGCGGCAGTGCGAAGCCGGCGGCCGCGAGCGCACCGTCGATGATCCCCGCGAGACGGAGATCAGCAGGACCCTCGACCTGAGGGATAGCGAAGAGCGCCTCGTACCAACGATCGATCACCGCCGCGACGAGCTGCTCCTTGCCGCCGAAGTGATAACTGACGAGCCCCTGGGCGACCCCGGCATGCCGCGTGATCTCGGCGATGCTCGCCCCCGGGACCCCGCGCTCGGCGAACAGCTCGATCGCTGCCCGCAGGATGGCTTCGCGGGATCGTTCTCGCGCGGCCCGGTTGTGTTCGAGTGAACGTGCCATTCGTGTCCCGCTCCCCAGCATCGGACGACTTCGATTTCTCCCCCCGGACCCTATATATTAGCGATTGAATAGTTGTTCAAGCTATGAGTGCCCCCAGCCCTCACCCTCAGGAGTGTGATGAGCACCACAGGACGGTTCGCGCGGCCCCAGAGGCTTGCGGCCTCCGAGCTCTTCTCCACCACCGACACCGAGGCGACGGAGATCGCGCTGGGCCTCCTGCAGATCACCAGCCTGCCGTCGGGCCCGTGGAACGATCCGACGGCCCCCGGCCTCGGAGACGACGAGAAGGCGCTGCTCGCCGAGCAGTGGGGCATCCACGATCGCGGGGACTGGCTCGGCACGATCGACCACCTCACCACGGTGCGACGACGACGGCATGTCTGGATGCTCCATCTCTCCGTCCGCAACGACCTGCACATGGCCCTCGGGCGGGTGCCGACGGCGAACGAATGGCTCGACACGATCGCGGCCGAGGGTGGAGACGAGCGCGACGCGCGGCCGTTCGCCCGCGGCATCGAGCACATCGAGCAGGAGGTGCGCAAGCGAGTCGGCAAGGAGGTCGTGACGCCCGACCTGTTCGTCCGCACCCTCGACGCGTACGCACTCGGCCAGGCCGTGGCGATGACGACCTGGGGTGTGGCGCTCGGGTACGCCGACGTCGCCGAGGCGCGTCGGATCATCCACCGGATCAGCGTCGAGACGAGGCCGTCGTTCGTGTCGTGGACCGACTTCGGCCTGAGCTACATCGCGGGATGCGTCATGCGCTGGAGCGACGGCACCCTCGACGAGGACTCGTTCGAGAAGTACGGCGACGTCTGCGGCGAGTTCGCGGCAGCAGCGAGCGCCAAGCGTCACGGCCCGTGGGCGACACTGCCGTGGCCTGCACCCATCGATCAGCGATCCCTGCGCCAGCACCAGTATCGGATCGGCTGAGGGCCCGAAGACCCACGGATGCGGACCGACCTGGAGGGGCGTATGGTCCGCATCCGTGTTCGACCGTCGCGACCGCCGAGCCGTCGCTCAGGCGTCTACGACGAGGCGCGCACCACCAGCTCGGTCGGCAGGATCGTCGTGTGCGCGGGGTCGCGACCGGCGAGACGCGAGAGCAGCACTCCGGCCATCGCCTCGCCCTGCGCGTACATGGGCTGCCGCATCGTGGTGAGCGGCGGGTCGGTGCTCAGAGCGACGGACGAGTCGTCGAACCCGACGAGCGCGACGTCTTCGGGAACACGGATCCCGGCTGAGCGGAGCGCGGTGAGCGCACCGCGGGCCATGAGGTCACTGGCGACGAAGATGGCGTCGGGGCGCCCCTCGGCCAGGATGCGGCGTGCGGCATCCGCTCCACTGACCTCGCTGTAGTCACCTGCCTCTTCGGCGAACGGCGAGAGACCCGCGTCAGCCAGCGCGCTGCGGAAGCCCTGCACGCGGTCGACGGACGAGACCATCGTCATGGGCCCCGAGATCGTCGCGATGCGCGTGCGGCCGGTCTCGATCAGATGCCGGGTGGCCGCGCGGGCTCCGGAGACGTTGTCTACGTCGACCACGTAGTCGCCCTCACGGATCCGCACCGGTCGTCCACCCCAGACCACCGGCACGGCGTCGGCGACGCGGTCGATGAACGCATCGCTGGTGTGATGCGACACGATGAGTGCGCCGTCGACACCGCCGTTGCGCACGAAGCTCGTCATCTTGTCGCCGGGGTCGTCGCTGGCGATGAGCAGGTTGAGCAGGTAGTCGGATCCTCGGAGCGCACCCGTGATGCCCGCGACGATCGCCGCGAAGAACGGGTCGCCGAAGAAGCGCGTGGTGTCTTCGGGCACGATCAGGGCTATCGCATGAGTCTGCCTCGACGCGAGCGACCGCGCCGCTCGGTTGGGCACGTAGCTCAGCCGCTCGATGGCGCGCTTCACCGACTCGAGGGCTTCAGGACTGACCGCCGTCGAGCCGTTGACGACGCGCGACACCGTCGACCGTGAGACTCCTGCGGCCGATGCCACCTCTTCGATGGTCGCTCGTGATGACACGACTCTCCCTCCGTCCGGCGGCGAAGCCGGATGCTCCCTGTTGCCGCCGCCCGGCGTCAGAGAGCGCGAGCGGCGATGATGCGAGCGTACTCCCGACCGGAGTCCTTCAGACTCCGCTCCTGGGTGTCGTAGTCGACGCGCACGATGCCGAAGCGCTTGTCGTAGCCCCACGCCCATTCGAAGTTGTCGAGCATCGACCAGTAGAAGAAGCCGCGGACATCGACTCCGGCATCCGCCGCGTCGAGCACGGCAGCGAGATGCAGACGCAGGAATTCGGTGCGGTCGGCATCGTGAACGCGCGTCTCGCCGTCTTCGACGACCGCGACGTCGTCGTATGCGGCGCCGTTCTCGGTCATGTAGAGCACGGTTCCCGCGGGCTGGGCGTACTCGGTCCAGACGCGCTGCAGCAGGCGGGTCAGCCCCTCGGGCTGCACCTCCCAGTTCTGGGCGGAGCGCGGCAGGCCGCGCTCGACAGCGTAGATGTCGTGGCTCGACGGGTAGGGACTGCGGGCGGCCCGCCCGGTCGCGGGCCCTCCGCTGACGGGCATCTCCGCCGGCGCCGTGCCGGACACGAAGTCGCCGTGATAGTAGTTGACGCCCTGCGTGTCGATGCGTTGCGAGATCGTCTCGAGGTCGCCGTCGTGCACGGCGTCGACGAAACGCGCCACAGCGTCAGCATCCACTGCCCTGATGTCCCTGATGATGTCGTCCGGGTACACCCCGCGGTAGATCGGGTCGAGGAACCAGCGGTTGAACTGGCCGTCGACTCGGCGAGCAGCGTCGACGTCTGCCGGGTTCGTCGGGTCTGCGGGGTCTGCGACCGTGTGGTTCAGGGTGATGCCGAGGTTCAGGCTCGCATCCCGGCCACGCAGCTCACGCACCGTCTCTCCGTGGGCGAGCAGCAGGTGGTGCGCCGAGAGCAGCCCCTCGGCGACGCTCGTGTGACCCGGGGCGTGCTCGCCGCCGGTGTAAGAGAGGAACGACGAGCACCACGGCTCGTTCAGAGTGGTCCACACGTTCACGCGGTCGCCCAGCGCGTCATGCATCGTGCCCGCGTACTCGAGGAAGCGACCGACCGTGTCGCGGTTGGTCCAGCCGCCGGTCTCCTGCAGCGCCTGCGGCATGTCCCAGTGATACAGGGTCAGCCACGGCAGGATGTCGTTCGCGAGCAGCTCGTCGACCAGGCGCTCGTAGAAGTCGACGCCCTTCGCGTTGACCGCACCGCCGTCGGGACGCACCCGCGACCACGAGGTCGAGAAGCGGTATGTCTGCAGACCGAGCTCCTTCATGAGCGCGACGTCCTGCGGGTAGCGGTGATAGTGGTCGCATGCCACGTCGCCGTTGTCGCCGCCGATCACTGCACCGGGCTCGCGGCTGAAGGCGTCCCAGATCGACGCGGTGCGCCCGTCTTCGAAAGCGGCCCCCTCGATCTGGTACGCCGCTGTCGCGGCGCCGAACAGGAAGTTCTCGGGGAAGGCACGGGTCATAGGGGTCATCCTTTCACCGCGCCCGCCATGATGCCACTGACCAGCTGACGTCCTGCGACGACGAAGAGGATGAGCAGGGGGAGGGTCGCGAGCACCGCGCCGGCGAGCACGATGGAGTAGTCGATGTAGTAACCGGACTGCAGCTGGCTGAGCGCCGTCTGCAGAGTCGGGTTCTGCGGGGAGAGCACGATCAGCGGCCACAGGTAGTCGGTCCACGCCGTCATGAAGGTGAACAGGCCGAGGATCGCCATGGCGGGCCGCGCCGCCGGGAGGCCGACGGTGAGGAACGTGCGGAACTGGTTCGCACCGTCCATGCGCGCGGCCTCGATCAGTTCATCGGGGATCACGTCGACCAGATACTGGCGCATGAAGAAGACGCCGAAGGCGGTGACCAGGGTCGGCACGATGACCGCACCGATCGAGCCCGTCCAGCCGAGCTCGCGCATGAGCATGAAGAGGGGGATGATGCCGAGCTGCGTCGGGATCGCCATGGTCGCGATCACGAAGATCATCAGCCCGTCGCGGCCCTTGAAGCGCAGCTTGGCGAACGCGTACCCGGCGAGGGTCGAGAACGTCACGACCGAGATCGTGATGATGCCCGAGATGAGGAACGAGTTCCCCAGCGCCAGCCAGAACGGGATCGCATCGAACACCTTGGCGGCGTTGGTGAAGAAGTTGCCACCGGGGATCAGCGGCAGTGTCTCGCCGCGCGTCGAGTTCGTGCCGCTCGCCACGACGACCGACCACCACAGCGGGTAGACGCTGCCGATGATGAATGCGGCGAGCAGGCCGTAGGTGAGGAAGCCGGGACGGCTGCCGATTCCGGCATTCCCTCCGACGGCGCCACGGCGCCTGCGGATCTTCTCGGGGACGCTCAGCGCCTGGGTGGCGGTCATCGCGCGTTCTCCTCAGTCGTGGTGGCGATCGTCGTGCCGGCGGCTGCGGCCGACGCGGCGGCGGTCGCGGCGGTGCGTTCGCGCCGGCGCGCAGCGCGGTTCTTGGGGGCATCCCCTGTCGAGATCCGCCTCGAGATCAGGAAGTTGATCACACCGATGCCCACGATGAGCAGGAACAGCAGGATCGCCACAGCGGATGCTTCGCCGAGGTCTCGCCGGAAGAAGGCGAGCTCCCAGAGGAACAGCACGGTCGTCTGGAACTGCCGGTCGCTTCCGCCGATGCCGCCGGCGGTCGAGACGTCGAACAGACGGGGCTCGGCGAAGATCTGCAGACCGCCGATCGTGGCCGTGATGATCACGAAGATCAGCGTCGGGCGGATGGTGGGGATCGTGATCGAGAAGAAGCGACGGGCCGCTCCAGCGCCGTCGAGCGCGGCGGACTCGTAGAGGTCTCGCGGCACCGCCTGCATGGCGGCGAGCAGGATGAGGGCGTTGTAGCCGGTCCAGCGGAAGTTCACCATCACCGCGATCGCCAGGTGCGACAGCGCGGTGTCGTGCTTCCACTCCTGATCGGCGATGCCGATCAGGTTCAACAGGTTGTTGGCGAGACCGTCGGCCTCGTTGAAGATGCTCGAGAAGATGATGGCGACCGCGACCGGTGTGACGACGAACGGGATGAGGATGCTCATCCGCCAGAAGGTCGGGGCTCGGAGGCCGCGGTCGAGCAGGTAGGCGATCACCAGGGCCACCGCGAGCTGCGGGATGGCGGACAGCAGGAAGATGCTCAGGGTGTTGACGATCGAGTTCCAGAACATCGCGTCGCCGAGGATCTCGACGAAGTTCCCGGCGCCGATGAACTCGCCCTGCCCCTTGAGCAGGTCCCACTCGTGCACGGCCACCCACACCGTGTAGAGCAGCGGGAAGAACCCGACCAACCCGAACAGCAGGAAGAACGGCGAGATGTAGAAGTACGGGGAGGCGTTCTGGTCGAACCGCGAGAGGCGGTGCCGCCAGGGACGCCGGCCGCCGGCATTCGTCTTCGGGGTCTTCGCGTTCTTCGACGACGCGGTCGTCGTCTCTGAGCGCTCATGCGTGAGGGTCATGGCTCTTCCTTGGTCCTGGTCCGGGCGTCCGAGGTGCTCCGGTCGCAGCCCGTGCCGCCCCCGTGAGGGCTGCGCGGCACGAACTGCGACCGGAGCGGATGCGGTGGAAGGGTCAGTCGACCAGCTCGTTCAGGAGCTTGACCGCGGCATCCCAGGCGCCCTGCGTGTCGGTGTCGCCGCGGTCGAGGCCGCTGAGGGCCGGACCGAAGACGTTCTCCTGGATCACCGAGTCATCGGCGCCCTTGAACTGCGCCACGACGCCCTTCGCACGCTCGGCGAGGATGGCGCCGGTAGGCGCGTCGTTGAAGAACGCGTTCGGCGTCGCCTCTGCAGAGAGCGTCTCCTGCGCCTCGACGGTGGAGGGGAAGTTGCCCGCGGCGGCGGACTGCTTGACCTGCTGCTCGGGCTGCGTCAGCCAGTCGGCCAGGTCGGCCGCGGCTTCCTTGTGCTGCGAGCTCTCGGGGATCGACAGGAAGGCGCCACCCCAGTTGGCTGCTCCTCCGGGGAACACGTCGGCGAAGTCCCAGCCGGTCGCAGCATCGCCGCCGCCGGCCTCGACCTGTCCCTGCACGACTCCGAGCATCCATCCGGGGCAGACGAACGTGGCGAAGGTGCCGTCGACGAACGACTTGCCGCCGTTCCAGTCCCACGCGGTCTGGGCGGCGGACTGGCCGCCCTCGGTCGCGGCGCCGAGCAGTTCGAAGCGCTCCTTGAGCTCGGCGTTGTCCTCGACGTTCAGCTCGCCGTCGGAGGTGTAGTACCCCTCGTCGAGCTGGTTCACCATGGCGTTCCAGACGAAGCCGGAGTGGTCGTACCAGGCCTTGCCGGTCTTCGCCGTGTACTCGGCGCCCACCGCGAAGTAGTTCTCCCAGTCACCGTTGAGCAGCTCTGCGACCGACTCGCGATCGCTGGGCAGACCCGCAGCCTCGAAGGCGGCGCCGTTGTAGCAGATGCCGCTCGGACCGATGTCGGTGCCGTAGCCGATCACGCGGCCCTCGGCATCCGTCGCCTGTCCGTACTTCCAGTCGACCCAGTCGGCCTTGCGGTCTTCGATGCCGTAGTCGCGCAGGTCGACGAAGGTGTCGGAGACGTCCATGATGGCGCCGAGCCAGCCCTCTTCGATCGCGACGACGTCGCTGAGACCCGAGCCTGCGGCGATCTTCGTGAACGCGTCGGTGCGGGCGTTTCCGCCGGTGTCGATGTTGGTCGCCTCGATCGTGACGTTCGGGTTCGCCTTCTCGTACTCGTCGTAGAGGTCGTCGTATCCGAAGGTGCCGAACGTGGTGACGGTCAGCGTGACCTTCTCGTCGCCGGTGGCGCTGTCTCCGGAGTCGGAAGAGGCGCAGCCGGCGAGCGCCAGGGCGGAGACGGATGCGACGGCTGCTGTCGTCAGGATCCGCTTGCGGGCACGTGTGTTCACAGTTCACTCCTTTGTGGTGGGTGGTGCTGGTGGTGTTCGGGGCGATGCACGGGGCTCTCGTGGGAGCGCTCCCATGCATTGATGAGAGACTCTATGGGAGCGCTCCCATGAAGTCAAGCCCCCGGCGTTGACGTACCCTTGACCGGTGCCAGACACCGAACTCTCCCCCGCCCTCGTCCGCGCCGAATCGCTGATCCGCAGCATCCCGGACTACCCGGAAGAGGGGATCATCTTCCGGGACATCACCCCGCTGCTCGCCGACGCCGAGGCCCTCCAGGCCACGACCGACGCGATCATCGCGCCGTTCGCGGGGCAGTTCGACGTGGTCGCGGGCATCGAGGCGCGAGGGTTCATCCTCGCCGGGGCCGCCGCGATCGCCGCAGGCGTGGGCCTCATCCCGATCCGCAAGGCCGGCAAGCTGCCCCGCCCCGCGGCATCCGTCGATTACGCCCTCGAATACGGCACCGCGACGATCGAGATGCACGACGACCTGCCCGCAGGGTCGCGCGTGCTGCTGATCGATGACGTGCTCGCCACGGGTGGCACGCTCGCCGCCGGGCGCGAGCTCGTGGAGCGCCTCGGCAGCCACGTCATCGGCATCTCGGTGCTGTTCGAGATCGACGGGCTGGGCGGCCGCGAGGCCATCGGCGACCTGCACACCGTCTTCCACGCCTGAGCCTCGTCACCACGCGAATCGAGCGAGTCTCGAGCCGGTAGACTGGTGGCGCCCGTCCGCCCGCGACTTCCGGAGCCGTTCATGCCCACCATCGTCGTCGACGTCATGCCCAAGCCCGAACTGCTCGACCCGCAGGGGAAGGCCGTCTCCGGCGCATTCTCCCGTCTGGGCGTCGAGGGCTTCACCGATGTCCGCATCGGCAAGCGCTTCGAGCTCACCGTCGAGGGCGAGGTCACCGACGAGATCCTCGCCGAGGCCCGTCGCCTCGCCGACGAGGTGCTCTCCAACTCCGTGATCGAAGACGTCGTGGGCATCGAGGTCGCCGAGTGACCACGCGTATCGGGGTCATCACCTTCCCCGGCTCGCTCGACGACCGCGACGCGCAGCGCGCCGTCCGCATCGCCGGCGCCGAGCCCGTCGCCCTCTGGCACGGCTCGCACGACCTCGAAGGCGTCGATGCTCTCGTGCTGCCGGGTGGCTTCAGCTATGGCGACTATCTGCGCGCCGGAGCGATCGCCGCGCTGTCGCCGATCATGAGCGAAGTCAAGGACGCGGCCGCCAAGGGCATGCCGATCCTCGGCATCTGCAACGGCTTCCAGATGCTCGTCGAAGCACATCTGCTGCCCGGCGGTCTGATCCGTAACGACCACCAGCACTTCGTGCGTCGTGATCAGAAGCTCATCGTCGAGAACTCCGACACCGCGTGGACCAACCGCT
This sequence comes from Microbacterium sp. APC 3901, assembly GCF_030407765.1. GTDB lineage: Bacteria > Actinomycetota > Actinomycetes > Actinomycetales > Microbacteriaceae > Microbacterium. Next base: position 102,524 of record NZ_JASDCU010000007.1, read on the forward strand.
TCCGCACGGGCCAGGAGATCACGATCCCGCTGAAGAACGCCGACGGCGGCTACATCGCCGACGAAGAGACGCTCGACCGCCTCGAGGGCGAGGGTCTCGTGGCGTTCCGCTATGCAGGCGTCAACCCCAACGGCTCGCTGCGCGACATCGCCGGACTCACCAACGAGGCGGGCAACGTCGTGGGGCTCATGCCGCACCCCGAGCACGCCACCGAGGCCGGCTTCGGTCCCGACACCTCGGCCGCCATGCGCTCAGGCCTCGACGGACTCGACTTCTTCACGAGCGCGGTCGCCGCGGTCGCCCGCGTCGCCGCATAAGCACCGCGCCCGGCGCACCCCGCACGCAGCCGGGGTCACTTCCGCACGCCCGCACGCAGCCGGGGTCAGTTTCGCACCCGAATCGCCCGAATCGGATGCGTTATTGACCCCGCATCGAGCCGAGGACGCGTTTCGGCCACGCAACCGAGCCGACGGAAGTCCGTGCCTGCGGTCAGTCGACGGGAAGGCTGAAGGGGTTGTTCCCGGCGGCCGCGAGCAGGTACCACGCCGTCGCGCCGGTGTGCAGGCTGGCGTAGTAGAGATCGCCGAAGCCCGAGTCGAGACCGTCGGTCGACGTCGCGACGATCCCCTTGCCATCGCCGTTCGGGGCATCGCGCTGGGCAAGACGGATGCTGCTCAGCAGCGACTCCACCCGGTCGGCGTCGCCGACGGCGTCGCGCAGCGTGAGCGCGAGCGCCAGGTGGCCCGACCCCTCGAACCACACCTTCGACACATCGGCATCGCTGATCGATGCCCCCTGGTACTGCCCGTCGGTGGCGATCAGATTGGCGAGCGTCCAGTCCAGCGAGACGTCGTACCGCGGGTCACCGGTGGCGATCGAGCTCCAGGTCTGCGCGTCGAGCGGGATCGGGCGGGTGTTGACCGTCGAACCGTCCAGCAGCGTGCCCGTGTCGACACGACCGTCAGCGCTCTGCATCGCCGTCACGAAGGTCGCGGCGATGGCGGCCCGGTCGGCCCACACCGAGTCACCCGTGAGCTGGGAGAGCTGGGTGAAGAAGCCCGCGATGTCGGTGTTGTGCTCGGTCGACTTCCATTCCAGCGACGAGCCGTTCTCGAGCTGGCCACCGGTGTAGCCGTATGGCGCACGCTCCATGTCGGCGGTGTTCGTCTGGATCCATTCGGCGATCCGGAGCGCTCCGTCGAGATACTTCTGCTCGCCGGTGGCGTGGAACAACCGGGCGAGGGCCATGCCCGTCCATGCCTGATTGCCGGTGAAGGTGCCGGGCCCGGTGATCTCGATGCGCCCCTGACGGATGCCGTGCGGCTCGTACGACGTGCGAACCCGACCGTCGCCGATCGGATCACCGGCCTGCACGAAGAGCAGCGTGTCGCCGACGGCCTGCGCACGGCGGATGTCGTCAGGAAGCCCGCGCGCGGTGTACGCGATCACGACGAGAGCATCGTCGTACACGAAGGACGGGGTGAAGTCCCACGTCGGGAGGTCGGTGAAGAAGCCGCCCTGGTAGCTGCGAGGAAGGCAGTGCCCGGCGCCGTCGCAGAACTCGTCGACGCGCGCGTCGAGGAACTCGTAGGCGAGGGAGACCGAGAGGCTGGGGTCCGGCGCGGCCGTGGGGTCTTCGGCGGGGCCATCACCGGAGGCTGCGGTCGTCGCGCCCGCGACCAGCGCCGCGGCGACGAGCGCGGCGGCGACCACCCATGGCGCGGAACGGCGCGGCGAACCCGACATCACGACCCCCTCGGTCAGAACCGCGGCCCGAGAGATCGGTCCGCCGGCGACCAGAAGGTCACAACCAAAATGCTGGCATACCAGCAAGTCCACCCGGAAGGCCCGAAGGTCTAGTCTTTCGCCCTGGCCGGCGTGTCGGCCCGGGATGCGCGCGGGGCACCCGCGACGCCATCCGACGCCCCGGCACGCCCGCCGAGAACCTCCGAGACCCGCGACGAGCTAGCCGAGCGCCGGCGGCCAGACGCCGATGATCAGCGCCATGACCACGATCGTGACGAGCTCGTGGGCGATGTTCATGACGGTCAGTGAGTTCGGACGCCCCTCGAACGCATCGTGGGTGATGAACCGGGCGGCCGTGAATCCGGCCCACAGCAGCACACCGGTGACGACAGCGGCCCAGAAGAACGAGCCGTCGTAGAAATGCCAGGCGATGGCGGATGCTCCGGCCAGCACCCAGGCCGTCGCGAAGCTCACGAACACGGTGGTGATGATCGCCATCGTCGCACTCGAGCCCGGCCGGTCCATGTCGACGTTCGCGAGCTTCGACCAGCGCGTTCCGAACACCTTCGGGGAGTACCAGATCGTGCCGACGATCATGCTCGACGCGGTCGCGAGCAGGACGGCCCAGTAGTTGATCTCGGGAACCATGACAGCCTCCAGTCGTCAGTTGCCCGAAGCATACTCTTGGGCTGCAAGTCGCCGTGGACCGCCGCGGAATACTGCTCTCTCGAATCGATTCGATCGCAATGGTGGCAGACCTGCAAGCGTTTGCACTAATCTGATGCCATGGCACAGCTTGAGCAGATCGCAGCCCCCGGTTCCGAGTGGTGGCGCACCGCCGTCATCTACCAGATCTACCCCCGTTCGTTCGCCGACGCCTCTGGCGACGGCATCGGCGACCTGCCCGGCATCACCAGCCGGCTCGACTCCCTGAAGGAGCTCGGCGTCGACGCGATCTGGCTGAGCCCGTTCATGACGAGCCCGCAGCGCGACGCAGGGTATGACGTGGCCGACTACCGAGACGTCGACCCGCTCTTCGGCACGCTCGATGACTTCGACACCATGCTCGACGCGGCGCACACGCGCGGCATCCGCGTGGTCGTCGACCTCGTCCCGAACCACTCGTCCGCGCAGCACGCCTGGTTCCAGGAGGCGCTGAAGGCAGCCCCCGGCAGCCCCGAACGCGCGCGCTACATCTTCCGCGACGGCAAGGGCGAGAACGGCGAACTCCCCCCGAACAACTGGGAGTCCGTCTTCGGCGGCGGCATGTGGGAGCGCGTCACGGAGGCCGACGGCACGCCGGGCCAGTGGTACCTGCACATCTTCGACCCGACGCAGCCCGACTTCGACTGGAACAACGAAGAGGTGCGCGAGGAGTTCCGCTCGATCCTGCGCTTCTGGCTCGACCGTGGCGTCGACGGGTTCCGCGTCGACGTGGCTCACGGCATGATCAAGGCCGAGGGGCTCCCCGACTACACCCCGCCGGCCGACGCCGACTCGATGGGCGGCGGCGAGGCGAACGTGCCGTACTGGGGCCAGGACGGCGTGCACGACATCTACCGCGACTGGCACAAGGTGCTCGCCGAATACGACGGCGACCGCGCACTGTGCGGCGAGGCATGGATGCCGACGCTGAAGCAGACCGCGCTGTGGGTGCGCCCCGACGAGATGCACCAGACGTTCAACTTCCCGTACCTGATGACCGAGTGGGACGCGAAGGCTCTGGGAGATGTCATCCGCGAGTCGCTCGACGCGTTCGGCGCAGTGGGTGCCCCGAGCACCTGGGTGCTGTCGAACCACGATGTCGTGCGCCACGCCTCGCGCCTCGCGCTCACCGCCGAGAACCCGCAGGGTGAGGGCATCGGCCCGAACACCCCGCACAAGCCCGACACCGCCATCGGGCTCGCCCGCGCCCGCGCGGCGACGACCGTGATGCTCGCGCTGCCCGGGTCGGCGTACCTGTACCAGGGTGAGGAACTCGGCCTGCCGGAGGCGATGGAGATCCCCGACGCCTTCCGCCAGGACCCGACCTGGTTCCGCACGAACGGCGAGCGCTACGGACGGGACGGATGCCGCGTGCCGCTGCCCTGGGAGGCGGATGCCCCGGCCTTCGGCTTCAACGACACCGGCGCGTCGTGGCTGCCGCAGCCGGCTGACTGGGCCTCGTACTCGCGTGACGTCGAAGAGGTCGACCCCGCCTCGACGCTCGCGCTCTACAAGCGACTGCTCGCCGGACGCCGCGAGTACGGCTTCGGCAGCGGCTCACTCGTGTGGGAGGACGCAGGAGCCGATGCGGTGGCATTCCGCCGCGGCGATGTGCACGTGCTCGCGAACCTGGGCACCGAGCCGATCCCGCTGCCGGCCGGCGCTTTCGTGATCCTGCAGAGCCAGCTGTTCGACGGCGGCGCAGTTCCGGTCGACACGGCGGTCTGGTACACCACGACCGCAGCGTGACTTCGCATCACGTTCCGGTCGCAGTTCGCGCCGCCCACGGCACCAGCCGGCGGCACGAACTGCGACCGGAACGGCTCAGAGAGGAACTCCATGGCGAGCATCGATGAAGTCGCCCGGCTCGCCGGCGTCTCGACCGCGACGGTCTCGCGCGCTCTGAGCGGCCGTGGCCACGTGTCGGAGTCGGCCCGCCAGCGCGTGCAGGAGGCGGCGTCGGCACTCGGCTACGTGGTGTCGTCCCGCGCCTCGAGCCTGGCGTCGGGTCGCACCCGCAACATCGGCGTGGTGGTGCCGTTTCTCGACCGCTGGTTCTTCAGCACGGTGCTGTCGGGGGTGTCGTCCGCCCTGATGCGCGAGGGCTACGACATCACTCTCTACAACATCACCGCCGACAAGGATGTGCGCCGCCACGTGTTCGACACGTTCCTGCGGCGGCAGCGGGTCGACGCCGTGATCGCGGTGTCGATCGAGCTCGACGCCGACGAGACGCAGCAACTGCTCGACCTCGGCCTGCCGGTGATCGCGATCGGCGGCCCGAACCCCAAGCTCGACACGCTCACCGTCGATGACGTCGCCGTCGCGCAGCTCGCCACGGAGCATCTGATCGGCCTGGGGCACCACGACATCGCCCACATCGGGGCGAACCCCGAGTTCGACATCGACTTCCACATCCCGACGAACCGTCGCCTGGGGTTCGAGAAGGCACTGGCGAAGGCCGGCATCCCCTTGAATCCCGCGTTCCTCGAACCCGCTGACTTCACCGTGGAGGGCGGATACCGCGCGGCCAAGCAGCTGCTCGGGCGCCCGGGGCCCCGGCCCACCGCCGTCTTCGCGGCATCGGATGAGATGGCGATCGGCGCGATCCTCGCCGCCCGCGACCTCGGCTTCGCCGTGCCGGACGACCTCTCCATCGTCGGCATCGACGGCCATGAGCTCGGAGAGTTCTTCCGACTCAGCACCGTCGACCAGTTCCCTCTCGGCCAGGGTGAGCGCGCGGCGGATGCCGTGCTCGCCAGACTCGCCGACGGAGAGGCGACCGGAATACCCGCAGAGCTCCCCTACGAGCTGAACGTCCGCGGAACGACCGCGCGACTCGTCTAGAACCGAAATACCACGGCGCCCTCCGGCATCCCGCCATACTGTTCCAATGGACGCGCTCAACGACTTCGTGCTCTCCGCCGGCGACGGACTCTGGACGTGGGTGGTGCTGCCGATCCTCGTGGTCCTCGGCCTCTACTTCACGGCGCGGTCGGGTGTCGTGCAGTTCCGGATGATCCCCGAGATGTTTCGCACTCTCACCGATCGCACCCCGCGCAAGGAGAACGGCGAGCCGCAGTCCGTCTCGGCGTTCCAGGCGTTCACCATCTCGGCGGCGTCTCGCGTCGGCGTCGGCAACATCGCAGGCGTCGGCACCGCGATCGCCATCGGCGGCCCGGGCGCGATCTTCTGGATGTGGACCATGGCGTTCATCGGCGGGGCCTCGAGCTTCATCGAGTCCACGCTCGGCCAGGCATTCAAGGTGCGCGACAAGGACGGCTTCCGCGGCGGTCCCGCGTACTACATGCAGCACGGCCTCAAGGCCCGGTGGATGGGCATCCTGTTCGCGGTGATCCTGATCATCTGCTTCCCGTTCGCGTTCAGCTCCCTGCAGGCGAACACGATCAGCGCGACGATCTCGTCGAGCTTCGGCGGCGAGATCGGATGGATCCCGTGGGTCATCGGCGCCGTGCTCGCGGTGCTGACCGCCCTCGTCGTCTTCGGCGGCATCCGCCGCATCGCCAGCGTCACGCAGGCCGTCGTGCCGGCGATGGCACTGGGCTACCTGCTGCTCGGCCTCGTGATCGTCGGCATGAACTTCGAGCGTCTCCCCGAGGTCTTCGCCTCGATCTACACCCAGGCGTTCGGATTCAACGAGGTGGTCGGCGCCGCGCTCGGAACCATCATCATGACGGGTGTCAAGCGCGGCATGTTCTCGAATGAGGCCGGGCTCGGTTCCGCCCCGAACGCAGGGGCCAGCGCGGCCGTGACGCACCCGGTGAAGCAGGGACTCGTGCAGACGCTCGGCGTCTACTTCGACACGTTCCTCGTGTGCTCGATCACCGCGTTCATCATCCTCGTCTCCACGCCGGACCTCGCGAACGCGACCCGGGGAATCGGCCTCACTCAGAACGCGATCGTCGGCAACCTCGGCGAGTGGTCGAACGTGCTCCTGAGCATCATCATCTTCCTGCTGGCGTTCAGTTCGATCCTCGGCAACTACTACTACGGCGAGTCGAACATCGAGTTCATCAGCAGCAAGCCCTCGGTCCTCACCGCCTACCGCGTGCTCGTCGTCGTCATCATCTTCCTCGGCTCGATCGCCTCGGCGGACATCATCTGGAACACGGCCGACGGCATCATGGGGCTGATGGCGGTCGTCAACCTCGTCGCCATCGCACTGCTGTCGGGCATCGCGTTCAAGCTGCTGCGCGACTACTCCGATCAGCGCCGCGCGGGACTCGACCCCGTCTTCACCAGGGCGCGCATGCCCGAGGTCACCGGCATCCAGTGCTGGGAGGACGAGCTGAGCGTCACCGGCCCGATCCCGGTGCAGGGCGAGCAGCGCTCGCGCCGCGGCTGAACGGATTCAGAGGCCGGCAGGCAATGCCGGACACCGATCTCGCAGGGGCTCGCGACTCATCTGTCGCGAGCCCCTGTCTGATCAGACTTCGAGTCGCGTCCGTCGTGCCACGGCATTCCGCTGCGCGAGGATGCCGCCGCCGATGACCGCCGCGATGAGCGACCCGAGCAGGACGCCGATCTTGACGTGCTCGTCGGCGACCGAGCTCGACCCGTAGGCGAGCTCGCCGACGAGCAGCGAGACGGTGAACCCGATTCCTGCGAGGAAGGACATGCCCGCCAGGTCGGGCCAGCGCAGCGTCTCGTCGAGACGCAGCGCCGGAACGCGACTGAGCAGGAAGGTGGTCGCGAGGATCCCGATCGGCTTGCCGAGGACGAGTCCGACGATGATCCCGATCGCGATCGGATCGGTGAGTGCCGATCGCAGTCCCTCGACGCCGCCGATGGTGACTCCGGCCGCGAAGAACGCGAAGACCGGCACCGCGAACAGCGTCGCCACGACGCCCCACCGATCGGCGAAGTGAGGGGCCAGGCCGTCGTACACCGGCTCGCCGTCGGCATCCTCGCCTCGGTGCACGCGTGCGCGCTCGGTGGGCACCACGGGCACGACGAAGCCCAGCAGCACGCCGGCGACGGTCGCGTGGATGCCGGCAGCGTGGATGCAGACCCAGACCGCCACGGCGAGGGGCAGCAGGATCCACCACGCACGGACGCCCTTCTGCACGAGGAAGGCGAATCCGGCGAGCGGAAGCAGCGCGAGCGTGAGCCACGGGAAGCTGATCGTGTCGGTGTAGAACGTGGCGATGATGGTGATCGCGATCAGATCGTCGATGATCGCGAGCGTCAGCAGGAACACGCGCAGAGCGGGCGGCAGGAACTTGCCGACCACGGCGATCACGGCGACGGCGAAGGCGATGTCCGTCGCGGTCGGGATGGCCCAGCCGCGCAGGGCGTCGCCGTCGCCGGCGTTGATCACGGCGAAGATGACGGCCGGGACGGTCACCCCGCCGACGGCCGCGGCGATCGGCAGCGCTGCCTGACGCGGGTCGCGCAGGCGGCCGGTGACGAACTCCTCCTTCAGCTCGAGACCGACGACGAAGAAGAAGATCGCCAGCAGGCCGTCGGCCGCCCAGGCGCCGACGCTGAGGTCGAGGTGCAGTTCGGGGATGCCGAAGGTGAAGTCGCGCACGGACTCGTACCACGACACCGCGGACGTGTTGGCGAGGATCAGCGCAGCGACGGTGGCGGCGAGCAGGAGCGAACCGCCGAGGACGTCGCTGCGGGCGTTGTTTCGGATGCCGCGCCACAGCTCATGCGGAGCCAGGCGGAGACGGGGACGGGTGGAAGAAGCGGACACGAAGAGACCTCACGCGAGAGAAGGGGTGAACGGCGCGGAAGACCACACCCCATCGAGGCGTGATCTAGTCGCGTGGCGGCGGGCAGCCCGCGATCTCACCGTGCGAGAGTGTGCCCCAGACGCTGGTCCACCCGTTCGTGCCCGGGTGCATCACGACCCGCATCGACGTGCGCATCGGGGTCGCCGAACGCAGCTCATGCGGAGCGCGCGTCGAAGCAGCGATGAGTGTTGCGGGCACTGTTCGAGCCTACCCGCAGGCGGTGCTCACACCCAGCGGGATTCCGCCTTCGCACCGTCTTGCCAGGTGCGGTATCCGCCGTCCAGATTGCGCACCTCGAATCCGTGCTGCAGGAGCAGTCTCGTCGCGACATGCCCGCGCTGACCGACCTGGCAATGCACGACGAGCGGACCCGGCGGCAACTCGTGCAGGCGGTCCCTCAGCTCGTCGAGCGGGATGTTGATCGCTCCCGGGATGCCCCCGGCCGCGAACTCCGCGGACGACCGCACATCGACGAGCGCAGCCCCCTGCCGCACAGCCTCGGCGAGTTCGTGCCACTGCAACGACGGGGTCGTGCCGTTCCTGCTGTTCTCGGCCACGTACCCGACGATGTTGACGGCGTCCTTGGCCGACCCGAACTGCGGCGCGTACGCCAGTTCGAGGTGGGCGAGTTCAGCGGCGGGGAGACCCGCGTGCATGGCCGTGGCGATCACGTCGATGCGCTTGTCGACGCCGTCGCGACCGGTGATCTGCGCGCCGAGGATGCGGTCGGATGCCGGATCGGCGAGCAGTTTGATCGACAGCGTCTCGGCGCCCGGGTAGTAGCCGGCGTGCGAGCCGGGGTGCACATGCACCACACGGACGTCTCGTCCTGCGGCACGCAGCTGCTTCTCGCTCCATCCGGTCTTCGCGACGACCAGCCCGAACACCTCCACGATGCCCGTGCCGAGAGCGCCGCGCGCCGACTCACTGCGACCGGCGATGATGTCGGCGACCATGCGCCCGTGCCTGTTGGCCAGACCGGCCATCGTGATGAGGGCCGGGTCGGCTCCGATCAGCTCCGCCTTCTCCGCCCCGTCGCCGACGGCGAAGACATACGGGTCACTCGTGCGACAGGACGCATCGACACGGATGCCTCCGGTCTCGCCGAGCGCGATGCCGGCATCCGCGGCGAGACGTGCCTCGGGGACCACGCCCGACGCGTCGACGATGAGCTCAGCGGCCACGCTCGTGCCGTCGTCGAGCTCGACGAGGCCGTCGCCCACGGCGGCCACCTCGACTCCGAGCCGCACGTCGACGCCACGCGCACGCACCGCGTCGAGCACGGGCTCGGCCATCTCGGCATCGAGCGGTGACAGCAGCTGACGCCCGCGCTGCACCAGAGTGACCGCTGCCTCGCGCGCGACGAGGTTCTCGACCGCCTCCAGGCCCGTGTATCCGCCGCCGACGACGACGACCGGCACCCCGGGCCGCGAGAGTGCGGCGTCGATCACGACCGCGTCCTCGACGGTGCGGAGGCTGCGAACGAGGACGCCGCCTGTCGGCTCGTCACGGCGTGGGCGGGCCCCGGCAGCGAGGATCAGCCGGTCGTACGTCTCGGTCGTCCTCTCACCGGTCTGCAGATCGATGACCTCGATCTCGCGCCCGGCCGTGTCTATGCGCACGACCTCGTGTCGCACCCGCACATCGAGCCGGAACCGACGGTGCAGCGACTCGGGTGTCTGCAGCAGCAGCGATTCACGATCCGCGATCACTCCGCCGACGAAGTACGGCAGCCCGCAGTTGGCGTACGAGACCTCGGGTCCGCGCTCGAACACGACGATGTGCGCGTGCTCGTCGAGCCGACGCAGTCGCGTGGCGGCCGACATCCCTCCGGCGACCCCGCCCACGATGACGACCTTCAGCGCCTCAGTCACGATCATCGCCGGAACAGACTCGAGAAGAAGCCGCTCTTGCTCTCTGTCTTCTCGTGGCCCGAGCACCACTGCGAGGCGGGAACCGTGCGCCGCACGGAGTCCACGTGCTGACCGCACCCGGCCCAGGTCGTCTTTCCGCAGGTTCTGCAGGTCACCGAACGGCACATGATCCCTCTCCTCCGGATACCCCGGTGGGTATCTCGATTAATACCCTAGGGGGTATAGTGGAGACTGTCCAGTCGAGCGGAAGGCGCCCCATGACGACCACAGATCCCGATGTGCAGCGGAAGATCCTCAACCGACTCAAGCGCGCCCAGGGGCAGCTCGCCGCAGTGATCAGCGCGGTCGAACGCGAGGACGACTGCCGAACGGTCGTCACTCAGCTCTCCGCCGTGAGCTCAGCCCTCGATCGGGCCGGCTTCCAGATCATCGCGACGGCCATGAAGGACTGCCTGGCCGAACCCGGTGAGTCGACCGACGGCACGCAGGGCGAGGTCTCGATGTCGGAGCTCGAGAAGCTCTTCCTCTCGTTGGCCTAGCTCAGCCGGAGCGCTGCAGCCGCGGCATCCATGGCGTCGCGATCGAGAGCGAAGTACGCCCACTTGCCGCGCTGCTCCCGCGTCACGAGACCAGCGTCGGCGAGCAGCTTCATGTGATGCGACACCGTGCCCTGCGAGAGGCCGACCGGCTCGGTCAGATCGCAGATGCACGCCTCCCCGCCCTCGCCGGCGGCGATGAGCGACAGCAGGCGCACACGCGTGGGATCGCCGAGGGCCTTGAACACGCGGGCGACCCGCTCGGCGTCATCGACGGTCAACGACGATGTGACGCGCGGCACGCAGCACGCGCTCGCTTCAATGGGGGTCGGCAGGCTCACCGCTTCAGTCTGCCACGTATTGACATTCATCGATAGATGAACGACAGTCTTCATATCGAAGATTGTCGATCTGAGGAGATGCGATGTCTGAACTGCCCGTCGTCGTGATCGGTGCGGGGCCACAGGGCCTCGCCGCAGCGGCGCAACTGGTCGAACGCGGAGAAGACGTCGTGGTCGTCGAACGGGGACGAGAGCCTGCGAGCGCCGTCTCCGAGTGGGGCCACGTGCGCCTGTTCTCGGCATGGCCCGAGCTGACGGATGCTGCCGCGCGCCGCTTGCTCGAACCCTCGGGCTGGAGCGCACCCGCATCGGGATACCCGACCGGGGCGGAGTGGGTGAGCGACTACCTGGCACCGCTCGCGGGTGCCCTGGGCGAGCGGATGCGCTACGAGACGACCGTCACGGGAGTCGCCCGCCAGGGGCGCGACAAGGTCGTCGACGCAGGACGCAGGAGTCAGCCATTCGCCGTGCACACCGTCGACGCCGACGGAATCGAGTCCCGCATCCTCGCCCGTGCCGTCGTCGATGCGAGCGGTACGTGGGGCATGCCGAATCCGGCAGGCGCCGACGGCTTTCCCGCAGTCGGCGAACGGGCGGCATCCGACCTCATCTCATACCGCATCCCGGACGACGTGTCAGCGCTCGCGGGCGAGCACGTCGTCGTCGTGGGCGCCGGCCATTCGGCCACCCACGCGGTGCTGCGCCTGAGCGAGCTGGCTCGCCGGGCGCCGGGAACCCGCGTGACCTGGCTGCTGCGCCGCGGCAGCGCCGCGAACGTCTTCGGGGGCGGCGACGGCGACGAGCTCCCGGAGCGCGCCGCACTGGGCTCTCGCGCACGCAAGGTCATCGACGCGGGGGTGGTCGAGCTGGTCACGGGATTCCGCGTCGCGGAGTTCCGCGCCGGCGGCGACGGCATGACGATCGTCGCCGAAGACGGACGCGAGGTGCCGGCCGTCGGACGGGTGTTCGCACTCACCGGGTTCCGTCCGGACACCGGCATCCTGCGGGAGCTGCGCATCGACCTCGACGCATCCCTCGAGGCCGTCGCCGGCATCGCCGCAGAGATCGACCCCAACATCCACTCGTGCGGCTCGGTGTCGGCGACCGGCGCACGCGAGCTCGCACAGCCGGAGCTCGGGCTCTTCATCATCGGCGCGAAGTCGTACGGCCGCGCGCCGACGTTCCTCGCGCTGACGGGGTACGAGCAGGCACGCAGCGTCGCCGCACACCTGGCCGGCGACCACGAGGCCGCGGCACGCAGAGAACTCGCCCTCCCCGACACCGGCGTCTGCGGAGGATCCGGCGACTTCGGCGAGGCGGACGCCGGAAGCTGCTGCGCCGCACCGACCGTGATCCAGATCGGCAGGATTCCGTCGACGTCGCCCGACACCGCGCGCTCACTTACCCTGGAGACATCATGACGACCACCACCAAGCCCTCCGTCCTCTTCGTGTGCGTGCACAACGCCGGACGATCGCAGATGGCCGCGGGCTTCCTCCGCGAGTTCGCCGGCGACTGCATCGAGGTGCGCTCCGCCGGCTCCATGCCCGCCGACCAGATCAACCCGATCGCGGTCGAGGCGATGGGCGAGCTGGGCATCGACATCACCGCCGAGCAGCCCAAGGTGCTCACGACCGAGGCCGTGCAGGCATCCGATGTCGTCATCACGATGGGATGCGGCGACGCCTGCCCGTTCTTCCCCGGCAAGCGGTATGAGGACTGGAAGCTCGACGACCCGGCCGGCCAGGGCATCGACTCCGTGCGTCCGATCCGCGATGACATCCGTCGCCGCATCGAGGCGCTCGCGGGCGAGCTGCTCGCCTGATCTCGACCTCTCTGGCGGAGAACTGCGCCTCGGGAGGACAGCGCCTCGGGAGGAGAACTGCGCCTCGGGAGGACGGATGCCGTGACATCCTCCTCCCGAGTGGTGATCTCCTCCCGAGGGAACCCGCGAAGACGGGTCGCGCAGAGGGCGCACGCGACTCAGCGGGCGACGATGAGACCCTGCGTCTTCTGCTGCACGGCCTGGAACCGACGCTGCACGTCGGACCAGTTGACGAGCTCCCAGAACGCCTTGACGTAGTCGGCGCGCACGTTGAGGTAGTCGAGGTAGTAGGCGTGCTCCCAGACGTCGAGCTGCAGCAGCGGGGTGACGCCGAGCGGCGCGTTGCCCTGCTGGTCGAACAGCTGGAAGATGACAGGACGAGCGCCGACGCTGTCCCACGCGAGCACTGCCCAACCCGAGCCCTGCACGCCGAGAGCGGTCGCCGTGAAGTGCGCGCGGAAGGCGTCGATCGAGCCGAACGCGTCGGTCAGTGCCGCCTCGAGCTCGCCCTCGGGGTTGCCGCCACCGTCGGGCGACAGGTTCTCCCAGAACACCGAGTGGTTGATGTGTCCGCCGAGGTTGAACGCGAGGTCCTTCTCGAGCTTGTTCACCGCGGCGAAGTCACCCGAGTCGCGGGCCGCAGCCAGCTGCTCGAGGGCGGTGTTGGCGCCGGTCACGTAGGCCTGGTGGTGCTTCGAGTGGTGCAGCTCCATGATCTTGCCCGAGATGTGCGGGGCGAGAGCCGAGTAGTCGTACGGCAGCTCGGGAAGGGTGTATGCAGAGGTCATGCTGTTCCTTTCGATGGGGTGTCAGTGCTGGTCGTTCGGCAGCGAGTGGAATCGGCGATCGAGATACACGAGCGGGCGGCCGGGCTGGCCGAGAAGCACCTCGTCGACCTCGGCGATCACGACGGTCGAGGAGCCGACGGCGACGGTCGTCATCGGGTGGCAGCGCATCGCCACGCGGGCTTCGCGCAGATACGGCTCGCCCGTGGGCAGCGAGCTCCACCCCTGCTCGGGGGTGAAGCGGTCAGCACCGCTCACGGCGAAGCTCTGCGCCAGCGCGGAGTGCTCGTCGTCGATCAGGTGCACGACGAAGGTGTCGGCCGAGAGGATCGACCCTGCGCTGCCTGTCGCCCGCGTGACCGAGAACACGATCGCGGCGGGGTCGACCGCGACGGACGCGACGCTGGATGCCGTGAGCCCGACCGGGCCGGCGGGCGTCATCGCCGTGATGATCGCGACTCCCGCCGGATGCGCGCGAAAAGCGGCCTTGAGTCCTTCACCGACCTCCGAGGGGACCGGTGCTGCGGGATGCTGCTGACTGCTCATTCGGGTGCCTCCTGGGGCGGAAGTGCGGAGATGATCGGGTGGTCGCGCTCGATGATGCCGAGCTTCGCAGCGCCACCAGGGGATCCCATCTCGTCGAAGAACTCGACGTTGGCCTTGTAGTAGTCCTGCCATTCTTCCGGCAAGTCGTCTTCGTAGTAGATCGCCTCGACGGGGCAGACGGGTTCGCATGCACCGCAGTCGACGCATTCGTCCGGGTGGATGTACAGCGAGCGCTCGCCCTCATAGATGCAGTCAACAGGGCACTCGTCGATGCACGCACGGTCCTTGACATCGACGCAGGGAAGGGCGATCACATAGGTCATGGGGTGGCGTTCTCCTTTCGGGTCACGGTTGCAACCGTATGACCTCAAGTACACTTGAGGTCAAATCGAGGAGGTCGGGATGAGCGCAGCCAGCGACACGGACCGCAGCGTGCATGGGCCTGACGAGCCGTTGACGATCGGCGAGATGAGCAGGCGGACCGGGGTCGCCCCCTCGGCCCTGCACTTCTACGAGAGTCTCGGCCTCATCGCCTCGACCCGCACCGCCGGCAACCAGCGCCGCTACGCCCGGCACATGCTGCGACGGGTCTCGCTCATCACCGTGGCGAAGCGCCTCGGCATCCCCCTCGCCGACGTGCAGCACGCATTCGCCGACGTGCCACTGACCCAGACGCCGAGCCACGAGGACTGGCAACGCGCGTCGCGACGGTGGAAGCGGGAACTCGAGAAGCGTCGCGAAGGCATCGAGCGCCTCGAACGCGAGCTCACCGGATGCATCGGCTGCGGCTGCCTGTCGATGAAGGCGTGCGGCCTGCTCAACCCGGACGACGCCCTCAGCAGCCAGGGCGCGGGCCCGCAGCGCCTGCGCGACGAGGACTGACGCGCAGGCGCTGCAGACCCGCATCTCCGCGTGAGACCCACATCTCCGCATGAGACCCACCTCTCCGTGCGAGACCCACCTCTCTGCGTGAGACCCACATCTCCGTGTGAGACCCGTGTGCAGAACGCGGGTCTCACACGAGCAGTGCGGTCTCGGTGTCGGCGGAGCGCGGCGCCCGGGGCTCAGACGACGGTGAACGGCGTCGCCAGCAGCACCTCGTCGCGCGAGCTCGGGCCCACGAGCAGTTCGAACGCGCCGGGCTCCACGAGTCGGTTGCCGGCGGCATCCACGATCGAGCACTCCGCGACCGCCAGCTCGAGGCGCACTCGCGCCGACTCCCCCGGCGCGAGTTCGATCTGGCGGTAGGCCTTGAGCTCCCGGTCGGCCCAGCTCACACTCGTGACGGAGTCGCGCACATAGACCTGCACGGTCTCGCGCACCGGCCGCGCTCCGGCGTTCGTCACCGTCACCTCGGCGACGATCGTCTCATCGCGACCCAGCGTCGTCGATGCGAGCGACAGGTCGCCGTACGACACCGTCGAGTACGAGAGCCCCTCACCGAACGCCCAGGCCGGAGACTGCGTGAGGTCGGCATAGCGGTCGCCGTGCTGCCCGCGGATCTGGTTGTAGTAGGTGGGCTGCTGACCGACGTGGCGCGCGAACGAGATCGGCAGGCGGCCTGAGGGCTCGACCGCACCCGAGATGATCTCGGCGAGCGCGCGGCCGCCCTGCATGCCAGGGTTCGCCGCCCAGACGACGGCCGCGGCCTGCGACACGGATGCGGGCAGCACGAGCGGCTTCGAGGCGAGCAGCACGACCACCACGGGCGTGCCCGTCGCGATCAGCGCGTCGAGCAGGGCATTCTGTCCGCCGATCAGTTCGAGCGTCGCTGTCGAGCGGCCCTCACCGACGAGCTCGATGCGGTCGCCGACGACGGCGACGACGACATCGGATGCCGCGGCGGCAGCGACGGCTTCGGAGATGAGCACGTCGTCAGCCGGCGCCGGCACCACGACCGCGGGGCGGGGCTGCCCGTCGGGGAACTTCGCGCCCCGAGGGTCGTCCTCGAGCGTGAGGATGTCGGCGCCGCGTGCATGCGTGACCGCCCATCCGTCGACGCCCGCGAGGCCGTCGAGCACCGTCGTGATCATCTCGCGCGGCTGCCCGTCGAGCCACCCGGCCTGACCTGAGCCGCCCGCCCAGTCGCCCAGCTGCGTCTGCGCGTCATCGGCGAGCGGTCCGATCACGGCGACGTTCAGGGGTGCTGCGGCGTCGAGCGGCAGAGTCCCGTCGTTCTCGAGCAGCACGATCGAGCGACGCGCGGTCTCGAGGTTGAGCTCGGTGTGCGCGGCGCTGCCGACCACAGCATCCAGGTCGTCCTGCGGCAGCCGCGGGTCTTCGAACAGTCCGAGCTCGAACTTCAGGGTGAGGATGCGGGCGACGGCGTCGTCGAAGGCGTCCTCCGCGAGCAGCCCGTTCGACACCGCCTCGAGCGCCCCCTCGAAGAAGCCCGGGGTGTTCATGACCATGTCGTTGCCGGCGCTGACGGCAGCGGCCGAGGCGTGCGCGTAGTCGGGCTGCACGTGCTGCTCCCACACCATGCGGCCGACGTTGTCCCAGTCGGTGATGAGGGTGCCGGTATAGCCCCATTCACCGCGCAGCACGTCGCTGAGCAGCCAGTCGTTGACCGTGATCGGCACGCCGTCGGTGGTCTGGTAGCCGAGCATGAACGTGCGGCATCCCTCGCGGGCCACCCGCTCGAACGGCGGCAGGAACCACGAACGCAGCTTGCGTCGAGAGATGTCGGCCTCGCTCGCATCGCGTCCGCCCTGCGTCTCGGAGTAACCGGCGAAGTGCTTCGCCGTCGCGAGAATGGCGGTCGGGTCGTCGAGGCCGTCGCCCTGATAGCCGCGCACCATGGCCGAGGCGAGTTCGCCGATGAGGAAAGGGTCTTCGCCGAACGTCTCGTCGATGCGGCCCCAGCGCAGGTCGCGCGCGATGCACAGCACGGGCGAGAACGTCCAGTGGATGCCGGTCGCAGCGACCTCGACCGCGGTCGCCCTGGCGACCTTCTCGACCAGCTCGGCATCCCACGTCGCAGCCATGCCGAGCTGGGTCGGGTAGATGGTCGCGCCGGGCCAGAACGAGTGACCGTGGATGCAGTCCTCGGCGACGAGCAGCGGGATGCGCAACCGCGTCTGCGAGGTCAGCTCGTTCGCCCGCAGGATGCGCTCGGGCGAGGTGTGCAGGATCGAGCCGACGTGCTTACCGAGGACGTGGTCGTCGAGGTCGTCGCGGGCGTCGAGCTGCAGCATCTGCCCGACCTTCTCCTCGACCGTCATGCGGTCGAGCAAGTCGGCGACGCGCGCGGCGATCGGCAGTTCGGGGTCGAGGTACGGCAGGGATTCGGTCAGGGTCTGAGAGGTCATCACTTCGTGTTCTGTGTCTTCGTGTCGTGTGTCTGGGTCGTCTTGGCATCCGCGGCGTTCTGCACGGTACCCGAGTCGGTCATCGGAACGCTGCGCACCGCCGTCACCGGGTCGTTCACATTGAGGCCCTTCTTCTTCATCGCGCGGGCGCGCTCACCCGCCGACCGCAGCCTCGGGTTGACGTACTCGTCGATGCCGAAGTTGATGAGCGACAGGGCCACGCCGATGATCGCGATGCAGAGGCCCGCCGGCACGTACCACCACCACAGCCGAGGGAAGGCGCCGTTCTGCTGCGCCCAGAACAGGATCGTTCCCCAGTTGAGGTTGCTCACCGGGATCACCCCGATGAAGGCGAGGGTCGTGAGGCCGAGGATGGCCGCTGTGACCGTGCCGACGAAGCTCGACGCGATCAGCGCCATGAGGTTCGGCAGCATCTCGACCGTGATGATGCGGTGCAGCGGTTCGCCGTTGGCGCGGGCGGCCTGGATGAAGTCGCGGTTGCGCAGCGACATGGTCTGCGCGCGCAGGACGCGCGCACCCCACGCCCACCCCGTGAGCCCGAGCACCGCGGCGATCACGATGAGCGGCGGGTTCTCGAACTGCGAGGCGACGATGATGATCAGCGGGATTCCGGGGATCACCAGGAACACGTTGGTGAGCGCCGAGAGCGACTCGCTCTTCCAACCGCGCACGTATCCGGCGATGACGCCGATCGTGATGGCGATGATCGTGGCGATGATGGCCGAGAGGAAGCCGACCACGACCACGCCGCGCGTGCCGAAGATGAGCTGGCTGAGCACGTCCTCGCCCATGTGGGTGGTGCCGAGCCAGTGATCGAGCGACGGCGGCTGACGCAGTGCCGTGCGGTCCTTCTGCGTGGGGCCGTAGGGTGCGAGCAATGGAGCGAAGATCGCGATCAGCACGAACACCCCGAGGATGATCAGGCCCGTGATCGACTTGGGGTTGCGGAACATCGCGAAGGACTGCGCGAGCTGCGACCAGAAGGTCTTGCGCGGGGGCGTCGCACCGCTTGCAGTGCGGAACGTCGCGGTCTCGGGCATTCCGGTGGGGATCGTGCTGCCGTCCGGGGCCGCGGTGTCGGTCGAGGTGGGAACGCTCATGTCAGGCCTCCGTCTGGCGCGTGCGCGGGTCGAGGTATGCGTAGACGATGTCGGCGAGGATGTTGGCGACCAGCACCGACAGTGTGATCACCAGGAACACACCCTGCATGAGGGCGAAGTCCTTCGCATTGGTGGCGTCGAGCAGCAGCTTGCCGACGCCCGGGTAGCTGAAGACCATCTCCATGACGATCGTGCCGCCCACGATGAACCCGATCGACAGCGCGAAGCTCTGGATCTGCGGCAGCACGGCATTGCGGGCGGCGTACGCCCACAGAACGCGCTTGTTCGGCATGCCCTTCGCCTGCGCGACCGTGATGTAGTCCTCGTCGAGCACCGTGAGCATCATGTTGCGCATGCCCAGCATCCATCCGCCGAGCGACGCGATGATGATCGTGACCGCCGGCAGGGTGCCGTGCATGATCACCTGGCCGATGAAGTCGAGGCTCCACTCGGGTGACTGGCCCTTGTCGTAGGCGTGCGACGACGGGAACCACTTGAGCGTCGACGAGAAGATCGCGATCGCGATGAGTCCCAGCCAGAAGTACGGGATGGTGTTGAAGAACGTCGTGATCGGGATGAGCGCGTCGAGCTTGCTGCCGCGCTTCCAGCCGACGATCGCGCCGCCCACCGTGCCGAGCGCGAACGAGATGATCGTCGCGATCCCGACCAGGCCGAGCGTCCACGGGAGGGCGGATGCCAGCACCTCGGTCACGGGTCGCAGACCGTGCAGCGTGGAGATGCCGAGATCGCCGCGGAACAGCATCGCCCAGTAGTCGAGATACTGCTGCCACATCGACTTGTCGGTGTCGATGCCGAGCAGGACGCGCAGCGAGTCCGCCGCCTCGGGGCTGACGTTGCGATTGCGCGCGAGGTACGAGCTGACCGCGTCGCCCTTCATGAACCGGGGCAGGAAGAAGTTGATCGTGATGGCCGCCCACAGGGTGAACAGGTAGAACCCGGCGCGTCCGGCGAAGAACCGCCAGGGCACGAGCTTCCTCCCCTTCTGCGCGGTGGTCGCGGTGGTGCCGACCTCGAGTGCATCACGGTCGTCGTCCTCGGCGAGCGGGAGCTGGGGGGATGCGGTGGTCACAGTGCACCTCCGTGCGAGCCGGTCGTCGCGAAGTGCTTGTCGGGGTCGGGAGACGCCGCCCGCAGCTCGCGCGTGTAAGGGTCCTGCGGGTTGAGGATGACGTCGTCGGCATCGCCGTACTCGACGACGCGACCCTGGTTGAGCACCATGATCTTGTCGCTGAAGTGCCGCGCGGTCGCGAGGTCGTGGGTGATGTAGAGCACTCCGAGGCCCTCTTCCCGCTGCAGATCGGCGAGCAGGTTCAGCACCCCGAGGCGGATCGACACGTCGAGCATCGACACGGGCTCGTCGGCGACGAGCAGGGACGGCCGGGACGCGAGCGCGCGGGCGATGGCCACGCGCTGACGCTGACCGCCCGACAGCTCGTGCGGGCGGCGGTCGATCACGGCATCCGCGTCGAGGCGCACTCGCTCGAGCAGCCGGCGCACCTCGGCCTCGGTCTCGTTCTTGGGCACCACGTCGTCGAGCCGGATCGGCCGCTCGAGGTGGTATCTGATCGAGTGGTACGGGTTGAGCGAGGCGAACGGATCCTGGAAGACCATGCGCAGCTGCTGGCGGTACTTCCGCAGGCCCTTGCCGCGCCGGGGAATGGGCGCCCCGTCGAGCCGCACCTCGCCCGATGTCGGCGTCTCGAGCTGGGTGAGGATCTTCGCGATGGTCGATTTGCCGCTGCCCGACTGCCCGACGAGACCGATGGTCTGGCCGGAGTTCAGCGTGAAGCTGACGTTGTCGAGAGCCTTGAGCTGACCGGCTCCTCTGACGTTGTAGACCTTGGTGACATCGGCGAACTCCAGAGTGGTCATCGGGTCAGCACTCCTCTCGCACCGGTGAGACGGGGGAACGACGACAGCAGGGTCTTCGTGTAGTCGTTCTGCGGGTTCGTCCAGATCTGCTCGGCGGAGGCGAGCTCGACGATCTCGCCCTCGCGCATGATCGCGATGCGGTCGCTGATCTCGAGCAGCAGCGGCAGATCGTGCGTGATGAAGATGACCGAGAAGCCGAACTCGTGTCGCAGCTGCGAGATCTGCTTGAGGATCTCGCGCTGCACCAGTACGTCGAGCGCCGTGGTCGGCTCGTCCATCACCATCAGCTGCGGGCGCAGCGCCAGGGCCATCGCGATCATGACGCGCTGACGCATGCCGCCGGACAGCTCGTGCGGGAACGAGCGCGTGCGCTGACGGCCGACCTTGACGATCTCGAGCAGCTCCTCGGCCTCGGCCCGGCGCTGCTTGCGATTCATGCCGGGGCGGTGGATCTCGAACACGTCCTCGAGCTGCGAGCCGATCGTCGCCACCGGATTGAGTGCGTTCATCGCGCCCTGGAACACCATCGACACCTTGTCCCAGCGGAACTTCTGCATGGCATCGACGTCGAGCGCGTTGATGTCGACATCGACGCCGGATGCATCGTGGAACGTCACGCTGCCGCCCGCGATCACGGCCGGCGCTCGCAGCAGGCGCTGCACGCCGTACGCGAGGGTGGTCTTGCCGCATCCGCTCTCTCCCGCGAGACCGAGGATCTCTCCTCGCTGCAGTTCGAGCGTCACGTTCTTCACCGCCTCGACGGGTGGGTCGACGTCGTACACGACGGAGAAGTCGCGCACGGTGAGCAGGGGTTCTGACATGAGGTGTCCTTCGTCGGTCGGGTGGTCGGTGGGAAGGGCGGATGCTGCCGCATCCGCCCTTCCGCGGACTGCTTACTCGGCCGGCGTCAGCTTCGTGAGGATCTGCACGATGTTCTGCTGCGTCGGGTCGCCCGAGGCGTACGGGTCCTCCTCCGAAGGCCACCCGACGTAGTTGCGGGTGTTGTACTGGCCGAGCAGCGGGTGCGCGCCGAGCGGGATCGCCGGGACCTGCTCGACGAAGATCTGCTCG
The DNA here is from genome assembly GCF_030407765.1 of Microbacterium sp. APC 3901. Taxonomy (GTDB): domain Bacteria; phylum Actinomycetota; class Actinomycetes; order Actinomycetales; family Microbacteriaceae; genus Microbacterium. Next base: position 124,040 of record NZ_JASDCU010000007.1, read on the forward strand.
AGCGTCGTGATGGCCGTGGTGCGCTCCTCATCCGACGAGGCGTTGGCATAGGTGTTCAGCGCCTCGGTCGCCGCGGGGTCTTCGAAGCGTCCGAAGTTGAAACCGGCGATGCCTTCGGGCGAGATCCAGCGCGGGTCCATCGTCGACGTGTAGAGGCCGTAGGCCGTGCCGCTGTCTTCGAGCCAGTGGATGATGGCCGAGAACGAGCCGTCGTCGCGGGGTCCTGCCCAGCCGCCCCAGTCGGGCATGTCGATCTTGACCTCGGCGCCGATCGACTCGGAGATGTCCTCGGCGATGAGCTCCTGCGCGGTGTTCCAGTCGCTCCAGCCCGAGGGCACCGAGAGCGTGAACGAGACGGGCGTGCCGTCGGGGTCCATCAGCGCGTCGTCCTTCCAGGTGTAGCCGGCGCTCTCGAGCAGGTCGCGTGCCTTCTCGGCATCCACCGAGTACTCCTGGCCCTGGAACTCGGGCTGGATCTCGTCGTCGAGGATCGATGAGAGTCCGGTGACCGACCAGACCGGCTCGCTCGCACCCTCGCGGGCGATGTCGACGTACGCGTCGCGATCGATGACCCAGGCGAGCGCCTGGCGGAACGCGACATCGTCGAACGGCTTCTGCTGCAGGTTCATGAACAGCGTCGCAGAGCCTGTGGTCGGCGCGACGAAGTACTTGTTGTGCTCGGGGTCGGCGTCGAGGAACTGCTCCTGGATCTGCGGGATGAACGCCTGCGCCCAGTCGGCCTCACCCTGAGCGAGTGCGGTGGTGAGAGCGGTGTTGTCGCCGTAGGAGACGTAGTGCAGCTCGGGAACAGCGAGGTCGCCTGCCCAGTAGTCGTCTCGTGCCTCGAGGGTGACCGACTCGGTCGACCAGTTCGAGAGCGCGTAGGGGCCGGTGCCGACCAGGTCATCGCCCTTGACGGGGTCGGTGGCCGGCTCGTCGAGGTTCTCCCAGATGTGCTTGGGCACGATCGGCACGTGCAGCACACGGGCCTGGTTCACGTACTTCGATTCCCCGAAGTTCAGGGTCACGGCGTCGCCGTCGACGGTCGCGCCCTCGAACTTGAGGCCCGCGGTGTCGAGTGCCGGGGTCGAGACGAGCTCGTAGGTGAAGACGATGTCGTCGGCGGTGAAGGGCTCGCCGTCGCTCCAGGTGACGTCCTTGCGGGGCACGACGGTGAGGGCCGTGTAGTCGTCGTTCCATTCGATGCTCTCGGCGAGCCAGGGCGTGACCTCGCGGTCGCCGGTCTGGTTGACGAGGCCGAGGGTCTCGAAGATGACCTTGCCGTAGCCGTACTTCGAGGCCGACGAGTCGCCGACGTAGGGGTTGTTCGACTCGGTGGTGATCGCACCGTCGGGCTTGGCGATCGTCAGGGCCGCACCACCGGCGCCGCTGTCTCCATCGTTCGATCCGCCGGCTGCGCAGCCGGCGAGGGCCGAGACGCCGAGTGCGGAGATCGCCGCGACGGCGATCATGGACTTTCTGAGCTTCATTGCTTCTCCTTGGGCACGGGTCGTTGTGCTGTGTGGCTGTGTCGGTGCGCGGGCATCCGACCTCATTCGCTTACTGGCGAGAAAGTAAGCTGGTGCGAGGTTACCCGCCAGTAAGTAGAGTTGGCAAGTACGATCCAGTGCAGGATTCGGTGCAGAAGAGGATGGACCATGTCGAAGGATGCTGTCGCCCACACGTCCGTCCGGCCTGCCACCCGCGAGAAGCGCGAGCAGATCCTCAAAGCCGCCGTCGAGATCTTCGGCAACAAGGGGTCGACGAACGGCACCCTCGCCGACGTCGCCGAGCAGGTGGGCATCACCCACGCCGGCGTGCTGCACCACTTCGGCTCGAAGCAGAAGCTGCTGCTCGAGGTGCTCGCCTACCGTGACCAGGCAGATGTCGCAGAGCTCGCGGAGAAGCACATCCCCGGCGGGCCGGAGCTCTTCCTGCACCTGGTGCGCACGGCAGTCGCGAACGAGCTCCGCCCCGGCATCGTGCAGGCCTACACCGTGCTGTCGTCGGAATCGGTGACCGACAACCACCCCGGCCGCGAGTACTTCGAAGAGCGCTACACGACCCTGCGGCGCGAGGTGACCGACGCCTTCCACCTGCTGTGCGCCCAGGAGGGTGTGACAGAGCCCGACACCGTGGCCGCCGCCGCGGCCGGCATCCTCGCCGTGATGGACGGGCTGCAGCTGCAGTGGCTGCTGCACCGGGATGTCGTCGACCTGGGCGAGGCCAGCGAGTTCGCGATCCGCTCGATCGTCAACGGCGTTCTGCACCCCGGTCCCACACTGGAGTCGTACCACCGCGACTAGGCTCGGGGCCATGACGATCGACCTCGAAGCGCTCTACACAGACCTGCACCAGCACCCTGAACTGTCGTTCCAGGAGACGCGCACCGCCGGCATCGCCGCCGGTCACCTGCGGGATCTCGGCCTCGAGGTGCACGAGGGCATCGGCGTCACCGGCGTGGTCGGCATCCTGCGCAACGGCGAGGGTCCGGTCGTCTGGGCACGCGCCGACATGGATGCCCTGCCCGTGGGCGAGGAGACGGGCCTCGCCTACGCCAGCACCGCGACCGGCGTCGATCCCGCCGGCAACACCGTGCCCGTGATGCACGCCTGCGGTCACGACATGCACGTCACCGCCATGATCGGCGCCGTCGAGAAGCTCGTCGCCGAGAAGGCCGACTGGTCGGGGACCGTCGTCGTGCTGATCCAGCCCGCCGAGGAGTACGGCGCCGGATCCCGCGCCATGCTCGACGCCGGCCTCCGCGACCTCGTGCCGCACCCCGACGTCGTGCTCGGTCAGCACGTCACTCCCCTGCCCGCGGGCACGATCGGCGTGCGCCCCGGCACGCAGATGGCGGCGTCCGACGGCCTGACCGTCGTGCTGCACGGACGCGGCGGACACGGCTCGCGCCCGCACTCGACCATCGACCCCGTGGTCATGGCGGCGGCGACCGTCATGCGGCTGCAGACCATCACCTCGCGCGAGGTCGACCCCCGCGACGTCGCCGTCGTGACGGTGGGCTCGATCCATGCAGGACTCAAGAACAACATCATCCCGGCCGAGGCGAAGCTCGAGCTCAGCCTGCGCTACCCGAACGACGAGATGCGCGACAAGGTGCTCGCGAGCGTCGAGCGCATCGTGCGCGCCGAGGCCGCCGCATCAGGAGCCGAGCGCGAGCCCGAGATCCGCACCGACCACACCCTGCCGCCGACGATCAACGATGCGGATGCCACGGCACGCGTCACGTCGGCGCTGCAGCGCGCGCTCGGTGAGAGTGCGGTCATCGATCCCGGAATGTTCACCGGCAGCGAGGACGTCTCGTGGTTCGCCCGCGACACCGGCGCGCCCCTGGTGTTCTGGTTCTGGGGCGGGATCGACTCCGCGAAGTTCGCGGAGTCCGCGGCGGCCGGGACGCTCGACAAGGACATCCCCACGAACCACTCGCCGTTCTTCGCACCCGTGATCCATCCGACCATCGAGGTCGGCGTCACAGCGCTGTCGGCGGCGGCGCGCGAGTTCCTCGGCTGAGGCGGCGTCCTCGCCGTTCACAATTCCGCATGAACATCCGGAACTGCGCCGGATCCGCGCTCTGGACGCGCGGAACGCACGTTCTCTGCTGAATTGTGAACGCGAAGCGGCGCTGGCTCAGCCGCCGATCGCGTTCATGCCTCGGGCGGGCTGCAGGAATGACGGGTCGTTGATCGCGTGCCCCGGCAGCTTGCCGTGCACACATGAGCGCAGCATGTCGGCGATCCCGCTGGCACGCCGATCGGACTCGGATGCTCCGTCGCCGCGCAGCACCCCGATCAGGTCGTATTCGGCATTGGAGAACAGGCAGTTGCGCAGCTGCCCGTCGGCCGTCAGGCGCAGCCGGTCGCACGCGCCGCAGAAGGGTGCGGTGACCGAGGCGATCACACCGACCTCGTGCGGGCCGCCGTCGATGCGCCACTTCTCGGCCGGTGCTCCGCCGCGTCCGGGAACGGGCTCGAGGGTCCACCGCGCGCCGAGCTTCTCGAGGATCTCCTCGCGCGTGACCATCGAGTCGCGATCCCACGTGTGCCCGGCGTCGAGCGGCATCTGCTCGATGAAGCGCAGCTGCGCACCGACCTCCATCGCGAACGCCACCAGCTCGGGAAGCTCATCGTCGTTCACACCGCGCATCGCGACGGTGTTGAGCTTGAGCGGACGCAGCTCGGATGCCGCCGCTGCCGCGATGCCCTCGAACACGTCGTCGATGCGGTCGCGCCGAGTGAGGTCGGCGAAACGCTGTCGATCGACCGTGTCGATGCTGATGTTCAGGCGCGTGAGTCCGGCGTCGATCAGCGCAGGCAGGTGCTTCGCGAGCGTGATGCCGTTCGTGGTCATCGCGACCTCGACAGGGCCGTCCTCGCCCTCGATCGCAGCAACGCGGCGCACCACGTCGACGATGTCGGCACGCAGCAGCGGCTCGCCGCCCGTGAGACGGAAGGTGCGGATGCCGAGGGACGCGGCGACCTGCGCCACCTCGACGATCTCGTCGGTCGACAGGATGCTGGTGCGCGCGAGCCATTCGTTGCCCTGCTCGGGCATGCAGTACGTGCAGCGCAGCGAGCAGCGATCGGTCAGCGAGATGCGCAGATCGCGGTGCACGCGTCCGTGAGTGTCGACGAGGCCCCGCGATGCGGGCGCGGTACCAGCTGCGATCACGGGATTCGGCGAGCGCACGCCGATCACGACCGGCACGGCCGTCATCGCAGCTTCCCTCTCCCCGACATGTTCCGAGACTACCCGCGCGTTCGGTGTCGGGGCCCGTCTGGCGCGACGACCGGCATATTGCCAGGTCGCGGGGCGGCGCCAGACGGTGCTGACTTCTCGACGCCCGCCACCGGCAACTCACTTAGGCACCCTCTACCGGAATGTCTTGCGAACACCCCATCTGAGACGCCAACCACTGCGTGATGAGCTCGTGAGACGGGCCGAGGGAAGCGTTTCACGAACCGATCCCCTTACGAACAGCCTCGACGCGAGACACGGTGATCATGATCCTTCCGATGCCCGATCGCCGCGGTGATCGCCGGCGCCGGCCCCGATCAGCCGACACTGTTCGACTGGCCGTCGCAGCGAAGCAGTGGCTGGGAGACGACACTCGTCGCCTCCCAGTCACTGCTAGCCGCGTCACTCCAAAGTGTGCGGATGAGTCGAGTCCTCCGCCCCCTTTCGGATCTGACGCACAAGAAGAATGGTTGCCGCGATCGCGCCATTGATCGCGATGACGGTCTCGCAGAATAGACGGTTGCTGTCGAGAACGACTGCAACGAGGTTCGGTTCGTACATGAACCCTCCAGGTGTCGTGACCGCTTCCCGCGGGACTGTCCATCCCGTTTCGGCGTTCAACACACCACCCCTGCGGCAAGTTCGAGCAGCTACTTCTCTGCGCCTCCCTCCCCCGCTCAACCGATGGGCCAGGGGGTAATCGCGCTACTGTGAGATTCATGAGCGACCTCGTCCCAGACGACTACGCGGCACCCTCGAGGAGTTGAAGCGTCACGTTCATGCGGCTCGCCTTCGAGTCCAGCGGAAGGCCAACAGCGAGCTCCTGCGACTGTGGTGGCAGATAGGTCGCACGATCCTTGATCGCCAGGAAGACGCTTCCTGGGGCGACGGCGTCCTCACTCGGCTCGCAGCCGACCTCCGCCGGGAGTTCCCGGGGATGACAGGCTTCTCGATCACCAACCTCAAGTACATGCGGCGCTTTGCCGCCGCATGGACGGTGCCGGATCCAATTGGTCAACGACCCGTTGACCAATTGCCCTGGGGGCAGGTCATTGACCTAATCACGAAACTCGACGATCAGGAGCTTCGCGACTGGTACGCGGGCAAGTCCGCCTTCCATGGGTGGAGCCGTCCGGTGCTCGCTCACCAGATCAGCACACGACTTCACGAACGGGAAGCCGCAGCGCCGAGCAACTTCGCCGGCGCTCTCGACCAAGGAGATTCGGACCAAGCGCAAGAGATCACGAAGGATCCGTATGCGCTGCAGTTCCTCGCGATCGACGGCGACGCCACGGAGCGCGAGCTCGAGCAACGCATGGTCGACCGAATCCTCGACACCATGCACGAGCTCGGCCCCGGATTCGCCTTCGTCGGTCGCCAGGTACATCTGGACATCGACGGCGACGACTTCTACATCGACCTGCTCTTCTTCCACATCGAGCATCTCCGGTATGTCGTCATCGAACTGAAGACCACGAAGTTTGATCCGCGTGATGCCGGCCAACTTGGTTTCTACGTCGCGGCCGTCGATGACCGATTCCGCATTGCGGAGAAGCATCAGCCGACAGTCGGCATCTTGCTCGTCGCAGGAAAGAACGACACCGTCGTCCGATACGCCCTCGCATCAACGACGCAGCCGGTTGCAGTGAGTCGATACGAACTGACCGAGGAAGCCCAAAAAGCTCTCCCCGACGAGAGCGCAATCACTCGGGCCTTCGCTGACGAGCTCACTCGAGGCGAGAATCGATAGTTAGGTCAACGACTCGTTGACCTAATCACGCGAACTCAGTCGCTCAGCAGCACTCCGTCGAGTGCAGGAGGATCCCCGCCACGCCTAGTGCTCACGAGTTGATCCGATAGCCGCCCAATTTGCGCCACACTGGTGGCGTGCGGGATATCGAGGGAAGCGCGGTGCGGGCGGTCCAACACCTCCTCGATTCGTGTTCTCAGCTCCGAGGGGAGATCAAAGAAGGGGATCGGACTCCGATCACCGATGGTTTCATCGACCGTTATCGTGTCGCGGGAAGCTCCAAGAGGTCAGACATCATCGGGCGCGTGGCCGTGCAGGTCAAGGGCAAATCTCACCAGAACAAGAAGCGATTCGCCGCGAAGAGCATCCCGTATCCGATCGAGACTGAGGTCCTGCAGTTCTTTCGTGATAACGGGGGCGGGGTCTACTTCTGCGTGCTGGTGCATCCCGAAACAGGGCAGGAACGAGTGTTCGCACGGACGCTCATCCCGTACGTCCTGAACCGGATGATCAACAAGATGTCACCGGGTCAGAAGTCCCTCAGCGTCAAGCTCGACGTCTGTGAAGATCCCGCGCGGTTGGACCGAATGGTGGCATTCGCGTTCGAGACGAGCAAGCAGGACGTCCGTCAGGGGTTTGACCCGTCTCTCCTGCACGGCGACGCGGAGATTGAGATCATGTCGATCGACGGGCTCGATCTGTCACGTCCCGCCACGCTCTCTCTCGACACGCAGGACTATGCCGTGATCATCCGGTCAGGAGATCTCCGGGTCCATGCAGACATCGATCTCTCAATCGTGCCCGCCAGCTACGTCGAACACGAGGCAGGCTTCGCCGTCTCATGCGGAGACGTCCGATACGACACGGTCTACGCGAGAAAGATAGATGACACGACCGTCCAGATCCGACTCGGCGAACACATCATGCTCACGATTGAGAACGGAAAGCGTCTGTCGTCGGAGTTGGACCTCGCGACCAGCGATACACTCCCGGAACTCATCAAGGCAATGCACTTCTTTACTGCCCTCGCCAACCGCGAGAAGCTCTGGTTCGGCACCGAGCAACTCCGGCCGGAGAGCGCGGAGAGCTCCTTCCTAGACGGACTCTCCGACCTGCTCGAGCGCTACACGTCACTTGCCGAACTCTTCGCACTACTCGAGGTCGACGCCCACCTCATCTACCCCACCAAGATCACCCCCGCCCAGATGAACCGCTTGGGACTCGCGTACCGGGCGATCGTGCGCGGCGAGGAACTCAGCACCGCCACCGGTGGCGGCATAGCTGGGACTTGCCAGCAAAGCGATTCCCAGCATTGCGGCTGCTGGCACCGCAAGCGCTGCCATCTTCTTGTTCATGAGATCTCCGTTGATTCATATGGGTGGATCCACGCCCGCACCTCGAGCGCGCTTGCAGGCGCCGTACTCAGCGCCGATGTCCAGTGTTTGACGATGCCGACGACGCGGTAGTCACCATTCGGACTCATCGCCTCTCCTGCCAGAAGGAGGTTGTTGCCCCGGCCCTCGTTGGCGAGAATCTCGTCCGCGCGTCGGAGCATGGCCGGGGTGTTCTGCGAGTGGACAGCGAATAGGTAAGGGCCCAGAAGCGGCCTCAGCTCAGCCTCAACGCGCTCGACATCAGTGGCCGCGACAACGACTGCGAAATGCTCGGCGTCGTCCACCACGACGAAATGCAGTGCTGCTTCTTTCTCGACCAGCTCTCCAGCGACCGACCGAGCGAGGTGGAAATCGATCCCAGCCCGGCTGCCAGCAGCAGAGGGTAAAGAGAGAAGAGCCCGCGTACCCAACGACGGCGGCGGCGCAAGGACTGCGGCATCCTCAGCTACCGGAACGATGTCCCGGACCGCGACAGCTCCCTCGCTTACCCACACTCCTCGCGCCTCGACGTAGCCGTTGGCGAAGCGATCGAGATCTGAAGGTGCTTCCAGGAGAATCCTGGCATCTTCCATAGGAAGGCGGGTCCCAGGTGATAGCGAGACCACCGGAATCAACCACGAGTCGTGTTCGTCTTGTCGGACGAGTCCGCGGGCTGCAATGGTGTCCCCCACTGTCGCCTCTCCCGAAATGTCTGACATCGTCACCATCTCCTTTCCTCGCACCAACGCTGGTGCAAGACCTTCCCAAAGTCCCACCGCTACCGTTCGGAGACGAGTTCTGGTCTTATTGACCGCGGCCGAATGAAACGCTGACGGCAACGGGACTTCATCCTCCACACCCACCGCGAGATCGTCTGTAGGCCATTTGGGGGACAGTAGTCTCGCGAGCCAGCCTCATCGGCTCGTGCGCCACTGAACACATCAGTACAGTCCCTCGATGGAGGCGAACCACCCGACGACGTATACCGGTATGTAGCGCCGCAGGCAGAGATTTCGGTGCTCGAGCACGAGACTAAGCAGGTGCATCGGGCTTCGGTTCCCCTGACCCGAAATGAGGAATCGGACAGTCCTGCGGAGCGCCTTTCAGAGCACGGCTGCAGCTCAGAGCACCGAGACGAACCTCACCAGCGCCGGGTCGATGCGCAGCCGCAGCCTGTCACCGACCGCCACGCCCCCGACAGCTTCCAGCGACAGGTCGACCGCTCCGGAATCGGTGTGCACGCGCACGCCTCCGAGTGTGGGCTCGATGCGCGTCACGACGGCCTCCCACGACGCCGGGCCGGCCTCGGCGATCCGCACGTCCTCCGGGCGGAAGACCGCGGCGAGCGCAGCTCCGTCGGTCGCAGCGAGCGCACGCGACGCGGGGTCGGCGCTGGTCAGCCGCACCGCGCCGCGCCCCCACGATCCCCCGCGTGCGACGCCGACCAGACGATTGACTCCCGCGATCGAGGCGACGAAACCGGATGCCGGGGCGGCGAGCACATCGCGCACCGGCCCTGACTGGGTGACGCGGCCCGACTCGACGACGATCAACCGGTCGGCGAGTGCGACGGCATCCGCCGCGTCGTGAGTCACGGCGACGGTCGTGGTCGTGGCGAGCTGGTCGCGCAGCATCCGTCTGATGTCGCCGGCGGTCTCGGGGTCGAGGGCGACGAGCGGCTCGTCGAGCAGCACGACCCTGGGCGATGCGGCGAGCGCCCGAGCGACGGCGACCCGCTGCTGCTCGCCGCCGGACAGCTCGTGCGGCATGCGCCCTCCGGAGCCGGGGAGCCCGACGCGGTCGAGCAGGTCATCGGCGCCCGCCCCCGCCGCACGCGCATCGACGCCGGCCGCACGCGGACCGAAGGCGACGTTCTCGCGCGCCGACAGATGCGGGAACAGCCTCGGCTTCTGCCCCAGCAGCACGACACCTCGGCGCATCGGCTCAGTCCGCACCCGAGGCTTGGCGACGCGATCGACGACGCGTCCCTCGACGCTGATCTCTCCGGCATCGAGCGGTTGGAGTCCGGCGATCGCCTGCAGCAGCGTCGACTTTCCCGCGCCGCTCGGCCCCATCACGGCCACGGTCGCACCGACGGACACCTGCAGCGAGACGTCGACGACGAAGTGCTCTCGATGCACGACGACGTGGGCCCGAAGTCCCTCTGTGCCGCTCATCGCGCCGCCCCGGGCCGCCAGCCGCGCACGAGCAGCAGCACGAGAATCGCGGTGGCGAGCAGCAGCAGCGCCAGCGCGACTGCGGCCCCCTGGGTCACTCCTGCGCCGTTGAAGGCGGTGTAGATCGCCAGCGGCATGGTCTGCGTGACCCCGGGGCGGTTGCCGGCGAACAGCGCCGTGGCCCCGAACTCGCCGATCGCGCGGGCGAAGCACAGCACCACCCCTGCGACGATTCCGGGGGCCGCGAGCGGCAGGGTGATGCGGCGCAGGATCGTCCAGCGTCCGGCGCCCAGAGCCGCCGCCGTGCGCTCGTACTCGACCCCGGAGGTGCGCACGGCACCCTCGACGGCCAGCACCAGGAACGGCAGCGCCACGAAGGTCTGCGCGAGCACGACAGCCGGAGTGCTGAACGACAGGCCGAGACCGCCGAACCACCCCGCTCGTCCGAACAGGTAGAGCAGAGCGACGCCGCCGACCATCGGCGGCAGCACGAGCGGCACCGTCACGGCGGCGCGCAGCACGGCGGCGAGACGCGGGCCCGAGCGGGCGATCGTCAGCGCCAGTGGCACGCCGATCACGATGCACAGCGCTGTGGCGATGAGACCTGTGCCGAGCGAGAGGAGCAGCGCGGAGCGTGCGGACTCCGACGTCACATCGGCGATGAAGGTCGACCACTCGACACGTGAGACGAGAGTCGCGAGCGGCAGGATGAGGAAGGCGAGACCGATCAGAGCCGGGATCGCCAGGGTGCGCGGCGCGTATCCGTGCGAGACAGCGGCACTCACGGCGCCCCGAAACCGTGGTCGGTGAGGATCCGTCGACCCTCGTCGGAGAGCACGAACGTGACGAACGCCTCAGCCCCGGCCGAGTTCGACGCCTCAGACAGCGCGGCGATCGGATAGTGGTTGACGACGTCGTCGGCTCCGTCGGGCACGATCGCCTCGACATCGTCGCGGCCTACCACGTCGGTCGCATAGACGAGTCCGGCATCCGCCTCACCGGTCGCGACCTTGGTGAGCACAGCGGTGACGTTCTGCTCGAGGCTCGCCGCATCGACATCGGCTCCGGCAGATGACAGCAGCGCCGCGGATGCCGCACCGCAGGGCACCTCGGGGGCGCAGAGCACCGTCGTGATGTCGGCCAGGTCGTCGAGGGTCTCGATGCCGCCGGGGTTGCCCGCAGGAACCGCGATCACGAGGGTGTTCGAGGCGAAAAGAGCAGGGTCGACCGCGGCACCCTGCAGCTTGCGCATGGTGGCCTCGTCGGCGGAGGCGAACACGTCGGCGGGAGCGCCCTCGAGCAGCTGCGTGACGAGGGTCGACGATCCGTCGTACACGGCGGTGACTCGGACGTCGGGGTTCTCGTGCTCGAACGCGTCGCCGATCTCGTCGAAGGCGCCCGACAGCGACGCGGCCGCATAGACGGTGAGCTCGCCGCTCACGGCTCCCCCGGCCGCGCCATCAGTGCCGGCGGGTGTCGGCGACTCGACCGCGCACCCGGTCAGCGCCAGGACGGCGGCGGCCAGCGCGATCGCGATGGTTCGGCGCGGCGTGCGGCGCATGTCAGGCCTTCGGCACGTCTACGACGACCTGCGTCGCCTTGACGGATGCCGTGGCCAGCGACCCCACCTCGAGGTGCAGGTCTCGTGCGGCCTCGGCCGACATCAGCGACACGACGCGGTGCGGGCCGGACTGCAGATCGACCTGCGCCATCACTCCGTCGATCTGCACACGGGTCACGATGCCGACGAAGCGGTTGCGGGCGCTCGACAGCGACTCGTTCGACGCCGAGGCCTCATCGGCCAGCTCGACCGCCCGCGCGGCGAGGGCATCACCCGGGATCTCGGCAGGCACGGCATCCGTCGTCGGAAGCAGCCCCTGATCGACCCAGCGCCGCACGGTGTCGTCGCTCACACCGAGCAGCTGCGCGGCACGGGCGATCCGATAGGTATGCATAGCACGAGACTACCGCAGATGCGGATGAATTCGTCATTATCATCCCGCATACGCGTGGATCTCAAGCGGTCGCCCGGATCGCCGCCCCCGACTGCGCGAGAACACCGCGAGAACCGGATGCCCTTCTGTCCTATCCTTGCCGCGTACGTCCCTCGAGAAGGAGAGCCCGTGGCCGAAGCCGTCGTCCTCGTGTCCGGCGGTGCCGCTGTGACTCCGTTCACCGATCCCGATCGGGCTGCCGGCTCCGGTCTCGCTGCCGGCAACACCCTCACCGCTCTCCGCGCGCACCTCCTCGACCGCGGCGCGAGGGTCTTCACCGCTCCCGCCCGCCTCGGCGTCGGCGAGGTACGGGAGGACGCCGGTTGGCAGGGTTTCGGGGACGTCCCCCTCGTACTGCCCGCCGAAGTGACCGTGAACGCGGTCGGCACGATCGATGACGGCGGTTCCCGCCTGGCCGCGTTCCTGCGATGGCTCGGCGTGGAGTACGGCATCACCGACGTCGACCTCGTGGCGCACTCGATGGGAGGCCTGTTCTCTCGCGCCGCGATCCGCGAGCTGCACGGCGCCGGTCCGGCGGTCCGTCGCCTGGTCACTCTGGGTACACCCTGGGACGGGTCGCTGCTCGGCGATGTGCTCTCCGCGGACATCTCGATCGACGACGCCCACGGCGATCCGGCGACCACGCAGATCCTGGAGCGTTCGCGCAGCTACGCGGCCGAGAACTCGCAGGGTGCGGCCGACCAGGTGTCTCATCGCTTCCTGAAGGGCTGGAACGCCACACAGGCAGGGGTGCTCGACACGGTGGCGGTCACCGCCGTGGGCGCGGGTCGCTTCCGCGCGGCGTCAGAACCGGGCCTGCTCTGGCCGCATGACGGTCTCGTCGGGCAGCGGAGCGCGCGCGCCGATGAAGTGCCACCGGCAGTGCTGCCGCGCGTCGTGCGCCACAGCGCCGACGACGATGTGCACAGCATCTTCTTCGCCGACGCGTTCGAACTGCCGTGGGAGCGCGCACTCACCTGGGACCCCGAGGTGTTCGCGATCGTCGACGACGCCCTCCGGGCCTGAACCGCGCGCCGAGACGCCCCGCCGCATCCTCACCGCTCTCCACGACTGCAGGGTTTCCGGGCATACCCTGAACGCATGCATCCTCTCGTCGCACCGGCTCCGACCCTGGACCCCGCCGAACTCGTCCGCACCGCCCGGCACGCAGTGCTCGCGGGCATCGGCGAAGAGGGACAGCGCCGACTCGCGGCCGCCCACGTCACGGTCGTCGGGGCGGGTGGCATCGGCTCCCCCGTGCTGCTCGCGCTGGCAGCGGCCGGCATCGGCACCATCACCGTGATCGACGACGACGTGGTGGAGCTCACGAATCTGCAGCGGCAGCTCGCGCACCGGGTCGAGGACATCGGTCGACCCAAGACCGCCTCGGCAGAGCGCGCGATCACCGCGCTGTCGCCCGGGGCCGAGGTGCTGACGGCCGCCGAGCGTCTCGACTCCGAGAACGCCGAGCGCCTGTTCGCCGGCGCCGACATCGTGGTCGACACGAGCGACTCCTTCGCCACCCGCCGCGACGTGGCCGCCGCGACCGAGGCCCTCGGCATCCCGCTCGTCTGGGGAGCCGTGCAGGAGTGGCACGCCCAGGCCACCGTGTTCTGGTCGAACCCGCCCGAGCACGGTCCGGTCGTGCTGACCGACCTCTTCCCGCTCGGCACCGAGGGCGAGCCGCCCAGTTGCGCCCAGGTCGGCGTGCTCGGCGCGCTGTGCGTGCAGGTCGGAGGGATGCTGGCTGGCGAGGTCGTCAAACTCGTCACCGGCGCGGGTGAGCCGCTGCTCGGACGCCTCGCCATGATCGACGCCCTCACCTCGAGACAGCACGAGATCGCGATCCGTTCGGCGGTGTCGGCATGAGCGCCGCAAGCGGCAGCCGCCGGTCGGTCGAGGAGCAGCTCGCCCGCGTGCTCGACGCCGTGCGCCCGCTGCCCGCCGAGACACGGGCGGTCCGGGACGCCGCGCATCGCACCCTCGCGGCCGCCGCGACGGCAGCCCACGACATCCCCCTCTTCGACAACTCCGCGATGGACGGCTTCGCGGTGCGAGCGGCAGATGTCGCCTCGGCATCCGCAGAGAACCCCGTCGAGCTGCGCGTCGTCGCAGACCTGCCTGCCGGGGTGTCGGACGACCCGCCACTCGCGGCAGGCGAGGCCGCGCGCATCATGACCGGCTCCCCTGCACCGACCGCGGCGGATGCGATCGTGCCCTTCGAAGACACTGCGGGCGGCCTCGCCGACTCCCTGGGCGACGTGCGAGTGCTGCGCGCACCGGCCAGTGCCGGAGCCTTCATCCGTCGCCGCGGTGCCGACCTGAGAGCCGGGGATGCCGTGGTGCACGCCGGTGAGCGTCTGGGCGCCTTCCAACTCTCGGCAGCCGTGGCAGCCGGGGTCGACGACGTGACCGTGACCCGAGCGCCGCGGGTGGCAGTGATCTCGACCGGCAGCGAACTGCTCGCACCTGGCGAGGCTGCGACCCGCGGCCGCATCCCCGATTCCAACGGTCCCCTGCTCGAGCTGCTCGTCGCGGATGCCGACGCCGAGGTCGTGCTCGCCGCCCGCGTGGCCGACGACGCCGAGGCCGTGCGCACCGTCACTGCGACGGCGGTCGAGCGCGGTGCCGACGTCATCGTCTTCACGGGCGGTGTGAGCGCCGGCGCCTACGAGCCCGTCCGCGGGGCGTTCGACGGCCGTGGCCAGGTCGAGTTCGCGAGCGTCGCGATGCAGCCGGGCAAGCCGCAGGCGTTCGGTGTGCTCGACTCCAGCACCCTCGTGTTCGGCCTGCCGGGCAACCCCGTGAGCGTCGCGGTGTCGTTCGAGGTCTTCGTGCGGCCGGCGCTGCTCGCACTGCAGGGTCGCACCGAGATCCATCGCCCTCGTGCCTCCTTCACCGCCGATGCCGCCTGGACCACCCCTCCCGGGCGGCGTCAGTACCTTCCCGCCGTCGTCGACCTCGCGAACAGGACGGTGCGCCCGGCGACCGCCGGCGGCTCGGGCTCGCACCTCGCCGGCGGCCTCGCCAGAGCGCACGCGTTCGCGATCGTGCCCGCAGAGGTCGAGGCCGTCGCCGTGGGCGATGCGATCGATGTCATGCTGGTCGAATGAGCTTCACGCATCTCGACTCGGCCGGCCACGCTCACATGGTCGACGTGACCGCCAAGCAGCCGACCGTCCGCACCGCCACCGCCCGCGGCTTCGTGCGCTGCAGCGCCGAGGTGATCGCGGCGCTGCGCGACGGCACCGCCCCCAAGGGCGACGTGCTGGCGGTCGCCCGGATCGCCGGCATCCAGGCCGCGAAGTCGACCCCGACCCTGCTGCCGCTCGCGCACGTGATCGGCGTGCACCGGGCCAACGTCGAGCTCGACATCGTCGACGACGGCGTGCACGTCGAGGCGACCGTCGGCACCGCCGACCGCACGGGCGTCGAGATGGAGGCGCTCACCGCCGTCTCGGTCAGCGCACTTGCGATCGTCGACATGATCAAGGGCCTCGACCGGTCTGTCGTCATCGAAGACGTGCGCATCGTCGCGAAGTCAGGCGGACGCTCGGGCGACTGGGTGCGCGAAGGAGAATCGCGATGACCCGGGTGCGCTACTTCGCCGCGGCTGCTGAGGCTGCGGGCGTCGACGCTGAGGAACGCGGCGAGACGTCGCTCGAAGCCCTGCGCGCCGCGGTCGTCGCTGAGCATCCGGCTCTCACCGACATCCTGCCGCGGTGCGCGGTCATGGTCGACGGCGTGCGCAGCGACGACGACCGCGCGCTCGACGACGCGCAGCTGATCGACGTGCTGCCGCCCTTCGCCGGGGGCTGAGACGGGCGCCATGGTGACGCGGCCTCGGCTCAGCCGCCGATGCCCTTCCACGACGTCGACCCGTCGCACTCGACCTGACGCTTCCACACGGGCAGCGACGTCTTGATGTCCTCGATCACCGCACGGCACACCTCGAAGGCCTCCGCCCGGTGCTCAGCCGCCACGGCGATGACCACGGCCGCGTCGCCGACGGCGAGACGGCCGGTGCGGTGGCTCACGGCCACCACCACCCTGGCGTCGCCGACGGCATCCGCTGCCGCCTCCTGCGCGATGCGTCGCAGCGTCGTCTCGGCATCGGGGTGCGAGCTGTAGTCGAGTCCGACCACCGGGGTGGTCGCGTCGGGGTCGTTGTCGCGCACGCGGCCGATGAAGGTCGTGACACCGCCCAGGGCGGGGTCGTCGACGGCGGCGAGATGCGCGTCGACGTCGAGCTTCTCCTCCGAGATCGCGGCGATCCGCACCTCGTTCACGAGTGGTCACCGCCCTCGACCTGGTCGACCACGTGTCTGGCGACGGTCAATACCACCGGAACACCGGATGCCACGGCCCGCGGCGACCCCGGAAGATTCACCACGAGGGCTCCGGCGGGGTCGACGATGCCGGCCATGCCGCGAGAGAGCAGCGACAGCGGAGTGTCGGCCAGACCGCTGCGGCGCAGCTCTTCGGCGATGCCGGGCACCTCGCGGGTGATCACCCGACGCGTCCCCTCCGGCGTCTCATCGCGCGGGCCCACGCCGGTTCCCCCCGTCGTCACGATCAACCGCACGCCGCGGGCGACCGCCCGGCGCAGCGCGTCGGCGACGGAGGTCGCCCCGTCGGCGATGACCTCGGCATCCGGGCAGTGCCACCCGGCATCCCGCAGCAGGCCGACCGCTATGGGTCCGCCCCGGTCTTCTCGTTCGCCCGCGAACGAGCGGTCGGAGACGGTGATCACACAGGCGGGGAGCGACGTCATGGCTCCCACCCTAGGGCGAGACCCGTCGGGACGCGCCGTCATCACGAGACGCGGATGAGCGACCGCTGCCAGCCCGACGAGCCGTTCGGGGCGATCGGCGCACGCTCTTCGATCTGCATGTCGCCGTTCTTGTTGATCGCCCGCACGGCCACATAGTGCGTTCCGGGAGTGGCATCCCACTCCATGAACCACTGCACCCAGGTGTTCTCGTTGATCGGGGAAGACAGCGTCGCCGGAATCCAGTCACCCTCGTCGATCCGCACCTCGACGCGCTCGATGCCCACGGTCTGCGCCCAGGCGACACCCGCGATCGGGATGCGGCCGGCGTCGACCGCCTGGCCGACCTTCGGGGTGTCGACCCTCGAGGCGAACTTGATCGGCGCCTCGGCGCTGTAGCCGCGCGGAGTCCAGTAAGCCTCGTCCTTGTCGAAGGTCGTGACCTTCAGCTCGGTCAGCCACTTCGTCGCCGACACGTAGCCGTACAGACCGGGCACGACCATGCGGACCGGGAACCCGTGCTCGAGCGGCAGCGGCTCGCCGTTCATGCCCACCGCGAGGATCGCGTCGAGGTTGTCGTCGGTCAGCGCCGACAGCGGCGTGCTCGCCGTATAGCCGTCGACGCTCTTCGAGAGCACCATGTCGGCGCCCGACTTAACGCCGGCCTTCTTGAGCACGTCGCGCAGCGGCACGCCGAGCCACTTCGCGTTGCCGACGAGGTCGCCACCCACCTCGTTCGAGACGCAGGTGAGGGTGATCGCGTACTCGTCGAGGCCCATGTCGAGGATGTCCTGGAAGCTCATCTCGACCCGCTGGTCGACCATGCCGTCGATCACGAGGCGCCAGGTGCTGGGGTCGATCGTGGGCACGGTCAGCGCGGTGTCGACGCGGTAGAAGTCCTTGTTCGGGGTGAACAGCTTGCTGAGGCCGGGGATGTCGAGCTCGGCTCCCTTCGGCACGGTCACGGTCGAGTTCGGCGACGGCAGCGTGAGCGCCTCGCGGATCGTCGCCACGGACGCCACGGTCATGCTCACTGCACGTGAGGCGATGCCGACCACGACGGCGGAAGCGCTGGCGATGCCCGCGAGGATGAAGAACTGACGGCGCCCCATCGCCTTCGCCGGCTGCTCGGCATCCGGGTCCGTCATGTCGGAGCGATCCGTGCCGAGGCCCTCGCCCTTGCGGTCGACCATCGCGGCGGGAACCACGGATGCCTTCCACGTCTTCAGGCGGCGGATCAGGAGCACGATCAGGATCGAGCCCGCGATGGTCCCGAGAACGGGCGGCAGGAATGCGAGGGGCGTGGCACCTGCCCTGGTCACGATCGCCGCGGTCGACAGCGCGCCCGCGACCACCAGGGCGATCACGCCGAGCGGTGGACGGAGCAGTTGAAGGATGCCGGCGATCGCCGACGCGATCACCACCGCGAGACCGAGTCCGGCCAGGAGCGCGATCTTGTCGTACTCGCCGAAGGTCGCGATCGCGAACTCCTTGAACGGCTGCGGCACGATGTCGATCACGAACCCGCCGACCGCGAGGATCGGACTCGCCGAGCGCGCGAAGATCAGCGCGAAGAGCTCGGCGGTCGCGAGGAAGACGGCTCCGCTGATCACACCCGAGAGTGCTGCCCAGAAGATGAATCGTCTGCCCTTGCTGCGCTGAGGGTCCTTGCGCTGGGTGTCTTTGCTGCGCTGTGCCATGGTCTGCTCCTTCGCACCGCCGACGGTGTGGTCAGCGGTTGTTCGGAGCGGAGACGCTAACGGATGGTCGGTGCTGCGGACGCGCAGGAGCTGCCTCTAGAGGCGGCGTGCGGTGATGGTGTCGCGGTCCTGCAGCTGACGCAGGGTGCGCAGGCATCGGGAACACAGGATCTCGACGCGACGAGGGTGGTTCTCGCCGCAGACGCAGTCGACCGTCACGCGCCACTTGGCCTTGCGTCCGCAGGCGGCATACGCCTCGTCGTCTCCGTGATCGCATTCGCAGAGCTGACGTCCGCGATCGTCGAGACCGGGGAGCTCCCCGAGGATCTGCTCGACGTCGGACACCGGGGGCTGCTGCGTTTTCACCACCTGACCATGTTCCCAGGGGTGCGCGACTGCGGGCAACACCGCTGTCCTCGCGGGCGGCGCGTGCACAATTCAGCACGAACGGCGCGAGAACAGCCAGAGCACCCCAGAACCGACCCATTCGATGCGCTCATGCTGAATTGTGAACGCATCGCCGACGCGCCGGGACCGCGGGCGGCGCGTCAGACCTGCACGACGTGCGGCGGTGGCGGCGGCGCGAGCTGGCGCTGCGGCACCCCGTGGGCCTCGCGGTGCAGCCGCTCCATGCGGCTGTCGAGCTCGGCGGCGGCCTCGGCCGCATCGGTCAGGCTCTCCACGAGGTGCGAGGGCACCTGGTTCGAGAACTTGTAATAGATCTTGTGCTCGAGGCTCGCCCAGAAGTCCATGGCGATCGTGCGGAACTGCACCTCGACCGGCACCGACAGGGCTCCGGTCGACAGGAACACCGGCACCTCGATGATCGCGTGCAGGCTCTTGTACCCGTTGTCCTTCGGCGTCGCGATGTAGTCCTTCACGGTGCGCACCGTGACGTCGTCCTGCGCGGTGAGCAGATCGAACAGGCGGTACACGTCGGCGACGAAGCTGCAGGTGACCCGCACGCCGGCGATGTCGGTGATCTCCGAGCGGATGCGCTCGAAGTCCGGCTCGGCGATGCCCTTCCGGGCGATCTTCTCGACGATGCTGTCGGGAGTCTTCAACCGGCTCTTGACGTGCTCGATCGGGTTGTAGGCGTGATGATGCGTGAACTCGTCGCGCAGGATGCCGATCTTCGTCTCGACCTCCCGCATGCCGAACTCGTATTCGCGCAGGAAGCGCTGGAACTCGTCGCGGAGCTCCCGAGTCTGCTGGATCGCGTCATCGGTGACCTGGAGGGACGTCATGCCTTCGACGTTATCCGTCCGTGATCGGAAGTGGCTGTGCATCGTCGATGGAGTCGAGAACCTTGACGATGTCGGAGTCGTGATCGAGGGGCGCACGAAGTATCCGGCCGAGCGCGACTACGTGAACCTCTGGATCGTGCGATTGGATGCGGAGGGTCGGGCGACGGCCTTCACCGAGTGGTACATGCCCCGCCCCCATCAGGACTGACGGAGACCGGCATCCGCCCTGGCATCGACGAGGTGCTGACCCGACAGGACGCCAGGAAGCCCGCGTCCGAGCCGGGTGGTGAACAGCATCACGATCGCGACGAGGACCAGGAGCGATGAGGCCGCACCGAAGAGACCGCCCAGCAGGGCGAGCGCGCTGAGACCGCCGATCCCGCCTGCCCATCGCAGGATGCGCGCGAGAGGCAGCGGCAGGCGCGACCCGGTGTATCGAAGCTGCACCGCGATGTCGCCGATCGATCGTCCGCCCACCAGGATCAGAATCAGGAACAGGGCGGAGGGGACGACCGTGCCCACCGTCGATGCGAGGGAGCCGTCGATCACCGCAGCCCGATCCACGACGACGAACTCCAGCCAGACCTGCACGGTCACGCCGGCACCGGTGCTCAGGAAGCCGTAGGCAAGCGCGTCGCACACCATGGCGAGCGCTCGGCGCCCGCGGGTGACGGGGCGTGGAAGGTCGGCGTCGGCGCTCGTCTTCGAACCGCGGCGTGACCTCGGGACCACGAGCGCCAGCACGCATCCGAGGACAGCACCGAGGGTGTTGGTCATGAGGTCGCCGACATCGAAGAAGCGATACGCGCACGGGTAGAGGCCCCAGACGCCGGTGAGCTGCGTCGTCTCGACGAGTAAGGACAGACCGAGCCCCGAGACGAGAGCGACGGCGATCCCCCGCCCCGCGAGCACGCGGACGAACACACCGAGCGGGAGGAACAGCAGCACGTTGAATGCGAGCTGGAGCAGAGCGGGATGCCGCAGCGGGTTGCCCGGCGCAGCGAACGCCTTCTGCACGTCGCGCACGACGGACATCGGGTCGGTGATCGCTCCGACGCAGCGGATGGCGTCGGGGTCGGGCAGCGGCAGCAGCGTGTAGGTCCAGATCGCCCAGAAGTAGATGAGGGCGGACAGCCACAGCAGCGTGCGGCCGAGACCGAGGCGGCCACGGCGGCGGTAGCTGATCGCGACGAAGGGCACGAAGAGCAGGATGCCGAAGGCCACTCCTATAGCGATCGCGATGAACCCGAGCAGCACCTGATCTTCCACAGTGTGCCACTGTATCCGGGGCCGTGAGGATTCCGTTAGGGACGCACGAGCGCCCGTAGGGATTCCGTGAGGAACCCGTGAGGGAGGCGATCGAGAGCGTAGTGTCGCCCGACGTGTCAGAAGAAACCCGCGGCAACACAGACGCTCCTCCTCGCGTGAAGCGCATCCTGATCGGCGACCCGCTGACGAGCGCGCAGGTCGACGATCAGCTGCTGCCGAAGAAGATGGCGCTGCCGATCTTCGCGTCGGATGCGCTGAGCTCGGTCGCCTATGCACCGCAGGAGCTCGTGATGATCCTGCTCATCGGCGGACTGACCTTCCTGTCGTTCACGCCGATCGTCGCGGTGGCCGTCGTGGTGCTGCTGATCGTCGTGGTGCTCAGCTACCGCCAGCTCATCAAGGCCTACCCGTCAGGCGGCGGCGACTACGAGGTCGCCTCGAAGAACCTCGGCGAGATCCCCGGGGTCATCGTCGCCGCCGCACTGCTGGTCGACTACGTGCTGACGGTCGCCGTGTCGGTGGCATCCGGTGTCGACAACATCATCTCGGCCGTGCCGGGGCTCGACCCCGCGCGGGTCGAGCTCGCGGTCGGATTCGTGATCCTCATCATCATCGTGAACCTGCGTGGAGTGCGCGAGGCGTCGCTCGTGTTCGCGATCCCGACGTACGTGTTCATCGGGTCGGTCGGCTTCATGATCGTGACGGGGCTCTTCCGCACGTTCCTCGGCGATGCGCCGGTGGCGTCGAGCGCCGAGTTCGCCGTGCACTCAGAGGACCTCGGCCAGGCCGCGGTCATCCTCCTCATCCTGCGCGCGTTCTCGAGCGGATGCTCGGCCCTCACCGGCGTCGAGGCGGTGTCGAACGGCGTGCCCGCCTTCCGCACGCCGAAGGTGCGCAACGCGCAGACCACGCTCGTGCTGATGGGCTCGATCGCCGCCTGCCTGTTCGCGGGTCTCACCGCGCTCGCGCTGATCACCGGCGTCCACTACGCCGAGAACCCGTGCGACCTGATCGGGTTCGACTGCTCGAACCCGCAGCCGAGCCTGATGGCGCAGATCGCCTCGGCGACGTTCGGCGGCGGCAGCATCCTGTTCTTCATCATCCAGGCCGCGACCGCGTGCGTGCTGCTGCTCGCGGCGAACACGGCGTTCAACGGGTTCCCTCTGCTCGGCTCGGTGCTCGCCCGTGACGGCTATGCGCCCAAGTCGCTGAACACCCGCGGTGACCGCCTGGTGTTCTCGAACGGCATGATCGTGCTCGGCATCGCGGCGATCGCCGTGCTCGTGATCTTCCAGGCGAAGCTCACCACGCTGATCCAGCTGTACATCATCGGTGTCTTCGTGTCGTTCTCGCTCGGGCAGATCGGCATGGTGCGTCATTGGAGGCGCATCCTGCGCGGACCGGCCGAGAAGACGCCAGGATCGGGAATCGACGGCGCCTCGGCATCCGATCGCCGCTCGGCCCGGATCGGGCTGATCATCAACTCGGTGGGCGCCGCGATGACCGTCGCCGTGCTGCTGATCGTGACGATCACGAAGTTCACGCACGGCGCGTACCTCGTGTTCTTCGCGATCCCGGTGCTGGCGTTCCTGATGATGGGCGTGAAGCGGTACTACCGCGACGTCGAGCACGAGATCGCGATAGACGACACGACGAAGTTCGGCGCGACGGGCGACCTGGCGATCGTGCTCGTCAACCGCCTGCAGAAGCCCGTCATCAAGGCCATCGACTATGCGATCGCCGCCAAGCACGGCAAGACGCTGGCCGTGCACGTCGCCGTGGCATCCGACGATGCCGCGCAGCTGCAGAAGGAATGGGCCGACCATCTCGTGCCGATCCCCCTGGTGATCGTCGAGTCGCCGTTCCGGTCGTTCGCGCAGCCGGTGACGCAGTTCATCACGCAGTACCGCGAGAAGCACGGGTCATCCGTGGTCACGGTCTACCTGCCGCAGTACATCGTGGGGCACTGGTGGGAGACGTTCCTGCACAACCGGCGCTCGCGTCGCCTGGCGAACCAGCTGATGCTCGTGCACGGAGTGTCGATCACCCTCGTGCCATGGCTGCTCGACTCGTCGGAGCTCATCTACGGCCGGCGCTCACGGCCGCTGCCGGGGCAGGAGCGCGCAGGGCGCCCGGTCGTCGTGAGCGGGCGTCGCGCGCACCGACCCGAGGGCCCGCCCGAGGACTGAGGCTGGATCGCCCGCCCTTCCGACGAGACCCCCCTTTTCGCCCGAGACCCACCTTTTCGCACGAGACCCACCTTTTCGCACGAGACCCACGCGCACGCGGTGGGTCTCGTGCAGCGATGTCGGCCTCGACGAGGCGGGGCTTCGACGAGGCGGCTGCTCGACGAGGTGGCTGCTCGATGGGGCCGCCGTCAGGATGCCGCCAGCACGCCGCCGAGGATCTCTGCCGCCTCACCGAACCTCGACGGGTCGGCGTGGGCGTAGTTGAGGCGCACATAGGAGCCGGAAGGCTCGGCCGGGAACCACTCCGCCCCGGGCGAGATGACGAGTCCGCGGGACTCGCACTCCCGGACGACCGCATCGACGTCGGTTCCGTCGGGAAGACGTGCCCACAGGTTGAGACCGCCGGCGGGAACCACGTCGACGGCCGCGGTCGGAGCGTGCTCGGCGAGGCTCGAGAGCAGCAGATCACGTCGCACCCTCAGCTGGTCGCGGAACCCACGCAGGTGGCTCTTCCATGCGGGCTGGGTCACGACGTCGAGCGCGGCCGCCTGCAGCACCCCGCTCACGTACATCGACTCGGCTGCACGGTCGGCGAGGATGCGCTCGCGCGCCGGCCCCCGGGCGATCACCGCGGCGATCCGCAGCGCCGGTGACACGCTCTTGGTCAGCGAACGGAGATAGACGACATGGCCGTCGTCGTCGCGCGCGGCGATCGGCGAGGGATCGCCGTCGATCGCCAGGTCGTGCGCCCAGTCGTCTTCGATCAGGAAGGCCCCGTGTCGGCGCACGCTCTCGAGAACCGCGAGGCCCGTCGCCGCGGGCCACCGGACACCGGACGGGTTCGCGAACGTCGGCTGCGCATAGAACGCGCGAGCCCCGGTCTCGACGAAGGCGCGCTCGACGGCCTCCGGATCGGGGCCGTGCGGACCCGAGGGGATCGGCACCAGGGCGACCCCTGCCTGCTCGGCGGCGAGCAACGCGCCCCAGTAGGTGGGCGACTCGATCAGCAACGGCTGACCTGCGCCGACCACGGCTCGGAAGATCGAGCTCAGGCCGCTCTGACTGCCTGCGATCACGAGGGCGTCCCTGGCGGATGCCGGTGCGACGTCTGCCGGAGCGGATGCGGCGAGCTCGGCGGCGAACCATGCCTGCAGTTCGGGCAGCCCGGCGGCCGGCGAGCGCGTGAGCGCCGAGACGGTGCGTGCCGCACGGGTGATCGCCTGGCGGACGAGCCGTTCAGGAAGCAGCTCGACGGCGGGGTACCCCGAGTGCATGCCGATCGCATCGGGGGCGACGGTGCGCTGCGTCGAGGTGAGGCCGGCGAGTCGGGCGGGAGGCGCGCCGAGGGCGGATGTCTGCCAGCCGTAGTCCGCGGCGCGGGGCGGTCGCTGCGCCCGCACGAACGTTCCCGCCCCCGGTCTCGACTCGACCAGGCCGAGTCGCGCGAGACGCCCCATCGCCTTCTGCACGGTGACGGGACTCGCCCCGTACTCGGAGACGAGGGCCCGATTCGACGGCACGCGGGCGCCCGGCGGGGCCGATGCGATCCACCGACGGAGTCCGGCCACGATCCGGTCACTGCTATCCTGACTCATGAAAGAAAAGAGTAGCGTTATCGCACACGCTCCGGCACCGCTATTCTCGCGCGCCGGACTCTGGTGGGGTCTCCTCGGCGTCACCGCCTTCTCGTTCACCCTCCCGTTCACCCGCGTCGCGGTCGGCGGCCTCTCGCCCCTGTTCATCGGATCCGGTCGCGCGGTCGTCGCAGCAGCACTTGCCGCCCTGGCGCTGGCGGTGACGCGCCAGCATCCGCCCACCAGGGCGCAGTGGTGGCGACTCGCGATCGTCGCCGCGGGCGTGGTCGCGGGATTCCCCCTGCTGACGTCGTTCGCGATGACCGCTGCACCCGCGAGCCACGGCGCGGTCGTGATCGGCCTGCTGCCGGCCGCGACCGCCGTGATGGTGGTGCTGCGCACTAGCGAGCGACCCGGACGGGCTTTCTGGTGGTTCGCTGCCCTGGGTGCCGCCGCGGCCGTCGTCTTCGCGTCGATGCAGAACGGCGGCCTCGGTGAACTCCACTGGGCAGATCTGCTGCTGTTCGGGGCGGTGCTCGCTGCGGCCATCGGCTACGCCGAGGGCGGGCTGCTCGCGCGGGAGATCGGATCGTGGCAGACCGTGTCGTGGGCGCTGGTGCTCGCGGCACCGCTGATGCTCGTGCTGACTCTGGCATCGGCGCTCGCCGACCCGCCCACCGCATCGCCGGTGCAGTGGCTCGCCTTCGCCTACCTCGCCGTGGTCAGCATGTTCCTCGGGTTCTTCGCCTGGTATCGCGGGCTCGCGATCGGGCCCATGGCCCACGTCAGCCAGATCCAGCTGGTTCAGCCCGTGATGAGCATCGCCTGGGCCGCGCTGCTTCTTCACGAGCAGATCGGCTGGCCCACCGCACTCGGCGGCATAGCCGTCATCCTGTGCGCCGCGCTCGCGGTGCGCACCCGACTGAACCGTCCCCGAACCGCCACAACCCCCTGAAAGAGGATCTCTCATGCGCCACACACCCCGCTACCTGATGACCGACCCACTCGAGGTGAAGCGCCTCATCCGCGGCAACCCGTGGGCCACGTTCGTGTCGCCCGCGAGCACCGGACTGGTCGCGTCGCACTATCCCGCGTTGCTGATCGAAGACGAGCACGAGATCGTGATCGCGAGTCACTTCGGCCGCCCCGACGAGCAGCTGCACGAGCTGGGCGACCACGAGATCCTCGTGATCATCCAGGGCCCCCACGACTACGTGTCGCCCAGCCTCTACGCGCCGGGCGAGCTGGTGCCGACCTGGAACCACGTCACCGCCCACCTCTACGGCACACCCGAGATCCTCGGCGAGGAGGAGAACTACGCCATGCTCGCGCTACTGACCGACCACTTCGAGAGCGGAACGCCGCATGGCCGCAGCCTGTCGGAGGATGAGGCCGGCACGCGCCGAGCGGCGAAGGGCACTGTGGGTCTGAGAATGCGCGTCGACCGCTTCGATGCGCGCGCCAAGCTGAGCCAGAACAAGTCTCCCGAGGTGCGAGACAACATCACCGGGCGGTTCGACGAGACGAACGCGGCGCTCGCAGCCGAGATGCGGCGCGTATCCGGCGACTCGTCTCAATAGGCTGTGTCGATGACAGAATCGCCGCACGCCGACGTCTGGCCCGTCCGCACCGAGCGGCTGCAGATCCGGCCGATGACCGCATCCGACGTCGACGCGATGTGGCAGTGGCGGCGCCTGCCCGAGGTGAACCGCTGGCTCGGGCTGGCTCCTGAGTCGATCGAGGCGTTCCGTGAGCGATACCTCGACCCCGAGCGGCTCGCCTCGATGCACATCGTCGAGCTGCTTCCCGCTGGCGACGATGCGGCACCCGAGCCGATCGGCGACATCATGATCAGGATCGGCGACGGGTGGGCGCAGCTCGAGGTCGCCGACGAGGCGAAGGGCGTCGAGGCCGAGCTCGGCTGGGTGCTCGATCCGGAACACACCGGCCGCGGCTATGCGACCGAGTCGATCCGCGCGGTGATCGACGTCTGCTTCGGGCCCCTGGGGCTGCGCCGGGTGCACGCCGGCTGCTTCGCCGACAACGAGCCGTCATGGCGCCTCATGGAGCGACTCGGCATGCGTCGAGAGGAGTTCAGCCGCAAGACCGCTCTGCACCGGTCGGGCGAGTGGCTCGACGGCCTGAACTACGGCATCCTCGCCGAGGAGTGGACGCCGACGGTCAGAGGTCTGTGACTCCGTCGACCACGAAGGTGTAGAGGTCTCTCACCAGGTCGGTCGCCTCGAGACGGTCGCGGTCGCGCGCCGCGGCGACGAGCGCGTCGACGACCGATCGCAGCATCGCGGGGTTGCGAGGTCGGCTGAGCGAGCGGATGCCGAGCACCAGCGCGGGTCTCTTCGACGCGTGCAGGGTGCTCAGGTATCGATTGCGCGAGAACACCGCGAGCAGATCGAGCAGCTCCCACAGCCCCTCTGCTCCGACGACCTGGTCGTTGTCGTCGGTCTCCCAGAGCTCTCTGACGGTCGCCGCGCATGCGGCGAACTCGGCTATCTGCGCGTCGGTGGCCTGCGCGATGCCGAGGTCGGCCGCCGCGATCGACAGCCCGGAGCACTCGGCGGCGACGGCGACGAACCACGCGGGGGTCGGCGTCACGACGACCGACGCCCTGTTGAGCCGGTGGTCGATCAGGTGCATCGCCTCGAGCGCGCCGAGGGCCGAGCGCACGGTGCCGGCGGCGACGTTGAGGCGCTGCACGAGAGCGGTGACCGACAGGGGGTCGCCGGGGGCGAGTTCGCCCGACTCGATCGAGTGCGCGAGAGAGTCGACGACGGCATCCGCTCTCGAAGTGAAGAGAGGCAGTGGCTGCTCGACCCCTCCCAGCAGTCGCGTGGAGTTCAGCTTGTCGATCCGCCGGTCGGGCATGTCATTCCCCGGGTGATCGGCCGATGCGTGTCGGATCGCCGGAGGCGGACGCTGCGAGCGCCGCCGCCGCTCGGAGCGGCTCGATCGTCGATCTCAGGAACAGAGGTTCGATGACCTCGCGCACCCCGACGCCATCTCGTCGCTCGAGCAGCGCGCGCAGCTGTTCGAGACCCGTGCGCATGAAGTCGACGAGCTCAGGGGCGACCGGCTGCGCGGGCACGGTTCTGGTCAGATGCAGAACGAGTTGCCCGTCGAGGATGTCGATCATCGTCTGGTTGTGGGCGCTCAGCACGATCTCACCCCACAGCGCGTACCAGAGGCCGAGCCCTTCGCGGGTGGAGGCTCCGGCGAGGCCGGCGGCGAGCAGTCCGTCGATGCGCGCCTGCAGCGACGCGACCTGCTCGTCGGTGTAGGTCGGCACGGCTGTGACCGCGCAGTAGCCGATCAACGCGACGGCGGTCTCGACCCGCTCGGCCTGGGCGGCGAGATCGACCGGGGCGACGCGAGTGAACCGGTTGGTGCTGACCTCGATGAGCCCGAGGTCGGCGAGGCGGTTCAGCGCCTCGCGGATGGGCGTGCGGGAGACGCCGTATTCGGCCTGCAGATCCTGGTCGCGGATCTCTTCGAGGGGCTGCATGCGGCCCGAGATGATCTCTTCGGCGAGCGTGGCGAAGACCTGGTCGCGGATCAGCTGCCGCGGCCGAATCGGCAGAGATGCGCTGATGTCGCCCACGGGCACACTTTATGCCGGTGTCGGGCCCTCGCACCATACATCAGGCACTGAAGTTTCACCGGATCCGACGATATATGCGTAGCGTGGAGGCGTAGGGCAGCGACCCTCACCCGGCAGACACTCCCCATGTCAAGCCGCGGACCTCCCCCCAGATCCCGTGACGCGAGTCGCTGCCCTTTTCCCTGCCCTGGGGCCGGAATCACGATGCACGGTCTCAGCCGGCCATGACCGCCAGCACGAGCGTCGCGACGAGCACCGTCGGCACCGCGACGATCGCGCCCCAGAGCATCAGACTGCCCCAGCGGATCTCGACGCCCAGCGACACCACCCTGTGGTGCCAGAGCAGCGTGGCGAGCGATGCCCACGGTGTGATCAGCGGGCCGAGGTTCACTCCGATCAGCAGCGCCATGAGCGCGACCGGATCGCCGGCGGTGGGTTCGAGGATCAGATAGGCGGGCAGGTTGTTCACGCCGTTCGCGGCGAGCGCGCCCGCTGCAGAGAGACGCAGCAGCTCTGCGGGCGCGTGCCCGCTGGTCGCGAGGACCGACAGGAAGTCCAGGATGCCGTTCGCGTGGGCGGTCTCGACCACGACGAACAGGGCCGCCGCCAGGCCGATCGCCTGCCACGGCACGAGCGAGAGGCGCAGCACATGACCACGCCGGATGCCGAACACGACGATGAGCACGAGCGCCGCGACCGTCGCAGGGATCCAGACGTCATGGGTCAGTGCGAGCAGCGGCATCAGGAGCAGCAGGATGCCGGAGGCCGCCCAGAAGAGCACCCGGTCGGACGGGTCACCGCCTGTCGGAGTGCGATAACCGCCGAAGAGCGTTCGCCGGTGTCGCAGTGTGAGGATCACGACGGGCACGAGCACCCCGACGAGCGTCGGCGCCCAGCTCAGCGCGAGGAACGCGAGAGGGTCGTCACCGATCGACCGCGCCGCGAGCAGGTTGGTGAGGTTCGACACGGGCAGGGCGAGGGATGCCGTGTTCGCCAGCCACACCGTGACGAGGGCGAACGGCAGCGGAGGGATGCCGACGCTCTGCGCGAGCACGACCACGACCGGCGTCACGATCACCGCCGTGGTGTCGAGCGACAGGAACACCGTGCTGATGACGGCCAGCACCACGACGGACAGCCAGAGCAGGATGACCCGCCCGTGACCCCAGCGGGCGAGGCGCTGCGCGACGACGTCGAACACCGCGGCATCTCGGGCAAGCTCCGCGACGATCGTGATCGCGATGACGAACCCGAGCACCGGGGCGATGCGGGCACCGAGCGCCCCGGCATCCGCGGGTGGGAGCACCCCCGTGACGATGCAGACGAGTGCCACGGCGCTGAGCACCAGGACGATGATCGTCCCTGCTCCCAGCCGCCGTCGCGTCGCACTCACTCGCTGAGTGTAGATCCGGTCAGCCCGCGACGCTCAGTCCTCCTCCCAGGGGAGCTTCACCACGGGCAGGATGTACACCCGCCCCATCACCGCGCTCGGATGCTTCGCCATGAAGCTCGCAGCCTCGTCCATCGACTCGGCTGTGACGATGTCGTAGCCCGCGAACCACTCCTTGAACTCGGGGAACGGGCCGTCGGTGACGAGCACCTTGCCGTCTCGCACCGCCACGGACTTCGCCTCTTCGGGGCCGGCCACGGGTGCGCCGTCGCCCAGTCGTCCGGCCGCATCGCCCTCTTGCGCCCACTCACCGAGCAGACGCTGGTCGGCATCGCGCGGCATCGTCTCGCCGGTCGGGTCGGTCATATGGATCACGAGGTACTTGTTGCTCATCTGCTCTCTCCATTCGGTGTGTGCCCGAGCGCGTCTCGGCGCCGGGTCAGGTGTGCGATCTCGGCGTCGTTGCTCGCCAACGAGATCGCTCGGTCGTAGGCGTCCACGGCATCCGCTGGTCTGCCCGCTGCGCGCAGCAGCTCGGCCCGCGTCACATGCAAGCCGTGAAAGTCCGCCAGTTCATCGCGCAGCGACTCGACGATGACCATCGCCTGCTGCGGTGAGTCCCGCTCGGCGATCGCCACAGCTCTGCCGAGAGTGACGACCGGACTCGGGTCGACGCGCTCCAGCTGCTCGTAGAGCTCGACGATGCGTTGCCAGTCGGTGTGCTCCGCATCCACTGCGGCCGCGTGCACCGCGTTGATCTGGGCGAGCAGCGTGTAGCGACCCGGCGCCGAGCCGCGCAGTCGGTCGAGAAGTGACAGGCCTTCGTCGATCAGCTCACGATTCCACAGCCCGCGGTCCTGCTCATCGAGCCGCACCAGCTCGCCGTCAGCCGTGATCCGGGCCGGAGAGCGCGCCTCGCTGAGCAGCATCAGTGCCAGGATCCCCGCGACCTCTGCGTCGTCGGGCAGCAGCTCTCTCACGAGTCTGGTGAGCCGGATCGCCTCGGTGGTCAGCTCGGTGCGGATCGCCGGCGTCTCTGAGCCGGATGCGAAGTAGCCCTCGTTGAACACGAGATAGAGCACTGCCAGCACCCCGTCGATGCGCACGCGCAGATCTTCAGGCGCGGGCACCTGATAGGGGATCTGCGCGGTCTTGATCTTCGACTTCGCCCGCGTGATGCGCTGCCGCACAGCGGATTCCTGCATCAGGAAGGCTCGCGCGATCTCCTCGACCGTGAGGCCGGCGACCACGCGCAGAGTCAGAGCGACGCGCCCTTCGAGCGACAGCGCCGGATGGCAGCACGTGAAGAGCAGGCGCAGCCGATCATCGTCGATGGCGCCGGTCGGCTCGGGAGGTTCGGGATCGTGCAGCATCAGTGCCTCCCGCTGCTTCGCGTCGCGCGACGACTCCCGACGCAGCCGATCGATGGCCTTGCGATAGGCGGTGGTGGTGATCCATCCGCCCGGATTCGGTGGCACGCCCTCGGCCGGCCAGCGCTCGACAGCGGAGGCGAACGCCTCGGCCGCCATCTCTTCGGCGAGCCCGAGATCACCGCAGCGCCGAGTCAGCCCGGCGACGATCCGCGCCCACTCCTCGCGATAGACCTGGGCGACGCGCGCATCGACATCACCGGTTCGCGCCCGCCCGGCATCCGACGTCATCGCGTCATCCCGCACCGCGACCCCTGGATGGCGTCCCCTCGCGTCATGCGTGTTCTCTCCATCCGTTCGGACGAGCGGCACCTGCAGCGAACCGACCGTCACCACGATCATTCCCCTTCGAGGGGTCGACGAGAAGACCCGCCCGCCCAGACGCGGCGAGCGCGAGCCCACAGCGACGGCCGCCTGGTCAAGCGGGGATGCTCGAGCGCGACGCGGCGCCGCTCGATGGTCTGCTCTGCCTCCTCGGCCTCCAGCCGGTAGAGAACACTCGCCATCATCGGATCGTTGTACACGTCGTCACCGCGCCTCTCGTCTGCGAGACCACCCGAAGCGGTCGCCTCCTACCTGCGCCACGAACGACGACGGCGGGATGCGACAACGAGGCGCGAAAAAGTCCGCACGACCTCGGAGCGTGAGCAACGCGCATGCATCCCGCACGCCCCCGTAGGCAAAGCGTGAGGATCGCGATATTCCGGTCTGCACGGGAGTTGTATCGAGTCTCGTGCTCGACATCATCTACATCGCGCTGACTCTCGCGCTGTTCGCCCTCGTCTCTCTGGTCGCGAAGGGGGTGGAGCGACTGTGATCGTCTTCGAGATCATCGCCGCCGCCCTCGCCGTGGCCGCCGTCGTCTACCTCGTGGTGGCTCTCGTCGCTCCGGAGAAGTTCTGATGGGCGCCGGTTCCGAACTCTGGTTCGGCATCCTGCAGGCCGCCGTGCTCATCGTCGCCCTCGTGCTGCTCTACCGCCCCGTGGGCGACTACATGGCCCACGTATTCAGCACACCTCGTGACCTGAAGGCCGAGCGGGGCATCTTCCGCCTGATCGGCGTCGACCCGGCATCCGAGCAGACCTGGCGGGCGTACGCACGCAGTGTCCTCGCGTTCTCGGTCGTCGGCCTGCTGCTGGTCTACGGGCTGCAGCGTCTGCAGGGCTTCCTGCCCGAGTCGCTCGGTCTCCCCGCGGTGCCTGAGGGGCTCGCGTTCAACACCGCCGCGTCTTTCGTGGCGAACACCAACTGGCAGTCGTATTCGCCCGAGCAGACCCTGGGCTACACCGTGCAGCTCGCGAGCCTCACGGTGCAGAACTTCGTCTCGGCCGCCGTCGGCCTGGCCGTCGCGGTCGCTCTGATCCGCGGCCTCTCGCGCCGCGGCTCGACCACGATCGGCAACTTCTGGGTCGACCTGATCCGCGGACTCGGACGCATCCTGCTGCCGATCGCTCTGATCGCCGCCATCGCGCTGATCGCGGGCGGCGTGGTGCAGAACTTCGCCGGCTTCACCGATGTGACCACTGTCTCCGGGGGCACGCAGACCATCCCCGGTGGGCCGGTCGCCTCACAGGAGGCCATCAAGCTGCTCGGCACCAACGGCGGCGGGTTCTACAACGCCAACTCGGCGCATCCGTTCGAGAACCCGACGGGGTGGACCAGCCTGCTGCAGATCCTGCTGATCCTCGTGATCCCGTTCTCGCTCCCGCGCACCTTCGGCCGCATGATCGGCGACAACCGCCAGGGCTACGCGATCGCCGCCGTGATGGGCACGATCTTCCTGATCTCGACCTTCGCGCTCTCGGCCCTCGAGCTCGCCGGCCGCGGTTCGGCACCCGAACTCGCGGGCGCCGCCATGGAGGGCAAAGAGGTGCGCTTCGGCATCCTCGGATCCACGCTCTTCGGCAGCGCCAGCACCCTCACTTCGACCGGCGCCGTCAACTCGATGCACGACTCGTACACGGCGCTCGGCGGCATGATGCCGATGCTCAACATGATGCTCGGCGAGGTCGCCCCCGGCGGCGTCGGCTCTGGTCTGTACGGCATGCTCGTGCTCGCGATCATCGCGGTGTTCGTCGGCGGACTGCTCGTCGGCCGCACCCCCGAGTACCTCGGCAAGCGCATCGGCCCGAAAGAGATCAAGCTCGCGAGCCTCTACATCCTCGTGACGCCCACCCTCGTGCTGATCGGCACGGCACTGAGCTTCGCGATCCCCGGCATCCGTGCGGATGTCGAGGCGACCAGCATCCTGAATCCCGGCGTGCACGGCATGAGCGAGGTGCTCTACGCCTTCACCTCGGCATCGAACAACAACGGCTCCGCCTTCGCCGGCCTCACCGCGAACACCCCGTGGTTCAACACCGCACTGGGCATCGCGATGCTGCTCGGGCGGTTCCTGCCGATCGTGCTCGTGCTGGCCCTCGCCGGATCCTTCGCCGCGCAGCAGCGCGTGCCGGAGAACACCGGAACCCTGCCGACGCACCGACCGCAGTTCGTCGGCCTGCTCACCGCCGTCACGGTCATCATCACGGCACTCACCTACTTCCCCGTGCTCGCACTGGGACCCCTCGCTGAAGGACTCGTCTGACATGACCATCATCACCACACCATCGGAGCAGCAGGATGCTGCGGCATCCACCCCCGCCGAACCTCCCCGCGCGTTCGGCTGGGCTCAGCTGACCCAGGCTCTGCCGGGCGCGCTGCGCAAGCTCAACCCCGCGTCCCTCGTGCGCAATCCTGTGATGCTGCTCGTCTGGGTAGGCGCCGCGTTCACGACCGTGCTCGCGATCGCCGAGCCGTTCCTGGGTGGGCCGGCCGACTCGGGCGGAACCCCGGTGCCCGCGCCGTTCACCTGGGGCATCGCGATCTGGCTGTGGCTGACCGTGCTGTTCGCCAACGTCGCAGAGTCCGTGGCCGAAGGCCGCGGCAAGGCGCAGGCCGCGAGCCTGCGCAAGACCCGCACCAGCACGATGGCGCGCAAGGTCGTCCGCTACGACGCCGGCGCGGATGCCACGGCAGAGCGCTCCGAGACGGTCGACGTCTCGTCTGTCGAGCTGCAGCGCGACGACATCGTGATCGTCACGGCGGGCGAGCTGATCCCCGGCGACGGTGACATCATCGCCGGCATCGCCACCGTCGACGAGTCGGCCATCACGGGCGAGAGCGCCCCGGTCGTCCGCGAATCCGGCGGCGACCGCAGCGCCGTCACCGGTGGCACCCGTGTGCTCTCGGACCGCATCGTCGTGCGCATCACCTCGAAGCCCGGCGAGACGTTCGTCGACCGCATGATCGCGCTCGTCGAGGGCGCCAGTCGCCAGCGGACGCCCAACGAGATCGCGCTCAACATCCTGCTCGCGAGCCTGTCGATCGTGTTCGTCGTCGTGGTGCTGGCGCTCAACCCGATCGCGTCGTACGCGGCCTCGCCCGTCAGCATCCCGGTACTCATCGCCCTGCTCGTCTGCCTGATCCCCACCACGATCGGCGCCCTGCTCTCGGCCATCGGCATCGCCGGCATGGACCGTCTCGTGCAGCGCAACGTACTCGCGATGTCGGGCCGTGCCGTCGAGGCCGCGGGTGACGTGACGACCCTGCTGCTCGACAAGACCGGAACCATCACCTACGGCAACCGCCGCGCTCACGAGGTGCTGCCGCTCGCAGGGGTCGACGCAGACGAACTGCTGCGCGTCGCCGCGCTGTCGTCGCTCGCCGACCCCACACCCGAAGGCGCGTCGATCGTCGAGTTGGCGGCCGCCCACGGCATCCGGATCGACAAGCCGGCGGATGCCGTGGTCGTGCCCTTCACCGCACAGACCCGCATGTCGGGTCTCGACCTCGCGGACGGCACGCAGATCCGCAAGGGCGCCGGCTCGGCGGTGAGCGCATGGATGGGGCTCGACACGGATGCTGAGCTGACCGACCTCACCGACCGCGTCGCGTCGAGCGGCGGCACCCCCTTGGTCGTCGCCGTGAAGCCTGCCGAGGGCGCCGGCGAAGTGCTCGGCGTCGTGCACCTCAAGGACATCGTGAAGGACGGCCTGCGCGAGCGGTTCGAAGAGCTGCGCAGCATGGGCATCCGTACGGTCATGATCACGGGCGACAACCCGCTGACCGCCGCCGCGATCGCGAAGGAGGCCGGGGTCGACGACTTCCTCGCCGAGGCGACTCCGGAGCAGAAGCTCGAGCTGATCAAGCGCGAGCAGGAGGGCGGCCGACTCGTCGCCATGACCGGCGACGGCACGAACGACGCCCCGGCGCTCGCCCAGGCCGACGTCGGCGTCGCGATGAACACCGGCACGTCGGCCGCGAAGGAGGCCGGCAACATGGTCGACCTCGATTCGGATCCGACCAAGCTCATCGACATCGTGCGCATCGGCAAGCAGCTGCTCATCACCCGAGGAGCCCTCACGACGTTCTCGCTCGCGAACGACATCGCCAAGTACTTCGCCATCATCCCGGCGATGTTCATGGGCGTCTTCCCCGGGCTCGCGGCGCTCAACATCATGCAGCTGCACTCGCCGGCATCCGCCGTCACCAGCGCAATCATCTTCAACGCGATCGTGATCGTCTTCCTGATTCCGCTCGCTCTTCGCGGCGTGAAGTACCGGCCGGCGAGCGCCTCGCAGATCCTGCAGCGCAACCTGCTCGTCTACGGCCTCGGCGGAGTGATCGCGCCGTTCATCGGCATCAAGCTGATCGACCTCGTCATCACCCTCATCCCCGGCTTCTGACGATTCAGACCCTGAAAGGCATCCCATGTCCTCCACCCGCACCACGGCCCGCACCGCCGGCGTCGCCATCCGCGCGATGCTCGTACTCACCCTCATACTCGGCGTCGGGTACACGCTCGTCGTCACCGGCATCGGGCAGCTGCTGCTTCCGTGGCAGGCGAACGGCTCGCCGCTCGCCGACGACAAGGGCAGCTCGCTGATCGGTCAGTCCTTCACGGATGCCGACGGCGCGGCGCTTCCCGAGTACTTCCAGTCGCGACCCTCTGCCGCGGGTGACGGCTACGACGGAACCAGCTCGGGCGGCAGCAACCTCGGGCCGGAGAACGCCGATCTCGTCGCGTCGATCGCCGAGCGCCAGGCGGCCATCGCCGAGCGCGAGGGTGTGAGCGTCAGCGATGTGCCGGCCGACGCGGTGACGGCATCCGGCTCGGGCCTCGACCCGCACATCAGCATCGCCTACGCCCTGCTGCAGGTGCCGCGGGTGGCCGCCGAGCGCGGTCTGCCCGAGCAGCAGGTGCACGACCTGGTGGAGTCTAGGATTCAAGGGCGGGATCTGGGATTCCTCGGCGAAGAACGCATCAACGTCGCCGAACTCAATCTCGCGCTCGATGAGCAGGAGGGCTGATGACGCCAGAGCGGATGCCGCGGCGCGGCCGACTCCGCGTGCTGCTCGGCGCCGCGCCCGGTGTCGGCAAGACCTACGAGATGCTCGTCGAAGGTCGCCGACTGCTCGATGAGGGCCGCGACATCGTGATCGCGATCGTCGAGACGCATGAGCGCGCAGCGACGGCGGCGCAGACCATCGGCATCCCCGAGGTTCCCCGTCGCACCGATCTGCATCGAGGCGTGCCGCTGAGCGAGATGGACCTGGAGGCGGTGCTCGCGCGTCGCCCCGAGATCGCCCTCGTCGACGAGCTCGCCCACACCAACACCCCCGGTTCACGGAACACGAAGCGCTGGCAGGACGTCGACGCGCTGCTCGATGCCGGCATCGACGTCGTCACCACGGTGAACGTGCAGCACATCGAATCGCTGAACGCGGTGGTCGAGAAGATCACCGGGATCGCGCAGCAGGAGACGATCCCGGATGCCGTGGTGCGCGCCGCCGACGAGATCGAGGTCGTCGACCTCGCCCCGCAGTCGCTGCGTGACCGACTGTCGGCAGGTCTCGTGTATCCGGCCGAGCGCATCGATGCCGCGCTGTCGAACTACTTCCGCCTCGGCAACCTCACCGCGCTGCGCGAGCTCGCACTGCTGTGGCTCGCCGACGAGGTCGACAGCGCGTTGCGCAGCTATCGCGCCGACCATGGCATCGAGGGCACCTGGCAAGCGCGGGAGCGCGTGGTCGTCGCCCTCACCGGCGGCCCCGAGGGCGAGACCCTGCTGCGCCGAGGCGCCAGGATCGCCGCCCGCTCGGCCGGCGGGGAACTGCTCGCCGTGCACATCGCCGCGCAAGACGGCCTCCGAGACGAGACCCCCGGCGCCTTGGCCGCTCAGCGCTCGCTGGTCGAGTCTCTCGGCGGCAGCTTCCACCAGATCATCGGCGACGACATCCCCGGCACACTCGTCGAGTTCGCGCACGGGGCCGATGCCACGCAGCTCGTCATCGGCGTCAGCCGACGCGGACGACTTGCGGCTGCTCTGACCGGTCCGGGCATCGGATCGGAGGTCATCCGCCGCTCCGGCGACATCGACGTGCACATCGTGACGCACGCAGCCGCGGGCGGACGCGCCGCACTCCCCCGCATCACCGGCGGAGCCCTCGGCTGGCGTCGTCAGCTGCTCGGCTTCGTGATCGCGCTCGTCATCGGACCGCTCCTCTCCTGGGCGATGTTCGCCTACCGCAGCCCGGAGTCGATCACGGTCGAGGTGCTGGCGTTCCAGCTGCTCGTGGTGGTCGTCGCCCTGGTGGGCGGTCTTCGACCTGCCGTCTTCGCAGCCGTCCTGTCGGGCATCACGCTGGACTTCCTGTTCGTCTCGCCGATCTTCACCATCACGATCGCGCATCCGCTGCACGTGCTCGCCCTCGCGCTGTACGTCGTGATCGCCGTTCTCGTCAGCATCATCGTCGACCAGGCCGCCCGGCGAGCCCGCACCGCCCAGCGCGCCGCCGCCGAGGCCGAGCTGCTGGCCGCCGTCGCCGGCAATGTGCTCCGCGGAGACAACGCCGTGCTCGCCATGGTCAGCCGCACTCGTGAGGCGTTCGGCCTCACCGGCGTGCGCTTGCTCACCGCCGACGGCGAGGTGCTGGCGAGCGACGGCGAACCGGTGCCCGACGGCAGAGCCACCTCGATTCCCGTCGGGGCAGGCGGGTCGGCACCCGCCGTGCTCGAACTGCACGGAGAACCGCTCGACACCCCCGCCCGGCGTCTGCTCGACGCGATCGTCGCCCAACTCGCCGCCGCGATCGAGCATACCGATCTGCGCGCCACCGCCCGCGAGGTCGCTGCTCTCGCCGAGACCGACCAGGTGCGCAGCGCCCTGCTCTCGGCGGTCAGCCACGACCTGCGTCGCCCCCTCGCCTCGGCCGTCGCGGCGATCGG
Organism: Microbacterium sp. APC 3901; assembly: GCF_030407765.1. GTDB lineage: Bacteria > Actinomycetota > Actinomycetes > Actinomycetales > Microbacteriaceae > Microbacterium. Next base: position 162,546 of record NZ_JASDCU010000007.1, read on the forward strand.
TGGACTCCGCGGGGCGCACGGCCTGTCGGCATCCGATCGTGAAGAGCTGCTCGCCACGGCGGATGAGAGCCTCGCCACCCTGTCGTCGCTCGTGACCGATCTGCTCGATGTCAGCCGCGTGCAGGCCGGCGTTCTCGCCGTCTCGAACATGCGACTCGACGTCGCGGGTCCCGTGCTCGCGGCCGTCGACGAACTCGCTCTCGGTCCCGACGACGTGGAGCTGGCGTTGGATGCCGACCTGCCGGCCGTGGCGGCCGATCCGGTACTGCTGCAGCGGGTGCTCGTGAACGTCATCGCGAACGCGCACCGGCACGCTCCGACCGACAGTCGCGTGATCGTGTCGACGAGCACCATCGGCGACCACGCCGAGATCCGCATCGTCGACCGGGGCAAGGGTGTGCCGGCCGAGAATCACGACCGCATCTTCCAGCCGTTCCAGCGTCTCGGCGACACCGACAACACCGCCGGCCTCGGCCTCGGCCTCGCGCTGTCGCGCGGGTTCACCGAGGGCATGGGCGGTACCCTGACACCCGAGGACACCCCGGGTGGTGGACTCACCATGGTCATCTCACTGCCGCTGGCAGGAGAACACGATCTCACGCAGGAGGAGACGGAGTGAAGCTCCTCATCGCCGATGACGACCCGCAGATGGTGCGGGCGTTGCGCATCACCCTCGCCGCCCACGGCTACGAGGTGGTCGTGGCCGCCGACGGTGCCGCAGCCGTCGCCGCCGCCGCGCAGACGCACCCCGACATCATCATGCTCGACCTCGGCATGCCGCGGCTCGACGGCATCGAGGTGATCCAGGCGCTGCGCGGGTGGACGGCCGTGCCGATCATCGTCGTCTCGGGTCGCACCGGGTCGGCCGACAAGGTCGAGGCGCTGGATGCCGGAGCCGACGACTTCGTCACCAAGCCGTTCCAGGTCGACGAGCTGCTCGCGCGGCTGCGGGCGCTGTCGCGTCGATCGGTGCCAGCCGGCGGCGAGTCGACCGTCGGATTCGGTGACGTCGTGGTCGACCTCGCGACGAAGACGGTGACGCGAGCGGGTTCCCGGGTGCACCTCACCCCCACCGAATGGCGCATGCTCGAGCATCTCGCCCGGCATCCCGGTGCCCTGGTGACCCGGCAGGATCTGCTGAAGGAGATCTGGGGCAGCGAGCAGGTCTCCGACTCGGGCTACCTGCGGCTCTACATGTCGCAGCTGCGCAAGAAGCTCGAGGCCGAGCCCAGCGCCCCCGCGCATCTGCTCACCGAGTCGGGGATGGGCTACCGGCTCGTGCTCTGAGCCGGTCTAGCGGCGGGTGATCGTGACCTCGACGGTGTCGCCGATGTCCTTGCCCAGCGACTTCCGCACCTTCGCGTTCAGCGACACCATGTGTGCACCCGTACCGGTCACCATCGCGCCGACGTTCTCGAGCTTCACATCGTCTATCAGCGCGTCGACCCTGACCGTCTTGCCCGTGCCGAAGAACTCGGCGGAGCCGGGTATCTCGACGCAACTCCACGTCTCGCCCTTGACCTCGACACCGATCGTCGTGTGAAAGCTCAGCTGATCTGCACTCATGGGAACAGGCTATTCGGGACCGAGCGCTGCGTCAGAGGGCGACGTCGGCGCGCGGGCGGCGCAGCACTCCCCAGACACCCGCGGCGACGAGGGCGACCGCGACGATGATCGCGGCGATCGCGGTGACGGTGCTCTCGGGCTCGCCGGTGAGGCGTCCGACCGCCAGCCAGCCGAGACCCCACGCAGTCGCGAGGGCCGGGGCGATGCGCCGGGTGACGAGGGCACTCGCCACGCCGATCACGAGCACGACCGCGAGCACGGCGACCGCCCAGATCTCGGCCTGGTCTGCCCACGCTGCCGGGGCGATCTGTGTGAACCAGGCCGTCGTGTTGGCCACGGTCGCGATCGTGACCCAGCCGAAGTGCAGGCCGTTCGCTCCATCGACCACGATGCGCTCGGGCCAGGTGCGGGCTCGGCTGCGGCCGAGGATCACGATGACCCGGGCGAGGGTGGCGAGCAGCAGCGCGATCACGAGCACCGTCAGCGGAAGCGACAGGAACTGCGCCGTCACGAGCCAGAGGCCGTTCAGGATCATCGACGCGGCGATCCATCCGCCGACCGCTCGCTGTCGTTCGTCCGCGCGCTGCGCCGGAAGCGCCTGCCACACCGTGTAGGCGATCAGACCGAGGTAGATCAGCGACCAGATCGAGAAGGCGGGGCCGGCCGGGGCGAGATACGACCCCTGGGCCGACAGCGCCCCGTCCTGCAGTGCGCTCACCGAGGTTCCCCCGAAGGCGCCGGATCCGACAGCCGCGGCTATCAGCATGAAGGTCGCCGAAGCGATGATGATCGTCTGGCGACCGATGTCCTGCATCCGGGATTCCATGCTCGCACCATACGCGCGCGAGGGCGGGAACGCACGAGCCTTGACACCGGCACCCGAAAACGCTAGCCAGGCTAGCTAAATCCACCGGGCGGCACTGAGATCAGGCAGCGACCGCCGCGTCGATCAGCACCTCGGCTGCATTGCGCGCCTGCACGGCCACCTGCGGATCCGCGGCGATGGCCGCGGTGCTCTGCGCACCCTCGGCCAGGATCGACAGCTGCGCGGCGAGGGCTGCCGGCGCCCCCGCCTCGACCACGAGCCCCGCCATGTACTCCTGGAACGACGCCTTGTGGTCGCGCACGATCTTCGCCACCTCGGGGTTGGTGCCGCCGAGCTCGCCGAATGCGTTGATGAAGGCGCAGCCACGGAAGTCGTCGGTGCAGAACCAGTCCTCGAGATACCCGTAGACGGCCAGCAGTCGGTCGCGCGGGTCCGCCCCGGCTTCCGCCACCGCCCCCGTCAGACCGGACTCCCACTCCCCGTGCTTGCGGGCGAGGACCGCCGTGACGATGTCGGTCTTCGACGGGAACAGCGCATAGAGGCGCCGCAGCGACACCCCGGCGGCGGCCCTCAGCTCGTCCATGCCGACAGCCGCGTACCCCTTGCGGTAGTAGAGCTCGTCCGCAGCCGCAAGGATCTGTTCACGCACCGTTTGCTCCGTCATGTTCTCAGTGTACTTGACGTGAGAACGAGCGTTCTCTACAGTGGACGACATCAGCCGAGAACGACCGTTCTCACCAGACCGAAAAGGATCAGGATCATGGGTTACATCACCGTCGGAAACGAGAACAGCACCCCGATCGAGCTCTACTACGAAGACCAGGGATCGGGCCAGCCCGTCGTCCTGATCCACGGGTACCCGCTGAACGGACACAGCTGGGAGCGCCAGACCCGCGAGCTGCTCGCGCAGGGCTACCGCGTCATCACCTACGACCGCCGCGGATTCGGCCAGTCGTCGAAGGTCGGCACCGGATACGACTACGACACGTTCGCCGCCGACCTCGACACGGTGCTCGAGACCCTCGACCTGCGCGACGTCGTGCTCGTCGGCTTCTCGATGGGCACGGGCGAGCTCGCCCGCTACGTCGCGAAGTACGGCCACGACCGGGTCACCAAGCTCGCGTTCCTCGCCTCGCTCGAGCCTTTCCTCGTGCAGCGTGACGACAACCCCGAGGGCGTGCCTCAGGACGTCTTCGACGGCATCGAGGCTGCAGCCAAGGGCGACCGCTACGCCTGGTTTACCGACTTCTACAACAACTTCTACAACCTCGACGAGAACCTCGGCAGCCGCATCAGCCAGCAGGTCGTCGACGCCAACTGGAACCTCTCGGTCACCAGCGCTCCGGTCGCGGCCTACGCCGTGGTCTCGTCATGGATCGAGGACTTCCGTGCCGATGTCGACGCCGTGCGCGATGCGGGCAAGCCCACGCTGATCCTGCACGGCACGAAGGACAACATCCTTCCGATCGACGCCACCGCCCGCCGGTTCCACCAGGCAGTGCCGGCCGCGACGTACGTCGAGGTCGAGGGCGCCCCGCACGGTCTGCTCTGGACCCACGCCGACGAGGTCAACGCCGCGCTGAAGGACTTCCTCAGCAAGTAGTCCGTGAACGGCCCGAGAGCCCGGCATCCGCCGCAGGATGTCGGGCTCTCGGGCGTGTGACGTCAGCGCTTCACCGTCACCGTGAGCGTCTTGCTCTGGGTGCTCCCGGCGGCGTTCACGAACTCGACGCGGTAGGTGTGCTTGCCCACCGCGCGGCCGGCGACCGGCACCGTCACCCGCTGCGCGGCGGGGCTGTTCGCGACCATGTCGCCCTCGGAGATCAGCACGCCGTCCTCGTACAGGCGGTACGAGGACGCATTGGTACCCCACCACATGTCGGCGGTGAGAGTGTATGAGCCGTCGCCGTCCCAGTTGTCGGCCGAGAGCACGGGAGTGCCGGGCGCCGCATCCTGCACCTTCACGGTCACGGGCTTCACCGCCGTCACCCCGCGCGAATTGACCAGTTCTCCGGTGTAGGCGTAGCTGCCGTTCTTCTTGCCCGTCACGGCGACCTGCGCGGTCTGCGCCGCGGTCCCACCGAAGGTGAGCGGCACGGTCTTGATCAGCACACCGTTCTCGAACACTCGCAGCTTCGTGGCGTTCTGCCCCCACCACAGGTTCATGGTGAGCGTGAAGTCGCCGTCGAGCAGCCCCGTATCGTGGCCGTTGTCATGCGACAGCACTCCCCGAGCCGGGGCGGTCGTCGCCGCATCCTGAAGCAGGAGCGCGTCGACTGCGGCAGCCAGTGCATCCAGCGCCCCCGTGACCGCCGACGCACTCGGACTCGCGGCAGCCAGCACGATGTCGGCGCGAGCGATCGCACCGGGCAACGCGACCGTCGACGACTCGACATAGGCTTCGAGGTCGAGCGCCGCGGCCGCATCGCGCCGCTCTCGCAGCTGCGAGGTGTCGGCACCGGGCACCGGTTCGCGCACGAGTTCGAGATCGTCGATCGTCCCCCACGCCCCCGCCGGAAGCGCCGCGGAGATCCGCACCACAGCCGTGCCGTCAGCCCCCACGTGCAACGGCTCCGTCGTCGGCGTCGACCACACCCGCCAGCCGTCGAACGCGAAGGCCGCAGCACCAGCAGCCGCAGACGGCGCCGAGAGCGACAGCGATGCCCGCCCGTCGGCGCCCTCCCCGTCGCCCTGCAGTGACGCCCGCGCGACGTACGACCCTGCGGGCAGTCCGCTCACGGTCTGCGACAGGTCGAAGGAGTAGCCGGATGCCGAATAGAAGTGCGCCGAATGAGTGCCGCTGCGAGGGTCGTCCCACGCACGCAGAGTGAGCCCGGTTCCGTTCACGCTCCACATGCTCGTGTCGGGGTCTTCGAAGCCGGGGTTGCGCAGATGGTTGCGCGCCGAGATCGTGACCGTGGCCGATGCCGCGAGGCCCGCATCCGTCACACCCGAGATCGTGTACTCGCCGATGCCCTCGATGAACCCCACGGCCGAAGACCACGTGACCGCCTGCTGCTCCGACGAGCCGTCGTTGTAGAGCACGGACACCTCGCCCGGCAGCTCGACGTCATCGCCCTCGGTCAACTGCAGCGTCACCGGCTGCACAGATTCGACAGAGCGCGGGGCCTGGGCCCCGGTGCGCACGTACGAGAAGATGTTCAGCGCGTCGGATGCGGTGCCGTCGAAACCGAACAGCGCCTGGTTCTCCCACGCCGATCCACCGAACCACTGGCCCGCATCATGGGGCTCGTACTCACCGGCGAAGCTCGACGCCCAGCCCGACCCGTCGCGCTCCCACAGCACCTTGTTCTGCTCGAGCTCGGCGGGCGGCCCGACCGGCAGCCACGCGGGCTCCCAGTAGTAGACGCCGATGCCGGCTTCGCCCACGTCGGCGACCGCCTGCACGACCGCACGCACCGCATCGGCCTGACCCTGCACGCTCACGGGGTACTGCGTCGCCTCGGACGGCAGGTCGACCACGTTGCCGTGGCCGTCTCCGTCGTCGAGCGTGAACGCCCATGAGGTCTCGGCGACCATGACCTTCTTGCCGTAGGTCGTGGCGACGTGCGAGAGCACCGATGTGAGGTTCTCGGGAGTGCCGTGCCAGAACGGGTAGTACGACGAGGCGAACACGTCGTAGTCGACCCCGCGGCGATCGAGCTGTGCGGCGACGTCGGCATAGAAGCCGGCCCGCTCGGGGTTCGTGAAGTGCACGGCCACGAGAGTGTCGGGCGCCTCCGCGCGCACTGCGGCGGAGCCGGCCGAGAACACCTTCGCCATGTCGTCCCAGCCGCGCACCCCGGCCACTCCGCCGTTGGTCTCGTTGCCCACCTGCACCATGCGCAGGTCGACTCCGGCATCCACCAGCCGTCGCACGGCATCACGGGTGAAGGCGCCGACCTCGGCGGCGACCTGATCGGCCGTCATGCCCTCCCACGCCTTGGGCACCTGCTGCTTGGCGGGGTCGGCCCAGAAGTCGGAGTAGTGGAAGTCGACGAGCACGCCGAGCCCGGCATCCGTCGCCCGCTGTGAGATCTCGATCGCGCGGGCCACGTCGACGTCGCCGCCGCCGTAGCCGTTGCCGTTCGCGTCGTACGGGTCGTTCCACACGCGCACTCGCACGTCGGTGACCCCGGCGTCGGTGAGGATCTCGAACAGGTCGCCCGGTGCGCCGTCGGCGTCGCGGAAGACGACCCCTGACGCCTCGAGCGACAGCACCGACGACACGTCGACGCCGCCGATGAAGTCAGCGGGCAGGTTCTCGACACGAGGGACGGTGATGGTGGCGTCCACCGGCTCGACGGATGCGACGGCCGCGGGCACGGATGCCGCGGACGACGCGGCCGACGCCGGAACCGAGACGCCGATCAGGGCGACGGCGGTGACCGTTGCCAGGGCGGTGGAGAGAAGGGAACGCGTGCGACGGTGCATGACGGCCTTTCGAGCGGTGGAAGAGAGGATCAGCCCTTGACGGATCCCTGGGTGAGCCCGCCGACGATGTACTTCTGCAGCGAGAAGAACAGCGCGAGCACGGGCACGGCGGCGACGACGACACCGGCGGCGAACAGGCCCCAGCGCGAGGTCAGCTGGTTCGAGACCCACTGGTACATGCCGACGGCGAGGGTCCAGTTGTCCTCGGACGTGAGGATGATCTTCGACAGGATGAAGTCACCGAACGCGGCGAGGAACGCGAGCAGCGCGACGACCGCGAGGATCGGCACGACCAGCGGCATGATGAGCCGCCAGAAGATCTGCGCGTGGCTGGCGCCGTCGATCTTCGCGGACTCGTCGATCTCGACGGGGATCGTGTTGAAGAACCCGTACATCAGGAAGGTGTTCGCACCGAGCGCCCCACCGAGGTAGACGCAGATCAGCGCGATCTTCGAGTTGATGCCGAGTGCGGGCACGACGTCGCCGATGGTCTGCAGCATCAGGAAGATCGCGATGAAGGCGAGCGCCTGCGGGAACATCTGCAGCACGAGCAGCGTCGTGAGGCTCGCGCGCCGCCCGCTGAAGCGGAACCGAGAGAACGCGTAGGCGCCGCAGGCGCCCATGAGCACCGAGCCGACCGCGGTCACGCCGCCGATCAGCAGGGTGTTGCCGAACCACACCCAGTAGCGGGATTCACCGAGGGCGATGTAGTTCGCCGGGTCGAACGCACTGAACAGGGCGCTGGATGCCGCAAGGCTGCCGTTCGGGTTGAGCGATGCCGACAGCACGTAGACGAGCGGGAACGCGGCGAAGAACAGCACGCCGGCGGCCAGGATGTACTTCCAGCCGACCTCGCTCCACCACCGACGCCGCCGGGCGCCTGCGCGCGCGGCATCCGCTTCTTTCGATGAACCGGTCACGATGACTCTGGTCTCACTCATCACTGGTACTCCTCGAGCTTGCGGGTCTGTCGGAAGCTCAGCGCTGAGATGAGACCGACCACGATGAAGGCGATGATCGACAGCGCGCTCGCGAGGCCGTAGTCGGCCGCACCACCGGAGACGCCGGAGACGTCGTAGATGGCCGAGACGAGGATGTCGGTCGAGCCCAGTGCGTACGGAGCGCCGGCGATGGCCGGCCCGCCGTTGTTGAAGGTGTAGATCACGGTGAAGTTGTTGAACGCCACCGCGAACGAGGCGATCAGCAGGGGTGCGGTCGACACGAGCAGCAGCGGCAGCACGATCGCCCGGAAGCGCTGCAGCTTGTTGGCACCGTCGATCTCGGCGGCCTCGAGCGTCTCGCCCGGCAGCGACTGCAGCGCGCCCGTGCACACGAGGAACCAGTAGGGATAGCTGAGCCATACGTTCACGAAGATCACCGCGGCTCGGGTCAGCCACGGATCGCCGAGCCAGTTGATCTGCGAGCCGAAGAAGAACAGGTCGTTGATCACGCCGAACTCGGCGTTGAACATGCCGCGGAACAGCAGTGCGGCCATGAACGCGGGGAAGGCATAGGGAAGGATGAACAGCGCCCGCAGGAACCGACGCCCCTTGACGCGGGGGTCGTTGTAGACGATCGCGAGGCCGAGTCCGACGGCGAAGCTGAGCACGACCGACAGGATCGCGAAGGCGAAGGTCCATACCGTGACGCTCAGCAGGGTGCCGGCGAGGTTCGCGTCGGTGAACAGCTTCACGAAGTTGGCGAAGCCGACGTTCACCGACCAGCCGGTCGGCAGCGCCGTGCCGTCCTCGGCCACGAAAGCACCGAGATCCGTGGCCGTGTAGACCGTGCCCGACTGCGTGTCGGTGATCGTCTGCGCCTCGGCATCCCACACCAGCGTGGGTTCGTAGACCGAGCCGGTGGATCCTTCGCGGGTGCGGATCGACCCGTCGTTCGGGTCGTCCGAGACCGGGACCCTGAGGTCCTTGATCGTCGCTCCGAGCGTGGGATCGGTCAGCACGGCCGCCCTCGGGACGACCTCCCAGCCGGGGACCTCGCTCGGGGTGCCGGTGGTGCCGATCTCGGCGTCGGATGCCGTGGTCAGCGGTTCGGTCGCGGATCCGACCTGCACGTCGCCGTCGTCATCGACGATCGCGAAGCCGAGCTCGCCGCCGCGCTGCACGATCGAGAGCGGGTAGTCCGACGAGCCCTCGATGCGGCGCTCGCCCTGGATCAGCGCGGCCTCGACGGCCTGCTCCTGTGTGCCGACGTGACCGGTGCCGTAGTTCGTGAAGGCGATGTACGCCGTGTAGCCGAAGATGAAGACCTGGAAGACGAGCAGGAAGATCAGCCCGGGCAGCAGATACTTGAGCGGCAGCGCCTTGCGGGTGAAGTACACCCAGTCGGCGATGATCACCAGCAGCACGACCACGCCGAGAACGATCCACGACTCGGCGCTCCAGGCCGAGATCGCGGTCATGATGCCGAAGGCGTTGACCAACGCCATCAGCGCGAGCTTGATGAGGAAGCCCCAGCCGAGGCCGCGGAAGCGGCGGGCGTGGGATTCGCGCGAGGGCTTCACCACGGGGGTGGGGGCCTCGGCCGGAGGTGCCTGGATCGTCATGTGTGCGTCCTGTCTGAGGATCGCGAGACGGGGAGGGTTTCGGGCCCCTCCCCGTCCGGCGGGGTCAACCGGCGAGAGTCGTCTCGAGGTCGGCGACCATGGTGTTCCAGGTCGACACGGGGTCGGCGCCGTTGATGATCTGCGCCTGCGCGGCGTTCCACAGATCCCAGACCGATCCCATCTCGGGGATCGACGGCATCGGGACGCCGGACTGCGCCGATGCCACGAATCCGGCCGTGATCGGGTCGGACGAGACCTCCTCGGCGAGAGTCGACCACGCGGGGATGCGGGGGTCGGCCTCGTAGAGCGCACGCTGCGCGTCTTCGGTGCCGAGGTAGTTCACCAGGAACTCCTGGGCGAGAAGGGCGTTCTTGCTCTTGCTCGAGAGGTAGAAGCCCTGCACGCCGACGAACGGGGCAGCGGCCTCGCCACCCGCCGAGGGGATCGGGTTCACGGCGACGTCGATGCCCTCGAATGCGCTGATGGCCCACGGGCCCTGGATCGTGTACGGCGCCTTGCCCGACGCGAACAGCTCGTTGTTGATGTCGTAGTCGATCGTGGTCGAGATGTAGCCGGTGCCGTTCGAGCCGTTGGCGCCCAGCCAGCTGGCGAACGCCTCACCGGGCGCTCCGCCCATGCCGACCTCGCTGGTGTACGAGCCGGTGTCGTCCTGCACGAAGACGGGGGCCCCGAACGAGGTCTGCAGTCCGTACATCGTGTAACCGTCGCCGGTCTCGCCGCCGGTGTTGATGACGAACGGACGCTCGGTGCCTGCCGCGACGCCCTTGGCGATCATGTCGTCCCAGGTGGCCGGCGCCTCCGCGCCGACGAGGTCGACGTTCTGCACGAGGGCGATGGTCTCGAGCGAGTAGGGCATCGCATACAGCTGACCGTCGTACGTCATGGCGTCGAGGGCGACCTGCTCGAACTCCGACGCCTTGTCGCCGAGGTCGATCGTGTCGACGACACCGGCCGCGACCAGCGCGCCCAGCCAGTCGTGGGCGCCGACGGTGATGTCGGGGCCCTCACCGGTCGGGACCTGCGCGATGAAGTCGTTGCGGAGGTCTTCGAAGTTCTTCTGCACGAGGGTGACCGTGGCTCCGGTCTCCTCTTCGAAGGCCTCGGCGGCGGCGGTGATCGCGGCTTCGCGCTCCGCATCCGTCCAGATGACGAGTTCAGCTCCGTCGCCGGATGCGGCGTCGTCGCCGCCTTCAGGTGCGCCGGCGGAGCAGCCCGCGAGGACCACGGCCGCGGCCAGAGCGAGTGCGCCGACTCCGATGTGCTTGCGCATGCGTTTTCCTATCTGTCGTGGCCGACGATGCGCTGCGCGTCATCGCGACCGGGTGAGGGGTGGTGCAGGGTGATGCGGGTGGTGCGGGTCGTGCTGTCAGTGGGAGGTGCGGATGACGGCGACGCCGCCCGCCGCGATGGTCACGGCGCCCGAGATCTCGGCACCGGTGAGGAGCTCGACGCCTGCGGCCTCGAGCTCGACGTCGTCATCACGGTGGTTCACGGCGATGCGGTAGACCGCGTCTGCGCCGTGACGGGTGATGACCTCGAGGCCTTCGGCGACACCCGACGGTGTGACGTCGGCATCGGCGTAGACCTCGTGCAGGAGTGCGCGCATGCCCGCGGCATCCAGACGCGTGCCGACGTACCAGCCGGTGCCCGCGCCGTGGCGGTGGCGCGTGATGGCGGGTTCGCCCTCGCCGGGGCCGCCCGAGAAGTTGGCGACGACCTCGGCTCCTTCGAGCGCGATGTCCTCCTGCCAGACGTCGGCGACGATGCCCTCGTGGTCGACCCAGTCGAGACCGTGGGTCTCACCCTCGCGCAGTGGCAGGAACTCCTCGACCGTGAGGCCGAGCGCCTCGCGCAGCGGGGCGACGAAGCCTCCCGCATGCACGGCGTCGTTCTCGTCGACGATGGCCGAGAAGAACGACACGAGCAGCGTGCCGCCCTCCTCGACGTACGAGGTGAGGTTCGCCGCATCCGCGGTGCTCAGCATGTACTGCGCGGGGGCGACGACCAGGCGGTAGCCCGAGAGGTCCTGCCCGGGCAGGGCGAAGTCGACCGTGATGCCGTCTCGCCAGAGCTGCTCGTAGAAGCGGCGCACCTGGGCGGCGTGCGTGACGTCTTCGGAGGGTCGCCACTCGAGGTCCTGTGCCCAGAACGACTCGAAGTCCCAGAGGATCGCGACGTCGGCCGTCACCGTGGAGCCCTGCACCTCGTCGAGGCGGCCGAGCGCGGCACCGAGATCGACGACCTCGCGGAAGACCCGCGACTCGGTGCCGGCGTGCGGCAGCATCGCGGAGTGGAACTTCTCGGCGCCCGAACGCCCTGCGCGCCACTGGAAGAACAGGATGCCGTCGGCCCCGCGTCCGAGGTGCGTGAAGGAGTTGCGCTTCATCTCGCCGCGACGCTTGGCGATGTTGCGGGGCTGCCAGTTGACGGCCGAGGTCGAGTGCTCCATCAGGATCCACGGCTTGCCGCCGCCGACCGAGCGGCTGAGGTCGGCGGCGATCGCCAGCCCGATGTGCGCGTCCTCGTCGGCGGCCCACAGGTAGTGGTCGTCCGAGACGATGTCGACCTCGCGACCCCACGCCCACAGGTCGGTGGTCCAGCTCTGGTTCGCCATGAAGTTCGTCGTGACCGGCTGCGTGGCGTGCGCGCGGATCGCGTCGCGCTCGGCGATGAAGCACGCGCGCAGCTGGTGATCCGTGAAGCGCGCGAAGTCGAGGCGCTGTGCGGGGTTCACGACGCTCGGGGCGATGGCCGGGGCACCGACGTGCTCCCATGCCGAGTAGTGCTGACCCCAGAAGGCGGTGCCCCACGCGCTGTTCAGCGCGTCGAGCGACCCGTACTTCTCCTGGAGCCAGAGCCTGAAGGCGGCGACCGCGTCGGGCGAGTAGTCCTCGCCGACCGGAACGCCGTACTCGTTGTGCACGTGCCAGAGCACGACGGCCGGATGCTGCGCATAGCGCGCCGCGAGAGCATCCGCGATCCGCACGATCGCCTCGCGGTAGGCCGGCGATGAGTGCGAGGCCATGCCGCGGGAGCCGAAGCCCATCGTGCGACCCTCGCGGTCGATCACGTGAGCGTCGGGGTGGTTCGCGAAGAACCACGCCGGCGGGGATGCCGTGGGGGTGCCGAGGTCGACCTTGATGCCGTTCTCGTGCAGCAGGTCGAGCAGCTCGTCGAGCCAGGCGAAGTCGAACTCGCCCTCGGCGACCTCGATGAGCGCCCACGAGAAGATGCCTACGCTGACCAGGTTGACCCCGGCATCGCGCATCAGGATGACGTCTTCGCGCCACGTCTCGGGCGACCACTGCTCGGGGTTGTAGTCGCCGCCATAGGCGATTCCACCCAGATCGGGCCAGGCGTGGGGGGAGGTCATCGGCACTCCATCGGGTCGGTGCGGTCGTGGTGCGGTCCCGGCGTGCTGTCGCTCATTCGACTGGGACCGGTCTCAGTCTGACTCAGGGGACTGACTGGGACCGGTCTCAGTTCTACCCCAGATCCATCACCGATCACAACCGCCGTTACCGAACTGAGACCGGTCCCAGTTCGGACTACCGCTGGACGGGATGCTGTGGGTAGAGTCACAGGCGATGAGTGATGTCAGCGCGAAGCGCAAGCCGACGATCCGCCAGATCGCGGCGCAGGCGGGGGTGTCCCGCAGCACGGTCTCGCGCGTGATCAACGGCGGGCACTGGGTCTCCCCCGATGCCAGACTGGCCGTCGAAGAGGCGATCCTCGCCACCGGCTACACCGCCAACCATCATGCGCGCAGTCTCGCGACGGGCCGCGCCGGTTCGCTCGCCTTCCTTCTCACCGAACCGCAGCAGCTGCTGTTCGACGACCCGACCTTCGCGCTGCTGCTGCGCGGCGCCGCCGAAGCGCTGGCCCAGCGGGCGATGACACTCGTGCTGCTGGTGGCCGGCACTCCCGCCGAGCGCGAGAGCGTCGCTCAGTTCCTCAGCGCCGGTCACGTCGACGGCGTCATGCTGATCTCGTCGCATGAGTCCGACCCGCTGCTCGATCAGCTGATCGAGGTCGGCATCCCGACCGTCTGCTGCGGCCTGCCGCTCGGTCACGAGCGCGAGCTCTCGACGATCTCGGTCGACGAGGTCGCCTCGGCCCGCACGATGGCCGCGCACCTCGTGGCGCAGGGCCACCGCCGCATCGGCATGATCACGGGTCCCGACGACACCCCCGGCGGTCGCTACCGCCTGGTGGGCTTCCGCGAAGAGCTCGGCGAGCTGTTCGACGAGACCCTGGTCGAGGTGGGCGACTACTCGTTCGAGTCAGGGCAGGCGGCCATGACCCGGATGCTCGAGCACGACGTCGACGCGGTCTTCGCCGCATCCGACCGGATGGCCGCGGGCGCGATCGCCGCCGCCCGCCGAGGCGGACGCCGCGTGCCCGAGGACATCGCGATCGCCGGGTTCGACGACTCGGGCCTCGCCGCGACCCACGAGCCGCCGATCACGACCATGCGTCAGCCCTGGGATCAGATCAGTGCGAAGATGGTCGCCGTGCTGCTCGAGGTCATCGCCGGAGCATCCCCCCGCTCCGTCATCCTCGACACCGAGCTCGTGGTGCGCGAGAGCGCGTAAACGCTCGAGCCGATCGCGAGCGCGTAGCTCTCGCGCCCGCACTCAGCATGCGACAGGATGGGGCGATGCGCCATCGTTCATCGCTCGTCGCTTGCGTGTTCGCTCTCCTCGTGGCCACGACCATGACGGGGTGCAGCTTCTCGTCTTCCTCCCTGTCGGTTCTCGAGACCGACCGGGCGGCCGAAGATGAACTGCCACCGCTCGAGGCCGATGCCTACGAGTCAGTCGACACCTCGACGAGTCGCTTCATCGGAGAGTACGAGGGCGTGTCGCTCTGGGTCGCGCAGGGCACGGAATCACCGGCCTGCCTGGCAGCCGTCACGGAAGACGGCGATGCCGGACCCGACTGGATCCTCAGCTGCGGCGGACTGCCGATTCGGATGAGCGGGGTCGGCCACACCTTCGAGCTCCGGCCCGACGGAGCACCCGCGCCCGAGGACATGACCCGCGTCTCGGAGAACGTCTTCGTCGACTAGCTGACCGAGAGGCTCGGCCAGGTCGGTTGTTTCGCGCGCCTGCGGCAGCGCATCAAGCGGTCGGGAAGCGCGGATCGAGCGCGTAGTCCTTCTGGCGCAGATCGAGAGCCGCTGCGACCTGGGCTGGCGCGTCGTCGCCGACGAGCACGCGAAGGCGAGGGTCGTCCACTGCAGCGACTCGGGCGAGGATCGCCGCCGCGGCATCCTCCGGTGTCGTGCCGGTTCCCGACTCGCCCGCAGGCCAGGGCACCTCAGCGGTGCCGAACAGCTCGATTCGCTGCTCGTCGTAGGCATCCAGTGGCGAGCTGAACCGCATGCTCGAGCCCGCCCACTCGGTGTCGAGCGCGCCCGGCTCGATCAGGGAGACGCGGATGCCGAATCGTTCGACCTCCGCCGCCATCGCCTCGCTGAATGCTTCGAGGCCCCATTTGGTGGAGTTGTAGAGGCCGAGCATCGGCATCGTCCCGGCGGCTCCCACCGTCGAGATCTGCACGATGTGGCCGCTGCCCTGACTGCGCATGATCGGGATGACGGCTTGGCTCAGCCACAGGGGGCCGAGCAGATTCGTGTCGACGATCGCGCGGGCATCCTCCTCGGACGCCTCTTCGACGGCCCCGATCACGCCGTAGCCGGCGTTATTCACGAGCACGTCGATGCTGCCGAGCACCCCGGCAGCGTGCTCTACGGCTTCGTGTGCCGCCGCGCGGTCACGCACGTCGAGCTGCATCACGGTCAGCCGCTCGTGGTCGGGCAGCGTGTGGTCACCTCTGACGGTCGCCACCACCCTGTGTCCGGCGTCGAAGGCGGCGAGGGTGAGGGCTCGCCCCAGTCCTCGATTGCCGCCGGTGATCATCCATGTCTGCGGTGAGGTCATGCCGAGATCGTACTGCGAACTGGACGCACCGTCTCGTTTGCTCAGGTATCGTGGTCAGCATGGCCCGTGAACGAACCCGCACCAAGGTGCACGCGGCTGCGCTGTCCCTGGCAGGCGAGCGCGCGGTGGGAGCGATCACGATGGAAGGGATCGCAGCGCGAGCGCAGGTGAGCAAACAGACCCTCTACCGGTCTTGGTCGTCGACGGGTGAGATCCTCTTCGATGCGCTCCTGGCCCGCAGCCTCGATGAGCACGGCAGAGTCACTGTGCCGAACTCGGGCGATCTGACTGGCGACCTCACCGCGTTGGCGACCGGCATGATCGACGAGCTGACCGACCCGACCCAGGAGCGGTTGCTGAGAGCCGTCACCGCCGACCTGCAATCCGACGACGAGCTCGCCGCCCAGTTCCGCGAGCTGTTGCTCGAGCCGCAGCTGACTGGGATCTCCGCCCGGCTGCGGCAGTCAGGCGCGCGGGATCCTGAGGACATCGCGGAGCTGTTCGTCGGGCCGATCTTCCACCGCTGGCTGCTGCGCAGCAGGCCGTTCGACGCGGAATGGGTGTCCGCGCACGTGGAGCGCGTCCTGAGGAGCGTCGGCGCGGGGTGATCTGCGCCGGGAAAAGACTCCTCAGCCGCGCATGGCGACGCCCCGACGCCAGTAGCCCATGAAGGCGACCTGCGAGCGATCGACGCCGAGATCCTTGACGAGGTGCCGGCGCAGCGTCGTGACGACGCCGCTCTCACCGGCGATCCAGAAGTAGCGCTCGGCGGGGGCATCCGCCGCGGCGATCTCCTCGCCGAGACCCGAGTAGTCGGGCGTCTCCCAGAGCAGGTCCTCGGACTCGATGTCCGTCACGTCGATCTCGTCGGCGGCATCCGCATCGCCGAGGTACTCGAGCACGGCGGGGATGAGACGCACGCCGTGAGGCTCGCCCGCATCGCGGGGCAGCCAGTGCACCTCGACTCCCGCGGGAGCGTCGATGCGCAGGACGTCGGCGGGCGACGGCACCTCGATGAAGGCACAGCCTCGGAGGCCGCTCGGGGCGTCCTCGAGGATGCGGGCTATCGCGGGAGCCGCGGTCTCGTCACCGGCGAGAAGGACCGATGCGGCGGTGCCCGGTTCGTATTCGGCTCCGCCGTGGGCCGCCGCTGCGACCCCTCGACGCGGTCCGACGATGAAGAGCTCCTTGCCGACGGCGGCCGCATCCGCCCACCTCGACGCGGGGCCCGTGAGCCCCGGGGCCAGGTGCAGCACGAAATCGACATCGAGCTCGGTGCCGGCATCCGTCACCCGCAGGTCGCGCACCGAATAGGTGCGCATGGACCCGCGTTCCTCCTCGGGAACGGCGAGGAACGAGCCCCACCAGTCGTCGGTCTCGCGGTCGAGATCGGGAAGCATGCCGGATGCCGGTGGGAACACGATCTTGATCCGAGAGTCGAAGGTGTCGCCCGGCGTGCCGAACTCGACCAGATCGTCGCCGCCGAAGGTGGCGCGCACGAAGTTCGGCGACACCCGTTCGACCGCGCGCACCTCGGCGCGGGCGAGCACGTAGGTGGGGCGTTCGGTCGTCGTCTCAGCGGACATGATGCCTTCCGATCGGGGTGACCATCGGCTTTCCCGAGACCGGGTCGATGGTGATCTGGTTCGCGAGGCCGAAGACCTCTTCGACGAGCTGTGCGGTCACGACGTCCTGCGGAGCGCCGGTGGCGTGCACCCTGCCCTCCTTCATCGCGACGAGCTCGTCGGCATAGCGGGCGGCCAGGTTGAGGTCGTGCAGCACCATGACGATCGTGGTGCCGCGCGAGACGCTCAGGTCGGTGAGCAGGTCGAGCACCTCGACCTGGTGCGCGACGTCGAGGAACGTGGTCGGCTCGTCGAGCAGCAGGATGTCGGTCTCCTGCGCGAGCGCCATCGCGATCCACACGCGCTGACGCTGGCCACCCGAGAGCTCGTCGACGCTGCGGTCGGCGAGGTCGGTGGTGCCGGTCGCCTCGAGGGCATCCGCCACGATCTCGTAGTCGTGGGCGCTCCAGCGCGCCAGCATCTTCTGGTGCGGATGCCGCCCGCGACCGACCAGGTCGGCGACGGCGATGCCTTCGGGCGCGACCGGAGACTGCGGCAGCAGGCCGAGGATGCGCGCGACCTCCTTGGTGGGGCGCGCATGCACCGACTTGCCGTCGAGCACGATCTGACCGGCGGTCGGCGACAGCAGGCGCGCGAGCGAGCGCAGCAGCGTCGACTTGCCGCATCCGTTCGCGCCGACGATCGTCGTGATCTTGCCCGGGGCGATAGCGAGGTCGAGGCCGTCGATGATCGTGCGGTCGCCGTAGGCGAGGGTGACGGACTCGGCCGTCAGGGTGTGCGACTCGGTCACAGGGAGCCTCCCGAGCGGTTGGTGCGGATGAGCAGGAAGATGAGGTACGGAGCACCGAGCACACCGGTGATCACGCCGACCGGGTAGCGCTCGCCGAACGCGAACTGGCCGATGAGGTCGCCGCCGAGCACGAGCACGGCACCCACGAACGCGCTCGGAAGCAGCAGGTTCGCGCCGGGGCCGGTGATGCGGGCGGCGATCGGACCGGCCATGAACGCGACGAAGGCGATGGGGCCGCACGCCGCGGTCGCGAAGGCGAGCAGTGCCACGGCGCCCAGGATGAACAGCAGGCGGGTGGTGTTGACCCGCACGCCGAGACCGGATGCCGAGTCGTCGCCGAGCTGCATCGCGCCGAGTGCCCGACCCTGCGAGAGCAGCAGCGGCATCAGCACGGCCGCAGCGATCGCGAGAGGCATCACGCGCTCCCACGAGGCGTTGTTGAGGCTGCCGGTGAGCCACTGCATCGCGGTCTGGATGTCCCAGTTCGCCGCCCTCGACAGCATGTACGAGATGATGCTCTGCAGCATCGCCGCGATGCCGATGCCGATCAGGATCAGGCGAGTGCCCGCGAACCCGTTCTTGATCGACAGCAGGTAGATGGCTCCTGCCGTGACGATCGCGCCGCCCAGCGCGAGCACCGAGACGACCGGACCGCTGAGCGACAGCACGATGATGCCGAACACGGCTGCGGCGCCGGCGCCGTTCGAGATGCCGATGATGTCGGGCGAGGCGAGCGGATTGCGCAGCAGCGTCTGGAACGAGACGCCCGCGATGCCGAAAGCGAACCCGGCGAGGATCGCGAGCACCGCACGGGGCAGGCGCAGTTCGCCGACCGTGAACGAGGCACCGGGAACCGTCTCGCCGAGGATCACACGGATCACCTCGTCGAGCGGATAGAACGTGTTGCCGATCATCAGGGCGACGGTGAACAGCACCACGAGCATCGCGCCGAGCACGATCGTGGCGACGGCGTGACGGCGGTGGCGCGAACGACGGCCGGCGATGATCGCCGCGACGGAGTCGCCGGTGCGCTCGGACGCCGCAGGAGTCTGGGCGGCAGCGCGGTCGATGGTGCTCACAGCTCACGCACCTTCTGACGGCGGACGATCCAGATGAAGAACGGGGCGCCGATGATGGCGGTGATGATGCCGACCTGGATCTCCTCCGACGTCGGCGAGATCACGCGGCCGACGATGTCGCTCGCGAGCAGCAGCGCCGCTCCGGCCACGGCCGAGAACGGCAGCAGCCAGCGGTGGTCGGTGCCGATCAGCATCCGGCACACGTGCGGAATGACGAGACCGACGAAGCCGATCGGCCCTGCGATGGCGGTGGCCGCACCGGCGAGGATCACGGCGCCGAGTGCCGACATGAGGCGCGTGCGGAACACGTGCTCGCCGAGCCCCTTGGCCATGTCATCGCCGAGGGCGAGGGAGTTCATGCCGCGGGCGCTGATGACGCAGATCAGCGCTCCGAGTGCGAGCACCGGTGCCGTGATCGCGATGCGCGGCCACTCAGCACCGCCGACGCCGCCGATCTGCCACGACTGGAAAGCCTGCAGCAGGTCGACGCGGGGCAGCATGATGGCGCTGATCAGCGACGCGAAGGCGGCCGACGTGGCCGCACCCGCGAGGGCGAGCTTGAGAGGTGTGGCGCCGCCGCGGCCGAGCGAGCCGACCGTGTAGACGAAGGTGGCGGCCACGGCGGCGCCGATGATCGCGAGGGCCATCTGGCTGTAGGCGTCGGTGAGGCCGATGAATGCGAGTCCGATGACCACGGCGAGCGAGGCGCCGTTCGAGACGCCGAGGATGCCGGGATCGGCGATCGGGTTGCGGGTGACCGCCTGCATCGTCGCGCCGGAGAGGGCGAGAGCCGCACCGACGAGGATCGCGAGCACGGTGCGCGGAAGGCGCTTGATGATCGCGGCCTGGGCGAGCGTGTCGTCCTGCCCGCTGAGCGCGGCGAAGATGTCGTCGATGCTCACGGCGCGCACACCGAAGCAGATCGACAGGATGCAGAGCACGAGCAGCACTCCGAGGCCGACGAGCAGCCAGAGCGAGCGCGCCCATGCCGGACGCCGCAGATCTGCGGCGCCCGGCATGGGCATGGTGACAGCGGTCACGGGAATTCAGTGCGCGAGGGTGACGCAGAAGGTCACTTCGCGGCGAGCGGTGCCGCCAGCAGGCCGAGGTAGTCGGAGAGACCCCACGGGATGGACAGCGGCGACGGGTTCGCCGACGCGGCGATCGGAGTGGCATCCGGGAGGATCGCGATGCGGCCCTCGGCGATGGCCGGGATCTTCGACAGCAGCGGGTCTGCCTGCAGGGTCGCGATGAGCGAGTCGTCTCCGTAGGTCACGAAGACGTCGACGTCGGCGAACCTGTCGGCCTCCTCAGAGCTCACGGTCAGGTAGAACTGGTCGCTGTCGGCGTTCTCCTCGACGACGGACGGCAGCGGAAGGCCCAGGTCGTCGTGCAGGTACCCGGGGCGCGTGTCGATCGCGGTGTAGTAGCCCACCTGGCTCAGGTCGCTCGGGTCGATGTAGGCGAACAGGACCTTCTTGTCCTTGATGGCGCTGTTCTCCTCGAGAGCGGCCTCGGCGTCGGCGTGCAGGTCTTCGATCAGGGCCTCGCCCTCGGCCTCGAGACCGAGCGCCTTCGAGTTCATCTCGATCATCTCGTCGACCGGGGTGCCCCACGCGACCTCGGGGTATGCGACGACCGGAGCGATCTTCGAGAGGGTGTCGTACTCCTCCTGCGTCAGGCCGGAGTACGAGGCGAGGATCACGTCGGGCTGGGTGTCGGCGACGGCCTCGTAGTCGATGCCGTCGGCCTCGTCGAACAGCACGGGCTCCTCGCCACCGAGCTCGTCGAGCTTCTCTTCGACCCAGGGCAGGATGCCGTTGTCGTCGTCGTCGCCCCAGCTCGCCTTGCTCATGCCGACCGGCACGATGCCGAGAGCCAGCGGCACCTCGTGGTTCGCCCAGGCGACCGTCGCGACGCGCTCGGGCTTCTCCTCGATCGTCGTCTCGCCGTAGACGTGCTCGATCGTTACGGGGAAGGCGCTGTCGTCAGCGGGGTTTCCGCCGGCGGAATCGGAGTTCGAGTCGCTCGACGACGTCGCGCAGGCCGTGAGGCCGAGGGCGAGGGCGGCGGCGACACCGGCGGCGAGAAGACGAGAGGTGCGCACAGGCATTCCCTTCGGGTTGGGTTGAGGGGGTGCGGCGCGGAGGGGCGCCAGGGCTTTGGTAAGCCTGGCCTAATCTAACAGAAAGTTAGGCAAGCCTCATCTCGGGTCAGGACGTCGTGCGGTATCCGGGGCCTGATCCATTCCGCGCGTGGGGGTCAAAAACGCATCCCCCGGGCCCGATTCGGATGCGGAACTGACCCCGCACCGGCGTTCGGATGCGGAACTGACCCCGCACCGGCGTCCGGATGCGGAACTGACCCCGCACGGACGCCGGAGCCGCGCGGGGTGCGTTCCGGTCATGCCCAACCGAGACCCCCGGGCATGCAGAAAGCCGGCCGGATCCGTGAGGATCCGACCGGCTTCAGGAAGTCTGCTCGCGCTCAGAGAGCGCGGATGTTCGCAGCCTGCATGCCCTTGGGGCCACGCTCAGCGTCGAATTCGACCTTCTGGTTCTCACGGAGCTCCTTGAAACCGGAGCCGGTGATTGCCGAGTAGTGGGCGAAAAGGTCGTCCGTGCCGTCATCGGGAGCGATGAAGCCGAAGCCCTTTTCAGCGTTGAACCATTTCACAGTGCCAGTGGCCATGTGTTTTCTACTTTCTGTTTTCAAACGGCCGCTTGCGCGGCCTGCGCCGTGACGGAACGTCCGACATACGCGCAAGCTCAACGTACCACGGCATCCTGCCGTGAAACCCCGAAGTTCTGATTCTTGTGAAGAACCGCCGCCTCGGTGCGCGTGCTGACACCGAGTTTTCGCAGCACAGCCGACACATGAACGCTCACCGTCTTGACGCTGATGAAGAGCCGCTCACCGATCTGACGGTTGCTCAGCCCCTCGGCGATCAGATCGAGCACCTGCCGCTCGCGTGCCGTGAGGGGGTCGGCATCAGCCGCGGCACTGGCGATTCCGGATGCTGCGGAAAGGCCGGCCGCCGCGGAGAACGCGCGCACCATGCGCAGGAGCGGAACGTGGCCGAGCCGCTCGGCCTCCTGCAGAGCATGGCTGAGGACGACGCCCGCGTCGGCCCGCTCTCCTGCCTCGACCAGCAGCCGCGCGAGGGCGAGCCGCGTCGTCACACGGAAGGTCACCGGCACGTCGTCTGAATCCGCCACGTCGACGGCGGCCCGCAGCGCCGGAACCGAAGGCGACAGCAGCGCATCGAGAATCGACCACCACGCATCGTCGAGCAGCTGCTCCGGCTGAGCGAGCCACGCGGCCCGGACCTCGTCACTCGCCCCACCGACGTCGACGCCCGCCGCCCGGAGCTCGGCGATCAACCACCCCGCCTCGAGAAGAAGCCTCCTCTGGTGCAGGAAGACCGGCCCGTCATCGGCGAGCATCGCGCGGATCTCGTCGAGCGCGCCTGCGAGGTCTCCGCGCCCCTCGGCGACGGCGACGCGCATCATCACCTCGTCGTACCAGATCTGCCGCTCGACCCGACCGGTCTCCTCGAACGAGGGGTGCCACTCGCGCAGGATCTCGGCGGCCTCGTCGTGTCGCCCTCGCCATGAGAGCACGCGCACGCGGGTCATCGTGGAGTACATGTGAGAGATGCGCAGCGTCCGCTGAGCACGTTCACGGGCCAGCAGCCCCTCGACGCGCTCGATCTCGCCCATCTCGAGCAGTGGCACCGCCATGTTCTGCGCCATGATCGCACCTGTCGTGCGCTCGACGCCGAACGCTCGCGCTCTGGCGAGGCCGTCTTCGGCGACCGCGACGGCGTCGCGATAGCGCCCGAGCAGTCCGAGCAGGTCGGAGTAGTTGACTCGGTATCGCATCTCGGGGCTCGCACCGCGTGCCAGACGGAGCGCGACCGCATACTCCCGGTGCCCGGCCTCGAGATCACCGAGGTGAGCCTGAGCACCGCCGCGCACGTTCGCGGCGATCGATGCCTCGTCCTCGGCACCTGCCCGCACGGCGCGCTCACCCGCCTCGGTCGCCAGGGCGATCGCCTCATCGAGCCGTCCGGCGATCATGTAGCGACTCGCAAGCTGGTTGAGCACCGAAGCGCGCAGTCGATCGTTATCGACCTGCCGCTCGAGGATCTCCAGCGACTGCTGCAGCAGCTCGATCGGCCCTGATCGACCGAGATGCATCATGTAATAGGCCTTGTCGCGCAGCAGCCGAGCGTGCATCCGCGGGTCGACGGCGTCGGGGTCGACCTCGTCGAGCGCGAGATTGACCACAGCGAGCGCCCGCTCGCCGTCACCGGCATTGCGCAGCACCGACCCCAGCGTTCGGAGCAGCTCGATGCGGTCGAGGGCGACCACGCTCTCGGCATCAGGAACCTGGATCCACAGATCGAGGGCGAGCTCTCCGAAGCGGGCTGCGCTCGCGAAGGCGAACCGCGACTTGGCGTCGAACATCGCGGCGACGGCTGCGGCGAGCGCTCGTCGGTCGTCTTGCGCGAGCTGCCAGTGATAGGCGAGCGCGGCAGAGTCGGCGGTGTCGGAGCCGTCGCAGTTCTCCTCCAGCGCCTCGGCATACGCTCGGTGCAGCCGCGCCCTCTCGCCCGGAAGCAGATCGTCGTGCACGGCCTCGCGCAGCAGCGCGTGGCGGAATCGGTAGTCGTCGTCGGCCACGACCAGGATGCCGCTGAGCGTCGCCTCGCGGATCGCCTCATCGAGGCGCACTTCGGGCAGCCCCGCGAGTTGGGTGACCAGCGGATGGGTCAGCGGCCGCTCGGCCCCCGACACCACCTGCACCACTCGTCTCGCGTCGTCACCGAGGCGGTCGAAACGGGCCAGGAGCAGATCGCGCAGGCTGCCGGGAAGGGGGCCCGAAGAGCAGCCCGCGAGCTCTTCGACGAAGAAGGGGACTCCTTCGGCGCGGTCCTGGATGCGCTCGAGCGCCGCGTCGCTGAGGGGCTGCCCGGTGATCGATTCGGCGAGCTGGCGAACCGCCGAGATCTCGAGCCGCTCGACAGTGACCCGCTCGAGCAGGCGCGCACGAGTGGCTTCGCCGATGAACCGGCTGACCGCGTCTCCGCGGCGGACATCGTCGGAGCGGCAGGTGAGGAGCAGAAGGATGCGCCCGTGGGTCAGCGTGCGGAGCAGGAAGGAGAGCAGCGCGAGGGTCGATTCGTCTGCCCAGTGCAGGTCTTCGACGACGAGCACCTGCGGCGCGTGCTCGGCTGCGGCCTCGATGAGGGCGGCGATGGCATCGCGCAGCCTGTCGGGGCTGCTCTGCGAACGCTCGGTGGGATTGAGCTCGGGCAGCAGCATGCCCAGAGCCTCGACGCCGACGCCGAGCTCTTCGCGCACGCGATCTGCGCCCATGCGGGTGACGATCGAGCGAAGGATGCCGGTGATCGGCCCGAACGGTGTGCGCGACGCTCCGAGATCGAGGCACCACCCGACATGCACATCGGCTCGGTTGACCACCTCGGCGCCGAACTCGCGCAGCAGCCGGGACTTGCCTATGCCCGCCTCGCCCTCGACGAGCGCCGCGAGAGGAACCCCCTCGACGACTCGGTCGAAGAGCCCGTGCAGGACCGCGATCTCAGCCTCTCGGCCGACCATCGCAGCGCTCGCGGCGGAGAGTGACATGGCACCATCGTCCCACTCCCCTCCGACATCCGGGCGGGGTGACGCGGGCGGTGCCGGGGATGCCGGACTCACCGAGCCGGCGCCGGCTCGCGGCAGAAGGCGGCCAGACTGTCGGCTGGTGCAGCGGGTGCCGTCTCGGCGGGCGCAGCGGGCCGCGAGGCTCGCGGCGCGACCGTCGTGGCGGTACGCGCGGTGCCCGCGCCGGCATCCGGCGCGACGTCCGCGGCAGCATGCGCGACAGCATCCGGCGCATTCGACTGCCGACGGGTGATTGTGCGCAGCATCCGCTGTCCTAACCGTCCAATCGGACCGGGCGTCCGTGGGACGATCTGGTCGGCGTGGTCGGCGAGGAAACGACGGCACTCAGCCGCCTGCTCCAGACGCTCGTTCTCGAACTCGGCGACCTTCTCGGCGAAGTAGGGGTGCTCGTACATGACATCTCCTCGGTTGGGATGTCCCCACACTCCGCTCTGAGGTGCCCCGTCGACATCGGGAGGATGCCCTATCTTCGGGGTCGCGAGCGCCCTAGACGATTGCAGGCCGGCAGCGAGCAGGCAGCGAAAGAGGCCCGGGCGGTGATGGGGGCACCACCGCCCGGGCCTCGGCTCAGGGGTCGATCAGGCGTCGACGTCGCCGCGCCAGGCACCGGTCTCGGCGCCGCGCTTCTCGATGAACTCCTTGAAGTTCTTGAGGTCCTTCTTCACCGCGTGCGAGCCGGCGCCCACCAGCGAGCCGACCTTCTCGAGAAGTCCCTCGGGCTCCCAGTCGATCTGCACCGTCACGCGAGTGGTGAGCTCCTCGAGCTTGTGAAAGGTCACCACACCCGCGTGCTCGGTGTCGCCGCCGACGCTCTTCCACGCGACGCGCTCGTCGGGGTGCTGCTCGGTGATCTCGGCGTCGAACTCACGCGTCGCACCGCCGACGTTCACGGTCCAGCGGTTGTGCGTGTCGTCGATCTGGACGATCGACTCGACCTCGTCGAGGAAGTGGGGGAAGCTCTCGAACTGCGTCCACTGGTTGTAAGCGATGTCGACCGGAACGTGTACGTCGATGGTCTCGATGATCTGCGCCATGTGATGCTCCTCACTTTTCGTCGTTCGTGTGATCCCATTCAGCTGCATGCGCCTGGGATGCGCGACGGGGTTGACATCGAGGGCGCCACGACCGAGCATGCGCACGAGTAGCGTTGAGTGCATGCGCATCCATGCCGCGATTCGCGCCTCGAAGCGCTCGCCCCTGCTGCAGGTGGTGAAGTCCGCCGCGGCGACGATCGCGGCCTGGCTGCTCGCGGGATGGGTCGTGCCAGGACAGCTGCCCGTCTTCGCCGCGATCGCCGCCCTGCTCGTCGTGCAGCCGAGCGTCAACCAGTCGCTGTCGAAGGCGCTCGAGCGCAGCATCGGCGTGATCGTCGGCGTGCTCATCGCCGTGGCACTCGGCCTGCTGCTGGGTTCGCCGAGCTGGATCGTGCTGCTCGCGATCGTCGTGGCGATGCTCGTCGCGTGGGTGTTCAAGGCGACCCCCGGCACCGGCAACCAGGTCGCGATCTCGGCGATGCTCGTGCTGGCGCTCGGTTCGACGCCCGATTACGCGATCGCGCGCATCTTCGAGACCCTGATCGGCGTCGCGATCGGCATCGTCGTGAACGCACTCATCGTGCCGCCGGTTCTTGTCGCTCCTGCCCGCCGCGACCTCGGACTGCTCGGCAGCGAGCTCGCGGCGAGCCTCGACCGGCTGGCCGAGGCGCTGCCCGAACCGCAGACGCCGGCCCGATTGCAGGAGCTCATGCTCGAGGTGCGGCTGCTGCGTCCGATGAAAGAGGCCGCGGAGGCGTCCATCGCGGCGGGCGAAGAGTCGCTCACCCTCAACCCTCGCCGCTCGACACATCGAGATGAGCTGCGCGAGATGCGCGCCCTGCTCGATCGACTGTCACCCATCGTCACGCAGACGATCGGCATGACCCGCGCGTACTTCGACCACTACGACGATTCGATCGGTGAGGAACCGGCGGTCACGGCGATCGCGGAGCAGCTGCAGCGGGCGGGCCACGACGTGCGGCTGGCCGTGCAGATCGCCGAAGTGTCACCCGAGCTCGAGACGCTGACCTCGGCGATCCCCGCACTCACCGCGCCGCTCGTGATCAGGCCGCCGTCGTCGACGCACTGGATCCTGATCGGCTCGCTGATGGAAGACCTCCGCCGCATCCGCGGCGAGCTCGTCGACGAGGAGTGATCGCCGGTTCGCGTTCACAACTCAGGACAGCCGTCGGCCGGCGAGGCCTTTCGGACCGATCACGGCGCGAATCGCGCGATTGACCCTGAGTTATGAACCGGCGATCGGGTGTCAGTCCTGTTCGGGGTCGTCGGCGAGCACGTCGCCGTCGTCGTCTGAGGCCGGGCCCGAGGGGACGGACGTCGTCGGCTCGCCCTTGTTGCCTTCGCTGCCGAGGTTGTCGTTCTCCTCGGGTCCGGCTGACTGCTCGGTGCTGATGTCGTTGCGGTCGGTACTGATGTCGTCGCTGTCGCGGGTCATGCGCGTTCCTCTCGTCGGCGTTCGGTCTGCGTGCACGCGAGGTTAGAGCCCGACGCTCACGGAAGCCCGGGCCTTGACAAGCGCCGGAGGCCTACCCTGGTCTCATGCCCGACATGACCGTGCCCGAAGCCCTCGCCGAGCTGGCCGCGCTCGAGGATCCGAAGATGCGCGCCGCCAACGAGAAGCGCGGCGACGACCATGGCATGAATCTCAGCCGGCTGCGCACAGTGGCCAAGCGCATCAAGACCGACCAGCCCCTCGCCACGGAGCTGTGGGCGACCGGCGAGACCTCCGCCCGTCTGCTCGCTCTCCTCATCTGCAAGCCACGCGAGTTCACCGCCGATGAGCTCGACGCGATGCTGCGCCAGACGCAGGCTCCCAAGGTCAACGACTGGTTCGTCAACTACGTCGCCAAGAAGACCCCTCTCGCCGAAGAGCTGAGGCTGCGGTGGTTCGACGACTCAGACCCCACGGTCGCCGCCGCGGCGTGGTCGCTCACGACCCTGCGGGTGGGCAAGGGTGCCGAGGGCCTCGACCTCGAGCATCTGCTCGACCTGATCGAGCGCGACCTGGTGGAGGCGCCGAAGCGCCTCCAGTGGGCGATGAACGAGACACTCGCGAACATCGGCATCTTCCACCCCGAGCTCCGGGCCAGGGCGATGGAGATCGGCGAGCGCCTGCAGGTGCTCGCCGACTACCCCACCGCCCCCGGCTGCACCTCGCCGTTCGCCCCGATCTGGATCGGCGAGATCGTGCGGCGCAGGGAGGGCTGAGCTTGCTCATCGGTTGGCCTCGTACGCTGAGTGCATGAGCACGCACATCGCCGCACAGCCCGGTCAGATCGCCCCCGTCGTCCTGTTCCCGGGCGACCCGCTGCGCGCGAAGTGGATCGCCGAGACCTTCCTCGACGACGCCGAGCTGTACTCCGAGACCAGAGGGATGCTGGGCTACACAGGCACCTGGCAGGGCCACCGCGTCTCGGTGCAGGGGTCGGGCATGGGCCAGCCGTCGATGGCGATCTATGCGAGCGAGCTGTTCGAGGAGTACGACGTACAGACGATCGTGCGGGTCGGGTCGTGCGGTGCGCTGACCGAGAAGCTGAAGGTGCGCGACATCATCATCGCGAACGGCGCCTGCACGGATTCGGGCATCAACCGGGTGCGCTTCCACGGGCTCGACTACGCACCCGTCGCGGACTTCGGCCTGCTGCGCGCCGCGGTCGAGGCGAGCGAGTCCGAGCAGCTCGACTCCGCGGTGCACGTCGGTCTGCTGTTCTCGAGCGACCAGTTCTACAGCACACGCCCCGAGCTGACCGAGCCGTTCGTGCAGCACGGCGCACTCGGCGTCGAGATGGAGGCGGCGGGCCTCTATACCCTCGCGGCGTTCCACGGCCGGCGCGCCCTGGCCATCTGCACGGTGTCGGACCACATCGTCACGGGCGAGCAGACCACCGCCCAGGAGCGCGAGCAGACGTTCGGCGACATGATCCGCATCGCACTGCGCGCGGCGACCTCGGTCTGAGGCGTTCACAATTCAGCATGAGCGGCGGCTGATCGCTCTGTTCGGGCCGGTACCGACCGCGACCGACGGTTCCATGCTGAATACCGGACGGGATTCGCCGGGGACTCGAGATGGGATGATCGACAGACCATGCCTGCGATCCTCGACCACACCACGCTGACAGACGGATCCGATGCGGATGCCGTCTACACGGCGTTCGTCGAGTGGGCGGAGTCGACCGGCATCAGCCTGTATCCCGCACAGGACGAGGCGGTCATCGAGATCGTCTCGGGCAACAACCTGATCCTGTCGACGCCCACCGGCACCGGCAAGTCGCTCGTCGCGGTCGGCGCGCACTTCGCCGCACTCGTCGAGGGTCGTCGCTCGTTCTACACGGCACCGATCAAGGCGCTGGTCAGCGAGAAGTTCTTCAGCCTCGTCGACGTGTTCGGCGCCTCGAACGTCGGCATGATCACCGGCGACTCCTCGGTCAACCCCGATGCGCCGATCATCTGCTGCACCGCTGAGATCCTCGCGAACCTCGCGCTTCGGCAGGGCACGGATGCCGCGGTGCACCAGGTCGTCATGGACGAATTCCACTTCTACGCCGATCCCGACCGCGGGTGGGCGTGGCAGGTACCGCTGCTCGAGCTGCCGCAGGCGCAGTTCATCCTGATGTCGGCCACGCTCGGCGATGTCTCGCAGCTGTCGAGCGACCTGACTCGCAGGACCGGCCGCGACACGGCATCCGTCACGGGTGTCGAGCGTCCCGTGCCTCTGCACTACTTCTACGAGACCACGCCGATCCACGAGACGATCGACGACCTGCTCGGCACCGGCCAGGCCCCGATCTACGTCGTGCACTTCTCGCAGGCCGCGGCGATGGAGCGGGCGCAGGCGCTGTCGAGCACCAAGGTCGCCACGCGTGAGCAGCGCGACGAGATCGCGGCGCTGATCGGCGGATTCCGGTTCACCACGGCCTTCGGCAAGACCCTCTCGCGGTTCCTGCGCGCGGGCATCGGAGTTCACCATGCCGGAATGCTGCCGAAGTACCGGCGCCTGGTCGAGCAGCTGGCCCAACGCGGACTGCTGCGCGTGATCTGCGGCACCGACACTCTCGGCGTCGGCATCAACGTGCCCATCCGCACGGTGCTGCTCACGGCTCTGACCAAGTTCGACGGCACGCGGATGCGGCAGCTGAGCGCCCGCGAGTTCCACCAGATCGCGGGGCGCGCGGGCCGCGCCGGCTTCGACACCGCCGGCACCGTGGTCGCGCAGGCTCCCGAGCACGAGAGCGACAACATCGCCGCGATCAAGAAGGCCGGCGACGACCCGAAGAAGAAGCGCAAGATCATCCGCAAGAAGGCCCCCGACGGGTTCGTGTCATGGGGCGAGCCGTCGTTCCGCAAGCTCATCGACGCCGAGCCCGAGACACTGACCTCGCACATGCAGATCACGAGCGCGATGATGCTCAATGTGATCGGCCGCGGCGGCGACGTGTTCGGCAACATGCGGGCCCTCGTCTACGACAACCACGAGCCTCGCAAGAGACAGCGCGAGCTCGCGCTGCGCGCGATCGGGATCTATCGCACGCTGCTCGAATCCGGCGTCGTCGAGCAGACGGATGACGGTGAGATCCGCCTCACGGTCGATCTGCAGCCGAACTTCGCCCTGAATCAGCCGCTGTCGCCGTTCGCCCTCGCTGCGTTCGAGCTGCTCGACCGCGATCCGGCTGCGGGCACGGGAACAGGCTCCTACGCACTCGACATGATCTCGATCGTCGAGTCGACGCTCGACGATCCGCGGGCCATCCTCGGGCAGCAGGAGTTCCTCGCGCGCGGAGAGGCCGTCGCCGCCATGAAGCGCGAGGGCATCGAGTACGACGAGCGCATGGAGCTGCTCGAGGAGATCACCTACCCGAAGCCCCTCGATGAGCTGCTCACGGCCGCGTTCGAGACCTTCAGCGCCGCGCAGCCGTGGATCCGCGACTTCGAACTGCATCCGAAGTCCGTCGTGCGCGACATGTACGAGCGAGCCATGTCGTTCGGGGAATATGTCGCGTACTACAAGATCGCGCGCTCCGAGGGCGTCGTGCTGCGCTACCTCTCCGATGCCTACCGGGCGGCCTCGCAGACGATTCCCGAAGAGGCCAAGGACGAGGATCTCCGCGACCTCATCGAGTGGCTCGGCGAACTCGTGCGCCAGGTCGACTCGAGCCTGCTCGACGAGTGGGAGGAGCTGGTCAACGGCGTGCTGCACGGACCGGACGACGAGCCCATCGTGCCGCCGGCTCCGAAGCGCCTGACGTCGAACACGCGCGCTTTCCGCACCCTCGTGCGCAACGAGCTGTTCCGACGGGTGCAGCTCGCGGCCCGCGAAGACGTCTCGGCGCTCGCAGAGCTCGACCCGTCATTCGGTGCGGATGCCTGGTCCGACGCGCTCGACGGCTACTTCGCCGACCACGACGAGATCCTCACCGGTGCGAACGCCCGCAGTGCACAGCTGCTGCTCATCACCGAGGGCCCCACCGAGTGGATCGTCCGTCAGATCCTCGACGACCCGGCCGGAGACCATGACTGGGGCATCTCTGCCACTGTCGACCTCGCGGCCTCCGACGAGGAGGGCGCCGCCGTGCTCACGGTGACGGGCGTCGACCGGCTCTAGGCCCGGCCATCCGGGTCTGGGCCATCCGGGTCTGGGCCATCCGGGCCTCAGTCAGCCGGTCGATCGGTCGCAGCGGGTCGAAGAGCACCCCGAGCCCCACCCGCACGAGGCCGGCGTGCACCGCGAGACAGATCGCGATCACCACCGCCGTGAGCACGATCGGCCAGACGGCCTCGACCGCCGGCGTCGCGACCCATCCCGCTCCGCGCAGCGCGCCGTCGATCAGGGCGAGCGGGATCATATGGATGACGTAGATCGGCAGCGTGCGCTGCCCCACCCACCGCAGCGGCCGAGCGACGACAGACACGTGTCGATCGGTCATCGCGCACGCCACGACCCCGAACGCCACCGCGACGACCGCGAGCAGCGGCCAGACACCGGGCCATTGACGCATGCCGAGAACCCCGACCGCACCGGCAGTGGCGACATATGCGGTTCCGAGCATGAGCGTGCGCAGCGGAGTGGATGCCACGGCGAACCGTTCGATCAGGGACCGCATCCGCAGCCCCGCGAGGAAGAAGAACAGATTCTGCACGACCTGCCACAGGTTGCCCAGGTCGGGAATCACCCCCGCCGCCACGACCGCAGCGAGCACGAACGCGACCGGCAGCACCAGGGCGGTCGGCACGTGACGCGCCAGGCGCGCGACGAGCAGGTACACCGCGAGGGCGAGCAGATACCAGAGGTTCGTCGGGCTGACCGTGAGCTGCGCGAGCAGCTGCCATCCGTTCTCGGCTCTGGCGGTGTCGAAGTCCGGAGTGAGGGCGAGCACGAACGTCTGGATCACGACCCAGATGACGTAGACCGCAGCGAGCCGCCCGGCCCGCCGCCGCCACGACGTGCCGACGGGCTCATTCACGACACTGCCGGCGAACATCCCCGAGATCAGGAAGAACAGCGGCATCCGCAGCGGCAGCAGCTGTGCGTTGAGCGTCGCCCAGGCTTGTGTGATCGCGCCCGCGCCGTCGACCTCGACCGCGTGCTTGGTCACCACGTGCCAGAGCACCACCAGGATGATGCAGACGCCCTTCGCGACATCGGGCCAGCCGACGCGCGCGCTCACCGCCCCGGGACCTCGGCCGCGCGCACGAGGCGCGAGACCAGATCGACATACGACACGTCGGCCGCCGCGAACATGCGTGGCACCTGGGATGCCGCGGTCAGCCCCGGCATCGTGTTGACCTCGTTCAGCACCGGCCCATCGGCGGTGAGGAAGAAGTCCATCCTCGCGACACCGGCGCATCCCAGAGCGTCGAACATGGTCAGCGCCGCACGCGTGATCGACGTCGTCTCGTCAGCCGAGAGCTGCGCCGGCACCGTGAACTGCGCGCTGCCGTCGTACTTCATCGCGGTGTCGAACAGTCCTGCCGCGTGGATCTCCAGCGGCGGTGCGGCCCAGCGCACTCTTCCGCCTTGTTTGATCACGGCGACGTCGATCTCCCTCCCGTGCACGACCTCCTCGACCAGGATGCGTCGGTCGAACCGCGCGGCTTCGCGCAGCGCGGGCGCGAGTTCCTGCTCCGAACGCACGAGCGAGACTCCGTAGCTCGATCCGGCCGACACCGGCTTCACGACCACGGGTCCCTCGAACTCGGAGTCCCCGCAGTCGGCCGCATCGATCAGACGTCCCCTGGCGGTGCGCAGTCCCGCCGCCTCGGCGACCAGCTTCGTCGCCCACTTGTCCATCCCGATCGCCCCGGCCCGCGGACCCGATCCGACCACTCGGACCCCCGCGAGAGCGCACAGCGCAGCGAGCACGCCGTCTTCCCCCAGGGCTCCATGCACCGCGGGGAATACGACATCAGCTGCAGCCACCAGCGGCATAGCGAGGGTCAGGGATGCAGCGACGGTGGCACCCTCCGTGACGCCCGCAGCCTCCCAGAGACCCTCTCGCGAGATGGTGACCTCGCTCACCTCGTGTCCGCCGGCACGCAGAGCCTCTGCGACCGCCGCTGCCGATGCCAGCGAGACCTCGTGTTCGGCGTTCTGCCCTCCTCCGATGACCAGCACCCTCACGCGATCGCCCTCTCGACTCGAGATCCGATGCCCGTCACGATCGTGTGAGGAATGGTCCCCGCCCACCTCGCCCACTCCTGCACGCTCGGTACCGCGCCCCCCTCGGGTCCGAACACGACGGCGGTCGTGCCCCTGGGCACGACCAGTTCGCCCGTGTCGACGACGATCTGGTCCATCGAGACCCGCCCGACGATCGGGCAGCGGATGCCGTCGATCGCGACGGCCGCGCCCGGCGCGAGTTCCCGCGGGATGCCGTCGGCATACCCGACGCCGATCACGCTCAGGCGACTCGCGCGCTCGGTCACATACGAGCCCCCGTACCCGACGGGAGTCCCCGTCGGCACGATGCTGCTGTGCACGACGGATGCCGTCAGCCGCGCGGCCCCCTGCAGCGACTCGGTCTCCGAGGGGTCGATGCCGACCAGCCCGGCGCCGACGCGCACCATGTCGAAGTGCGTCGCGGGGTCCGTCAGCGCGCCCGAGGTCGCCGCGAGGTGCACGATCAGCGGGCCGAATCCGGCGCGCAGCACGGCATCCCGTGCCTGTCGCATCCGCAGCACGGCAGGAGCGTTGGCCGACGGATCAGCGGCGTCAGCGCAGGGCAGATGACCCATGACCCCGACCACCTCGATGCGGCCTCGACCCGAGCGAGCGACCCGCAGCAGCTCGGCCCAGTCCTCGACCGGCACGCCGCCCCGCGACATCCCCGTGTCCATGTGCAGATGCACGCGCACGCGTGCGCCGGCCAGCGACGACGCATCGGCGATCAGCTGCCGCAGCTCGTCGACGGAGCCGACCGCGATATCGACGCGATCCGCGACGACCTGCATCACGTCGACCCCCGCGGGGTTCAGCCACGCGAGGATCGGCACCTCGATGCCCGCATCGCGCAGGTCGCCGGCATCCCCTGCATCGGTCACGCCCAGCCACTGCGCCCCCGCATCGATCGCCGCGAGAGCGACGGTGACGGCACCGAGACCGTATCCGTCGGCCTTGACGACCGCCATGATGGGGGCGTCGGTCGCCGACCGCATCCGTTCGACGTTCGCCGCGATCGCGTGGGGAAGCGTGTGCAGGGTCGGTGCGTGCAGGCGAGAGAGTGTGAGGCGCGGAGTCGTGAGCGCGGTGGTCATCGCTGGGTCCTCGGGTCGGTGGTCGGGTCGTTGTACATCAGCGGGCACCCGTTCGCCACGGCCGCGGGACGCAGTTCGAAGTGCCAGCGCTCGTTCGCATAGATCTGGCAGAGACCGAACTCGGCGCCGTGCTGCGCCAGCCAGTCCTGCGCGGTGAGCGGGCCGAGGTCGATCGCATCCCCCGACACGTGCTCCGAGTTCTCAGGAGTGGCGACCCAGCGCGCGGCCTCCTCCTCAGACCCGTATTCGACGACGGCATCCTGCCGCAGCACCTGCTGGTACTCGGCCGACCGCCATCCGCTGTTCACATGCATGCTCACGCCGTCGCGTTCGGCGGCGGTGGCGGCGGCACGCACGGCAGCCAGCAGATCGGAGTCGAGATTGGTCACGGCGGGGGTCTCGTCGAACACCGACACGGCGCCCTCATCGCGGATCACCCCGTCGGCCTCGGTGAGAGATGCCGGCGAGACGGTGGGAGGGACGGATGCCGACGCCAGCGGCTGCTGGCCGATCAGCACGACCGAGCCTGTGATGGCCGCGGCGAGCAGAGCGACACCGATGACCGCGGTGAGGCGTCGCTGTCTGAGGGCAGTGCGTGTGTTCATGTCATCAGTCAAGGAGGGGGCCTGTTGCGGCAGCGTATGCGCTTTTGCATACGCTCCCGATATGTCGGGGTGCGTAAGCTCTGAGCACATGGGAGCCGTGTCGTGAGGGTGCTGATCGTCGAAGACGAGCCCTACCTCGCAGAGGCCGTGCGCGACGGATTGCGACTCGAGGCCATCGCCGCCGACATCGCCGGCGACGGAGACACGGCACTCGAGCTGCTCAGCATCAACTCATACGATCTCGCCGTGCTCGACCGAGACATCCCCGGTCCGTCGGGAGACGACGTCGCTCGCTCGATCGTCGCGTCCGGCAGCGGAATCCCGATCCTCATGCTCACCGCGGCCGACCGCCTCGACGACAAGGCGACCGGCTTCGAGATCGGCGCCGACGACTACCTCACCAAGCCGTTCGAGCTGCGCGAGCTCGTGCTGCGCCTGCGCGCCCTCGATCGCCGACGCCAGCGATCTCGACCACCTGTGCTCGAGGTGGCGGGCCTGCGGCTCGATCCGTTCCGCCGTGAGGTGTTCCGCGACGGCCGATACGTCGCCCTCACCCGCAAGCAGTTCGCGGTGCTCGAGGTGCTCGTCGACGCGGCCGGTGGGGTCGTCAGTGCCGAACAGCTGCTCGAGCGGGCGTGGGACGAGAACGCCGATCCGTTCACGAACGCCGTGCGCATCACGGTCTCGTCGCTGCGCAAGAGACTGGGTGAGCCCTGGCTGATCCTCACTGTGCCGGGCGTGGGCTACCGAATCGGGACGGATGCCGATGGCTGACCCGATCCGTCCGAAGCGGCGCCGCGGCATGAGCGCCCGCTGGAAGCTCACCCTGAGCTACGCGGGCGTCGTCGTGGTGTCGGGCATCGGGCTGCTCGCCGCCGTTGCCCTGTACCTGCTGCGCTACGTGCCCGATGTGAACATCGTCAGCGACCTCTTCGTGCCCAACCGCTCCGACCTCATCCGCGCATTCGTCCCGGTCGCGATCGTGATGATGCTGGTGCTGCTCGCTCTGGGGCTGGGCGGCGGCTGGATCATCGCCGGTCGGATGCTGGCTCCCCTCGACCGCATCGGGCGCGCGGCTCAGCTCGCCGCGCAAGGATCGCTCTCTCACCGCGTCGCCCTCGAGGGCCCGCGCGACGAGTTCCGCGATCTGGCCGATGTCTTCGACTCGATGCTCGAACAGCTCGAGGCGCACCTGGCCGAGCAGCAGCGATTCGCCGCCAACGCCTCGCACGAGCTGCGCACCCCGCTGGCGATCTCACAGACCATGCTCGAGGTCGCCCGCAACGACCCCGACCGTGACGTCGATGCGCTGATCGACCGGTTGTACGAGGTGAACGCCCGCGCGATCGAGTTGACCGAGGCGCTGCTGATGCTCAGCCGCGCAGAGCGCCGCACGTTCACTCGCGAGCCGGTCGACCTCTCGCTGCTGGCCGAGGAATCGGCCGAGACGCTGCTACCGCTCGCCGAGCGTCGCGACGTGACGATCGACGTCGGCGGCGACACCGCGGACGTGCTCGGCTCCCCGGCGCTGCTGCAGCAGCTCATCAGCAATCTCGTGCACAACGCCATCGTGCACAACCGTCCCGCCGACGGGACCGTCGTCGTGCGCACGCACGCGCTGCCGCACGCTATGGCGCTCGTGGTCGAGAACACCGGCGACGTGCTGCCGGCCCACCTCGTGGCGACGCTCGCCGAACCGTTCCAGCGGGGCGCCGAACGCGCGCGTGGGGCGGGGAGCGCTCGGAGTGTGGGGAGTGCTCGTGCGGGCGGGAGTGCGCGCGATGACGGGCACGGGCGTGACGGGCGAGCGGATGACGACGATCACGTGGGCGTCGGCCTCGGCCTCGCGATCGTGCAGCGCATCGCGCAGGCGCACGACGGGTCGCTCGTGCTCACGGCTCGTCAGGGTGGCGGGTTGAACGTGACGGTGTGGCTGCCGCATCCGTTCCCCGGCCCGCTCGCCTGACGGGGCATCCCCCAGCCCGGCCCCGCACCGGATGCAGGACCGACGCACGGATGCAGGACCGGAAGCCGTGCTCCGATCCTGCATCCGTGCCTGCGTCCTGCAGACGGGCAGGGGCAAGACGTCGGTTCCGACCGTGCCAGGAGGTCAGGCGACCTCGCCCCGGAGCGCGGCGAGCTCGCGGCCGTAGGTGCGCGCCGACTGCTCGGCGTTCTCCTTGAGCTCACGGGCGGTGTCGGCGAAGGCGTCGAGCGCGGGGTTCACGCCCACGAGCGTGAAGGGCCGCTCGACGATGCGCAGGTCGAGACCCCAGACGTCCTCGAGCACGCGGCGGAGCCATCCGGTCGAGTGGTCCCAGCCCTCCTTTGGGGTTCCCGGCGCGTAGTTGCCGCCGAGCACGGTCACGAGGGTCGCCGGCTTGCCACGAAGCGCGGTGCCCTGCGGGTCGATGCGCGGGTCGGTGTAGGCGAGGTCGAACCACGTCTTGAAGTGCTGCGAGACGCCGTAGTTGTAGAGCGGCACAGCGAACAGCAGCGCGTCCGCGCCGATCAGCTCGTCGGCGAAGGTGGTGGCGAGGGCGCGAGCCTCGTTCTGAGCGGGAGTGCGCTGCGCCTCGTCGACGAAACCGCCGGTCACGGCATCCGCCCAGGCCGTCGCGGGCACGGGGTCGGCGGCGAGGTCCCGGCGAGTGACGGTGGAGTCCGGGTGCGACGCAGTCCACTCTGCTTCGACGAGGTCGGCGAGCGAGCGACTGGCGGACGACGCGGGAAGGATGCTGGCATCCAGGCGGAACAGGGACATGAGGGGGTGCCTTTCGTTTTTCGTAGCTGCTCTGTTTTTCTTAGCGACTCGCGTTAACGTAGCACAGGTAGGATGGTCGTATGGCCGAGATCGACGAAGAGCGTCACGTCTGCGACGCCGCCGTCACACTGGCCTTCAGCGTGCTCGGCAAACGCTGGAACGGCATGATCGTCTCGTCACTCGGGGGCGGCCCTTCGACGTTCGTCTCGCTGCGGCGCGCAGTCTCAGGCATCAGCGACACCGTGCTCTCCGACCGTCTGGCCGAGCTCGCCGAGGCAGGACTCGTGGCCCGCGCGGTCGATGCCGGCCCTCCGGTCACCGTCTCTTACTCGCTGACCGAGAGCGGCCGTGGGCTGCTGCCGATCCTCGACCAGCTCGGCACCTGGGCATCCGCGAACCTCGAGATCCGCGCTCCCTGACGCCCCCTCACCAGGGGCTGGGCTCGTAGTCCTTCAGGAAGACGCCGTGGATGTCTTCGCCGGCTTCACCGCGCACGATCGGATCGTAGACGCGGGCGGCTCCGTCGACGAGGTCGAGCGGGGCGTGGAAGCCCTCCTCGGCCAGACGCACCTTCGTGTAGTGCGGGCGCTCGTCGGTGATCCAACCGGTGTCGACGGCGGTCATCAGGATGCCGTCGGTCTCGAGCATCTCGGCGGCGCTGGTGCGCGTGAGCATGTTGAGCGCTGCCTTCGCCATGTTCGTGTGCGGGTGTCCGGGCCCCTTGTAGCGGCGCGAGAACTGCCCCTCCATGGCCGAGACGTTGACCACGTACTTGCGGTTCGCCGACGATGCCGCCATCGAGGCGCGCAGGCGACTGATCAGCAGGAACGGTGCGGTCGTGTTGGCGAGCTGCACCTCGAGCATCTCGAGCGGATCCACCTGGTCGATCGACTGCACCCAGCTGTTCGACGTGTTCACGTCGGGCACGAGACCGCCCGCGTCGATCGCAGTGCCGTCGGCGTGCTTCTCGAGCGACGACGACCCTGGGGCCATCGCGAGGCGTGCGAGGTCTTCGGCCGTGAGCGCCTGGCCGCCCTGCTCGGCGACGGTGCCGCCGAGGGCCGCGACCGACAGCAGCGGGTGCGAGTCGACCGACGCCTGCAGAGCCTGCGGATGCGGATCGACGGTGTGACCGAACGTCTCCATCTCGGGCAGCGGGCCGTCGGGAAGCGGCTGCAGCTCGGCATCCGCCAGCAGTGAATAGGAACCCGGCGAGCGGCGCACGGTCTGCGCGGCGTTGTTGATGAGGATGTCGAGCGGCCCCTGAGCTGCGACCGAGTCGGCGAGACCGATCACCTGGGCGGGGTCGCGGAGGTCGATTCCGACCACACGCAGGCGGTGCAGCCAGTCACCCGAGTCGGGCAGCGCCGAGAAGCGGCGAACCGCGTCGCGAGGGAATCGCGTCGTGATCGTCGTGTGCGCACCGTCGCGCAGCAGCCGCAGCGCGATGTGCATGCCGATCTTGGCGCGACCGCCGGTGAGCAGCGCGCGCTTGCCGGTGAGGTCGGTGCGGGCGTTGCGCTTGCCGTGGCTGAAGCGCGCGCAATCGGGGCAGAGCTGGTGATAGAACGCGTCCACCACCGTGTACGGCTGCTTGCAGATGTAGCAGTTGCGGGGCTTGAGCAGCTCGCCGGCGATCGGGGCGTCGACGACGCTGGTCGCCAGATCGTGCC
Source organism: Microbacterium sp. APC 3901 (assembly GCF_030407765.1). GTDB lineage: Bacteria > Actinomycetota > Actinomycetes > Actinomycetales > Microbacteriaceae > Microbacterium. The sequence goes on from NZ_JASDCU010000007.1 coordinate 201,894, forward strand.
CGCGGGTCTCGTCATCGATGCGGTCGGGGGCGCCCGTGGCGGTGCGGGCCACGACGGCCCTGTCGGCGTCGGCGATCGCATCGCGGATCTCTTTGCGACGCACGCGCTTGACGGCCTTGAACATCGCGGCGGTCGCGTGGCGCACGGCCACGAAGTCGGGGTGCTCGTTGTCGATCTGGTGCAGTTCCGAGAGCACCCGCAGCGTGGTGGCGAGGTCTTCGGGGTCGATGCCGGCTCCGAGGTCGGGTGCAGCGTCGGAGGGAGCATCGGTCATTGTGCCGATTTTACGCGACTTGGGGGACTCTGTTCCTGGGAGCGTCAGGGCGGCGTCTGGCGGTTCCGGTTCACAACTCAGGAAGAACGTGCGGGCTCGATGACGGGTGCCTCGGAACGGCGCGGACCGGCTCCCGACGCCTCACGATCTTCCTGAGTTATGAACGGCGAAGCCCCGCCCACCCTTGCCAGAACGTCGGACCCCCGGCGTAGGGTCTGAACATGAGCAGCCACACCGAAGCACCAGGAGTCGTCCCGTCCTACCTGCTCGCGCGCCTCGCCGAGTCCGGCCGCTACCCCCGTGCCGCCGCCGCCGCGCGGCAGACGCTCACGGCCGGCAGACCGCCGTTCCGTGCACGGCTCGACCTTTCGATCGACGAGAACGGCGACCTGGTCGCCGAGTTGTCAGACGCACCGAACCGCACGATCAGCGACGCCGGCAACACGCAGAACCTCCCCGGTGCGATCGTGCGCAGTGAAGACGACGGCCCCGTCGACGACGTGTCGGTCAACGAGGCGTTCGACGGGCTCGGGGCGACGTTCGAGATGCTGCTCTCGGCTTTTGGCCGCAGTTCCCTCAACGACGCCGGGGCACCTCTCGACGCGACCGTGCACTACGGCGTCGATTACGACAACGCCTTCTGGGACGGCGAGCGCATGGTGTTCGGCGACGGCGACGGCGAGGTGTTCGTCGGCTTCACGTCGTCGACCACCGTCATCGGTCACGAGCTCGCGCACGGCGTCGTGCAGTACACCGCCAACCTCGAGTACCAGGGGCAGCCGGGCGCACTGAACGAGTCGATCGCCGACGTGTTCGGCGCTCTCACCGAGCAGTTCCTGCTCGGGCAGAGCGCGGCCGAGGCGACGTGGCTCATCGGGGCCGAGATCTTCACGGATGCCGTCCAGGGCAGCGCACTGCGCTCCATGATCGAGCCGGGCACCGCCTACGACGACGACGAGCTGGGCAAGGATCCGCAGCCGGCGCACATGAGCGACTTCGTCCGCACGACCGAGGACAACGGCGGCGTGCACATCAACTCGGGCATCCCCAACCGCGCCTTCGCCCTCTTCGCGATCGACCTCGGCGGCAACGCGTGGGAGACTGCGGGAACCGTCTGGTATCGCGCACTCACCGGCGGCCTGTCGAGCACCGCGAACTTCACCGAGTTCGCCGACGCGACGGTCGCCGTGGCATCCGCCATCGACGATGCCACGGGCGCAGCCGCTCGACGTGCGTGGGCGACCGTGGGAGTCTATGAAGATGAGCGAGTCCCGCGCACCGACTGACCCGCAGGTCGTCATTGCGGTGGTGCGCACGGGCGGCATCGCCGGCATCCGTCGCGAGTGGCAGGTCGAACCCGACCCGGCCGAGACGAACCACTGGATCGCGATGATCGACAGCTGCCCGTGGGATGCCGACGGCGAGGCCGATGCGGGCGCAGACCGCTTCGTGTGGCTGATCAGAGTGCGCACGCCGTCGGAGGAGCGCGAGCGGGAGCTTCCCGACTCCGCGCTGGACGGCCCCTGGCGAGAACTCGTCGACGCGGTTCGTGAGGCATCCGCCTGACGAACCGCTGTCGGGCGAGCCCACCACGACGAACCATCGTCGCTGTGGATGATGGAATGACGACACGAGGGGAACACCATGCCGACGCAAGAAGAGGCCAACCGCCTGCTACAACTGTCACGCGAGGCCCATGACCGAGGCGATGCAGTGCTGCACCTGCAGGCCGAGGTCAGCCGACTCACCGGCCAGCCGTCGTCGTGGGGTTCTGCGGAGAACGACTTCGTGAGCGACGACCACATCGGCTACTTCCTCAGCGAGATCGAGCGCATCGGCTGGCGTCTCGAGCACACCGGCTACACGTTCGTGGAATCCGGCGCGACGACCTCGGCACGCATGCTGAGCACCGGCACCGGCACCGTCAACCACGGCCACGTCGCGGGCTATTTCACGTTCCGTCGCGTCGGCTGACGGCATCCGGCTGAACGGCCGCCGGAACCGACCGCCCGAACCGACCAATACGGTGTGAATCCGGCCGCCCCGCCGCGCAGCGGGTCGAGAATGGGATCCATGGGACTTTTCCAGCAGCGCTCCGATGACGAAGAGAACCAGTGGACCCTGCCCTCCGAGCCGCTCGAGCGGTCGGAATCGGAGGTTCTCGACGAGGCACCGGCGGTCGACCCGCTGTCGATCGGCCTGGGACTCGGCGCAGGTGTGTCGGTCAGTTCGGTCGCCTTCCCCGTCGCGCCGCCCCCGCCCGAGTCGTTCTCGGTAGAGAATCGCGAACCCGACCCCGACCCCGAAGACTGACGTCGGCGACGACTCGGCGCGTCAGTCCGCGAGCTGCGGTGCCACCTCGACCCGGGTGCGCGGAAGCGCGTCCGGGTGCTCCCGCTGAAGCCAGGCGATGATCTTCTCCCGCACCTCGCAGCGCAGGGTCCACTGATCGCCCGAGTCCTTGGCCGACATCACCAGACGCACAGTGACGAACCCGCCCTGCGCCTCCGTGACCGCCGCGTCTGACGAGCGGCCGTCCCACGCCGGTGACGCTTCGACGATGCGCTCGAATTCCTGGCGCAGCTCGTCCATCGGCACCCGCCAGTCGAGATCCAGGTAGACCGTTCCGAGGATCTTGTCGGACTTCCTGGTCCAGGTCTCGATCGGCGTCGTCGTGAAGTAGCTGCAGGGCACGACGAGTCGCCGTTCATCCCAGATGTAGACGACCACGTACGAGAGGTTGATCTCGCCGATACGCCCCCACTCGCCCTGGATGACCACGACGTCGCCGACCTTGACGGCGTCGGTGAACGCCACCTGCACGCCTGCGATCAGGTTGCTGAGGATCGATTGCGCAGCCAGACCCGCGATGATGCTGACGATTCCGGCTGATGCGAGAAGGCTCGTGCCGACCGCGCGCATCTCGGGGAACGTGAACAGCACGGTGCCCAGCGCGAGGACGCCGATCGTGACCAGCACGAGGCGATGGATGACGAGGAGCTGCGTGCGACGACGCCGCGCCTCCGGCCCCACGAGCACGGTCTCTTCGCGGTCGATGAGTCTTTCGAAGCCGAACGAGACCGACGCGGCGAGAAGCCACGACCCGGTCAGGATCGTGGCGATCAGGAAGATCCTCGAGACCGCCGGCCACCACGACTGCTCTGCGGGTTCGGTGACCGACGCGGCGATCCAGATCGCGACAACCACTGCCGTCACGATCATCGCGTTGCGCACCCGACGGGCGAGATCACGCACCCACGGCACCCGCCGACTGATCAGGGCGGCGACCAGAGCGAGCAGAACGAGCGCGGCTGCGGCGGCGACGATCGCGGTGCCGATCGCCACCGCGCTGCCGATCCAGGAGTTCCAGGTGAAGTCGGAAGGCATCACTCCACACTATGCCGCGGCCGGGCAGCGCGCGAAAGGCGCAGGCCAGCGGGCGGTGTCGCCGGGCGCGGCTACGGTTGAGGGATGACGATCACCGCCGCCGCAGACGGCTCCGCCCTGGGCAACCCCGGACCCAACGGCTGGGCCTGGTACATCGACGACGACAACTGGGCCGCCGGCGGATCACCGCACGGCACGAACAACCAGGGCGAGCTGCGGGCCGTGCTCGAACTGCTGCAGGCGACCGCGGGGATCTCCGAGAAGCTGATGATCGAGTGCGACAGTCGCTACGTGATCGACTCGGTGACCAAGTGGATGCCGGGGTGGAAGCGCAAGGGCTGGCGCAAGTCAGACGGCGGGCCGGTGCTCAACCGCGATCTGCTCGAAGGCATCGACGAGGCGATCCGCGGGCGCGATGTCGAGTTCTCATGGGTCAAGGGCCACGCCGGCCATCCCCTGAACGAGGCGGCTGACGAGCGCGCGAACGCCGCTGCGAAGGCCTATCAGGCGAAGCAGGAACCTCGCCGGGGGCCCGGTTTCACGATGGCGGTGGATGCCGGGGCGGCGGCGGCAGGATCCGCACCGATCGCTGCGGCGGCTCTGGCATCGTCGTCCGCCTCGACCAGCCCCGCGCCGGCTGCCGCCACTGCGAGCGCGCAGACGACCGTCGCCGAGCCGCTCTGGGCCGAGGCATCCGATCTGCTCGACGGCCTCGACGCGCCCATCGACGATCCGATCGTGGTCAGGCTCGCTCTGTCGAGCGATGAGCACGCGCGGCTGCGCGACAGCGCCGAAGCGCAGGGCATCTCGCTCGAAGAGGCGCTGCGCCGCCTGATCTGAGGCACGCGGGGCTTCGGCAGCAGACCGCCCGCGTACACTCGCACCATGTCGAAGAAGAATGTCGCACGTACCGTCGGCCGGGTCTTCCTCGGTTCCTTCCTCCTGTTCGCCGGCGTCTCGCATCTGACATTCGCCCGCGACGAGTTCCAGGCGCAGGTGCCGGACTGGGTGCCGCTGGATCCTGACGTGACCGTGCTCGCCTCGGGTGTCGTCGAGGTGGGTCTCGGCGCGGCCCTGCTCGTCGCGCGCAAGCGTCGCGGGCTGGTCGGCGTGATCACCGCGCTGTTCTTCGTCGCGGTCTTCCCCGGCAACATCGCGCAGTGGGTGGAGCACAGGGACGCCTTCGGGCTCGACACCGACATGAAGCGCTTCGTGCGTCTGTTCTTCCAGCCGGTGCTCATCGCGCTGGCCATCTGGTCGACGCGCACGCCCCGTGGCGCCGATCGCAAGGCCGCACGCTGACGTCTCCGCCCCTCGTCGTTCACAATTCAGCATGAACTTTCGCAAGACGGCGAAAAAGGAGGCGGTTCTCGGGAGAACCGCCTCCTCCTGCTGAATTCTGAACGTCAGACCGCGAGCAGCTCCTTCTCGAGGCGTGCGTACGAGGTCTCCATGCCGTCGGCCATGCCGGTGGCGAGGATCATGTCGCGCGTCTCCTTGTCGGGGTACTCGATGTAGAGCGTGATCAGCGTCGCGCCGTCCTCTTCGTAGAGGTTGAGGTCGTTCAGCGTCTCGACCGGCATCCCGATCATCCGCTCGGTCTGCACCGACCGGCGGGGTGCATCGATGAGCAGGGCCTCACCCTCGAAGCCGAACGGCTGCCCCTCCGTGTCGCCCACGGGCGCCCACGAGTTGCGATACGTCTGGCCGACCTCGGTGGCGACGACGCACTCGGTCATCTCCCACCCGTCGGGTCCGAGCAGCCACTGCTTCATGAGCTCGGGGTCGTTGTGCGCACGCCAGACCAGGTCGCGCGGGCCCTCGACGAGGCGTGTGATGCGCACGTGGACGTCGTCGAGCAGCTCGACCTGCGTGCCCTTGCCCTGCGCGTAGTCGCGGAGGTCCTGCAGCACGGCGTCGAGCTGGCTCATCGCCTGCTTCGTGCCCTCGACGGCACCCATCGCGACGATCTGCTCGAGCGCCTCGAGCGAGTCGAAGTAGCTCGTATTGACCATCCGCGTTCCCTCGGCGGTCGGCTCGAAGGTGAACGTCATGCGCATCGACGGCAGGTCGGCGTCTGGCGTGCCGCTCTCGTCGGCGAAGGCGTCGAGCACCTCGAAGCTGCGCGGCGCGTCGATGCGCAGGAACTCCCAGGTGCCGGAGGCCTTCTCGCCCCGAGGGCCGTTCATCGTGTAGTCGGCCTTGCCGCCCACGGTGTGGTCCCACTTGGTGAAGGTGGCGGGCCATCCGGGAGGACCCCAGAAGCGCTCCAGCTGGCGCGGGTCGCTGTAGGCGGCCCAGACGCGTTCGATGGGAGCCGCCAGGTCGGCGGCGACCGTCATGGTGAGGTTCTCGGTATCGGTGATGACATCGGTGACAGGCATGTCAGTCTCTCTCTTCGGTTCGTGGATCATCGGTGGTGTCGTCGTCGGACCGGCCCGTCTCCGAAGTCGTCGCAGGGCCGGCCAGCAGGTCGTCGAGTCGGGCGATGCGCGACCGCCACAGCTCTTCGTATCGGGCGAGGAGCGCCCTGGCGCGGGCGATCATCTCGGGGTTCGCGCGGACGAGCCGCTCGCGTCCCTCGGCGCGCTTGACGATGAGGTTCGCTGCTTCGAGCACGGCCACATGTTTCTGCACCGCGGCGAACGACATGTCGTATTCGGAGGCGAGGGTCGAGACGGACTGCTCCCGCTCGATCGTCCGGCGCAGGATGTCACGCCGGGTCGACGTCGCCAGTGCGTGGAACACACGGTCGACCTCCGCTTCGCTCAGTTCTCTTTGTGCAACCATTTGGTTGTACGTTATGCCTGCGTGAAGCACGTGTCAAGAGATTCGTTGTGATTCGCGTCTTTAGATCGGACTAGCCCCTTCACATCGGACTACACGAGGCTGAACCGGACTGAGTCCGATCTAAAGCAGAGCGCTGGGGTCGCCTCAACTCGCAACGACGATAAAGCCAGCTGGGATCGTGGGGAAAATCAGATTGCAAGGCGGGCTCATGCACGACGACGGTCGAAGGGGCAAACTCTAGACCCGAATACGGGCGAGATGGTGGTTGACGGAACGTGCGCCGAGACCCATACACCACCCGTTTCAGTGCCCTACGGTTTCGGCAGGGGGTTACGGCGGGTCGACGCTCGGCGCGTCGCGCTTCCCAAGCACCACCACAGGGACCCGGCCGCAAACGATCGTTTTCGGTGGATCGTTGCAGTGCGCCTCATCGGGCCCGCCATAAAGGTGGGTCGTAACCGGGTTTTGGTAGAGGGTTTCGGCTGGGGCAGAGAGCGACGGGCAGTTCCGCAGCTGCTGCACTCTGGTGCGCCAGCAGCTTCCTTTCTCGCCTAGAACTGAGCGTCGGTTTTGATCGGTGCGAGTGCGTTCATGAATCCCTTGGAGCATCCGCTAGATCCCGCGAGTCGATCGATGTCGAGTTCGTTCAGGGGTCGGCCGATGATCGCTTGTGGCAGTGCGGCCGCAAACCGCTGCTGGTAGCCGAGCGAGGTTGTGTCTTCTGCGGGTGTCGTGATCTGGACGTCAGTCACGGTGTCGTTCGCGATCGGGGTGCTTCAGGTTTTCCCCGATCCCAGGCGGGACTAGGGGTCGGGGAGTGGGCTCCCACGCGTTTTCCACGTTAGGCCGTTCGATTTTCCACGGTGGGTCGAAAGCCCCCGAGTTTCCGCGGTTCTGAACTTGCCTGCGCGCGCCCGTTCTGGACACGCTTCCGCCTGCGCGACGCGCTGTTGCACGCCCCGGATCGGTGGCTTCCTGCTTCATCCGGTACCGCTCCAGCAAGCTGGAGTCTGACGTCACGTCCACAGGCGTAAACCGCGGGCCCGTTCCCCCGAAGCCAGTGGTGGCTGTGC
>NZ_JASDCU010000008.1 GCF_030407765.1 Microbacterium sp. APC 3901
GCGGATCCCTCCTCCGGCGCCCCTGCACACGAGGTGAGCGCGACAGCGAGCAGCAGAGCGCTCAGAGCGGCGGTGGTGAAGCGGTTCATCGCGCGAGCCTTCATCAGGGGGTCAGTCGTGCAGAAGATCGAGGAAGGCATCGTGGAGGACGCCGTTGGTGGCGAGTGTCGACAGATCCGAGATCGTCTCAGTGCCGTCGAATCCGGTCATCCGGCCGCCGGCCTCGCGCACGATCGGAACAGCGGCGGCGACGTCGAACTCCTTGACGCCGAACTCTGCGACCATGTCGATTCGTCCCTCCGCGAGGAGCATGTAGGCATAGATGTCGCCGTACGCGCGATCGCGCCACACGCGGTCGGCGAGCTTCAGCAGCTGGTCGGTGTGCCCGGACTCAGCCCACTGGCTGATGCTCTGGAAGCTGACGCTGGCGTCGTCGAGCGACGCCACGGAGGACGCCCGGATCCGCCGCGGCTCGGCATCCGTCGCGGTCCAGGCTCCCGAGCCGGCAGCCGCCCACCAGCGGCGTCCAATGGCGGGCATGCTGACCACGCCGACCTGCGGGACTCCGTCTACGGCGAGCGCGATCATGGTGCCCCAGAGCGGCACACCGCGAAGGAAGTTGGCAGTGCCGTCGATCGGGTCGATGATCCACTGTCGGTGCGTGCTGCCCTCAGTACCGAACTCTTCGCCCAGGATGCCGTCATCGGGCCGCTCGGTCGCGAGGACCGAGCGGATAGCCCGCTCGGTCGCGAGGTCGGCGTCCGTGACGTGCGAATTGTCGGCCTTGGTCGATATCTCGAGGTCCGAACTGTCGAACCGGGGGAGAGACTGCGCGTCGGCGGCGTCGGCGAGTCGGAGAGCGAGTGCGAGGTCACGAGAGAGGTCGTCGACGCGGGGGGAGGCGGTCACGACTCCAGGATAACCGCCCAGACACGGGAGCCTGAGAGGGGGTGACTCGGGGCGACACGCGCGGCGAACGCGAAGGACCGGGCTCGATTTCGTCCGGCGGCGATCCGCTGGTAATGTAATTCCTCGGCCGGGGATTTCCCGGGCCACGCACCTCTAGCTCAATCGGCAGAGCAACTGACTCTTAATCAGTGGGTTCTCGGTTCAAGTCCGAGGGGGTGCACGGATCAGCCCTGATGACTCTCGCCAGTCGTCGGGGCTTTTCTGCACCCACGGCGATGCCGAGGATCAGCCGTGAGGTGCGCTAGCGTGATGCAAACGCTAGGGGGATGGCCATGCGGAGACTGCTGAAGGCCTGCGCCGCCGTGACGGTCGCGGCATCTCTCGCTCTGGGACTGACGGGCTGTTACGCGGCAGAGAAGACGATCGACTACTCGACCTCGTCCGTCACCCTCGCGCCGGGAGAAGCCCTCGTGGTGGACTTCGGTGAGATCAATCGGACAGTCGGCGATGCGTGGGTGATCACTCGAGAACCCGACCCGGCTGTGCTCGGTCCCGGCGATGAACGGTCGCGGTACCTCGGTCAGGACGGCGAGACCGGTGCTCCGAGCGAGGTCTCGTATCGTTTCACACCGGTCGGTGAGGGGACCACGGTGATCCGGTTCGAGTACGAGTTCCGCGGTGCTGCTCCCTCAGACGCAGACGATCAGCGGACGGCCGAGATCACGGTGACCGTGAGATAGCCGTCGCTCAGTCGACCGCTACGACTTCGCCGTCGGTGAGGTGCCGAAGGGTCTCGAAGGTGAGCGGCATCACCGTGTGCGGGTGCCCGGCTGCGGCCCAGATCTCTTCATGCTCGCGGAGATCCTCATCGATATACGTCCGCAATCGCGTCGGGTGTCCGACTGGGGCTACTCCACCGATCGCCTGCCCTGTGGCCTCGCGAACGACGGAGGCCGGTGCCATCGAGATCTCGGCGGCGCCGGTGCTGCGTGCCAGGACATCGGGATCGACCCGGTGTCCACCGCTCGTCATCACGAGAACCGGGATCCCGTCGGCGACGAAGACGAGGCTGTTCGCGATCGCGGAGACCTCGCATCCGATCGCGGCGGCTGCGTCAGGGGCGGTTCGCGCGGAGTCCGGCAGGATGCGGATCTCTGTCGTGACGCCGGCGTCGATGAGATGCTGCTGTACGAGCCTGCTGCGCTCGGGGAGGTCGTTCATGACCCCACGGTAGCGACCGCGGCAGGCCCGCGTCTCACGCGGCGTCGCCCAGCAGGATCGCCTCGGCATCTTCGACGGCGGCGTCGTCGGGTTCATCGTCGATGTGCGCGAGGATCCTCCGTCCGAGGAACACCGTCAGCGCCGCGATCAGCACCGCTGCTGCGGCGACGAGATACGGGACCGTCGCGTCGAACGCGTGCCACAGGGCTGCCGCGAGAGGCGGAGCGATCGCTCCACCGAGGAACCGCACCGAGGAATACGCCGACGAGGCGACCGAGCGGGGCAGATCCGTCGCCTCCATCACGGCCTCCGTCAGCACGGTGTTCATCACGCCGAGCAGCAGTCCACCGATGACGATGCAGATCACGAGAGCGGTGGCCGATTCGACCAGGAGCCCGGCGACGATCAGATCGATGGCGAGAAGCGGGAGAACCGTGAGGATGACACGGGTGCGTGACATCCTGCGCATGAGCAGCGGCGCGACCCACACGCTCGTGACCGCGAGGGCGATGCCCCAGCCGAAGAACGTGAAGCCGATGCCCATCGCGCCGAAGCCCAGGGGGAACGGCGAGAAGGCCAGAAGGATGAAGAACCCGATGTTGTAGAAGAACGCCGCTGTGGCGAGCACCGCGAGAGCGGGGGTGCCGAGGGCCTTGAACGGCGCCGAGAACGGAACAGGTGTGCGCTTCTCGCCCGGTCCGCGCAGCAGCACCAGGACGGCGAGGAACGCGATCGCCATCAGCACCACGACTCCGAAGAACGGTGCGCGCCAGCTCTGCTCGCCCAAGACGCCGCCCAGGAGCGGGCCGATCGCGATGCCGAGGCCGAGAGCCGCCTCGTACAGAACGATGGCCGCTGAGCTGCCCCCGGTCGCCGACCCGACGATGGTCGCCAACGCGGTGGAGATGAACAGGGCGTTTCCGAGACCCCACCCCGCGCGGAAGCCGATGACTGCGTCGACGCTTCCGCTGAGTGCACAGAAGAGAGCGAACACGACGATCAGTGCCAGCCCGATCAGCAGTGTCTTCTTCGCGCCGATGCGACTCGAGATCCAGCTCGTGACGAGCATGGCCAGTCCGGTGACCGCGAGGTAGCTCGTGAACAGCAGTTCGGTCTGGAACGGGCTCGCCTGGAGCGACTCGGCGATCGCCGGGAGGATCGGATCGACCAGTCCGATGCCCATGAAGGCGACCACGCAGGCGAAGGCGACTGCCCAGACCTGCGCGGGCTGCTTCCACACTGAGGTGGCGGGGGTGTTCACGCTGTAGCTCCTGTCGAGTCGGTGGTGGTGTGCGCTGCGAGGATCTCGGCGGCGCGCGTCAGGACGCGCCATTCGTCGGCATCGAGGTCGGCGAAGCGCGGTGCGAGAGTGTCGCGGAACTCCTCGCGCCATGCCTGCAGCGCGCGGGAGCCGGCGTTCGTGATGGCGACGGCGATCGCGCGGGAGTCCTCGGCATCGGGGGAGCGGAGCACGAGTCCTTCGCGCTCGAGATTGCCGATCAGCCGCGTCATCCCCGGTTGGGTCGTGCGCGCCGCGGCAGCGAGCTCTCCGACCCTTTTCGGCCCCGCTTGCTCGATCAGATTCAGCACCCGCCACTGTGCGGCGGGTGCGTCGTTGCCGGCATCCTGCGCGGCGATGCGGCCGAGCGCGTACCCCGAGAGCACGAGCGAGGGAATGACATCCTGGCGATTCATACCAGGAAGTATATACCTGCTGGTATGCAAGGCGTCGAGTCAGCGTCGTGCGCCGGCGATCCGCGCAGAGAGCTGGTGCGCATGGGCGAGGAGCGTCCTGCCGAGGTCGCCGATCCGATCAGGCCCGAAGCGGAACCCGACGCCGGTCAGGCTCAGCGCCCATTCCGGCCGCCCAGACCGATCGAAGACCGCCGCGCCGAGCCCCCAGCTGCCCTCGACGATGAGCCCGGGGTTCACCGCGTAGCCTCGCTCCTTCGTCTCCGCGAGGCGAGTCCGCAAGCGGCGCGCGCCGTGTGATCGGCCCCACGCGGTCTCGAGGTCGGGATGCCGTTCGAGATACGCGTCCACATCGTGGTCAGGCAGGAAGGCCAGGATGGCGAGTCCGGCGCTCGCCACGCCGAGCGGGAACCTGACGCCCTCGCTCAGCACGAAGGACCGAATTGGGAACGAGCCTTCCTCGCGAAGAAGGCACACCGTCTCGTCGGCCCTGCGTACGGAGAGGAAGGCGCTCTCCTCGGTCTTGACCGCCAGTGAGCGCACAATGTCCCGCGCGAGCGCGGTCACGTCGTAGCGAGCGGCCGCGACCGAACCCATGAGGAAGAGTTCCGGTCCCGGCATCCAGCGAGCACTGGACTCGTCGCGGTCGACCAGTCCTTCCGCGCGCAGCGCGGACAGAAGGCGATGCGCGGTGGAACGAGACAGCTCCGCGGAGCGCGCGAGATCCTGCAGAGACGCGCCGTCATGCCCGCTGGAGGTGACCAATCGGAGCAGCTTCGCGGCGCGGGCGATCGCCTGCGCTCCCGGAACGACAGCAGACGATTCCATAATGTGGACGCTAAGCCCTGTGGCGTCCACATCGCAAGAGTCGCCTTCCTTCCGGGGCTGCAGGGGCGGATGCTGGACAGGTACGTCATTCGAAGGAGCATGCGTGATCGACAAGCAGTGGGCGAGTGCCGCGGAGGCGGTCGCAGACATCGAGGACGGTGCTTCTCTCGCCGTCGGAGGATTCGGACTCTCCGGCAATCCGATCGCCCTGATCGAGGCCCTGCTCGCGCAGGGTACGGCCGGACTCAGCATCGTGAGCAACAACTGCGGGGTCGACGACTGGGGGCTCGGCATCCTGCTCGCCGCCGGACGCATCCGCAAGATGACGTCCTCGTACGTCGGCGAGAACAGGGAATTCGAGCGGCAGTTCCTCTCCGGCGAGCTCGAGCTCGAACTGACGCCGCAGGGAACGCTGGCCGAGAAGCTTCGCGCGGGAGGGTCGGGTATCGCGGCGTTCTTCACGCAGACAGGTGTCGGCACGCAGGTCGCCGAGGGCGGGCTTCCGCGGCGCTACAACCCCGATGGCAGCGTCGCGGTGGGGTCCCCGCCGAAGGACGTGCGCGCATTCGAGACGCCGGCAGGGACACGCGAGTATGTGCTCGAGGAGGCGATCACCACCGACTTCGCCCTGGTGCACGCGCTGGCGGGGGACAGGCACGGGAATCTGATCTTCAACAAGGCTGCCCGCAACTTCAACCCGCTCGCGGCGATGGCCGGGCGGGTCTGCATCGCCCAGGTCGAACAGCTCGTCGAACCGGGCGAGCTGGACCCGGACCGTGTCCATCTGCCGGGTGTCTTCGTGCACCGCGTCGTCGAGGTCGGCACCGAGATCACGAAGCGCATCGAGCGCCGCACCGTCGCCGCGGAAGGAGTCTGACATGGCGCTCACACGCGACGAGATGGCCGCACGTGCTGCCGCAGAGCTGCGGGATGGCTCGTACGTCAATCTCGGCATCGGGCTGCCGACGCTCGTTCCGAACCACGTGCCGGAGGGCGTCACCGTCGTGCTGCAGTCCGAGAACGGCATCCTGGGGGTCGGGCCTTATCCGTCCGAGGACGCGGTGGACCCCGACCTGATCAATGCGGGCAAGGAGACGGTCACGGTTCTCCCCGGTGCCGCGTACTTCGACTCGGCGACGAGTTTCGGGATGATCCGAGGTGGAAAGATCGACGCGGCCATCCTCGGCGCCATGCAGGTGTCCGCGACCGGAGACCTCGCGAACTGGATGATCCCTGGAAAGATGGTGAAGGGACCCGGCGGCGCGATGGATCTCGTGCACGGCGCCGCGCGTGTCATCGTCCTGATGGAGCACGTCGCGAAAGACGGATCGGCGAAGATCGTGCATGACTGCTCGCTTCCCCTCACCGGACGCGGCGTGGTCGACAGGATCATCACTGATCTGGCGGTCATCGACGTCACACCCGACGGCCTCGTCCTCGTCGAGCTCGCACCGGGCGTCACGGTGGAAGAGGTCGTGGAGTCCACCGAACCGCCGCTCACCATTCCCGCAGAGATGCTCGACCGATGAACCACGAGAACGGAGAGGCTGCGATGAGCGCCCAGGACCACCCGAACGACCAGGATGTCGTCATCGTCGCCGCCGCGCGCACCCCGCAGGGGCGGCTCAAGGGGCAGCTGGCGACCTTCACCGCGCCGCAGCTCGGGGCGTTCGCGATCTCGGGCGCGCTCGAACAGGGATCCATCGATCCGTCTGAGGTGGATGCCGTGATCGTCGGCCAGGTGCTGGCGGCCGGATCCGGCCAGAACGCCGCTCGGCAGGCGGCGATCGGAGCGGGCATCGGCTGGGATGTTCCCGCCCACTCCGTGAACAAGGTCTGCCTGTCGGGTCTCACCGCGATCATCGACGCGTCTCGCATGATCCGCACCGGGGACGCGGAGGTCGTCGTGGCAGCCGGGATGGAATCCATGACCAGGGCGCCGCACCTGCTCATGGGTTCACGCGACGGTTGGACGTACGGCAGCGTCGAGGTGCTCGACCATATGGCTCACGACGGTCTCACGGACGCCTACGACAGAGAGAGCATGGGCGCGTCGACAGAGCGGCACAACGCCCGCTACGACCTGACCAGGGAGGCGCAGGATCAGGTCGCGGCACTGTCGCATCAGCGCGCCTCGGCGGCTCAGGCAGCAGCAGTGTTCGACGACGAGATCGTTCCGGTGGCGGTGCCACAGCGTCGGGGGGAGCCGGTGCTCGTCACCGCCGACGAGGGGATCAGACCCGACACCACGGTCGAGTCGCTTTCAGGGCTTCGGGCGGCGTTCGCCGAGGGCGGCTCGATCACGGCGGGCAACTCGTCTCAGATCTCCGACGGGGCTTCGGCGGTCGTCGTGACCACCCGTGGCATGGCGGAGGCCAAGGGATGGCCGGTCCTCGTCACGATCGGAGCGAGCGGCCAGACGGCAGGCCCGGACAACTCGCTGCAGGCCCAGCCCGCCCGCGCCATCGAGCGTGCATGCGAGAAGCAGGGGATCGTGCCTGCGGATCTCGACTTCGTCGAGATCAACGAGGCGTTCGGAGCCGTGGTCGCACGATCGCAGGTCGAGCTCGGTCTGAGCAGCGACGTCGTCAACATCCACGGCGGCGGCATCGCGATCGGCCATCCGATCGGAGCATCCGGCACGCGGCTCGTCGTCCATGTCGCTCATGAGCTCGCACGCCGCGGTTCGGGCACCGCTGCCGTCGGGCTGTGCGGCGGCGGTGGTCAGGGCGAGGCGCTGATCCTCACACTCTGAGAAGTCAGCGCTTGAGGGGCTTGATGCCCTTCGACTCCTTCTTGGCCTGCTTCTCGTATTCCCGCTGCTGCTTCGCATAGACGGGGGAGTCGGGCGAGACGGGGCGTCCCTGCTTCGCGCGCCGGGTGTCGATCACCGCGCCGATCGCGAGGGCCAGGCTGATGCCCCAGCTCACCCACGCGAGCGCAGACCTCCACGTGAGCTGCGTGTCGCGGGAGCCGCGGAGCAGGGTGGTTCCCGTCATGATCGCGCCAACGAGTCCGGTTCCCGAGAGGTAGTTCATACCCTCACGCTACCTTCCGAGGGCCACGCGGCGCTCAGCCTTGACAACCGGACGAGGATTCTGTCAGGCAGGTGCGCAGTGGGCGACCATTCAGTCGCTGTTCCGGAGCGCAGGATACAATGGGCGAGTCGCGGCTCGCCCGCGGCCGCAATCCGTGTATCTACCGGCCGTCGGCTTTCCGGCGGACAGCGGCGGCACCCGACCCCGCGTCTGCGGACGCGCGAGAGCCCATGACACACGCGACACCAACGCCTCAGCACCACGCCCCGACGCCCACGCCGGAGGCACCAGGACTGCTCCGCATCGCGGGCCTGCCGTACTTCATCATCGCGTTCATCGCCCGACTGCCGTTCGCGATGATGGTCGTCGGAGTCCTCACCGTCGTCGTCTCGGCGCGCGGCTCGCTCTCACTCGGCGGACTCACCTCCGCAGCGGTCGGTCTGGGCACGGCGTGCTTCGGGCCTCTGCTGGGCGCCGCGGCTGATCGATTCGGCCAGCGCATGGTGCTGCTCATCCTGGCGATCGCCAACGGGGCGATGCTGGTGCTCTTCACCCTCGTCGTCTACACCGGCGGAGCGGACGCCCTCGTGCTGGTCGCCGCCTTCGGCATCGGCGCGACGGCCCCGCAGGTCGCGCCCATGTCACGCTCGAGACTCGTCACGATGATCGCGGACCGGATGCCGGAGGCACTCCGCACCCGCACCGTCTCGGGCACCATGGCGTACGAGTCCGCGGCAGATGAGACCGTCTTCGTCTTCGGACCCTTCATCGTCGGCATCCTCGCATCGGTCATCGCGCCCTGGGCCCCGCTGATCGGGGCGGCTGTGCTCACGGTCGTGTTCGTCGGCGCATTCGCCCTGCATCCGAGTGCGCGCGCCGTGTCCGTGCACCGAGACGAAGACGGCAGAGCCCCGTCCAAGGTGTCGGAACTCTTCAGCCCGCGTCTGCTGATCGTCGTCGTCGGCATCCTCGGGGTGGGGATGTTCTTCGGCACGATGCTCACGGCGCTCACGTCTTTCATGGCCGATCGAGGCGCCCCCGAGCAGGCCGGACTCCTCTACGGCGTGATGGGCGTCGGCTCGGCGATCCTCGCCCTCGGTGTCGCCTGGCTTCCGGTGCGGTTCTCGCTGCGGGCGCGCTGGCTGCTGTTCTCGGGCATCCTGCTCGGAGGCAGCCTGCTGCTGCTGCTCGTCGATTCGCCCGCGATGATGATGGTCGCGCTGGCGATCATGGGCATCGGAATCGGACCGACGCTGGTGACCCAGTACAGCTTCGGCGCCGCGCGCAGCCCGCTCGGGCGCTCGGCCACAGTGATGACGATGCTCGGTTCGGGAATCGTCGTCGGTCAGTCCCTCGGCGCGGCCGTGGCAGGTGAGCTCGCCGAGAACGTGGGAACGGGCAGCGCCCTCGTGCTGCCGATCATCGCCGCAGGCGTAGCGTTCGCGGCGGCCGTTGTCAATTGGCGCCTCAGTGCGACCCGACCTCGCGTAGCCTCGGTCTGAGCTTCTGTAGCCTGAGGAGCACCCCCACTGCATCGTCAGGAGCACTCACCCATGTCAGTCGCAGATTTCGTCGTCGTCGCCAACCGACTTCCCGTCGACCGGGTCGTGGGTCCTGACGGAGACGAGGAGTGGCGGACATCTCCGGGCGGTCTGGTGGCAGCTCTCGAGCCGATGATGCGCAGCGCCCGCGGGGCCTGGGTCGGATGGCCGGGACAGCCCGACCTCGAGTTGGACCGATTCGAGATCAACGGCATCGACCTGATCCCCGTGCCGCTCAGCGCCGAAGAGGTCGCCGACTACTACGAGGGCTTCGCCAACGACACGATCTGGCCGCTGTACCACGACGTCATCGCGCCGCCGCAGTACCACCGCGAATGGTGGGAGGCATACGTCAAGGTCAACCGCCGGTTCGCAGAGGCCGCTGCTGACGTCGTCGCCCCCGACGGCACGGTCTGGGTGCACGACTATCAGCTGCAGTTGGTGCCGCAGATGATCCGCGAGCTGAGGCCCGACGTCACGATCGGCTATTTCCACCACATCCCGTTCCCGGCGCACGGCCTCTACGCCCAGCTGCCGTGGCGCGATCAGGTGCTCAAGGGACTGCTCGGCGCCGATGTCATCGGATTCCAGCGTGCGCAGGACGCCACGTACTTCCTGACCGCAGTGCGCCGGCGACTGCGTTATGAGGTCAAGGGGTCAGCGGTGGCGATCCCGACAGACGACGGGGGCGCTCGCACTGCGGTCGCCCGGGCCTTCCCGATCTCCATCGACACGGCTCCGTATCTCGAGCTCGCGGCACGCCCAGAGGTGCGGGCACGGGCGGCAGAGATCAGAGCGAGCCTCGGCAACCCCAAGAAGATCCTGCTGGGCGTCGACCGACTCGACTACACCAAGGGCATCAGGCACCGTATCAAGGCGTACGGCGAGCTTCTCGAAGACGGACTGCTGAGCGTCGACGACGTCACCTTCGTGCAGGTCGCGAGTCCGAGCCGCGAGCGCGTCGACGCCTACGTGCACCTTCGAGACGAGATCGAGCTCGCGGTCGGTCGCATCAACGGCGATCATGACACGATGGGTCACACGGCGATCCGGTATCTGCACCAGGGCTACCCCCGCGAAGAGATGGTCGCGCTCTACCTCGCTGCCGACGTGATGCTCGTGACGGCCCTGCGGGACGGCATGAACCTCGTGGCGAAGGAGTATGTGGCGACTCGCGCCGACAACCGTGGAGTACTCGTGTTGAGCGAGTTCACAGGTGCCGCCGATGAGCTGCGACAGGCGGTGCGGGTCAACCCGCACGACATCGCCGGGTTGAAGGACGCGATCATGACGGCGGTCGCCATGACGCCGGCCGAGCAGGGCAAGCGGATGCGGTCCCTGCGGCGCCGAGTGCTCGAGAACGACGTGAACGCCTGGTCATCGTCCTTCCTTCGCGCGCTCGCAGACGTCCGCCGACGCTGATCCGTCGGGTCATACTGGGAGGACACCGCCTCGATTGGAGACCCTGTGACCCGTAGTTGGACCCCCGGAGAAGCAGACCAGGCGCTGCGCGCCATCGCCGCCACGCCCAGGCTTGTCGTCGCCCTGGACTTCGACGGCACGGCGTCTCCGCTCGTCCCGGACCCGATGGCAGCCCGGGCGCTGCCAGAGGTCGCGACGCAGGTCGCTCGGCTCGCTGCCCTGCCGGACACGGTGGTCGCCTACGTGTCGGGGCGCAGCATGCACGACCTGAGGGTCATCACCGAGCACACGGACGATTCGTTGATCGCTCTGGCCGGTTCGCACGGTGCCCAGTACTGGTACCCGGGCGTCGGCGATGCCGCATCCGACGGCGACGAGTCGGCCGACGGGTCCCGCGAGGAGCTGTGGGAGGCCGCGCGGCCGATCATCGATCGCTACGAGGGAGCCGAGCTCGAACCGAAGACCTTCGGGATGGGGGTCCACACACGCACCGCCACGCCCGAGGTCGAGAAGGCTGTCTTCTCCGAGATCGATGCTCTGGTGGCCGAGCGTTTCCCGCATTGGCGACGGCGCGCCGGTCATCGCGTGCTGGAGTTCTCATCCCGGAACGAGGGGAAGGACGCCGCGATGGCCGCCCTTCGCGAGCATTTCGGTGCGACCGCGATCCTCTTCGCCGGCGACGACGTCACGGACGAGGACGCGATGAGGGTGCTCACGGGTGATGATCTGGGCGTGCGCGTGGGTCCGGGGGAGAGCGCCGCCGAGCTTCGTGTGGAGAACCCACAAGAGATCGCTGCGCTTCTGGAGACGCTCGCGGACGAGCGCACCTCCCGGCGGGAATAGACTTCCGTCATGTCCTCGCATGATCCCTCCAGCAGCGCGCCCATCGACATCAAGCCCCGCAGCCGCGTCGTCACCGACGGCATCGAGGCGACGACCTCCCGAGGCATGCTCCGTGCCGTCGGCATGGGCGACGCCGATTGGGACAAGCCCCAGATCGGCATCGCGTCCAGCTGGAACGAGATCACGCCCTGCAACCTGAGCCTCGACCGTCTCGCGCAGGGTGCGAAAGAGGGCGTGCACTCGGGCGGCGGCTACCCGTTGCAGTTCGGCACGATCTCGGTGTCCGACGGAATCTCGATGGGCCACGAGGGTATGCACTTCTCGCTGGTGTCCCGCGAGGTCATCGCAGACTCGGTCGAGACCGTGATGATGGCCGAGCGTCTCGACGGATCGGTGCTGCTCGCCGGCTGCGACAAGTCGATCCCCGGAATGCTGATGGCCAGCGCCCGCCTCGACCTCTCCAGCGTCTTCCTCTACGCCGGCTCGATCGCCCCCGGGTGGGTCAAGCTGTCGGACGGCACGGAGAAGGACGTCACGATCATCGATTCGTTCGAGGCCGTCGGCGCGTGCCGCGCGGGCCTCATGAGCGAAGAGGACCTCAAGCGCATCGAGTGCGCGATCGCCCCCGGTGAAGGAGCCTGTGGCGGCATGTACACGGCGAACACCATGGCGTCGGTCGCCGAGGCGCTCGGGCTGAGCCTTCCCGGCTCGGCCGCGCCGCCCGCAGCCGACCGTCGCCGCGACTACTTCGCGCACCGCTCGGGCGAGGCCGTCGTCAACCTGCTCCGTCAGGGGATCACCACCCGCGACATCCTCACCAAGGAGGCGTTCGAGAACGCGATCGCCCTCGCGATGGCTCTCGGCGGCTCGACGAACGTCGTGCTGCATCTGCTCGCCATCGCACGCGAGGCCGAGATCGACCTGAGCCTGCACGACTTCAACCGCATCGGCGACAAGGTGCCGCACGTGGCCGACATGAAGCCGTTCGGCAAGTACGTCATGAACGACGTCGACCGTCACGGCGGCATCCCGGTGATCATGAAGGCGATGCTCGACGAGGGTCTGCTGCACGGCGACGCGCTCACCGTGACGGGCAAGACACTCGCCGAGAACCTGGCGGACCTCGACCCCCAGCCGATCGACGGCGAGGTCATCCACACGTTCGACAACCCGATCCACGCGACCGGCGGCCTGACGATCCTGCACGGGTCGCTCGCCCCCGAGGGCGCGGTCGTGAAGACCGCAGGCTTCGACGCGGCCGTCTTCGAAGGGCCCGCTCGGGTGTTCGAGCGCGAGCGTGCGGCGATGGATGCCGTGGCGAACGGCGAGATCGAGGCCGGCACGGTCATCGTGATCCGCTACGAGGGTCCCAAGGGCGGACCGGGCATGCGCGAGATGCTCGCGATCACCGCGGCCATCAAGGGCGCTGGGCTCGGAAAAGATGTACTACTCTTGACTGACGGACGATTCTCAGGCGGCACAACCGGCCTGTGCATCGGCCACATAGCACCCGAAGCGGTGGACGCAGGTCCTATCGCCTTCGTGCGCGATGGTGATCTGATACGGGTCGATATCGCAGCTCGCTCTCTCGACCTACTCGTCGACGAGGCGGAGCTCGCCTCCCGCCGCTCTGGCTGGGAGCCGCTACCCCCGCGCTATACCCGTGGCGTTCTTGCCAAATACTCGCGTCTCGTGCGGTCCGCCGCCGAGGGCGCGACGACCGGCTGATCCGCGTCGGCCCCGGCTTCCCGCCTCCGACGTCGCCTACAGACCATCAGAAGGAGTGTCATGACCGCTGACACCGTCTCGGCTGTGCCGAGGCCACCCGCGCCCAAATCCCCCGCACCGGAGATCTCCGGAGCGGAGGCCGTCGTCCGCACGCTCGAGCTGCTCGGCGTCAAGGACGTGTTCGGCCTCCCCGGCGGCGCGATCCTCCCCGTCTACGACCCGCTCATGGATGCGGCCGAGCTCCGGCACATCCTGGTGAGGCACGAGCAGGGGGCCGGCCATGCCGCCGAGGGCTATGCATCGTCGTCGGGCAAGGTCGGCGTCTGCATCGCGACCTCCGGTCCCGGTGCGACCAACCTCGTGACCGCGATCGCCGACGCCTACATGGACTCGGTGCCGCTGCTCGCGATCACCGGGCAGGTGTTCTCGACACTGATGGGCACCGACGCATTCCAGGAGGCCGACATCGTCGGCATCACGATGCCCGTGACGAAGCACTCCTTCCTCGTGAAGGACGCATCCGAGATCCCCGGTGCCATCGCGGCGGCGTATGAGATCGCATCGACGGGCCGACCCGGTCCGGTGCTCGTCGACATCACCAAGGACGCCCAGCAGGCCATGGCGCCGTTCGTCTGGCCGCCCAAGTACGACCTGCCGGGGTACCGCCCCGTGACGAAGGCCCATGGCAAGCAGATCCAGGCGGCCGCCGCACTCCTGGCCGAGGCCAAGAAGCCGGTGCTGTACGTCGGTGGCGGTGTGATCCGCGGTCGCGCGTCGGCAGAGCTGCTCACCCTGGCCGAGACGACGAACGCACCGGTCGTGACGACTCTCATGGCGCGGGGCGCGTTCCCCGATTCGCACCAGCAGCACCTGGGGATGCCCGGCATGCACGGCACCGTCCCTGCAGTGCTGGCGCTGCAGGAGGCCGATCTGATCGTGTCGCTCGGGGCGAGGTTCGACGACCGTGTGACCGGCAAGGCGGCGCTCTTCGCGCCGAACGCCAAGGTCGTGCACGTCGATATCGATCCCGCCGAGATCTCGAAGATCCGCACGGCCGATGTGCCGATCGTCGGTGACGTCCGTGACGTGCTGGTCGATCTCGAGTCCGCGTTCCGCACCGCCGCCAGCACGACGACTCCCGACACCGAGGAGTGGTGGTCGTACCTCGACGGGCTGCGCACCGAGTTCCCTCTCGGATACGCGCCGACGACCGACGGTCTTCTCGCGCCGCAGTACGTGATCCAGCGGATCGGCGAGCTGACCGGTCCGGAGGGCATCTACGCCGCAGGCGTCGGACAGCACCAGATGTGGGCTGCACAGTTCATCAAGTACGAGCGCCCCAACGCCTGGCTGAACTCCGGTGGAGCGGGCACGATGGGCTACTCCGTGCCCGCCGCGATGGGCGCCAAGGTCGCCGAGCCCGACCGCGTCGTGTGGGCGATCGATGGCGACGGATGCTTCCAGATGACGAATCAGGAGCTCGCGACCTGCACGATCAACAACATCCCGATCAAGGTCGCGATCATCAACAACTCCTCGCTGGGCATGGTGCGCCAGTGGCAGACGCTGTTCTATGACGGCCGCCACTCGAACACCGACCTGAACACCGGCCATGGAACGGTGCGCATCCCCGACTTCGTGAAGCTCGCCGAGGCATACGGCTGCCTCGCGATCCGCGTCGAGAAGGAGGAGGAGGTGGACGCGGCGATCCAGCTCGCTCTCGAGACGAACGACCGTCCCGTCGTCATCGACTTCGTCGTCAGCGCCGACTCCATGGTGTGGCCGATGGTTCCCCAGGGCGTGAGCAACAGCTACGTCCAGTACGCCCGCGAGCACGCGCCCGCATTCGACGAGGAGGACTGACCATGTCGACTCACGTGCTGAGCCTCCTGGTGGAGAACACCCCCGGTCTGCTGACCCGCGTCGCAGGTCTGTTCGCGCGCCGCGGATTCAACATCGACTCCCTCGCGGTGGGCGTGACCGAGGTGCCCGGCATCTCACGCATCACCGTCGTCGTCGACCTCGAGGACCTGCCTCTCGAACAGGTGACGAAGCAGCTCAACAAGCTGATCAACGTCATCAAGATCGTGGAGCTCGACTTCCCGACCTCGGTGCAGCGCGAGCACATGCTCGTCAAGGTCCGCACCGACAACGCGAACAGGTCGAACGTCATCGAGGTGGCGAACCTGTTCCGTGCCTCGGTCGTCGACTACGCGTCCGACGCGCTGGTGATCGAGGTCACCGGAGATCGGGGCAAGATCGAAGCCATGCTCCGCGCTCTCGAGCCGTTCGGCATCAAGGAGATCGCGCAGTCGGGTCTCCTCGCCATCGGCCGCGGGGGCAAGAGCATCACCGAGCGCGTTCTGCGCGGCTGATCAGACTTCACACACGTACACGAACACCAATCAAGGAGAAAACCAGTGAGCACCGAGATCTTCTACGACGCAGACGCTGATCTGTCGATCATCCAGGGCAAGAAGGTCGCCATCGTCGGCTACGGCTCGCAGGGTCACGCGCACGCGCAGAACCTTCGCGACTCGGGTGTCGAGGTGGCGATCGCGCTCAAGGAGGGCTCGAAGTCGGCGCCGAAGGCGGAGGAGGCCGGATTCGCGGTCAAGACCGTCGCCGAGGCGACTCAGTGGGCCGACCTCATCATGATCCTGGCGCCGGACCAGCACCAGCGCACGATCTACAGCGAGTCGATCGCCCCGAACCTCACCGAGGGCAAGACGCTCGCCTTCGCGCACGGCTTCAACATCCGTTTCGGCTACATCGACGCTCCTGAGGGCGTCGATGTGATCCTCGTCGCGCCGAAGGCGCCCGGTCACACCGTCCGCCGCGAGTTCGTCGCAGGTCGCGGCATCCCCGACATCATCGCCGTCGAGCGCGATGCATCGGGCAGCGCCTGGGCGACCGCGCTGTCGTACGCGAAGGCGATCGGCGGCACCCGTGCCGGCGTCATCAAGACGACCTTCACCGAAGAGACCGAGACCGATCTGTTCGGTGAGCAGGCCGTGCTGTGCGGTGGCGTCAGCCACCTCGTGCAGGCGGGCTTCGAGACGCTCACCGAGGCGGGCTACCAGCCGCAGATCGCCTACTTCGAGGTGCTGCACGAGCTGAAGCTCATCGTCGACCTCATGTGGGAGGGCGGCATCGCCAAGCAGCGCTGGTCGGTCTCCGACACCGCTGAGTACGGCGACTACGTGTCGGGTCCCCGTGTCGTGACCCCCGAGGTCAAGGAGTCGATGAAGGCGATCCTCGCTGACATCCAGAGCGGCGCGTTCGCGAAGCGGTTCATCGACGACCAGGACAACGGCGGCGAGGAGTTCCTCGCACTGCGTGCCAAGGAGGAGACGCACCCCATCGAGGCCACCGGCAAGGAGCTTCGCTCGCTCTTCGCATGGAAGCAGCAGGACGAGGATTACGTCGACGGCAGCGCCGCGCGCTGACTCTGATTCGATCATCGAAAGAACGGGCATCCCCTCGGGGGTGCCCGTTCTTTCGTCTTCCCGGATGCCAGACGTACAGACATCGGATGTCTATGCCAGGATGGAGGGATGCGACAGGAATGGTTTGATCACGCCCGCTTCGGCATGTTCGTGCACTTCGGCATCTACAGCGGCGCCGCCAGACACGAATGGGTGCAGAACTACGAGCGCCTGACGGACGAGGAGTACCGACCGTACTTCGAGCACTTCGACCCGGATCTCTTCGATGCGAGAGCCCTTGCGCGCACGGCGAAGGAGACGGGGATGGGCTACGTGGTGCTGACGACCAAGCACCATGACGGGTTCTGCCTCTGGGGCTCTCAGCGCACCGACTTCACGTCGGTGGCGGTGGCAGGGCGCGATCTGGTGCGCGAGTATGTCGACGCGCTCCGCGCCGAGGGGCTCAAGGTGGGGCTGTATCACTCGGTGATCGACTGGCATCACCCCCACTTCACGGTCGACTGGAACCACCCACGTCGAGACGATGCCGATGCGCACGAACTGAACGTCGGCAGGGACATGTCGGTCTACCGCGAATACCTGCACGCCCAGGTGCGCGAACTGCTCACGTCGTATGGCGCGATCGACTACCTGTTCTTCGACTTCACCTACCCCGAGTCCAAGGACGGTTGGGCGGGCAAAGGACCCCAGGACTGGGACGCCTCCGGTCTGCTCGCACTGTGCCGTGATCTCCAGCCGAACATGCTGGTGAATGACCGCCTCGGGATCCCTGCCGACTTCGTCACCCCCGAGCAGTATCAGCCGACCGCGCCGATCGTCCGTGACGGTGTCGCTCTGACGTGGGAGGCGTGCCAGACGCTCAACGGGTCATGGGGCTACGACCGGGACAACACCGACCAGAAGTCGTCGACGCTGCTGACGCAGATGCTGGTCGATTCGGTCTCGATGGGCGGCAACATGCTTCTCAACATCGGTCCGGATGGGCGCGGGGCCGTCTCCCCTCGGGATGCTGCCACGCTCGATGAGATCGGCGAGTGGATGCGGCTGCACAGGCGTGCGGTGGTCGGGGCGGGGCATGCCGATTTCACGCCTCCCCGCGAGGGCGTCTACACGCGCCGGGGTGACCGTCTGTATCTGACCCTTTTCTCCTGGCCGATGGGATTCGTGCATCTGCCGGATCTCGCCGGAAGAGTGGCCTATGCCCGGCTGCTGCATGACGGGTCGTGGCTCAGGACGAGCGCATCCGATCCTGAGCAGCAGGCCGACCTCATGACCCCGGCAGGCGAGGCCGAGGGCACGCTCACCGTCCATCTGCCGGTCCGACGCCCCGACGTGCTGCTGCCGGTGATCGAGCTGACGCTCTCGGAGTGACGCAGGACGGGGCGGCGGATCAGCCCGCCGCCACGTCCATGCCCTCCAGGGCGAGCCGCGCGGCGCCATGCAGGATGGCATCCGCTCCTGTCATCGCGGGCTCGATGCGCAGTCGCTGCGTCGCCAGGGGGTGGCACGCCTCATAGACGCGACTGCGGACTGCGGCGATGAACGGCTCGGACGCGCTCATGCCCCCGGTGAGGAATACCGCGTGCGGGTTGAAGAAGTTCACGACCCCGGACAGCGCCTGGCCGAGGTGCGTGCCCGCCGTCCGCACGAGCGAGGTCGCGAGCGGGTCGGCATCCCGTGCCAGCGTCAGCACATCAGCGGTCGTGCGCACGGTGTCGTTGCCGCGCTCGCGCATCTGACGCACGAGGCTCGCGCCGCTGGCGACCGTCTCGAGACATCCGGTGTTGCCGCACGAGCAGGGGATGTCACCGCTGCCATCGATGCGGGTGTGCGTGATGTCGCCGGCGGCGCTCGTGGCGCCTCTGTGGATGTACCCGTCGACGATGACTCCGCTGCCGATGGCCGTGCCGGCCTTCACGGTGATGCTGTGGTGCGTGTGGCCGAACTGAGCGCGGTGCTCGCCGAGGGCGGCGAGGTTCGCATCGTTGTCGACCGCGACATGCGTCCCGAAGCGTCCGGCCAGATGCTCGCCGACCCGAAACCCT
This sequence comes from Microbacterium sp. APC 3901, assembly GCF_030407765.1. Lineage (GTDB taxonomy): Bacteria > Actinomycetota > Actinomycetes > Actinomycetales > Microbacteriaceae > Microbacterium. The sequence goes on from NZ_JASDCU010000008.1 coordinate 18,717, forward strand.
GGCCAGCCCGGCATGCGTGAGGGCTGGTCGACGGATCCGGAGAGGATGTCCACAGGCCCGGGAAGGCTGACGCCGATGGCATGGATCCGTGTGTCGGCGCCGAGGCGATCGAAGACGCCGGCAACGCGCGCGAGCGTGGCGTCCGGGCCCTCGGCGAGATCGATCGCGATCGACTCGCTGCCCAGCAGCGCGCCGCTCAACGAGTGCCGGCCGATGCGTGCGTGCTGGCCGCCCAGGTCGGCGGACAGCACGATGCCGTCGCCGGCGATCTGCAGGACGCGGGGTCGTCTTCCCCCGCGGGAGGTGCCGTCGCCCGCTTCCTGCAGCACGCCGGCATCGAGGAGCGACTGCACCTTGAGGCCGACCGTCGACGCCGCGACGCCGAGCAGCGCGGCGAGCTCGCTGCGGGAGCGCGCCTCTCCGCGAGCGACCAGGTCGAGGATGCGTCGAGAGTGCTGGTCCTCGGCGGCGAGGGGCGAGGTGTCGGGCATGAGGCTCCTTCGTTATCGAAGCAAGGTCAGCGTAGCGGGGAGGAGTTGCGTTTCGGGCCGGTTACGAAATATCAAGCTCCGATAAACATCGGATGTTCGGCTTGCGAGGGGTTGTGAAGTGTGAGAATCTCACTTCATACGAAATCCTACTAGGTTGCTTCGATCCTCGAAATAACCTGATCCTTCCCGAGGAGGCATTCAATGAAGAAGTTGCGTGTGGGGGCAGCCATCGCTGTCGCCGGCGTCGCTGTGGCGATGACCGGCTGTGCGAGTGGAGACGCCGGCGGTTCGGCTGACGGCGACACGATCGTCGTCGACATGTGGGCCGGCAGCGAATCCGACGTCGACGCCTTGGAGGCGCAGGTCGCCTTCGCCCAGGAGCAGAACCCCGACATCAAGATCAAGCTGCAGACGTCGCCCTGGAGCGACTTCTTCACCAAACTCACCACCAACATGGCCAGCGGCAACATGGCCTGCGTCACGGGGATGAGCGGCGCGCAGCTCGGCGGCTACACCCAGGGCTTCCGAGAACTGAGCGCGGACGACCTCGAGACGGCCGGCATCGACTGGGCGGAGTTCAACCCGAGCGCCGACGGCATCCTGAGCTTCGAGGGCAAGGTCTACGGCGTGCCGTTCGATGTCGCCACGATGCTCGTCTACTACAACCAGGACATGCTGTCCTCGGCGGGCGCCGCGACGCCGGAGATCGGCTGGACGTTCGACGACTTCGACAGGATCGCGGCCGACGCCACGAAGGACGGCAAGTACGGATTCGCGATGGGCATGGGCGGATACCAGTGGATGTCGATGCCGATCGCCTACTCGGCGACGCAGCCGGCGTCCGAGGACGGCACGCTTCACATCGACGAGAAGGCCTTCGTCGATGCGGCCTCATGGTATGCGGGGCTGGTCGACGAGAAGAAGGTCGCGGCACCCGTGGCCTCCGCGTCCGACACCGGATGGGGCGAGAACCAGTACTCGGGCGGCAACGCGGCGATGGCCGTCGACGGCACCTGGAACGCGGTGACCTACTTGAACAACGAATCCGGCTTCGCCGCCGGAATGGCGCCGCTGCCCGCGGGCGTCGACGGCAACCCGGGACCGATCCTCGGCTCGGGGTACGGGATCTCCGCGAACTGCGAGAACCCCGAAGCCGCCCTCAAGGTGATGGGCTCGCTCCTCGGTGAGGACGCGCAGGACTACATCGCCTCGTCCGGTCGCTCGTACCCCGCTCGCATCTCGTCGCAGCCGCTGTACTTCGAGTCCATCGACGAGGCGCACCGCGACCAGGTGCAGTCGGTGTTCGAGGCCGCGTTCGGCGACACCGTGCCGCTGTACATGACGCAGAACTGGCAGAAGCTCGACAGCTACATCCAGCCCAATCTCGTCAGCGTCTACAACGGCCAGATGACGATGGAAGAGCTGCTGTCGAACGCTCAGGCGCAGTTCGGCGAGTGAGCCGACTCCGGTCTCTGCCGCACTAATCAAGGAAAGAAACTGAGATGACGATCACGACGAGACGTCGAGGATCGCTCGCCAAGGTCGAGGCCCGCCAGGCGCTGGGATTTGCCAGCCCAGCCCTGGTGGGGCTCGCCCTGTTCACGATCGTGCCCGTGGGGCTCTCGATCGTGATGAGCGTCTTCGACTGGCCGACCTTCGGCGAGCGGACCTTCAACGGTGTGGACAACTACATCACGCTGTTCACCAGCAGCCCCGACTTCTGGCCGGCGCTGCGCAACTCCGCGGTCTACACCCTGCTCTACGTGCCGCTGAGCGTCGCTCTCTCGCTCGTGCTCGCCCTCGGACTCGGTCCGCGCATCCGTGGACGAGGCGCGCTGCGTGTGCTCTTCTTCATCCCTGTCGTGACTCCGATGGTCGCGAACGTGCTGGTCTGGAAGATGATGCTGCAGCCCCAGGGGCTCTTCAACGGTCTCTCGGAGACCTGGTTCGGCATCCAGCTTCCCAACTTCCTCGCCGACCCGTCGTGGGCCATGATCATGGTCGTCGCGATGAGCGTCTGGCAGGGACTCGGATACAACATGCTGATCTTCTCCGCAGCTCTCGAGCAGCTCCCCGAGAGCGTCCTCGAGGCGGCGAGCATCGATGGCGCGCAGGGCTTCCGCCGTGTCTGGAGCATCATCATCCCCATGATCTCGCCGGCGATCTTCTTCGCGACGATCATGACGATGATCACCTCACTCCAGGTGTTCGTCCAGCCCCAGCTGCTCACCGGCGGCGGGCCCGGGAACGCCACCAAGCCGCTCGTCATGTTCATCTGGGAGCAGGGCTTCACCTTCGGCGACCTCGGCCTCGCTGCCGCGGCCGCGTGGATCCTGTTCGCGATCATCATCGCGATCACCGGCCTGCAGTTCGCCGCTCAGAAGAAGTGGGTGCACTATGAGCACTGAGACCCTCACCACCTCGACCGCTGCGATGCGCACACCGCGAGAGCTGCGCCGTGCGCGCGGTGCAGCGACGACTCCCGCAGCCCGAGTCCGTCTCGTCATCGCGCACGTGTGCATCTACATCGCCGCACTGATCTTCGTCTCGCCGATCGTCTACGCGTTCTTCTCGGCGCTGAAGCCGAACACCGAGATGTTCTCGATGCCGCCCACGCTGATCGGCTCCGAGCTCCGGTGGAGCAACTTCGTCGACGTCTTCGCCTACGGGCCGTTCGTCACGTACATCGCGAACTCGTTCTTCGTCGCGATCCTCGGGACCCTCGTGGTGCTGGTCGTCTCGACCACGGCCGGCTACGCGTTCGGCCGACTCCGCTGGAAGGGCAGGGATGCCGTGTTCATCCTGTTCCTCGCGACCCTGATGGTTCCCGCCGAGGTGCTGGTCATCCCGATGTTCCAGGTGATGCAGTGGTTCGACTGGGTCGACACCTATCAGGCGCTCGTGCTGCCGTTCGCATTCGGAGCCTTCGGCACGTTCCTGATGCGGCAGTTCTTCCGCGGCATCCCGTACGAGCTCGAAGAGGCCGCCCGTGTCGACGGCGCGGGGCCCATCCGCTCGTTCCTGCAGATCATCCTGCCGCTGTCGAAGTCGGCCGTCGCGGTGCTCGCGGTCTTCACCTTCCTGACGTTCTGGAACAGCTACCTGTGGCCGCTGATCGTCACCGTCGACTACGACGCGCACGGCACGCTCCCGGTCGGTCTCGCGAGCTTCGCGGGGCTCACCGGCACTCGGTGGGATCTGCAGATGGCTGCGGCGATCATCTCCATGATCCCGACGACTCTGCTCGTGATCGTGCTGCAGAAGCACCTGGTCAAAGGCATCGCCATGGCGGGACTCGGAGGACGATGACGATGATCGGTACGGAGCAGAGCACGACCGCGCCCGCCGCGGGTGCACCCGCGGCGCGGGACGCCATCGTGGGAATAGACATCGGCGGCACGAAGATCTCCGGGCTGATCGTCGATGACGACGGCACGGTGCTCGCGCGGGGGAGCGTCGCCGCCCCGGCCAGCCTGGGTGGGAACGCGATGGCGGACGCGGCTGCCGCCCTCGCTCTCGATCTCGTCACGCGCGCATCGGTCCGTCTGATCGCGGTCGGTGTGGGGGCAGCAGGGGTCGTCGATCACTCGACGGGGACGATCCGCGCAGCATCGGCGACCTTCGTCGACTGGGCCGGCTTCCCGCTGGCGGATGCCCTTGCGGAGCGACTGTCGGTACCCGTGAGCGTGGAGAACGACGTCAATGCGTTCCTGCTCGGAGAGGTGGCCGCTGACCGTCGAGCGGACGACGACGTCCTCGGTGTGATGCTGGGTACAGGGGTCGGTGGCGCGGTGATCATCGACGGGGATCTTCGTCACGGCCCCCACGGGGCAGCGGGCGAGATCGGTCACACTCCCGGATACAGCGACCTCGTCTGCACCTGCGGGCAGGTCGGACACCTCGAGACTCTCGCCTCCGGTACCTCCATCGCGCGACGGTACGAGGCGCTCGGCGGCGATCCCGTCACGGATGCGCGGGCGGTCGCCGAACGTGCCAGGGCAGGGGACCCGCGCGCTGTCACCGCTTTCGAGGCCGCCGGACGTGCGGTCGCGCTGGCGTGCGCGAGCGCCGCCACGCTGCTCGATCTGCCGCGCGCGATCGTGGGCGGGGGAGTGTCGGAGGCCTGGGATCTTCTCGAACCGGCGATCAGCGACGCGCTGCGCACCGACTCACCCGTCTCGGGGCTGCCGCTCGAGATCGCCCCTGCGAAGCTCGGCGCTGACGCCGTCGCATTCGGAGCGATCGAAGCCGTCCGCCGCACTCTCGTGTCGGTGACGGCACGATGAGCGCCCAGTATGAGGAGTTGGATGTGACCGAGCGTCGTGAAGCGAACGAGATCTGGATGGGCCCGCTCCCGCCCCTGGAGGCAGGCGGCCTCGAGCGACCGAGGATCGGGATCGGCGGGATATCCATCGAGTCGAGCACGTTCTCGCCTCATGTCTCCGGCGACGAAGCGTTCACGGTTCGCACCGGCACCGCGCTGCGCGCCTACTATCCGTTCCTCGACGAGGGGCGCGAGCTCGGGGAGGCCGCGGACTGGGTGCCGCTCACCCACGGCCGGTCGCTTCCCGGTGGCGCAGTGGATGCTGACACCTACCGGCGCATGAAGACGGCCATCGTCGACGGCATCCGCGCCCACGGGCCGTTCGACGGGTTCTTCTTCGACATCCACGGCGCCATGAGCGTCGTCGGGCTGGACGACGCCGAGGGGGATCTCGCACTCGCCGTGCGTGAGGCACTCGGGGAGGACGCGCTGGTGTCGACGTCGATGGATCTGCACGGCAACGTCTCGGCGACCCTGCGCGATGCCGTCGACCTGCTGACCTGCTATCGCATGGCGCCGCATGAGGACTGGCTGAACACCAAGGAGCGAGCCGTATGGAATCTGCTCGCGCGACTACGCGGGAAGCATGGAACCGATCCGCAGCGCCGTCGCCCGTACGCCGCCTGGGTGCCCGTGCCGGTGCTGCTTCCGGGCGAGAAGACGAGCACCCGACTGGAACCCGCCAGGGGGATCTACGCCGAGCTGCCGCTGATCGAAGCACTTCCCGGCGTCCTCGACGCCTCGATCTGGATCGGCTATGCCTGGGCGGATGAACCGCGCTGCCAGGCTTACGTCGTCGTGACCGGCGACGACGCCGCCGTGATCACGCGAGAGGCCGAGCGTGTCGCCCGGATGTTCTGGGACGCTCGCGAGGACTTCGTCTTCGTCGCCGAGACCGGTTCGCTCGACGAAGCCCTGGCGAAGGCGCTCGATCCCGACGCGCCGCACCCGTACCTGATCTCGGATTCCGGCGACAACCCGACGGCGGGTGGGGCCGGTGACGTCACCTGGACCCTCGCGCACCTACTGGCTCGTCCGGAGCTCACCGGGGGAGACCGCACGACCCTGGTCGCCTCGATCTTCGATCGCGAGGCCGTCGCCGCGGCGGTCGAGGCCGGTGTCGGTGCGAAGATCTCGCTGACTGCGGGCGCCGGAGTCGACGACGGCCCGCACCCTCCGGTCGAGATCACGGGCACGGTGTTCTCCATCACCGACGGTGATTCGGACGCAGGCACGCAGGTGGTGATCGCCGTGGGCGGTCTGCATGCGATCATCACCGAGCGGCGAAAGCCGTTCCATCTCCTCGACGACTTCCGGATGCTCGGACTCGAGCCGAGCACAGCCGACATCGTCGTCGTGAAGATCGGCTACCTCGAGCCCGAGCTCTACGACCTCGCGCGAGGATGGACCCTCGCGCTGACCCCCGGTGGCGTCGACCAGGATCTGCTTCGCCTCGGTCATCATCGTCTGGTGGCGGGGGTCTATCCGTTCGACCTGTCCGGCACGCCGGAACTGACCGCCGTCGTGGTGCGTCGCGGCGGGGGAGAGGAGATCAGCGCATGATGAACTTCGAGAAGCGCACGGGCCCCGACCTCGGTGCCGCGGCGCCCGTGTACCCGAGCAACGGCGTACCGGAGTGGTACCGCGATGCGAAGCTCGGTTTCTTCGTGCACTGGGGCCTGTACTCGGTGCCGGCCTGGGCGATCCAGCACGGCGAAGGGGTGAACATCCCGACCGAGGACGCCTACGCGTGGCATCAGTACGCCGAGTGGTACGGCAATACCGTGCGGATCGCGGGCAGCCCGACCTGGGAGCGCCATCAGCGCCTGTACGGCCCCGGAGTGTCGTACGAGGACCTGGCGGACCGATGGGACGCGTCCGCGTTCGACGCGGATGCCTTCGTCGGCGAGCTCGTCGGCGCGGGCGCCCGATACATCGTTCCGACCACGAAGCATCACGAGGGCTTCTGCCTCTGGGACACGGCGACCACGGGGTTCAACGCCCGCGCCAGAGGACCGAAGCGCGATCTGATCGCGGAGTTCCATGCAGCGACCCGCAAGGCCGGGGCGAAATTCGGCGTCTACTACTCGGGTGCGCTCGACTGGCATGTGAGCGACTTCCCGCCGATCGAATCGGATACCGATCTCTTCCGCTATCGCCGGAACGACGAGCACTTCGCGCGGTACTCGGCACGGCAGCTCGACGAGCTCGTCGAGCGGTTCTCACCCGATCTGCTGTGGAACGACATCGAGTGGCCCGACGGAGGCAAAGGGGCGGACGAGCACGGCGTCGCCGCGCTGCTCGCGCGATACTTCGACGCCGTGCCGGAGGGGGTCGTCAACGACCGCTGGGGCGTGCCGTATCACGGCTTCCTCACGAGGGAATACACGGACATCCCCGCGATCATTCCAGAGCCGTGGGAGTCCACTCGCGGTCTCGGATTCTCCTTCGGCTACAACCAGGACGAGGACTCCCGTCATTCGATGAGCGGCTCCGCGCTGGTCAGGCTGCTGGTCGACGTCGTGTCGAAGAACGGGAACCTGCTCATCAACGTGGGTCCGACGGCAGACGGATCGATCCCCGAGCTGCAGCGTGACGCGATGCGCGAGCTCGGCGGATGGCTTCGCACGAACGGAGACACGATCTACGGAACCCGGCCGTGGACGCGGATGGGCGAGATCGCGGGCACCCCTCGGCGGTACACGATGTCGGATGCCGGGGTGCACCTTCACCTGCTCGACCCGTGGACCGGCCGCGCGGAGCTCCCCGCTGAGTTCGACGGCGTCGAATTGCGCTGGGTCGATGGATCGGTGGTCGAGACCGAACCGCGGACCTCCGGGGCAGTGGCCGCGATCGTTCCCCCGGCCTTGCGGTCGCACGCTGTCGCCGTACTCACCGCGCACGGGGTCCGAGGGTGATATCTCCCGCCACACAGAGAGAGGGCCCGGTGCGACAGCACCGGGCCCTCTCTCGTTCACCTGTGGATCACTCAGCCGGTGCGTCTTCGACCTCGATCGGCGCGTCCGCCGGGTCGGCCCACACCGGCGCCGGCAGGAGAGTGTCGACTGCTCCGCCCTGGATGTCGCGCAGCGCAGCCTCGATCGCGTCAGCGTTCTCCGGCACGGCGAGCCCGCAGGCGCGAAGCTCGGAAGCGAACTTGAGCGTGAGACGCGATTTGCCCGCTTCGACGGCCTGCGCCGTGGTACCGGTACGCTTCTCGCTGCCCGTCTGGATGTCAGACACCTCATCGCACACGTGATAGACGGCGCCGCCGTCGACCCACACGACCTCGTCTTTTCCGAGGAGCTGGATCACCGCCGACTGATCCGCCGTGTACTGCTCGACGGACGGCGGGTCGAAGTCGACTCCGATCAGCGTGGCGAGCAGGGCGAGCACGATACCGACGATGCCAGCCGTCGCCTTCTGCCCCTTGTCCATGTCCTTGTTCAGGAAGATCAGGATGATCAACGGCAGGAACGCGACGATCGCGATGATGGCTCCGAGCTGGTTCTGCACGAAGAACCGCAGCGTCTCCGACCTGCGCGCAGGATCCAGCCGATTCGCCTTCTTCCAGAGGACGGAGCCGGTGATCGCGAGCGCGGCGATCACGACGAGCAGCACGAGGAGCGTGATGAATGCCCACTGCGGGAACTGGGCGGTGACTCCCTGCTCCTCGAGGAGGCCGGTATCCGGATCGCGCACGAGGGTGCCGTCCTCGCCGACGTATTCGCGCTGCCGGAGCAACCAGAAGATCGCGACGGCTTCGGATGCGATGGCGATCGCCCAGAGCGCGGCCGCGATCCAGCGGAACATGGTGGCCCTGGACTTGGCGACGGCAGTCGGCTTCCACCCTGCCGCGGGTTCGTCGACGGAGCCGCGCGGCGGGCTCTGGTCGGCACTCTTGTTCTGCTCGGCCACGATCGTCCTTCCGGAGAGGGCCCCGGTGGCCCAGATGCCCCGAGCATAGTGGACCGCGTGTCCTACGCTGGGGGCATGACTTCCGATTCCGATGACGCCCTGAGCTGGGACGGTGACGACGGCGTGGCGCCGAAGGCGCCTGTGCCGAAAGGCTCCGACAGAGAGGCGTCCGAGCCCCGTGGCGACGCCTCGGAGGATGCGGCTCTGCCGGACGGATGGAACGCCGTCGGACGGGGCAGCGAAGCCGTGGGGCGCGTCGACTCCGAGGGTACGGTCACGATGCCCGATGAGAAGGAAGCGGCGCATCTGAGCACGGCGATGCTCCTGACACTCGGGGTCGTCGGAGGCGTGTACCTGCTCTACAGCATCGGCTGGGTCGTCGGCGGTCTGCGGCTCAAGCCGCTCGCCAATCTGATCGTCGCCGATGCCATGTACGTGCCCTGGTTCGTGCTCGCGGCGGCGGCACCCGCGCTGTGGTTCCTCGCGGTGTGGGTCCTCACCCGGGCCAAGGCCGCCTGGATCCGTATCGGGCTGCTCCTGCTCGGAGTGGTGCTGCTCGTGCCGTGGCCCTTCGTGACGGTGGGGGTGATCGGATCATGACCGAGCAGCAGGCGGTCTCTCCCGCACCCTCCGGTTCTCCTCGCTGGCTGAGCGCGGTCGTGCTCGGCCTCGCGGGGCTCTTCTACGCCTATGCGATCTGGAATGCCGTCGCGCACCTCATCTCCATGGCGCAGAACGGGCTCACCGGCATCGGCTGGGTGACGCTGCTCTTCGGCGTGGTCTTCCCTGCGATCGTCTTCGTCTTCGCCTACGCGATCGGTCGACGACGTCGTGCGGGCGAGTTGGCGCTGGTGCTGCTGGCCGGTCTCGGCGTCGTGGCGGTGTTCTGGCTGAGCCTGATCGGCTACAGCATCCTCAACATGTCGGATCTCGTGACGGCCGTGGTCTGATCCACGGCGTCACACGGCGCAGAGCAGTAGGAGCGCTCGGGTACAGTTGAGGTGATCGCGCCCCCATGGTGTGCGGCGCATCGGCCCCCTGTCGCGCTGCCCCGAAGGATCCCTGTGCCGAAGCCCGTCGTGCTCATCGCCGAAGTTCTCTCACCTGCCACGATCGAGGCTCTCGGCCCCGACTTCGACGTCCGCAACGTCGACGGCACTGACCGCGAGGCGCTCTTCGCCTCGCTCGCGGAGGCCGATGCGGTGCTGATCCGCTCGGCGACGCACATCGACGAAGAGGCTCTGACGCACGCCCCGAAGCTGAAGGTCGTCGCACGCGCAGGCGTCGGACTCGACAACGTCGACATCAAGGCGGCCACCGCAGCCGGCGTCATGGTCGTCAACGCTCCGACGTCGAACATCATCTCGGCCGCCGAGCTCACGGTCGGGCACATCCTCAGCCTCGCCCGTCGCATCCCGGCGGCGCACGCCTCGCTCGCCGCCGGTCAGTGGAAGCGCAGCTCGTTCACAGGCGCGGAGCTCTTCGAGAAGACCGTCGGCATCGTGGGGCTCGGTCGCATCGGCGCACTCGTCGCCGCCCGGCTCGCCGCGTTCGACATGCGCGTCGTCGCGTACGACCCCTACGTCACCTCCGCTCGCGCACAGCAGCTCGGCGTGCAGCTCCTCTCTCTCGACGAGCTGGTCGCCGAGGCCGACTTCCTCACGATCCATATGCCCAAGACGCCTGAGACGACCGGCATGATCGGCGCCGAGCAGTTCACGGCCATGAAGCCGACCGCCTTCGTCGTGAACGTCGCCCGCGGTGGTCTCATCGATGAGGAAGCGCTTCACGCGGCCCTCGTCGCCGGTGAGATAGCCGGCGCAGGACTCGACGTCTTCACCTCCGAGCCGCCCGCCGAGGGCGGAACCGCTCGTCCACTGCTCGACCTCCCCAACGTCGTCGTGACCCCGCACCTGGGTGCCAGCACGGAGGAGGCGCAGGAGAAGGCCGGTGTCTCGGTCGCACGCTCCGTGCGCCTCGCGCTCGGCGGCGATCTCGTACCCGACGCGGTCAACGTCGCCGGAGGAGTCATCGACCCATACGTGCGCCCCGGAATCTCGCTCGTCGAGAAGCTCGGACAGATCTTCGCGGCCCTCGCGACGTCGCCTCTCACGAGCCTCGACGTCGAGGTCCACGGCGAACTGAACGACTACGACGTCAGCGTGCTGAAGCTCGCGGCGCTCAAGGGCGTCTTCACGAACATCGTCAGCGAGACGGTCTCGTACGTCAACGCGCCGCTGCTCGCCGACCAGCGCGGCATCGCGGTTCGCCTCCTCAAGGACGACGTGAGCGACGAGTACCGCAACGTGATCACGCTGAGCGGCGCTCTCTCCGATGGTTCGCAGCTCTCGGTGTCCGGCACTCTCACCGGTCCGAAGCAGGCCGAGAAGCTGGTCGCCATCAACGACCACGCGCTCGAGCTGCCGATCGAGAAGCACCACGTCGTGATGCTCTACACCGACCGCCCCGGCATCGTCGCGGTCTACGGACAGAAGTTCGGCGAGGCGGGGATCAACATCGCCGGCATGCAGATCTCGCGGCTCGGTGCGGGCGACCAGGCGCTCAGCGTTCTCACGCTCGACTCGCCGGTCTCCGACGACCTGCTCGACGCTCTGCGCACCGAGATCGACGCGGACCTGTTCCGCCAGATCGAGATCACCGACATCTGACCCGGACGCATGAAGAGAGCGGGAGGGGCGGCCGATCGGTCGTCCCTCCCGCTCTGCGTCTCACCCGTCTCAGGGCGCCGTGGTGCGCAGCACGAGGGCGATCAGCTCGTCGAGCTCGGTGCGGTGGGGGACGAGACGCTCTTCGCCGTTCACGTCGAGTGAGTTGTTGAAGTAGAGCCCGTCGCTGAGCAGCATCACGAGATTGAGGCTCGCCCGATCGCGCACGTGCGGACGGATCATGTCCTCCCACCGGCGCCGCACGGTGCGCAGCGCCTCGCCGGCCGGCAGCGAGCCGCCCTGTGCCAGACGTGAGGCGGCGATGAGCGCGCGGTCCAAGGCGTCGTCCTCCATGACCGAGGTGCGCACGTAGTACGCGACCGGACCGTCGTCAGCCGCGGCCATGCGTTCGAGGTCTGTCGTGGTGAGCGCGTCGAGGCGATCGAGGAGTCCTGCCGCGAGGTCTTCCTTCGAACCGAAGTGGTAGAGCAGACCGCCCTTCGAGACGCCTGCGGCCTTCGCCGTCGCATCGAGCGTCGCCGCTCGTTCGCCGTCGTTGATGACGATCGACTCGAACGCGTCGAGCACGCGTTCGCGGGCCAGGGGCGGTCGGGGCATCGGGCTTCCTCTGTTCGTCTCTCATCACCGTATCGCTGACAGATGACGATTCTGTTACTATACCAGCTGGACGGTTTAGTTACGATGCCGTCGTGATTCTAAGAGGTGTTCCATGACCCGTACTGCGTCGATCCCGACGACAGAGACGGAAGCTCCCCGCGTCGGAGCCCGTGGCTGGGCGGCGCTCGTCGTGCTCATGCTGCCGGTGCTCCTGGTGTCGGTCGACAACACGGTGCTGAGCTTCGCGCTCCCCGAGATATCCATCGCGCTCGCACCCACCGGGGCGGAGCAGCTCTGGATCATCGACGTGTATCCGCTCGTGCTCGCCGGACTCCTGGTGACGATGGGGACCCTCGGCGACCGCTTCGGGCGTCGCCGGATGCTGCTGATCGGGGCTACCGGCTTCGCCGCTGTCTCCGCACTCGCCGCCTTCGCGCCGACAGCCGGCCTGCTGATCGCGGCCCGCGCGCTCCTGGGCTTCTTCGGAGCCATGCTGATGCCGTCGACTCTGTCGCTCCTGCGCTCGATCTTCCAGAACCGCGACCAGCGTCGCCTCGCCATCGCAGTCTGGGCGTCGGCGTTCTCCGCCGGTTCGGCGCTCGGTCCGATCGTGGGCGGATTCCTGCTCGAGCACTTCGACTGGGGCTCCGTGTTCCTGGTCGCCGTGCCGGTGCTCATCCCGCTTCTCATCGCCGCTCCGCTGCTGGTGCCCGAGAGTCGCGACCCGAATCCAGGGCGTATCGACATCGTCAGCATCGTGCTCTCGATGGCTGCGATGATCCCCGTCGTCTACGCGATCAAGTCGCTCGCCGTCGACGGCCCGAGTCTCACTGCGGGGGCCTGGGCACTGCTCGGCGTCGGCATGGGCTATCTCTTCGTGCGGCGCCAGCTGGCCGCCGCGGTGCCGATGCTCGACATGGACCTGTTCCGCCGGGGTTCCTTCTCGGGGGCGATCCTGGTCAACCTCCTCAGCGTCGTAGCGCTCGTGGGGTTCCTCTACTTCGTCTCGCAGCATCTGCAGCTCGTACTCGGCCTCTCGCCGATGACAGCCGGTGCGGCGCTCGTGCCGGGCATGCTCGCGATGATCGTGGCCGGACTCTCGGTCGTGCCCATCTCACGGCGGGTGCCTCCGCACGTCCTGGTGCCGGCGGCACTCGTGTTCTCCGTCGCCGGGTATCTGCTCGTGGCCTTCTCGACGGCAGACCACGGCGTCGCCCCCCTCATCATCGCGTTCGTGGTGCTCGGGATCGGCATCGGCGCCGCCGAGACGATCTCCAACGAGCTGATCCTCTCGAGCGCCCCGGCCGAGAAGGCGGGAGCCGCGAGCGCCGTGTCAGAGACGGCCTATGAACTCGGTGCGGTGCTCGGCACGGCAGTGCTCGGCGGTCTCATCACCGCGTTCTACAGGGGGGCGCTCGTGGTCCCGGAGGGCACTCCCGCAGAGGCCGCGCGTGCGGCGACGGAGACGCTCGCCGGCGCCTACACGGCTGTGCAGGATCTCCCTGCACAACTCGGAGATGCGCTGTGGGACGCGGCATCCGCCGCGTTCGGTTCGGGCGTCATGGTGACCTCGCTGATCGGTGCGGGACTGGTCGTCCTCGCCGGAGTGATCGCGGCCGTCACACTGCGCAAGGCCCCCACTCACTGACCAGTACGCTGGGAGAACCGGCCCGCTCGGCATCCGCCCGAGTGCTGGCCGGTTCATCCCGATGCAAGGAGTGCCATGTCGCGTGTCGTGAAGCTGGCCGTCATCCCCGGTGACGGAATCGGCCCAGAGGTCGTCGCCGAGGCGGAGAAGGTCCTCGACGCGGTCACCGCCGCCAGCGACGTGACATTCGACAAGACCCGTTTCTCACTCGGTGCCGCCAGGTACCTCGAGACGGGAGACACGCTGACGGACGACGACCTGCAGGACATCGCGAATCATGATGCGATCCTGCTGGGCGCCGTCGGCGGCACCCCCGGCGACCCCCGCCTCAAGGATGCGAACATCGAGCGCGGTCTGCTGCTGAAGCTGCGGTTCACGCTCGACCACTACGTCAACCTGCGTCCGTCGAAGCTGTTCGTGGGTGCTGCGGGACCGCTCGCCGATCCCGGCGCGATCGACTTCGTCGTCGTGCGAGAGGGCACAGAGGGCCCTTACGTCGGCAACGGCGGTGCGATCCGCAAAGGCACCCCGCACGAGGTCGCCAATGAGACTTCGGTGAACACGGCTTTCGGCGTCGAGCGTGTGGTCAGGTATGCCTTCGACCTCGCTGAGCGGCGCAGCAAGAAGGTCACGCTCGTCCACAAGACCAACGTGCTCGTGCACGCGGGCGCCATCTGGCAGCGCATCGTGAATGAGGTCTCGGCCGAGCACCCCGACGTCGCGGTCGACTACCTGCACGTCGACGCGGCCACGATCTTCCTCGTGACCGATCCTTCCCGCTTCGACGTGATCGTCACCGACAACCTGTTCGGCGACATCCTCACCGACCTCGCCGGCGCAGTCACCGGAGGCATCGGTCTGGCCGCTTCGGGCAACATCAACCCCGATGGGGCGTTCCCGTCGATGTTCGAGCCGGTGCACGGATCCGCTCCCGACATCGCCGGTCAGCAGAAGGCCGACCCCACCGCGGCCATCCTGTCGGTGGCACTGCTGCTCGACCACCTCGGGCTCGCCGAGGAGTCCGCTCGCGTGAGTGCCGCCGTCGAGTCCGACATCGCCACCCGCACGGGTGCGCGCACCACTGCGGAGATCGGCTCCGCGATCACTGCTCTGCTCTGAACGACAGGCGTAGGCTGAGACGGCGCGAGGATGCGCGCCGCACGAGGAATGGATGACGAGATGACGACCATCGATGCCGAGACCACCGTGGCTCCACTGGAGTTCGCTGTGACCAAGAACCTGGCCGCCGCGACGCCCGGTCGTGTCGCCGAGGTTCACGAGAACCCCGGGTTCGGCGTGGTCTTCACGGACCACATGGTCGACATCTGCTGGTCGGTCAAGGGCGGCTGGCATCGCCCGCGCGTGCAGCCGTACGGCCCGATCCCGCTCGACCCCGCCGCCTCCGTGCTGCACTACGCGCAGGAGATCTTCGAGGGCATCAAGGCATATCGTCATGCCGACGGCTCGATCCACACCTTCCGCCCTGACCGCAATGCCGCACGGCTTCAGGCCAGTGCGCGTCGGCTCGCACTTCCGGAGCTGCCCACCGAGTACTTCATCCAGTCGCTGCGCGAGATCATCGCGGTCGACGGACGCTGGGTACCGTCCGGCGCCGACCAGAGCCTCTACCTGCGCCCGTTCATGTTCGCCAAGGAGGCCTTCCTGGGTGTCCGCGCCGCGCAGAAAGTCGCGTACTACGTGATCGCGAGCCCCGCCGGCGCCTACTTCAGCGGGGGTGTGAAGCCCGTGCGCATCTGGCTCTCCGAGGACTACGCCCGAGCAGGCAAGGGCGGCACAGGCAAGGCCAAGACGGGTGGGAACTACGCGTCGAGCCTGCTCGCGCAGAGCGAGGCATCGTCGAAGGGATGCGACCAGGTCGTGTTCCTGAACGAGCAGCGCAATGTCGAGGAGCTCGGCGGCATGAACGTCGTCTTCGTGTTCAAGGACGGTCGCGTCGTGACGCCCGAGTCCGACAGCATCCTCGAGGGCATCACTCGTGACTCGCTGCTGCAGCTCGCCGAGGACCGCGGCTACACGGTCGAGAAGCGGCCGATCTCGATCGACGAGTGGCGCGAGGGCGTGGCATCCGGCGACATCGTCGAGGTGTTCGCATGCGGCACGGCAGCGGTCGTGACGCCGATCGGCGCTCTCGTCGGCGAAGGCTTCGATGAGCCGCAGCCGCTCGGCGAGCTCGCCCTGTCGCTCCGCGAAGAGCTCACCGACATCCAGTACGGCCGTCGTGAGGACAAGCACGGCTGGCTCCTGCGTCTCGACGCCTGACCGTCGCCGGACTCCCCGAGACCCCGCTGTGCGACCTGCACAGCGGGGTCTCGTCGTCGGGCACTCTGGCTAGGCTGGTGGCATGAAGATCGCCCGATTCAGCCATGACGACGCCATCCTCTTCGGGATCGTCGACGACACCGACCTCGTCGTCCTCGCGGGCGATCCGCTTTTCGCCGGGTACGAGCCCACCGGAGACCGGGTGCCGATCGCCGACGCCGTGATCCTCGCGCCGGTGATCCCTCGATCCAAGATCGTGTGCGTCGGCAAGAACTACCACGACCATGCCGCCGAGATGGGGGGAGTGGCACCGGAAGAGCCGCTGCTCTTCTTCAAGCCCAACACCGCCGTCATCGGCCCCGGTGACGCCATCGTGCGACCCTCGATCTCCGAGCAGACCGAGTACGAGGGCGAGCTGGCGGTCGTGATCGGCCGGGTCGCGAAGAACGTGAAGGCGGCGGATGCTCTCGACCACGTGCTCGGCTACACGATCGCGAATGATGTCACCGCGCGTGACCTGCAGCGCAAGGACGGCCAGTGGGCGCGCGCGAAAGGCTTCGACACGTTCTGCCCTCTCGGACCGACCATCAGCACGGAGTTCGATCCGTCGGTGGCGACGATCGAGACCCGCGTCAACGGCGAGGTGCGTCAGAAGGCTCCGCTCACCGACATGATCCACTCCGTCGAGGCGATCATCGAGCATGCATCCGCCGCATTCACGCTGCTGCCGGGTGACGTCATCCTGACAGGCACACCGGCGGGTGTGGGGGAGTTCGTCGCCGGCGACACCGTCGAGGTCGAGATCACCGGTCTGGGTATTCTGCGCAACACCGTGCGCGACGCCGTGCGCGCGTCATGACCGTCGTCGCCCTCACGGCGGCTCAGCAGGCGGCAGTGCAGCGGAGAACCGTGCTGGTTCTCTCGTCTGGACAGGTGCTCGGCGGAATCGCGTTCGGGGCGACGGTGTCTCTCGGTGCGCTGCTCGCCGCCGACATCTCCGGCAGCGACGCGTTGTCGGGACTCGCGACCGCATCGGTCACGTTGGGCGCCGCGCTGTGCGCGATCCCGCTGGCTCGACTCGCCGCCAGGGTGGGGCGACGCCGTGCACTGACACTCGGCAATCTGTTCGCGCTCGTGGGGATCGCGGTCGTGATCCTCGCGGCGTCGCTGCGGGTGTTCCCGCTGCTGCTGGTCGGCATCCTGATGATCGGAGCCGGCAACGCGGGCAATCTGCAGTCGCGATTCGCCGCCACTGATCTCGCCGCGCCGCAGCACCGAGGGCGGGATCTCTCGATCGTCGTGTGGGCGACGACCATCGGCGGAGTCGCAGGCCCTCTGCTGCTCGGACCGGGTGAGATCGTCGGCGCGGCGATCGGCATGCCGCCGCAGACCGGTTCCTACGCCTTCTCATTCGTCGCTCAATGCGCGGCTCTCATCCTCTACCTCGTGGCGCTGAGGCCCGACCCTCTACTGGCCGCGCAGCAGCTCGCCTCAGCGGCTGCTGCGGGGGCCACAGGCAAGGTATTCGCAGACAGACCGGTGGTGGCTCGCTATGCGATGTTCGCGGTCGCCGGTTCGCACGTCGTGATGGCATCTGTCATGGCGATGACTCCGGTGCATCTCGCGCACATGGCGCACGGTGCGCACGGGATGGCGCCCACTCCGGCCGACGTCTCGGCTCTCGTCGGCATCACGATCGCCCTGCACGTCGGCGGCATGTACGCGCTGTCGCCGCTCTTCGGCATCCTCGCCGACCGGTGGGGTCGGCTGCGTGTGGTCCTGCTGGGGCAGGTGCTCCTCGGGGCCGCACTGGCGTTCGCCGTGTTCGCGAACGATCGGGAGTGGGGCGTGATCGTCGCTCTGATCCTGTTGGGGCTCGGATGGAGCGCGGCGACGGTTGCGGGGGCCGCGCTGCTGACCGAGGCGAGCGCGCCCGAGATCCGCACGCGCCGCCAGGGACGCAGCGACTCGCTGATGAGCCTCTCGGCGGCCGCGGGCGCGGTTCTCGCGGGTGTGGTGCTCTCGAACTTCCAGTACGCAGGGCTCGGGATCGCGGCGTCGGTGATCGTCGTCGCCATCGTCGCGCTGTCGCCGCTCGGGCGCCTGAGGCGATGAAGGACTGGGCGGACACGGGCCAGGCATAGGCCGACTCGTACGCCTCTCTGTGTGCGACGAGCGATCGATCGCCGGACGCCTGCCGCTCGTGCATTCCGCAGCGGTCGCCGTCGCGTCGCAGTGCTGAGTCCCCGCCTTCAGCCCGAGTTCCTCGCGGCTCCTCGGCGCCGCGACCGCTTTTGTCGGCGCGGCACCGAGGAATCGGCGTCTCGGTGCTCAGGTGTACCAAGTCGGCTCAGGCACCTCGTTGCGCAGCACGTAGTCGCCGACCTCCCGTTTCTTGTACGCGATCGGGTCGTGCAGGCTGTGCGTGCGCAGGTTGCGCCAGAAGATGTCGAGGCCGACCGAGTTGGCCGATGCTCGGGCACCGGTGAGCTCGTAGATCTTCGTGGCGACCTCCAGTCCGTCGTCGACGATGCGCAGCTTCCCCGCCGCGATGCGCACGGCGATCTCGCCACGACGGCGTGCAGTGAGGTCTTCGCGAGGGGCGTGCAGCACGCCGCTGATCTCGGAACCCACGGCATCCAGCAGCGCTTCATCCGCCCACAGCTTCGAGGCCAGTTCGCCATAGCCCTCGAGCAGGTACCACTCGTCCGTCGCGTGCTGCTTGTCGTCGCCGCCGTACGGCCACGGGCGGGTGGTCGATCGGGTGTAGGCGGATGCCGTCTCGAGTGCACCCTGTGCGATGCCGAGGTAGAAGTTGGCGAACACGAGCTGGATGGTCGGCACGTTCAGCGTGTTGTACGTCAGAGGCTGGAACACCCGGTCGACAAAGCCTGCTGCCGCTGTCCACGGGACGCGGACGTCACGGATTTCGACCGAGCCCGATTCGGTGAGACGCTGACCCAGGTTGTCCCAGTCGTTCCCGAAGACGATTCCCGCCTGCGCTGTGGGGACGATCGCGAAGATGTGTGTCTCAGTGCCTTCGAGGACGCCTTCGAGTACGGTCAGGTCCGAGATCTGACCACCGGTGGAGAAAGACTTCCGGCCGGAGAACACCAGCTCGTCGCCGTCTTCGCGGACCACCAGATCGGAGTCGCGGGGGTTGACGGCGCCGCCGAAGACGAAGTCGTTCGCGGTGTACAGCTCCTCGACCGCGGCGATCTGCTCGTCGGTTCCGACGAGACGTGCCGCCCACGCCCAGAGGTAGTGGTAGCCGAGGACCTGCCCGATCGATCCGTCGCCGCGGGCCACCGCCCTGATCACCCGATACGCGGTGTCCCAGCTCTCGCCGGCACCGCCGTGGGCGCGAGGACCGAGCAGGGTGACGAGACCCGAGTCCTTGAGCAGCTGCACCTCGGCCCGAGGCGTCGCGTTCGCGCGGTCCCTCTCGACAGCATCCACCGCGAGGATGTCGGCCACCTCCTCGGCGCGGTCGATCCATTCGCGGCTCGTCCGAGGTCTCGGCGCGCCGAGCCAGCGATCGCTGAGGCCTGTCGTCACTGCATCCGTGATTGTCACGTTGTCACCCTTCCGGTTGGTCGATGCGGGCAACGATAGGAGCGCGATCGGCCCGAATGCGGGTTGTTACCCAGGGTGAGTGACTGTTACCCGCGGTGACCCCTCCTCACCGGCCTGCTGTCGCGAGCGGATCGGCGAGGTCGAGATGCGGCCCGGCAACTAGAATCGAGGGGATATGGCTACTCCTCACCCCCTCACCACGACCGCCAGCGGAGCCGACGTACGCGTCCGCTTCTGCCCCTCGCCGACCGGACTGCCGCACGTCGGCATGGTCCGCACAGCGCTCTTCAACTGGGCGTTCGCGCGCCACAACGGCGGGAAGATGGTGTTCCGCATCGAGGACACCGACGCCGCCCGAGACAGCGAGGAGAGCTTCCGCCAGCTCGTCGACGCGCTGACCTGGCTCAAGATCGACTGGGATGAGGGGGTCGAGGTCGGTGGTCCCCACGCTCCCTACCGTCAGTCCGAGCGCCACGACATCTATCGCGGTGTGATCGACAAGCTCCTCGCATCGGGTGCCCTGTATGAGAGCTTCTCGACGGCGGAGGAGATCGACGCTCGCAACGAGGCAGCCGGGCGGGCGAAGCAGCTCGGATACGACAATCACGATCGTGACCTCACGACCGAGCAGAAGGATGCCTTTCGTGCCGAAGGGCGGCAGCCTGCGCTCCGTCTGCGCGTGCCGGACGAGGACCTCACCTACGTCGACCTGATCCGCGGCGAGGTGACCTTCCCCGCAGGTTCGTTCCCCGATTTCGTGGTGGTGCGTCCGAACGGCATCCCGCTGTACACCTTCGTGAACCCGGTCGACGACGCGCTGATGGGCATCACGCACGTCCTGCGCGGTGAAGACCTGATGCCGTCGACGGCTCGTCAGCTCGCTCTCTACGCCGCGCTGATCGAGGCAGACGTCACCACGTTCGTGCCCCGCTTCGCGCACATGCCCCTGGTGCTCGGCGAGACCGGCAACAAGAAGCTCTCCAAGCGCGATCCGCAGGCAGATCTGTTCCTGCATCGGGATCGCGGCTTCATCCACGAAGGGCTGCTGAACTACCTCGCGCTCCTCGGCTGGTCGATCGGCCACGACCGCGACGTGTTCAGCCTCGACGAGTTCATCGAGGCGTTCGACATCGTCGACGTGAATCCGAACCCGGCACGCTTCGATCAGAAGAAGGCCGAGTCGATCAACGGCGACCACATCCGCACGCTCGACGAGAAGGACTTCGCCGAGAGGACGATCCCGTACCTCGCTGCTGCCGGCCTCTTCGATGAGCCGACGCACGAGCAGCTCGTGCTCGCCTTCCGTGTCGCGCCGCTCGTACAGGAGCGCGTGCAGCTGCTCGGCGACGTGCCTGGCATGGTCGGGTTCCTCTTCACCGACGACGTCTCGTACGACGCCGACGCGCTCAAGGGGTTGCCCGCGAACGCCGCTGAGGTCCTCGACGCCTGCGTCGTCGCCCTCGAGCCGGTGAGTGAGTTCACGCCGGAGAAGATCCAGGAGGCTCTCGCGGAGGCGCTCGTCGAGAAGCTCGAGCTCAAGCCGCGTGTCGCCTACGGTCCTCCTCGCGTCGCGATCACCGGTCGGCGGATCTCGCCGCCGCTCTTCGAGTCCATGGAGCTCCTGGGCAAGGACGAGTCGCTGCGGCGGCTGCGGTCGCTGTCGGAGTTCCTCGCGAACTGACGCGACAGGCGGGCGGCGAGCAGCGCTTCGGCGCTCTCCTGCCCGTCGCCGTGGTCGTGCAGACGCAGCGATCAGTGGGCGACGCGCCCGGACCGACCGAGGCGTTTTGGCATTAGGGCCGCGGCTCGGGTAGGCTTGACTCTCGGTGCGAGGCTCCGGTTTCGCCCTTGGGGTATGGTGTAATTGGCAACACGGCGGTTTCTGGTTCCGTTGTTCTTGGTTCGAGTCCAGGTACCCCAGCAAGACGAAAACCCCCGCTCAGGCGGGGGTTTCGTCGTTCCTGGAAGGTGTCTACTCGCACTCGCCGATGAAGTCGAGGTAGCACACCGCCTCGTGGGTGACAGCGGGCTCGTAGTCATCGTTCGAGACCTGGCGGGTGTCGATCTCGGGGGTCTGATGAAGGCTCCCATAGGTACCGAGCGTTGCGACGAAGTAGCCGTCACCGTCCAGTGCCTTCATCTCGTCGATCGCGGTGCTGTACTCCGCGCACAGGAGGGTCGCGGTCTCGGTGAGCTCGACATCGACGCAGGCGGCCGTGTAGGTCGCGACCATCAGGTTCGTGCAGTCGGTCCAGTCCTGGTTCACCGTGCACGGGTTCACGTCATCCATCGTGACGTCGACGCGACCGGTCTCGTATTCCTCGCTGCGGAAGGTCTCGGGCTGCTCAGGCACATCGGTCTTGGTCCAATGGCGTGCTGTGGCGAAGGCGAAGATCACGACGATCGCCGTGATCAGCAGCAGGGCGCCGAGGATCGACAGGGTCACCCACAGCCCCACCCGCTTCTTCGTGCCGGGTCGGCCCTCGGGCGCGGGCTCGTACCCCGGATAGACGGGAGAGCCGACGGGGCCGCCGTACTGCGCAGGATAGCCGGGACCCGCCGCGTAAGCGGGCGGCGGCGCGTCGAACCCGGGTGGCGCCGCGTCGAAGACCGGCGGCGGTGCATCGAAGGCCGGACCTGCGGGTGGCGGGGGAGTCGCCGGCTGCGTCGAGAGCCAGTACGCGTACCAGCTCTGAGCGGATGCCGGATCGTCGGCCACCTGCTGTGCTTCGAGGTCGGTGAGCTGCACTCCCAGCCCCGCCCGCAGATCTGCACTGATCAGGGACGAGCGGAACTCCTCGAATGACATGGCCATAGTCAAGAGGATGACAGACGTCGGTGTGTCCGACAATCCGATCCACGGGCAGCGGTCGTACCCACCCTGCCGCCGCCGGAAGGAGCCGGCGTCGCCTAGCAGGTCGCCCGTGTGTCGCGCCATGCCCTTCAGTCCTCGCTTCTCGTCGGCCATGGTGATCGAGAAGCACCACCCATGCCCGCCGCGGCGTGACCGAGAGGACGAAGATGGCACTCACGAGAGTCGTTCCCGGCGAGACGCCCGGAATCCGACGCGTACGATCCGGGTCCGGATTCAGATATGTGGACGCCGGCAACACCCCGGTCGCCGAGGCCGACCGGGAGCGCATCCGCGACCTCGCGATACCCCCGGCGTGGAAGGACGTGTGGATCGCCGCAGATCCGCTCGCGCACATCCAGGCGGTCGGCACCGACGACGCGGGACGACGCCAGTACCTCTACCACCCGCTCTGGCGCACTGGGAGGGACCAGCGCAAGTTCGCTCGAGCGCTCAAGCTCGCCGCCGCGCTGCCTGCGGCCAGGGCCAAGGTCACGCGCGCCATCGGGCAACCGGGTCTGACCCGAGAGCGGGCGCTCGCGGTCTCCTTCCGCCTGCTCGACGACGCCGCTCTGCGCATCGGCTCCGAGCGCTACCTCGTGAAGCACGGCAGTCGGGGGCTGAGCACACTCCGGCGACGTGACGTGCGCATCGACGGCAGCGACGTGGCACTGAGCTTCCCCGCGAAGAGCAAGCAGCTCGCCGCGATCGAGATCACCGACGCCGCCCTCGCCGAGGCACTGTCGGAGTTCGCCGTCGGCTCGCCCCGGGCACCGCTGCTCGCGTACCGCAGAGGCCGTCGCCGGGTGCGCCTCACGTCGGGCGAGGTCAACGACTATCTTCGGCAGGTCGCCGGGGCATCGTTCACCGCGAAGGACTTCCGCACGCTGCACGGCACGATCCTCGCGGCTGATGCTCTCGCGCGGATCGGCCGACTCGAGACGAAGAACGAGCGGCGGCGTGCCGAGCGCCTCGCCGTGCAGGCCACGGCGTCAGCGCTCGGCAACACCCTCGCGGTGGCCAGAGGGAGCTACATCGATCCGCGGGTGTTCCGTCTCTACGCGCGCGGTCGCACGCTCGATCTCACGGTGTCGCCCGAGACGGCGATCCGCAAGCTCCTCGGGCGCTGAGAGCGATTCAGCTCTCTCGGGGGTAGGTGTAGAAGCCCTCGCCCGTCGCCACGCCCAGCTTGCCCTTGTCGATGTACTGCTCTTTGAGCAGCTCGGCGAAGCGCTGCTGCTTCTCGCCTCCCATGCGGGAGATGTTGTACGCGGTGGTGAGCCCGACGATGTCGTAGATCTCGAAAGGCCCGGCCGGGGAGCCCGTGCCGATCCTCCACGTCGCATCGATCGCCTCGGGTTCGGCGATCCCATCGACGAGCAGGTCGGCTCCGGCCTGCAGGAAGGGCACGAGCAGCGAGTTCAGCAGATACCCGGCCTTCTCCTTCTTGATCTGGATCGGGACCATGCCGATCTTCGTCGCGAACTCGACGACCTCGCGGTAGACGGCCGGGTCGGTGGCAGGCGTTCCCATGACCTCCGCGGTGTTGTGCGACCAGATCTCGTTCGCGAAGTGCAGAGCGAGGAAGCGGTCGGGGCGTCCGGTCGATTCGGCGAGTGCGCTGGGGAGCAGGGTCGAGGAGTTCGTCGCGAAGATCGTCGTCGCGGGTGCGGCGGTGGCGAGGGTGCGGTAGATGCCCTGCTTGAGCTCGAGGTTCTCCGGCACGGCCTCGATGATGAGGTCGGCAGAGGCTGCGGCCTCTGCGAGGTCGGATGTGAGGCGGATGCGGCCGATCGCGGCCTGTGCACCCCCGTCTGCGGCGTTCTCGACGCCGTCGGCGACGTAGCGCGCGACAAGGGTCTCGAATCGCTCGGCCGCGCGGTCGAGCGCAGGCTGATCGATGTCGTAGGCGACGACGTCGAAACCGTGGAAGGCGGTCTGGAACGCGATCTGCGATCCGAGAACGCCGGTGCCGAGAACAGTGATGTTCTTCATTTCTCTTCTTCCTCTGATGGCCTTGTGGGCCGTGGTCAAGCCGGGTCGTCGCCTCTGTCGAAGCGCTGGAGGTCATGCGCGAAGCGCTCCACCTCGGCGTCCGTCCACTGCGCGAGATGCGCGTCGATCACGCCCTGCAGCGAGCGCATCGTGTTGCGGAAGGCCTCTTCGCCCTCGGCGGTCAGCTCGAGCGGACGGCCGCGGCCGGAGCTCGACGGGGTCTCCTGCACGAGTCCGAGAGACATGAGCGCGGCGAGCTGACGCGACACGGTCGATCGGTTGAGGCGGAACATTCGGGCGATGTCCGTCGAGCGGATCCCCGGCTCGTCGGCGATCGCCATCACGATGGACTGATCGGTCATCGACAGCGTCGGTTCTCCCGCTCGGGCGTCGACCAGACCGCGGCGCGTGATGGCGACGAGCGACTTCAGCACGGCGGCGCTGTCGGTGCGACGCCCGCGTGAGTCCCCTTGATGTTGCATGATGCAACTCTACCCCGATGTGTTGCACGATGCAACGTAGCGTGCGCGCTCGTCCGCAGGCCTCAGATGGAAGGATGGAGCCATGGACACAGCCAACCTCTCGCGAGAGGAGACCGCCGCGCGATCCGCCGCCGTCTCCGTGCGCAGCATCCGCGTCGAACTCGACCTCACGGGTGCACCCGAGCGGGCGCGCAGCGGGTTCTCCACGATCACGACACTGGATTTCACCTCGACCGCGACGTCGACCTGGCTCGACTTCATCGGCGAGAGCGTCGAGAGGGTGGTCGTGAACGGCGTCGAGCGGGATGTGCGCTACGACGGTGCGCGCATCGAGCTGCACGACCTCCTCGACACGAACGTGGTGCGCGTCGAGGCGATCGGAAGCTACAGCCGATCCGGCGAGGGGCTGCACCGGTTCCACGACCCCGCCGACGACCGGACCTATCTCTACACGCAGTACGAACCGGCCGACTCGCGACGCGTTATGGCCTGCTTCGAGCAGCCCGACATCAAGGCGCCGTACACCTTCGTCGTCGATGCTCCTGCGGGCTGGGAGGTGCTCTCGAACCAGGTCCCGGCGAGCGTCGACGCCGGAGTCGGGGTGCAGCGCGTGGAGTTCGCTCCGACGCTCCCGATCTCGAGCTACATCACCTCCGTCGCGGCGGGGCCGTACGCCCGAGTCGAGGGAGAGTGGGAGCGCGGGGATCAGCGCATCGCTCTGGGGCTGTTCGTGCGGCAGTCGCTCTCGCAGTACCTGGAATCCGAGGAGATCCTCGAGATCACGCGCCAGGGGCTCGACTTCTTCACCGATGCCTTCGCCTACTCCTATCCCTGGGGCAAGTACGACCAGATCTTCGTGCCTGAGTACAACCTCGGTGCGATGGAGAACCCGGGACTCGTGACGTTCACCGAGTCCTATCTCTCGCGAGGCGCAGCCACCGACGCCCAGCGCGCTGCACGCGCGAACACGATCCTGCACGAGATGGCGCACATGTGGTTCGGCGACCTCGTGACGATGAAGTGGTGGGACGACCTGTGGCTCAAGGAGTCCTTCGCCGACTACATGGGTTCGCACGCCTCAGCGGTGGCGACGCGCTTCCATGACGCCTGGGTCAAGTTCGCCGCCAACCGCAAGGCGTGGGCGTACCAGCAGGACCAGCTGCCGACGACGCACCCGATCGTCGCCGACATCACCGACCTCGAGGCGGCGAAGCTGAACTTCGACGGCATCACCTATGCCAAGGGTGCCGCGGTGCTGAAGCAGCTCGTGGCCTTCGTCGGCGACGACGCGTTCTTCGAAGGCGCCCGCAGGTACTTCGCGGCGAATGCCTTCGGCAACACGACCCTCGACGACTTCCTCGTGCAGCTGAGCGCAGTCTCCGGCCGCGACATGACCGAGTGGTCGCAGGCCTGGCTGCGGACGACAGGCGTCTCCACGCTCCGCCTCGAGCGGGAGAGCGGCGGCAGCGCCGCACTCGTGCAGAGCGATCCTCGCCCGCATCGCCTGCGCATCGGTCTCTACGATCGTGTCGATGGGCGGGTGATCCGCCGCGACCAGCTCGCGCTGGACATCCACGAGGAGCGGACACCCGTCGATGTCCCGGTCGCAGATCTCGTGCTTCTCAACGATGATGACCTCACCTATGCCAAGGTGCGGCTCGACGACGCATCGCTGGCGACGGTGCAGGAATCGCTGTCCTCCATCGAGGACCCCCTGGCGAGGGCCGTCGTCTGGTCGTCGCTCTGGAACGCCACGCGTGACGGCGAGCTGACGGTGGCGCGGTACACCTCGATCGTGCGCGCGCACGCCCCGCACGAGTCGAACATCGGTCTTCTCGCCGGAATCCTCGCGAACACCCTCTTCGCGATCCGGAACTACGTGAGCGACCACGAGCGACAGGGGGAGCAGCGGGCGTGGGGCGAGGCGACGTGGGCTGCGCTGCAGTCATCCGAAGCAGGCAGCGATGCGCAGCTCTCGTGGGCACGCGCTCTCGCGTCGGCATCGGCGTTCGACGACGTGCGCGCAGCCGAGGTCGACGCGCTGCTGCACGGCGATGCCCCGGAAGGTCTCACGATCGACCCGGATCTTCGGTGGCAGCTGCTCACGTCCCTCGTCACGACAGGACACGCGGGCACCGATGACGTCGCGGTCCAGCTGGAGTCGGACGACACCGGAAGCGGTCGCACCGCTGCTCGCAGGGCACTCGCATCACAACCCGATCCCACGGTGCGTGCTGCAGCCTGGGACGCAGCGTGGAACGATGAAACGCTCAGCAACGACCATCTGGATGCCGTGATCACGGGCTTCCGCGCTGGCGGGCGCCGCGATCTGATCGCGGGGTTCGACGCCGAGTACTTCGAGAGGATCCGCGACGCCTGGGGCGCCCGGAGCATCGAACTGGCTCAGCGCCTGGTCGTGGGGCTGTTCCCCGCGACACCTGCGCTCGACCTCGTGGATGCCTGGCTCGCCGACAACAGCGCGGCACCCGCGGCGCTGCGCCGGATCGTCGTCGAGCAGCGTGATCACCTGGCTCGAGCGCTGCGCGTTCGAGCTGCGCAGGGCTAGCTCTACTTCGTCCTGGAACGCTGCGGCTGCCTCTTCTTGCGGCTGTGTTGAGCGCTTAGCCTGTGAGGCAGGACACTGCTTGAGCGAGGGGACAGAGATGGATCGCATCTTCACCGATGACGACCTGGCGGGGCTGTTCGATGACCACGCTTACGGGTTCGAGAGCTATACCGAGGCGGCACCGTCTGACGAGCTGATCGCCGAAGTCGAGGCGGAGCTCGGCTACCGCCTCCCCGCGGCATACATCGAGCTCTGCCGCACGGTCCGCAACGGCGGCACGCTGGACCGCAGCTGCTTCCCGACTACCGGCGTGCACGTCTGGGCGGAGGACCACGTCGCCGTCGCCGGGCTGTACGCGATCGGACGAACATCGCACTACTCGCTCCTCGGCTCTATGGGATCGAGGTTCATGGAACAAGAGTGGGAGTACCCCGCCATCGGGGTCTACTTCGCCGCCACGCCAACGGCCGGCCACTCCGAGTTCGCCCTCGACTACCGGGAGTGCGGTCCGCAAGGTGAACCCGCGGTGGTCGTCGTCGATCAGGAGGACGAATACCGGGTGTCCTCTATCGCGAAGGACTTCGCGACCTTCATCCGCGGTCTCGTGTCCGAGGAGGAGTTCCAGCCCGATCCGGAGGAGGAGCGGGCCGAGTACCTCGCGATCGTGAACGAGGGATCCTTCTCGCCGATCGTGCAGCGCGGCATCGACGCCATCGCCGAAACCCTCCCAGATGCGGGGGCCGCCGTACGCGAGGTCGGTCGCCGGATCGTGGCGGACAAGGGATCCTTCTCTCTGCACGCGGACGCGAACTCCCACCTGATGTACGCGGCGATGTTCCTCTTGTACTCGACACTGACGACCGCTGGGTCGCGCGACGAGTTCATCGACGGGGATCCGGATGCCGTGGACTACTCCGTGCCGTGCTATCGCCTGATGCTCCCGGTCTCTTTTGTCGCGGATCGCTTCGGCTTCACGACAGGCGGGTGGGCGCGCGACTTCGTCGCCGACTGGTGGGATCAGTCGGTCGAGAACGGCTCGATCGTCGAGACGCCGGACGGCTTCCGATACACCGCGGATACCGGGGCCGGACTCGTGCGCATTCTGCGCATGCTCGCGAAGACGACCACCTGAACTGGACCTCCCTCGCCGTTTCTCGAGCACCCCGAGCAGAGGGGGGCCCACCAGCCTCCACCAGAGATACAGGCGACACGCGACGACGCGAAGCAACTTCATCGACCACTATCGCAAGCCACCGGAGAGCTGAGCGGGCTCATCGCGGGGCCTACTCGCGAGGCTCGATATGTGGGATCTGGACCTGGTGAGATCTTTCAGCGCCCGTCCCATAGCTGAGAGCATCGTCAAGAACCACGGTGTCAGACACTTCGGGATGGCGTTGAAGCTCCCGATCCTCGACCGCGGTCTCAGCCAGGGTCGAAGCTAGCTGTTCTTCCCCGCGTCGAGCTCGTCGGCGGTGCTCGCCCCCACGGCGAAGTACTCGGGTCGGTCGTCGCTCTGGGTCAGGAGAATCAGGGCGATGTACGCCGCCCACGCTCTCGCGCGAACCCAGGTGGCGTCGTCGTACCGAGATCCGGTCGCTCTGCGGAACACCTCGCGACCTCGGGCGTCGAAGAGCATCCACGACGAGGCGAGATCGTAGGCGGGGTCGCCGACCGTGACGTCGCCGAAGTCGATGAGCGCAGCGAGCGTGCCGTCCTCCACCAGCAGGTTGCCCGGGTG
Organism: Microbacterium sp. APC 3901; assembly: GCF_030407765.1. Classification (GTDB taxonomy): domain Bacteria; phylum Actinomycetota; class Actinomycetes; order Actinomycetales; family Microbacteriaceae; genus Microbacterium. Next base: position 47,870 of record NZ_JASDCU010000008.1, read on the forward strand.
GAGATCGCCGTGGATCCAGACCTGCTCCGAGCCGGCCGACGCGGCGAGACCTGCGGCCCAGGCGTCGCGGAGCGACGTGCGGTGCCTGAACGCGTCGAGTCGAGGCCGTATCGCATCGTCTCGGGTGCTCAGGGCGCGTCCTCGCACCGGGTTGCGGGGAGCATCCGCAGGGGCCGTGGCGTGCAGCGCCCTCAGGGCGTCGGCGAGTCGTGGTGCCCACGCCGTGTTGTCCGATCGGGGGGAGGCGAGCGCTGTCGTTCCGGAGATCCAGGGGACGACCGACCAGGGTCGCGGAAACAGCTCGCTCGGTTCGCCGGAGATCAGCGGCACGGGGGTGCGGATGCCGATGGCCGCCAGCGCCGGACCGATCGAGGACAGCGCGCGCTGTTCATTCGTGATGAGCGGCACGGCGAGCTCGCGCCGCGGCAGCCGCACGAGCAGCTCCGATCCGAGCCTCCACATCGAGTTGTCCCAGCCGTCCGCGAACAGACTGAGTGGCAGACCGGCGAGATCAGGGCTGGTTCGCCGGAGAAGGTCGCGCACGCCGCTCTCGTCGAGCGAGTACTCGGCGGAGGGGGAGTCCGCCACGGTCAGATGTCGAGCGAGTCGCCCGGTTCGAGGACCGAGAACTCTCCGCCGCCCTGCTCGGTCGCCCACTGCAGTCGCTGGCGGTGCATCGTCTTGCCTGCGACCGAGAGGGTCATGTCGTGAGTGCCGAAAGCCCGACGCGGGCGCACCGCGAGGACGTAGTCCATGGCCTCGCCGATCTTCAGCCACGGTGCCCCGAGCGGAGCGGCGAGCGTGCCGACCTCGACCCCCTCGGGAACCGCGTAGGAGTCGCCGGGGTAGTAGAAGGCGTCGTTGACCAGTACGCCCACGTTCTCGACCGTGGGCAGCGACGAGTGGATCACTTCGTGCGTGCCACCGAAGAAGCGGAGCGTGAAGGCGCCGACCTCGACGGTCTCTCCCGGAGCGACCTCTGAGATGTCGTAGCCCTCGGCCGCACGGGCGACGCCGGCAGGAGCGTAGATCGGAGTGCCGGGGGCTGCCCGGAGGATCCGATCCAGGTGCTCGGGTGTCCAGTGGTCGGGGTGCTCGTGGGTGATCACCACGGCGACGAGACCCGAGAGATCGTTCAGGGGAGCGGTGAACGAACCGGGATCGATCAGGAGGGTGTCATCGCCCTGCTGGATGCGAAGAGCGGCATGTTCGAATTTCGTGATGCGCATGAGGTGAGTCAACTCCTTCGCAGCCTCTCTGGCAAACCGCCGAGCCAGCGCGCCACGCCCGGGAATCGACGAGGGCTCGGCTCGATTTGGCGGCGCGAGAATCGTCATGGCATACTTGTTGAGTTGTCGCGGCACGGAAACGTTCCGCCAGACGGCCCCATCGTATAGCGGCCTAGTACGCTGCCCTCTCACGGCGGTAACGCGGGTTCGAATCCCGCTGGGGTCACAACAAGCGAAAGCCCTCGGTTCTCCGAGGGCTTTCGTCGTTCCGGAGGTGTTCCTCGGCCGGGCCGCCGCGCTCGGCGGCAGCCCTACCGAGGTCAGTCCGCGTTCGAGCTCGCACTCGTGGCCGCGGCGCGACGGGAGCGGCGCGATCGGCGCACGATCCACACGATCAGCACCACCACGCCGGCAAGGGCGAGCCACGGCAGGGTGAAACCGACGGCGACCACGAGCGCGTTCATCGAGGCCACGAGGCCGTTCCAGCCGGCGAGGAGCCCATCCGAGAACCCGGCGGGGTCGGCGGCGGTCGCGGCGGCGGTGCGAGTCAGCTGAACCGTGAGACTCGACATCGCGACCTGATCCTCGAGCGACGCCAGCTGCTGCTCGTACGACTCGAGCTGCCCCTGGCGTTCCGTGAGCGCGACCTCCGCCTCGATGAGCTCCGAGACGGTGCCCGTCTGAGACATCAGCTCGCTGAGTCGCTGGACAGATGCTCTGGTCGCGTCGATGCGAGCGCGCAGGTCGATCGCGGTCGCGGTCACATCCTGCTGCGAGATCGACGAGGAGACCACGTCTCCTGAGTCGGCCAGTTCGTCGATGACCGCGGGGAGGTCGGCCGAAGGCACTCGGATGCTGATCCAGCCGTAGCCGGAGTCCGCCGGCGCAGGGGCGGAGGTGTCGTCGACGACGACGCTTCTGCCGATCTCGGTGCTTTCGACGTAGCCGCCGCGCGACTCGGCCAGTGCGCCGATCATGTCGGCGGCGTCCGCGATGTCCTTCACCTCCACCGTCGCGGTCGCGGTCGCGATGATCTCGCGATCAGCCACCGCGGAATCTCCGGCCGCCGGTGCAGACTCGGCCGTGTCCGTCGCAGTCGACGGTGCGCTCTGATCCGCGGCGCCCGAGCGGGACTCCTCCGTGACGAGCATGTCTCCGCCCTCGGCCGTGCTCGTCGCCGAACCGCCGACCGCGGTGAGGATCGGGGGAGTGACGAGGACACCGATGACGAACGCGGCGGCGATCCCGGCGCCGGTCAGCCACCGACGCCGGCGGTTTCGAGCCCCTGCCGAGGCGGGCGCCTGTCGTGGCCGTTCGGCGGCGATGTCGTCGAACACGGCTGTCTCGATGCGGGCCACTGCGGCATCGGTGAGCTCCGGCAGCTGCTCGGTGCTGGGGTTGTCGTTCATGCGTCGCTCGCTTCCTTCAAGGCACCGCGCAGTCGGGTGCGGACTCGAGAGAGACGGTTCCGGACGATCGCATGGCTCACGCCGAGCTCCTCGGCCGCGGCCTGGTAGGCATAGCCTTCGGCGGCGCAGAGCCGGAAGATCTCGCGGTCGAGGTCGCTCAGCGTGCCGACCTCGACCGCGATCCGCTCCGCGAGGTCTGCGGTGATCACCTGCTCCTCGACGCTGATCGTCGAGGGCAGAGCCTCATCCGCCGCATCCGTCGTGTGGGCCTGGTCTCGCCGGCGCTGACGAAGGCGATTCGCTGCCTGGAAACGGCAGATCGTGGCGAGCCACGGGAGGATCGACTCCCCCTGCAGTTCGAAGCCCGGCAGCTTCCGCCATGCTGTGACGAAGGTCTCCTGCGTCACGTCCTCGGCATCCCCGGGGGAGCCGAGCATGCCGTGTGCGATCCAGTAGACCGGGCGGACATACGAGCGGTAGAGCTCACGGAAGGCGCTCTCATCACCCGCCGCGGCCTGTGCCGCCACTCTCTGATCACTCGTCTGCACTGGCATCCCGATTCCGTTCGGTGTCTCTCACCTGGAGAGTGTCGGAGGATGCCCCATCGTCTCAGATCAGTGCGCGGTCATGAAGAGGATCACCACCACGGCCCCGTCGCTCCGCTAGCATTGCTGACGCGAGAGGGAGTATCCCGCAAGCGCACCCACCGTCATCACGAGCACCGTCATCGCTGCTCCGGTCGTGCGGCGCACTCTGTGCGTGGGAGAGACTTTCGGCGTTCTCCCTACCCTCCGAAAGGTGCTGTACGCCCTTGGAAATCCCCGTCTGGTTCGAGATCACCTCGATGATCGTCCTCTCGATCATCCTGATCGGCGACCTGCTTCTCATCCGTCTCCGTCCCCACATCCCCTCGACCAAGGAGTCGACGCTGTGGGTCGTGTTCTATGTCGCCCTCGCGCTGCTCTTCGCGGTGCTCCTCGGGAGCGTGTCCGGCTGGCGCAACGCGGGCGACTTCATCACCGGCTGGGCGCTCGAATACAGCCTGTCCATCGACAACCTGTTCGTCTTCGTGCTGATCATGGCTCAGTTCGCGGTCCCGCGACGCCTGCAGCAGCAGGTGCTGATGGTCGGCATCATCATCGCGCTCGTCCTGCGCGGTGCGTTCATCCTCGTCGGCGTGGCGATCGTCGAGAACTTCTCGCCGATCTTCTATGTCTTCGGTGCGTTCCTCATCTACACCGCGATCAAGCAGGCGATGCCCGAGGGCGAGCACGAAGACGATGTGAAGAAGGAGAACTTCATCGTGCGCCTGCTGAGGCGCCGGATCGACATCAGTGAGACCTACGACGGATCGAAGCTGCGCACGACCGTCGACGGCAAGCGCATGTGGACCCCGATGGTGATCGTCTTCATCACGATCGGTGTGACCGACCTGATCTTCGCGATCGACTCGATCCCCGCGATCTTCGAGATCACCACGAACGGGTTCCTCGTCTTCGCCGCGAACATCTTCGCGCTCATGGGGCTGCGCCAGCTCTACTTCCTGCTCGGCGACCTGCTCGACCGCCTGCGCTACCTGCATTACGGCATCGCCGTGATCCTCGGATTCATCGGCATCAAGCTGATCCTGCACGCTCTGCACGAGAACGAGCTGCCCTTCATCAATGGCGGCGAGCACGTCGAGTGGGTGCCCGACATCGACAACATGGTGTCGCTGGGGGTCATCGTCGTGTCGATGACCGTCGCCACGGTCGCCAGCCTCATCGCTTCGTCGCGGGAGAAGTCGGCGGCGAAGAAGGCACTGAACGTCGAGTGATCGCAGCCCGCTCACTCGGCTGACCAGAGGAGCTCCGCTTCGAGGGTGAGATCGATGACCTGGCCGAGCAGGGCTCCGAGTGAGTTGGACTGCAGCAGGGCGTACTGGTCGTACTCGCCCAACGGTGCGATCGCCGCGAGCTGCCAGGCCGCGGCGAGCGGGTCGTCCGACAGCTCGGTGTCGGCTCCCCACGGCGAATCCACGCGCGCGAGGACCCGACGCACGATCGCCTCGGCTTCGGTACGCAGTGGCGTGAGGGCGTCGTGCCACGTCAGTTCAGGCAGCCGCGTGATCTCCGCTCGAGGATGGGGCGCGTCGTCGAGCCACTGATCGACCGTGAAGCGGGCTGTCCCGACCGCGAGAGTGTGCAGCACCTCGGCGTCCGCCGCTACGCTCACCAGCCGAGCCATCGTGCCGAACCTGCTGCGCCGATCGCCGCCGCCGACCTCGTGCCCTCGCTCGATGAGCACGACGCCGAACTGCGGGTCGTCGTCGTCGAGCAGGTGCCCGATCATCGTGAGATACCTCGGCTCGAAGACGCGGAGCGGAAGCGGGGTGTAGGGAAAGAGAACCGACCCGAGCGGGAACATCGGTATTTCAGCCATGACCCCAGTCAACACCGCGCGACGTACAGTGAACAGATGCGCAGACCTCAGCCCATCGCCCCTTCGCCCGGACAGGAATCCGTGTGGGACTATCCGCGGCCACCGCGGGTCGAGCAGGTGCCCGAGCGCATCACGATCCGTCTCGGCGGCGATCTCATCGCCGATACGCGCGATGCCGTGCGGGTCCTCGAGACGAGTCACCCTCCCGTGTACTATCTGCCGATCGCCGACTTCGTCGAGGGCGCGCTCTCGGATGCCTCTGGTTCGTCGTTCTGCGAGTTCAAGGGCGCTGCGCGATATCTCGACGTGCGCGGCGGAGGTGTGGTGGCCGCCGGTGCGGCATGGAACTACCCGCATCCGTCGCCCGGTTTCGAGGTGTTGAGCGACCGAGTGGCCGTGTACGCGGCGCCGATGGACGAGTGCACCGTCGGTGGCGAGATCGTCGTTCCACAGCCGGGCGGGTTCTACGGCGGCTGGGTGACATCGTCCGTCGTAGGGCCGTTCAAGGGCGTGCCGGGATCCATGGGCTGGTGACGCAGACTTAGCCCCAGCGCGTCAGAACGCGCGCAGATTGGCCTGCAGCCCACCGCCGACATACTCGCGTCGCAGTACGCCACGGCGCCGCAGCACGGGCACGAGCTCGTCGAGCGTGCGGTGCAGCGTTACGGGGTGGAAGTCGCCCCAGAGCAGCACGCCGTCGTTGCCCCATTCGCCGAGTTCCTCGATGAGATCGGCGAACTCCTCGGCGGTCCCGACGAAGCCCGAGCGGTCGGCGATTCGCCCCGCGCGGGCGAGGGCCGTGAGGTGGGCGCGCAGGGGAGCGTCCTGCCCACGGTCGCCGATCAGACGCTGGATGCTGCCGCGTGAGACATGCTCTCCGAAGATCGACACGTCGAGCGGTCGGTCGAGGTCGAGCGCGGTGAGGTCGGTCTCGAGGTCACTGGACTGCTTTCGAGCGATCTGCACGAGGGCCGCGTCGTCGGGATGCGCGGATGTAGCGACGATGCGGTCTGCTTCCTCGGCGGACGACGTGATCACGGGCTGGATCGCGAACAGGATCTTGATGTCGGCAGCCGAACGCCCCGCCGCGATCGCCGCGTCGTGGATCTTCGCACGGTACGCACGCACGGACGCCTCGTCGAGCGGAGCGAGGGCGAGTTGGACATCGGAGTTGACCCCGGCGAATCCGAGGCCGCGACCCGAGCCGCCGGGGGAGACGATAGCGGGCTCCCCATCTGTGAAAGGCACGGCGTTCAAGGGGCCGTCGAACGCGAAGTGCTCGCCGCGATGCCGCACGGTGCTCAGCTTCGACCCGTCCGCGAACACGTCGGCCCTGCGGTCGCCGACCAGCGCTCCGTCGCCCCAGCTGCGCCAGAGCGAGCGGATCCCTGAGAGCCATTCCTCGGCCCGGTCGTAAGCGGCGTCGTGTCCGAGCTGCGCCGCGGCTGAGAAATGACGCGCGCTGCCTGTGTCGGTCACCACGTTGAGTCCGAGACGGTGGTTGCTGAGGTGCTGAAGCGTCGAGAACTGCCGCGCCGCCGTGTAGGGAAGGTACGCCGCGGGGTTCACCGTGGGCACGACGCCGAGGTGGCGCGTCGCCTGGAACAGATACGGAGCGAGAAGCAGCGGGTCGTGCTTGGGGCCTCCGAAGGCATGGCGCACACGGAGGTCGATCGTGTCCGGCGAGCCGAGAGATGGCGCGTCCTCGATGATGACGAGGTCGAAGCCGGCCTGCTCGAGTGTTCGAGCCGCCTCCTGATAGATCTCGGGACGTGTCCAGTCGTAGTCCCAGTCGAGAGAGGGATACCCCCACCCCTGGGGGCCGAAACCGCGGGCGAGGAACCAGCCGAAGTGCTGGAGGCTGCTCATGCGACGGCCTCTCGGGCCGGCTCGAGCACCCGAGCGAGGTCGGCTATGAGGTCGGAGACGTCTTCGATGCCGACCGACAGCCGAAGGGTTCCCGGGTGCACACCGAGCAGGTCGCGCTCTTCGGGCGTCCTGTGCGAGTGGCTGGTGGTGGCGGGATGCAGCACCAGCGAGCGCACATCGCCGATGTGGGTCATGTGTGTGAAGACCTCGACGCTCTCGACGAAGTGCCGTGCCGCGTCGATGCCCCCGCGGAGGGTGAACGTGAAGATCGATCCGTACCCGCCACGCAGATACCGCTGCGCGAGCTCGTGATCGGGGTGGCTCTCGAGGCCCACGTGATCGACGCGCTCGACTCCCTCGTTCGCGGCCAGCCAGCGGGCCACCTCGAGAGCGTTCCGCGACTGGCGCTCGACTCGGAGGCCCAGAGTCTCGGCCCCCTGTCCGATCAGGAACGCGTTGAGAGGAGACGGGGAGGCGCCGAAGCGGGGCGCCACCGATTCGCGGGCGTAGGCGATCCGAGCGTTGCCGCCATGGCGGGAGAACACGCTCGGGAAGCCCCCGCGCCCGGGGAGCACCAGATGCGGAGCATTGTGGCCGGCCTTCTCGGCGTCGAAACGACCGTCATCGAGGATCACACCGCCGAGCACCGACCCGTGACCTGCGAGGAACTTCGATGCGGAGTGCACGACCATGGCGGCGCCGTGTTCGATCGGACGCAGCAGGAACGGGGTCGCGAGCGTGTTGTCGACGATGAGCGGGATCGCGAACTCATCCGCGACCGCGCTCACGGTGGCGATGTCGAGGATGTCGTTCCGCGCGTTCGCGATCGACTCCGCGAACAGAGCGCGCGTCGTGGGGCGGATCGCATCGCGCCATGCCCCCGGGTCCGCGATCTCATCGATGAACGTCGTCTCGATGCCGAGGCGCGCGAGGTTGTCGATCAGGAGTCCCCGGGTGCCCTCATAGATGTGAGTCGAGGACACGATGTGGTCTCCGGCCCCGGCCACGGTCAGCAGCGCCGTGACGACCGCGGCCTGACCGCTCGCGACGAGTACCGCCTCGGCGGCCGATTCGAGCGAGGCGAGCTGCCGTTCGACGGCGCTCACCGTCGGGTTGCCCGTGCGGGTGTAGCCGAAGCCCGCGCCTGTGCCGAAATGGTCGGCGGCGTGATCGAAGTCGTCGAACTCGAAGCCCGCGGTCAGATAGATCGGCGTCGCCCTCGACGAGGCGGCGCCCTGATTCCGGGCGCTGTGGACCGCTCTGGTGGCGAAGCCGGTCGTGTCGTCGGTCATGCGGATCCCTCTCGAAGGTGCGGGTGACAGTAGCGTGTCATGCGGCGACTCCGGTCCATGAAGCGGTGGTAATCTGACGTCATGCGGATCGTGCTCCTCCTTAGCGGCCGCGACGAGACCTCGTTCTGAGCCCGTCCTCGTCGCGGAGTCCATCGTGGGCCGAACCGCCAGCTTCAGGAGAGACGCAATGAACACCGCCGCAGCAGACACCGCTCCCGCACGTCCCAGGACCCTCGCTGAGAAGGTCTGGGACGACCACCTCGTCGTCAAGGGTGAGAACGGCGAGCCGGACCTCATCTACATCGACCTGCACCTGGTGCACGAGGTCACGAGCCCTCAGGCATTCGACGGACTGCGAGCGGAGGGCCGTCCGCTGCGCCGCCTCGACCTGACGATCGCCACCGAAGACCACAACACGCCCACGTGGGACATCGACAAGCCGATCGCCGACCTCACGAGCCGCACTCAGATCGAGACACTGCGCCGCAACGCCGCCGAGTTCGGCGTGCGTCTGCACTCCCTGGGCGATGCCGAGCAGGGCATCGTGCATGTCGTGGGTCCGCAGCTCGGGCTGACCATGCCCGGAATCACCGTGGTCTGCGGAGATTCCCACACATCGACGCACGGTGCTTTCGGAGCCATGGCATTCGGCATCGGCACGAGCGAGGTCGAACACGTCATGGCGACCCAGACGCTTCCGCTCAAGCCCTTCAAGACGATGGCGATCACCGTCGACGGCACGCTGCGCCCCGGAGTCACCGCGAAGGACATCATCCTCGCCGTCATCGCGAAGATCACGACCGGCGGCGGTCAGGGCTACGTCCTGGAGTTCCGCGGCAGCGCCATCCGCGCGCTGTCGATGGAGGGCCGGATGACCATCTGCAACATGTCGATCGAGGCGGGCGCCCGAGCGGGCATGGTCGCTCCTGACGAGACGACCTTCGATTATCTGAAGGGTCGTCCGCATGCTCCCCAGGGGCAGGATTGGGATGACGCCGTCGCCTACTGGCGCACGCTCCCGACAGACGAGGGCGCGACGTTCGACGCCGAGGTCTTCATCGACGCCGACGAGCTCGAGCCCTTCGTGACCTGGGGGACCAATCCCGGTCAGGGCAGCTCGCTGTCAGCAGCGGTTCCGGACCCCGCGCAGATCGCCGATGCCAACGAGCGCGCCGCCGCAGAGCGCGCGCTCGAGTACATGGATCTGACTCCTGGTACGCCGCTCAAAGAGGTGCCGGTCGACGCCGTCTTCATGGGGTCGTGCACGAACAGCCGCATCGAGGATCTCCGTGCGTTCGCGTCGATCATCGAAGGCAAGAAGAAGGCCGACGGCGTCCGCGTCATGGTCGTGCCCGGTTCTGCCCGCGTGCGGCTGGAGGCTGAGGCCGAAGGCCTCGACCGGATCATCAAGGACTTCGGCGCAGAGTGGCGCTTCGCTGGCTGCTCGATGTGCCTCGGGATGAACCCCGATCAGCTCGCACCGGGAGAGCGGTGCGCATCGACGTCGAACCGCAACTTCGAGGGTCGGCAGGGCAAAGGCGGTCGCACGCACCTGGTGTCGCCGCTCGTGGCCGCAGCCACCGCGATCCGCGGCACGCTGTCGAGTCCGAGCGACCTGAACGAGATGGCGGAGGTCTGACCATGGAGAAGTTCATCACGCACACAGGTATCGCCGCGCCGTTGAAGCGTTCGAACGTCGACACCGACCAGATCATCCCGGCCGTGTTCCTCAAACGCGTCACCAAGACCGGTTTCGAGGACGCGCTGTTCCACGGCTGGCGCCAGGATCCTGATTTCGTTCTCAATCAGCCCGCGTTTCGCGGAGCGTCGGTGCTCGTCGCCGGACCGGATTTCGGTACCGGATCCAGCCGAGAGCACGCGGTGTGGGCCCTGCGCGACTTCGGGTTCGCTGTCGTCCTCAGCCCGCGCTTCGCCGACATCTTCCGAGGCAACTCGGGCAAGCAGGGGCTCCTCGCTGCGACCATCTCCGAAGAGGATCTCGAGCGGATCTGGGCTGAGATCGACCGGAATCCCGGGGCGTCCATCACGGTGGACCTCGAGGCGCGGGTGGCGGCGATCGGTGAGATCCAGGCTGACCTCGGGATCGACGATTACACTAGATGGCGGCTCCTTGAAGGGCTCGATGACATCGGGCTCACGCTGCGCAACGAAGACAAGATCGCGCAGTTCGAGGCCCGTCGCGAGTCGTGGCGGCCCCGGACCCTTCCCGTTCAGTGAACGGCGGGGCGGGGGAGCCGAGGGCGACCCCGCCCCGATTTCCTTGAATGAAGTGAGGCTCCGAATGACGACACCTGTGCGCGACGCTCTTGCGGACGGAGTCCCCCCACTCACCGGTGATGTCCTCGCCATTCGTGGAGGCCGCCCGTTGCGCGGCCGCGTCGACGTCAAGGGTGCGAAGAACCTCGCCACCAAGGCGATGGTCGCCTCCCTTCTCGGCGAGACCGTCAGCGTGCTGCGCGACGTCCCCGCCATCAGCGACGTGGCCGTCGTGCGCTCGCTGCTCGAGGTGCACGGAGTCCGGGTGTCGGACGGTGATGAGCCGGGTGCGCTCGTCTTCGATCCGAGCGATGTCGAATCGGCGCACTTCGAGGAGATCGACGCGCATGCCGGAGCCTCTCGCATCCCGATCCTGTTCTGCGGGCCTCTCCTGCACCGTCTCGGTCAGGCGTTCATCCCCGACCTCGGCGGATGCCGTATCGGCGATCGCCCCATCGACTTCCACCTGGACGCGCTCCGCAAGTTCGGTGCGATCGTCGAGAAGCTGCCGAGCGGCATCCGTCTCTCCACCGGCGGCACGCGTCTGCACGGTGCCAACATCCACCTGCCCTACCCGAGCGTCGGGGCCACCGAGCAGGTGCTGCTGACCGCGGTTCGCGCCGAGGGGACGACCGAGCTGCGCAATGCGGCCATCGAGCCCGAGATCATGGATCTGATCGCCGTGCTGCAGAAGATGGGCGCGATCATCTCGTATGAGCCGAACCGCGTCATCCTCATCGAGGGCGTCGAGACTCTGCGCGGCTACGATCACCGGTCGATCTTCGACCGCAACGAGGCGGCCTCCTGGGCATCCGCGGCGCTGGCCACCGACGGCGAGATCTTCGTCGGGGGAGCCAAGCAGCAGGAGATGCTCACCTTCCTCAACATCTTCCGCAAGGCGGGCGGATGGTTCGACATCAAGGAGGACGGCATCCTCTTCCGTCGCGACGGCGAGCTGAAGCCCGTCGTCGTCGAGACCGACGTGCACCCCGGATTCATGACCGACTGGCAGCAGCCGCTCGTCGTGGCGCTGACGCAGGCGAACGGCCGTTCGGTCGTGCATGAGACCGTCTACGAGAACCGTCTCGGCTTCACCGATGCGCTCGTCAAGATGGGTGCCGACATCGTCGTGCACCCCCGTGGACTGCAGGACGGGCCCCGTCGTGTTCCGCGCCGTGATCTCGAGCAGGCCGCGGTCATCACCGGCCCGACGCCGCTGCATGCTGCGGACATCGTCGTTCCCGACCTGCGCGGCGGGTACAGCCACGTCATCGCGGCGCTGACCGCGGAGGGCGAGTCGAGGGTGTCCGGAGTGGACATCCTCAGCCGTGGCTACGAGAAGTTCCTCGCCAAGCTCGACGCTGTGGGCGCCGACTTCGACGTCATCCGGTGACCCGGATGGGTTCCCGATCACGCGAGACGACGCGTCCCAGCATCTTCTGGCCGCTCGCGGCGATCGCCGTGCCGTTGATCTCGCTGCTCGCCAAGGTGCGTATCACCGGCGCTGAGAAGCTCCCTCGTGAGGGGGCCTACGTCCTGGCTCCCAACCACTACTCGGAGTTCGATCCGCTCATCGTGGCACTCGCGGTGTGGCGGATCGGACGCGCGCCCCGGTTCATGGCCAAGGAGAGCCTGTTCAAGGTTCCTGTGCTCGGCTGGATCCTGCGTCGCACGGGGATGATCCCCGTGGCTCGTTCGTCGTCGGCATCGGCCGCGAAGCAGACGTTGAAGCAGTCCGCCGAGCTGGTCGAGCACGGACGCGGGGTGATCGTGTATCCCGAGGGGACCCTGACGCGCGATCCCGACATGTGGCCGATGCGCGGCAAATCAGGCGCTGTGCGCCTGGCTCTGACTGACGGCCTCCCGTTGATCCCGATGGCCCAATGGGGCACCCAGGAGATCATGGGGCGGTATCAGAAGGGTCTGAGTCTGTGGCCGCTGCGCAAGCGTGTGGACGTCATCATCGGCGACCCGGTCGACGTGTCGGACCTGCGTGGTCGTGCGGGCGAGAGCGCGGCACTGAATGACGCCACCGACCGGCTGATGAATGCGATCACCGCGTTGCTCGAAGAGCTGCGTGGTGAGAAGGCGCCGGCTGAACGCTGGAACCCCGCCTCGCACGGACAGAAGGAGACGGGTCGCCTTGACTCCTAAGCGCAACATGCCCGCCGGCCCCCGGGTCGCCGTCATCGGCGCAGGCAGCTGGGGCACCACGTTCGGGAAGATCCTCGCCGACGGCGGTGCGCAGGTCACGATGTGGGCTCGCCGTGCCGAACTCGCGCACGAGATCGACGAGGCCAAGCGCAACTCGCGCTATCTGCCCGGCATCAACCTGCCGCGCACGATGGCGGCGACGCACGAGCTGGCGATCGCACTGCGTGATGTCGACCAGGTGTACCTCTCGGTGCCGAGCCAGTCGCTGCGCGAGAACCTCAAGGCGTTGCGACCGCTGCTGTCGGACAACGACGCGAAGATCGTCAGCCTGATGAAGGGCGTCGAGCGAACGACGGGTCTCAGGATGAGCCAGGTCATCGAGCAGGAGCTGCGGTGCGATCCCGATCGCATCGCCGTCGCCTCCGGCCCGAACCTCGCGCTCGAGATCGCCCGTGAGCAGCCGACGGCCGCCGTGATCTCCTCGCGCAGCCAGGAGACGGCCGAGGAGGTCGCCCGCGCGGCACGCAACTCGTACTTCCGGACTTTCGTGAACACCGATGTGATCGGCACGGAGTTCGGGGGAGTGCTGAAGAACCTCATCGCGGTGGCGATCGGCATCGTCGACGGCGTCGGGTACGGCGAGAACACCAAGGCGTCGATCATCACGCGCGGACTCGTCGAGATGACCGACTTCGCTGTCGCGAACGGCGCGCACCCCGAGACGCTTCAGGGGCTCGCCGGCCTGGGAGACCTCATCGCGACGTGCCAGTCTCCGCTGAGCCGCAACAACACGGCCGGGCGCCTGCTCGGCCAGGGATACAGCTTCCAGGACGTCGTCAAGCAGATGCAGCAGACTGCCGAGGGCCTCGCGTCCGTCGCGCCGGTGCTGCAGCTCGCGCGCGAGTCCGATGTGCACATGCCCATCGTCGAGCAGGTGAAGATGGTGCTCGACGGCAAGATGAACCCGCGCGACATCGCACCCCACCTGACGACGGACGACGACACCCCGCAGGGTGAGAGGACCAACCATGGACAAGCAGACGGTGGTGGTGCTCTTCGGAGGGCGCTCCAGCGAGCATTCGATCAGTTCCGCAACGGCGGGCGGAGTGCTGGGCGCGATTGATCGCGATCGCTACGCGGTGATCCCCGTCGGGATCACCCGCGAGGGGGCCTTCGTCCTCGAAGACGACGACCCTTCCAAATTCCCGCTGGATGCAGCGCATCTGCCCGAGGTAGCCGACAACGGCACCAGGGTGCTGTGGCCCGAGCCCGGCGGCGACCGGACGTTGCGCGTCGTGCGCCCGGATGGGACCAGTGAATCACTCGGTCATGTCGACGTCGTGCTGCCGCTTCTGCATGGACTGCACGGCGAAGACGGAGCCATCCAGGGGTTCTTCGAGGTCATCGACATGCCCTACGCGGGCTGCGGTATCCTCGATTCCGCGGTCTCGCTGGACAAGCACTTCACGAAACTGGCACTCACGTCCGCGGGCATCGCTGTATCGCCCGGCATCACGGTGCGAAGGAATGAGTGGCAGGACGATCCGGCGATCGTCCGCGAGCGGATCGCTGCGCTGGGCGACGTGGTCTTCGTCAAGCCGGCGAGTGCCGGGTCGAGCGTCGGTGTGTCTCGCGTCGACCACGGGGACGGCCTCGATGCCGCGATGGAGATCGCGTTCGCCGAAGACGGCAAGGTTCTCGTCGAGACGCAGGTCGTCGGGCGTGAGATCGAGGTGGGCGTTCTCGCCGGGCGCCCCGGCGAGCGGGCACGCGCATCGCTGCCCGGAGAGGTCGTGCTCACCTCACGCAGCTTCTACGACTTCGAGGGCAAGTACCTCGGCGGTGACGGTGTCGAGATCGTATGCCCCGCGGACGTCGACGAGTCGTTGATCGAGCGGCTCCGCGAGACCGCGGTCCGGGTCTTCGAGGCGGTGGACGGCAAGGGACTGGCCCGCGTCGACTTCTTCGTCACGCCTTCCGGCGAGCTCGTCGTCAACGAGCTCAACACGATGCCCGGATTCACGCCGATCTCGATGTTCCCGAAGTGCTGGGTGGCATCAGGACTCAGCTACGGCGACCTGATCTCCGAGCTGATCGAAGCAGGCCTGCGCCACTGATCGGACGGCGTCCGGTCAGCCTTCGGCGGATCCTCCGTCAGGGGAATCCTCGGTGGGCACCCGGTCCGTGCACCGAGCCGTCGCCGGTTCGAGGCCGGACTGGATGCTCGTCGAGAGACTCTCGACCACCGTGCGGAAGTCGATCTCCTCACCGCGTCGGATGATCACCTCGACGGCGGGATCGCGACCGTAGGTCACCAGCCGCTGGCGTTCCTCCTCCTGGTCGAGCACGAGCCAGTCGACGCTTCCGATCGTGGTGCAGACCTCGGTCGACGGCGCCGGCGGCTCGACGCCGCAGCGCAGCACGACCGTCGGGTCACCCCAGGCGCCGGTCGCTTGGGCATCGGTCCACACACGGTCCAGATCGCCGACGGCGTCCGGGAGCAGCACGGACACCTCCGCGCATGCCGGATCGTTCGCGTCGTCGGCAGGCTCGAGATGGATCGTGGTCGAGCATCCGGAGAGCGCCGCGACGAGGGCCAGAGACCCCGCGGTGACGGCGAGACGACGAGAACGGGGCATGCATCCAGGCTACCTTTGACTGCATGTCCTCCCGACCTCGCGACGATGATCCGACCCTCGGCGATCTCTCGGAGGGGGAGATACTGCGAGCCATCCTGGCGAGGACTTCGCAGGCGAGTCACGCGATCATCGGACCCGGTGACGACGCGGCCGTGATCGCGACTCCGTCCGGATCCGTGGTCGCGACGACCGACACACTGGTGCACGGTCCTGACTTCCGGCTCGCGTGGTCGTCGGGCTATGACCTCGGGTGGAAGGCTGCGGCGGTGAACCTCGCCGACGTCGCCGCGATGGGTGCGCGACCGACCGCGCTGCTCGTCGCGCTGGCGGTTCCACGCGATCTGAGACTGTCGTTCGTCGAACAGCTCGCAGACGGATTGCGCGAGGCGTGCGCGGCTCTCGCGCCCGGCTGCGCAGTCGTCGGTGGCGACCTCACCGTCTCCGACGTCCTCACTGTGGCAGTCACAGCCCTCGGCGATCTCGAGGGTCGGGCGCCTGTGACCCGCTCGGGTGCGCGGGTCGGCGATGTGGTCGCCGTGGCGGGGGAGCTCGGCCACGCCGCCCACGGACTCGCCGTGCTCTTCGGCAGGTTCCGTGACGGTGACACACCGATCGCTGTCGACCCGTCCGTGCTCGGACGGGGTGAGAGCGCGGCGCTCGCGGCGCAGCTGCGCCCGTCGCCGCCGATCGGCCTCGGACCTTTCGCCGCCACGGCCGGAGCCACCGCGATGATGGACATCTCGGACGGCCTCGCGCTCGATGCGCGGCGGATGGCGGCGGCCTCGGCCGTCACGATCGCCCTCGACGGCGCAGCCCTCGGCGACTCTCCGCAGCGTGCTCTCGCCGGCGGCGAGGATCACGCCTTGCTCGCCACATTCCCTCCGGGGATGCTGCCGTCGGGGTTTCGCACCATCGGGGCTGTGATCCCGCAGGGTGACGACGATCTACTGGTCGACGACGCACCCGCCGACGTGAGCGGCTGGGACCCCTACCGCGACTGGGATTCGACCTCGGGCTGAGGCGTCTCGGACGCGAGAACGGGCTCGGCCCACCAGATCGCGGTGTCTCCGTACGCCCTCTCGCGGATCAGCTGCAGGCCGGCAGCGCGGAGATCGGGAGGCGTCGAGCGCCGCGCACGTTCGATGATCACGAGGGCATCGGGGGCGAGGCACGGCGCGAGTGCGATGAGGTCCGCGGTCATCGCGTCGTCGTCGAGGTCGTACGGCGGGTCTGAGAAGACGAGGTCGTACGGGCCGGAAGCTCGCGAAAGGAACGACCGGACCGTGCTCTGGTGAACCTTTGCGCCGGACGCGCCGGCCTTCGCGACGGTGGCGGCGTTGCGGCGGACGACTGCGGCGGCCTCGCGGCCGTGTTCGACGAGATCGGCGCTGGCCGCGCCACGGCTGAGCGTCTCCAATCCCAGCGCACCCGAACCGGCGTAGAGATCGAGCACCCGGGCTCCGACGATCGCGTCGGCGGACTCGAGCGCTCCGAAGAGCGACTCCCGTACGCGGTCGCTGGTGGGTCGTGTTCCCGCGTGGGGCACGTCGAGCCGCGCGCCGCGTGCCTTTCCGGCGATGATCCTCGTCACCCGTTCACGATACGACAGCTGCGGCGCCTGACATGCCGGTGCGGGGCTCTCCGAAATAAAGCGCGAGCTCGGGATTGCCCTCGTTCGACCGAGCTGAAATGATCATCGCACCCCCGATCCGGATCTCAACAATGCCCCGATCGAGGAGGAACGCCATGGCGTCACCGAGAAAGAACCCTGCCACGCGCACGACGTCCCGCGCGTCATCATCGAGCAGCCCCAAGAGCACGACGAAGAGGGATTCGGTGCCTGCGCTCGATCTCACGACGGGGCCGTTGCCGACATCCGCGCCGACGCTGGATGCCGAGGAGCAGCTGCTCGATTCCGCGGCACCGGAGATCACGCACGCGCTGCGGAACATGTCGGAGATCCGCCACTTCTTCCGCACCAACCGGCGCCCGGTGTTCTTCGTCGGGGCATCCGCATTCAATCTGCTCGGTCTCGACCGCTGGGTGCGCGGATTCTCATACATCGCGTACTACGACAGCTGGCAGGGAACCCACCCGAGGGTGTTCAGTCCGGTCGACAAGCCCTACGTCGACTTCCAGAGCGGTGAGGAGATCAACAACTGGCTGCTGAGCAATCATGAGGTCCGGGCCCACATCGCGCGACTGACACCGTACGGCGAGCGGCCCCAGATCGCGATGGTCTTCTTCGACGAGCAGACCGAGGCGATCTGCGAGGAGCTCGGCTTCGAGCTGATCCTCCCGCCGGCGCGGCTGAGGGAGCACCTCGATTCGAAGATGGTGACCACGCGGATCGCGGAGTCCGTCGGGGTCGCGAGTGTGCCGAACTTCATCACGACGGTCGACACCTGGGATGAGGTGGTCGCTCAGGCGGAGAAGGCGGGACTCGGCACAGACCTTGTGATCCAGACGGCCTATGGCGACTCCGGCAAGACCACGTTCTTCGTCGGCGACGCGGCAGGGTTCGAGAAGATCGCAGATGACGTGTGCGGTGTCGAGATCAAGGTCATGAAGCGGATCAACAACCGCCCGATCGCGGTCGAAGCCGTGCTCACGAGGCACGGCACGATCGTCGGACCCTTCATGACCGAGATCACGGGGCACGCTGCGCTCACTCCGTACCGTGGAGGTTGGTCCGGCAACGAGATGTTCCCTGACGTGCTGGATGCGCAGGCCCGCCACAGCGCGACACAGTTGGTCCGACGACTCGGCGATCGACTCGGCGAAGAGGGTTATCGAGGCTTCTTCGAGGTCGATGTGCTTCTTGACACCGATACTGGGGAGGTCTATCTCGGCGAACTGAACCCTCGGATCTCGGGTGCGTCCGCCATCACGAACGTGACTGCCGGCGCCTACGCCGACGTGCCGCTCTTCGTGTTCCACCTGCTCGAGTTCGCCGGGGTGGATTTCACAATCGACGTCGATGAGGTCAACGAACGCTGGGAAGAGCTGGCGGCAGCGGACGTCTGGAGCCACATGGTCATAAAGCACACCGTGGACTCGGTGGAGCACATCGACATCGCTCCGCCGACCGGGCGGTACGTCTACGACCTGCAGGGGCGCCTCGTCTTCTCTCAGGGCGATCTCGACTGGCACCTTCTGCACAGCGAGTCGGAGGCGTTCTACCTGCGGATCTACGGTCCGGGGGACTATCGCTGGAAAGGTGCGGATCTCGGCGTCCTGGTCACCAAAGGGCGCCTGCAGACTTCTGCAGGCGAACTCACCATCCGCGCGAAGCATCTGATCGACTCGGTGAGGGCGATGTACGCCGCGACACCGTTGCCACCCGCCGCGGTCGTCGAGGTCGCCGAACTGGCCGGATCCAAGGGATGATCTGTGCGAGACTCGCCACGATGACTTCTGACGCTGACGCCGTTCCCGAATTCGCCACTGCGAGCCCCTCCCTTGCAGGCGTCGCACCGGTCGCCGTTCCACCGCCCCTCGAGGCGTGGCAGCGCGCTCCGTACCTCGAATGGTCGATGCAGCACATCGCCGACTTCCTCCCCGTGCATCCGATCGCGCGCGGGTCTCGTGTCACGCCGATGTCTGCGGTGCCGGCCGACCTCGGTCCGGTGCCGGTCGAGCATCCGTGGGAGTCTCGATCGGCATCATTCGACGAGGTGATGGCGATGAGCCACACCGACGGCTGGGTGGTGACGCGACACGGCGCCGTGATCGGCGAACGGTACTTCAACACGATGGCGCCGGCGACACCGCATCTGCTCATGTCGGTGAGCAAGTCATTGACGACCACGACGGCAGGAATCCTCATCGGCGACGGCATTCTCGACCCTGATGCTGCGGTGACGGCGTACGTTCCCGCACTCGCAGGATCGGGGTACGACGGCGCCACCGTGCGCCATCTGCTCGATATGCGCTCCGGCGTGCGATTCTCTGAGGACTATCTGGATCCGGACGCGGAGGTTCGGCTTCTCGAGCAGGCGATCGGCTGGGCGCCGCGTCGGAGCAGCGCGGTTCCGGGAACCCTGATCGAGCTGCTGGCGAGCCTGCGCATCGAGCACGACCACGGAGGTCGCTTCGAGTACAAATCGTGCGAGACGGACGCCCTCGCCTTCGTGATCGAGGGCGCGACCGGTGCGCATGCCGCCGATGTGATGTCGCGCCGCCTGTGGCAGGAGATGGGTGCGGAGTTCGGAGCGTATGTCGGCATCGACTCGGTCGGTGCCGGAATGTTCGACGGTGGTGTGTGCGCTGCGCTCCGCGATCTCGCCCGCTTCGGATCGCTGTACCTGCGAGACGGTGCCGCCCTCGACGGCAGACAGGTGCTCCCGCAGGCATGGATCGCCGACACATATCAGGGGGGAATCGACTCTCGAATCGCCTTCGCCAACGCGCCTGAGCCGACCCTGATGCCCGGTGGCATGTACCGCAACGGCTTCTGGTTCCCTTACGAGGGTTCGGAGATCATGCTCGCGCTGGGCATCCACGGACAGATGATCTACATCAACCGCGCCGCCGGCGTGGTGGCGGCCAAGCTGTCGAGCTGGCCGAGCCCGCAGGACGGAGAGAAGCTCCTCTGGACGATACGGGCGTTCGACGCGGTCTCGCGAGCGCTCGTGTGATCTGCGATGTCGGACGGCGCCGATAGGGTCGATTCATGTCGCTCACGCTGGATTCATCGCTGGAAGAGGCGTTGGGCACGACTCCGGCGAAGTCTCTCGATCGGGCGTTCAGCATGAAGACGGTCGGCGATCTCGTCTCGCACTATCCTCGACGCTACGCCGACCCCGGTGAGCTGACGCCCATCCGCGAGCTGCCGCTCGGCGAGACAGTGACGATCGTCGCCGAGGTGCTGTCGTCGAGCGCCAGGGCGATGCGCAACCGACGGGGCGCGATGGTCGATGTCGTGATCGGCGACGGCATCGGCAAGATGTCGCTCACGTTCTTCGCGAAGAATCTCGGTGCGGCCAAGTGGCGGTCCGAGGACCTCGCTGTCGGTCGTCGAGGCGTCTTCTCGGGCAAGGTCGGCGAGTTCAACGGGATGACGCAGTTCGCGCATCCGGAGTACGAGCTCTTCGACGACGAGGATGCCGCCAGGCGGCGCGCGGACGCCCGAGCAGCCGTACTGATCCCGATCTACCCCGCGACGTCGACGCTGCAGACCTGGCAGATCGCGAAGTTCATAGCCCGAGTGCTCGACGGTCTCGGTGACGTGCCCGAGCCTCTCCCCGCGGATGTGCGGAAACGTGAGGAGCTTCTGACCGCGAGAGAGGCGCTCGAGCAGATCCATCGACCGAAGACCCGCAATGACATCGATCCTGCGGTCCGCACGTTGCGGATGCATGAGGCGCTCACGCTGCAGACTGCGCTTCTTCAGCAGCGTGACGCGGTGCGGTCGCTCTCGGCCACGGCGCGGGCAGCGAAGCCCGGAGGACTGCTCGAGCGGTTCGACGCCTCGTTGCCCTACGACCTCACCCCCGATCAGCAGACCGTCGGCGAGCAGGTCGCTAAAGACCTGGTCGGCTCCTGGCCGATGAACCGGCTCGTGCAGGGGGAGGTCGGCTCCGGCAAGACGCTCGTCGCCCTGCGTGCGATGCTCCAGGTCGCCGAGTCCGGTGGCCAGGCGGCGCTCATCGCGCCGACCGAGGTCTTGGCCGGCCAGCACCTGCGGTCGATATCGAAGATGCTCGGACCTGAGCTGGCCCCGCTCGTGA
Organism: Microbacterium sp. APC 3901; assembly: GCF_030407765.1. Taxonomy (GTDB): domain Bacteria; phylum Actinomycetota; class Actinomycetes; order Actinomycetales; family Microbacteriaceae; genus Microbacterium. The sequence goes on from NZ_JASDCU010000008.1 coordinate 68,892, forward strand.
TGCCCACGCTGCTCACCGGGCAGATGCCGGCTGCGGCACGGCGCAAGGCTGCGCTGCGGGTGGCCTCCGGGCAGGCACTGATCGTCGTCGGCACCCACGCGCTGCTCGGCGAGAAGACGACCTTCGCAGATCTCGGGCTCGTGGTGGTCGATGAGCAGCATCGGTTCGGAGTCGAGCAGCGTGAGGCGCTCCGCGCCAAGGGCTCCAGCCCGCACGCGCTCGTCCTCACCGCCACGCCCATCCCTCGCACCGTCGCCATGACGGTCTTCGGAGACCTCGACACTTCGGTGATCCGCACGATGCCGAAGGGACGCGCAGGAATCGAGTCGTTCGTCGCCCCCCTCGCCGAGCATCCTGGGTGGTTCAACCGCGTCTGGGAGCGCGCCGCCGAGGAGATCGCCCAGGGGCGTCAGGTCTTCGCGGTGTGTGCCGCGATCGACACCACGAAGAAGACGGCCGAGGCGGGGGAGCCTGCACTGCTCCCGCCCGAAGGGGCGTCCGGTCCACGCTGGGGTGTGGTGCAGCTCGACGAGGCGCTGGCGACGCACCCGAAGCTCGGTGCTCTCCGACGAGCGGTGCTGCACGGGCGCATGCCGTCGGACGAGAAGGATGCGGTCATGCAGGCCTTCGCCCGCGGCGAGATCGACCTGCTGCTGGCGACGACCGTGATCGAGGTCGGCGTCGATGTGCCCAACGCCTCGACGATGATCGTCCTCGATGCCGACCGCTTCGGCGTCTCCCAGCTGCATCAGCTGAGGGGTCGCGTGGGTCGAGGCGGCGTTCCGGGGCTGTGTCTTCTCGTGACCGAGGCGGAGGCCGGTTCGGTGGCGCGCGAGCGGGTCGACGCGGTCGCCGCGACCCTCGACGGTTTCGCCCTCGCCGAGGTCGACCTCGAGCTGCGCGGTGAAGGCGACGTGCTCGGTGCCGCACAGGCGGGCGTGCGGTCGTCCTTGAAGCTGTTGCGCGTGGTCAAGGACTCCGGTCTCATCGTCAGAGCGCGCGAGCTCGCCGAAGCGATCCTCGCAGCCGACCCCGGTCTCGAGGTGAACCCCGGTCTCAGATCCGCCATCGAGCGACGCGTCAGCGACGACGATCGCGCGGCCCTGGCGAAGAACTGACCCCGTCACCCGTGCCCTAGGCTGGGTGCATGAGCAGTCGGATCGCCGTCGTCCCGGGTTCCTTCGACCCGCCGACCCTGGGCCACCTCGACGTCATCCGTCGGGCCGCCAAGCTGTATGACGAGCTGCACGTGCTCGTCGTACACAATCCCGGCAAGGAGGCGATGCTTCCGATCGCGGCTCGTCTGTCGCTCATCGAGCAGTCCATCGCCGACGAGGGCATGGACGGCAACGTCGTCGTCGGATCGTGGAGCATGGGACTTCTGGTCGACTACGCGCGTGACGTGGGCGCCGGGGTGCTGGTCAAGGGGATCCGCTCCCAGATCGACGTCGCCTACGAATCGCCGATGGCGATCGTCAACCGGCACCTCGCCGACATCGAGACGGTCTTCCTGCTGCCCGACCCGGCGCATGCTCTCGTATCCAGCTCTCTCGTGCGACAGGTGGCAGGGCTCGGCGGTGATGTGTCGCCTTTCGTGCCTCCAGCGGTCGCCGCGTTCCTCGACACCGGGTCTCGCGGCATCTGAGTCCGCGCCATCGAGCGCCGCGCTCAGCCCGAAGCCAGCCTCCCGCCGCGTGTAGCCGGTACCATTGCTGGGTGCGTTCCCGAATGAGTGGTCCTTTCGTCCTCCCTGTCCGCGACATCGTCCGCAAACCCGGAGAGATGCGCGAACATGAGTTCTCGGTGACCCTGAAGGATGCGTGGGGAGAGGGGATCGTGTCGTACGAGGCCGGTTCCGAACTCGACCTGGACGTGCGTCTGGAGTCGGTCCACGAGGGCATTCTGGTCTCGGGAATCGTCGATGGAGACTACTCCGGAGTATGCGGTCGCTGCCTCATCGACATCACTCGGCCCGTCGAAGTCGAGTTCCAGGAGCTTTTCGCGTATCCTGGTGAGGAAGAAACTGACTTCGAGGTTCAAGACGACCACGTGGATCTTGAAACTCTAGTCAGGGATGCGGCCGTATTGGCGCTTCCATTTCAGCCGGTGTGTCAGCCGGATTGCCCTGGGCTCGACCCGGAGACGGGCGAGAGGCTGACGGCGAGCACCGACAAGGAGCAGGCGGCTCCCATCGATCCTCGGTGGAGCGCGCTCCAGAACATCACAGACCAAGACGGCACGGAAGAATCTCGTGCCGCCGAGAAAGAAGAGAGCTAGTCATGGCTGGTAACCCCCCGAAGCGCAAGGTATCCCGTTCGAACACCCGCTCGCGCCGCGCGCAGTGGAAGGCGGCGCCCATCGCTCTCGTCAAGACCGTCGAGAACGGCAAGACGGTCTACAGCCGTCCGCACCAGGCGAAGGTCGTCACCGACTCGCAGGGCACCGAGCTCTTCCTCGAGTACAAGGGTCGCAAGGTCGCCGACGTCTGAGTCGCGACTTCACTACTGTGACTGAAGTCCCTGGGGGGACGAGGCCTCTCCCAGAGAAGCTCCGCGTCGATATCGACGCGGAGCTTCTGGAGTTGGCGCTCACCCATCGTTCGTATGCGTACGAGCATGGCGGCATCCCTCACAACGAGCGTCTCGAGTTCCTCGGCGACTCCGTCCTCGGTCAGGCCGTCACGGTGATGCTCTTCACGACCCATCCGGGGCTCGATGAGGGTGAACTCGCCAAACGGCGTGCGAGTGTCGTCTCAACCGTCGCACTCGCCGAGGTGGCGAGAGCCATCGATCTGGGCAGCCATCTGCTGCTCGGTCGGGGTGAAGAGCAGACCGGAGGACGCGACAAGGATTCGATCCTCGCCGACACGATGGAAGCCGTGATCGGCGCGACGTATCTGTCGGCGGGTCCTGAAGCGGCGACCCAGCTCGTGCTCCGTCTGACCGAGCCTCTCCTCGCCGACCCGGAGCGCTATGGTGCTGCCATGGACCCGAAGACCAGTCTTCAGGAGCTGGCTGCGCGCGTGGGTGCCACGCCGCCCCAGTATTCGGTGGAGGCCAGCGGTCCAGACCATGATCGTCGCTTCCTCGCGACCGTGAGCGTCGGCGATGTGGCGATGACCGGCAAGGGCAGCAGCAAGAAGACCGCAGAGATGGCGGCTGCGCTCAGCGCGTGGCGCTTCCTCAACGAGCGTGCCTGAGCTTCCCGAAGTCGAGGTGGTGCGAGCAGGTCTCGCTCCGGCCGCGGTCGGCTCCGTCATCACGGGTGTGAGCGTGTTCGATGAGCGCGCTCTGACGCGCCATGCTGCAGGTTCCTCCGACTTCGTCTCGCGTCTTGAGGGTCGCACATTCACGGCCGCCGAGCGGCGGGGGAAGTTCCTCTGGCTTCCGCTCGACGCCGATGATTCCGCCTTGATCGCTCACCTCGGAATGAGCGGGCAGATGCTGCTCCGCACCCCGGATGCCGAGGCGGAACGCCACGAGCGCATTCGCATCGGCATCGAGCACCCGCAGCACGGCGAACTCGCGATCGTGTTCGCCGATCAGAGGACGTTCGGGTCGCTGGCGGTCGACCGTCTCGTGGCGGACGGGCCGACTATGATCCCCACACAGGTCGTGCACATCGCGCGGGATCCCCTCGACCCCCTCTTCGACGACGGCGTCCTCATGCGCGCGCTCGTCAGGCGGGGCAGCGCGATCAAGCGAGTGCTGCTCGACCAGCAGGTCATCAGCGGTGTGGGCAACATCTACGCAGACGAGGCGCTGTGGGCGGCGCGCATCCACCCCGAGACTCTCGCGAGTGCGCTGTCGACATCCGCGATCGGCCGTCTCCTCGCTGAGATCCGGGTGGTGCTCGCCAAGGCGCTGGCCGAGGGCGGCACGAGCTTCGACGCTCAGTACGTCAACGTGAACGGACAGGCCGGGTACTTCGCGCATTCTCTGAACGCGTACGGTCGAGGCGGGCAGCCGTGCCCTCGGTGCGGCACTCTGATCCGCCGACAGGCGTTCATGAACCGATCGAGCCATTTCTGCCCCCGCTGCCAGCGTCGGCGCTGAGGCTCAGGCGACCTCGAACGATCGCGCGAGCAGCGGGCGGGTCGCACGCGTGCTCACCCACACGATGCCGATTCCCACCGCGAGGACGGCGCCGATCGTCAGCAACGACTCGGGGGCGGTGATCAGCGCGATCCCGAGCAGGGGGAACACGAGCACTGCTGCGCAGATGGCCGATCCGGTCGCGGTGATGAGCAGGGGCGACATGATCGCGCGGCGACGCGCGCTGTCGACGGTGTCGAAGGGCATCCCGAGACGGTGCAGACTCCGGTGCAGTTCGCGCTGATCGAGCACGGAGGCGGCCTGATTCACCCCGACGGACGCTGCGACCATCAGGAACGAGGCGACCAGCGTGATGACGAGGCCGGTGCGCATGTCCACGGCTAGTGCCGCATCAGCAGTCGTCGCGTCGCCGCTGTTCATCACGTTCATCAGTGAGACGCCGGTCCCGGCGAACACGGCCATGAAGCTCGCCATCGCTATGCCGCTCACCTGGCGCCATGCGGCCTTGGGAGAGTCCAAGACCAGGCGGGCAGCGAGCAGCCGGTCGGCTCGTTCAGCCCTGCGCAGCTGACGCGATGCGGCTGCCTTGAGGACCCACGGCCCGATCACATTGAGCACGGCGAGCGCCACGGCGAACAGGGCAGCCAGAACGGCGATCGTCAGCGCGAGCCCCGCGACGGACGGGAAGATCTTGACGAGGACGAAGACCAGAGCGAGCACCGAGGTGCCGATGATCGCACGGAACCAGTGCACGGTCGAAGCCGTCGTCCGCAGGCGCACCCCGAGCGGTGAGACGATCACGCGTCGGAGACCCAGCACGGCGCTTCCGGCCGCCACGAGAAGGACTCCTGCCACGACCACGAGGACGCTGAGCGGAGACAGCATCACGGCGTCGGCGCCGAGAACCGTGCCGCGGAAGGGGATGAGTCCGACGAGGGGCGCGGTCGCCAGATGGACGACCACGCCGGCGACGGCACCTGCGGCCGCGACGAGCACGGATTCGATCACGGTGGCGACGCTGACACCCATCGGAGTCACGCCGAGAAGGCGCAGGGTAGAGAGCCGCTCGTCGCGTCGACGGGCCGAGAGTCGCGCCGCCGCCCCGCCGAGGTTCATCAGCGGCACGATCAAGAGAACCAGAGCGATCGCCGCCAACGCCTGGTAGACCGGCGCGTAGTCGTCGGTCCAGGTCCAGAACGACTGCGCTCCTCCTACGACGGTCAGCACGAGAGCGGTGACGACGCCGAAGGCGACCACGGGAAGCACCAGGACGGCGTTCTCGCCCTTCGCCGGTCGCAGGAGGAGGGCCAGAATGCGGACGTTCATGCGGACACCGCCGACGACACGATCCGTCCGTCGCGAACCGCCACGACGCGCGAGCATCTGGCGGCGACGTCGGCGTCGTGGGTGACGACGAGGAGGGTCCGCCCTTGCCCGGTCGTCGACCAGAGCAGAGCGTTCATCACATCCTGCGAGGTGTGCGAGTCGAGCGCTCCGGTCGGTTCGTCGGCGAACACGAGATCCGCGCCGGTCGCCTGGGCCCGTGCGATCGCGACGCGCTGCGCCTGCCCGCCGGAGAGCTCCCCGATGCGGCGGTCCTCCATTCCGGCGAGCCCCAGCGCGGCGAGCCAGGATGCCGCATGGGACGTGGCATCCGCTCTCTTCACCCCGTTGATCATCGATGCGAGCGCCACGTTCTCGACGGCGGTGAGCTCGGGGATGAGGAGACCCTGCTGGAAGACGAACCCGAACTTCTCCCTGCGCAGTCGGGAACGCGCGGACTCACCGAGCCCGGCGAGTTCCACGGCGTGCCCGGTCGACGGCTGGAACGTCACCGTGCCGGAATCCGGAGTGACGATGCCGGCGAGCACATGGAGGAGAGTCGTCTTGCCCGATCCGGAGGCACCCATGATCGCCACGGACTCGCCGCGGTGAATCGAGAGATCCACCCCGGCGAGTGCGCGGGTGGTGCCGTAAGACTTGGTCAGAGAGCGTGCTTCGAGGACGGAGTCGTTCATGCCTCCAGCCTCGCGACCAGACCGGGAGTGCTGCATCGCCCAGGCGGATGATCCGCTCGCGTCCCCGTACACCGCTCGGATGATCTCGGTCAGATCCGCTTCTGCCACGCTCCGGCGTAGGAGACCGGCACGAACCCGATCGCCTCGTTGATGCTCAGCATCGGCCGGTTCTCCTCGGCGTTGAACGTGGAGACCGCCGGCGAGAGCGGCATGATCTCTCGCCAGTGCAAGAGGTTCGCGCACTTGACGACGGTGCCCAGCCGATGCCCTCGATGCTCGCGCGACACCAGCGTGCCGAGCTGATGCGTGACCCCCGTCCGGTCCGCTCCGACGAGCAGCTCGTTGTATGCCACGATGTCGCCGCTCGGCGTGTGCTGCACCGCGACGATCGACAGGGCCTGGCCGGCTCCGGTGAGCCGCCGCTCTCTGCGCACCACGCGTTCCGCGTCCCACTCCTCGGCGACGAAGTCCATCTCGCCGCTCGGCGCATCGGTCGACAGACGAACGAGGATCGCTGCATAGCCGTGCCGGTACTCGGGTGGCGTCGGAGCCATCCACCGAAGCACCCGATAGTCGTCTCCTGCGGCCGCCTGCGCGGATTCCAGAGCGGCGCGGAGCGCGGCGGGGTCCGACCGCAGATCGAGCTCGCTGTTGCGTTCGACCTGTTCGAAGTCGTACCCGCGGGCTTCGAGCGCGTCTGACAGCGGGATCGCCGGGATTCGACCCCACCCCGTCCGCGGGGAGATCATCCGTTCGGACTCGATCGGCCTGTGCAGCGTCCAGATCTGCACCAGAGACCGGCCATGGGCGCGAGCCTCCGACTCTGCGAGCGTCAGAAGGGCATCCTCGACACCGAGTCCCCAGTGCTTCTCGGGCACGAGAAGGTCCGCCTCTGCCGCCTTCGCATCCGCCTCCTGGGCATACGCGAGCGTGATCATGCCCACGATCTCGTCGCCGTGCCTGGCCACGAATCCGGTCTGCAGAGTGTCGGTGGAGTCCTGCCACGACGCGAGCAACTGCGCGGCATCGGGCGCGATGTCCGGCAGGCCGACCATCTCGTCGCAGATCTGGCGGTTCAGCTGACCGTAGGCGCGGAAGTCCGCGCCGTCCGCGGCGTCGAGCGCGTCAGGAACGATCAGGGGATCGATGGTCAGTGTGGTGGTCGTCATGACAGTTCCTTCTTCCAGGCTCCTTCATAGGCGATGGCCGTGAAGCCCATCGCCTCGTTGATGGAGAGCATCGGCCGGTTCTCCTCGGCGTTGTAGGTGATCACGTCGCGGGAACCCGGTGCGACGCCCGTCCATGACAGGAGGGCGTCGCACTTCACGAGCTGACCCAGCCGATGGCCGCGATGCTCCTTTAGCACCAGAGTGTCGTGCTGATGGGTGGTCGCACTCGGATCCGGTCCGATGCGGAGCTCGGTGAACGCAGCCAGCTCGCCGGTTGCGACGTGCTGCGCGACCGTGACCTGGATGATCTGGCCCATCTCCGCCACGCGTCTCTCGGACTCGATCAGGCGCTCTGCATCCCAGACCTCCTCGTCCGTCTCGAGATCGGCAGACGGGGCATCGGTCGACATGCGCGACTTCAGCCAGGCGTAGCCGTCGACATGCTCGGCGGGCGTCGGCAGCATCCACCGGATCACGCGATAGTCCTGAGACGACGCGCGTGCGTCGTCGCGAAGCTCCTCGGCGCGACGAACCGTCTCGGCATTCACTTCGAGTCGACTCACCCGGTAGACCTGCTCGAGGCTGAACCCGTGGCGGATGAGGAATCGCGCGACGTGATCGTCGGGCACGCTGCCGAATCCGGTCCGCGCCTCGAGCCGGGGCCCCTCACTCGCCGGCTGCTCCGTCCAGTTCTGGATGACCATGCGGTCGTGCAGTCTCGCGAAGGCTTCGACGTGCGGCAGGATCGCGGTACCGATTCCTCGACCCCAGACCCGTGGGTGGAGCTCGATCGCCGCGATGGCCACGCGCGAGCCCTCCTCGTGCGGGACGTCGATGACCGTGCGTCCCACCATCTCTTCACCGACGCGTACGGTCCACACCGCGGTCGTGCGCTCTTTGCGGGAGCGCAGGATCGGAAGCAGCGCCTCCGGCGTGAGGTCCTGTTCGGTGCGGCCGGTGAGTTCGCGATAGACGGCGTTGCGGACACGGGCGAGCTCGCGGAACTCGGCCGCGTCGGCTGCATCCGCCCGTGCCGGCAGCACGAGCGGATGCAGCGACGCATCTGCGGTGAGCGGAATGCTCATGGTGATCTCCAGGTCAGCGCAGCTGACGCTGCAGGTCGTACGTGAGCAGGGCATACGTCTCGCTGTCGGTGCGGTTCCGGCGATCGAGAAGCAGCGCGTCCGCCTCGAGGGCGGTGACGCGGCGCGCCGGGCGAGGGCGTTGAGCCCGCTGGAGCAGCCACAGGCCGATCCGGAGCGAGAGACGATCTGCCAGCGCCAGGCGCCGCAGCTCATCGGGTGCGGGGATGTGAAGGACCTGCTGGTCCTCGGTATCCGGAGGGTGGGGGATGCTGCGATACAGCGTGGTGTTCACGGTGATTCCTTCGAGATGGGTGGTGGTGTCCAGTGAGTGGGAGCGCGCGATCGCAGGGCGCCGTGAAGACGGCCGACGGTGCGCGACGGGAGTCGAGAGCTCGGCACGCCGAAAGGCGATCGCCGAGGTCGGCGGAGAACGGTGATCCGTGGTGGATCAGAGGGTGGGGCGCGGAGAAACGCGAGCGAGAAACCCCGTCATCGATCGGAGACCGATGGGTGATTCGGAGCAGAGTTCTCGGGCTGCGGTTCTACGAGAGCGCGCTTCGACGGACGCCGGCGGTTACCGAGTGCGCAAGGCGCGGCGCGAATGGCGCGGCGAGGCCAGTGGCCTGAGCAGTGAGCTGAGTGATCATCGGTAACCTCCTTTCGTGTGGCGATCCGGGGGTTACGGTAGCGAAACCCGGGCGTGTCCGTCAAGCATCTCCGGCGTGGTTCGGCGTGTCGCGCCTGATTCCGGTTCAGTCTGCCACCGCGCGGGATGCCCGTTCTGAGCCGCCATTCCGGTAGCGTATGGGCGTGATTCACCCCCGAAGCGCGGTACGCGCATGCATCTGAAGAGCCTGACCCTCAAGGGGTTCAAGTCCTTCGCGCAGCCGACCAGCTTCGTCTTCGAACCGGGCGTCACCTGCATCGTGGGTCCCAACGGATCGGGAAAGTCCAATGTGGTCGACGCCCTCGCCTGGGTCATGGGCGAGCAGGGAGCGAAGACTCTGCGCGGCGGAAAGATGGAGGACGTCATCTTCGCCGGCACCTCGACGAGAGGGCCGCTCGGTCGCGCCGAGGTGCAGCTCACGATCGACAACAGCGACGGCGCTCTGCCGATCGAATTCGCCGAGGTCACGATCAGCCGGACGCTGTTCCGCAACGGTGCCAGCGAGTACGCGATCAACGGCGAGAACTGTCGTCTGCTCGATCTGCAGGAACTCCTCAGCGATTCCGGTCTGGGGCGCGAGATGCACGTCATCGTGGGTCAGGGGCGCCTGGACACAGTGCTCCAAGCGTCGCCGGAGGATCGGCGAGGTTTCATCGAAGAAGCCGCCGGCATCCTCAAGCATCGCCGTCGCAAGGAGAAGACCCTCCGCAAGCTCGACGCGATGGAGACCAACCTCACCCGTCTGAGCGACCTCGCGGGCGAGATCCGACGCCAGCTCAAACCGCTGGGCAGGCAGGCCGAGATCGCCCGGGAAGCTCAGACGATCGCCGCGGTCGTGCGCGACGCCAAGGCCCGCATCTACGCGGACGACGTCGTGGCTCTGCGCACGGCGCTGGCCGATCACACGCGCACCGAGCACGAACGGCACACCGAGCGACTCGTACTGTCGGATCAGGCCGAGGCGGTGCGGGGGAGCATCGCGCGACTCGAGCAGGATCAGAACTCGGTAGCGGTGGATCGGGCGAGAAGCGTGGCGTTCGGTCTCGAGCAGGTGCAGGAGCGGATGCGCGGGTTGTACACGCTCGCCAATCAGCGACTCGCGCTGCTCGGCTCGGAAGAGGACGATGCGGCGGTGACGACCGTCACGGTCACACAGAGCACGATCGACGAGGCGAAGGACGAGATCTCCGAGATCGCCGCGGGCCTCGGCGACGCGCAGGACGCAGCGACCGTGGCGAGCCGCGAGGTGGTGCACGCGCGGGCGGAGCTCGACACCCTCGACGTCGACATCGCCGAGCAGAGCGCGCTCGTGTCGGAGTACGACATGCGGCTCAGCTCGCTGCGAGGAACGGCCGATGCGGCCGCATCAGCCCTCGCTGCGGTGCGCGGTGCGGTGTTGCGTCAGGAGAACGCGCTCCAGGCGGCGAACGCACGCCGCCGCGACGCAGCTGACGCCCTTGAGTCGATCGAAGATGCGGAGGCGCCCGAGGGCACGGCGGCAGAACACTCCGCGGCATACGAGAGTGCGCAGCGTGCGGCTACGGGGGCCGAGGCCGAGCGGGAGGCTCTCCGCGAGCGTCTGCACGCGGCAGAGCGCGAGGTCGATGCGCTCACAGCCAAGGCCGCAGCGCTCGGAAGCGCGCTCGCGATCTCAGGGGGCGCCGCCGAGATCGTGAAGGCGGGTGGCGCAGGTGTTCGCGGCCTCGTGGGCGACTCCGTGCAGGTCCGGAACGGGTTCGAGGCTGCGATCGCCGCCGTGCTGGGGCCGCTGACCGAAGGCGTTCTCGTCGAGAGGGCGTCCGACGCATTCGAGCTGGCACGTGAAGCGTCGGACCATCGCAGGGGAGTGGTGGATTTCGTGGCGTCGGACGCCGCGCATCCGTCGATCGAGCTGCCCGCGCTCGAAGGGGTGACGCCGGCTGTCGACACGGTCACGGCTCCGGATGGCGTGCTCGGAATCCTGTCGCACGTCGTCATCGCCGACAGTCTCGACGCAGCGCGTGGTGCGAGAGCCGCGCTCGACGTCGCGGGCGACACGACCACCACGATCGTCACGACGGCCGGCGATGTGATCACGGCGCAGACTCTTCGAACAGGATCCGGGGGCGAGCGCTCGCGTCTCGAACTCGCCGCCGAACGCGATGCGGCGAACGAGCGCCTGGCAGAGGTGCAGGTCATCGTCGATTCGCTGCGTGAGGCTCGCGAAGACGCGAACGAGGCCGTCGAGACTTCCCGTCGCCAGGCGAAGGATGCGCTTCGAGCCTTGCGCGAGCATGATGCCGCACTGGCCACCCATGCGGAGCAAGTGAACCGCATCACGGTCACCCACGAGTCGGCGGTCGCCGAGTGCGAGCGGCTCGAGGCCGGGCTCGCACAGGCGCAGAGCGCCGTGCACGACGCGGAGACGAAGGCCGAAGCGGCGAAGGCCGAACTGGACGCGGCGATCGCCGCCCCCCGGCCCGTGCTCGATGCCTCAGCGCGAGACGGTCTGCTCGAAGCACTCGAGATGGCCCGCGAGGGTGAAATCCGAGCACGGCTGGAGATAGAGACGCTGCGAGAGCGTGTGCGCGCTGCGCAGGCGCGCGTCGCCGGGCTCGAACGGCAACGCGAGCAGGAGCGAGACGCCGCGGCCGAGGCTGCGCGCCGGGCGGTCATCCGCCGCGCGCAACGGGAAGCAGCATCCGCAGTGGCGCAGGAGCTTCCGCGGATCCTCGACTCGATCGATCGATCTGTCACCGAGGCGCGCGTCGCACTGGCCGAGGCGGAGGCCACGCGATCGGCGCAGAACCAGGAGCTCACTGCACTTCGCGTGCAGGAGACATCCCTGCGTGAGAGGCTCGCGGGGCTCACTGAGAGCGTGCACGGCCTCGAGCTGCAGATCCATGAGAAGAAACTGCACCTCAACAGCCTGCTCGAGCGCGTCGCGTCGGAACTCGCGCTCGACGAAGATATTCTCATTGCGGAATATGGACCTGAACAGCTGGTTCCCCGCGATCCTGGAGTCGGGCACGCTGCGGATGAGACGCTCGATGACACGGCTGTTCCGTTCGATCGGCGGATCCAGCAGCGTCGGCTCGCCGAAGCCGAACGCAAGCTCGCTCAGCTCGGACGAGTGAACCCGCTGGCGCTCGAAGAGTTCGCGGCGCTCGAGCAGCGTCACGCATTCCTCACCGAGCAACTCGCAGACCTGACGCAGACGCGCCAGGATCTGCTGACGATCATCGCCGACCTCGACGAGCGGATGCAGACGATCTTCGCGAGCGCGTTCGAAGACACGAGAGTCGCGTTCGGCGAGGTGTTCCCGCTGCTGTTCCCCGGGGGGTCCGGAAGCATCTCGCTCACGGATCCTGAGAACATGCTCACGACGGGCATCGAGGTCTCGGTGCGTCCGGTGGGGAAGAAGATCGAGAGGCTGTCTCTGCTCTCCGGCGGTGAGCGCTCCCTCGCCGCAGTCGCTCTGCTGGTCGCGATCTTCAAAGCCCGTCCGAGCCCGTTCTACATCCTCGACGAGGTCGAGGCGGCGCTCGACGACGCCAACCTCGGCCGCCTGCTCACCGTGTTCGAGCAGCTTCGGGAGAGCTCGCAACTGCTCGTCATCACGCATCAGAAGCGCACCATGGAGATCGCCGATGCGCTCTACGGGGTCTCGATGCGGCAGGACGGCGTGTCGGCAGTCGTGGGACAGCGCGTGGGCGACCGCGCGGCGGCCGGCTGACGGCGCTACCCGTAGGCTGGAGTCATGGCGGAGAAGTCGTGGTCCCTCACTCGCGCGCTGCGTGGGATGTTCGTCAAGCCCACTATCGACGAGACGACATGGGAGGACCTCGAGACGGCCCTCATCACAGCCGACTTCGGCCCCGACATCAGCGAGCGGGTCGTCGAAGAACTGCGCGAGAAGGTCGAGCGCTACCGCACGACCGATCCGCAGGATCTCCAGCGGATGCTGCGAGAGACACTCGAGGAGCACTTCGCGAAGTTCGACACGACCCTGAAGCTCACCGAACGGCCGGCGGTCGTGCTGGTCGTGGGCGTCAACGGCGTCGGCAAGACCACGACGATCGGCAAGTTCACCAAGTTCCTCCGCGGGTTCCAGCGCAGCGTGGTGGTCGGAGCAGCCGACACGTTCCGCGCGGCCGCCGTCGATCAGCTCGCCACCTGGGCGCAGCGTGGTGGGGCGGCGATCGTCCGTCCTCAGCAAGAGGGCCAGGATCCGGCATCCGTCGCCTACCAGACCGTGGAGTTCGCCCAGCGGGAGGGCATCGAGATCGCGATCATCGACACGGCCGGCCGCTTGCACACCAAGGGAGGGCTGATGGACGAGCTCTCGAAGATCCGCAGGGTCATCGAGAAGCAGGCTCCCATCAGCGAGGTCCTTCTCGTCCTCGACGCCACCACGGGGCAGAACGGCGTGATGCAGGCGGAGGCATTCCTCCAGCACGCAGGCGTCACCGGTCTCGTCCTGACCAAGCTCGACGGCTCGGCGAAGGGCGGCTTCGTCCTCGCTGTGCAGGAGCGCACCGGCATCCCCGTCAAGCTCCTCGGTCAGGGCGAGGGCATCGACGATCTCACCGGTTTCACCCCCCATGTCTTCGTGAAGTCGCTCGTCGGCTGATTACGGGACTACCGCCGCGAGCACGAGGCTGGTTTCATAGCGTTATGGCGATCGAACACGACTACTTCGGCCTCCTGTCCTCCGGACCGGACGGATCGATCTTCTGGTCTGAGACAGTGGAGCTCGGCGACCAGAGCGTCACGGTCGATCTCACCGCTCCCGACCAGGACGATGTCTCCCCAGACGCGCTCGACATCGCCGCCTCTCTCATCGCGGGGCTCGAGAATGTCGACGACGTCGCCCGACGGGGCATGCTCGCGGAGGTCGATGACCGCACCAGCGAGGTCACCGAATACATCCTGCAGCAGCAGGAGGCCTACGGCGACGAACTCGAAGACGTCCTCGTCGACGTGAGCGGTGACGCCGCTGTCGACATCATCCGCTCGCTGCGTCTGATGAGCATGACGATCCTCGCCGACGAACACGGTGGATCCGAACCGTTCGCAGTGCTGGAGTACGCGCTCGACGCCACCACCACCGACGACGTGCTGCTCGTGAATCTCGGCTCGGACGGCAGCGTGCAGTCGGTGATGAGCGCCGACTGACGCTCGTCGTCTCGGGTGGCTCAGACCGCCTGAGCGAACCCGAGATCCGCGCTCTCGGCGATGTGGGACAGGTGCGGGGGGATCTCGCGCCCCTTCGACACCATCGACTGCGCCCACAGCCGACCCGCGCGGTATGACGAGCGCACGAGAGGCCCGGCCAGCACACCGAGGAAGCCGATTCGCTCCGCCTCCTCCTTGAACTCGACGAACTCCGAAGGCTTGACCCATCTGGCCACGGGCAGGTGGCGAGGGGACGGGCGCAGATACTGCGTGATGGTGATGATGTCGCAACCGGCGTCGTGCAGGTCGTTCAGCGCCTGCACGACCTCTTCCGGCTCCTCGCCCATGCCCAGGATCAGGTTGGACTTGGTGATGAGCCCGGCATCTCTCGCCTGTGTGATCACGTCGAGCGATCGCTCATATCGGAACGCCGGGCGGATCCGCTTGAAGATGCGCGGAACGGTCTCGACGTTGTGAGCGAACACCTCCGGGCGGGCGTCGAAGATCTGGCCGAGGAAAGCAGGATCGGCGTTGTGTTCATTGGCGAGCAGCTCGACACCGGTGTTCGGGTTCAGCTCATGGATCTTCCGCACGGTCTCGGCGTTGAGCCAGGCTCCGGTGTCGGGCAGATCGTCTCGTGCGACGCTGGTGACCGTCGCGTAGCGGAGGTTCATCCGCACGACGCTCTCGGCGACGCGACGCGGCTCGTCGGTGTCGTACGCGTCGGGCTTGCCCGTGTCGATCTGGCAGAAGTCGCATCGGCGGGTGCACTGCGATCCGCCGATGAGGAAGGTCGCCTCTCGGTCTTCCCAGCACTCGAAGATGTTGGGGCAGCCGGCCTCCTGGCAGACGGTGTGGAGATCCTCGCTCTTGACCAGCGAATGGAGGGCCGTGTACTCGGGGCCCATCTTGGCCTTCGTCTTGATCCACTCCGGCTTGCGTTCGATGGGGGTCTCGGCGTTACGGATCTCGAGGCGGAGGAGCTTGCGTCCTTCGGGTGCGGCGGTCATGCGAGTGCTCCTGTGTGCTCGGCTGTCGAATACTCGGCGAGGAAGGCGGCGGACACCGAGTCGGCGATGTCGAGGGGGGAGACATCGGCCCCGACGACCTCGCTCACGGTGGTGACGCCGGCGTCGGTGATCCCGCACGGGATGATGCCGCGGAATCCTGCGAGGCTGTTGTCGCAGTTGATCGCGAAGCCGTGCATCGTGACGCCCTGCTGCACGCGCACGCCGATCGCCGCGACCTTGTCTTCGGACAGCGGGCGGCGGACCCACACTCCGCTGCGCCCCGCCACCTGGTATCCGTCGACACCGAGTGGCCGGAGCACGTCGATCAGGATGCGCTCGAGGCGGCGCACGTGCGCGACGACGTCCATGGGCTCAGGCAGGCGGACGATCGGGTAGCCCACCAGCTGCCCCGGTCCGTGCCAGGTGATCTTTCCGCCGCGGTCGACATCGATCACCGGTGTGCCGTCCGTCGGGCGTTCGTGCGGCTCGGTCCGCTTGCCTGCGGTGTACACGGCTTGGTGCTCGAGCAGGACGAGCGTGTCAGGGCGAGTGCCGTCGACCACGTCTGCGTGGATACGGCGCTGCAGGTCCCAACCCTGCGTGTAGGGGACATAGTCCGGCGCGAGTCCGGGGATCATGATGTCGAGCATGCGAGGTCGCTCTCATTCAATTGATGGATTGCGTCTAAGAATACTCCTCCCCGACGTGGGGGCGTGCGACAGCGACGCGCGGTAGCGTGTTGACATGAGCAGCACGAGTCGGGCGGGGCGTCCTAAGGCGTCATCCCGTGAGACGCTCGCTGAGGCCGCCTGCGAGCTCTTCCTCGAGCGCGGCTACGACGCCACCTCCGTCGCCGACATCACGCAGCGTGCCGGAGTGAGCCGCTCCAGCTTCTTCAACTACTTCTCATCGAAGAGCGACGTGCTCTGGTCGGGCCTCGACGAGCGCATCGGCCGTGCCGTCGAAGACCTGGTCATCGTGCCCGAAGATCGCGACGGCACACGCGTCAAGCGCATTCTCTCGGAGCTCGTCGAGGACTTCGCGCCTGACAGCCTCGCTCTCGCGATGACGAACTCGTCGGCGATGGGCCTCGACGACGAACTCGAGCAGGATGCCGCGCTGCGCCAGGCCCGTCTCGCGGCGGCGCTGGCCGATCTGGCGCGCCGCTCGGGCGTCGCCGCTCTCACCGCGGACATCGTCGCGGCGACCTGGGCTGCCGCCGTACTCGCTGCTGTGCGCGCGTGGGCGGAGAGTGGTGCCGGACGAGGTTCCGTGGCTGACCGATTCGCTGACGCGGTGCGGTCGATCGGCCGATTGCCGTGGGTCTCGGCACAGGATTGAGCGGTGCCCGTCGACGTGATCGCGCGGCGGGCCCCTGGTCCCGTGGGTCCGCCTCGATCATGCTCACGGTCGGTGGTGCCGCGAACGCGGAGAACATCTCGGGATTCGCGTAAACTCAGTGTCACCATGGCTACCTTTGGCACGCTCTCCGATCGGCTCACCGAGACATTCCGCAACCTTCGCACGAAGGGAAAGCTCACCGCGGCCGACGTCGACGGCACGGTGCGCGAGATCCGTCGCGCGCTGCTCGATGCCGACGTCGCGCTGGCGGTCGTCAAGGAGTTCACCGCGAAGGTCCGCGAGCGAGCCCTGGGCGATGAGGTCAGCAAGGCTCTCAACCCCGCGCAGCAGGTCGTGCAGATCGTCAACGAAGAGCTCGTGCAGATCCTCGGCGGCGAGCAGCGTCGTCTGCAGTTCGCCAAGACGGCGCCGACTGTCATCATGCTCGCTGGACTCCAGGGATCCGGTAAGACCACCTTCGCCGGCAAGCTCGCGAAGCAGCTCGAGGGTGAGGGGCACACGCCCCTTCTCGTCGCCGCCGACCTGCAGCGTCCGAACGCCGTCAACCAGCTCCAGGTCGTGGCCGAGCAGGCCGGTGCGACGGTCTTCGCGCCTGAGCCCGGAAACGGCGTGGGCGACCCCGTCAAGGTGTCGCGCGACGGCGTCGAGCATGCACGCCGCCACCAGCATGATGTCGTCATCATCGACACCGCGGGACGTCTCGGTGTCGACGCAGAGCTCATGAAGCAGGCGTCGGACATCCGCAAGGCGACCGACCCCGACGAGGTTCTGTTCGTCATCGACGCCATGATCGGTCAGGATGCGGTCAACACGGCGCGCGCCTTCCAGGAGGGCGTCGACTTCACGGGTGTCGTCCTCTCGAAGCTCGACGGTGACGCCCGAGGCGGCGCCGCTCTCTCCGTCGCGTCCGTCACCGGACGCCCCATCATCTTCGCGTCGACCGGCGAGCGACTCGAAGACCTCGAGCCCTTCCACCCCGACCGCATGGCCAGTCGCATCCTCGACCTCGGCGACATCCTCACCCTCATCGAGCAGGCCCAGCAGGCCTTCGATGAGGAAGAGGCCGTCAAGATGGCCGAGAAGCTGGCGACGGAGCAGTTCACTCTCGAAGACTTCCTCGACCAGCTTCAGCAGATGAAGAAGATGGGCTCGATGAAGAAGATGCTGGGGATGCTCCCCGGCATGGGGCAGATGAAGCAGCAGCTCGAGGACTTCGACGAGCGCGAGATCGATCGCACAGAGGCGATCATCCGGTCCATGACACCGGGTGAGCGACGCAACCCGAAGGTGCTCAACGGTTCACGCCGTCTGCGCATCGCGCGTGGTTCGGGAATGACCGTCACGGACGTCAATCAGCTCGTCCAGCGCTTCGACCAGGCCGCCAAGATGATGAAGACCGTCGCGCGCGGCGGCACCCCGAACATCCCCGGAATGGGCTCCATGCCCGGAATGGGTAAGCCGGGTGCGTCGTCGAAACGCGGCAAGAAGGGCAAGTCCTCCGGTGGATCCCGTTCGGGCAACCCCGCCAAGCGCGCGGCGGAGAACGCCGGACTGACGCCCGCAGCGAACCCGACCGGATCGGGATTCGGCCTCGGCGGCGCCAAGGCGCCGAGTGAAGCCGACCTCGCCGAGATCCAGAAGCTCTTCGGCAAGAGCTGACGGGTCTTCACTGCTCGGCTGCGACGAGCGACCGGTTCGGAGGCTCGGTGCGTCGCTCGGGTCGCGCGAGCGCCGCGATCTGCCCGCCGACGAGCGCGACGAGAACGAGCGCGAGTCCGATCGACTGTGCGGTCGAGAATGTCTCCTGAGCGACGACGACGCCCAGGATCGTCGCGACGACGGGGGAGAGCAGGGCGAGCAGGCCGGGAGCGATGACGGGCAGGCGCTGGATGCCGCTGAACCAGAGCGTGTAGGCCAGCAGGCCCCCGACGGAGCCGAGCCAGATGTAGCCGAGTGCCGCGCCGGCGTCCAACGCGATCGGGAGTCCCTCGAAGACCAGCGTGAGCGGCAGGAGGAAGAGTCCACCCGCAGCCAGCTGCCACCCTGCATAGGCGACCGGACCCACGCCGGAGGGGCGACCCCACCGCTTGGTCAAGATCATGCCGAGTGCGGTCGCAGTCACACCGCCGAGGGCGGAGAGGATCCCGATCGTGTCGAGTTCGGCCGCGGGTCCGAGCACCACGAGCGCCACGCCTCCGGCGCCGACGACAGCTGCCGCAGCTGTCACAGGGCGGATGCGATCCCTCAGGACGAGCGCGGCCATGCCGAGGATGATCAGGGGCTGCACGCCCGCGACCGCTGCAGCGACTCCGCCGGGCAGCCTCTCCGCGGCGAGGAAGAGCAGTGGGAAGAACGCCCCGATGTTCAGGATGCCGAGAGCCAGTGACTTCAGCCACCAGTCGCGGAACGGCAGTGTGCGCCCGATGGCCAGGGCGATCAGGCCCGCGGGCAGCGATCGCAGCAGGCCCGCGAGGAGCGGGTGTCCTGCGGGCAGCAGCTCAGTCGTCACGAGGTAAGTCGTGCCCCAGGAGATGGGCGCCAGGGCCGTGAGCAGGAGCAGAGTGACTCGGTTCATGTCTTCAGGCTGCTCCAACCATGGGAATGAGTCCAACGCATGTTTGTCAACGCATCCATGAACAGCAATCATGAAAGTATGGACCTGCAGCAGCTGAGATATGTCGTCGAGGTCGCGTCCTCGTCGAGCTTCACCCGTGCGGCCGAGCGCTGCTTCGTGACACAGTCGGCGCTCAGTCATCAGATAGCTGCGCTCGAGCGCGAGATCGGACAGCGTCTTTTCGTGCGTTCGAGTCGGAGCGTCAGGACGACAGAGGCCGGGGAAGCATTCCTCCTGCATGCGAAGACCGCTGTGGCCGCAGCGGATCAGGCGCGCGAGGCCGCAGCAGCGGCCGCGGGTCGGGTGGTCGGCACACTTCGTCTCGGTGTGATCCCGACAGTCACCGCGATCTCCGTTCCGCTCGCGATCGCTCGATTCCGACAGGCGCACCCGGAGGCTCGGGTGCAGCTCACGATGGGCAACAGCGACGCTCTGGCCGCCGCTGTGCGGGAGGGCGAGCTCGACGTCGCGATGCTGGGCCTGCGCGCGGATGTCGTCCCCAGCGGCGTCGCCTCCCGAGAGCTCGCGCGCGAGAGCCTGGTCGCCGTCGTACCCTCGGCTCATCGACTCGCAGCGCGCGCGGAACTCGCGCTGGAAGACCTTGCCGGAGAAGTGTTCGCGGACTTCCCCGCCGGCACGTCGGGGCGTGCGCAGAGCGATGCGGCGTTCGCGGACTCCGGCATCCGACGCGACGTGTCGTTCGAAGCAGACTCTGCGGAGCTCATTCTCGGTCTCGTGTCGGCCGGACTCGCGATCACGCTGTTGGCGCCCGGCATCGTCGCGGCGTCGTCCGACGCGGTCGCGGTGAAGATCGTCGGCGGGCCGGTGCGCGTCGAGTACGTCGCCTGGGACCCGCGGGCGCCGAGGGCTGTCGCCTCCGCGCTCCTGGGCATCATCGGATCGATGACCGCGCAGCCCGACGACGAAGCGGGCCCGGAGGAATACTCCGGGCCCGCCCTCTCAGAATCCTGAGGTCACTTCACGTCTTCGTCGACCCAGTCCATCGACTTGCTGACGGCCTTGCGCCATAGACGAAGCTGACGGTCACGCTCGCCGTCTTCCATCGACGGCTCCCAGCGACGGTCTTCCTGCCAGTTGGCGGAGAGGTCGTCGAGACCGTTCCAGAAGCCGACCGCCAGACCCGCGGCGTACGCGGCACCCAGCGCGGTGGTCTCGGCGACGACCGGACGAACGACGGGCACACCGAGCACGTCGGCCTGGAACTGCATGAGCGCATCGTTCGCGACCATGCCGCCGTCGACCTTGAGCTCGGTGAGGTCGACACCGGCATCCGCGTTGACCGCGTCGAGAACGTCGCGGGTCTGGAACGCCACGGCCTCGAGCGCTGCGCGAGCGATGTGGTTCTTGTTCGCGTAACGGGTGAGGCCGACGATCGCACCGCGGGCATCCGGACGCCAGTACGGCGCGAACAGGCCCGAGAACGCGGGGACGATGTACACGCCGCCGTTGTCGTCGACCTGCTTGGCGAGCTCTTCGACCTCGGGAGCGGAGCTGATGATCCCGAGCTGGTCGCGGAGCCACTGGATCAGCGAACCGGTGACGGCGATCGAGCCCTCGAGAGCGTAGTGGGTCGGTCCGTCGCCGAGCTTGTAGCCGACGGTGGTCAGCAGCCCGTTCTTCGAGTGGACGATCTCCTCGCCCGTGTTGAAGATGAGGAAGCAGCCGGTGCCATAGGTGTTCTTGCTCTCACCCTGGTTGAATGCGGCCTGGCCGAACGTCGCGGCCTGCTGGTCGCCCAGAATGCCGGCGATCGGCGTCTCGCGCAGCAGTGACGAGTCCTCGGCGGCGCCGTACACCTCGGAGGAGGAGCGGATCTCTGGCATCATCGAGCGTGGAACGCCGAACGCCTCGAGGATGTCGTCGCGCCACTCGAGCGTCTCGAGATCCATGAACATCGTGCGCGAGGCGTTGGTGACATCGGTCACGTGCACACCGCCGTCCACGCCACCGGTGAGGTTCCAGAGCACCCAGCTGTCGGTCGTGCCGAAGACGAGGTCTCCCGCCTCGGCCTTCTCGCGTGCACCCTCGACGTTCTCGAGGATCCAGGCGATCTTGGTGCCGGAGAAGTAGGTGGCGAGGGGGAGACCCACGATGGGCTTGAACCGCTCGACGCCTCCGTCGGCCGCGAGGCGGTCGACGATCTCCTGCGTGCGGGTGTCCTGCCACACGATGGCGTTGTAGACGGCCTTGCCGGTCGTCTTGTCCCAGACGACTGCTGTCTCGCGCTGGTTGGTGATTCCGACCGCGGCGATGTCGTGGCGCGTCAGGTCGGCACGGCTCAGTGCGAGACCGATGACTTCCTGCACGTTGCGCCAGATCTCGGCAGGGTCATGCTCGACCCAGCCCGCCTTCGGGAGGATCTGCTCGTGCTCCTTCTGACCGGTCGCGACGATGCTGCCCTTCTTGTCGAAGATGATCGCGCGGCTGGAGGTGGTGCCCTGATCGATGGCGATGATGTAGTCGGCCATTGTGTTCTCCTTTGAAGTCAGGTTGCGGTTCAGGCGAGGTTGAGCAGGACGGGCGCGGCGACGGCGGCGAGGACACCACCGAGCAGCGGACCGACGACCGGGACCCACGAGTAGGACCAGTCGCTCGAGCCCTTGCCCTTGATCGGGAGGATCGCGTGGGCGATACGGGGTCCGAGGTCACGTGCAGGGTTGATCGCGTAGCCGGTGGGTCCACCGAGGGACGCGCCGATACCCACGACGACGAGCGCGACGGGCAGGGCGCTCAGCGGACCGAGGCCTCCGGGCGTTCCGATGTCGGCGACGCCGTAGTCAGCGAATGCGAAGATCGCGAACACCAGGACGAAGGTGCCGATGACCTCGGTGACGAGGTTCCAGCCGTAGGAGCGGATCGCAGGGCCCGTCGAGAAGACGCCGAGCTTGTTGGCGGGGTCGGGCTCCTCGTCGAAGTGCTGCTTGTAGGCGAGCCAGGTGAGGATCGCACCGACGATCGCACCGAGCAGCTCAGCGCCGGTCGCCACGGCGAACTGCGTGAAGTCGATCTTGCCTCCGACCAGGAGACCGATTCCGACAGCCGGGTTGAGGATGGCGCCCGAGTAGGCGGAGACGAGGACACCCACGAAGACCGCGAGACCCCATCCCCAGTTGACCATCAGGAAGCCGCCGCCGAAGCCCTTGTTCTTGGCAAGCGCGACGTTGGCGACGACACCACATCCGAGGAGGATCAGCATTGCGGTGCCGACGAACTCCGAGAGGAAGTAGAGACCGAGATTGACTTCAGTCATGTCTTCATTGACCTTTCTTGAGTACCAGAGCCCCATAGCACTGGCACTTGTTGGGAGTTGAGCCGCGTGGAGGGCGGCCTTCGGATCTCTCGTCAGCCGCGTGCGCGGGACGAGATCTGGAGTCCATGTCGATCGTTCAGCATCGTACGCGTCTGATCCAGCTCGGCATCATGGCGTGCACGATCCCAGTGGAGCAGAGGCGCCAGGGCTGCGGCAAGCTCTTCGAGCACATCCGCGTCGGCGTGACCGGTGAACGCGATGCTGGTGCGTCGCATGACGACATCCTGCAGACGCGCGACCATCTCGTTCTCGACCATCCAGGCGAGCTCCCGGGTGGAGAGGTCATCGCCGGCCAGGGGAGCGTCGTCACCCTGCTCGATGAACTCCCAGACCTGTGCCGCACGCGTTCCGTAGCGCGCGAGGAGGCGTTCTGCGCGTTCGCCGGCACCCGGGAGATTCTCCTGGATCCAGATCCGACGAGCCTTCTCGGTGCGCGGGAAGTCGCGGCCTCCGCCGATGGCTCGACCGGCGGTCGACACCGTGCGGGTGCGGCCGATCAGATTCAGCACGACATCGGAGAGGGACTCTCCGAGCGCGCGGAACGTCGTCCACTTGCCGCCGACGAGGCTCACGAGCGGCGCAGCGCCCTTGTCGTCCACCTCGATGCGGTAGTCGCGGGACACGAACCCGGGGGCCGTGTCCTCGTGGCGAGGAAGCGGACGGATGCCCGAGAAGTTGAAGACGATCTGCTCTCGCGTCACGTCGATAGTCGGGAACACGTGGTGGATCAGATCGAAGAAGTAGTCGATCTCCTCCTCGGTGCACACCGCAGCCTCTCGGGGATCCGCGTCGATGTCCGTCGTGCCGACGAGCACGCGGCCCTTGAGGGGGTAGATCAGCACGATGCGTCCGTCGGAGTGCTCGAAGAAGATCTCGCGTCCCCGCGTCGCCTCGAGGAGCTCGGGGTGATCGAGAACGATGTGCGAACCCTTGGTCCCGCCCATGAAGCGCGTGTCGTTGCCGAGCGCGTCGTTGGTGAGGTCCGTCCAGGGCCCCGATGCATTCACGACCACGTCTGCGGTGATCGAGAACTCGGTGCCGCTCTCACGATCGCGGAGCACGATCTTCTTGCCGTCGCGGGCGATCGCCTCGACGTAGTTCAGTGCGACGGCACCCGGGTGAGCCGCGCGTCCGTCCTGCAGCACGTCGAGCGCCAGACGCTCCGGGTCGTGCATGGAGGCGTCGTAGTACGTGGCCGTGTACTTGATGTTCGGGTCGAGCGAGGGCAGTTCGGCGAGCGACCGCTTGCGACCGAGGAAGCGGTGACGCGGGACCATGCCGCCGTCACGCGAGAACGTGTCGTAGATCGTGAGTCCGACCTTGATGAGGAACGCTCCTCGCTCCTGGGGCTTGCCGCTCTTGTGGGTGAGGAAGCGCAGGGGCGCGGACAGGATGCCCGAGAAGGTCGAGTAGATCGGGATCGTGGTCTCGAGCGGCTTCACATAGTGCGGCGCGATCTTGAGCAGACCGTTACGCTCCTCGACGGATTCACGGACGAGTCGGAACTCGCCGTTCTCGAGGTAGCGGATGCCGCCGTGGATCATGTGGCTCGAGGCCGCGGAGGCGCCGGAAGCGAAGTCTCCTCGTTCCACGAGCACGACATCGACGCCCTGAAGCGCGAGGTCGCGGAAAGCGGAGATCCCGTTGATACCGGCTCCGATGACAAGGACGCTCGTGCGTCCGGACTCACGGACGGCGCGGACTTCGGCGCGTTCCGGTGATGAGTGTGTCGACTCGATCATCTTCGACCCTTCTCTGTGCGTGCCCCCAGCTTCGACCCATGTGGCCACTGCGCGCAAGCCCGCTGCACATATGTGCAAAGATCGAGGCGAGGAGGCCCTCATGACCCAGCCTGACGCGGGATCCCGCGACTCGAAGCTGATCGCCGCGCTCACCGCAGCGCAGCTCTACTACATGCAGGACAAGACGATGGAGGTGATCGCGCAGGAGCTGAAGACCTCGAGGTCATCCGTGTCTCGTCTGCTCAGCTTCGCTCGCGAAAGCGGACTCGTCGACATCCGCATCAACTCTCCTCTGGAGAGACTGGGGATGCTCGAGCAGCGCATAAGAGACAGACACCGTCTGGTCGCGCACGTCGTACCCATACCCGAGATCGTCAGCGAGGTCGAACGGCTCGAGCGCGTGGCCCTGACGGCGGGGCGACTGCTGTCGCAGTTCGTCGACTCCAACATGATCGTGGGTGTCGCGTGGGGATCGACGATCAGCGCTGTGAGCCGAGGGCTCACTCAGAAGGAGACGCACAACACGACCTTCGTGCAGTTGAACGGCGCGGGCAACACGCAGACGAGTGGCGTCGAGTACTCGAGCGACATCCTGCAGCGCTTCGGCAGCGCGTTCGGCGCGCAGGTGCAGCAGTTCCCGGTGCCTGCGTTCTTCGATGACCCCTCGACGCGCGAGGCCATGTGGCGTGAGCGGAGCACTCGGCGAGTGCTCGATCTGCAGTCGAAGATGGACATCGCGGTGTTCAGTCTCGGTTCTCCGGCCGCCGAGGTGCCGAGCCGCGTGTACGTCGGTGGGTATCTCGGCCGCGACGACTACCGCAGCCTCCGCGAAGACCACGCGATCGGCGACGTGGCGACGGTCTTCTTCCGCGCGGACGGCTCGTGGAGGGACATCCGCGTGAACGCGCGCGCCACCGGTCCCGGCCTCGACAGACTGCGACGGGTGCCGCGGCGCGTCTGCGTCGTGTCGGGAGTGCCGAAGCTCGCGAGCCTTCGCGCCGCGATCGCCGCCGAGCTGATCACGGATGTGGTGCTCGACGAGGGGCTGGCGAGGCGTCTCGTCGAGGATTGACCCCTACGGCTCGTCAGTCGATGCTTCGGGGCCCGAACGGAACTCCCGGATCAGGTGCTGCACGACCGCGCCGAGGTCGCCGCCCGTGGCGTTCGCGATCGTCAGCTGCCGTTCGTAGCTCGCGCCGTTCGCGAGTATCGTCTCGATGCTGCCGAACTCCCGTCCGCAGCCGAGTTCGACCGCGATCGGTGCGAGCTCTTCGAGCACCTCGGACAGGTGCTCCCGCACGGGTCGCTGGGTTCCCGCCGAGTCCACGATCACTCGGGCGTCGAGGCCGTAGCGAGCCGCGCGCCACTTGTTCTCGCGGTGGTACCAGGCCTGCATCTCCGCGAGAGGGCGACCCTCGTCGAGCTGCCGGGAGAGGTGCTCGACCAGGACCTGAACGAGGGCGGCCACCGCTGCGAGCTCCGGCAGGGTCGAGAGGCCGTCGCAGGCACGCACTTCGATCGTTCCCCAGCGCGGTGCCGGCCGGATGTCCCAGCGCACTTCGGTGGCATCGGCCATGACGCCGGTTCGCACCATGTCGTCGAGGTAGGCCTCATAGTCGGACCAGTCGTCCAGCGGCCAGGGGAGTCCGGCAGTGGGCAGCTGCTGGAAGACGAGGGCACGGTTGGACGCGTACCCCGTTCGCTCACCTGCCCAGAACGGACTGGACGCCGCAAGCGCCTGCAGATGAGGGAGATAGGCCGCGAGGGCATTGATGATGGGAATGACCTTGCGCTGGTCCTCGACACCGATGTGCACGTGGATTCCCCAGATCATCATGTTGCGTCCCCACCACTGGGTGCGTTCGATCAGGGTGTGGTAGCGGGTCTTGTCGGTCACTTCCTGCTGATACCACTGCGCGAAGGGGTGGCTGCCAGCGGAGAGCAGCTCGATGCCGGCCGGGTCCGTCGCCGTGCGCACGGCCGAGATCGCATTGGCGATGTCGTCGATCGCGTGGCCCACCGAGTCACCGATGCCGCTGGTCACCTCGATCGTGTTGGTGAGCAGTTCGCCCGTGACAGTGTGGCGTTCGTCTGCGCTCTCGTGCTCGAGGGCTGACAGCAGCTCCGGTGCGCGGCCGACGAGATCACCGCTCACCGGATCGGCGAGCATGATCTCCCATTCGAGGCCTACGGTGGACCGGGCCGATGAGGCGAAATCGAGCTTCACGAGCTCAGTCTGACATGCGGTGTCGACGACACGGCAACCGCCGTGTCGTCCGGTTTCGCTCCTTGGCCGCGCATCTGGCAGAATAGAAGGTCGGACGACGTGCTCGACCCTCTATCCAGCACTCGTCCTCCCTATTTGAGCTTCCGCCGGGTGTGCACCCCACTCTCCAGGCGATCGGTTCGTTACCTTCCACACAATTCAGGAGAATCGTGGCTGTCAAGATTCGTCTCAAGCGCCTGGGCAAGATCCGTGCGCCGTACTACCGCATCGTCGTCGCCGACTCGAAGACCAAGCGCGATGGTCGCGTGATCGAGGAGATCGGCAAGTACCACCCCACCGAGGAGCCCTCGTTCATCGAGATCGACTCCGACCGTGCGCAGTACTGGCTCTCCGTCGGCGCGCAGCCGACCGAGCAGGTCGCAGCGCTGCTCAAGATCACGGGCGACTGGGGCAAGTTCAAGGGCGACAAGGACGCGAAGTCCACGCTCAAGGTCAAGGAGCCCAAGGTTCCGTTCGAGATCGACGCGTCCAAGAAGTCCGTCGTGAAGCCCAAGGTCGAGAAGAAGACCGAGGCTCCCGCCAAGGCCGATGCGGAGGCCGCTGAGGCTCCCGCCGCCGACGCCGAGTAATTCGTCGTGCTCGCCGCCGCGCTCGAACACATCGTCAAGGGGATCGTCGATCACCCCGAGGATGTCCGCATCAACGCTTCCACTTCGCCGAGAGGCGATCTCCTCGAGGTGCGCGTGCACCCCGACGACCGTGGACGCGTGATCGGGCGCGGCGGCCGCACCGCGAAAGCACTGCGTACGCTCATCTCCGCTCTTGCAGACGGGCGTCGTGTCCGTGTCGATGTCGCGGACGACTGACGTGGTGTCGACAGACCGCAATCAGGGCAAGAATCAGCTGCGTGTCGGGCGCCTCGTCAAGGCTCATGGCCTCAAGGGCGCTCTCAAGCTGGAGCTCTACACCGACAACCCCGAGCGGCGTTTCACTCCGGGGGCCGAGTTCACGTTGCAGGTGCCCGAGGCATCTCCGTGGCACGGCAAGACGGTCGTCGTCCGCGAATACCGCGTGATGAACGGCAACCCCGTCGTGTTCTTCAAGGACGTCGACGATCGCGAGGGTGCAGAGACCCTCGTCCGGGCGATCCTCTGGATCGATCAGGACAACGACGAGGTCGAGGACAACGCGTGGTTCGACCACCAGCTGGTCGGTCTCGACGTCGTCCGCGACGGAGTCGTGGTGGGCAAGGTCGCCCGAGTCGAGCACTTCCCGGCGCAGGATCTGCTCATCGTCAGGTCGGGCGAGCAGGACATCATGGTTCCGTTCGTCGAGGCGATCGTTCCGACGGTCGACCTCAGCGCCGGACGCGTCATCGTGACGCCACCCACCGGGCTCTTCGAAGAGCTCCCCGACGCTTCCGAGGCGACGGAGGCGGGGGAGTCCTCGGACTCCGACGCCACCAGCTGAGCACGGGTACGGTCTGCCCGTGCGCATCGACGTCCTCTCGATCTTCCCGTCGTACTTCGACGGACTGACGCTCTCGCTGCTCGGGAAGGCGCAGAGCGCCGGCATCCTCGACCTGCGCGTCCGCGACCTCCGCGACTGGACATCCGACCGTCACCGCACCGTGGACGACACCCCGTACGGGGGCGGGGCGGGGATGGTCATGAAGCCGGAGCCCTGGGGCCTCGCGCTCGACGAGCTCGCGTCGTCGGATCACTCCGATGGGGGGCGGCCGCCGACGATCATCTTCCCCTCTCCCGCCGGCGAGGTCTTCACTCAGGCCACTGCTCGTGACCTCAGCACCCGCGATCACCTCATCTTCGGATGCGGTCGGTACGAGGGCATCGACGAGCGGGTCTTCGAGTATGCCGCGTCGCTCGGCGAGGTGCGACTCATCAGCCTCGGCGACTACGTCCTCAACGGCGGAGAGGTCGCGACCATGGCGATGATCGAGGCGATCGGTCGACTGATCCCGGGCGTCGTGGGCAATCCGGAGAGCCTGGTCGAGGAGTCGCACGAAGACGGGCTTCTCGAGTACCCGTCCTACACGAAGCCGTCGGTATGGCGAGAGCGGCCCGTGCCCGAGGTGCTGTTGAGCGGCAACCATGCCGTGATCGCCTCATGGCGCCGCGATCAGCAGATCGAGCGCACGCGTCGCCGTCGTCCGGATCTGCTGCCGGACGACGAGAACTAGAGCATCCGCTCGGTTCCGCCGTCGATCTCGAACACCACGTCCTGCGGGTGCCTCAGCGACAACGCAGAGGCGGCGTCCAACCCTCTGAGGTCTGCTCGCAGCAGCCGGCCGAGCATCTCGTGACTGACGAGCAGAGGAACGCCCGTCGAAGCCCATCCGCACGATGACAGCGCCCGGCGGGCCCGCTCTCTCGCCTGGGCGTAGCTCTCACCTCCGGGAAACGCCCAGCCGTACCGGTTCGCGGCTCTGTCCGCCCGCGCCCCGGGATATCGCCGGTCGATCTCATCCCAGGTCATACCAGCCATCTCACCGTGATCGAGCTCGGCGAGCTCGGCGATCTCGACGAGTTCTGCGCCGATCCGATCGGCGATGATCAGCGCAGTCTGTCGTGCACGGCCCAGTGGGCTGGAGCAGACGGTCGTGATGCCGCGACCGATCATCCGCTCGCCGATGCTCTGCGCCTGTCTGATGCCTTCCGTGGTCAGAGGCGAATCGAGCTGTCCCTGAAGCCGATGCTCGAGATTCCAGCGGGTCTGCCCGTGCCGCACCAGGAACAGATGGCCTGGCACGCGGCGATCCTCCGGAATCATGCACTCAGGATCGCACAGCCTTGACGCGCCACGACCAGATCACTCGACGGAGCGCATTCGACGCCACGCGCAGCGCGTCGTCGGTTCCAGGAACGGAGGGGCCAGAGTCAGCGGACGCCGAGGAACGACCTGTCGGTGAGGATGATGGGACCGTCCGCCGTCACTGCGACGGTGTGCTCTGAGTGAGCGCCCCTGGATCCGTCGACGCTCCGAAGGGTCCAGCCATCAGGATCGGTCACGAGCTCGTCTGTCGTCTCGAGCAGCCACGGTTCGAGGGCGAACACCAGGCCCTCGCGCAGTGGGAATCCACGCCCGGCACGGCCGTCGTTCGGAACGTGCGGGTCGCCGTGCATGATGCGCCCCACACCGTGCCCGCCGAAATCGGTGTTGATCGAGTACCCCTCGCCGTGCGACACCGCAGCGATGGCGGCAGAGATGTCGCCGATTCGGTTGCCGACGACGGCTGCGCCGATCGCTGCTTCGAGCGCGCGCTCCGTCGTGTCGATGAGGCGAAGGTCTTCCTCGCGTGGGGTGCCCACGACGAACGAGAGGGCCGAGTCAGCCACCCAGCCGTCGACCGACACTGCGAAATCCAGGGAGACCAGGTCGCCGTCACGGAGCGTGTAGTCATGGGGGAGCCCGTGCAGCACCGCGTCATTGATCGACGTGCAGATCACCTTGCCGAAAGGGCTGGCGCCGAACGACGGGTGGTAGTCGATGTAGCACGACTCCGCTCCGGCCCTGCGGATCATCTCGTGCGCTCGGCGATCGATCGACAGCAGGTTCGTGCCGACCTTCGTCTCGTCGCGCAGGGTTGCCAGGGTCTCAGCCACGAAGCGACCGGCGGCGCGCATCTCATCGATCTCGGCAGGGGTGCGCAGTTCGATCATCGGGTGTCCTCTCGTCCACTCCATTCTCCCCGATCTCCCGGACACGGGTGTCCGGGGCGAGGTGGCGTGCTCACAGCGAACACCGGGACGACGCCGAACAGATCGTCGTACGATTTGAGACATGTGGTTGCGTCAGGCGTTCTTCCGGTGGCTGATTCCGGCGGCTTTCCTGCTTCCGCTCTGGCTGCTGGTGGGGTGGGGCGTCTTCCAGGGCGGGTGGGCGATCCTGTGGGTGCTGTTCATCGCCGTGCCCTCGGTCTTCGTCGGCCAGCTCCTCCTCACGCTCCTGACCCGATCCCGGCCGTCGGTGCGTGTCGAGCGGGCGGTCTCCTGGTGGGACGTCGGCGGCTTCGCGCTCTGGCACGGGTTGACCATCGCGGTCGGCTGCTTCATCGACGGAGCATTCGGCTGGCTGCTCGCGGCAGCGGTGGTTGTCGGAATCGGCCTGTTCTGGCTGCAGCTCTGGCAGCTGTGGAACGAGGCGAAGGGGAGCGGAGCGCGGATCCGCGAGACCATCGCGTGGTCCTCCGTGCCCGGCGTCGACGAACCGGCGCCAGCCACCCGAGCGCACGAAGTCATCGTCGTCCGCGAGAAGGACTCCCAGGACTGACGCCGCCGGGCACGGCGTTTTGGCCGTGTGCGGCATCCATGGCAGAATGAATGTTCGTGCCGTGACCGGCTCTGCCTCAGGGGAGCCCACGGACGCTTCGGCTCCGTTCAGCACACACCTCTTCTTGTTCCTACTTACATCATGCAACCGACCTGAGGCGAGTGCAGAGAGAGACGATCATGCAGATCCTCGACGCCGTCGACGCAGCATCGCTGCGTTCAGACGTTCCCGTCTTCAACCCCGGTGACACGGTCAACGTGCACGTGAACATCACCGAGGGCACCCGCTCGCGTATCCAGGTCTTCAAGGGCGTCGTCATCGGCCGCCAGGGAGACGGCGTGCGCGAGACCTTCACCGTTCGCAAGATCAGCTTCCAGGTGGGCGTCGAGCGTACGTTCCCGGTGCACTCCCCGGTGATCGACCACATCGAGGTCGTCACCCGCGGTGATGTGCGTCGCGCGAAGCTCTACTACCTCCGCCAGCTGCGGGGCAAGAAGGCGAAGATCAAGGAGAAGCGCGACAACTGACGCGCAGGTTCTCCACAGCACCCCGGGACACGATGTCCCGGGGTGCTGTGTTATCCCCGGGGTGTGCGACCCTTGATGATGCCGTCTCCGTGCGGTGCGAGACTGTGAAGGAACCCTCATGACGACTGACTCCGCCGCCGCGTCCACTCCACCCACGAAGCGGCGTCGCGGGTTCCTCGTCTTCCTGCGAGACGTCCTCGTCATCATCGTGATCGCGGCGCTCGTCTCCTTCGTCGTCAAGACCTTCGTCGTGCGCTCCTTCTACATTCCGTCGGCGTCGATGGAACGCACCCTGATGGTCAAAGATCGCATCCTCGTCGATGAGTTGACGCCCCGGTGGAACGACTACGAACGCGGCGATGTCGTCGTCTTCAAAGATCCGGGCGGGTGGCTCGACGGACAGCCGCAGACTCCGGCTCAGCCTCCGCTCGTCGAAGCCGTCGACTGGATGCTCAACGTCATCGGGATCTCGGCCACGGACTCGCAGGATCACCTCGTCAAGCGGGTGATCGGATTGCCGGGCGATCACGTCGTCTGCTGCAACGCCCTCGGTCAGATCACGGTGAACGGCGCGCCCATCGACGAGCTCGACTACCTGAACCTGCCGGACGGCGACACTGCCGCGTCGAACGAGCCCTTCGACGTGGTCGTGCCGGAGGGATCCCTCTGGATGCTGGGAGACAACCGGGATCGTTCGCGGGACTCGCGGGCGCATCAGGATCTCCCGAGTGGCGGATTCGTGCCGATCGAGAACGTCGTCGGCAAGGCGTTCTTCACCACGTGGCCCTTCGACCGCATGGGCACGATCGACGGCCACCACGACAGCTTCAACGGCGTCCCGGATCCGGAATGACAGTCGTCGCCCCCAAGCTCACTCTCGAGCGCAGGCTGCTGACGGACTGCGATCTGATCATCTCCCTCGATGAAGTCGGACGCGGTGCGCTTGCCGGGCCGGTGGCGGTCGGAGCTGCCGTGATGGATGCGGCAGGCGCGCGACGCCGCGTACCCGAAGGACTTCGGGATTCGAAACTCGTCACGGAGAGGCGCCGACCCGACGTCGCCGCCAGGGCCGCGGCATGGGTGCAGGCGTCAGGCGTCGGCTGGGCGAGTGCGGCGGAGGTCGACGCGGTGGGCATCATGCGGGCGCTCGGGCTCGCGGCGTCGCGCGCCGTGCAGAGCGTGGTGGACTCGGGAGTCGACCTCGACGGGGCGCTCGTGCTGCTCGACGGCAATCACGACTACGTCTCGCCCGTGCATCCGGTTCCGCTGCGCGTCCGACCGGTCGTCAAGGGCGACCGTGACTGCGCGTCGGTCTCAGCGGCCTCGGTGATCGCCAAGGTGGCCCGAGACACATACATGGCTGAGCTTCACGAGGGTCACCCCGCGTATCAATGGCACAGGAACAAGGGATATGCGAGCCTCGAGCATCGTGAGGCGATCAGGAGCCTCGGGCTCTCCGCGCACCATCGATCATCCTGGGCGATCGCAGATGTCCCGACGCTGTTCTGAGCCTGCGTGCGGTATCGCGGTGTCGCCGACTCTAGGATGGAGGGATCATGGATGAGGAAGCCTTCGACGATTACGACCGCGAGCTCGAGCTTGCGCTGTTCCGCGAATATCGCGACGTCGTCGCACAGTTCCAGTATGTGGTCGAGACCGAACGGCGGTTCTACCTCGCCAACGAGGTGAACGTCGTACGGCGCGACACCGAGCACGACTTCTACTTCGAGATCTCCATGAGTGACGTCTGGGTGTGGGACATCTACCGTGCCGACCGCTTCGTGAAGGCCGTACGCGTTCTGACGTTCAAGGATGTCAACGTCGAGGAGCTGCAGCGCCGCGAGTTCGAACTGCCGCAGGAGCTGTCCCTCGACGGAGAGTGACCTCTTCTGCACGGTCCGGGTTCCTGAGGAGTTGTCCGGGGGATCCGGGGCTTCGGCACTTTCGGAGCTCTGATCTTCGAGGTCGATCGACAGGCTGTCCCCATGGCAGCGAAAGACGAGCTAGGCAGATCCGGTGAAGAACATGCGGTTCGATACCTGACCGGTATCGGATATGTGGTGCTCGATCGCAACTGGCGATGTGCGCAGGGTGAGATCGACATAGTCGCCTGCCGCGGTCGCCATCTGGCGGTCGTAGAGGTCAAGACACGACGGACGATCGCCCACGGGCACCCCTTCGAAGCGGTGGATGCACGCAAGGTCCGCCGGCTGTGGCAGCTCGCCCATGCGTGGGCCGCCGATCATCCCGATCTCGCCCGAGGGCTCATGATCCGGATCGAGGCGATCGGGATCATCGGCGCTGATCCGGAGCACAGCACCCTTGAACACCTCATGGACGTGTCATGACGACGGCCCGCACCTGGGCGGTCGCGCTGACCGGGGTGGATGGGCACATGGTCGAGGTCGAGGCGGACATCTCGAATCAGACGCCCGACTTCAAGATCATCGGGTTGCCCGACAAATCACTCGGCGAAGCGGTTCAGCGGGTGCACAACGCGTGCAAGAACACCGCGCTCGATCTCCCGCGTCGTCGGCTGACGGTGAACCTCTCACCCGCGAGCCTCCCCAAGCAGGGAGCGGGGTTCGACCTCAGCATCGCCGTAGCCGCGCTGGCAGCCGGGGGAGCCCTGTCGGGCCGCTCCATCGCGCGCGTGGTGCATCTCGGTGAGCTCGGGCTCGACGGTCGACTCCGGCCCGTTCCCGGAGTGCTCCCGTCCGTCTTCGCTGCGGCTCGCGCGGGATTCGACACCGTGATAGTCCCGTGGGGCAACGAGGCGGAGGCGAGGCTCGTTCCGGGAATCGAGGTGCGTCCCGCCGCGAGCCTGTCGCAGGTGGCGGTGTGGCACGGCGCGGAGATCGACGTGCTCGAGGCAGATCCGGTCGCGGCCACAGCGGTCGTTCGCGAGCGTCCTGAGGAGTTGGACCTCGCCGACGTCGTGGGGCAGCACGACGCCGTGCGTGCGCTGATCGTCGCGGCGGCAGGAGGACACCACATGATGCTCAGCGGCCCGCCGGGGGCAGGAAAGACGATGCTCGCACGAAGGCTGCCCGGCATCCTTCCGAGTCTCACCGAAGACGAGGCGCTCGAGGTGGCGTCGATCCGCTCGCTGACAGGTGAGCCGGTGCAGGCTCTCGACGTCATGCCGCCGCTGGAGTCGCCGCACCACAGTGCATCCGTCGCGGCGCTCGTCGGAGGCGGGACGAGGTCGGTTCGCCCCGGGGCGATCTCTCGGGCACACAGGGGCGTGCTCTTTCTCGACGAAGCGGCAGAGTTCTCGAGGGTCGCGCTCGATGCGCTGCGTCAGCCGCTCGAGTCGGGTGTGATCGAAGTGAGCCGATCGGGGATCACGGCACAGTTTCCCGCGAGATTCCAACTGATCGTGGCGCTCAACCCCTGCCCATGTGGCAACTACGGGGTGCGTGGTGCGGAGTGCGCGTGCCCGTCGTTGGCGATCCGCAGGTATTCGACGAGGCTCTCGGGTCCGCTGCGCGACCGCATAGATGTCGAGCTGCACGTCTCCCGGGTATCCGCCTCTCAGGCGATGGTCGGGGGCCGCACCGGGATGACGAGCGAGATCGCACGCGCGACGGTCATCGAGGCGCGGGAGCGCGCTGTCGCCCGATGGCGGGGAACGCCGTGGCTCCGCAACAGCGAAGTGCCCGGTGCCCGGCTGAGACAACTCGATCTGCGTGTTCCTGCGGATGCGAGGGTGCCGTTGGATCGGGCTCTCGAGCGGGGGACGCTCACTTTGCGAGGCTACGACAGGGTGTTGCGGCTGGCTTGGACCATGGCCGATCTCGCCGGAGTCGATCGGCCAGGACCCGACGAAGTGGGTCAGGCGCTGTTTCTCAAGAGCGGGTACGCATCATGATCGATTCGCTCACAGATGACGCCGGGCTTCGAGAGTCACTCGACCAGGTCAGGCCCTCAGAAGATGCGGGGGAGGCGCTCGCCCGAGTGTGCTGGTCGGTTCTCGCCGAGCCGGGCGATGGCGTGGCCGGGGCGCTCATAGGCGAGCTCGGCGCCTTGGGCGCGCTCCGGTTCGCGCTGGGTACCGGGAATGCGGCGAGCTCAGAAGTCGGCAATCGGGCACTCGCCGATGGGCGGGCGCGGTGGAAGACCCGGGCCGACGTTCGCAGCGTGGGCGATGCGGTGCGCGGCGCCAGGGACGTCGGAGCTCGGCTTCTGATTCCGGGGGACACGCACTGGCCGATCTCTCTCGACGACCTCGGGGCCCATGCGCCGGCCGTGCTCTGGGTGCGTGGAGATCCGGGACTGCTGAGCGCGGCACCCAGAGTCGCGATCGTCGGCGCCCGCGCCGCAAGCGGCTATGGCGAGATGCTCGCGGGCGACTTCGCCGGCGAATTGGCCGGAGGCGGCGCTGTCGTGGTGTCCGGGGGCGCGTACGGCATCGACGGCGCAGCCCACAGGGCCGCACTCGGCGTCGGTGGGAGCACGATCGCGTTCCTCGCAGGCGGTGTCGATCGCGCGTACCCCCAGGGCCATCAGCAGCTCCTGCGCCGAATCGTCGAGACCGGCGCCGTGGTGAGCGAGGTCCCGTGCGGCACCGCGCCGACGAAGTGGCGATTCCTGTCGCGCAACAGACTCATCGCCGCGGTGAGTGACGCGACGGTGGTCGTGGAGGCGGGGTGGCGAAGCGGGTCGCTGAACACTGCAGGGCACGCAGCCGCACTGGGTCGTCCGCTCGGTGCGGTGCCCGGGCCAGTGACGTCCGCATCGTCGGCCGGCTGTCATCGGCTCCTGCGTGAGTACGACGCGCGGTGCGTCACCACGACTGCTGAGATACGCGAGCTCTGGGGTGGCGGGCTGATCGGCACGTCACCCGGCCCAGGGGCGGATCCCGACCGGTCTCGCGTTCTCGATGCCATGAGCGGTCGCGGGGCTCGAGCCGCTCTCGAGTTGTCTCGACGGTCGGGGCTGGCGCCCGAGCGCGTCATCGCCTTGCTCGGGCTGCTCGAGCTCGAGGGCGAGGTGGTGCGAGTCGAAGGGGGATGGCAGAGAGCACGGCTTGGCCAGCGGCGCGGCTGACGCGGCGGTGATCCGCGCTCCTGCACACTTGAGGCATGCAGTTCGCGGCAGCCGCACACGCCTTCACCGACCACCTTGCCCGGGTGCGCCGGCTGTCTCCCGCCACCGTGCGCGCCTACCGATCAGACCTACGGGACCTCGCGGAGGCCGCCGGCGCACTCGAGCTCGACCAGATCACCCTGGAGACTCTCCGAGATTGGCTCTGGCGGGCGACTCAGCGCGGGGACGCGCGGTCGACGCTCGCGCGGCGGGCGGCTGCGGTGCGGTCGTTCTTCAGCTGGGCGCACGAGCAGCAACTCGTCGATCACGATCCGAGCCTGCGTCTTGTCGCTCCCAAGCGGGGGCGAGCTCTCCCCACGATCGCCTCTCAGGATGCGATGACGACCCTGCTCGATTCGCAACGTCGAGCCGCCAGCGCCGGTGACCCGATAGCGCTCCGAGACCACGCGATTCTCGAACTGCTGTACGGGGCCGGCATCCGGGTCTCCGAACTGTGCGGGCTCGATGTCGACGACCTCGACCTCGATCGAGGTACAGCGCGTGTGATGGGAAAGGGGGCGAAGGAGAGAGTCGTACCCTATGGGCTTCCGGCTCGCGAGGCCGCCGGCTCGTACCTGTCTCGAGGGCGCCCCTCCCTCGCCGCCCGCACATCGCGGTCGTCTCCCGCACTGTTCCTCGGCAGTCGTGGTGCGCGGATCGGTCCACGAACGGTGTATTCCCTGGTCGCCGAGGTGCTCGCGCCGTTCGTCGGCGAAGAGACTGTCGGCCCACATGCGCTCAGGCATACAGCAGCGACTCATCTGCTCGACGGTGGAGCCGACCTCCGGGCCGTCCAGGAGATCTTGGGCCATGCCAGCTTGGGCACGACCCAGATCTACACTCACGTCTCCGCTGAGCGTCTCACTGCGACGTACCGTCTGGCACACCCCCGCGCGTGATGCACAGCCTTGGCGCGCGTCATGGCGCGTCGCAGCAGGGGAGCAGCACCGCTCGCGGCACCGGCCCGAAGAGCAGCATCGGGTTGATGTACGCACCGTCCAGCCGAACTCCCAGGTGCAGTGCGCCGAGACTCGCATGACCGCCAGCCGCGACCGTCCCGATCTCGTCGCCGGCTGAGACCGTGTCGCCGGGGGCGAGTGCGGAAGACGCCGGCTCGAAGGTCGACACATAGCCGCCGGGATGCGCGATCGTGATCAGCGGCCTGTCGACGACGACCCCGCGGAACGCGATCACCCCGTCGGCGGGCGCTCGGACGATCACCCCGTGCGCGCTCGCGAGGTCGATGCCTCGATGGCCGGCACCGAACGCGTGTGCCGGAGCGCGATAGGGCGATGCGACTGCGCGGGGCGCGTCGATCGGCCACCGCCAGAGTGGGGATGCCCCACCGGCTGAGGGTGGCGATGACGACGCTCCTGCGCTCGTCTGGAGGGGAGGCGTGAGAGCTATGACGATCAGCAGGAGGACGGTGACCGTCGCGCGTATGCGGGTGCTCATGAGCCAATGTTCCTTGGCGTGTGCGAATGGCTCCGCGTTCGACCGACGCCTGCGCGGAGCGTGTGCAGAGTGCTCGAAGCGGGCGTGATGTGCAGGGTGAGTGGGGGCGGCGCATCCTGTATGCTGGGGGAGCACCTCGATCTCGGGGTGACTACGCGTGCCCATAGCGACTTCAGTCGTGGCATCCACTCCCACAGGTCCTGTTTCCACTCAGGCGGGAGTGCGCCGGGCACCAGGAAGTTCGATCATCCGATCGACTTGACAACCTCAACGGCGCAGACTCGCGCCAGAACAAGGAGACGACCATGGCTGTGGTCACCATCCGCCAGCTGCTCGACAGCGGCGTGCACTTCGGACACCAGACGCGTCGGTGGAACCCGAAGGTCAAGCGCTTCATTCTCACCGAGCGCAGCGGCATCCACATCATCGACCTGCAGCAGTCGCTCGGGTACATCGACAAGGCCTACGACTTCGTCAAGGAGACCGTCGCGCACGGCGGCACGATCCTCTTCGTCGGCACCAAGAAGCAGGCGCAGGAGATCCTCGCCGAGCAGGCCACCCGCGTGGGCCAGCCCTACGTCAACCAGCGCTGGCTCGGTGGACTTCTCACGAACTTCCAGACGATCGCGAAGCGTCTCGCCCGCATGAAGGAGCTCGAGGAGCTCGACTACGAGAACCCTTCCGCTTCGGGCTTCACGAAGAAGGAGCTCCTTCTCAAGAAGCGCGAGCTCGACAAGCTGCACAAGTCGCTCGGCGGTATCCGCAACCTCACCAAGACGCCGTCCGCCCTCTGGGTCGTCGACGCCAAGCGTGAGCACCTCGCCATCGACGAGGCGAAGAAGCTGGGCATCCCGGTGATCGGCATCCTCGACACCAACGCCGACCCCGACGACTTCCAGTACCCGATCCCCGGCAACGACGACGCGATCCGCTCGGTCTCGCTGCTCACCCGCATCATCGCGGATGCAGCGGCAGAGGGCCTTCAGCAGAAGCACAACCCTGAGACGGGCGACGCTGAGCCGCTCGCCGACTGGGAGAAGGAGCTTCTCGAGACCCCCGCCGACGCTCCGGCCGCTGACGCAGCCGTCGAGGCTCCGGCCGAGGACGCGACCGCTGAGGCTCCCGCCGCTGACGCCGCCGCTGAGGCTCCGGCTGAGGCCGACGAGGCTCCCGCAGCAGAGGCCGCCGAGGCCCCCGCTGAGGCAGACGCCAAGTAATTCCGCGACCACCACACACATCACGAAGCAAGGAGCCACCACACATGGCCAACTTCACCATCGCCGATCTCAAGGCGCTCCGTGAGCA
This sequence comes from Microbacterium sp. APC 3901, assembly GCF_030407765.1. Classification (GTDB taxonomy): domain Bacteria; phylum Actinomycetota; class Actinomycetes; order Actinomycetales; family Microbacteriaceae; genus Microbacterium. The sequence goes on from NZ_JASDCU010000008.1 coordinate 107,997, forward strand.
GCTCGGCACGGGAATGGTCGACACCAAGAAGGCGCTCGAGGAGGCTGACGGCAACGTCGAGAAGGCCACCGAGATCCTGCGTCTCAAGGGTGCCAAGGGCAACGCGAAGCGCGCTGACCGCTCGACCAGCGAGGGCCTCGTCGTCGCTCGCGAGCAGGACGGCGCAGTGACGCTGATCGAGCTCGCCTGCGAGACGGACTTCGTCGCGAAGAACGAGCGTTTCATCGCCCTGGCCGACAAGGTCGCCGACGCTGTCGCAGCAGTCAAGGCCGATTCGGTCGAGGCTGCTCTCGCCGCCCAGGCGGGCGACAAGAGCGTCGAGCAGGTCATCTCGGAAGAGGCCGCGATCATCGGCGAGAAGGTCGAGCTGCGTCGCGTGCGCACGGTCTCCGGCGACAAGGTCGAGGTCTACCTGCACCGCACAAGCAAGGATCTGCCTCCGCAGATCGGTGTCGTCGTCGCGTACTCGGGTGACGACGCCGAGACCGCTCGCAGCATCGCGCAGCACATCTCATTCGCCAACCCGTCGTACCTCTCCCGCGAGGACGTTCCGTCCGACGCCGTGGAGAAGGAGCGTCAGATCGTGACCGAGATCTCGCGCAACGAGGGCAAGCCGGAGGCGGCGCTGCCCAAGATCGTCGAGGGCCGTGTCTCCGCGTTCATCAAGCAGGTCGCCCTGCTCGAGCAGGACTACGCGAAGGACAGCAAGCTCTCCGTCGCCCAGGTGGCGAAGGACGCCGGTATCACCGTGACGGACTTCGCGCGCTTCAAGGTCGGCGCGTAACACCGTCGAAGGGGTTCGGATCAACGCGATCCGAACCCCTTCTTCATGCCCAGAAGGCACTATCTTGAATCGGGACGAGAGGATCACCCCCATGACCGAACGCACAGGACGCCGTCGCGTCCTTCTGAAGCTCTCCGGCGAGGCGTTCGGCGCCGGCCAGCTCGGCGTCAACCCCGACATCGTCAGTCAGATCGCACGGGACATCGCCGCGGCGGTCGACCGGGTCGAGGTCGCCATCGTCGTCGGCGGTGGCAACTTCTTCCGCGGAGCGGAGCTCAGCCAACGCGGGATGGATCGCGGGCGCGCCGACTACATGGGAATGCTCGGCACAGTCATGAATGCTCTTGCTCTGCAGGATTTTCTCGAGCAGGCGGGTGCGCCCACACGTGTGCAGTCGGCCATCTCGATGACCCAGGTCGCCGAGCCGTACATTCCGCTGCGCGCTGAGAGGCACATGGAGAAGGGGCGCGTCGTCATCTTCGGCGCCGGAGCTGGCCTGCCGTACTTCTCCACCGACACGGTCGCCGCACAGCGCGCCCTCGAGATCGGCGCGCAGGAAGTCCTCGTCGCCAAGAACGGCGTCGACGCGATCTACACCGCGGATCCGAACAAGCACGCCGACGCCGAGCGCATCGAGCGCGTCACGTATCGCGACGCCCTTCAGCGCGGGCTCAAGGTGGTCGATTCGACGGCATTCAGTCTCTGCATGGACAACAACATGGACATGCGCGTGTTCGGCATGGAACCCGCCGGCAACGTCACGCGCGCGCTTCTGGGAGAGCCGATCGGCACTCTCGTCACCGCCTGAGCGCCTGGCGGTGCTCACGGGCGACGCCCGATAGAATTTCAGAACACCCCGACGATAGGAGTCACCGTGATCGCGGATGTCCTCGCTGAAACCACCTCCCGTATGGCACGAGCGGTCGAGGCCGCCAAGGAGGACTTCTCCACGGTGCGCACCGGTCGCGCCAACCCTCAGCTGTTCCAGAAGGTGCTCGTCGACTACTACGGCACGCCCACTCCGCTCGCTCAGCTCGCTTCGCTGGCGAACCAGGAGGCGCGCACGCTCATCATCACGCCCTACGACAAGACGGCGCTGAAGGGTATCGAGCAGGCGATTCGTGACATGCCGAACCTCGGCGCCAATCCCACGAACGACGGCAACCTCGTTCGCGTGACCATGCCGGAGCTCACGGCTGAGCGTCGCAAGGAGTACGTCAAGCTCGTCAAGACCAAGGCCGAAGACGCCAAGGTGCATGTGCGCGGGATCCGTCGCAAGGCGAAGGACGAACTCGACGGTCTCAAGAGCGAGCTCGGCGAAGACGAGATCGCCCGTGCAGAGAAGGAACTCGACGCCCTCACGCGCCAGCACGTCGACCTCATCGACGACGCGCTCAAGCGCAAAGAGGCTGAACTCCTCGAGGTATAGGCGGCATGTCCGACGAACCCACGGATGACGGCGCCGACAAGCCGCGGACGCGCCGAGCGGCGCGCGACTCGTCGACCTCGACCGGCGCCATCCCGCTGGATGAAAGTGCCTTCGCTGCGTTCGATGCGACGAGTGTCCCGCCACGACCTCCCCTCCCTGCCGACGAACAGGCGATGCCGGGGTCCCCTCTGGACACGGCGGACCACAGTGCGATCAGAGAGCAGTGGCGGGCGAAGCGTGACGAGTTCGGCACGCATGTCACGCATGCTCGTGGGCAACTCGACCAGGCGAACGAGCGCATCAAGGAACGCACGGGGCGCGATCTGATCCTCGCGACCCTGATCGGGCTCGCGTTCGGCGCAGTGCTGCTCGCGTCGCTGTTGTTCATCAAGGTCCTCTTCGTGCCGTTCGCTCTCGCCGCCGCGTTGCTCGGCGTCTACGAGCTCTCGTTGGCGTTGCGCGCATCGGGTCGACGGATCGACGTGATCCCGCAGTTCATCGCCGCGACACTGCTGGGGCTGTCCGCCTTCTTCCTCGACCTGTGGTTCGTCTGGGTCATGCTGTTCTTCGCCGTCGCATTCGTGATCGTCTGGCGACTGGTCGCGCAGATGGTCGCCAAGGACGGCAGGACCTACGGTGATGTGCTCACCGACGCCGTCATCGGCGGATTCGTCCAGATATACGTGCCGTTCCTCGCGGCAGTCGCACTGATCCTGCTCAAGCAGGAGGGCGGCCAGTGGTGGGTGTTGAGCTTCATCGCGATCGCTGTCGTGGCCGACACCGGTGCGTATGCCGCCGGGCTGGCATTCGGTCGGCACCCCATGGCGCCGAAGATCAGCCCCAAGAAGACCTGGGAGGGATTCGGCGGAGCCGTGGTGGGGTCGATCACGGCCGGCGTGCTCCTCGCGATCTTCCTGCTTGAGCTGCCGTGGTGGACCGGTGTCATCTTCGGCATCGCGATCCTCCTGTCAGCGACCCTGGGGGATCTCGGTGAGTCCATGCTCAAGCGTGACCTCGGGATCAAGGACATGAGCTCCTGGCTCCCAGGGCACGGCGGGCTCCTCGACCGACTCGACAGCATCCTGCCGTCGACGGTGCCCGCACTGTGTCTGTATTTCCTCTTCTCCTCCTGGGTGGTGCTGTGATGGTCTCAGACGACGTAAAGACAGCGGATGCCGCGGCGCACCAGGTGGCGCCCGCTTTCTCGTTGACCACGGGGAGAGTGCGCGGCTATCATCGCGCAGCGGTCGACACCTTCCTCGCTGCCGCCAGGGCTGCGTTCGAAGGAGACGCTGACGACCTCACCGCTGCAGACGTCCGTGTGGCGTCTTTCCCGCTCGTCAAGAACGGCTATGTCGTGGCTGAGGTCGACGCAGCGCTCGGGCGAGTAGAGGATGCGCTGGCGGCCAGGGCCCGCGACCGAGCAGTCCGTTCCCAGGGAGCGGGGGCGTGGGTCGAGCAGGCCCGTGATGAGGCACAGGTGATCCTCGACCACCTCGCGCGTCCGAAAAGACAGCGTTTCGCACGCACGGGTGTCCTCACCTTCGGCTACCGCATCGATGAGGTCGATCATGTGGGCACCCGCATCGCGCGCTATCTGCGTGACGGCGAGCCGCTGACGGCCGAGCAGCTGCGCTCCGCGGCGTTCCGCATGCAACGCGGTGGGTATCGCGAAGAGCAGGTCGACGCGTTGATCGATGCGACGGTCGACGTGATCCTGGCTGTTCGCTGAGCGTTCCGATGGCCGACTCGCGCCTCACCGGGTAGACTGCCACTCATCGTGAACTCCCGAAACGACATGACACCTCATCGAAACGCCGTCACGCCTCTGCCCGCATCGGCGGTGCGCCCGGTGCGCAACGGCGGTCGCCGACGGGGCGTCGCGGGATTCTTCAGCGGCCTCGCGGTCGTCGGCTTCGCTGCGGCCATGGTGGCGCCGACCGGTGTCGCACTCGCGCAGCAGCCTGAAGCGGACGGCCCGGAGTCGGCGTACTCCGCGGCGCTCAGCGAGACGCAGAACCTGACTGTCACGGCGGAGGGCGCTGCGATCGCACCCGTGCAGCGTGGCACTTTCTCGGTCTACGTGACCCCCAAGCCGACGCCGACACCGACACCGACGACTGCCTCTTCCGGCTCCTCAGGATCGTCGAACCCCGGTCCCAGCGGTCCTCTCTTCTACACCGGCGGGGGAGCCCCTGCTGAGTGGATGGCTGCAGCGGGCATCCCGGAGTCCGACTGGGGCTACGTCGACTACATCGTCTCTCGCGAGAGCGGGTGGAACCCGAACGCGACCAACAAGTCCTCCGGCGCGTGCGGCCTCGTTCAGGCATTGCCCTGCAGCAAGGTTCCCGGCAACGGCTACGATCCGGTCGACAACCTGCGCTGGGCGTCGGGATACGCCACGGGACGATACGGCAGCTGGGCCGGCGCTCACGCCTTCTGGACGAACAACCACTGGTGGTGAGCCGGCGTCATGGCCCGCTCTCGCAGACGCCGTCCGGCGCGCCCTGACGCCGACGACTCGCTGGATCGTCTCCTGGCGTCGTGGAAGCGCACCGAGGTGCGTCGCGGCTCGGAGTGGACGGTGCAGCCGGTGTCTGCGGCACAGGCGCTCAAGGAGTACATCTGCCCTGGATGCGGGCGCAGTGTCGTACCGGGAGCTGCGCACCTCGTGGTCTGGCGCGCGGACGGTGTTCTCGGAGATGCCGCGGATCTCGCCGCCCGGCGGCACTGGCACACACACTGTTGGAGGATTGCATGAGCATGGAGATCCGCGGGCCGATCGAGCTGCCGGCGCGGCGCGAGGACATCGTGCTGGAAACGGCCGACGAACTGGCGCTGGTCGGCGAGCTGGCGATGCCCGAGTCTTCCGCGCCGGTGGCCACTCTTGTGACGCTGCATCCGCTTCCGACGGCCGGCGGGTTCATGGACTCGCACATCATCCGCAAGGCCGCCGCGCGGCTGCCTGCCTTGGCCGACCTCGCAGTGCTGCGATTCAACACCAGAGGCACCACCTCTCCGCGCGGAACCAGTGACGGGGCCTTCGACGGAGGAGCCGCAGAGCAGTTCGACGTCGCAGCGGCGATGGAGTTCGTTCGCGAGCGAGGTCTTCCGCGCCCATGGCTCGTCGGCTGGTCCTTCGGCACCGAGCTCGCCCTCAAGTACGGGCGGGAGCACGACGTAGAGGGCATCATCCTCCTTTCTCCACCGCTCCACCGTGCGACGGATGCCGAGGTCGCGGCGTGGGCCGACTCTGACGTCGAGGTGGTCGTGCTCGTCCCCGAGCTCGATGACTACCTTCGCCCCGCCGAAGCCCGCGAACGCTTCGCCGCGATCTCTCACGCGAAGCTGATCGCCGTCGAGGGTGGCAAGCATCTGTGGGTGGGGGAGAGCCAGACGCGTCGTGTCCTCACTGAGATCGTCGCTGCAGTGAATCCGTCGGCTCTCCCTCTGCCGACGGAATGGCCCGTCGTCTAGAGCTCGTTCATCCGGGGGATCAGCACCTGTCGGTAGAGGATCAGGATGCTCGCCGCCACGGGGATCGCGATCAGCGCACCGAGCAGGCCCAGCAGGCTGCCTCCTGCCAGGGCAGCGACGACGACCACTGCGCCCGGCACCGATACGGCGCGACTCATGATCCTCGGGGAGATGACGTACGCCTCGATCTGCATGTAGATGAGGTAGTAGATCGCTGCGGCGATCGCTGTAGCCGGCGAGCCGAGTCCGGGGATCAGACACACGAGGACGATGATCGTCGACCCCGTGAGAGTGCCGACGAGCGGGATCAACGAGAAGAAGAAGGCGACGACGGCGAGGACCGCAGGGAACGGCGCATCAATGATCGTGAGGAAGATCATGCTCAGGACGCCGTTGATGACTCCCTGGGTCACCTGCCCCATGACGTAGTAGCCGACCGAATCGGTGATCTGCTCTGCGAGGTCGATGAAGCGCTCACGCTTCGACGCGGGGGCCAGCTGGTAGACGGCACGCTTGAGCGACGGCGTCGAGGCCGTGAGGTAGATCGTCAGGATCAGGATGATGAACGCACCGAACAGTCCGCTCACGATGGCGCCGCCGGCCGCGAGCACGCTCTGGCCGATCGATCCGCCGATCTGGGCGAGGTTCGTCTCGAGCCAGTCGGTGACGTAGGCGAAGACGTCATCGACCCTGAGATTGGGGAACGTGTCGACCATCCACTGGCGCAGATCGGCGAGGAACGTGCCCCGCTGCACGATGGCAGTGATCTCGGCGATGAGCTGCGAGATCTGGTTGACGAGCACCGGGATGACGATCAGGATGATCCCGGCGAAGATCCCGAGAACCGCAAGGATCGTGATGAGTACGGCCAGCCAGCGGGGGAGCCGCCGGCGTTCGAGGAAAGAGACGAGCGGGTCGAGACCCAGACTGAGGAAGAGCGCCGTTCCCACATAGAGCAGTACCGTCGAGAGGCTCTCCACGCTGCCGATGAGCAGGATGCCCAACCCCACGCCGAGCGTCGCCACGAGAGCGGTACGGAACGGGTTGTGGATCTTCATCGCTGCTCCTCGGAATGCCGGACTCTGCAAGCGTATCCACCGCACCGCAACTGGCCGCGACGACGTGCCGCACGCGCCGCGGCCGTACCCCTCGTGGGCAACACACAGCTGATTTCGCTAGTCTGAAATGTCGAGTGTTGCGACTCGGACGTGGGTCCGGGCCGTGTGAGGAGACTATTCGTGCGTTTCGTATGGGCCGTCGTGGCCTTCGTGCTGGCTGCGGGACTGATCGCTGCGGGCATCGCGCAGCGAACCATCTTCATGGGTCCGTCGACCCAGGAGGTCTCAGTCACCGTGGAAGAACCCGCCCCTTACGTGCTGCTGGACGGCGACGTCCTGCGCGAGCACCCTGGGTCGCAGACTCTGCTCGTGCGGGGAGAAGGTGACATCTTCGCGGCATACGGTCGGACGGCCGATATGCAGGCGTGGCTGGCCGTCGCCTCGTACAACCACGTGACCGCGGGCAACGACGGCGAGCTCGAGACGGAGCTGATTCCTGCCGGAGCCACGACCGACGGCGACGGCGCCACGGCAAGCCCGGCACCTTCGGAGAGCCCTGCCCCGGCGGAGACCACTGTGCCCTCAGAGACTCCGGCGGAGGACGGCGCAACCACAGAGGCAGGCCGCAATCCGGCCGGTTCCGATCTCTGGCTGGATTCGTTCACCGAGGCCGACGCACTGATCGTCGACAAGATGCAGCTCCCAGAAGGTGTCAGCCTGATCATCGCGTACGACGGCAGCGCTGATGCTCCCGACGACATCGTGATCTCGTGGCCTCTCGACACCTCGACGCCGCTCGCGGGGCCGCTCATGGCGGCAGGCGCAGCGATGCTCCTCGTCGGGCTCGTTCTCTACGTCCTCGCCATCCGTCACCAGCGCCGAGGACGAGGGCCGCGGCGCAAGGGCCCCGGTCCTCTCCCCGCGACCGAGCCGATCGATGTGGCTCAGCTGCCGCCGTCCGAGCGCGCAGCGATCGAGGGCTCCGCCGCCGACGCTCCCGACGGCTCGGTGTCGTCCGCTGGACCCTCGAAGGCGACGGGGGCGGGCCAGGAGGAGTCGGAAGACACGGCACCTGCGGACGCTCCGGACCGCGATCGGAAGACCGAGCGGCGTGCGACGACCACGGGGCGTCGTCGTCTGCTCGCATTGCCCGCGCTGGCTGTGACAGCGCTGCTCGCCAGCGGGTGCTCGCCCGATTCCTGGCCGCAGTTCGGCGAGGGAACGCCGTCACCGTCACCCAGCGCGACGGTGATCGCCCCCGACAACCAGAAGCCCCCCGCAGTCACCGAGGCACAGGCGAGGCGAATCCTGCAGGAAGTGTCGACGACACTCGCGAACGCAGACGCGGCGATGGACATCGCTCTGGCCGGGACTCGTCTCGATGGTCCCGCGCTGACGGCTCGTACGACCGAGTACGCGCTTCGGACCGCGGTCCCGGAGACCCCGGTGCCTGCCGCGATCCCGACCGATGATGTCGAGGTAGTGCTGCCGGAAGCAACCGACCGCTGGCCGCGGACGGTGCTGCTGCTGTCGAAGAGCGCCGGCGACGACACCGTGCCGCCGGTGATCCTCACCATGACCCAGCAGGACCCGTGGTCGAACTACAAGGTGACGACGATGGCCGAGATGTCGGCGGATGCCGTCTTCCCCGAGGTGGCCGCGCCGTGGCTCGGCACGTCTCTCGTGCCGGACGATTCCGCATTCCTCAGCCTCCCGCCGAGTGAACTCGCGGAGACGTTCGCAGACATCGTCGACACGGGGGAGACCAGCGCGTCCTACGGGCTCTTCGACGAGATCTCTCAGAATCTCGCCCAGTCGATTCGCGACAGCCGCCAGGCCGTCGTGCAGAACCTCGCGGACAACGGCGCCGCCGAGACGTCGCAGACCGCGTTCGACATGATCCCCGCAGATTCCGCACCGGTGTCGATGGCCACGCTCGACAGCGGGGCGATCGTGGCTGTCTCTCTCGTCGACACGGAGTCGGTGACGCCGACGTCGGCAGACGCCGTGATCCGCTTCGGTGACAACGCTCAGGCCAAAGCCCTGACGGGTGTGAGCGAATCCGCCAAGGGCGTGACGACCAAGTACGAATTCCAGCTGTTCTTCTCCGTTCCCGCGCAGGGCTCGACGGAGCAGATCCGACTCCTGGCTGTCCGACAGGACCTTCTCTCCGTCGAGGTGATCAAGTGACCGATATCTCTCCCGCCGCGCTCCGAGGAGCCGTCGACCTCTCCTCTCTGCGCAACCGCCCGACAGCACCGACTGCGCCGGCGCAGAGCCCCGCCGCTGCCGGTGCCGGGGCCGTTGACATCGTCGTCGATGCGACCGACGAGTCGTTCGGCCAGATCCTCGAGCTCTCGCGCACAGTGCCCGTGGTGGTCGACCTCTGGGCGGAATGGTGCGGCCCCTGCAAGCAGCTGAGCCCGATCATCGAGAAGGTGGCGCGCGAACTGGGCGGCAGAGTCCTCCTCGCCAAGGTCGACGTCGATGCGAACCCGCAGCTCGCCCAGGGTTTCCGCGCACAGTCGATCCCGATGGTCGTGGCGCTCATCGCCGGTCAGCCGGTCCCGATGTTCACGGGTGCGGTTGCCGAGCAGCAGGTCAGGGAAGTCTTCGCGCAGCTGCTCCAGCTCGCGGCTCAGAACGGCGTGACGGGCACGTTGAACGTCGGCGAGCAGCCCGAGGGGCAGGAAGCGCCAGAGGAACCCCCGATGCCGCCGCTGCACGCCGAGGCTTTCGCTGCCATCGAGGCGGGCGACTACGCCGCGGCGATCGTGGCGTATGAGAAGGCCCTCGCAGAGAACCCTCGCGACGAGGACGCCATCGCCGGTCTGGGGCAGGTGCGACTGCTCCACCGTGTCCAGAAGCTCGACCTGCACGACGCACGGGCCGCAGCTGCGGCTGCGCCCCGAGACATCCAGGCGCAGTTCGACGTCGCAGATCTCGACCTCGCCGGCGGCCACGTCGAGGATGCGTTCGGGAGGCTGCTCGACCTGTTCGCGCAGCTGCCGTCGGACGAGCGGACGCCGGTTCGTGAGCGTCTGATCGAGCTGTTCGGCCTGATCGGTGCCGCGGATCCTCGCGTCATCGCCGCCCGCAACAGGCTTTCCTCGCTGCTCTTCTGACCTGGGGCTACGGCTGACCGGCCCTGAGGAGCGGTCAGCCGTAGCCAGTCAGTCGCGACGGATCAGCCGTGGCTGATCGTGGGCACGTGAGGCTCGCCCTCGTGACGCAGCCAGATGGTGGACAGCGCGGGGATCGTGACAGTCGCCACAGCGGGTCCGCCCTCTTCTGAGTGCGCGACGACCATGCCGAGGTTGCCTGATCCGCGGCCGCCGTACTCTGCGGCATCCGTGTTGAGGATCTCCTGCCATACGCCGGCGACCGGCAGAGCGAGGTGGTGGCCGCTGCGCTCGATGCCAGCGAAGTTGCTGATGACCACGACACGGCCGCCATGCGCATCACGGCGCTCGAACGCGATCACGTTCGGGTCCCAGCTGGGAGCACCGAGACGCGCGAACGACGAGCCGTCGTTGTCTCGCTCCCACAGTGGAGCCTGGGCGCGATAAGTGTGATTGAGCTGTCCGACGAAACTCTGCAGCTGCATATGCGACGGCTGCTCAAGCAGCCACCAGTCGAGCTCGCGGGATTCGGACCACTCCGCCAACTGCCCGAACTCCTGCCCCATGAAGAGCAGCTTCTTGCCAGGGTGACCCCACATGTACGCGAGGTAGGCGCGAACGTTCGCGAGCTTGTGCCAGTGGTCGCCGGGCATCTTCGCGAGAAGGCTGCCCTTGCCGTGCACGACCTCGTCGTGGCTGATCGGCAGCAGATAGTTCTCTCCGAACGCGTAGACGAAGGAGAACGTCATCTCGCCCTCGTGGTGCGAGCGGTACATCGGGTCGCGTTCGATGTACTGGAGGGAGTCGTTCATCCAGCCCATGTTCCACTTGAATCCGAACCCGAGTCCCGCGTGGTCGGTCGGTGCGGTGACGCCGGGGAAGCTGGTCGACTCCTCCGCGATCATCAGCACGCCGGGGTGGAGGCGATAGGCGGTCGCATTGACCTCCTGCAGGAACCGGATGGCCTCGAGGTTCTCTCTGCCCCCGTGGATGTTCGGCTCCCACTCGCCTTCGTCGCGTGAGTAGTCGAGGTAGAGCATCGAGGCCACCGCGTCGACCCGAAGGCCGTCGACATGGAACTCGCTCAGCCAGAAGAGGGCGTTGGCGACCAGGAAGCCGCGCACCTCGGGACGGCCGTAGTCGAATATGAGGGTTCCCCAGTCCTGGTGCTCACCGCGCCGAGGGTCGGGGTGCTCGTACAGCGGCTGTCCGTCGAACTTCGCGAGGGCGAAGGCATCCTTGGGGAAGTGCCCGGGCACCCAGTCCATGATCACGCCGATCCCCGCCTGGTGAAGTCGATCGATCAGGTATCGCAGATCATCCGGGGTGCCGAACCGACTCGTCGCCGCGTAGTACCCGCTGACCTGGTAACCCCAGGAGCCACCGAACGGGTGCTCTGCGAGCGGCATGAACTCGACGTGCGTGAAACCAGCCTCGTTGACGTGCGCGATGAGCGGCTCGGCAGCGTCGCGGTAGCTCAGGCCTCCGCGCCAGGACCCGAGGTGCACCTCGTAGACAGACAGAGGCTGGGCGACCGCATGGGTCGCTGCACGGCGGGTCATCCACGCGCCGTCCGACCAGGCATAGGTCGACTGCGTGATGACGGATGCCGTCTCGGGAGGAATCTGCGCGGCCTGGGCCATCGGGTCGGCCTTGAAGATCCACGAGCCCTGACGCGTGCGGATCTCGTACTTATAGGTCGTTCCGACCGCGAGATCGGGGATGAACAGCTCCCAGATGCCGCTCACGCCCATCGAGCGCATCGCGTGGGACTCGCCGTTCCATCCGTTGTGGTCGCCCACGACGCGAACGGCTGTGGCGTTGGGAGCCCAGACCGCGAAGGCGACGCCGCTCTCACCGTCAGCGACTCGAGCGTGCGCGCCCAGCGCCTGCCACAGCCGTTCATGGCGTCCCTCTGCGATCAGGTGCAGATCGACATCGCCGAGCGTCGGCAGGTGGCGGTACGGGTCTCCGCTGATCGTCTCGTCGTCGTCGCCGTAGGCGGTGGCGAGCCGATATGGAACCGGCGGTCCGTCGTGCTGTGCCTCCCAGATGCCGTGCGCGACGTGCTCGAGAGCGAGACGGCTCCCGTCTTCGAACACAGCCTCGACCGATGAGGCGAGCGGACGACGGGCGCGGATCACCGTGACTGTGCGGTCGCTCGCGTCCGTGAACGGATGCGAGCCGAGCACGGCGTGCGGGTCGTGGTGCTCACCGGACGCCACTGCGGCCCAGTCCGACGACTTCGCCGCATCTTCGACGTAGCTCATGCTCGTCTCCTCACCTTCAATATGTGCACCGGCTCGGCGAAGGCGTCGAGGCGCACGTAGTTGTGGTCTGCCCACGTCCAGACGTCGCCGGTCAGCAGGTCTTCCACCTCGAACTGCTCGCCCGGGGGCACACCCCAGATCGTCGTGTCGAGATGGACGGTGGTCTCGCGGACGGAGTGCGGATCGACGTTGGCGATCACGAGGATCGTGTCGGACTGACCGGTGCCGGTGAAGGCTGCGTCGAGATGCTTGCTGTAGACGAGGACGGAGTCGTCATCGCTCCAATGCACGGAGAGGTTGCGGAGCTGACGGAGAGCCGGGTGCGCGGTGCGGATCTCGTTCAGCCGGCGCAGGAGAGGAGCCAGCGAGTCGCCGGCAGCCTCTGCGCCCTCCCAGTCGCGGAACTTGAACTCGTACTTCTCGTTGTCGATGTTCTCCTCGGAACCGGGGCGCGCGACATTCTCGAACAGTTCGTAACCTGCGTACACGCCGTACACGGGAGCAGCGGTGGCCGCGATGCATGCGCGGATCCGGTATGCCGCGCGTCCGCCGAACTGCAGATACTCGGTGAGGATGTCATGCGTGTTCACGAAGAGGTTCGGTCGCATGTAGTCGCTGGTCTCGTGCGAGACGCTGGTGAGGAACTCCTCGAGCTCCGCCTTGGTGTTGCGCCAGGTGAAGTAGCTGTAGCTCTGTTGGAACCCTACGGCGGCCAGAGCGCGCATCACTGCAGGGCGCGTGAAAGCCTCTGCGAGGAAGATCACGTCGGGGTCCTGTGCATTCACGGTCGCGATGAGCCACTCCCAGAACTGCAGAGGCTTCGTGTGCGGGTTGTCGACCCGGAAGATCTTCACGCCCTCGCGTACCCAATGCTGCACGATGCGCAGCATCTCCTGATAGATGCCGGCGGGGTCGTTGTCGAAGTTCAGGGGGTAGATGTCCTGGTACTTCTTCGGGGGGTTCTCCGCGTAAGCGATGGTGCCGTCGGGGAGGGTCGTGAACCACTCCGGGTGCTCATCGACCCAGGGGTGATCCGGAGACGCCTGCAGAGCGAGATCGAGAGCGACCTCCAGCCCCTCGTTCCTCGCGGCCCGAACGAAGGCGCGGAAGTCTGCCGGCTTGCCGAGCTCGGGGTGGATCGCGTCGTGACCGCCGTCGGCGGATCCGATCGCATACGGCGAACCCGGGTCGCCCGGTTCGGTCGTGAGCGTGTTGTTCCGGCCCTTGCGGTTCGTCGTTCCGATCGGATGGACGGGCACCAGATAGATGACGTCGAATCCCATGGCGGCGACGGCGGGAAGACGCTTGGCGGCCGTTCTGAACGTCCCGCTCTTGACGGTGCCGTCCTTGAGGCGCTTCGCGCCCTCGGAGCGCGGGAAGAACTCGTACCAGGCACCGACGCCTGCCGCGGTCCGCTCGACGAGCAGTGGGCGCGCCGCCGAGCTCGATCGCAGTGTCATCAGGGGCCGGTCTCGGAAGAAACCTGCGAGCTCTGCATCGGTCGAGGCTGCGGTGGTGGTCGCCGCATCCCCGCCGGTCAGCGCCGCGGCGATGTCGGTGAGACGTCTGCGCTGGGCTGCAGGACGGTCCTTCTCGGCTGCTGCTCGCGTGAGCAGCTCGGCTCCGAGCGCCGCCATCACCGGCACATCCACGCCGGCGGCGACCTTCACCTCGGCGGCGTGAGCCCAGGTCGCGAAGTCGTCGGAGAACGCCTCGAAGCGAAAGGTCCAGCGACCCTGCAGGTCGATCGCGATCTCGGCACCCCAGCGGTCGCTCCCATCCAGGAACGGGGTGAGGCGGTGCAGGGTCTCGTCGCCGTCGGGCGAGGTCAACCGGACCTGCACGCCGATCAGGTCATGCCCCTCGCGGAACGCGACAACGGTGAACGGAACCACCTCGCCGACGAAGGCCTTGGGTGCGAAACCGCCCGGCACGGCCGGGGTACCACCGACCAGTGGAATGCGCGCCGTGACGAGCCCGTCGCCGTCTGAGACGGCACCCAACGGGCGGGACGGGATCTGCGCGGGGCTTCGGAGAGCCTTCGGACTGGTGCTGCTCATTCGTGCGGCCACCCCCCGAATGTACCGCTCCCGAAGGCGAGCGGGTAGCTCGCAGAAGGCACCGGCGCGCCGCCCGTCATTCCACGCGGAAGAGTCGCATGGAGGTGCCGGGAATGGGAAGGATGTCGCCCGGGGCGAACACCTCGCCATCGGCATCCGGGCGGTCGTCGGCACTCGACCACAGCGAGACGAAGCGCGTCGCGTCCTCGAGCTCCTCGGGGAGGCGCACATCGATCGGTGACTCGGTGCCATGCACGATGAGGAGGATCCGATTGGCTGCCTCACGATCGGGGGTCGAGGCAGCGACGTACTGCAGCGTTCGGTTCCCGGGGTCCGTCCACTGCTCGCTCTCCATAGTCTCGCCGTTCTGGTCGAACCAGTCCATGACGGACGCGTTGGGGATGTGCTCGCCGAGTCGGGCATACCGGCTCGGCCGCAGAGCGGGGTTCTCGGAACGGAGCCGGATGAGCCGAGCGACGTGCGCGCGCAGATCCTCCTGCCACGGCTCTTCGTCCCATCCGAGCCAGGTCATCGACGAGTCCTGGGCGTAGGCGTTGTTGTTGCCGCGCTGGGTGCGTCCCACCTCATCGCCGGCGGTGAGCATCGGGATCCCCGCAGACAGCAGCAAGGTGCCGAGCAGGTTGCGCATCGCCTTCCGACGGGCGGCGAGGATTGCCGGGTCGTCGGTCGGCCCCTCGATGCCGTGATTGAACGCGCGGTTCATGTCGGCGCCGTCGCGGTTCTGCTCCCCGTTCGCCTCGTTGTGCTTGACGTCATACGACACGAGGTCATGCAGGGTGAACCCGTCGTGCGCAGTGACGAAGTTGATGCTCGCGAGCGGGCCCCGTTCGTCGGCGAAGGTGTTGGAGGAGCCTGCGAGACGCGTGGCGAAGCCGCCGATGCCGACGGGAGCGGAGGCGCGGCGCGCGTAGTCGATGTCACTCAGCCAGAAGTTGCGCACGCGGTCGCGGTAACGATCGTTCCACTCCAGCCAGCCCGCGGGGAAGTTCCCCGTCTGCCAGCCGCCCATGCCGACGTCCCACGGCTCGGCGATGAGCTTCGTCTCCTTGAGGATCGGATCGTTCGCGATTGCCGTGAGCAGCGGGTGATCAGGGGTGTATGTGTGCGAGGCGTCGCGGGCGATCGCTGCGGCGAGGTCGAACCGGAATCCGTCGATCTGCATCTCCTGCGCCCAATACCGGAGCGAGTCGAGCACGAGTCGGGCGCCGGCATCGGTCGAGGTGTCGAGCGTGTTGCCGCAGCCCGTCGTGTCGATGTACGCGCCGGACGCATCCTGTCGGTAGTAGCTGGCGTTGTCGATGCCGCGCAGACTCGAGCGAGGGCCGCCGAGGCCTTCTTCCGAGGTGTGGTTGTAGACGACGTCGAGGATGACCTCGAGTCCTGCCTCGTGGAGCAGACGCACCATGCCCTTGAACTCGGCGAGAACGGCCTCAGGGCCGCCCTTGCGTGCGTCCTCGGACGCGTAGGCGTTGTGCGGTGTGAAGAAGTTGAGTGTGTTGTAGCCCCAGTAGTTCGTGAGGCCGCGCTCGAGCAACCGGGGTTCCGGCACGAACGCCTGAACGGGGAGCAGCTCGATCGAGGTGATGCCGAGCGAGTGGAAGTACTCGATCATGGCCGGGTGGGCGAGTCCGGCGTACGTGCCGTGCAGAGCGGGTGGTACATCCGGGTGTCGTTTGGTCAGGCCCTTCAGATGCCCCTCGTAGATCACGGTCCGATCGAGCGGGATTCGCGGCTTGACGGAGTCGCCCCAGTCGAACCCGTCGACGATCACGACCGAGCGCCACTCCTCGTAGCCGTCGCCTTGGGCAAGACCACGGGCATAGGGATCGAGCAGGAGTGTCTCGGGGTTGAACGTGTTCCCCGGACCGTGCGGGCCTCCGACGCGGATCGCGTATCGGGTGCCCGGTCGGAGCAGTTCGGTGGTCACCTCCCAGATACCGCCGGGAAGGCGGGCGAGGTCGACCTGATCGACCACCCAGTCGAGGTCGGTGGCATCGAAGACGACGAGCTCTATGGAGGACGCGTTCTGCGACCAGACGCGGAGGGTACCGACGCCGTCGTGAAGGCGAACGCCGAGGTTGTCGAGTGCAGTACCGCCGGGCACGGTGATGTCTCGGATCGCGGGCATGAGTACACACTAGAGGTCTGCACTCGGGTCCCAGGACACCGAGCACTCAGTTCCATGTGCGCACCGACAGCGCGAAAATGGGGGAGAGTTGAGGGATGCGGCACTATCTCGATCACGCGGCTACGACACCGATGCGTCCAGAAGCGCGTCAGGCGTGGGTCGACGCGAGCGCGATCGTGGGCAACGCGTCGTCGACGCACAGCGCGGGGCAGGGGGCCCGGCGTCTGCTCGAGGAGGCGCGAGAGCGCTCGGCTGCTGTGCTCGCCTGCGATCCCATCGAAGTCGTCTTCACCTCTGGTGGCACGGAGTCGATCAATCTCGCGTTGCAGGGACTGTGGCAGGCGCGTCAGCCGGGGACAGATGCCATCGTGATGCCGGATGCCGAGCATCACGCCACCATGGATACCGTCGAGGCGCTGATCGGGGCGGGAGCGCTGCTCCGTGCTGTACCGGTATATCGCACAGCGGAGATCGACTCGGGGGAATTCGCGGCTCAGCTTCCGGGTGCGGCGCTGGCCACTGCGCTGGTCGCCAACAACGAGGCGGGGACGATCAACGACGCCGCGAAGCTGTCCTCGTCTGCCGCGGCTAGTCTCGTTCCCCTCCACTTCGATGCTGTGTCGGCGCTCGGTCATCTTCCGCTCTCCTTCCGAGCGCTGAGGGGCGATGCCCCGGATGCGGTCGGTCTCGTGGCGATGAGCGTCGCAGGACACAAGATCGGGGCGCCTGTCGGCGTCGGTGCGTTGGTCGTCGCTCGCTCCGCCCGGCTCTCGGCGCTCCTTCGCGGGGGCGCGCAGCAGAGAGGCCTCCGTGCGGGGACGCAAGACGTCGCAGGGGCAGCGGCGTTCGCCACGGCTATCGAACTCGCCGAGTCGGAGCGGGAGTCGGAGTCGACTCGACTGGCGGCTCTGCGCGATCGGCTGATCTCCGGCATCCTGACCCGGGTGCCCGACGCAGTGCTGCTGGGCGACTCCTCGCGGCGGCTCCCGGGAAACGCGCACGTCCTGTTCCCCGGCGCGGTGGGGGAGAGCCTGCTGTTCCTGCTCGACATGGCGGGGATCGCCGCATCGACCGGATCGGCGTGTCAGGCGGGGGTCGCAGAGCCGTCGCACGTGGTGATGGCCATGGGACGCAGCGAGCAGGATGCACGCAGCGTGCTCCGCTTCTCGCTGGGCCGAACCTCGACGGACGTTGACGTCGACGCGGTACTCGCGTCGATCGCCGACGCCTATGCGAGGGCTTCCGGCGCCGGCTCAGCTGCACGCTCGTAGACTGGTCGTATGAGGATTCTTGCGGCCATGAGTGGCGGGGTGGACTCCGCAGTCGCGGCCGCGCGTGCCGTGGAAGCGGGGCATGACGTCGTCGGAGTGCATCTCGCGCTGTCCCGTGCAGGCGGCACCCTCCGCACCGGAAGCAGAGGCTGCTGCACCATCGAGGACGCGCTCGATGCGCGCCGCGCAGCAGATCTCCTCGGAATCCCCTTCTACGTCTGGGACTTCTCAGAGCGGTTCCGTGAAGACGTGATCGCCGACTTCGTGTCGGAGTACCAGGCGGGGCGCACTCCCAACCCCTGTATGCGCTGCAACGAGAAGATCAAGTTCGCGGCTCTTCTCGAGCGGGCGATCGAGCTCGGCTTCGACGCGGTGTGCACGGGGCACTACGCCACCCTCGTTCCCACCGAGGCGGGCCTCGAGCTTCATCGCGCGGCTGACAATGCGAAGGATCAGTCCTACGTGCTCGGCGTGCTGACGGCCGAGCAGCTGGCTCACACCTACTTCCCCCTGGGCACGACACCGTCGAAGGCCGTCGTCAGAGCAGAGGCCGCGGAGCGCGGGCTGACTGTCGCGCAGAAGCCCGACAGCCACGACATCTGCTTCATCCCCGACGGCGACACGCGCGGTTGGCTGGCTGAGAAGGTGGGCACCGCGACGGGTGAGATCGTCGACCGCACGGGTGAGGTGGTGGGCGCGCACGAGGGTGCCCATGCCTTCACAGTGGGGCAACGTCGCGGGCTCAAGCTCGGTGTTCCGGCGGCGGACGGCAAGCCGCGATTCGTCCTCGAAGTGCGTCCGGTCTCGAACACGGTCGTGGTCGGGCCGAAGGAGGCGCTCGCGATCCGCGAGATAGCGGGTGAGAGATTCAGCTGGGCGGGAGCAGCTCCCGTGGACACCGAGTTCGACTGCGAGGTGCAGATCCGTGCTCATGCCGAACCCGAGGTCGCTCGGGCGTTCGTCTCGTCCGACGGCGTGCGAGTCGTACCCGAGGAGCCGTTGAACGGGGTCGCGCCGGGGCAGACAGCGGTACTGTACGTCGGCACTCGCGTGCTCGGTCAGTTCACGATCGACCGCACGGTGTCTGCGGTACCGGTCGACGCGTAGCGCCTCCCTCGGGATGTCGGTGGCCGCTCGTAGACTTGCGGGGTGCCGGAGAACATCTCGTTGGAAGACGCCCGTGTCGAAGCGGACGAGCTGACCAATCGCATCCTCGAAGCGAAGGACGCGTACTACGGGCGCGACACATCACTGGTCGATGACGCGACGTATGACGGCTGGATGCGCAGGCTCGAAGAGCTCGAACGCCTGCACCCCGAGCTCCAGGGGCAGGACTCGCCCACGCAGATGGTGGGCGCCGCCGAAGCCACTGGCCTGGCGACGATCGAGCACGCCGAGCGGATGCTGAGCCTCGACAACGTGTTCTCCATCGATGAGTTGAGGGAATGGGCAGCGAAGACACGGGCCTCGGCAGGCCGCGACGTCGACTGGTTGACCGAGCTCAAGATCGACGGTCTCGCGATCAACCTCCGCTATGAGAACGGCCGACTGACCTCGGCGGCGACGCGTGGCGACGGCCGCGTCGGCGAGATCGTCACCGAGAACGCGCTGCGGCTGCCCGAGATCCCTCTCGAGCTCGCCGGCACGGGCCACCCTTCGATCGTCGAAGTACGCGGTGAGGTGTTCATCCCGGTCGCCGCGTTCGAGCGTCTGAACGCGGCTCAGGCCGAGTTCCGCGAGCGAGCCTACGACGACGCGTACGCGCGATGGGAGGCACGAGCCGGGGCGAAGAAGTCCTTCGACGAAGAGAAGGCCAGAACGGCCGCCGCCCGTCGATTCCCCTCTTTCGCCAACCCGCGGAACGCGGCGAGCGGTGGCCTCCGGCAGCAGATAGATAAGAAGAACGGTCTCGAGCTCGAGGCGGGGATGCTGCGCATCGAATCGCTCGCTCTCTACGTGCACGGAATAGGCGCGTGGCAGAACCCACCCGTCGCGGCGCAGAGCCAGGTGTACGAGCAGCTCGCAGAGTGGGGTCTGCCGACGAGCCCTCACACCAAGGTCTGCACGAGCGTCGACGAGGTCGCCGCGTTCGTCGAGTACTTCGGCGAGCACCGCCACGACATCGAGCATGAACTCGATGGCATCGTCGTCAAGGTCGATGAGCTCTCTCTGCACGATGAACTCGGAGCCACGAGCCGTGCTCCGCGCTGGGCGATCGCCTACAAGTACCCGCCGGAAGAGGTGCAGACGAAGCTCCTCGACATCGTCGTCTCGGTCGGCCGCACAGGCAGGGCCACGCCGTTCGCGGTGATGGCTCCCGCGCAGGTGGCTGGCTCGGTGGTGAGGCAGGCGACGCTCCACAACAAGGACGTCGTGAAGGCGAAGGGCGTGCTCATCGGCGACACGGTCGTGCTGCGCAAAGCGGGCGACGTCATTCCCGAGGTGCTCGGTCCCGTGGTAGACAAGCGCGACGGCACGGAGCGCGAGTTCGTGATGCCCGTGGAGTGCCCCGAGTGCGGCACTCCGCTGCGTCCGATGAAAGAGGGGGACATCGACCTGCGGTGTCCGAACGCGCGATCGTGTCCTGCGCAGGTGCGCGGTCGCGTCGAGCACATCGGGTCACGGGGCGCGCTCGATATCGAGGCTCTCGGCGAGGTCACTGCCGCGGCGCTCACCCAGCCGACGTCGCCGGCCGTCCCGCCCCTCGAGACCGAGGCAGGACTCTTCGCGCTCACGCTCGAAGAGATCGTGCCGATCGAGCTGTTCGTCCGCGACGCCGAGACGGGGCTGCCGAAGGAGGACGATGACGGGCTGGTGAAGACACGAGCGCCGTTCCGCCGCAATCCCACGGCAGCAGAGAGGAAATCCGGCCTCGAGGGGCCGCAGCCGTCGTCGCAGGCCCTCACCCTCCTGGCCGAGCTCGAGAAGGCGAAGACGAAGGACCTGTGGCGACTTCTCGTGTCGCTCAACATCCGTCATGTCGGACCCGTTGCTGCACGAGCACTCGCGCAGTGGTTCGGCTCCCTCGATGCCATCCGCGCAGCCTCCCGCGACGAGCTCGCTGCGGTCGAGGGGGTCGGAGGCATCATCGCCGACTCGCTGCTCGCGTGGTTCGAAGTCGACTGGCACCAGGAGATCGTGCATCGGTGGGCCGAAGCCGGAGTCCAGTGGTCCACGCCAGGGCACCCGGGCCCGGGTGCGGCGGTGGTCGAAGGCGGCGTGCTGGAGGGGCTCACCGTCGTCGCGACGGGCTCGCTCGACGGCTACACGCGTGACGGCGCGCAGGAGGCCATCATCAAGGCGGGCGGCAAGGCGGCATCGAGCGTCTCCAAGAAGACCGACTTCGTCGCGGCGGGGCCGGGGGCGGGGTCGAAGCTCGGCAAGGCCGAGGAACTCGGCATCCGAATCCTCGACGCCGCCCAGTTTCACGTGCTCGTGACCGAAGGACCGGGCGCGCTGGGATGAAGCGCTACGGACCGTTGATCGTCGTTCCCGGCGCGCTGGCCGTCGGCGATCCGGGCAGGCACCATCTGCGTCTGACGCCCGACGCGCTGCTCTTCCGGGAAGGCAGTGAGAATCGCGGCATCGTCCCGTGGACCGAGGTCGAACGGGTGCTGCTCGACGTGCCCGTGACGCGGTTCCGGCTGCCGGGGCTCGTCAGCACCATCGTGATCGGTGCGCTGACGTTCCTCGCTCTCTCCGATCTCGGAATGGACCCCGACGACGGCACGGTCGACGTGCTGATCGATGGGGAATCGACCAGCGCCCCCTTGAGTCGTCACCATGTCGGTGGGTACTGGGCTCCCACAGTCGACGGCGCCCACAGACTGCTGCAGCACCTCATCGACCACCCGGAGCAGCGATCGCTGCTCGCCCGTCCGGAGTCACTCCTGGATGTCGCCGCGCGCCTGGCGCGCAGTGGGGCGACAGGAGCGTCAGGCGCCTGACGCGATCACGCTTCCGTCATGTGCTGTTGTCAGCGTCGTCGGCCGCTCTGTCCATCCACTTCAAGCGCGCCAGACCCTGAACATCGTTCGGGGTCTCGCGCGCTCGATGTGCATGTGGCGGATCAGTCCTTGTGGCGCGGCTTGCGGAACGGCTTCTCGCCGCGGTCGTCGGTGCGCGCCGGACGGTCGTTGCGGTCGTACCGCGAACGCTCGTCGCGGCTGCCCGCAGAATCACGCGGTCCGTCGTTGCGTCGGGATGCCGGGCCGCGGTCGGGCTTGATCTCGATCAGTCGACCCGAGATGCGGGTGTCCCTGAGCTTGTCGAGCACCGAGGAGTCGAGATTCGCGGGCAACTCGACCACCGTGAAGTCCGGCCGGATGTTGATGGCGCCGAAGTCGTCGCGGCCGAGGCCGCCCTCGTTGGCGAGTGCGCCGACGATCTGACGAGGCTCGACGCGGTGACGGCGACCGACCTCGATGCGGTAGGGCTTGTAGTCGCCCCGTCCCCGGCGCTCGCGAGGCTCGCGGGTCTCGCGCTGGTCACGGGTGTTGCGTTCGCGCGGCGGACGGTTGTCGAACTCGACGGCCTTCGTCAGCGGGTCATCCGACGGGTCGAGCAGCAGCGGAGTGTCACCCTGTGCGACGACCGCGAGCGCTGCGGCCACATCGGCCTCCGGCACGTCGTGGTTGCGCACATAGTGGGCGATGATGTCGCGGAACTTCTCGATCCGCGGGCCGTCGCCGAGCGCGGTGGTGATCGCATCGTCGAAACGCGCGAGACGCGTGGTGTTGACGTCGTCCATGCTCGGCAACTGCATCTGCGTCGGCTGCTGGCGGGTCGCCTTCTCGATCGACTTGAGCAGGTAACGCTCGCGCGGGGTGATGAAGCTGATCGCGTCACCCTTGCGTCCAGCACGTCCGGTGCGGCCGATGCGGTGCACGTAGGACTCGGTGTCGGTGGGAATGTCGAAGTTGATGACATGGCTGATGCGCTCGACGTCGAGACCGCGGGCTGCGACGTCCGTCGCCACGAGGATGTCGAGCTTGCCGTCCTTGAGCTGGTTCACGCTGCGCTCACGCTGCACCTGCGCCACATCGCCGTTGATCGCGGTGGCCGAGTATCCACGGGCACGCAGCTTCTCGGCGAGCGTCTCTGTCTCGTTCTTGGTGCGGACGAAGACGATCATGCCGTCGAAGTTCTCGACCTCGAGGATGCGCGTCAGCGCATCGACCTTCTGCGCGTACGACACCACGAGGTAGCGCTGCGTGATGTTCGTGCCCGTCGCGGTCTTCGACTTGATGCTGATCTCTTCGGGCTCGCGCAGGTACTTCTGAGCGAGGCGGCGGATCTGCGGGGGCATCGTCGCGGAGAACAGGGCGACCTGCTTCTCGGCGGGTGTCTGCGCGAGGATCTGTTCGACGTCTTCAGCGAAGCCCATCTTGAGCATCTCATCGGCCTCATCGAGCACCAGGTACTGCAGCTGCGACAGGTCGAGCGTGCCCTTGGCGAGGTGGTCCATGATGCGACCGGGGGTTCCGACGATCACGTGAACGCCGCGCCGGAGAGCCGACAGCTGGACGCCGTAGCCCTGGCCGCCGTAGACAGGCAGCACGTGCACGCCCTTCATCTTCGACGCGTACGACTCGAAGGCCTCGCAGACCTGCAGGGCGAGTTCACGCGTCGGCGCGAGCACCAGCGCTTGAGGCGTCTTCTGCGAGACGTCGAGGCGCTCCAGCACAGGGAGCGCGAAGGCCGCGGTCTTTCCCGTTCCGGTCTGCGCCATGCCGACGACATCACGGCCCGACAGGAGAGTCGGGATCGTCGCGGCCTGGATGGGGGAGGGGGTCTCGTAGCCGAGGTCGCGGATCGCCTTGAGGACGGGTCCGGTGATACCGAGTTCCTCGAATCCAGGGGTCTCGGGGGTTTCGGTGGATACAGCGTCTTCAGGGGTCACTGATCAAGGGTAGCGCGTCCCGGGTTCCCGCGCCTGTGAGGGCGCCCTCAGGACCCGGAGCTCAGAGCGAGGAGCTTCTCCTTGACCTGCCGCCGAAGGACCTTTCCGATCAGGGACTTCGGCAGTTCGTCCACGACGAAGACACGGCGAGGCACCTTGTAAGGGGTGAGGATCCGGCGCGCATGCTCGCGGATCGCCTCGACGTCCACGTCCGTACCCGGATCCACGACGATCGCTGCGACGACCTCTTCGCCGGAGTGCTCGCTGGGCAGGCCGACCACCGCGGCATCCGCGACCTGCGGGTGCTGTCGCAGCGCGTTCTCCACCTCGGTCGGAGCGACATTGAAGCCACCGGTGATGATGAGCTCCTTGATGCGGTCGACGATGCGGATGAATCCCGCATCGTCGATCGTCACGATGTCGCCGGTGCGGAACCAGTCGTCGACGAAGACGGCCTCGGTCTCCTCCGGTTTGCCGTAGTACCCCGAGAACACCTGCGGACCGCGCACGAGGAGTTCGCCCGCTGCGCCGGGCGTGACATCGACGGTCGGGTTCTCGGGATCGACCACTCGGCACTCGGTGCCGGGTAGAGGAAGCCCGACTGTGCCGGGCACCCGGTTGTCCGCGACGGGATTCGCCATCAGGACGGGGGAGCACTCGCTGAGCCCATAGCCTTCGACGAGGAAGCCGTGCGTCGCGGCCTCGAACGGAACCACCAGCTCGTGCGGCAGCGCCATCGCCCCGGAGATCGCGACCTCGATGCCGTCGAGTGACACGCCCTTGGTATCGGCAGCCGTGAGAAGCCGATCTGCGATCGGGGGCACGAGCGGAAGGAACGTCGCCGGATGCTTCTTCATCACATCGAGCACGAGGTCCGGATCGAATTTCGGGAACAGCACGAGTCGTGCACCCATCGACATCGCGAAGGTCAGGCACAGAGTGAGGCCGTACGCGTGGAACATCGGCAGCACCGCGTACACGACGCAGCCTTTTCCGCGCTGGATGGACGGCACCCAGGCTTGCGACTGGGCGGCGTTCGCGAGCAGATTCCCATGGGTCAGCGCGGCGCCCTTCGGGGTGCCCGTGGTGCCGGAGGTGTACTGGATGATGGCCAGATCCCCGGTCGTCGGCTTCAGGTGGGTCGCCGGAATGGGGGACGACTGCACGAGCGAGTCCCAAGTGACGGTTCCGCGGACGCGTTCGGTGAGCGCCGCGCGCGACTCGCGTGCTTTGGCCACGGGCAGTCGCAACGCCACGCGGGTGAGGAGAGGCATCGCCCGGGTGACGTCGACGGAGATGAGGTTCGTCACCGCGAGGTCGACGGGGAACTCCTGCACCGTCGAGACGACCTTGTTCCAGACGATCGCGTGCTTCGCCCCGTGGTCCTCGAACTGCTTCCGCAGCTCGCGCGGCGTGTAGAGCGGGTTGTGTTCGACCACCACGGCACCGAGCCGGAGCACCGCGTAGAACGCGATGATGTGCTGCGGGCAGTTCGGCAGGACGATCGCCACCGGATCGCCCGCGCGCACGCCCAGGTCGCGCAGACCCTCGGCGGCGCGGTCGATCGCATCCTGCAGCTGTGCATAGGTCGTCTCGCGGCCGAAGAACTCCAGCGCGGGGGCGTCCGGGTAGTCGCGAGCGGAGGCCGCGACGATGTCGATCAGCGATCCCGATACAGGGGCGAGGTCGTCGGGGACGCCGTCGGCGTAGCTGGCGATCCATGGGCGGGGAGGCTGGTACGAGCTCACCTGCCCAGCATAGGACCGGCCCCGCGCGACTGCGGGGAGACGACGGGCACGGCAACTAGACTTGGGTCGTGTCTGAAATCACCCCTGATCTTGTGCGCCATCTCGGCGTGCTCGCGCGCATCCAGCTCAACGACGACGAGGTGACCCGCTTGACGGGCCAGCTCGATGCCATCGTCGACAACATCGCGAAGGTGTCCGAGGTCGCAAGCCCGGACGTCGCCGCGACGAGTCATCCGATCCCGCTGAGCAACGTCTACCGCCCCGATGTGGTGGGCGAGACGCTCACGCACGAACAGGTGCTCCAGAACGCGCCGGACCAGGCCGATGGCCGGTTCCGCGTCACCGCGATCCTGGGAGAAGAACAGTGAGCGACATCATCCGGATGACCGCAGCCGAGCTTGCGGACAAGCTCACCAGTCGTGAGATCTCCAGCGTCGAGGCCACGCGTGCGCACCTCGATCGCATCGCCGCCGTGGACGGCGATGTGCACGCGTTCCTGCACGTGAACGAGGGCGCGCTCGACGCCGCAGCGGCCGTCGACGCCAGGCGGGCGGCGGGCGAGCAGCTCGGTCCCATCGCCGGTGTCCCGCTCGCCATCAAGGACGTGCTGGTCACGACCGACCAGCCGACCACCAGCGGTTCGCGGATTCTCGAGGGCTACCGCTCGCCGTATGACGCGACCGTCGTCGCGCGCTCGCGCGCTGCGGGGCTCATCCCGCTCGGCAAGACGAACATGGATGAGTTCGCCATGGGGTCGTCCACCGAGCACTCCGCCTACGGCCCCACCCGCAACCCGTGGGACCTCGATCGGATTCCCGGAGGCTCCGGCGGTGGGTCGGCTGCGGCTGTCGCCGCGTTCGAGGCTCCGCTGGCGCTCGGCTCAGACACCGGCGGGTCCATCCGTCAGCCCGCGCACGTGACCGGCACCGTGGGCGTGAAGCCCACCTATGGCGGTGTCAGCCGCTACGGCGCCATCGCACTCGCCTCCAGCCTCGATCAGGTCGGACCCGTGACGCGCACCGTGCTCGACGCAGGCCTGCTGCACGACGCGATCGGCGGTCACGACCCGAAGGACTCGACGTCGCTGCGCGACGAGTGGCCCTCGTTCGCGGATGCCGCCCGCGAGGGTGCACGCGGAGACGTGCTCAAGGGACTCAAGGTCGGCGTCATCCGGGAGCTGCCCGACAGCGGCTTCCAGCCCGGCGTCGCCGAGTCGTTCCGCAGCGCTCTCGCGCTGATGGAGGCTCAGGGTGCCGAGATCGTCGAGATCGGCGCACCGCACTTCGAGTACGGCGTCGCTGCGTACTACCTGATCCTCCCCGCCGAGGCATCCAGCAACCTCGCGAAGTTCGATTCCGTGCGCTTCGGCATGCGAGTCACGCCTGACGGCAACCCCACGGTCGAGGACGTGATGTCCGCCACGCGCGATGCCGGTTTCGGCGACGAGGTCAAGCGACGGATCATCCTCGGCACCTATGCCCTGTCGGCCGGCTACTACGACGCCTACTACGGCAGCGCCCAGAAGGTCCGCACGCTCATTCAGCAGGACTTCGCGAACGCGTTCGCCGAGGTCGACATCATCGCGACTCCGTCGGCTCCGACGACCGCGTTCAAGATCGGCGAGAAGATCGACGATCCGCTGCAGATGTACCTCAACGACATCACGACGATCCCGGTGAACCTCGCCGGCGTCCCGGGGATCTCGATTCCCAGCGGCCTCGCGGCAGAGGACGGGCTGCCTGTCGGCATCCAGTTCATCGCCCCGGCCAGAGAGGACGCGCGACTCTACAAGGTCGGCGCTGCGGTCGAGACGCTCCTCGTCGATTCGTGGGGAGCACCGCTCCTCACGCGTGCACCCCAGCTCGTGGGAGGGACCCGCTGATGGCCACCGCCAAGCTCATGGACTTCGACAAGGCGCTCGAGCTGTTCGAGCCCGTCCTCGGGTTCGAGGTGCACGTCGAGCTGAACACCAACACGAAGATGTTCTCCGACGCGCCGAACCCGGCGAACGAGGCCTATCACGCAGCCGAGCCGAACACGCTGATCGCACCGGTCGACCTCGGGCTGCCCGGATCGCTGCCCGTCGTGAACGAGACCGCGATCCGCTCGTCGATCAGTCTCGGTCTCGCACTCGGCTGCTCGATCGCCCCGTCGAGCCGCTTCGCGCGGAAGAACTACTTCTACCCCGACCTCGGGAAGAACTACCAGATCTCGCAGTACGACGAGCCGATCGCGTTCGAGGGCGAGGTCGAGGTCGAGCTCGAAGACGGAACCATCGTGCAGATCCCGATCGAGCGCGCGCACATGGAAGAGGACGCCGGAAAGCTCACCCACATGGGAGGTGCCACCGGACGCATCCAGGGCGCCGAGTACTCGCTCGTCGACTACAACCGCGCAGGCGTCCCG
Source organism: Microbacterium sp. APC 3901 (assembly GCF_030407765.1). Lineage (GTDB taxonomy): Bacteria > Actinomycetota > Actinomycetes > Actinomycetales > Microbacteriaceae > Microbacterium. The sequence continues at coordinate 135,673 of NZ_JASDCU010000008.1, forward strand.
CTCGTCGAGATCGTCACCAAGGTCATCTTCGGCACCGAGCACCGCGCTCCCGAGGTGGCCAAGGCATACGTCGCGACCATCCGCGACATCGTGCGCAGTCTCGGTATCTCGGAAGCCCGCTTGGAGCGCGGCAACCTCCGATGCGATGCCAACATCTCGCTGCGCCCTCGCGGCCAGGAGAAGCTCGGCACGCGCACCGAGACGAAGAACGTCAACTCGATGCGCTCGGTCGAGCGCGCCGTGCGTTACGAGATCCAGCGGCAGGCGCAGATCCTCGCCGACGGCGGCACGATCACGCAGGAGACCCGGCACTGGCACGAGGACACAGGCACGACCTCGCCCGGTCGTCCCAAGTCGGATGCCGATGACTACCGGTACTTCCCCGAGCCCGATCTGCTCCCCGTGGAGCCTGCTGCCGAGCTGATCGAAGAGCTCCGGGCGCAGCTTCCCGAACAGCCTGTGGCTCGGCGCCGCCGCCTGATGGCCGAGTGGGGGTTCACCGACCTGGAGTTCCAGGACGTGCGGAACGGTGGACTCCTGGAGGTCGTCGAGGCGACGATCGCAGCCGGGGCGACCCCTGCCACTGCACGCAAATGGTGGACGGGTGAGATCAGTCGCCTCGCGAACACGCAGGAGAAGGATGCCACCGAGCTGATCTCCCCTGAGAACGTGGCGGCGCTGCAGAAGCTCGTCGACGCCGGGACACTCACCGACAAGCTGGCTCGCCAGGTGCTCGAGGGAGTCATCGCCGGCGAGGGAACGCCGCAGGAGGTCGTGGACACCCGCGGACTCGCCGTCGTCTCGGATGATGGCGCACTGATCGCCGCTATCGACGACGCGCTCGCGGCTCAGCCGGACGTGCTCGCCAAGATCAAGGACGGCAAGGTCCAAGCGGCCGGAGCCGTGATCGGCGCGGTGATGAAGGCGATGAAGGGCCAGGCGGACGCAGCTCGAGTCCGCGAACTCGTCCTCGAGCGCGCTGCGAAGTGACAGGATCCCCCGGACCCCATGTCTGAGGTCCGGGGGAGAATGGTCTCATGGGACACGGTGACGGCAGAGGGCGCATCGTGTCGTCTGCCGATGCCGACGACACCGGCGCGAGCATCCTGCACGTCGACATGGACGCGTTCTATGCGGCGGTCGAGGTCCTCGACGATCCGAGCCTTCGCGGCCTCCCTCTGATCATCGGGTCACCCGATGGTCGATCGGTGGTCTCCAGCGCCTCCTATGAGGCGCGTCGCTACGGCGTGCGTGCGGCGATGCCGGTGTCGCAGGCGCTGCGCCTCTGCCCTTCGGCCCGCATCGTTCCTCCGCACTTCCATCGCTATCAGGCGGTCTCGCGTCAGGTGATGGCGATCTTCGAGTCCTTCACCCCACTGGTCGAGCCGCTGTCGGTCGACGAGGCTTTTCTCGACGTCCGCGGTGTCCGGCGGCTCTGGGGCAGTCCTGCGCGTATCGCGCAACTCGTTCGCGAGCGGGTGCAGGACGAAGTGGGCATCACGTGCAGCGTCGGAGTCGCGGCCACGAAGCATGTGGCGAAGATGGCCTCGACCGTCTCGAAGCCCGATGGCATGCTCATCGTCGCGGCCGCCGACACTCAAGACTTCCTCGATCCGCGCCCGGTGCGCTCTATGTGGGGCGTGGGGCCGAAGGCAGCCGAAGCACTGGAGGCGCGCGGAATCCGCACGGTGCGCGACATCCGCACCTCGTCTCAGGCGATGCTCGACCGTGCCGTCGGACCGGCCCTGAGCGCGCGTCTCGCAGAACTCGCGCGGGGGGAGGACCCGCGCTCGGTCGAGACGGAGCGTGTCGAGAAGAGCATCGGGCATGAGGAGACGTTCGACACCGACATCTCGGACCGATCTCTTCTGAGGGCAGAGCTCCTGCGCCTGGCCGACCGCGTCGCAGCACGCCTGCGAAAAGCCGAATGGGAGACGGCGACGGTCGCGATCAAGATCAGGTTCGACGACTTCCGCACCATCAGTCGATCGCAGACGCTCTCCGAGCCCACCGCGGTCGGCCAGCGCATCGGCGAGGCTGCCCAGGCGCTCTTCGACCAGATCGAACGACGGGATCCCGTGCGTCTGGTCGGAGTGCGCGCTGAGAAGCTTCGGCCGGCCGGAGGCGGTGGTTTCGGCCTCTGGGATGACGACGAGGACTGGCGGCGGGTCGAGGGTGCGGTCGACGACGCCGTCGCACGATTCGGCACGGCCACGATCAGCCGCGCGCGCCACATCGGTCGCAGCGACGGGCGTGGTGCCGCACAGCATCCCCGGGCTCACGGACTGGATTGACCCTTCTCGCGATCGATTCCTGGGCTAGCGTGGAGCCATGCCCAACATTGCATTGGAACTCGGAAAGCAGGCCGCCTCGTTCGGCGTGAAGAGCGCGTACGGCGAGCCGCAGGATGTCGACGGCGTGAGCATCACTCCGGTGGCGTTCACCTACTCAGGATTCGGCGGAGGAAGCGGTGACGGCGCCGAGGGCGGCGGCGGAGGCGGCGTGTCGGTGCCGGTCGGCGTCTACGTACGCCGTGAGGAGGGACTCCGCTTCGAGCCCAACATCGTGATGCTGCTCGTCGTCGCGGTACCGTTCGTCTGGGTGACCGGACGCGCGTTCTCTCGCATCATCCGTGCCCTCAAGAAGTGACGACCCGGTCGCTGTCGCCCTCGAGCGTGCCGCGACTCTGATCGTCGACGACATCCACACGCTCGCGGCGGCGAACCCTGTCGTCCTGATCGACGGCCGCAGCGGGGCGGGGAAGACGACTCTCGCACGTATGCTCGTCGCGCGCTGGCCGATCGCTGGTCGGGTGCAGCTCGTCGCTCTGGACTCGATCTACCCCGGGTGGGACGGGCTCCGAGAAGGATCGGAGCGTGCACTGGACGGTATCCTCCGCCCGCACGGCCGAGGGTATCTCGGCGAATGGCGACGATGGGACTGGGAGAGCGGTGCGGAGGCCGAGACTCATGCAGTGGACCCTGCTCTCGGGGTTCTCCTCGAGGGGAGTGGGATCCTCACGCCTGCAACCGCTGCGATCGCGGATGTCCGCGTCTGGATCGAGTCCGCCGAGGCCGGTCGCAAGGCGCGAGCGCTGGCGCGCGACGGAGACACGTATCGCCCTCACTGGGAACGCTGGGCTCAGCAGGAGGACGATCACATCGTGCGCGATGATCCCCGCGCACTCGCGACCCGGATCATCGAGGTGCCGTAGTTCTACAGAAGTTCGTCGGCCGCGTCGATGATGAGTTCGAGACGGTATCCGAGCCAGTCGTAGACTCCGAACCTCGGGTCATCGGGATCATGGTCATCATCGTTCTCGATACCGAGTCGGTCGGCGATGACGAGACGAAGCGCGGTGAGCGTGCGCATCCAGGAGTCGACGTCCGACGGGGGTATGTCGAGGTCGTGTTCCGTGAACGCGGCGCTCTGCGACATCTCGCCGAGGTCACCGCGCATGCCTACGAGCGCGGAGCGGACGATATCGGCGTCCAGCGCGCGTCGATCGAGCAGGTCATCTCTCGTCGCGTCGCGGAAGGCGCGGGACGAATCCTCATCTGCGGGGTAGGGATCGGGAACCAGCCGGGCGACCGCGGGGTCGTCGATGTCACGGTGCGCTCCGACGAGTTCGCGGAAATCGTCGACCAGTTGAGCGAGCTGTGCGCCCTCGACCCGAGCCATGCGGATCCGCACCATCGACTCGCTCATCTCGCAGCCTTCCGCACGGTGGCCCACAGTCCGTAGTCGTGCATCGCCTGGGCGTGCACCTCCATCGTCTCGCGCGGCCCCGTCGCCACGATCGCCTGCCCGTCGTGGTGGACCTGGCGCATGAGCATGGTCGCGCGCTCCAGGGAGTAGCCGAAGTATGTGCGGAACACTCGCACGACATAGCTCATCAGGTTGACAGGGTCGTTCCACACGACGACCTCCCATGGTTCGAGCGGAGCCGCCGAGAGCTCGACGAGTTCTTCCACATCGGGCGTCGCGAGAGGACTCATGCCCACCCCAACGTGTGGAGCTGCTCGTCGTCGATGCCGTAGAAGTGCGCGATCTCGTGCACCAGGGTCGTGTGGATCTCGTCGCGCAGCTCGTCCTCCGTCTCGCATGCAGCCAGGTGAGGCTCACGGTAGACGACGATTCGGTCGGGGAGCTCGCCGGAGCCGTACTGCGTGCGTTCGGTCAGCGCCAGTCCGTCGTAGAGCCCGAGCAGGTCGAGGCTTCCGTCTTCAGGGCGATCCTCGACGACGAACACCACGTTCTCCAGCCCCTCGACCATCTCATCGGGCAGCCGATCGAGCTCGTCGATCACGAGCTCTTCGAAGTCCGTCGCATCCATTTCCATCAGGTCCAGCCTATTGCCGGGTGGGGGAGGGTTGCCTCAGTGCAGGAAGACGAGGAGACCGGCGACGGCGATGAAGAGGAATCCGAAGACGCTGTTCAGAATCCGCTGTCCGCGCGCCGATCGCGTGAGCCGGCGGAACGGTCGGGCCGCCGTCGCGAAGAATCCCCACATCACCATGATGTCGACGATGAGGACCGTGCCGATGAGAGTGAGGTACTGGGGGAGCTGGGGTTCATCCAGCCGGATGAACTGCGGGATGAACGCGAGAAAGAACACGATTGCCTTCGGGTTGAGGAGGTTCACCCAGAATCCCCGTCTGATCATCGACCAGTGGTCTTCGCGAAGGTCGATGGTCGGCCCGTCGTCATCAGCGGGGAGCTTCGGTCTGGTGAGGATCAGACGTATCCCGAGGAAGATCAGGTACGCCGCACCGGCGTATCTGATCACGTTGAACAGCACCTCTGACTGCGACACGACGAGTCCCACGCCCGCCGCGACGATGACCACGTGCACGATGAGAGCGAGCTGCTGTCCGAGGATTCCCCAGATAGAGCGCCGCCAGCCCTGGCTCAGGGCATTCGACATCGTGTTGATGGCGCCGGCTCCCGGCGTGAAGCTGATCACCACGCAGGCGGTCAGAAGCGAGAACCACACTGCGAGCGACACTCCGCAATCCTATGGGTGGCTCACCGTGCCTCGATCACCTGCGTAGGGGTGAGTGCGCGAAACGGTCGTGAATCAGAGAAGGTCCGAGTCTCTCGACTCGGACCTTCTCCGTGTGGGGTGAGTAACGGGACTCGAACCCGCGACATCCGGCACCACAAGCCAGCGCTCTACCAGCTGAGCTATACCCACCATGTGCCGATCATGATCGGCAACCAGACGAGTCTATTACATGTTCGGAGTGAACTCTGACACGGTGCGTGCGGCGATGTCGCGAGCATCGTCGCTCGAGGGCCCGGGCTCGTCGACGAAGACCGCCTCGCGGTAGTACCGCAGCTCGCGGATGGACTCGAGAATGTCTGCGAGAGCGCGGTGTCCACCGTCTTTCGCGGGTGCCTGGAAGAAGACGCGGGGGTACCACCGCCGGGACAGCTCTTTGATGCTCGAGACGTCGACGTTGCGGTAGTGGAGCCACTGGTCGACCTGGCTCATGTACTTGGCCAGGAACATCCGGTCTGTGCCGATCGTGTTGCCGGCGAGTGGAGCCTTGCGTTCGACCGGGGCAAACCGCTTGATGTAGGCGAGGGTCTGCGCTTCGGCCTCGGCCAGTGACACCCCATGAGGGATCTCGGTGATGAGCCCTGAGGTCTCGTGCATCTTCGTCACGAAGTCGTTCATGTTCTCAAGGGCTGCACTGCTCGGACGAATGACTATCTGGAAGCCAGGGTCGACCGGACGGAGCTCGAAATCAGTGACGACGACGGCGATCTCGATGAGCTCATCGACGGCCAGATCGAGTCCGGTCATCTCGCAATCGATCCAGACGAGGCGGTCGTTTTCTGAGGCAGATACCATTTCGCCATCCTATCGACGGGTCTGACATCCGAGTCGGGCGCGGTACGGTAGATCTGTGCGCCTCCGTAGCTCAGGGGATAGAGCAGGAGCCTTCTAATCTCTTGGTCGCAGGTTCGAATCCTGCCGGGGGCACCATCACCTGAACCGGCCAGCGAACTCACCCGTTGCGCAGCGCGGCGACCGCATCGTCCGCGCTCCAGAAGTCGCCGACGAGTCGGAACGACGCAGTTGCGAGGTGCAGGCGCTCTGCCCGGTAGCGAACCCCGAGTGGATCCGGGACGAGGCGCAGGTGCCCGAGGACTCTCGCTCTCGCGTCTTGAACCCGCCACAGGTGGGCGGACGCGCGGACGAGGTGCTCCTTCTTGGTCGACAGCTGCGGTGTCGCGTAGGGAACCTCGGGCGTGGACATGATCATGGTGGCAGACATCGAATCTCCTTTCATGGTTCGAACGTATGACCGACCACCGACATTGCGCGCCTGGGGCGAGGACCACCCCCGACGCAGTCCTCCTCCACAAAAGGACGCCGATCCGAGTTGCTCACGATGCCCGTGTTACCGGCATCGGCGAGGGGTCGACAGGGCGCACTCTGAGGTGATCCGGACGCACGCTCCGGGCACAGAGGAGAGAAACATGCATGACACAGTGACCATCGTCGGCAACGTCGCCACCGATCCCACTCAGGGCCGAACCACCAGTGGGATTCCCGTCACGAACTTCCGACTCGCGAGCACGCATCGGCGATTCGACGAAGCGACGCAGACGTGGGTCGACGTGACCACGAACTGGTATTCGGTCGCGGCCTTTCGTCAGCTGGCGGAACACGCGAAAGTCTCGCTGCGGTCTGGTGACAGCGTGATCGTGACAGGCAGGATGAAGATCCGCGCCTGGGAGAACAACGGCAAACAGGGCACGAGTGTCGACATCGACGCCGACGCGATCGGCCACGACCTCCGGTGGGGTACGACCGCATATCGCCGAAGTGCACGCTCGTCCGTCGACGCCTCGCACAGGGACGCTGGGGCGACGGATCCGCGCGACGTCAGCGGGCAGCCTTCACACTCGAGTGACGACGTGGCGGACATCGACACGTCATGGGCAGCGAGAGACGGCGAGTTCTCGGGTGTCGAAGATGGCTTCGCGGACTCCTCTGTTCCAGGGCCGACCACTTTCTGAATGCCGCCACCGGATGACGCGGGCGCGCAGGACACTCAGGAGTGCGCTCGAACGCGTGCGGAGGAGCAGGCCCCTAGACTCGGTTTCGTGCTTCGACGACCGGACTCCTCCGCATCGCGCGCGGCGATCGCCACAGGAGTCGCCGCGACGCTGGTGGTGCTGTTGACCTCGTGCGGCCCGCCCGCACCGCCCACGCCGGGGCCCACCGACGCTGTTGTGGACCCCAGCCCGTCGGCTTCACCTTCGGCCCCCGTGTACGCCGCAGACGGCACTGCGGAAGACAACCTGCCGCTCTTCGCGGCCGTGACCGGCAGTGTCTGGGCGTCAGACCAGCGGGCCTCGGGCCGCGCATACATCGACGCGTTGACGGCCGCGGGGTTCGATCGTGCAGCCATGCAGGTGACCCAGGACGTCACGACGGTAGGGAATCCTGTCGAGAGCCTGATGTTCGCCGTGCGCTGGGGAGACGCGGAGTGCCTCGTCGGTCAGGTGGGTCCGTCGACGGGCGAACCCGTCACGGTCGTGATGCCCCAGCTGGCCGAGGGCCGTTGCCTCGTCGGGACGACGCGAGCGATCGACTGGTGACACCCCGTGTCCCGGCCACGAGTCGCGACTCGCTCACCCGTGTCTTCAGAGGCCGCACCGGCGTTCGGTAGCGCCCTCCGCGATCGCCGGTAGGCTGGAGTGTCGATCTTCGACGCCAACAGAAGGAGCGGTTTTCGGTGGCTGAGTACATCTACTCGATGGTTCGTGCGCGCAAGGCGGTGGGCGACAAGCTCATCCTCGACGACGTCACGATGGCGTTCCTCCCCGGTGCCAAGATCGGAATGGTGGGTCCGAACGGCGCCGGTAAGTCGACGATCCTCAAGATCATGGCCGGCATGGACACGCCGTCGAACGGTGAGGCGAAGCTGTCTCCCGGTTTCTCTGTGGGCATCCTGATGCAGGAGCCCGAGCTCGACGAGACCAAGACGGTGATCGAGAACATCCAGGACGGCATCGCCATCAAGGCGAAGGTGGACCGGTTCAACGAGATCTCCATGCTCATGGCAGATCCCGATGCCGACTTCGACTCGCTCCTCGCCGAGATGGGCACTCTGCAGGAGGAGATCGACGCCGCGGACGGCTGGGACCTCGACTCGCAGCTCGAGCAGGCGATGGACGCCCTGCGCACGCCACCGGGGGACGCGGCGATCGCCCCGCTCTCCGGCGGTGAGAAGCGACGCGTCGCGCTCGCGAAGCTCCTCCTGCAGAAGCCCGATCTGCTGCTGCTCGATGAGCCGACCAACCACCTCGACGCGGAGAGCGTGCTCTGGCTCGAGCAGCACCTCCAGGCCTACAAGGGCGCCGTCATCGCCATCACACACGACCGGTACTTCCTCGACCACGTCGCAGAGTGGATCGCCGAAGTCGACCGCGGACGCCTGATCGGCTACGAGGGCAACTACTCGACTTACCTGGAGAAGAAGGGCGAACGCCTCGAGATCCAGGGCAAGAAGGACGCGAAGCTCGCCAAGCGCCTCAAGGAGGAGCTGGAGTGGGTCCGGTCCAGCGCGAAGGGTCGTCAGACCAAGTCGAAGGCTCGACTCGCGCGTTACGAGGAGATGGCGACGGAGGCTGAGCGGACCAGGAAGCTGGACTTCGAGGAGATCTCGATTCCCGCGGGACCGCGTCTCGGAAGCATCGTGATCGATGCGAAGAAGCTTCAGAAGGGCTTCGACGGCCGAGTGCTCATCGATGGGCTCAGCTTCAATCTGCCGCCGAACGGGATCGTCGGCGTGATCGGACCCAACGGTGTGGGTAAGACGACCCTGTTCAAGACGATCGTCGGCCTGGAGCCGCTCGACGGCGGCGACCTCAAGATCGGCGAGACGGTCAAGATCAGCTACGTCGATCAGTCGCGCTCGAACATCGATCCCGACAAGACGCTGTGGGAGGTCGTCTCCGACGGCCTCGACGTCATCACCGTGGGCAAGACGGAGATCCCCTCGCGAGCGTACGTCTCTAAGTTCGGGTTCAAGGGTCCGGACCAGCAGAAGAAGGCGGGTGTGCTCTCCGGTGGTGAGCGCAACCGTCTGAACCTGGCCCTCACCCTCAAGGAGGGGGGCAACCTGCTTCTCCTCGACGAGCCCACCAACGACCTGGACGTCGAGACGCTCAGCTCACTCGAGAACGCGCTTCTCGAGTTCCCGGGCTGCGCCGTGGTCATCACCCACGACCGGTGGTTCCTCGACCGCATCGCGACCCACATCCTCGCGTACGAGGGCACCGACGAGAATCCCGCTCAGTGGTATTGGTTCGAGGGCAACTTCGAGGCTTACGAGGAGAACAAGATCCAGCGCCTCGGAGCCGACGCGGCCAAGCCGCACCGGTCGACGCACCGCAAGCTGACGCGCGACTGATCGCTCGATGTCCGACCTGACACCGGGGCCCCGGCTGCACATTCCGATCCACCTCCGCTGGGGCGATCTGGACGCATTCAATCACGTCAACAACACCTCGATGCTGAAGCTCCTCGAGGAGGCGCGCGTGCGCGCGTTCTGGCGTGCGGGTCCCGGTGAGCAGGCGCCGTCGACAGCCGTGCTCGACTCAGGCATCGACGAGGGCACGCTGACGCTGATCGCCCGGCAGGAGATCGAGTACCTCGCTCCGGTGCCGTATCAGCGGCGACCGCTCGAAGTGCAGATGTGGTTCGGCAAGCTCGGCGGCTCCAGCGTCGAGGTCTGCTACGAGGTGCACAACGACCCCGCGGCCGAGCCACGCACGATCTATGCCAGGTCGACCGCCATCATCGTGCTCGTGGATGCCAAGACGGGCCGGCCCACCCGGCTGACGCCCGAGATGCGCGACGCGTGGGAGCCATACGTCGGCCCCTCGATCGAGTACACCCACCGCTGACCCGAAGGCGCCATGTCAGGCCGCGGCCGGCACCCGGACCATGATCTCCTGCGCCACGGAAGCGACAAGGTCGCCCGACTGCGTGTAGATGCGTCCCTGTGCGAGACCGCGGCCGCCTCGAGCGTTGGGCGACTCCTGCAGGTAGAGCAGCCACTCGTCGACGCGAGCAGGTCGGTGCCACCACATCGCGTGGTCGAGACTCGCCACTTTCAACCCGGGAAGCCCCCAGTACACGCCATGGGCGCGCAGGATGGACTCCTGGATCGTCATATCGCTCAGATAAGCCAGAGCCGCTCGGTGAATGCGCTGGTCGTCCGGGAGCGGCGCCTTCATGCGCATCCACACGCCCTGGCGAGGCACGCGGGAATCCTCGCTCGGCAGGAACAGCGGTGAGTCGATATGACGCACGTCAGCAGCGCGATCGCTGAGCATACGGACCACGCCGGACGGCAGCCCGTCGACGCGCTGCTCATCAGGCAGCAGAGAGTCCGGCCCGGGAATCCCTTCGGGCATGGGAACCGCGTGCTCGATGCCCGGATCCTCGTCCTGGAAGGAGGCGATCATGGAGAAGATCGGCACACCGTTCTGATAAGCCTGCGATCGACGCGTGGAGAAGGAGCGGCCGTCGTGGATACGGTCGACGGCGATCGTGATGCCCTGGCTCGCGTCCCCGGGCCGAAGGAAGTACCCGTGCATGGAATGCACTGCGCGATCCTCCGGAAGCGTCCGTTCCGCAGCGAGGAGGCTCTGCGCCAGCACCTGGCCACCGTAGATCCGCCCTGAGGGCATCGGATGGGAAGAGCCGATGAAGATGTCCTCGGTGGTGCGGGCCTGAGTCGAATCGAGGTCCAGCACGTCGAGGAGCTGAGCGACGGTGCGAATCGCGTGGGTGTCGGCGGTCATGACGTCCTTTCCGCGACTGCGGATGCCGCTGGCGTTGCTAGTTTAGAGGGTGTGCCCCACCAGCTTCTTCTTGCAGACGCCGAGACCGCGAAGGACGTTCTGACCTTCCTCGGGCGAGCCACCCGCATCTCCGATGAAGGGGTCCGGCTGCAGGCCGCGGGCGGTGTTCTCGCGCTCACGGGAGCCGCTCTATCGCCCCACGGTCTGTTCGATCAGACTCCGACGGTGCTGGCGATGCGCGTCGTGCAGGCAGACCCTGAACTCGAATGCGATGTCGTCGTGTCGTCTCTCACCGCGACCGACGATGAGCGCGCGCTGACCCTGCCGGAGACGGGGCTCTCACCCGCGTGGGCCGGAGTCGCTCCACCGCGCGGCCAATGGCAGCCGACCTCTACTCTGGCAGCATCTGTCATCGCTCGGCGCGCGCAGTGGGGGATCAGTGCCGTCGCGCGTGGCGCGACACCCGGATCGGGGGAGGAAGCCGTCCGGGCACTCCGCGCGGCCATCTGGGGTGAGCCCGACGAGGACCTCGGCGGCCTGCCGCGCGGAGTCGCATTCGCGGCCGACGCATTCGGCTTCATCTCCGGCGAAGAGGACGTTCCGGTGATGCAATCGGGCCGGTGGACGCGACTCGCGTTCCGGCGGGGTCACGTGCTCGCTCGCGGGCCCGTCGCCACAGGTCTCACCGCGGTCAGAGGGACGGGCTCCACACAGTAGGGGAGCGTGAGCTCACCGAGCCACGGCGCGCCCGGCCTGACGCCCCGAGAAGAGGCACCCACCGAGGAACGTGCCCTCGAGCGCGCGGTACCCGTGCACCCCACCGCCTCCGAAGCCGCTCGCTTCACCTGCGGCATACAGACCCGGAATCGGCTCACCGTCGGCTCCGAGCGCGCGGCCGTCGAGATCGGTGTTGATGCCGCCGAGGGATTTTCTCGTGAGCACGTGCAGCTTGACCGCGACAAGCGGACCGGCCGAGGGGTCCTGCAGCCGATGCGGAGATGCGGTGCGGATCAGCTTGTCGCCGCGGTAGCCGCGCATCGAACGCAGCATGCCGATCTGGGCGTCCTTGGTGAACTCGTTCTCCATCTCCAGGTCACGTGCGACGATCTCCCGTCGCACGTGATCGATGTCGAGGGATTCTCCGCCGGGATGCCGTTGCATCTGCTCCAGCAGCGATTCGAGGTCGTTCTCGACGATGAAGTCCTCGCCCTCGTCGAGGAACGCCTGCATCGGTCCCGTCGGTCCCTTGGCGAGCCGGGACTTCACGAGGAGTCCGACATCCTTGCCCGTGAGATCGGGGTTCTGCTCGCTTCCGGAGAGAGCGAACTCCTTCTCGACGATCTGACGAGAGGTCACGAACCACGAGTGGTCGTAGCCCGTGGTGCGGAGGTGGGCCAGTGTGCCCAACGTGTCGAAACCCGGAAAGAGCGGCACGGGCAGTCTCCTGCCCGTCGCGTCCAGCCACAGCGACGACGGGCCGGGGAGGATGCGGATGCCGTGCGACGGCCACACCGGATTCCAGTTCGTGATGCCCTCGACGTAGTGCCACATGCGGTCGCCGTTGATGAGACGCGCACCGGCCGACTCTGAGACGGGGTGCATCGATCCGTCCACGTACGCGGGCACCCCGGTCAGCATGTGCTCGGGAGGAACGCCGAGACTGGCGGGCCATGCGGCGCGCACGAGGTCGTGGTTTCCCCCGATGCCGCCCGACGAGACGATCGTGGCGCCCGCGGTGATCTCGAAGTCACCGATCGCCTGTCGCGACGACTCGACCCCGCGAACGGCAGGACTCGATTCCAGGATCGCCCCGCGTGCGCCGGTGACCGCTCCGTCGGTGGTGATGAGCTCTGTCACGCGGTGGCGGGGGAGGATCGTGATCCGGCCCTCGCGCTCGCCCTGCTCGACCGCGGCGGCGAACGGCGCGACGACACCGGGTCCGGTGCCCCACGTGATGTGGAATCGAGGGACCGAGTTGCCGGGACCGAGCGCCCCGTAGCCCCCTCGTTCGGCCCATCCGACCACGGGGAAGAAACTCACTCCGCGGTCCCGTAGCCACGAACGCTTCTCCCCGGCGGCGAACTGCAGATAGGCCTCTGCCCATCGGCGCGGCCAGTGGTCCTCAGGGCGATCGAATGAAGCGGTCCCGAACCAGTCCTGCGTGGCGAGGGCGAGCGAATCGCGAATGCCCATCCGCCTCTGCTCAGGGGAATCGATGAGGAACAGGCCACCGAACGACCACCACGCCTGCCCGCCGAGGTTCGTGCGCGGTTCCTGGTCGACCAGGATCACCCGGCGACCGGCTTCCAGCGCCTCACCCGCTGCGACGAGACCGGCGAGCCCCCATCCGATGACCAGTACGTCTGCAGACAGGGGCCTGTTCGTCATGTGCTCTCCGTTGATTCCTGACGTGATCGCGTCTCGAGCGTGGGGCGCCCGGCAGAGGGTGTGCCGATGCCGGACGGCTCGAATGTGTTCACCATGGCATACGCGGCGCGTTCGAGGTAGTCCCACAGCGTCGATTCGTGGAGTGGCGACAACTGCGCCTCGTCCAGGGCGGTTCGCATGTGTCGCAGCCACCGGTCACGAGCATCGGGGTCGACGTGGAAGGGCATGTGGCGCATCCGCAGGCGCGGATGTCCGCGTGTCTCCCCGTACGTCGTCGGACCGCCCCAGTACTGCTCGAGGAACATCAGCAGGCGCTCCTCGGCGGGGCCGAGGTCATCCTCGGGGTACATCGGCTTCAGGACCGGGTCGAGTGCGACCTCGCGGTAGAAGACCGACACGATCTTCGCGAAGGTGTCGCGACCGCCGACCTCGTCGTAGAACGTCACTTCTGGGAGCTCCCGTCGTCTTTGGTCTTCTTGCGCCGCCAGATTCCACGATCCGGGATGACGGGAACACCGGTGACGGCGTTCGGTCGGGTCTTGGGCGGATTGGCGCCCCGCACGCGGCGGGCGCCCTCGAGCCCGGTGGGGACGACCGTCGTCATGCTCGGGAGCATGACATCGTTCTCGAGCATGGCCGAGCGCAGACGCTTGCGCAGCTCTTGGGCGACATCGTCCTTGGCATTGGCGCGTGCCTTGATGACGAGACGGATGACCAGGGCATCGCCGTCGATCGACTCGAGACCCCACAGCTCGGGCTTCTCGATGATGCGGGTTCGCCACTTCGGGTCCTTCGAGAGCGCGAGCGCGGTGTCGAGCATCGTCTGCTCGACCTTCTCGAGATCGGAGTCGACCGGCACCCCGAGATCGATGATCGCCCTGGCCCAGCCTTGCGACATGTTGCCGATGCGCAGCACCTCGCCGTTGCGGACGTACCAGAGCGTGCCGTTCACGTCACGCACCTGTGTGATGCGCACGCTCACGTATTCGACGACGCCCGAGGCGAGACCGAGATCCACGACGTCGCCGATTCCGATCTGGTCCTCCGCGACGATGAACATGCCGTTGAGCACGTCCTTGACGATGTTCTGGGCTCCGAAACCGAGACCGGCACCGACCGCGGCAGTGAGCAGCGTCAGCGACCCGAGCAGGCTGTTGTCGAGAGCGTTGACGATCAGCACGACGGCGATCACGACGAGCATCACATTGACGATGTTCTGAAGGATCGTGCCGAGTGTGCGCGTGCGCTGCACGAGACGCATGTCAGCGAGGGGCGAGCGCTCCAAAGCCTGCGTGTCGTCGACGGCAGCCTTGTTCTTGGCGCTGTCGACGATGCGATGCACCACTCGACGGATGACGACGCGCAGTATGAGGGCGATGATCACGCACGAAGCGATGATGATCGCGACATGCAGCGCCCGCCACCCGACTGTCGCAAGGACGTCGAGAAAGTCCGTCCATACGGTGGCTGGCACCGGATCCTCGGGGGGCGGGTCGACTTCGAATGGCTGAATCATCCCCTCCAGAGTAGCGATCAGGCCTCTGCGCGGGCTGGATGCACCGCGCAGAGGCCTGATCGAAGAAGCGGGCTCAGTCCTCCGCGTCGCGGGACTGCGCAGCGAGCGAGCGCTCGACGTCCGCGAGGTTCTCCAGCACGAGTCGGCGCAGCGCCGGCGCCGCGTCCTGGTTGGCGGACAGCCAGGCACGCGTCGCGTCGCGCAGTTCGACATCCGCGATGGCGGTGGGGAACAGGCCGACGATCAGATACTGGGCGATCTGGTAGCTGCGGGACTCCCAGATCGGCACCAGCATGTCGAAGTACGCAGGAACGAACTCGCGAAGAGCCTCGGCGCCCGCCGGGTGCACGAACCCGAGCGCAGCGGATCGCACGATCGTGTTCGGAGCATCGTCGCGCTCGATCAGCGATGCCCAGGCGGCCTTCTTCGAGGCGGAGTCGGGCAGCGCCGCACGCGCCTGCGCCGCGAACTCGCCGCCCTTCGACGTGTTGTCCGACGAGAGTGCGGCATCGATCGATGCCGCATCCGTCGCACCGATCGTCGCGAGCCCGACGAGCAGCTGCCAGCTGAGGTCGGCGTCGATCTCGAGACCCGGAAGCGTCTCCTCGCCGGATCGCAGCCGGCCGACGATGCCGGCATGCTCGGGCGTCACGAGCGCGTTCGCGAAGGCCGTGACGAACTGCAGCTGACTGTCGCTGCCCGATTCGGCGGCCTCGGCGAGCGCCCAGAGCCCGTCTGCGACCTTCTGGCGGGCGGCCAGGCGCGCGTCCGGCGTTACGTAGAGCGTCGCGGCAGTGCGCAGCTGCGCGAGCGTCGTGCGGACCGTGGTCGACTCCGTCTCGCGGCCGATGTTGCCCAGCACCAGGTCGATGTAGTCGGACGCTGCGGTCTCGGCGTCGCGAGTCTGGTCCCATGCCGCGCCCCAGACGAGGGATCGGGCGAGTGGGTCGCTGATGTCCGCGAGGTGCGCGATCGCCGTGGCGAGGGAGCGCTCGTCGAGTCGGATCTTCGCGTAGGCGAGGTCGTTGTCGTTGAGGAGCACGAGGTCGGGGCGCGTGAGGCCGTGCAGCTCGGGGACCTCCGTGCGGTCGCCGTCGACGTCGACCTCGGCGTAGTGCGAGCGCACGAGTGCGCCGTCCTCGAGGTTGTAGAAGCCGATGCCGAGCCGGTGGGGACGGATGGTCGGGTAGTCGGCCGGAGCGGTCTGCGTCACTGCGAATCGAGTGATCGTGCCGTCGGAGTCGTCGGCGATCACCGGCTCGAGCGTGTTCACGCCAGCGGTCTCGAGCCACTTCTTCGACCAGGTGCTCAGATCGCGCCCGCTGGTGGCCTCGAGCTCGACCAGGAGGTCGCTGAGCTCGGTGTTGCCCCAGGAGTGCTTCTGGAAGTACTGCGAGACACCGGCGAAGAACGCCTCGATGCCGACCCACGCGGCGAGCTGTTTGAGGACCGAGCCGCCCTTCGCGTAGGTGATGCCGTCGAAATTCACCTGCACGTCTTCGAGGTCGTTGATCTCGGCGACGATGGGGTGGGTCGAAGGCAGCTGATCCTGGCGGTAGGCCCAGGTCTTCTCCATCGCGTTGAAGGTCGTCCACGCCTCGGTCCACTCGGTGGCTTCGGCTGTCGCGATCGTCGACGCCCATTCGGCGAACGACTCGTTCAACCAGAGGTCGTTCCACCACTTCATGGTCACGAGATCGCCGAACCACATGTGCGCGAGCTCGTGCAGGATCGTGACGACGCGGCGTTCCTTGACGGCGTCGGTGACCTTGCTGCGGAACACGTAGGTCTCGGTGAAGGTGACCGCTCCCGCGTTCTCCATGGCACCGGCGTTGAACTCGGGAACGAAGAGCTGATCGTACTTCGCGAAGGGGTAGGGCACGCCGAACTTCGACTCGAAGTAGGCGAAGCCCTCGCGCGTCTTGTCGAAGATGTAGTCGGCGTCGAGGTGCTGCCACAGGCTCTTGCGGCCGTACACGCCGAGGGGGATCACCCGGCCGGAGGCGCTGGTGAGCTCGGAGAACGTCGACTCGTAGGGGCCGGCGACCAGGGCCGTGATGTACGAGGAGATGCGAGGCGTGGGCTCGAAGCCCCAGGTCGCGACCGAGTCGTCGTCATGGACGATGGGCTCGGGCGTGGGGGAGTTCGAGACGACCTTCCAGGACGCCGGCGCCGTCACCGTGAACTGGAAGGTGGCCTTCAGATCGGGCTGCTCGAACACGGCGAACACGCGACGAGAGTCGGGAACCTCGAACTGCGAGTAGAGGTAGACCTCGCCGTCGACAGGATCGACGAAGCGGTGCAGCCCCTCGCCGGTGTTGGTGTATTCGCAGTCGGCATCGACGACGAGGACGTTTTCGGACTGCAGGCCGGCCAGCGCGATGCGCGAGTCGGCGAAGACCTCGTCGGGGTCGAGCTGCTCTCCGTTCAACGAGATCTCGCGCACGTCACGCGCGATCAGGTCGATGAAGGTGAGGCTCTCCGGCGTCGCGGTGAAGCGGACGACGCTGCGGGAGCCGAAGACCTCCGCACCCTTCGTCAGGTCGAGCGAGACTTCGTACGACTGGGTGTCGATGATGTCGCGGCGCTCCTGCGCTTCGATGCGGGTGAGGTTCTCTCCAGGCACAGCTGTACTCCCAGGGGTGAGGGGATGCTGCCGCAACCCAGCGCAGTTGGCGCCCACGGCAACCATGACAGCCTACGCCAGCACGCGCGGCCTGACTCACGTTCAGGAGATGAAAGAATGGACCCGTGACCGCGATCGAGCCGAACACCGTCCGCTTTGCTTCCGATGCCGCTGCCTCCGGCGCGCCGTACATGACCACCCCGGTGGCCTATGACGGCATCCTGCTCGCCGGGTTCGGCGGCCCTGAGGGACAGGATGACGTCATCCCGTTCCTCCGTAACGTCACGCGGGGCCGGGGCATCCCGGATGAGCGTCTCGAAGAGGTCGCGCACCACTACCGACACTTCGGCGGCGTGAGCCCGATCAACGGGCAGAACCGCATCCTCAAAGAGGCACTCGAAGGCGAGCTCGCCCGCCGCGGCATCGACCTTCCGGTGTACTGGGGCAACCGCAACTGGAGCCCGTACCTCGAAGAGGTCGTCACCGAAGCCGCAGCCGACGGCAAGACGACGCTCCTCGCGTTCGCGACGAGCGCCTACAGCTCCTTCTCGAGCTGCCGGCAGTATCGCGAGGACTTCGCGCGAGTGCTCGAAGAGACGAAGCTCGGCGAGACGGTGACGATCGACAAGATCCGCCCGTTCTACGACCACCCGGGATTCGTGGAGTCGTTCGAGAGAGGGGTCCGCGAGGCCGTCGAGAGCTTCCTCGGTCAGGGCATCGCCCCCGCCGAGATCCAGATCCTGTTCTCCACGCACAGCATCCCGACCGCGGATGCCGAGCGTTCGGGCGCGCGGGACATCGACTGGGGCGAGGGTGGCGCGTATGCAGCGCAGCATCTCGCCGTCGCCGCGTGGGTGATGGATCGCGTCCGTGAGAGCATCCCGGCAGCGGCTGACGTCTCGTGGGAGCTCGTCTACCAGTCTCGTTCGGGCCCGGCGTCGCAGCCGTGGCTCGAGCCTGATGTGTGCGATGTCATCGAGGAGCTCCCCGAGCGCGGTCGGAAGGCCGTGGCCGTGGTGCCTGTCGGCTTCATGAGTGATCACATGGAGGTGCTCTGGGATCTCGACACCGAGGCCGCCGAAGCAGCCGAAGAGGCAGGGCTCGCCTTCACGCGCACTCCGACTCCCGGCGTCGCTCCGTCGTTCGTCACCGGCATCGTCGATCTGATCGTCGAGCGCCTGGAGGGGCGTCCCAACGAGGATCGCCCCCACGTGACGTCTCTGCCCGGTGCGTTCGACGTGTGTCGCCCGGGCTGCTGCGAGAACGTCCGGGCGGGGTTCAAGCCGGCCGCTGCCGGCGTGGCTCCGTGAGCGCCCGCTGACTCTCGACGCTTCTAGGATGGATGCCATGCGCATCCATATCGCCACCGATCACGCCGGTCTCGACTTCTCGACCCAGCTGCAGGATCACCTGCGCGACGCAGGTCACGAGGTCGTAGACCACGGACCGGTCGAGTACGACGCGCTCGACGACTACCCCGCGTTCTGCATCCGCGCCGCGCAGGCTGTGGTGGCCGACCAGGCAGCCGGTGTGGAGACGCTGGGCGTTGTGTTCGGCGGGTCGGGCAACGGTGAGCAGATCGCCGCGAACAAGGTCGAGGGCGTCCGCGCCGCTCTGGTGTGGAACACGTCGACCGCTGAACTCGCCCGCGAGCACAACGATGCGAACGTCATCTCGATCGGGGCGCGTCAGCACTCCTTCGACGAGGTCACTTCGTTCATCGACACCTTCATCGCGACCCCGTTCTCGCAGGACGAACGCCACATCCGCCGCATCGGTCAGATCGCGGACTTCGAGCGCGACGGCTCGCTGCTTCCGGACCCCCGGGCCTGACATGCCCGAGGGCCATTCCGTCCATCGCATCGCTCGCCAGTTCGATCGGAACTTCGTCGGCAAGACCATGTCCGCCTCGAGCCCCCAGGGGCGCTTCGCCGAGGGTGCGGCCGTCCTGAACGGACGCGAGGCCGTCAGTGTCCAGGCCGTGGGCAAGCAGATGTTCCTCGAGGCTGAAGGCGACGTGTGGCTGCGTGTGCATCTCGGCCTCTATGGTGCATGGGACTTCGCCGGGGACATCCTGGTCGACCCCACCATCGCCTCGGCGAACGGCCGCATGGGCCAGACGAATCAGCGGGGCACCGTGGTCGACGACGAGATCCTCGACGACGCCGGAGAGAACTCGCTCGCGTCGATCGGCGCACCTCGTCGGACCCGCGTGCACGTCCGCATGTCCGAGCAGACGAAGGGGCTCGCCGACGAGGGGCTAGAATGGCCGCCGCCGGTCGTCGGCCAGGTCCGGCTCCGTCTGATGACCGACATCACCGCCGCGGATCTGCGCGGTCCCACCGCCTGCGTCCTGCAGACTCCCGAGGAGATGCTCGCCAGCGTGGCGAAGCTCGGTCCCGACCCACTCGTGGGGGACCCTGCGCAGAACGAGGAGCGCTTCGTCGAGGCGGTCCGCAAGAAGCCGACGGTGATCGCGCTCCTGCTCATGGATCAGGCAGTGGTGAGCGGCATCGGCAACGTGTATCGGGCCGAGATGCTGTTCCGCCAGCGGTTGAACCCGCATACGCCCGGCCGCGAGGTTCCGGAAGACATCGTGCGATCCCTGTGGCACGACTGGGTGCGTCTCCTCGCCATCGGAGTAGAGACCGGTCAGATGATGACGATGGACGACCTCTCGCCCGATGCCTACCGCGCCGCGATGGCGAGCCGCGATGACCGGCACTGGGTGTACCACCGCGCCGGGCTGCCGTGTCGCATCTGCGGCACCGAGATCGCCCTCGAGGAGATCGGCGCGCGCAAGCTGTACTGGTGCCCGCGCTGCCAAGCGTGACCGGTCGGCCATAGGCTGAGAGGATGCGTCAGAACCCCAGTTTCACGCTCGCGGATGTGGCCGAGATCCGTCGGATCGTCGACGCCGATCCCTGGGCGACGATCGTGAGCCACGGGCCGGACGGCCTGGTCGCTTCGCACTACGTCGTTCTGCTCGATGATGACCACGACGACCTCACGATCGTGGGCCATGTCGGACGGCCCGACGATCTGATCCACGGCCTGGGGGAGAGAGAACTGCTCGTCGTCTTCCAGGGGCCACACGGCTACATCTCTCCCGGGTGGTACGGCGATGTGCAGTCGGTTCCGACCTGGAACTACACGGCCGTGCATCTGGCCGGGATTCCCGAGATACTCGGCGACGAGGAGAACCTCGCCGTGCTCGACCGGCTGGTCGATCGCTTCGAAGGGCGGATGCCGGAGCCGCGGCGGATGTGGGAACGGCCGAACGAACCAGCGTTCGTGACGCGGCTGGCCGGAGGGACGGTGGGCTTCAGACTCACTCCGACCAGGGTCGTCGCCAAGCGCAAACTCAGCCAGAACAAGCCTGCCGAGACCGTGGAGACCGTCATCGCCGAACTCGAGGGCGATGGCCCGTACGCACAGCCCGCCCTCGCTGCCGAGATGCGCCGTGCCCAGCAGGCTCGAACGGGAGCGGTCCGGTGATCGGTGTCGGTGCACGGATAGGCACCGTCACGGGCGTTCGCGTGGCGGGCCCGGGGCGCGAGTTCCTCGTCGACGATGAGCCGGTCGACATCTTCATCGAAGACGGCCGTATCGTCGACATCGCTCCCGTGGGCGCGCTCGCGTCGAGGGGGGAGGTGCTCGATGGGGGAGGAGCCTGGGCGGTACCCGGCCTCTGGGACAATCACGTGCACACGGTGCAGTGGGCCCTCGCGACGGAGCGCGTCACGCTCGGGAGCGCGGTGTCGGCGGCGGAGGCCGCCGCGATCATGGCTGCTGCGGCGCCCCTTCCCGATGGACGCAAGGTCGGCAGCGGCTTCCGCGACGCGATGTGGGCCGATCGCCCCACGCTCGCTCTGCTCGACAGCGTCACCGGAGAGGTGCCCACGTACCTCATCAATGCCGATGTCCACAGCACGTGGCTCAACTCTGCGGCATTGCGGCTCGAGGGCTTCGACAGCGTCGACGGGATGCTGCGCGAAGAGGACGCATTCGAGATCTCCCGCCGCCTGAACGCGGTGGACCCCGAGCGGGGCGACATCGCGGTCGGTGCGGCGGGGGAGCGCGCCGCGTCTCGCGGGGTCACCGGCCTCGTGGACTTCGACATGGCCTGGAACGCAGATGCCTGGCCGCGGCGAGTGGCCGCGGGGTTCGCCGCGCACCGAGTCGAGTTCGCGATCTATCCCTTCGACCTCGAGCGGGCTATCCGTGCCGGCCTGCGGACGGGGGAACTCCATGAGCATCCGGGGGCTCCGGAAGCGGGTCGCGGTCTGATTCACGTCGGTCCTCTGAAGATCATCAGCGACGGTTCGCTCGGTACGAGAACGGCCGCGTGCTCGCACTCCTATCCGGGTGACCCGGAGAACTTCGGCGTGCTCACGGTGCCCCCGGCGGAGCTCACCGAGTTGTTGACCGTCGCCGCCGGTTCGGGGTTGGCTGTCGCCGTCCACGCCATCGGCGACCGCGCGGTCACGGGAGCGCTCGACGCCTTCACCGTATCGGGGGCAGTGGGAACGATCGAGCATGCCCAGCTGGTGCGGCATGCGGATCTCGCGCGCTTCGGCCGGCTCGGCGTCGTCGCGAGCGTCCAACCGCAGCACGCTCTGGATGACCGCGATCTGGTCGGACGCCACTGGGCAGGTCAGACCTCCATCGGCTACCCCCTCGGGGCGCTGCGCGACGCCGGAGTCGAGCTGCGCTTCGGCTCGGATGCCCCCGTTGCTCCGCTGGATCCGTGGCAGGGCATCTCCGCAGCCGTCACCCGCACGGACGACGGACGGGAGCCATGGCATCCGGAAGAACGGCTCACGCGGGAGCAGGCGCTGCAGGCGAGCGTGCGTACGTCGCTGCGGCCTGGCGAGCCCGCCGATATCGCGCTCTGCGGATTCGACCCGCTGGTCGCCTCGGGCGCCGATCTGCGTGGGATGCCCATCGTGGCCACGGTGCTCGCGGGGCGTCTCACACACGGCGCCTGACGACGGCATGCACGACGAAGGGCACCGGAGAATCCCGGTGCCCTTCGTCGTGAGTGGTGTCGTGGGTTAGGCGGCGATGTGCGACACGAGGAACCAGCGGTCCTTCTCGAGTCCGCGCATGATCTCGATCGCGACGTCCTGGCTCGTGAGGTCGACCTCGTCGAGTCCGTCGATCGCAGCCTTCACGTCGATGAGGATCGCGTCGATGTCGGAGATGACAGCGCGCACGAGCTCGTCGGACTGGGTGAAGCCGGCGGGAACCGAGGTCGCGCTGCCCTTGGCGGCCACGGCGCTGATGCGCGCGTCGATCGGGAGACCGAGGGCGACGATCCGCTCGGCCGCCGTGTCTGCGAAGTCACCGGCGTGCGCGACGATCGTGTCGAGGAGCTCGTGGACGCCGACGAAGTTGGCGCCGCGCACGTGCCAGTGCGCCTGCTTGCCATCGATCGTCAGTGCCTGGAGTCCGAGCACGACGGGGGAGAGGAATTGAGCCGCTGCAGCTGCCACGGTCGGGTCGCTGGCGGTGGTGGAAACGGTCTGTACCTTGCTCATCTTGGCTCCTCCGGAGTTGTCTCTTCGTGCCTGATGATGACAACGCTACTCGTCTGAAAACATTCCGCAAGCAAGCGAAGGCTCGGCTTAGTGCCCCGGAATCATGCGGAAATCCGGCCTTGAGAGGATAGTCTCACCTCATGAGCATCGCAGTCGGAGCCTCTGTCCTCGCGCTCCCGGGAAAGACCCCGTCGGTTGCCGAAGACGCCTTCATTGCCGAGGGAGCGCGCATCGTCGGCGAGGTCTCGCTGGCCGAGGGGGCGAGCGTCTGGTACAACGCCGTACTCCGAGGCGATTCGGCATCCATCGTCATCGGTCCAGGCAGCAACGTGCAGGACAACGTCTCGGTCCACGTCGATACGGCTCATCCCGTCATCGTGGGCGCGAAGGTGTCGATCGGTCACAACGCTGTCGTGCACGGATGCACGATCGGGGACGGCTCGCTCATCGGCATGGGGGCTGTCGTACTCAGTGGCGCCGTCATCGGCGCGGGATGCCTGATCGCCGGCGGAGCAGTGGTGCTCGGAGGGACCGAGGTGCCCGACGGCTCGCTGGTGGCCGGGGTCCCGGCCAAGGTGCGCCGATCGCTCAGCGACGATGAGCGTGCGGATCTGATTGCGAACGCCGAGATCTATCTGAGGCACCTCGAGACGCACGCCGCCGCGACACCGATCTGACCGGTTTGGCCCGATAGGCTTGTCGTCACGGGGCGGTGGCCAAGCTGGTTAAGGCAGTGGGCTCATAACCCAACGATCGTCGGTTCAAGTCCGACCCGCCCTACTCCTGTTCGTCGATTCGTCGACGCTCGAGCGCGGTCGGTTCAGGGATGCCGTCGCGAGTATGACGCCCGCCGCGACTCCGCCGATTCCGCCGAAGACCATGTCGCCGATCGTGTCCTGATACGTGACGAAGATCTCGTCGCTCAGGTAGGCCCAGCCCAGCCACTCGATCATCTCCCACACCGCGCTGAGCGCGAGGGCCAACAGCGGTGCGAGGACGAGGGGAGTTCGTCGCCGGGCGCCGCGATCACGAGTCATCGCGACGACGTCAGCTCTGGTGAGGATCAGCGCGGTGATGATGGTCAGAACGCCCGTGCACACCAGGTGCAGGAGCAGATCCCATCCGGGGACCGTCCGGTACAGGTCGAAGACGTTGCTCCATGCGGCTACGAGCACGGTCGAGCACACCGCCAGGTCGAACGACCCGCGCAGTCCCAGCACTCGTGGCAGCATCAGAGCCGGAAGAGCGAGTGCGGCGATCCCGGCGTCCGTCGGCACGAGCCAGATCAGCGCGAAGCCGACGCCGATGACCCCGAGAGTCCGCAGAGCATCGGCGGACCACTCGGTGAGGGTGTGAGGAGGTCGCAGGAAATCCTCTTTCACAGTGCCTTCCTTTCCAGACGCACGAGCGCCTGCACTGCCAGGTGGTCCGAGGGTCTGATCCCACCGAAGACGTGTGCGTTGATGGCGGCGGCACGCACCTGCACGTCCCGGCTGACGAGCATCCAATCGACGCGCCGCCCTGTGAGCCGTGGTCGTCGATACCCGTTGAGCGTGCTCCACAGCGGCGTCAGCCGATCTTCTGCGGCACTCCAGGAATCGGTGAGCTGGGCGTGCGAGAGAAGCCTGCGTACGGCGCCCGAGCGGGGGCGTGCATTGAGATCGCCCATCACGATCGCCGGAAGCCCCCGCTCGCGGATCAGGGCGGTGATCTCCCCGGCCGATCGCTGCCGAGAATGCGACGACAGGTGGTCGAGGTGGGCGTTGACGACGAGGAACCGGATGCCCGTCGCCCTGTCGGAGAACTCTGCCGTCACGAGGATGCGGGGGATGATGTTGCCCCAGGACCGGCTGCCCGGTTCGTCGGGCCGCGCTGAGAGGGCTCGCTGCTCCCACCCATCCAGCTCCAGGCGTTCGGCGTCGTAGACGAGCGGGGTGCCCTCACCCGTGCCGTCGCGCGATCTTCCTCTGCCGACGAACCGATGGGCGGGACCGATCGCCTGCGTGACCACGGTCATCGCACGGGGCAGCACCTCCTGCAGTCCGAGTATCGTCGGACGCTCCGAGCGAAGCAGCTCGGCGACTGCGGGGGCGCGCACACTCCAGCGGTCCTGCTCAGGACGCAGGGCGCCCTCCATGGGGCGACGCATGTTGAAGGACATCACGTGCAACTCCGGCGCGACCGCGGGGCCGATCAGCGGACGCACGGTCATCGCGTCCTCCGCGACGCGGGGCTGCGCAGACGACGCCGTACCGCGAGGCGTGCCCAGCGGACAGGCGGGAAGTCGCGCGGCCAGTGCACGAGCACGCTGCGGAAGCCTCTGTGCACACGTCGGCCGAACTGCCCTGCGGTGAGTGGCCTCATCGACATTCCCATCGTTTCGCCAGGGAGCTGCGCAATGTGGTGGTTCTCACCGAGATGGAAGGCGAGGTCGAGGTCGTCGTGGATGTGAGGATCGCCGCGATGGACGTCAGCACGCACCGCAAGCCAAGCCTCCCTGCGGAACGCGAGATTGGAGCCGAAGAGCGGTCGGTGACCGAGGGTGACACTCAAGAGGCTCGTATACGCCCCGAGATAGAGCCGAGCGAGCGGGAGGCGGAGCGCCGCAGGCCCGTCGGTGAAGCGCGCGTGCCCGGTGACGGCCCCAGCATTCTCGTCCTCCTCGAAGGCGGAGACGACGGCGGATATCCAGTGGGCATCCGGTTCGCAGTCTGCGTCGAGCCGGAGGATCAGATCGCCGCGCGCGGCGTCGTATCCGGTGGATGCCGCGGCGGAGATGCCCGGCTCGAGGCACGTGAGCACGCGGGCGCCCGATGCTCGAGCCACGGATGCCGAGGCATCGGAGGAGTCGTTGTCGACCACGATGATCTCGTCGGCCGGTGACTCCTGCGCATGCAGGGCCCGCAGACACCGTGCCAGCAGCACAGCGTCGTCCTTGACAGGGATCACCACGGACGTCGTGGGGGAGCGAACGGATGGTTTGCGCGACCGGCCGCTACCGGCCTGTCCGGCCCCGTGCTCTTCTGTGCGTTCTGGCATCGCAGCGATCATGTCATCGATCGACGAGGCGAACGAAGGACTTGACACAGGCGACGCGCACCCTGACCACCGCGCGTGCGTCAGCGACCTTCTGCAGCCGGAACGTCGGGTGAGGTTTCGATCAGCTCGTCGACGAGCGTGATCCCGCCGCTCGAGTTGGCGGAGCGCGCGAGATCCTCTATCCATCGACGGCTGAGCTCCGGTGCCTCGCTCTCATCGAAGACGAACCGCAGGGGGATCGAGGGATGCAGCCAGACCGTCGAGCGGCCCTCAGGGTCGCCCTCCGGGTGCTTCCAGGTCAGTGTGAAGCTCTCATTGCGACGCAGCTTCGTGGCAACGACGACCTTGAGGTGCGCGAGCGCGCGATCGTCGATATGGATCGGCTCCGAGGCGCCGTAATAGAGAGAACCCATATCTCGGAATATATTCGCCCGAGAGCGAACCTTCGCACCAGCCACCCTCGGCGCGCGAGAGGCGCGAACAATCTGTTCGCATAGTGTCATCGGCGATGCCGCGCAGCGGTCACGGAAGGAAGCACGCCGAAGCTGTCGCGATAGGCGGCGGCGAATCGCGACGGGTGCGAGAAACCCCATCGGCGGGCCACCGCGGCGACCGTCGAGCACGCCCCGGACTGCAGGTCGCGATGCGCGCCGTCCAGCCGCGCCCGTCGCAGCGACTCGGCCGGCGTCAGATCGAGCGCTCGTCGGAACGCGTATTGCAGTCCCCGCGTCGAGATGTGGACGGCTGCGGCGACGTCATCGACGGTGATCGGCCGGTGCGAATTCTCGGCGATGAAGTCGAGGGCTCGACGCACGGTCGCGGGAGCGGCTGTGGTCTGCGCGGGGAGATGGCGCTCGAGGCGGCTCGTCGCAGTGAAGGCTGCGAGCGTCGTCGCCGCCGCATGGCGAGCCAACTCGCTGCTCAGGAGTTCGTGATCGTCCGTGCTGTTCTCGAAAGCTGCAGCGCTCGACTCGAGATAGGCGAACATGCGGTCCCATGCTGCGGCCGCGTATGCGGAGCGAGGCGAGAGGTCGGCGACGCGGATAGAGAGGTCGTCGTCACCACTGACCCGCCGGGCGAAGCGCGACAGCGCGTCGTGCTCGAACACGAGTGCCGTGACTCGCGCCCCCGCGTCCCACCGCGCATGCACTCGCGGCCCGTCGGATATCCAGGGGCGGCCTGCATCGAGATACCCGCGGTCGGAGGAGACCCGCGCATCCGGACCGTCCACTCGGCAGACCAGAATCTGGTCATGCGGTTCCGCAGTCGAGCGGATCTCGGCCGCCAGGTCGTAGCGGACGAGGCTCACACCCCCGAGATCCGCAGAGTGCCAATCGAAGCGGAATCGCTCGGGATCGACATCGTGGAGGACCGCGGACGGGACGAACTGCTTCCAGGTGGCCTCGACTCGGGAGACGTCACTGGTTCGGAACCGCACCGCGAGACACCTCCCCGAGAGTGCGGCGTGCGCGCACCGGCCACGTTCCGTCGAGGCGCTCCTCCGGCTCGAGTCGACCGATCCGGATGAAGTACTCCGTGAGGCTCGCCGCTTGCGAACGGGCCCACCCGATCTGCCGGGTGTGCAGCTCTTCGAGGGTCTCGGGAAGCACGAACTGACGCGCCAAGGCCTGCGCGACCCGGCCTGCGGCCACCGCATCGGCGGCGGCCTCGTGGGCGTCCTCGAGGCGCACGGCGTACAGAGCCGCGACCACCTCGAGCGTGCGCTTGCCTGGGCGGTACCGGTCATAGGCCTTGTCGATCACGAGAGGGTCGATGATCGGCGAGGGATTCTCGAGCGGTGCGATTCCGTGGCGGTGCGCCTCATGAGCCAGCAGGGAGAAGTCATATGCCGCGTTGTACGCGACGATCGGGACGCCCTGAGAGAGCAGGGATCCCAGCGCGGAGATCACCTCACCGACCACTTCGGCACCCGGACGGCCGTGCCGTCGGGCATGCTCGGTGGTGACTCCATGCACGGCCGTGGCGCCTTCGGGGATCGGCACGCCCGGATCGGACAACCAGTCCCTGGCGGCGATCTCGCGCCCATCTGCATCGAGGAGCCCCACGTGTGCGGTGACGACCCGGTCCTTCTCCACATCGACACCCGTGGTCTCGAGGTCGAACACGCCGACACGGGTGATCCAGTGCGGGAGCGAGGGGGCCGGGGGCATGATCTCACCGTAGATCCGGGCTCCGACATCCGCGCGGAGGCGCACGGAGAGCATGCGTGCGTCGACTCTAGACTTGGTCCATGACCGTCCCCTCTCCCTACGCAGACCGCCTCAGCCGACTACCGGTCGTGCGCCGCGAGGTCGGGGTCCGCGGCGGTACGACCGTGTTCTGGGAGTACGGACCTGCCGACGCCGACGTGACGGTGGTCGCCGTACACGGATTCCGAGGCGAGCACCACGGTCTCGAGCCCGTCCTCGCGTTCCTTCCCGAGGTTCGGGTGATCTCTCCTGATCTCCCCGGTTTCGGCGAGACGGCACCCGTCGCCGGCCGCACGTACGATCTCGACGAGTACGTCGCCTGGCTGAATGAGTTCGCGGCGACGGTGGCCCCGGGTGCAGTGATCCTCGGACACTCCTTCGGATCGATCGTCGCCTCTGCGGCGGTCGCAGCGGGTCTCGAGACCCCGCGGCTGATCCTGATCAATCCGATCGGGGCGCCCGCACTCGAGGGGCCGAAGGGCATCATGACGCGCCTCGCGGTGCTGTATTACTCGCTCGGGGCGCGCCTACCCGAGCGAGCGGGCACCGCGCTCCTGCGCAACCGTCTGATCGTCAGGGTCATGAGCATCACGATGGCCAAGACGTCGGACCCACAGCTGCGACGGTTCATCCACGATCAGCACGACACCTACTTCTCGCGTTTCGCGGACCGCGACGTCCTCCGGGATGCGTTCGTGACGAGCGTGTCGCATGACGTGAGCGAGTTCGCGTCGTCGATCTCGACTCCCACGCTGCTCATCGCCGCCCAGCGAGACGACATCACCCCCATCGAGGTCGAGCGGGAGCTCGCGACCCGCTTCGACGACGCCACGCTGGTCGAGATCGCCCGGGTCGGGCATCTGATCCACTACGAGACGCCCGCCGAGGCGGCCGGTGCCGTTCGCCGATTCCTCAGGATTCCCGTCGCGCGAGGCCGATGAGGCCGGCGACACGGAACGGGATCACCTCGCCCATCGCGAGAGAGGTCTCGGTGCGTTCGACACCTTCGATCGACAGGATGCGCGCGTCGGTGTCGAAGAGGTGCCTGGCGTCCCTGCACGCGACGCGCGCGAGCAGGTCGATCGACCCGCTGAGTCCGTGCGCCTGCACGACCTCGGGGATACGAGCCAGCTCGTTGATGATGCGTGGGAGTTCGGTCTGACGCACCCCGATGCTCACGAACGCCTGAAGCGGGAACCCGAGCACATCGGTGGAGAACGATCGTTCGTACGACTGGAAGATCCCGGTCTGCTCGAGCCTCGCCATGCGTGCCTGAATGGTGTTGCGGGACAGCCCGAGATTCTCGGCCAGCGCGACGATCGTGACCCGGGGGTCATCGGCGAGGGCGGCGAGAAGTTCCAGATCGATGCGGTCAAGTCCGGCCATAGTGCCAAACGATAGCAGGGTGGGGGACGCCCAGATTTGGCAACATGCTCAAGCCGATCGCAGTTGCTTGAGCGAGGTGATGAGCGGACGTACGCTCGACTCAACCGGCGATGAGGCCGGGGCCGAGCGTAGAACCCGTGACGACGGCCACGAATGAGGAGGACGATGATGTCACCGCAGATCACCCCGATCGCCGATACGGCACAGGATCTCGAACTCGCCGAGCGCATCCTCTCACCTGAGGGCGAGCGGATCTCGAACCCGCTGCTCGATTCCTTCGTCGATGACGTCGACGCAGCGCAGCTGCGGGCGCTGCATCGCGACATGGTCATCCTCCGTCGCATCGACGCGGAGGGCGTCGCACTCCAGCGTCAGGGGCAGCTCGGACTCTGGGCGCCGTGCCAGGGTCAGGAAGCGACCCAGATCGGCACAGCGAGGGCGCTCGCGTCGCAGGACTATGTCTTCCCGAGCTATCGGGAGACGGGAGTCATCTATGCGCGCGGCGCGAAGCCCGGCGACTTCGTCCGCATGTGGCGCGGCGAGGAGGGCGCGGGTCACGACTCCGCAGCGCTTCGGGTGTCTCCGCTGCAGATCATCATCGGAGCGCAGACGCTCCACGCCGTCGGCTACGCGCTCGGCATCCGTCATGAAGGCGCGGACGAAGTCGCGGTCACCTACTTCGGCGACGGCGCCACGAGTCAGGGTGACGTCAATGAGGCGATGATCTTCGCTTCCTCCTATCAGGCCCCGGTCGTCTTCGTCTGTCAGAACAACCACTGGGCCATCTCTGAGCCCGTGTCCGTGCAGTCGAAGTATCCGATCGCAGGGCGGGCTCCCGGGTTCGGCATCCCGAGCCTCCGGGTCGACGGCAACGACGTTCTCGCGTGCATGGCGGCGATGCGCTGGGCTCTCGCGCACGCTCGATCGGGGAGCGGGCCCGCCTACATCGAAGCGGTGACCTATCGGATGGGCCCGCACACCACGGCCGATGATCCGACTCGGTACCGCCGGGAGGACGAACTCGAGGCATGGCGTCGTCGCGACCCCATCGCTCGTCTGGAGGCGCACCTGCTGTCGATCGGCGAGCTGAGCGACGAGCAGATCGCTGACACTCAGAAGGCCGCCGACGTCGCGGCACGGGATATGCGCGCCGAGTGCCTGAGCATGGTGACCCGCCCTCCGCTCGCCGTCTTCGATGGCGTCTATGCCGAGCCGCATACCGGGCTCGACCGCCAGCGCGACGAGTACGCCACGTACCTGGCTTCCTTCGACGGCGAGGTGTGATGATGACGCAGATCACCCTCGGCAAGGCGCTCGGAGCCGGCCTCCGCCAGGCGATGCGCGACGACGAGAAGGTCGTGCTGCTGGGCGAGGACATCGGCCGACTCGGCGGCGTCTTCCGCATCACGGACGGACTCCTCGACGAGTTCGGTGCGAATCGCGTGATCGACACGCCTCTCGCAGAGTCCGGCATCGTCGGCATGGCGGTCGGGTTGGCGTTCCGCGGCTATCGGCCCGTCGTCGAGATCCAGTTCGACGGCTTCGTGTACCCGGCGTTCGATCAGATCGTCGCCCAGGTCGCCAAGCTGCATTACCGCACACAGGGGCGGGTACGGATGCCGATCACGATCCGCATCCCGTGGGCCGGAGGGATCGGTGCCGCCGAGCACCACTCGGAATCGCCCGAGGCGTACTTCGTGCACACGGCGGGACTCCGCGTGATCGCGGTGTCGAATCCCGAGGACGCCTACCGGAGTCTGCGTCAGGCCATCGCGTCAGACGATCCGGTGATCTTCTTCGAGCCGAAGCGGCTCTACCATCACAAGGGCGAGGTCGACCTCGACGCGCCTCTGGCGGATGCTGCGCCGATGGGACTCGCACGTGTCGTCAGAGCAGGCGACGACGCGACGCTCATCACCTACGGCGCGATGGTCACGACCGCGTTGCAGGCAGCCGAGGCTGCGGAGGACGAAGGGATCTCGCTGGAGGTCATCGACCTGCGCTCCCTGTCTCCCGTCGACTACGACACGGTCGCGACGTCGGTCCGCAAGACCGGACGGGTGGTCGTCGCCCACGAGGCGTCGCGCGAGGCCGGCATGGCCGCCGAGGTGATCGCCAGCATCACCGAACGATGCTTCGACTACCTCGAGTCCGCTCCGCTGCGTGTGACGGGACACGACGTTCCCTATCCGCCGGCGAAGCTCGAGAAATACCACCTGCCGGACCTCGACCGCCTGCTGGATGCCGTCGATCGTGTCCTCGACCGTCCGAACAGCCTGACGGGAGCAGACGTATGAACGCGGAGTTCAGACTGCCGGACCTCGGGGAGGGCCTGACCGAGGCAGAGGTGGTCCAGTGGCTCGTCGCACCCGGAGACACGGTGACGCTCAACCAGACGCTGGCAGAGGTGGAGACCGCCAAGGCGATCGTCGAGCTGCCTTCTCCTTACGAAGGTGTGGTCGCCGCGCTGCACGCCGAGGCGGGCCAGACGATCGCTGTCGGGGCTCCCTTGATCGGGTTCGACGTGAAGGGGGCCGATGGGCCGTCCGCCACGGACTCGACCGGAATCGATGGACAGGAGAAGGCGCAGCCCAACCTCGTCGGCTACGGAGCGGCCCCAACGGCATCAGGACGCCCCGCTCGGCGCGCCAGACGTGCGGCCGGAGTCAGAGCGACGGCTGACACGGCCGTTCTCGAGGCCGCACCGCATGACGCCTCGCCGACGGCGAGCGTCGAGGTCGTCGTCGAACGGCCTCGGTCCACCCCTCCGGTGCGCGCGTACGCCAAGCGCCTCGGAGTCGACCTCGCCCTCGTGGCCGCGTCGGTCGGAGATCGGGTCATCACGCGCGTCGACATCGACGACTACGTCTCCCGCACCGGCATCACCGTCGAGCAGCCCGAAGCCACACAACGACGCGCTGCGGTTCCGGACGACGCGAGAGGGCTCGGGGAGCACTCGCGTGAGACACGCATCCCCATCCGTGGGGTCCGCAAGCACACCGCCGCGGCGATGGTCGAGAGCGCGTTCACCGCGCCGCACGTGACTGTCTTCCACACGGTCGACGTGACGGCGACCATGGACCTTCTCGAGTCGCTGCGCGGCGACCGCTCGCTGTCCGAGCACAGGATCGGTCCGCTCGCCGTCGTGGCGAAGGCGGTGTGTCTGGCCCTGACCCGAGCCCCCGGGCTGAACGCGCGGTGGGACGATTCCGCCGGTGAGATCGTGCAGTTCGGGTACGTCGATCTCGGAATCGCCGCAGCGACGGAGCGGGGACTCATCGTGCCGCACATCCGAGACGCCGACACTCTGAGCCTCATTCAGCTCGCCGATGAGCTCAAGTCTCTCGCCACCACGGCGCGTGAGGGCAGGACGTCTCCGGTGGAGTTGTCGGGCGGCACGTTCTCGATCTCGAACATCGGGGTGTTCGGGGTCGATGCAGGCACCCCCATCCTCCCGCCTGGGCAATCGGGGATACTCGCGGTCGGTGCCGTCCGTCGACGTCCGTGGGAGCACCGCGGCGAGATCGCCCTCCGCCAGATGATGACGCTCAGCCTGTCGTTCGACCATCGGATCGTCGACGGAGCGGAGGGCGCGAGATTCCTCAGGGACGTCGCCGACGTGCTGGAGGAACCCGGTCGGGCGATGCTCCTCAGGTAGACGCTCGGAGCGCCGACTCCGCCATCGCGGCGAGCACTGCCGCGGTGGCGGAGTGGCGTCTGGCCGCCGCCCGTGTGCTGTGCGGCGTCGAGTTGATCAATCCGAAGCACGCCTGCACCCGTAGGCGGAGCTCGTCGGCATCGGCGTCGACGAGAGGACTCAGCGTGTCGATCCAGAGCTCGATGTAGGCACGCTGCAGGCGTCGCACCGCGGCGTGATCCTGAGGTGCGAGGTGCACGACGTCTCGATCGTGCACGCGGATCACGTCGGCGTTGCCGAGGGCGAATTCCACATGGAAGGCGACGAGTGCGCGGATGCGCTCTTCGGGCGTGGGCCCGTCGGACGCCACCCGGGTGCCGCCTGTGACGAGGTCGTCGCTCACCTTGATCAGCACGGCGCCGAGCAGCGCCTGCTTTCCCGCGAAGTGGCGGTAGACGGCCGGGCCGGACACGCCCACGGCGGCGCCGATGTCCTCGAGGCTCACTCCGTTGTATCCGCTCTCTGCGAAGAGCCGCGCCGCCTCTCGGAGGATCGCGTCCGACCGCTCTGCCTTCGCGCGATCTCGCGCAGTCGGGGGGCTTGTCATCTCAGTTAATCCTCGCTAACCTGATGCGATCGGTTAGTGAACACTAACCGAAAAAGCATCCAGTGCGCCAGAGCGATGACGCCGGCGCCGTGTGGTCGAGGAGGACGTCACGATGCCCGCAACCCAGCAGTCCCTCGCTGCCGAGCTGCACGAACGGCTCGCGGTCGCCTCCCGAGGCGGGCCGGAGGCATCTCGTGAGAGGCACCTCTCCCGGGGCAAGCTGCTTCCGCGAGACCGGGTGACCAGGCTCCTCGACGAGGGCAGTCCCTTCGTCGAGGTCGCGCCCCTGGCCGCAGACGGGTTGTACGGGGGAGAAGCGCCGGCCGCGGGAGTCATCGCCGGGATCGGCCTCGTGCACGGACGCCACGTGATGGTGGTGTGCAACGACGCCACCGTGAAAGGCGGGACGTACTACCCGCTCACGGTCAAGAAGCACCTGCGCGCGCAGGAGATCGCGCTCGAGAACCGGCTGCCCTGCCTGTATCTGGTCGACTCGGGCGGGGCCTTCCTGCCCAGGCAGGACGAGGTGTTCCCCGACCGGGAGCATTTCGGACGCATCTTCTTCAACCAGGCCAGGATGTCAGCCGAGGGCATACCGCAGCTCGCCGCCGTGCTGGGCTCGTGCACGGCCGGCGGGGCCTACGTCCCGGCGATGAGCGACGAGACCGTGATCGTCCGAGACCAGGGGACGATCTTCCTGGGTGGTCCGCCGCTCGTCAAGGCGGCGATCGGCGAGGTCGTGTCCGCGGAAGATCTCGGCGGCGGCGAACTGCACGCCCGGCGCAGCGGTGTGGTCGACCACCTCGCCGAAGACGACGAGCACGCGCTGGAGATCCTGCGTGACATCGTCGCGACGCTTCCTGCGCCGCTTCCCCCGGCCTGGGACGTGCACGACAGTCGTGTTCCGTCAGAGGCGGGGTCGCTCTACGACGTCGTCCCCGTCGACGTCAACGCCGCATACGACGTGCACGACGTCATCACGCGGTTGGTCGACGGCGACACCTTCCGCGAGTTCAAGGCGGAGTACGGCACGACCCTCGTCACGGGGTTCGCGCGGCTGCACGGGCATCCGGTCGGGATCATCGCGAACAACGGTGTGCTGTTCAGCGAATCCGCGCTGAAGGGTGCGCACTTCATCGAGCTCTGCGATCAGCGGGGCATCCCCCTGGTGTTCCTGCAGAACATCTCCGGCTTCATGGTCGGGTCGGACGCAGAGGCGGGGGGCATCGCGAAGGACGGAGCCAAGATGGTCACCGCCGTAGCCAGCACGCGCGTGCCCAAGCTCACGGTGATCATCGGCGGATCCTTCGGCGCCGGCAACTACTCGATGTGCGGACGGGCGTACTCGCCGAGATTCCTGTGGACGTGGCCGGCCAGCCGCATCTCGGTGATGGGAGGCGCTCAGGCGGCATCGGTTCTCGGGACGGTCAAGGACGACCAGCTCGCCGCCCGTGGACAGCCCTGGAGCTCCGAGGAGCGGGCGGCATTCGAGCAGCCCATCCGTGAGCAGTACGAGACCCAGGGCGAGCCCTACTACGCCACGGCCCGCCTGTGGGACGACGGGATCATCGATCCAGCCCAGACCCGCGACCTTCTGGGGCTCGCCCTCGACGTGGTCGCGCGAAGCCCCCTGCCCGAACCGCGCTTCGGCCTCTTCCGGATGTGACCGCCATGACGAACACCTCTGCCTCCCGTGACTTCGACACGGTGCTCGTCGCCAATCGTGGCGAGATCGCGCGGCGCATCATCCGCACGCTGCGCACTCTCGGCATCCGCAGCATCGCCGTCTACAGCGATGCGGATGCCGACGCACCCCATGTCCGCGAGGCCGACGAGGCTGTGCGGATCGGCCCGGCGCCGGTCGCCGAGTCGTACCTCGACATCGACGCCGTCATCGCGGCCGCGCGTGCGACCGGAGCGCAGGCCATCCACCCGGGCTACGGCTTCCTCTCGGAGAGCGTGGGGCTGGCAGAGGCCTGCGCAGAGGGCGGCGTCGTGTTCATCGGACCTTCGATCGAGGCACTCCAGATCATGGGTGACAAGGCCAAGGCCCGCGATCATGTCCTCCGGTCCGGGGTCCCCGTGGTTCCCGGGTTCGACGCGAGAGGTCTGTCGGACGCGGAGATCGCCGAAGAGGCTGCCGCGGTCGGCTACCCGCTGCTCGTCAAACCGAGCGCGGGGGGCGGCGGCAAGGGGATGGAGGTCGTCGAGAATCCGGCCGGCCTGAGCGCCGCATTGGCCTCCGCGCGGCGGGTCGCGCGATCGGCGTTCGGCGATGACTCGCTCATCCTCGAGAGGCTCATCCGGCGCCCGCGCCACATCGAGGTGCAGGTCTTCGGTGACACGCACGGCACGGTGATCGCCCTCGGCGAGCGCGAGTGCACACTCCAGCGCCGCCACCAGAAGGTGATCGAAGAGGCTCCGTCCGCAGGCATCCCCGACGCCACCAGGGACCGGCTCCTCGAGGCTGCGACGCAGGCCGCGGTGAGCGTCTCGTACGTGGGCGCCGGCACCGTGGAGTTCCTCATCGATGCGGATGCCCCGGATCAGGTCTTCTTCATCGAGATGAACACCCGCCTGCAGGTCGAGCACCCCGTCACTGAGGAGGTGACCGGGCTCGACCTCGTCGCACTCCAGATCGACGTCGCCGCGGGAGGACACCTCGACTCGGCGCCCACGGTCCGGGGGCACGCGGTCGAGGCGCGCGTGTACGCGGAGTCACCTGAGCGCGGGTTCCTTCCGTCGACCGGGCGCATTCTGCTCTTCGACCCGCCGCGGGGTGTCAGAGTCGACGCGGCGGTCGAGACCGGCAGCGAGGTGACGGGGTTCTACGACCCGATGATCGCCAAGGTGATCGCCTTCGCGGATGATCGGACCACAGCGCTCCGGCGTCTCGACGAGGCCCTGAGCAGAACCGTCGTGCTGGGTGTCGACACCAACATCGCGTTCCTCCGGCTGCTCTGCCGCGACGAGCGGGTCATTGCGGGCGATCTCGACACCGGACTCATCGAGACGCTTCTGCCGCTCGAGGACGAGCCGCCGTCGCCGACGATGCTGGCGTCCGCGAGCCGCGCCGTCCTGCACGCGGAGGACACGGTCGGCGAAGCCCGGATGGTTCGACGGGCGGGCCAGGTGTGGCAGGCGCTCACCGAGCGCGACCTCCACGAGGTCTCCTTCCTCACTGACCGGGGCGAGGTGATCGTCCCTCGTGCATCCGACGCACCTGCAGCCCGTGCGGCTGTCGCGATGGATGTCGACGGCGGCGTCTGGGTGAGTGAGGGCGGCCGTACGGTGCACCTGCGGCCGCTGGATCGTGGCGCCCGCATGCTGCACCGCCTGCGGGCGCGACAGCGGCGCGAGACCGAGAGCGGCCCGGATGCGCGGGCTCCGATGCCGGGAAGCGTCGTGGCGGTGCATGTCCGCGACGGCGACCAGGTGACAGCCGGCACTCCGCTCGTCTCGATCGAGGCGATGAAGATGGAGCATCCGGTACTGGCGCCCCACGACGGGACGGTGCGCCTGACGGTGGCCGTCGGCGATCAGGTACGACGCGATCAACGGGTCGCACACATGACGACGGAGGAGAACTGAGCATGTTCGAACTGACCGATGAGGAGCGCGAGCTCGCCGCGATGGTGCGCGACTTCGCGGAGGCGGTCGTCGCACCGCAGTCGTACGAAGCCGATCGCACCCACACGCTCTCGATGGACGTCGTGGCGCAGATGGGTGATCTCGGGCTGTTCGGCCTCCCGTTCCCGGAGGAGTACGGCGGCCAAGGGGGCGATTACATGGCTCTCGGCATCGCAATCGAGGCCCTCGGGCGTGTCGACCAGTCCATCGCGATCACCCTCGAGGCCGGAGTCAGCCTCGGGGCGATGCCGGTGTTCCGATTCGGCAGTGAGGAGCAGAAGCGCGAGTACCTGCCCGGCCTGCTCGCCGGTCGCGCCCTGGCGGGCTTCGGTCTCACCGAGCCGGAGGCCGGCAGCGATGCCGGCGCGACCCGCACGACCGCTCGTCTCGAAGGGGATGAATGGGTCATCGACGGATCGAAGCAGTTCATCACCAACTCGGGCACGCCGATCACCCGCTTCGTCACCGTGACCGCCGTCACCGGCAATGAAGGTGGTCGTAAGCAGATCTCGACCATCATCGTCCCCAACGGCACCCCCGGCTTCACGGTCGAGGCTCCGTACGACAAGGTCGGCTGGAACGCATCCGACACGCATCCGCTCAGCTTCGCCGGTGCGCGCGTGCCCGTGGGCAACCTGCTGGGACAGCAGGGGAGCGGCTTCCGCAACTTCCTCAGCATCCTCGACGAGGGGCGCATCGCGATCGCGGCCCTCTCGACCGGTGCGGCGGAAGGATGTCTCGAAGCCGCGGTCGACTACGCGAAGAGCCGCACGATCTTCGGCAGTGCCCTGAGCACGCGACAGAACGCGCAGTTCACCCTCGCCCGCATGCGCGCCCGAGTGCATACAGCCCGACTCGCCTGGCACCACGCGGCGCGTCGTCGTGACGTAGGACGTCCCTTCGCTGAGCAGGCCGCGATCGCGAAGCTCGTGGCTGGAGAGGCCGCCATGGACAACGCGAGAGATGCGACGCAGATCTTCGGCGGCAACGGGTTCATGAACGAGTTCCCGGTCGCCCGTCACTACCGCGACTCGAAGATCCTCGAGATCGGTGAAGGCACCACCGAAGTGCAGCTGCTCGTGATCGCGCGGGCGCTGGGACTCGCGGGGTAGCGTGGCAGGCATGACCGCGAACGACATCGTCCAGCGGGGACTCTACTTCGAGGAGTTCGTCACGGACGCGCGCTACCTGCATCGCCCTGGACGCACGGCGACCGAGGCCGACAACGTTCTCTTCACGACTCTCACCATGAACACCCAGGCGCTGCACCTCGACGCGGCCTTCGCGGACGCCCAGCGACCGTTCGGCGAGCGTCTGATCAACTCGATGTGGACGCTCTCGACGATGGTCGGGGCTTCTGTCGCGCAGTTGACCCAAGGCACCCTGGTCGCACAGCTCGGGTTCGGCGAGATCGGCTTCCCGCACCCATTGTTCGCCGGTGACACGCTGTACACCGAAAGCGTGATCGTCGAGAAGAGGCTGTCGGCCTCGCGTCCGGGGCAGGGGATCGTGACCATCGCCCACACCGGGCGCAACCAGGACGACGCGGTCGTCGCGACGGCGACCCGAACCGTCCTCGTGCACTGCCTGCCGGAGGAGGGACGTTGACGTTCGACCTCGGCCCCGCGCTGCTCTTCTGCCCGGCGGATCGACCGGAGCGATTCCGCGGAGCTCTCGAGAAGGCGGACGCGGTCATCATCGACCTCGAGGATGCCGTGCTCCCCGAAGCCAAGGCGCGCGCGCGACAGCATCTCATCGATGCCGATCTCGACCGCGAGCGAGTGATCGTCCGGGTCAACGCGCCGGGATCCGACGCGTTCACCGCCGATCTCGCGGCCCTCGCGCAGACCGATCTCCGGACCGTGATGGTCGCCAAGACCGAGACCGCGGCGAGCCTCGCCGCCTTCGACGAGACGTTCTCCTTGATCGCCCTGTGCGAGACGGCGAAGGGCGTCCACGCTGCGGATCGGATCGCCGCGCACCCTCAGGTCGTCGCGATGATGTGGGGAGCGGAAGATCTGGTGGCATCGCTCGGCGGAACGTCGAGTCGCACCCCGAAGGGCGGCTATCGCGATGTCGCGCGCTACGCACGCTCGCGGGTGCTGCTGGAGGCGGGGGCCCAGGGCAAAGGCGCCGTCGACGCGGTGCACGTCGACATCGACGATGTCGCCGGTCTCGAATCCGAAGCGGTCGACGCTGCCGCATCGGGGTTCATCGCGACCGCGTGCATCCACCCGAGTCAGGTGGCGGTGATCCGCGACGCATACGCGCCTGACGAGGCCAGCGTCGAATGGGCTCATGCAGTGCTCGCTGCGGCCGAGAGCGAACGAGGGGTCTTCCGCTTCAGAGGACGCATGATCGACGAGCCCGTGCTGAGGCACGCCCGGTCGGTGCTCGGTCGTGCTCGCTGATCAGAGCAGCTGAGCGGGCACCGGTCAGACGAGCATTCCCTGGTCGATCAGGCGCAGGGATCCGGGGGACGCTTCGAAGCGGTGGACAGAGCCGTTCGCGAGAACCTCACCGACGCGCGGCAGCGTGCCACCGGAGACGTGGTCGATCAGCGAGCGGATCACGCCTCCGTGCGTCACGACGATGACGGACTCCGCAAGCGGCGCCGAACGGCGGCGTGCATCACGGGCGATCCCGTCGAGCGCGACGAGAGCCCGCTCCGCGACTCCGTCCAGCGTCTCGGCCCCGGGGACCGGTGACTGCCAGTCGCCGTACTTCTCGATGTACTCCGACACGAGCATGCCCTCGCCCTCGCCGAATTCGCGCTCGCGCATGTCGGGCACGAGCACGGGTGAGCCGAGTCCCAGACTCTCGGAGATGATCTCGGCCGTCTCCCGCGCGCGCTTCAGCGGGCTGGCGTAGATCGAGTGGTGCGTGACGCCCTCGAGGAGTTCTGCGGCGGTCCGTGCATCCGCGCGTCCCTTCTCGTTCAGAGGGATGTCGGTGGACCCCTGGATCCGGCGAGCCAGGTTCCAGTCGGTCTGGCCATGGCGGATGAGCGTGAGCAGTGTCATTCGAGGAGCTCCTGGATCGCGGGGAGCACATCGCTGGTGCCTGCGGCGATGGTGACATCGGCCCAGACATCCGCGCGCGTGGGCTCGCGGTTGATGATGATGAGGGGGATGCTGCGCCGTCGTGCGCGTTCGACGAGGCGCACCCCGGAGTTGACGACGAGGGACGAGCCCGCGACGATCAGCGCATCGCTGGCACGGAGCAGCGACTCGGCCGCCTTGAAACGCCCCTGCGGGACGTACTCGCCGAAGAACACGACGTCAGGCTTCAGCATCCCTTCGCACACGGTGCATACGGGGACGATGAAGCCGTCTGTGCTCTCGGGGAGCACATCGCCGTCGGGATTCAACGCCACGTTCTCGGGGATCGTGATCCACGGGTTCCGCTCTTCGATCTGCACCGCGATGTCGCGACGGTCGAACACCTGTCCGCACTTCAGACAGAGCACCCTGCGCATCGTGCCGTGGACTTCGATCACATGAGAACTGCCGGCACGCAGATGCAGGCCGTCGACGTTCTGGGTGATGACACCGCTGACGTGGCCGGATGACTCCATGGCGGCGAGCGAGAGATGGCCGGGGTTCGGCTGGGCTCGGGCGAACGCACGCCACCCCAGATGCCCCCCGACCCAGTAACGTCGTCGTGCGTCGTCATCGGCGAGGTACTTCTGGATGGTCATCGGATCGGTGCGGTTACGGGATCCCTCGCCGCGGTACGCAGGGATTCCCGAGTCCGTGGAGATGCCGGCGCCGGTGAGCAATGCGATCTTGCGACCGCGCAGGAGTTCGGCGGTGCGAGCGATGGTGGCCGACATCTCGACCGGACTCGATGCACTCACAGGACCTCCCCGAGCGAGTCTACGACGTGCAGCGTGGCCGATGCTCCGCGCCGACCGCGGAGGCGGCTTCTCGGGCGATGGCAGACTGGGGCTCGTGGAACTGCTGCGCGTGACCGATCCTGACGATCGACGACTCGATGACTACCGAGGACTCACCGACACCGCGCTCCGGACTGTGCAGGAGCCGGCCGGCGGGCTGTACATCGCCGAATCGACGAAGGTGATCGCGCGGGCGGTCGCCGCCGGCCATCGTCCGCGTTCCGTACTGGTGCAGGAGCGTCGCGTGGACGACATCAGGGCGATCGTCGGCGATCTCGACGTGCCGGTGTACGTCGTCCCTGACGCGGTGGCTGAATCGGTGACCGGTTTCGCCGTCCACCGGGGCACGATCGCTTCGATGCATCGCCCCGAGCTGCCCACCGTGCGTGAGGTCATCGAGGCCGCGAAGCTCGTGCTGATCCTCGAGAACATCGGTGATCACACCAACGTCGGTGCCGCGTTCCGTGCGGCCGCGGGCCTCGGAGCCGACGCCGTGCTGGTGTCGCCCGGGGGAGCAGACCCGCTGTACCGACGCAGCGTGCGCGTCAGCATGGGGACCGTGTTCCAGGTGCCGTGGACTCGCATAACGGATTGGGAGACGGCCGTGGCAGACCTCCACGCCGCGCGGTTCGACATCGCAGCTCTCGCTTTGAGCGACGACGCCGTGACGCTCGATGCGTATATCGCGAACCGCCCCGAACGCGTCGCCATCGTCATGGGGTCGGAGGGCGACGGGCTCTCCCGCACAGCCCTCGACAACGCCGACACGGTCGTGACGATACCCATGTCCGGAGGCGTGGATTCCCTGAACGTGGCGTCCGCCGCTGCAGTGGCGCTGTGGGCACTCACGATGCCCTGACCCGCTGACGACAGTCAGTCGGTCGGAGGGAAGACGATCGGGGACGGCTCGGGGCGCTTGGCCGCGATGTGATCACCCGACGACTGGTGGCGCAGGCGCCGGAGGACCCAGGGCACGAGGTGCTCGCGGGCCCAGCCGAAGTCCTCGGTGCGGGCCTCGCGCCACGTGCGGAGCGGGATCGTCTCGGGCTGCATGGCCTCGAGGTCGTTGGGCACGTTGAGCGCGCGCAGCGCCATTCGGGCGACCTCGTGGTGGCCCAGCGAGTTGTAGTGCAGGCGGTCGTCGTCGAAGAACCGCATGTCCTGCACGACTTTGAGCGCCCACTGATCCGCGACGATGCAATCGTGCCGCTCGGCGATAGCGCGCACGTTCTCGTTGTAGATGGCGACCTTGCCGCGGAACGCCCGGAAGACCGGGGTGAAGGCCGTGTCGATTCCGGTGAAGAGCAGAATGGCGGCGCCCGTCGACGACAGGCGCGCGACGGCGTCCTCGAGCTGGGCGGC
Source organism: Microbacterium sp. APC 3901 (assembly GCF_030407765.1). Lineage (GTDB taxonomy): Bacteria > Actinomycetota > Actinomycetes > Actinomycetales > Microbacteriaceae > Microbacterium. The sequence continues at coordinate 178,351 of NZ_JASDCU010000008.1, forward strand.
GATCGCGTCGGGGTCGGTGCCCGGCCGGATCACGTCGTTGCCACCGGCGCAGATCGAGATGAGGTCGGGATGCAGCGCCACGGCGGGCTCGATCTGGTCGCGAACGATCTGGCCGATCAGCTTGCCGCGCACGGCGAGGTTCGCGTAGGCGAAGTCGTCGACCTGACGCGAGAGCACCTCCGCGACACGGTCCGCCCAGCCACGGTGGCTGCCGGGCTGCGACGGGTCCGGGTCGCCGATGCCCTCGGTGAACGAGTCGCCGATTGCGACGAACCTCCGCCAGGGGTGAGGGTTCTCGTTGTCGAGCTCCGGGGTTCGGATCGAATCCTGATCTGTCATCCAGCTCTCCTTCACGACGCGCGCAGCCGTGCGGTGGAGGCCGCGCAGTGACCGAGCCTACCCGGGCGCAAGGGTCCAGGCGAGACGCGCGCGGCGGAAGTCGCGAGCGTGCCGAGTGTCGGCGGCAGCGATTATCGTTGTCTCGATGCTCTCTCCGTCCTTTCCTCAGCGTGCCCCTTGGGGAACCGCGAACAAGCTGCGCGCGTGGCAGCAGGAGGCGCTCGAGCAGTACTTCCAGGCCGACCAGCGCGACTTCCTCGTGGCTGCGACACCGGGCGCCGGAAAGACGACGTTCGCCCTCACGCTCGCGGTCGAGCTCATGCGCATGGGCGAGGTCAACCGGATCATCGTGGTCGCTCCGACCGAGCACCTCAAGACGCAATGGGCTGATGCGGCGGCTCGCGTGCACATCCGTCTCGATCCGCGATTCCGCAACAGCCACTGGGCGCCGGCGCGCCACTACCACGGTGCCGTGGTCACCTATGCGCAGGTGGCCGCGAAGTCGTCTGTGCACCGCCACCTGACCGAAGACGCCAAGACGCTCGTCGTCCTCGACGAGGTGCATCACGGTGGCGACGCGCTCAGCTGGGGCGACGCGATCCGCGATGCGTATGGACCGGCGAAGCGCCGGCTGCTGCTCTCGGGCACCCCGTTCCGCAGCGACACCGCCCCGATCCCGTTCGTCGAGTACCACCCTGACGAGTCCGGTGCTCGCATCTCCCGCACCGACTACAACTACGGCTACGGGCGCGCATTGGCCGACGGCGTCGTCCGTCCTGTGCTCTTCCACATGTACGCGGGCAAGATGCGATGGCGCACGAGCACCGGCGACGAGCTCGAGACGCATCTCGGCCAGGACAACACGAAAGACGTCACCTCGCAGGCCTGGCGCACGGCGTTGGACCCCGAGGGCGAGTGGATGCCTGCGGTGCTCTCCGCAGCGGATCGTCGTCTGACCGAGATCAGGCACCACGTGCCCGATGCCGGGGGACTCGTGCTCGCGACAGACCAGACGGTCGCGCGCGCCTACGCCAAGATCCTGCACAGCATCACCGGTCAGCAGCCCACGATCGTCCTGTCCGACGACGCGACCGCCTCCGAGCGCATCGAGAAGTTCAGCAACAGCGAGGATCGCTGGATGGTGGCGGTGCGCATGGTGTCGGAGGGCGTCGACGTGCCCCGACTGGCAGTGGGGGTCTACGCGACCTCCTCCTCGACGCCGCTCTTCTTCGCGCAGGCGATCGGACGCTTCGTGCGGGCACGCCGCAGGGGAGAGGCGGCGAGTGTCTTCCTGCCTCAGGTTCCGGTGCTCATGGGGCTCGCGAACGAGATGGACAAGCAGCGCGACCACGCGCTCGATCGTCAGTCGAAGGATGACGACGGGCTCGAGGACTCACTGCTCGAGTCGGCCAACCGCGAAGACGATGCGTCGGATGCACTCACGCAGGAGTTCAGCTATCAGGCGCTCTCGTCGGTGGCGCACTTCGACCGGGTCGTGTTCGAAGGTCAGGAGTTCGGTCAGCTCGCCGAGCCGGGCACGCCCGAGGAGGAGGAGTTCATCGGATTCCCCGGTCTTCTCGAGCCCGAGCACGTGCACGAGCTGCTGATGCAGCGGCAGGCACGTCAGACCCGGCTGCGGGAGACGCGGGAGGCCGAGGCGGGACCGACCGAGACGACCACGCTCCCTGCACCGCTGCATCGCACACTTCGTGAGCAGCGCCAGCTGCTGAACAGCCTCGTCGGGCTCTACGCCCGCCAGAAGGGCGAGCCGCACGGGGCGGTGCACGCTGAGCTGCGCAGAATCTGTGGTGGTCCAGCAGTCGCCCAGGCGACGGTCACCCAGTTGCAGTCGCGCATCGACGTGCTGCGCAAGCGCGTCCGCTCGTGAACCGGCTCCTCGGTTCGGAGGCCCGAAAAGCTGGCAATCCTGCTCCGGGTGCCGCCGTGACGGGAGCTCGAAGCTAGCGTTGAACGGTTGCCCCGATCCCGGGGCCGTCGATCAGGAGAGACTTCATGACAGCCCCCGCTGCCGCCGACCCGACCGCCGCAGACCGTCGCCGCTGGGCGCGCTACCTCGTGGAGGAACGCGCGGAAGGACACGTGTACCAGAAGCTCGCGAGCCGCCGCACGGGCGAGGAGCGCGAGATCCTGCTCAGCCTCGCCGATGCCGAGCGTCGCCACGAGCAGCACTGGCTCGATCTGCTGGGCGATGAGCCCGCACGGCTGCCGCGAGCCGGCATCCGCTCACGACTGCTCGGCTGGATGGCCGGGCGTTTCGGATCCATCTTCGTCCTCGCGCTCGCGCAGAGCGCCGAAGCCAGATCCCCGTACGACTCCGAGCAGTACGCGACACCTGCCATGCGTGCCGACGAGAAGGTGCACTACGAGGTGGTCCGAGGCCTCGCTGCGCGTGGGCGACGCCGCCTGTCCGGTTCGTTCAGGGCGGCCGTCTTCGGAGCGAACGACGGTCTGGTGAGCAACCTCGCGCTCGTGCTCGGCATCGGTGCCACGGGCGTGAGCTCCGCCTTCGTGCTGTTCAGCGGGATCGCAGGGCTGCTCGCCGGGGCCCTGTCGATGGGGGCGGGGGAGTTCGTCTCGGTGCGCTCCCAACGCGAGCTTCTGGCGTCGACGGAAGCGAACGAGGACGCCGCCGCATCAGCCGCCGACCTCGACATCGACGAGAACGAACTCGCTCTGGTCTACCGCGCACGCGGAATCGGCCAGCAGGAGGCGCTCGAGCGCGCACGGCGCATAGTCGACGCCGCGCGCGCCGGAGTCGAGCGCACGACGACGGGGCCGATCCACATCCACGCCGGGGACGACCACGAGATCGTCGGCAGCGACTGGACGGCGGCCATCTCGAGCTTCCTGCTCTTCGCGTCCGGCGCGATCATTCCCGTGCTCCCGTGGATCTTCGGGCTGGAGGGGACCACCGCGGTGGTCGTCGCGCTCGTGCTGGTGGGTGTCGCCCTGTTGTCGACCGGAGCGATGGTCGGCATCCTGTCGGGAGGACCACCCCTGCGTCGCGCGCTGCGGCAGCTGGCGATCGGCTTCGGCGCCGCGGCTGTCACCTACGTGCTCGGGCTGGTGTTCGGCGTCGGAGCACTCTGACGCCGGTCCGTCAGACAGGGCTCGAGGAGCTCACCTCGAGTCCTGCCTGACGACACGGAAAGACCCTGGGCACGAAGAAGGCCTCGGATATCGAGTGGATATCCGAGGCCTGTCTGTGCGCGGAGGGGGACTTGAACCCCCACGCCCTTACGGGCACTACGACCTCAACGTAGCGCGTCTACCATTCCGCCACCCGCGCAGGTGTTGGATGTTCGTTGCCGAACGAAGATTTACATTAGCACGAGCTTCGAGCCTCTCAGAAACCGGCGGCGACGCCCGGGCGCGCCACGGCGCTTCGATAGCCTGGACCTCATGACTGATGTGGCTCTCCCCGAGGTTGTTCGCATTGCGAGCGACCTGATCCGATTCGACACCTCGAACTTCGGCGGAGGCAACGCGAAGGGCGAGCGCGAGGCCGCCGAGTACGTCGGCGCGTATCTGCAGGAGCTGGGCCTGGACGTCGAGTATTACGAGCCGATCCCGCGGCGCACGAATGTGATGGCGCGTGTGCCCGGTCGCGATCGGAGCAAGCGGGCCCTCGTCGTGCACGGGCACCTCGACGTGGTCCCGGCCATGGCCGAGGACTGGAGCGTCGACCCGTTCGCGGGCATCGTGAAAGACGGCCTGCTTTGGGGGCGTGGAGCGGTCGACATGAAGAACATGAACGCGATGATCCTCACCGCTGTCGCAGACCTCCTGCGTGCGGGGGAGCAGCCGGAGCGCGATCTGGTGCTCGCCTTCTTCGCCGACGAGGAGAACGGCGGCGTCGAGGGCTCGGCGCTCGTCGTGCAGAACCACCCGGAGTGGTTCGCGGGAGCGACCGAGGCCATCAGCGAGGTGGGCGGTTATTCGATCACGGTCGACGATCGCCGCGCCTACCTGCTGCAGGTGGGGGAGAAGGCGCTCATCTGGATCCGCCTCGTCGCGAGGGGGCGTGCCGGCCACGGAAGCCGTCTGCACGACGACAACGCCGTCACGAAGCTCTCCGAGGCCGTCGCGGCCCTCGGGCGCACGCGATGGCCGCTTCGACTCACACCCACCACCGAAGCGCTCCTGCAGGGGCTCAGCGACCTCACCGGGCGCTCCGTCGACGACCCTGATGCCCTCGCGGCCGCAGCCGGCCCCGCCGAGGCGTTCCTCCGCTCGTCGTTCCGGACGACGACGAACCCGACGGCTCTCACCGCGGGGTACAAGCACAACGTGATCCCCGAACGAGCCGAAGCGCTGATCGACGTGCGTGTGATTCCGGGAACAGAGGACGAGGTGCTCGCCGAGCTCCAGCAGATCGTCGGCGACGACATCGAGATCCAGACGGTCGTGCGAGACATCGGTATGGAGACGCCGTTCGAGGGCGACCTCGTCGAGGCGATGGTGGCCAGCCTCGGCCGTCACGACCCCGGCGTCCCTGTCATCCCGTACCTGCTGGGTGCGGGGACCGACAACAAGGCACTGGCCTATCTCGGGATCACCGGGTACGGCTTCGCGCCCCTCCGCCTTCCCGCCGACCTCGACTTCACAGGGATGTTCCACGGAGTCGATGAGCGCGTGCCCGTAGAATCGCTTGTCTTCGGTCAGCAGGTGCTGGCCGATCTGCTGCGCACGTATTGAGCGCTCTGCTCCACGTCAGCGCACCACGACTCAGAAAGCTCCTCCATGCACTTGTTCGAAGCGCTCATCCTCGGCATCGTCCAGGGACTGACCGAGTTCCTCCCGATCTCCTCCAGCGCGCATCTGCGCATCCTCGGCACCTTCCTGCCGTCCGGCGAGGACCCTGGCGCCGCGTTCACCGCGATCACCCAGATCGGCACGGAGGCGGCGGTCGTGGTGTTCTTCTGGCGCGACATCGTCCGCATCATCGCGCAGTGGTTCCGGTCGCTGACGGGCAGGGTGCCGCGCACCGACCCGGATGCCCGGATGGGCTGGATGATCATCATCGGCAGTATCCCGATCGTGCTGCTCGGACTGCTCTTCCAAGATCAGATCGAGACGGTCTTCCGGTCGCTCTGGATCGTCGCGATCATGCTGATCGTGTTCGGCATCCTGCTCGGCATCGCCGACCATGTGGGCGCCAAGCGACGCAAGCTCGACCAGCTGACCTATCCGCACGGCATCGCCTACGGCTTCGCGCAGGCGCTCGCGCTGATCCCCGGGGTGTCTCGCTCAGGCGGGACCATCACGATGGGGCTCTTTCTCGGCTACGAGCGCGCGGCCGCCGCGCGCTACGCGTTCCTGCTGGCGATCCCTGCGGTGTTCGGCAGTGGCTTCTACCAGCTGTTCAAGAGCTGGGACGAGCCGTCGTTCTTCTCGTTCGGCGACACGCTGGCGGCGACCGGCATCGCCTTCGTCGTGGCGCTCGCGGTCATCGCGTTCTTCATGAACTACATCTCGAAGCGCAGTTTCCTGCCGTTCGTGATCTACCGCATCCTGCTGGGCACGGTGCTGCTGGTCCTGCTCGGGACCGGCGTCATCGCGGCATAGCGACGAGACGCCCGGAGACCGCCGAGCTCAGCGCTTGTGGTCGCCGGGGCCGTCGCCGCGGCGCTTCAGGTAGCGCTCGAAGGCCTGGGCGATCGCATCGCCCGATGCATCGGGGGAGTCCCATGTGTCGCGGGTCTGCTCGAGCTGACGGATGTACTCCGTCATGTCCTCGTCATCGGCGGCTGCCGCGTCGATCGACGCCTCCCATGCAGCGGCCTCCGTACGCAGGTGATCGCGCGAGACGTCGACACCGGTCAGCTCCTCGAGCCGGTCGAGCAGCGCGAGGGTGACCTTCGGCGAAGGCGTGGCCGAGGCCACGTAGTGCGGCACGCTCGCCCACAGGCTCGCGGTCGGGATGCAGGCGCTCTCGGCGAAGTGCTCGATCACGCTGAGGATGCCGACGGGCCCCTCGTAGAGCGACCGCTCGAGGCCATGGGCCTCGCGGACCTGCTCGTTCTGGCTCGACGCGAAGATCGAGATCGGTCGCGTGTGGGGCACATCCGAGAGCATCGCGCCGAGGGTCACGAACCCGGTGATGTCGTCGCGCAGGGCGACGTCGATGAACTCCGCGGCGAACGACTGCCACGTGCGAGCGGGCTCGACTCCCGTCAGCACCCAGAACTCGGGACCGGGCCCCGGGTCGCGCGGGCGCCACAGCCCGGCCTCCGGCCAGGTGAGCTGGCGGCGGCCATCGGCATCCATCTTCGTGGCCGGTCGGGTGTACTGATAGTCGAAGTACAGCTCCGGGTCGATGGAGTGCACGAGGTCGTAGTCGTTCGCTGAACGCAGCGCGGCGATCGCGCCGCTCGCGGCCTCACCCGCGTCGTTCCAGCCATCGAAGGCGACGATGACGATGCGTGAACCGAGGACATCCATCGTGGGCTCCCTTCGCCAGTTCCGGATCGGTATCCCTCCAGGCTAGTCCGACCGCGCGGGGACCGGGCGGAGCCACGGGTAACATGGTTCGGTGAGCAGACAGCCCCGCGCGATCCTCTGGGACATGGACGGAACCCTCGTCGACACCGAGCCGTATTGGATGGCGGCCGAGACGGCGCTGGTCGAATCCTTCGGGGGCACGTGGACCCACGACGACGCTCTCCAGCTCGTCGGCAACGGTCTGATCGACAGCGCGATCATCCTCCAGAACGCCGGTGTCGACATGGATGCCGAGGCGATCATCTCGCTGCTCACCGATGGCGTGCAGGATGCGCTGCGCACTCAGGGAGTGCCTTTCCGCCCCGGTGCCCGCGAACTGCTGCAGGATCTGAAGTCGGCGGGCATCCCGACCGGCCTCGTCACGATGTCGCTGCGTCGCATGGCTCTGAGCGTCGTCGAGCTGATCGAGTTCGAAGCCTTCGAGATCGTCGTCGCC
>NZ_JASDCU010000009.1 GCF_030407765.1 Microbacterium sp. APC 3901
ATGGAGACGGGCTGGGGGTGGGACATCGGCGTACCTCACTATTTCGAGCGATCGCTCAATAAACGGATTGGGTCGATGGTACGACGGTGCGGCGGGGCGCACAAGAGTGCACGAGGGATCGCCTCTGCGAGAAGACCGGAGTGGATGCGAGTGCAGAGCGCGGGGTTCAGAGCGCGGGTTCAGGCGCGCCAGGGCGAGAGGATGCTGTCGAGCACCGCGAGGTGGGCCTCGGCGCCCCGAGGCTCGGTGACCTCGAGGACCTGCTGGCCGTAGGTGATCGAGCGGAGCAGCGACATCACCGCCTGCTTGGGTGTTTCGGCCGTCAGCTCGCCGTCGGCGACCGCTTCATCGAGGGCCTCGCTGATGCCGTCCTGCCAGGTCGCCAACGTGGGTGACCCGGCGTCGGGGGAGGAGGCGAGCGTCGCGAGGCGTCCCCAGAATCCGACGACCACGTACGCCTCGGTGCGCGTCTCCGCCTCGACGGGAAGGACCTCGCGCATCAGGGCGTCGAGTCTGTTCAGCCCACGCAGCCCCGTGGTCACCGATCGGATCCGCTCGTCGGTGCGGCGGGTGATCTCGGCCGCGGCGGCGCGGATCACGTCATCGAATCCGTCGAAGTAGTGCCAGAGTGATCCCGTCGCGACGCCGAGCTCTTTCGCCACCGCGCGAGACGACACAGCCTCGTGGCCGTCGCGGGCGGCCACGGCGAGCAGCGCCTCGGCGATCTGCCGGCGGCGCTCATCGTGGTCGACGACACGGGGCACCCGCCCATCCTGCCGTATCGCATGCGGGTCTAGCTATTTTGAGCGAGTGATCAATATAATCCGAGTCGTGGATCACATCGCCCCCGCAGCATCGTGGCTGATGGCGCTCGCCGCCGTCATCTCGGCCGTGGCCTGCGTGGGCGCCTGGCGTGCGGTGCCCTGGCAGGGAAGGCAGACCGCGTTGATCATGGCGGCGACCATGGTCGTGATGGCGGTCGCCGACGGCGACGCGATGACCGGTCTGATGCTCGGCGTCGTGCTGCTGCTGTCGGCGATGCTCGGCACCGTCGGTGTGCGTGGCACCCCGTCTGCGGCGTCGTGCTGTCACCGAGCGCTCGTATCGCTCGTGATGGCCGCGTGTGCGTTCGAGAGCCTGTCGACGGGCGAAGCGTCGGCGGTCGGTGCTCGCGGGCACGGCGGGCATGGGCTCGACGGGCTGCTCTCGGCACTCGTGGTGGTCGGCGTCGTCGGCCTGGTGCTCTGGACGCTCGTCACCGAGTGCATGCGCGCGCGGAGTCCGCGCTCGCGGACTGCCCGCCTGCTCGCGGTCGAGTCGTGGGCGATGGCTGCCGGTGTCACCGCGATGTGCGTCGGCTTCTGAGGCTGCGGTGGCTGGGCGACGTGCGCGGTCGACAGACGTTCTCGGCGCGATTCCGACCGAGTGTCAGTGCGCGCCTCCGAATTCGATCAGCACGACGCCCAGCGCGATCAGGGCGACGCCGAGCGCCATCAGCACCGAGAAATGGTCCTTGAAGATCACGCGGCCGAGGATCGCCGTGATCGCGACACCGGCCGCCGACCACACCCCGTAGGCGACGCCCACTGGCATGCCCATGGCGAGGATCGCTCCGAGCAGCGAGAAGGCGGCGAGGTAGCCGACGACGATCATGGGGATCCACCTCCGCCGCCTGAGGCCTTCCGACGCGCGCAGGCTGAGCGTCGCGGTCACCTCGCTCGCGATCGCGAGGGCGAGGAGCGCCCACGTCATGCTCCGACCTCCGCAGGCGCCTCGCGCTTGTGCGATCCGAGCTCGACGAGCAGCACGCCGAGCACGATGGCACCGATGCCGATGATCTGCACCGACCCGAGCAGCTCATCGAAGAGCACCGTGCCCATCACTGCGGTGAGCACCACGCCGATCGCCGCCCAGATGCCGTAGGCCACGCCCACCGGCATCCCGCGATCCAGCACGATCGACAGCAGCCAGAGCGAGCCGGTGTAGCCGACGACCACCGGAATGAGCCACAGCGGATGAGTGAAGCCTTCGGCGGCGCGCAGCGACAGTGTGGCCGTGACCTCGAGGACGATCGCGACCAGCAGCGGGGGCCACGGCGATGGGCGGGAGGGGGAGGTCATCTGGAGCCTTTCGACGCGGGGCATGCCCACCGGGCACAACGCGTCGCATACTCGCAGGATTCCCTGTCGCGCAGGTGAACGGCGTCCGTGAAGCCGCGATTTCAGAACCCCGTGACGCGGCGCGTACCCTGGGAGCATCCCCCGAAGCTCACCCGGCAATCTCGCGCGCCGGCGACCTCGGCGCGCTCACACATGCAAGGACGCAGATGAACGTAACCGCCGCACCCCACGACGACTGGACGGCGAGAGAAGAGCTGGCCGAGCGGATGATCCCGCTCATCGGCGCGCTCAAGCGCGAACGAGACGTCGTCACCTCTCTTCACGGCCACCGCCTGCTCGGGCTCTCCGCCACGGGCATCGTCGAGGTGCACGACAGGGTGGCACAGCTCGGGCACGAACAGCTCGCCGTCGATGAGACCCTCGCAGTGCTCGAGGGCGTTCACCGGCTCGCTCCCGGTGCCTCGTCGCTCGATCTCGCACGCCTGGCGGCAGGTCACGCCGAGAGCGACCTGCCTCTCGATGCCTATCTGACCGCAGCCCTCGCACCGGCGGTCGGCGCGATCGCCGCGGCGCCCACCGATGTCGTGCTCTACGGCTTCGGGCGCATCGGGCGGCTGCTCGCCCGCATCCTCATCGCGCACGACGGCGGTGGCAGCGGTCTGCGGTTGCGGGCGATCGTCGTGCGCCGCGGCTCGGAGAACGACCTCGTCAAGCGCGCCTCGCTGCTGCTGCGCGACTCGGTGCACGGCCGCTTCGCCGGCTCCGTCACGGTGGACGAGGAGGCGGAGCAGATCATCGCGAACGGCAGTCGCATCCAGGTCATCTACTCCGACGACCCCTCGACGATCGACTACACGGCATACGACATCCACGACGCGATCGTCGTCGACAACACCGGGCGCTGGCGCGACGAGGCCGGTCTCAGCCGCCACCTCGAATCCGCCGGTGTCGCGCGCGTGCTGTTGACCGCCCCCGGCAAGGGGACGCTGAAGAACATCGTGCACGGCATCAACGACGACACGATCCAGCCCGACGACCGCATCATCACCGCTGCGTCGTGCACCACGAACGCGATCACCCCGGTGCTCAAGGCGGTCGAAGAGGCGTACGGCATCGTGCGGGGGCACGTCGAGACGGTGCACTCGTTCACCAACGATCAGAACCTGATCGACAACTTCCACAGCGGCGACCGTCGAGGTCGCTCGGCCGTGCTGAACATGGTGATCACCGAGACGGGCGCGGCGAAGGCCGTGGCACGAGCGCTGCCCGAGCTCGAGGGCAAGCTCACCGGATCCGCGATCCGCGTGCCGACCCCCGACGTGTCACTCGCCGTGCTGCACCTCAGCCTCGAGCGGCCGGCGGTCAAGGACGAGCTGAACGACTATCTGCGACGCGTCTCGCTGCACTCGAAGCTGCGCCAGCAGATCGACTACGTCGAGAGCCCGGAGGTCGTGTCGACGGACTTCGTCGGCTCGCATCGCGCCGGCATCGTCGATGGCCTCGCGACGATCGCGAACGACCGCGACGTCGTGCTGTACGTCTGGTACGACAACGAATACGGATACTCGTGCCAGGTGATCCGCGTGCTCGAGGTCATGGCCGGCTCGCATCCGATCGTGCTCCCGGAGCGCCGAGAGGTGACACTGCACGGGTGAGAGCGCTGTCGGTCATACCCGGCATGATGAGGTCATGAAGTCCGCATCCCTGCTGTCCGAGCGGCAGCGCTCGCATCGGCTCACGGCCCCCGCGCGCTCGGTGGCCGATGCCGCGGCCCACATGCTCGCGGTGCAGAGCCAGGATTTCGTCGCGGGACGGTGGGCGCTCGCTGCGCGCACACGCCACGAGCCGACGCTGCGGCTGGTCGATCGTGCCTTCGACGCGGGAGACCTGGTGCGGGCGTGGACCATGCGCGGCACCCTGCACATCATCCCCGCCCGCGATCTGCGCTGGGTGCTGTCGGTGACCGGCGACCGGCAGCGCCAGCAGGCGGCAGGCAGGCGACGTGATCTCGGGATCGACGGGGTGATGGTCGACGCAGCCGTGGCTGCTGTGGTGCCGCGGCTGAGGGACGGCGGTCTCACGCGCACCGAGATGTTCGACGTCTTCTCCGGTGTCGGCATCGACCCGAGCGGGCAGCGCGGAATCCACCTGCTGAGTGAACTGACCCTCGACGGCCTGATCTGTCAGGGGCCGGTCGTCGCCCGTGAGGGGGTGAGTCGGGAACAGTGCTTCGTGTTGGTCGACCGGCACATCCGTGAGCATGCGGTGCCCGACGACCCACTGGCCGAGCTCTTCGTGCGCTACGTCGACGGGCACGGACCAGCCGCGGTCGCCGACTTCGCCTGGTGGTCGGGTCTCACGCTCGGTCAGTCCCGAGAAGCGCGGGACCGAGCCGCGGAAAGGGTGACCGAGATCGAAGAGGGCGTGTTCGTCTCGAACGCGCGACCACGACGCTCGTCATCCGCAGCGGCTGTGCTCGCGCTCGGCTCCTTCGACGAGTACTACATCTCGTACGCCGACCGCACGGCGGTCTGCGCTCCTGAACATCTCGCGCTGGTCGGGCCGGGCAAGAACGGCATGGTGCGGGCGACGATCGTCGCCGACGGTCGGGTGATCGGATGCTGGACGCACGCGAGCGCCTCACTGGGCTCACCGGCAGAGCTCTTCGAGCCGGTGACCGGATCGCACCCGGTGGACGAGCGCGCTGTGTCACACGCTCTCGCGCGGTTCTCACGCTTCCTCGACGGCTGAGCGGCCGATCAGGCGTCGGATCACTCGCTCGCGTGTCGCCCGAGGAAGTTGTAGACCTCGTTGTCGTCGACGCCGGGGAACGCACCGCGGGGGAGCGGCGAGAACATGTGCGTGTGCACGCGGGCGCTCGGCCAGGCCTTTCCGTTCCATCGGTCTGTGAGGTCGGCAGAGGGGCGGCGGCAGCATGCCTCATCCGGGCAGGTCGAGACCGCCCGGTCGGCGGTCTCGCGGCCGCGCCACCAGCGGGCGTCATCGAAGGGCACGCCGACCGTGATCGAGAACTCGCCGTCGGTCGAGGCGCCGGTCTGCGTCGAGCACCAGAACGTGCCAGAGGGCGTGTCGGTGTACTGGTGATGTTCGTTGGTGCGGTTCTGCTGTGTGAAGGCGGCCCGCGCCTGGAACTTGCGGCACACCCGCTGGCCCTCGACAGCGCCCGTCACGTCCATCGGCAGGGGCAGATCGTCGTTCTCGTAGACGCGGGTGATCGCGCCGGTGGCGTCGACGCGGAGGAAATGCAGTGACATGCCCACGTGCTGCGTGAGCAGGTTGGTCATGCGCATTCCGGCCGCCTCGTGGGTGACGCCGAACGCATCTCGGAAGTCCTCGACCGCGAGGTTGCGATCCTTCTTCGCCTGCTGCAGGAACGCGACCGAGGCCGTCTCGGGCATCAGGCAGGAGGCGGCGAAGTAATTGATCTCGAGTCGTTGCTGCAGGAAGTCGGCGTAGTCGGTCGGGGGAGTGTGCCCGAGCAGACGGTGCGCCATGGCCTGGAGCGCCATGGACCGCAGGCCGTGGCCTCCGGGGATCGACGCCGGCGGCAGGTAGATCCGCCCGTTCTCGAGGTCGGTGACCGAGCGGGTCGAGTGCGGCAGGTCGTTGACGTAGATCAGCTCGAAACCGAGCTTCTCGGCCATGATGCTCACTGTGCGGTGCGTGAGTGCTCCCTGCACGTGCCCGGCCGACCGCAGCTGCTTCTCGGCGAGCCTCTCGATCTCGGGGAGGTAGTTGTTCTGCGCGCGCATCCGCAGGCGCAGCTCGGTGTTCGCCCGTCTGGCCTCTTCGGGGGTCGCGATCGCCTCTCGTTCCCGTCGCTGCAGCTCGCGGTGCAGCCCGAGCATCGACTCGATGGTCTCGTCGCTCATCCCTTTCGTGACGCGCACGGGGGCGATGCCGAGCTGGCGGAACACCGGGCTCTCCTGCGCGCGTTCGAGTTCGATCTCGAGGGCGGCGCGTCGGTTCGGCGGCTCGCCGGAGATGAGATCGGTGACCTCGGTGCCCGTGGCCAGCGCGATGGCCTGCAGCAGCGAGAGCTTCGGCTCGCGCTTGCCGTTCTCGATCAGGCTCAGCTGCGAACCGGCGACGCCGACGAGCGCGCCCAGCTCATCGAGTGTGAAGCCCTTCTCGAGTCGGTGGTGCCTGATGCGGTGGCCGAGGGTCGCGAGGTGGATGCCGGAAGGAGCCATTCCTTGATTCTAGCTAAAGAATCGTGATTCTTATCGAACGAAATGGCCGAAAGTCGAGGGGCAACCGGAAGAAGATGGAGGAAACGCCCCTCACTTCAAAGGAGTAGTCATGGCGATCGCCGAAGTCTTCACCCCCCGAGCATCATCAGTCGCACCTGTGCGCACCTTCGGGACGGCTCCGACGTATGACACCCCTGCGATGGCAGAGCTCGCGGCATGGGTCGACGAGATCGCCGCTCTCACGCAGCCGGCGTCGATCCACTGGGTCGACGGCTCGCGCGCCGAGAACGACTGGCTGCTGCGAGGGCTCGTCGACGAGGGCAAGCTCATCAAGCTCAACCCCGAGTGGCGTCCCGGGTCGTACCTCGCCCGCTCGCACCCCAGCGACGTCGCGCGCACAGAGGGACGCACCTTCATCTCGTCGGAGAACGAGGAGGATGCCGGTCCGACCAACAACTGGGCGCCTCCTGCGCAGATGCGCGAGAAGATGACCGAGATCTTCGAGGGCTCGATGCGGGGCCGCACGATGTTCGTCGTGCCGTTCTCCATGGGGCGGGTCGGCGGGCCGCTCTCGCACATCGGCGTCCAGGTCACCGACAGCGCCTACGCCGTGGCATCCATCGGCATCATGACGCGCGTCGGCGATGCGGTCACCCGCCAGATCGCCGAGGGTGCACCCTGGGTCAAGACCGTGCACTCGGTCGGCGCACCGCTCGCCGCCGGAGAGCCCGATGTCGAGTGGCCGTGCAACGACGACAAGTACATCGTGCACTTCCCTGAGACCCTCGAGGTGTACTCCTTCGGCTCCGGGTACGGCGGAAACGCGATCCTCGCGAAGAAGTGCTTCGCCCTGCGCATCGCCTCGGTCATCGCCCGTGACGAGGGCTGGCTGGCCGAGCACATGCTGCTCATCCGCGTGATCGATCCGGCGGGCAAGGCCTACCACGTGGCCGCGGCGTTCCCGTCGGCGTGCGGCAAGACGAACCTCGCGATGCTGCGCCCGACCATTCCGGGGTGGCGCGTCGAGACTCTCGGCGACGACATCGCGTGGATCCGCCCGGGCGAGGACGGTCGCCTCTGGGCGATCAATCCCGAGGCCGGGTTCTTCGGTGTCGCACCCGGCACCGGCGAGTCGACCAACGTCACCGCCGTCGAGACCCTGTGGGGCAACACGATCTTCACGAACGTCGCGCTCCGCCCCGATGGAGACGTGTGGTGGGAGGGACTGACCGATCAGGCTCCGGCTCACCTCACCGACTGGGAGGGCAACGCATGGACACCCGATTCCGGGCGCCCCGCCGCGCACCCCAACTCGCGCTTCACGGTCTCGGCCGCCCAGTGCCCGCAGATCTCGGAGGACTGGGAGGAGGCGGTGCCGCTCGACGTCATCCTGTTCGGAGGACGCCGCGCGACCAACGTGCCGCTCGTGGTCGAGGCCACGGACTGGACGCACGGTGTGTTCCTCGGATCCAACATCTCGTCCGAGCGCACAGCCGCAGCCGAGGGCACGGTCGGCGAGCTGCGCCGTGACCCCTTCGCGATGCTCCCGTTCTGCGGTTACAACATGGCTGACTACTTCGGCCACTGGCTGAAGGTCGGGCGGGGTCTGCGCTTCGACCGCGCCCCCCGCATCTTCCAGGTCAACTGGTTCCGTCGCGGCGCTGACGGCCGGTTCCTGTGGCCCGGATTCGGCGACAACTCGCGTGTCGTCGACTGGATCATCCGTCGCGTCGCAGGCGAGGTCTCGACCGTCGACAGCCCGATCGGTCGCCTGCCGAGGGTCGAGGACCTCAATCTCGACGGCATCGACGTTCCGGAGGCCGACCTCGAGGAGCTGTTCTCGGTCGACACCGAAGCCTGGAAGACCGAGGCCGACCTCACCGAGGAGTTCTACGACACGTTCGGAGCGAAGGTTCCGGCGGCGCTGCGCGCTGAGCTCGCGTCGCTGCGCTACCGACTCGACAAGGCCTGACAGACCGGGCGCCGGTTCGGGGGAGCCGGCGCTCTATTTCGCAGATCCCCTACCCCCAGACCGCGAAGGCGGGATGGCTGAGACGAACCCATGGCTGAGTGGTCTCTGACATCCCGCCTTCGCGCACGTCCGAGCGCCTGTTGACTGCTAGGCGAGCAGCTGGTGCCGCGCCAGATCGCGGTAGAGCGGCGTCGACTCGATCAGCTCGGCATGCGTGCCCTGACCGACGACGGCGCCGTCCTGCAGCACCACGATGAGATCGCTGTCGACGACGGTCGACAGCCGGTGGGCGATCACGATGAGCGTGCGATCGGTCGACACCGCGTCGATCGCTTCGCGCATGCGCTGCTCGTTGACACCGTCGAGAGAAGAGGTCGACTCGTCGAGCAGCAGGATCGGCGCATCGGTGAGCAGCGCACGGGCGATCGCCAGTCGCTGCCGCTCTCCGCCCGAGAGCATCACGCCGTCCTCGCCGACGGGTGCCTCGAGCCCCAGCGGGTCGCGCTCGAGCACGTCGCCCAGGTTCACGGCGCGCAGCACCTGCTCGCACGCAGCGTCCGAGGCGTCCGGAGAGGCGAGACGCAGATTGTCGCCGAGCGTGCCGGCGAGCGTGGGCGCGTCTTGCTCGACGTAGCCGAACTGCGCGCGCAGCTCGTCGCGCGGGTAGGTGCGCGAGTCGTGGCCGTAGAGGCGGATGGATCCGCCCGTCGGGTCGTAGAAGCGCTCGACGAGCGAGAGGATCGTGCTCTTGCCGGCGCCGCTGGGGCCGACCAGCGCGACGCGTGCGCCGCGGGGCACGGCGAACGAGACTCCGCGGAGGACATCGCGCTCGGCGGGCGCGGATGAGTCGTCCGTCGGTTCGAGATGCGCATCGGCGAGCAGGGTCTGCGCCTCCTTCGCGGCGGCCAGTCGGGCGGCGACCACGTTCTCGGGGTAGCGGAAGCGCACGTCGCGGAACTCGATCGCCGGAGCGAGAGGGTCCGCCGCGTCGCGCGGGAAGGACGCGGCGATCTCGTCATCGTGCTGGGTCTCGATAGGCAGGTTCAGCACCTCCTGGATGCGACCGAGGGCGCCGAGCGCCTGGTTCACCGAGGTGATGGCGCCGAACGTGGTCGCGAGCGGCATCACGAGCATGAACAGGAACAGGATGAACGTGATCAGCGACGCGATCGTGATCGTGCCCGCGGCGACCCTGAGGCCGCCGACGCCCAGCACGACGAGCAGCGAGACCTGCAGGGCGACGCCCGCGATCGGAACCACGAGGGACGAGATCTTGGCGATGCGCACGCCGATGCCGTAGGCCTCGGAGGCGAGGGCCGACACCGTCTCGGTCTCGCGTTCGGTCGCCCCGGAGGCGCGTACGGTGCGGATCGAGCCGACGGCGCGCTCGACGCCCGAGGCGAGCTCGCCGACCTTCTCCTGCTGGGCGGTCGATGCGGTGCGGATACGACCGCTGAGCGCGGTGACCACGACGACCGAGGCGCCGATCACGACGACGATGAGCAGCAGCAGCACGGGGTCGATCACGAGCATCGCGATGAGCGCGCCGAGGAAGAGGATCGCACTGCCGACGGCATCCGCCAGTCCCTGCGTGAGCACGGCGTAGAGCAGGGTGGTGTCGGTGCCGACACGTGAGACCAGGTCGCCGGTGCGGCGGGCATCGAACTCGCTGATCGGCAGGTGCAGGATGCGTGAGATCAGCTTGCGTCGGCTCGAGTACACGACCGCAGTGCCGGTGCGCTGCAGCAGGTAGTGCTGGTAGCCGGAGATGATCGACGACACGATCACGAGGCCGACCAGGACCCACACCAGGAAACCGAGTCCCTGATCGGACTGCACGGCTTCGATGAGCTGCCCGACCAGCAGCGGTTGGGCGAGTGACGTGGCCGCGCCGAACACGCTGAGCACCGCGACGACGATGAGCGTGCGCTTGTGCTCGAAGAGGAAGGGGAGGAGCTGGCGGAAGGTGGCGCGCGGACCGTCGTACTGCGCGCCGCGTCCGCGTCGGCGTGATGTCGCCGTGCTGGACATGCGGAACCTCGTTCTGAAAGGGGGTAGTTCGACCGTACTTCGTGCGAGGACGGATTCTGTGGATGGGCTGTATGCGTTTCAGTGCTTGCCGAATCGGCGGTGCGCCGCCTGCTTCGAGACGCCGAGTGAGCTCGCGATCGCCTGCCACGAGTACCCGAGATTGCGCGCGCGTCGCACCTGGGTCTCCTCCGCGCGGGCCAGTTCACTGCGCAGGGCGGCAAGGCGGTGGAGTTCGGACAGCGGCTCGCCGCCGTCATCCTGGGCGATCGCGGTCTTCATGGTCATCGTGAACCTCCTGCGTCAATATTCGTTGACGCGGCGGAGAATGTCAACACAAATTGACGGCTTTCGCAGCGTGTGCGATGCCAGACTGGATCGATGCTGTCTGCATCGAAACCCGTCCCCGGCGACCGAGTCGCCGTCCTGTCGCCCGCCTTCGCTGCTCCTGCGGTCGCCCCCGAGATCCATGAGCAGGCTCTCCGACGACTCGAGCAGCTGACCGGACTGATCCCGGTCGAGTATCCGACCACTCGGCAGCTCGACGCGAGTGCCGAAGCCCGGGCCGCCGACGTCAATGCGGCCTTCGCCGACCCCGGCATCCGCGCGATCCTCGCGACGATCGGGGGCGACGATCAGATCCTGGTGGTGCCGCACCTCGACGCCGCACTCGCTCAGGCCGATCCCAAGCCGTTCCTGGGCTACAGCGACAACACCAACATCCTCAACTGGCTGTGGGGGCTCGGCATCCGCGGCTACTACGGAGGGTCCACGGCAGTGCACCTGGGGCCTGGACCGGCGGTCGACGACGTGCATCTGCGCTCACTGCGCGCGGCGCTGCTCGACGGCGGCACGGTCGAGATCACCGAGCCAGGCGAGTCGGAGGACGTGGGACGGCGCTGGACAGACCCGCTCGCGCTCACCGAATACGGCGACCGGAACGCGACCGATGAGTGGGCCTGGGCCGGGCCGGCATCGCGCGTCGAGGGACGCACGTGGGGCGGATGTCTCGAGAGCATCGATGCGCTGGCGCTCGCAGACCGGCTGCCCACGACTTACGACCTGCGCGGCGGGATCCTGCTGCTCGAGACCAGCGAGGAGCGACCGCCGGCGACCTGGGTGTCACGCTGGCTGCGCGGGCTGGGGGAGCGCGGGCTTCTCGACGCCGTCGCGGGCGTGGTCGTCGCGCGTCCGCCGGTGAGCGACTTCGAGTTCCTGCCGTCGCGGGCCGAAGCCGACGCGCTGCGCGCGGCGCAGCGAGACGCCGTGATCGAGACGATCTCGCGGTACAACCCCGATGCCGTGGTCTGCGTCGGAGTGCCTTTCGGCCACACGCGGCCGCAGTGGATCGTTCCCTACGGGGGGACGATGGTGCTCGACGGTGCGGAGCGCGCGGTCTTCGCCTCCTACTGAACAGATGCGACGAAGGGCGGCACCTCCCGAGGAGGTGCCGCCCTTCGTCTGAGAAGACGTGTCAGAGTTCGACGGCTGCCGCGACTCCGAGGTCGGATTCGTAGTCGTTGTCCTTCGTCTCCTTCGAGAGCAGGAGCGCGATGAAGGTCAGCACGCCCATCGCCGACAGGTAGAGACCGACGAGCCAGGGGGCGCCGTCTCCGAGCTCCCAGAGCCACAGTGCGATCAGCGGAGCCACGGCCGCGCCGAGGATCGACGACACGTTGTACGAGATCGCGGAACCCGTGTACCGCACGTTCGTCGGGAACAGCTCGGGGAGCAGCGCTCCCATCGGGCCGAATGTCGCGCCCATGAGCATGAACCCGAACACGAGGAACGCCTGGGCGAGTGCGCCCGTGAACTTCGGGTCCATCGCAGGCAGCAGGAACGCGTTGAACGTGAAGCCGAACACGATGATGAGCCCGGTGACCCACAGCAGCAGCTTGCGACGACCGATCGTGTCGGCGATGGGACCCGAGAGCAGGGTGAAGATGCCGAAGAAGACGACGCCGACGATCTGCATGAGCACGAAGTCGGTGTAGGCGAATCCGAGACCCGGATAGAACTGCGCAGCGAAGGCCGACGCGTCGAAGTCCTTGCCCGTCGCCTCTGCGGCGGCCTGCGCGGCAGCGGATGCCGTCTCGAGCGTGGCCGGCTTCGTGCCGTATGCGAGGGTGAAGTTCGTCATCAGGTAGAAGAGCACATAGGTCGCCAGCATGATGAACGTGCCGAGGATCAACTGCTTCCAGTGGTGACGGAACACGGTCGCGAGGGGAAGCTTGCGGATCGCGCCCTTCTTCTCGGCCTTCTTGAAGGTGTCGGATTCGACCAGCTTGAGCCTGACCCACAGGCCGATGATGACCATGACGGCCGAGAAGAGGAACGGGATGCGCCAGCCCCACGACAGGAAGGCCTCGGACTTCAGGGCGGGGTTCTCGGAGTGCGGCAGCAGCCAGTTGATGGCGAGGAAGAGGAAGTTGGCGATGATGAACCCGAGCGGAGCTCCCAGCTGCGGGAAGGTGCCGTACCAGGCGCGCTTGCCCTGGGGTGCGTTCTCGGTGGCCACCAGCGCGGCGCCCGACCACTCGCCACCGAGCGCGAAGCCCTGAGCGAGGCGCAGGATGAGCAGCAGCAGAGCCGCCCACCAGCCGATCTGCTGGAACGTGGGGAGCAGCCCGATGATGAACGTCGCGATGCCCATCGTGAGCAACGACGCCACGAGTGTCGCCTTGCGGCCGAACTTGTCGCCGAAGTGGCCGAAGATCACCGCGCCGATGGGGCGAGCCACCATGGCCGCACCGAACACCGCGAACGACGACAGCAGTGAGGTGGTGTCGTTGCCCGTGGGGAAGAAGAGGACGGGGAAGACGAGGACGGCAGCTGTCGCATAGGCGTAGAAGTCGTAGAACTCGATCGTGGTGCCTACCAGGCTCGCCGTGATGACGCGCGAGCGCGGATTCGCGGGGGCTGTGGTCGTACTCATGCTGCTCCTTAGATCCAGGGCCCGGTATACCAAGGCACCGAGAGATCCTACGCCTTCCTGAACGTTTGCTGGGTACGCGTGACGTCCGTCACCCGCGCCTGCGTAGAGTCGGAGGCGCATGCCGAGGCCTACGCGAGACGAGGAGAACCGTGACGACGAGACTGCTGCTGATCGCGGACACCCATGTGCCGAAGAGGGCGAAGCGTCTTCCCGACGCGGTGCTGCGAGCGGTCGATGACGCCGACATCGTCATCCACGCGGGCGACTGGGTCGACCTCGCGACGCTGGACCTGCTCGAGTCCCGCTCGCCGGTGATGCACGGCGTGTACGGCAACAACGACGGCCCGGACCTGCGCGAACGCCTGCCCGAGATCGCTCGATTGACGGTCGAGCAGGTCGAGGTGGCCGTCATCCACGAGACGGGGCAGGCGCAGAAGCGCGAGGAGCGGATGGACGCGGCCTTCCCCGGGGTGGATCTGTTGATCTTCGGGCACTCCCACATTCCCTGGGACACCGTCGCCCCTTCGGGGATGCGGCTGCTCAACCCGGGCTCGCCGACCGATCGGCGCCGTCAGCCGGTGTGCACGATGATGTCGGTCACGATCGATGCTCGACGGATCGACGCCACGCTGGTGCCGCTCGCATGAGCGCGGCTCACTCCGCCTGACGCAGAGTCACCAGGATCTCGTCGTATCGGGTGAGGAAGGTGCGTTCGTCGAGGCGCTTGCGACGAAGCCACGACGTGACCTCGTCGTTGCGTTTGCTCGCATTGCATGAACCGCACGCCGGAACCACGTTCTCCAGGGTGTAGCGGCCGCCCCGAGATATCGGCATCACGCAATCGCGCTGCAGGGCGATGTCGCCCGCTCCGCAATAGGCGCATCCTCCCCATACCTCCCGCAGCGAAGCCCACTGCTCGCTGGTGAGGTCGTTGTCTGCCCGGGCCACGCGACCCCGGCGTCGCTTCGCATGGCGAGCGCGCGCAGCGGGCGTGGGGGTGGAGAACTTTCGGCGCGGCACAGACTCACGGTAGTGCGCGCACGTCTGCCGCCGAGCTCTATTCCTCCGTGTCGCCGAGCGCCAGCGCCGAGACGCAGTCGGCCGTCGGCGCGAGCACATGCTCGAGCTCGAGCACGACGACCGTGTTGGTGCCGGCATTCGTGGCCGGTGCGGGCACGAACAGAGTGCGCTGCGGGCCATTGCGCCAGTAGCGGCCCAGGAAGAACCCGTTCACGAACGCGTAGCCCTTGCCCCAGGCATCGGTGTCGAGGAACAGGTCCGACGCGGAGTCGAGGGCGAACTCGCCGACCCAGGCCGACGGCGCGCTCCCGGCTGAGATGGACGACCCCGAGCCGCGGGATGCGATCGCTGCGGCGATCTCGGCGACGTCGAGCGGTGTCGAATGCCAACCGGTCAGCGGCAGGCCGTCGAGCTCAGGCGTGCTGATCAGCCCCTTCTGCTCGCCGAGCCGATGGTCGTAGTTCACGCGCCCCTGGTCTTCGACGAGGATGCTGAGGGTCCGGCCGGCCGGAATGCGCAGCGCGCGATCGTGCCGCGTGCGCGAGAGCATGCCGACGGGCTGGCCGTCCACACCGACCCACGCGAGGTCGCGCACCTCGTCGAGCACCAGCCGACCGCCCTGACCATCAGGCAGGGAGACGTCGTAGCGGACCAGGGCGCTCAGGTGCTCCAGCTCATCGAACGTGACGGGTGCTGCGGAGGCGGGCGCGCTCGCCGCAGCATCCGTCCACGCGCCCGCCGGGCTCAGCGGCACGGAGAAGACGGGCGCGGGTTCTGCGGGGAGCGGGAGCTCTTCGGGCACGGGCGCGTACTTCGCGATGACGTCGCGGAACGCGAAGAACTTCTCTGTCGGGTTTCCTGCTTCGTCGAGGGGCGCGTCGTAGTCGTACGACGTGACGATCGGCAGGTAGCGCCCCTTATGATTGGCGCCGTTCGTGAGGCCGAAGTTCGTGCCGCCGTGGAACATGTAGATGTTGACCGACGCGCCGGCAGCGAGCAGTTCATCGAGGTCGGCGGCGGCCGCTGCGACGTCGGTCGTGTGATGCACCCCGCCCCACCAGTCGAACCAGCCGTCCCAGAACTCCGAGCACATGAGCGGGCCCGTGGGCTGATGGGTGCGCAGAGTCGCGAGACGTTCGGCGCTGCGCGAGCCGAACGAACCGGTCTTGTGCAGCTCGGGAAGGCTGCCGTCTGCGAGCATCTGATCGGTGGGCTGGTCGACGGTGGTGAGGGGCACTGTGATGCCTGCCTCACGCGTCAGCGCGACGAGGGCCTCGAGATAGGCCTTGTCGGAGCCGTAGGCGCCGTACTCGTTCTCGATCTGCACGAGCACGACCGAGCCGCCGCGATCGATCTGCCGCGGAGCGACGATCTCGTAGACCCGACGTAGGTACTCGCTCACGTCGGCCAGGTAGGTGGGTTCGGAGGAGCGCAGCTCGCGCTCGCCCGCGGTGAGCCAGTTCGGCAGACCGCCGTTGTGCCATTCGGCGCAGATGTAGGGTCCGGGGCGGACGATCGCGTCCATGCCCTCGGCCTGGATCAGATCGAGGAAGCGCCCGAGGTCGTTCCATCCCGTGGCATCCCACTCGCCCCGGCGGGGTTCGTGAGCGTTCCAGGCCACGTACGTCTCGATCGTGTTGAGCCCCATCAGGCGGGCCTTGCGGATGCGGTCCTGCCACTGGTCGGGGTGCACCCGGAAGTAGTGGATGGCGCCGGCGATCACCTGGTGGGGGAGCCCCGCGCGGAGGAAGTCGGTCTCGCCGATGGAGAAGGAAGTCACGATGTGGTGCTTTCGATGGGAGGGCCGGACGGAGATCGGGTCCCCGTCCGGCCCGGACGTGCGATTACTTGTTGACGGCGAAGCCCTGGGAGTTGCCGTACTCGACCAGCGCGTCCTGCCAGGTCACGAGACCCTCGTTCAGATCGGTGCCGTTCTGGTACGACTGGCCCACGGTGTCGCCGAAGATGCTGTTGCCGTAGACCTGGTAGGGCAGGTAGCTCCAGCCTTCGACGACCTCGTCGGCCGCCGCGGCGAGGACCTCGTTGATCTTCTGGCCGCCGAAGTACTCGGGGGCGTCGGCGAGGAACTCCTCGCTCGAGAGCTCAGCGGTGGTCGACGGGAAGCCGCCCGACTCGAGGAAGGTCGAGATGCTGTCCTCCGAGTTGTTCAGCCACCACAGGAAGCCGGCAGCCAGCTCCGGGTTCTTGCTCTGCGTCGTGACGGCCTGGCCGCCTCCGCCGTTCTCCGCCGTCGCCGGGGTTCCGTCGTAGGTCGGCATCGGCGCGACGCGCCAGTCGCCGGCTCCGTCGGGAGCCCCGGTGATGAGGTTGCCGGGCATCCAGGCGCCGATCACGAGGGTCGCGAGGCTGCCGTCGCCGAGGGCGCGGAACCACTCGTCGCTCCAGCTGCCGTAGGGGGCGAGCAGGTCCTCCTCGACGAGGCGGTTCCAGTTCTCGGTCCACTTCTTCGAGCCCTCGTCCTGCAGGTCGATCGTGACATCCGTGCCGGACGTCTCGAACGGCTTGCCGCCGGCCTGCCAGATCATCGAGGTCGCGAATCCGGCGTCGCCGGTGTCGTTCGTGATGTACGCGTCAGGGTTCGCGGCGTGGATCGCCTTGGCCGCCTCGTAGTACTCGTCCCACGTGGTGGGCACCGCGACGCCTGCGGCGTCGAACACGGCCTTGTTGTAGAACAGCGCCATGGGGCCGGAGTCCTGCGGCAGTCCGTAGATCGCGTCGCCGTCGGTGACGGAGTTCCACGTCGAGGCCGTGTAGTCGTCCTCGAAGTCGGCGAAGCCGTACTGCGAGAGGTCGACGAACGCGTCGGTGAGTGCGAACTGGGGGAAGGCGTAGTACTCGATCTGCACGACGTCGGGGGCGCCGGAGCCTGCCTTGATCGCGTTCTGCAGCTTGGTGTACTCCTCGTTGTTGGTGCCCGCGTTGACTACGTTCACCTTCACGTTCGGGTACTCCTTCTCGAAGGCCTCGACCTGGGCCTCGGCAGAGGGCGTCCACGACCAGTACGTGATCTCGCCGCCCTTCTCGAGAGCGGCCTCGACGGAGTCGAACGAGCCGTCGCCGGCAGCGCCGCCCGAGCCGGTGTCGCCGGTGCTGCAGCCGGCCAGCGCCAGCGCTGCCACGGTTCCGGCCGCGAGCACCGCGAGGGTGCGCCGTGCGGCGGGTGAGGGAAGGTGCTTCATTGCTGTGTCCTTTCGGGGGTGCGGTCCTTCATCGGACCGACGTGTGCGGTGCGGAGGGATGCCGTGAGCTACTGCTTGACGCTTCCGGCGGTGAGACCCGACTGCCAGAACCTCTGCAGCAGCAGGAAGGCGATGACGATCGGGATGATGGTGAGGAGCGAGCCCATGATCACGAGGTTGTAGATCGGCTGAGACCCTGCACCGATCGCCTGGTTGCTCCACTGGTTGAGCCCGACGGTGAGCGGGTACCAGTCGGGGTCGGACAGCATGATCAGCGGCAGGAAGTAGTTGTTCCAGGTCGCGACCACCGTGAAGAGCGTGACCGTCACGATTCCGGGTGCGAGCAGTCGCATCGAGATCGTGAAGAAGGTGCGGAACTCGCCGGCGCCGTCGATGCGCGCCGCCTCGAGCAGCTCGGTCGGTACCGAATCCGAAGCGAAGACCCAGATCAGGTACAGGCCGAACGGGCTGATGAGCGAGGGGATGATGACGGCCCACGGGGTGTTGGTGAGCCCCAGCTCGCTGAAGAGCAGGAAAGTCGGCACGGCGAGCGCGGTGCCGGGAACGGCGACCGCCCCGAGCACGACGGCGAACACCGCTCGGCGACCGGGGAACCGGTACTTCGCGAGTCCGTAGCCCGCCATGGTCGCCAGCAGGGTCGCGCCGCCGGCTCCGACGACCACATACAGCAGCGTGTTGCCGAGCCAGCGCAGGAAGATGCCGTCCTGGTACGAGAAGGTCGCGACGAGGTTGTCGAAGAACGCGAAGTCGTCGGAGAACCACAGCCCGAACGAGCTGAACAGACCCGCCTGGGTCTTGGTCGAGCTGAACAGCAGCCAGACGAGCGGCACGAGTGTGTACAGCGCGTACATCACCATGACGATGAGCAGGATCTTCGACTTGCGCGGATTGAGCAGATCGTGGCGCTTCTGCGAGGGACGGGCGAGGGGGAGTGCCATGTCAGCGCACCTCCGACTTCGAGCCGCGCAGTTGCACGACGTAGGCGATCACTGCGGTGATGACGCCCATGATGATGGCGATCGTCGCGGCGTAGTTGAACTGCTGCCCGGCGAACGAGAGGTTGTACGCGTACATGTTCGGTGTGAAGTACGTCGTGATCACGTTCGGTGCCAGGGGTCGCAGGATGTTGGGTTCGTTGAAGAGCTGGAAGCTGCCGATGATCGAGAAGATCGTCGCGATCACGAGTGCGCCGCGCACCGACGGGATCTTGATCGAGAAGATCGTGCGCCACGCGCCTGCTCCGTCGAGCGACGCCGCCTCGTACATGTCTGTGGGGATCGTCTTGAGCGAGGAGTAGAAGATCAGCATGTTGTAGCCGACGAACTGCCACGTCACGATGTTGCCGATCGAGACCAGGATCCACTCCCGTGCGAACGGGGTGATCAGGTCGCTGCCGAGCAGGTCGTTGAAGTTGGACGTCAGACCGAACTGATCGCCGTAGATGTAGCCCCACATGAGCACCGCGACGACGGCGGGCACGGCGTAGGGGAGGAAGATGAGGATGCGGAAGAACGATGCTCCGCGCAGTCGTGCGCTGTCGAGTGCCAGGGCCGCAGCGAGGGCCAGGATCAGCATGATCGGCACCTGCACGACGAGGAACAGCACGACGCGGCCGAACGCCTCCCAGAACTGGGGGTCGGTGAGGGCGCGCACGTAGTTGTCGAGCCCGACGAACGCGGTGCCGCCGATCAGCTTCTCCTGGAAGAAGCTGAGGTACAGCGCGTAGGCGAGCGGTGTGAGGAACACGAGGGCGAACACGACCATGAACGGGCCGACGAAGGCCCATCCCTTCCAGTCGCGCTTTTCACGCCGGCGGATGCCGTGGTCCGCCAGGGCTGCGGAATCTTGAGTCGTCATTGACGAGAACCTTCTTAGAGATCGGGCGCTCACTGCGCCGTGTGTCAACGTCAACATATTCGATGCGCTGCTAGTGTGTCAACGTCAACACATGAATGGATGAGTGCTCGTGACCTCGGAACAGTCGGCAGAGCCGCCGCAGCGGCGGCGAGACCCCTCCATGGAGGACGTGGCGCGCGAGGCCGGAGTCTCCGGGCAGACCGTCTCACGGGTTGTGAATGCGCGAGGCTACGTCGGCGCCGCCACCAGGTCTCGCGTCGAAGACGCCATGCAGCGGCTGGGCTATCGGCCGAACAGCGCCGCCCGCGCACTGCGGTCGGGCCGGTTCCGCGCGATCGGCGTGATCATGTTCTCCTTCAGCTCCTACGGCAATCAACGCACACTCGACGCGATCGCGGTGCGGGCCTCGCAGATGGGGTACGCACTGACGCTGATCCCCGTGGAGTCCAGCGCTCGCGACACCGTGGCAGGCGCCTTCCGTCGTCTCGAGGAGCACGCGGTCGACGGCATCATCATCGTGATCGAGGCGCACCAGCTCGATGAGGCCGAGGTCGAGATCCCCGACGGGCTGCCCGTCGTGCTGGTCGATTCGAACAGGGGATCGACTCACCCCTTCGTCGACACCGACCAGGCAGAGGGCGCGCGGCTCGCGACCGAGCATCTGCTCGACCTCGGTCACGAGACCGTCTGGCACGTGGCGGGTCCGGCGAAGTCGTACTCCGCCGAGCGCCGTCGCGAGTCCTGGCAGCGGACGCTCGAAGCCCGCGGGGTCGTCGCGCCCGAGCCGCTGCAGGGAGACTGGACGGCCGAATCCGGCTACCAGGCCGGTCTCCGGTTGCGCGACGACGACCGGGTCACCGCGGTCTTCGCCGCGAACGACCAGATGGCGATCGGCGTCGTGCGTGCGTTCCGCGAGGCCGGACGCGACATTCCGGCCGACGTCAGTGTGGTCGGTTTCGACGGCCTGCCGGACGCCGCGCAGCTGTGGCCGCCCTTGACCACCGTGCAGCAGCATCCCGAGAGGGTCGGCGCACTCGCCGTGGACGCGCTGCTCGTCGAGCTCGACGGCGGAGAGCGCGCGCAGACGCCGCTGGTCGGCACCGAGCTCATCGTGCGCGAGAGCACCGCTCCGCCTCGGCGCATCTGACCCCGCGGCGCGGCTGAGCCGCGATCAGGGCTTCTCGGCCGCGTCGGCGCTCTCTCTTCGCCGGATCGACACGTGCGCAGGGATGCCGCGCGAGAACAGGATCGACAGCAGGCTGATCAGGATCAGCCCCACGAAGGACACGCGAAGCGACGAGAGCTGCGATTCGCGATAGATGTCGGCGAGTGCGCTCGAGTCCTCGTCGCTGAGACCGGCCGCCTCGCCGATCCCGACGACGTCCGCCGCGGGGACCACCGTGACCCCGCGGTCTGTCGCGGCGCTCACCGTCTCGCGCACGTCGCTCGGAAGATCGCTCGCGGCGACGCCCGACGCGAACGAGGTCGAGAGAGCTCCGATCAGCAACGATCCGATCAGCGCCGTTCCGAGCGATGAGCCGAGATTCTGGAAGACTCCCTGCAGTCCGCCTGCCTCGCTCGTGTCCTTCTCGCTCACGCTCGACATGTTGACGTTGCCGAGCTGTGAGGCCAGAAGCCCCAGGGCGCTGCCGGCGAGGAACATGCCGATCGAGAAGAGGCCGCCGCGGAGGTCCTCGGTCACCGATGCGAGCAGCAGCACGGCACTGAGCACCAGGGTCGACTGCCCGACGCGCACGATCAGACGCGGAGACCACCTGCGCGACAGCGCGGTGCCGACGATCGAGAAGAGGATCAACGCGACCGAGAGCGGGAAGATCCTGAGGCCTGTCTCGAGCGCATCGAATCCGAGCGTCATCTGCAGGTAGACCGGGACCATGAAGAACAGCCCCGCCGTCACGGCATACTGGGCGCCGAGCACCGAGAGGCCGCTGCGCAGAGTCGTGATCGAAAGGAGATCCGGCTGCATCAGCGGAGAGCGGCCGCCGCGGATCAGTCGTCTCTGCCAGCTGATGAAGAGCGCGATCAGAGCGGCCCCGAGGGCGATGCACCAGGTCGTGAGGGAGACGCCGAGAGGCGCGACCGGCACGCCCGCGATCTCCGGTGTGTGGAGGGGGACCACCCATCCCCATGTCTTGCTCTGCAGCATGCCGAAGACGATCAGAACGAGGCCGGACGCAGAGAGCAGCACGCTGCCGATATCGATGCGTATGCGCTGTCGCGGGGTGGAATCGGTGATGATGCGAGCACACGCGACGACGCCCAGCATGATCACGACCTCGGCGACGAAGACGAACCGCCAGCTGGAGTAGGTGGTCACCGCGCCGCCGATCAGGGGCCCCGCCGCGACCGCCGCACCCGACACCGCGCCGATGACGGCGAACGCTGTGACGCGCTCGGCGCCGCGGTAGTTGTCGGCGACGAGGGCGGCGATCGCGGGGATCACGAGCACCGCGCCGAGCCCCTCGATGATCGACCAGCCGAGGAAGAGGAACCCCACAGAAGGACTCAGTGCGGTGACGAGTGACCCTGCGGCGTAGACGCACGATCCGATCACGAACGCACGGCGTCGTCCCCACACGTCGCCGAGCTTGGCCCCGAGGAGCATGAACGCCGCCATGGTCAGGGTGTAGAACGTGATCGCAGCCTGCATCGCCGTCACGGATGTGTCGAGATCCTTCACGACCGTCGAGATCGACACGTTCATGACCGTGCCGTCGAGCACCATCACGAACTGCGCGGCCCCGAGGACGATGACGACGTTCCACTTCTTCATGACGACTCCGCGGATGCGGATGCGGATGCTGCCTCGTGCGCGGGACGGCGGCTGCCGCGCATGATCCGCGCCACGGCCGTGATCAGGAACAGCTGTCCGGTGATCGCTTCGGCGACGGCGATCCCCTGCACCACCGAGCTCACCGGCACGATGTTGCCGTAGCCGGTGGTCGTGAGGGTGGTGAATGAGAAGAACAGCTGGCTCGAGAGCGAATCGACGACGTGCGGGCCGAAGGTCGGAACGACGGTCAGAAGCGCGACGAGGTTGTAGACGAGAGCGAAGAACATGCCCACCAGGGCGTACGCCGAGATCGCGGCGAGCAGGGCCTCGGCGTTCAGACCCCGACGCCGCACCTGGTGTCGGATGATCGCGACCGGCGCGATGAGGAAGGCGAGGGTCGACGCCGCCGACAGTGCGACATCGAGTGAGTGGCCCCCCAGATCGAGAACCGCGACGAGGGTCGCAGCGATGCCCCCGACCGCGAGCACGATCCAGGCGATGTGCTGCACCCGCCGATGCGCATCGGTCACCCGAAGCACGACGGCGACGGTGAACAGCTGCGCCACGAACGCCGACGGGCTCGGGTCTGCCGTGTCCTGCGCCGCGCACAGCACATAAGTGAGCACGAGGAGTGCGAGCACGAGCCAATACCCCGAGGGCCAGCCGACCCCGGGTCTCGCGACGTGGGAGCCGAGGGTCGAGGACTCACGCATCGTTCTTCCGGCGCTCATCGAGATGCCTCACACGGGTCCGTGGTCGTGCGGCAGGCGCCCCGACGCCAGAGCTGCCTTCAGAGCACGGAAGTCGCTGTCGTTCTGGTGCGCGTACGCCGCGGCGAAGTCCGCGATCGCCTCCTCGAACGTGTCGCTGCGCCCCAGATACCCCGCGATCTGCACCCGATCTCCGGATCGGGAATGGGCTCGCGCCAGCGTCTCTCCGCAGATCCGCGCATACAGAGTCGCACCCCGCACGGTCATCGCATCCGGGTCGATGCCCCCTTTGCCGTCCTGCAGCTGGCGGATGTAGAAGTCACGATGCTGCCCGTCGAGGCCGAGCACGGATTGCCAGCCGAGGAAGATGTCGCTGGATGCCTGCATCAGCCGCTGGCCCCGCACCACGCGCTCGGCGTGGTCGTCGTACTCGCTCGGCCCGAGGAAGCGCTCGAGGACGGATGCCTGGGCCTCTTTCGCCTGGAGGAGCAGAGGGTCGTCGTCGTCGCGCCCGCTGAAGAGGATCACCCAGGCACGCGTCCCCACGCTCCCGACTCCGACCACCTTTCGAGCCATATGACGGTACCGGTACTCGGCGATCGGATGCCTTTCGCCGACGAGCGTCGTTCGATACGCGCCCAGCACCTGATGCATGACATCCGCGTCGTCTGCCGCACGCCCCGCTTCGCGGATGAGGTCCTCGATGGGAACGATCAGCGGCGGCGCCGCGACGATGCGCAGGTGGCCGTCGACGACGCGCACCAGCTTCTTGAAGGCTTTGCGATGGTCCCGCTTTCGCGCCTTCGCTATCGTCGCGTCCAGGCGGCGCACCTCCTCATCGCCCACTCGCCGGTCGAGCTGCGCCTGGCGGATCGACAGCCTCGCACGCTCCGCGTCGAGCCGGTCGTACCAGGCGTCGAGCACCGTCGACTTCGCCGCCGCCCTCATCGCCGACCGATAGCCGTGCGCCGCGGCCACGATGCAGGCGCGCTCCTCCTCGGCGCTGAAGCCGCGCTGTCTGCCGGCGACCGCGAAGCTCGCCGCGAGTCGCTTCACATCCCATTCGAACGGTCCGGGAAGCGTCTCATCGAAGTCGTTGATGTCGAAGATCAGGTGGCGCTCGGGGGTGCTGAACAGTCCGAAGTTCGACAGGTGAGCGTCTCCGCAGAGCTGCGCCGTGATCCCGGTGTGCGCGGATGAGGCGAGGTCCGAGGCCATGAGCAGTGCCGCCCCCCGGTAGAACGCGAGCGGCGACACGGCCATGCGCGCGTACCGCACGGGTGTGAGCTCCTGGACCCGTGATCGTCCCTGCTCCTCGAGCAGATCGATGGGGTCCGGCCGATCCGGGGCCGGTGACCATGATCCGAGCTGCGCCCGAGGCATCCGCGATCGAGCGGCGCGTCCTTGCTCGTGTCGCTCTGCGAACGGCTTCGCGACCTCCGCCGGCGGGGTCATGAGCTGGCCCGGCCGAGAGGGTCGGCGGAGGCGACATCCGCCTCATCCCGCGCGACGCCCTCGCGCACCTCACCCTCAGACGCCACGCCGTCGATGGCATCGCCATCGGCATCGGCGGACGGCGGACGTTCCACCACCTCCAGGACGAGGACGACGAGCAGCGACAGCACCAGAGTCCACAGCACGAGCGCGGGACTGAGCGGACGTATGAGCAGCACGACCGCAGCAGCTGCCACGATGACCATGCCCCTCAGGAGGGAGCGTCGCGAGTGCAGCCACGTGCCGACCCGACCGCTGCTCAGGCCGCGGCGTTCCAGGGCTCCGCGAACGGAGGACGCACCACCGTGTACGACAGCGCGAAGTCGTCGTGGAACATCGAAGGGGCCGGCGAACCACCCGACCACGGCGGTGACGAGCGCGAGCACGAGCACGGCCACGGCCGTGTCGCGCATGGCACCGCCGACCAGTTCGTAGATGGCGCCCCCTGCTTCTGCGGGGATGCCGTTGCTGCGCAGAGCGGCGTCGAAGAACACCCTGCCGATTGCGAGGCCGGCGAGTACGATCAGCATCACGAGACCGAGGGAGAGCGCCGCGGTGATCAGCGCGACCGAGCGTCGTCGCGCGGCGACCACCCCGGCGGCGAGGAAGAGGATCGCCACCCAGGGCAACCACAGACCGGCCGCCACCACCAGCTCGTACGCGAGCTGGACGGACGCGAGGGAGTCGACCTGCGCGACGGTGATCGTGCGATCGACCGTCGGGATCGACGCCGCGAATCCGACGCCCTGGTCGACGAGCACATCCTTCGCGGCGTCGATGATCGGCGCCAGCTGAATCCCGATCGTGCCGTCGGGGCCGAGGGCGATGGCCGCATCAGGATCGTTCTGCAATGCGGACACCACCTGCGAGTGGCTGATGCGAAGCGCGGATGCCCAGACGTTCGCGAACGCCTCGGACTCGACGAAGCGCTCGACCACGGTGCCCACGAGCGACTGGAGCCCCTGTGCGGCGGGGCCCTTGAGCAGTTCCAGCGCACGAGTCGCCGCGGGGCCGGTGCCGAGTTCGATGACTCCGTCGATCACGTCCGTGGTGAGGGCCGGTATGTCCACCTGCCCCTCGATCGCCTCGACCACCTGGTCGGTGACCGCGGACTGCACGGCAGGATCGCTCGCGAGCACGCTGTAGCGTGCGACGAATCGGTCGGTGTCGGTGAGCTGCACGTTGCCCCACGCGGCGATGAGGGCGACGGGGGCGATGAGTGTTCCGAGCAAGACCAGGACGGTGGCCGCGAGGGCGCGCCCCCACCCGCGGGATCGGCGATGCGACACCGTCGGATCGGGCGTCGCCGCGGGGGCCATCGCCGCGGTGTCGCCGCGGAGCGCGCTGTTCTCGGCCTCGAGGGCGGCCAGGCGCCGCTGCAGCTCCTGGACTGTGGATCGTGCCATGGGGTTCTCCGTCCTCAGATCTTCGCGTTCTGACGCGGGATGTGGACCTGCTTGATGACGAGCAGGATCGCGGCGGTGATCGGGATCGATACCAGGGCGCCGAGCAGGCCGAGCAGGGCCCCGCCGATGAGCGCTCCGATGATGACGAGCGAGCCCGGAACCGCGATCGCCTTGTTCATGATGCGCGGCGTCAGCAGATATGCCTCGAACTGCATGTAGATCAGATACAGCACCGAGAAGATCAGCGCGAGCAGGGGATCGGTGAAGAGCGCGACGATCGAGGCGAAGATCCAATAGGTGACCGGACCGATGAGGGGTATCAGTGTGATCAGGAAGGCGGCCAGCCCCATGAAGGCAGGCGCCTGGAGCCCGAGGACCAGATGCAGCAGGGTGGCGAACACCGCATTGCAGGCGGCGAGCACCACCATTCCGATGAGGTATCCGCCCACGGAGTCGGTGATCTGCTCCGTGAGCGATCGCAGTCTTGCTCGGTCGCGTGCCGGCGCGAGCGAGTAGAACGCGGACTTGATCGACGTCAGGGAGGCGAGGAAGTACAGCGTGAGCACGACGACGATGATGACGCCGGAGACGGCGTTGCCGACGGTCAAGCCCACGGCGAGCACCCCACCTCCGACGGCGAGCAGGTTGCCCGGATCCGCGAAGAACGCCGACAGCTGTTCGAGGGCGGTTCCGAGGACGTCCCCGACCTGGGCCTCGAACGCTGTGTACGCCTCCGAGGTGCGGAAGTCCGCGATGGCCGCGGGTATGGATCGTGCGAACTCGCCGAGCTGCACCAGAGCGGGCGGGACGATGAATCCGATCACGACGGCGGAGAGGACGAGGAATCCGCCGGAGACGATCAGCAGTCCGCGCGTTCGTGACACCCGGTGTGCTTCCAGCCGGCGGATCACCGGGTCGAGGCCGAGCGCGACGAAGATGGCGATGGCGATGTAGATCAGGATCGTGGCGACAGAACTCGCGGCGACGCCGAGGACGAACGCGCCGAGCCCGCCGAGCACGAGTGCGAAGCCGAACAGCAGAGGGCGCGTCATGGTGATCTGGATGCTGCGCGGTCGCGACCCGCGAGTGGCGCGCCGGAGCTTTGGGGATGACCCCTCAGGCACGCTCGCATCGCTCACGGTGCCACTCTCGGGCGCAGGGCGCACGGCCGCGTCACCCTTTCAGGGCGATATACCGCGGCGTCAGAGCAACCCGAGGTCCTGAGCCCGCGCGACCGCGGAGTTGCGGTTGGGCACCGAGAGCTTTCGGTAGATGTGAGCCATGTGGGTCTTGATCGTGTTGGGTGACACGTAACAGCGGGCCGCGAGCTCGATGTTGGTCATCCTGGTGGGCAGGAACGCGAGGATCTCGAGTTCGCGATCCGTGAGCTGCTCGGCGAGCGCGGGCGACGATGCGCGGGCACGACGCAGCAGGCTCGCCCGTTCCCGCACGCTGGCGCGGAACGGCGTCGACGTGCCGGGGAGATCTGCGATCAGACGCATGACCTCGGGACCCGCCCGCACGAAGACGGCGACCAGGTCATGCTGTGACGCCAACTCCAGGGCCCTGTGCATGGCCTCCGCGCCTGCGGCGGTGCCGAGCTCGCGGGCGTCGAGCCACGCGCGGAGGACAAGCTGCTCGACACGCGCGCGGGGCATCGTCTCGGGCGGCTCGGGGGAGACCGCATCGAGGTGGGCGCGAGCGAGGTCGGGACGGTTGTGCGTCAGTGCGGCGGCTGTCGCCTCGAAGGCCAGAGCAGACCAGCGTCCTGCGGTGGGATGACGCAACGCGCCGTTCGACGCGTGGGCGAGGCGGAGTGCGCGAGCCTCCTCGGCCTCGAGCGCCACCGCGACGATCGGAGGCGGGGTCGACGGCAGGCGATCGGTCGGGTCCACGGGGCCGCCCTCGCTGAGAATCCTCTCGAGATGCGCGATCCACATGAGCTGAGTGCGGTGGTTCGCTGCGGCGCGGAGCGCGCCCTCGTGCAGGGGCGCAGCGGCGGACGACGGCGTGGCTCGCTCGATCGACGCGAGCGCCGCGGCCAGGAAGGCATCCGCTGGTGACGGATGCGCGAGCAGGCGGGTCTCGGCGGCGAGGTCCAGCGCCTCCTCCGAGAACGCGGCGGCGAGGCGCAGACGTCCGGCCCACGCCTCCAGCAGCGCGAGCGAGCCGAGGATATGGATCCGATACAGGCTGTACTGCGCCCCTGGCTCGACGAGAGCGTCATCGAATCTCCGTCGCGCAGCGGCGAGATCACCGGCGAGGAACAGCGCCCGGCCCGCCGAAGTCAGCGAGCTCGTGCGCAGCAGGTGCGGGTGCGTGAGGCCCAGCAGATCGGGCGGGTGCAGCTCCGGATGCCTTCGGATCACCGCCGCCGCTGATTCGGCAGCCTGCAGCGCGACGAGGGGATCAGGCCGGAACTGCACCCGCGCGGCCAGATAGGTGTGGATGATCGCCGATCGGCCCGGTGCGAGAGCCGGCCGATCGGCCTGTTCGCGCAGCACATCCTCGGCTCGGGCGGCGTCCCCGTTCATCATCAGCAGCATCCCGCGCAGGATCTCGACGTCAGGGCGGGTCGCGCGAAACTCTCCCGGCAGCGCATCCAGCCACCGGCTGACCGAGACGGTGTCGTTGCGTTCGAGCACGTCGCGGCCGCGTGCGGAGATGACGGTCGCGGCACGCTCCCATGATCCGGCTTCGAGGAGGTACTCGATCGCGGACGGCGCATCGCCGCGCGCGAGATGCCAGTCGGCCGCGGCCGTGCGGATCTCATTCGCCGCGCCGGGGTGCTCGGCCTTCAACCGGTAGCGCAGGAGCTCTCGGAACATCGGGTGGAAGCGGAACCACTCGCGATTCCGATCGAGGGCGACGAGGAACATCGACTCCCTCTCGAGCTCCTCGAACAGCGACGTCGCGTCGTCGACGGGGAGGACCGACTCGACGAGTTCTGCGGACATCCGATCGAGGGCCGACAGACGCAGGAGCAGCGATCGGCGCGCGGACGGCTGCTGGGCCAGCGCCTGTTCGCTCAGGTACTCGGAGATGAGGCGATCGGTGCCGCGAAGCTCGGACGCGAAGTGCTCCGGATCGGCTTCGCTGCGCAGACCGAGACCGGTCAGCACCACACCGGCGGCCCATCCCTCGGTGCGCTCCATGACCGCTGCGAGAGTGCGGGGACTGACCGGCGCACCGATGATCCGCTCGAGCAGCATCGCACTCGCGGCCTCATCGAGCGCGAGGTCGCTCTGTCGCAGCTCGATCAGCGAGTGGCTCAGCCTGTGGCGGCCCCAGCCGAGGCCGTAGTCGATACGTGAGGAGAAGATGAGGTGAGTGTGCTCGGGGACGTTGTCGGCGAGCCACCAGAGGTCGGGCAGCAGCGGCGATCCGGCGAGGTGGTGCAGGTCGTCGACCACGAGCACGACGGGGGGATGCTCACGGAAGACGCCGATGAGAGACTCGAGGACGGGACGCCCGAAGGCTCGCGCGTTGACTGCGTGCGGCCGTCCGAGATCCTTCGTGCCGCGGCCCGGCGGCAGCACCGCGCTGAGCAGATGGTCGAGGAGGTGGCGCGGATCGCTGTCCGCGGGCTCCAGCGCGATCCAGATGACACGCACGTCGGCGTGCGATGCAGCCCACTGCGACAGCAGCACCGTCTTGCCGGAACCGGCCGGGGCGACGACGACGCTCAGGGGCGCGTTCAGCGTCGCGTCGAGTCGGCTACGCAATCGTGGTCGCTCGACGGCGTGGGCCGGCGGGGGAGGTATGGCGGTCATCGGCGATTCCGCTGTCAGTATGGCAGGGCGCGGTCGCGTCATCCACAGCCACTTCAGATCATCCGCAGAGGATGAGGACGCCCGCGAGCAGCGCGTGCATCATGGGACCGGCGCGCTCGCGCGTCCATGTTGCTCGTGCACCCCAGGGAGGCTGCCGTCATGACCCGGGTCGTCGAAGTGCTCGTCCGCGGGCGGATGAGTGCACAGCTCGCAATGGCGCTGGACGGCTTCACGGTGCAGGCCCGTCCTGGCGGACTGACGAGCATCCTCGGACCGATCGACGATCAGCCGCGTCTGCTGGGGCTTCTGGGTGCCTTCGACGACCTCCACATCGAGGTCATCTCGGTGAATCCCGTCCCCGCACCCGATGCCGGGTCACCCGAGCAGGGTGACGCGGGCGCATCCACGCCTGACTAGCTTCGGATCTGGTACTCACCACCTCCGATCGAAAGGGATCGCGCATGTCCATCTGGGATCTCGTCGCCTGGTTCTTCTGGTCCTTCGTCTTCATCTCCTACCTCATGGTGGTCTTCACGATCATCGGGGACATCTTCCGAGACGGCTCTCTCAACGGGTGGCTCAAAGCGGTCTGGATCATCTTCCTCGTCTTCCTCCCGTTCCTCACCTCACTCGTGTATCTCATCGCCCGCGGGCAGGGCATGGCGCAGCGGCGAGGGGAGCAGATCGCCGGACTGCAGGCGGCTCAGGCCGCCTACATCCGGGAGACCGCAGGGTCTTCGCCTGCGGACGACATCGCGAAGGCTCGCGGACTCCTGGACTCGGGCGTGATCACCCAGGCCGAGTTCGAGACGCTCAAGGCGAAGGCGCTGGCGTCATAGCCGACGAAGGGCTGGAGGCAGGGCATGACCGAACTGACCATCGGCACGATGACGGACGATGCGGACGCAACCGTACAGCTGGATGCACGTCGCTTCAACAGGCACACGTTCTGGTGCGGGCAGAGCGGCAGTGGCAAGACCTATGCGCTCGGCGTCGTCCTCGAGCAGCTCCTGCTGCGCACCGAGCTGCCGATGCTCATCCTCGATCCGAACGCCGACTTCGTCAGGCTGGCGGAGACGAGAGCGGGCGCGTCGACCGAGCATGCGGCCGCCATCGCGCAGACCGACATCCGCGTGTTCCGGTCGGGCCACGGGGAGGGTGACAAGGTTCATGCGCGGTATGTCGATCTGTCTCCCGCCGCGAAGGCCGCCGTGCTGCAGATCGATCCGATCGCCGACGCCGAAGAGTACAACGCGCTGCTGCACTGGTCGGTGAGCACCACGGACTTCGACGCCGACGAGATGCTCAGGGGGTTCCGCGCGACGGGTGATCCCGCGCATATCAGGCTCGCGAATCGGATGGAGAACCTGCAGGTGCTCGAGTGGGATCTGTGGTCGCGAGGCGCGGGATCTGTCGTCGACGTGGTCGATGAGCGGCCGCGGGTGACCGTCTTGGATCTCGGAGGATTCGATCATCCCGCCGAACCGAAGGTCGCGGCCCTCGCGGTGCTCGAGTCCCTCTGGACGCAGCGAGAGAGCCGTCGCCCCCTTCTCATCGTGATCGACGAGGCGCACAACCTCTGCTCGCCCGAGCCGCGCACCGCCGTCGAGAGGGCTCTCACCGAGAGGCTCGTGCAGATCGCTGCGGAGGGACGCAAGTTCGGACTCTGGCTCCTCCTGTCGACGCAGCGCCCGACCAAGATCCACCCCAACGTGCTCTCGCAGTGCGACAACCTCGGCCTGATGCGCGTGAACGCCCCGCGGGACATCGCCGAGCTGGCCGACGTGTTCGGCTTCGTCGGGGAGGACGACATCCGCCGGGCCCAGGGATTCGCCCAGGGGCAGGCGCTGTTCGCGGGAGGGTTCATCGCCCAGCCGACGTTCGCACAGATGGGCGAACGGCTGACCGAGGAGGCCGGAGCCGACGTGCGGGTGCCGCTGCGCTCGTGACCGAGTGATCGGCGGCTCAGCGCCAGATGGTCGCGATGCCTGCGTTGAGCGCCGTCAGGATGCCGACGAGCCAGAACATCGCGACGGGCACGGAGCCGGACTTGCGCTGCTTCGAGGTGCCGATGCCGAGGAGCGCGCCGATCACCAGGAGCACGACGAGCTTCGTGCCGATCTTGGCGTAGTTCATCTCGACGCCCTCGGGGAGACCCCACGGTGCGGCGAGTGCGAGGCCCGCGATCGCGGCGATCGTCATGCCGATGCTCATCAGACGGGTGAACTCGCGCTTGCCGCCGAAGGCCTGCACCGCCCAGGCGCCGAAGAGCACGGCGAAGCCGATCAGGTGGACGAACAGAACGACGTGACGCAGAGTCTCCATGCCCTCACGCTATGAGCACGCGGGGTGCGCACGCCAGCAAGGGCAGGCTGACCTCAGCCGCGCAGCTCCCGCACGAGGAGAGCGGTGCGCAGTGCGGCATCCGCAGCCTCTGCGCCCTTGTCCTCCTTCGAGCCCTCCAGACCAGCACGGTCGAGACCCTGCTTCTCGTCGTCGAGGGTGAGCACGCCGAAGCCGACGGGCTTGCCCGCATCGAGCGAGACGCGGGTCAGTCCGTCGGTCGTCGCGGCCGAGACGTATTCGAAGTGAGGGGTGCCACCGCGGATGATCACGCCGAGGGCGATCACAGCATCCGCGCCGCCCGCGAAAGCGGCCTGCGCCGCCAGCGCGAGCTCGAATGAGCCAGGGACCCGCACGAGCCGGTAGGCGGCGTCCGCATCGTCGAGCACGCGCTGCGCACCGGCGATCAGTCCGTTCGTGATCACGTCGTGCCACGTGCCGGCGACGATGACCACCTTCAGTCCGCGTCCGTCGATCTTCTCGGTCTTGGGTGCTCCTGCGCCGCTCATGCGTCGTCCTTCCGTCCGTCGGCGAGAGCCTGTGCGAGCTCCGCCTCACCGATGATGTGACCCATCCGGTCACGCTTGGTCTCCAGATACTGGTGGTTGTTCGGGCCCACGCCGACGATCAACGGCACCTGCTCGACGACGTCGAGGCCGAGGCTGCGCAGCTGATTCACCTTGTCGGAGTTGTTCGTCAGCAGACGCACCTTCGAGACTCCGAGGTCGGCGAGGATGCCGGCTGCGGCCGCGTAGTCGCGCGCGTCTGCGGGAAGTCCGAGCGCGAGGTTCGCGTCGACCGTGTCGAGGCCCTCCTCCTGCAGGCTGTAGGCGCGGAGCTTGTTGATCAGCCCGATGCCCCGGCCCTCATGACCCCGCATGTAGATGACGACGCCGCCGTCCTGCTCGATCGCGTCGAGAGCGGCGTCGAGCTGCGGGCCGCACTCGCACTTGAGTGAGCCGAAGGCCTCGCCCGTCAGGCACTCCGAGTGCACGCGCACGAGAGCGGTCTCGCTCGGCTCACCCGCCACGACGGCGATGTGATCGGTGCCGGTCACTCTGTCCTTGTAGGCCAGGAAGCGGAACGTGCCGTGCGTGGTGGGCACCGTGGCATCCGCGCGCAGGCTCACGCGCCGGCTGGCGCGCTCGGGAGACCAGCCGGTGGGGTCGATCTCGTTGAGGTGAGCGATGAGCTGCTCGATCGTGATGACCGGCACCCCGTCGCGTGCGCCCAGCTCGATGAGCCCGGGAAGGCGCATCATGCTGCCGTCCTCGGCGACGACCTCGGCGATCGCGCCGACCGGGCGGAGACCTGCCAGCTTCATCAGATCGACCGCGGCCTCGGTGTGACCGCTGCGCTCGCGCACTCCTCCGTCGACCGCGCGGAGGGGAAGCACGTGCCCGGGGCGGATGATGCTCGTCGCCGTCGACTCGGGGTTCGCCAGGACGTTCAGCGTGTGGGCGCGGTCGTGCGCGCTGATGCCGGTGGTCACTCCCTCGGCGGCATCGACGCTCACCGTGTAGGCGGTCGCGCGTGCGTCCTCGGACGCCGCGACCATCGGCTGCAGGTTGAGGTTGTCGGCGAGGTCGGCGGGCATCGGCGCGCAGATGAAGCCGGATGACCAGCGAACCGTCCAGGCGACCCACTCGGGTGTGGCGAGCTCTGCCGAGAGGATGACATCGCCCTCGTTCTCGCGGTTCTCGTCGTCTGCGACGAGAACGGGACGCCCCGCGCGGAGCGCCTCGAGGGCTTCGGGGATGGTGGAAAGGCTCATCGCGAGCCTCCTTCCGGTGCTGCCCTGAACGCCAGCAGGCGTTCGACGTGGCGGGCGAGGATGTCGGTCTCGAGGTTCACACGGTCGCCGACCGCGCGTGAGCCCAGGGTGGTGGCGGCGAGGGTCTCGGGAATGAGTGAGATCTCGAACCAGTGGGCGTCGACGTCGACGGGGCTGACCGCGCTCACCGTGAGCGAAGTGCCGTCGACCGAGATGGAGCCCTTGTCGACCACGAGGGCGGCGAGGTCGTCGGGGAGCGAGATGCGCAGCACGCTCCACTGCTCGCCGGGGCGCACCTCGATGACGCTGCCGACTCCGTCGACATGACCCTGCACGATGTGGCCGCCGAGGCGCGCGCCGACCGGCATCGCCTTCTCGATGTTCACACGGGTGCCGACTGTCGCCCCGCCGAGCGCTGCGACGTCGAGGGTCTGCTTCATCACATCGGCGTCGAAGGTGTCCGCCGTCGAGTCGACGACCGTGAGGCAGACGCCCGAGACAGCGATGGATTCGCCGTGGATCGCGTCTGCGGCGGCCTTCGGCGCACGCACCGTGAGGCGCCATCCGTCTCCTGCAGCGGAGATCGCGGTGATCTCGCCGATCTCCTCGATGATTCCGGTGAACATCAGATTCCTTCTTCCGGGCTGTGCGCGGGGGCGGCGATCGCGAGCAGATCTGCGCCGAGCGGCAGCCACTCCTCGATCGTCAGACGGTGGGCGGCGTCGATCGATGAGACGCCGATGTCGGTGAGTGCGAGACGGTCGCCGCCGAGCAGGACGGGGGCGATGTAGGCGAGCACCCGGTCGACCAGGCCGGCGGCGACGAAGGCGCTCGCGAGCGTCGGGCCACCCTCGACGAAGACGCTCTGGATGCCGCGGGAGTGCAGGTCTGCGAGCACGGCGTGCAGATCGTGGGTGTCGTAGAAGAGCGGTGCCTGCGGATGCCGACGGATCGCCGCCTCCTCAGGGGTGGTACGAGAGCCGATCACGACCGGCACGGGCTGATCCTCGAACAGCGCATCGCCGTCTCGGGCGGTCAGCGAGGGGTCGTCGGTGAGCACCGTGCCGGTGCCGACGGCGATCGCGTCCGCGTCGGCGCGACGGCGATGCACGTCGGCACGGGCGGCAGATCCCGTGATCCACTGGCTCGAGCCGTCGGATGCCGCGGCACGGCCATCCAGCGACTGCGCCCACTTGACGGTCACGTGCGGTCGCCCCAGACGCTGCGCCGTGAGCCAGCCCTCGATGATGCGGTGCGCCACGTCAGCCTGCTCTCCCGCGTCGACGCTCACGCCGGCAGAGCGCAGTCGCTCGGCACCGCCGCCCGACACGGCACCGGGGTCGTCGAGTGCATAGACGACCCGGGAGACCCCCGCCTCGATGAGCGCGAGGGCGCAGGGACCCGTTCGTCCGGTGTGGTTGCAGGGTTCGAGCGTGACCACCGCGGTCGCACCGCGGGCGGCTCCCGGTGCGAGCTTCGAGAGGGCGTCTACCTCGGCGTGCGGAGTCCCGGCACCGTGGTGCCAGCCTTCGGCGATGATCTCGCCGTCGGGTGCGAGGATGACAGCGCCGACCTGCGGGTTCACACC
Organism: Microbacterium sp. APC 3901; assembly: GCF_030407765.1. Taxonomy (GTDB): domain Bacteria; phylum Actinomycetota; class Actinomycetes; order Actinomycetales; family Microbacteriaceae; genus Microbacterium. The sequence goes on from NZ_JASDCU010000009.1 coordinate 35,250, forward strand.
GCGCGGACCGAGGGTCGCGAGCTCGAGAGCGCGGGACATCGCCCGGCGTTCCGTCTCGTTCACTGCCATCCGTGGTCCTCTCTGAGGCTCCGGGGATTCCCCTCTGGGGATGCAGGCAGAACGCGCGCGCGGCGGCGCACCGTGCTGCCTCCCTTCCGGACTAGCGAGGCTGCGCCTCGCACCACCGTCGGTCCCGGAATTCCACCGGATCGGCATCTCGGAGAACCGAGACGCTCGCGGACTGTCACCGCCGGTTCGGATTCTCACCGACCCCGGAGCACGTTGATGCTCTGAGTGTACTCAACGCGTCTGAGGAGATTTCATTCCGCGTCATTCTGCTACTTGAGCAGCCGCGAGAGGCGGCGATCGGCGAGCGGTCTGCCGCCGGTCTGACAGGTCGGGCAGTACTCGAGAGAGCGGTCGGCGAAGAACACGCTGCGCACCGTGTCACCGCATACGGGGCAGGCTTCGCCTCGTTGGGCGTGCACCTGCATCCCACGGCGCTTCGCGTCTTTCAGATCGGCTGGAGGCTTGCCGGAAGCCTCGGCGACCGCTTCGGTCAGGGTCGTCTGCATGGCCGCGAACAGGCGGTCGATCTCGTCATCGTCGAGCTTGGCGGCGATCGCGTACGGCGACATGCGCGCGGCGTGCAGGATCTCGTCGGAGTAGGCGTTGCCGATCCCGGCGATCACGCTCTGGTCGCGCAGCAGCCCCTTGATCTGGGTCCGGCGTCCGTCGAGCAGCCCGGCGAACACATCTCGGGTGAATGTCTCCTCCAGCGGGTCCGGGCCGAGGCGGGCGATGCCGGGCACCTCTTCGGGGTCGCGCACGACGTAGACGGCGAGCGACTTCTTCGTCCCCGCCTCGGTGAGGTCGAATCCGCTCTCGTCGTCGAGGCCCACCCGCACGGCGATGGGCGACTTGCCCGGCTTGATGAGGGTCGTCGGCAGGGCCTCGTACCACCGCAGCCAGCCCGCCTTGGCGAGATGGAACACGAGGTGCAGGTCGTCGCCGAACGAGAGCACGATGAACTTGCCGCGGCGCGAGGCTGCGGTGATCTGCGCCCCGTGCAGAGCGGTGTTGGGCGGGTCGTAGGTCTTCAGCGCCGCGATGGCCCCCACGCTCGTGCGGATGATCGTGCGCCCCACGGTGCGTTCGGCGAGGAATGCGGTCAGGCCCTGGACTTCCGGCATCTCAGGCATGCGCTCATCCTGCCACCGACGTCGGACACGCGGCTAGGGAGCCACGTCAGAGGATCGGCCAGTCCACCGGAGTGCGGTCGTCGGTCGCGAGGAGCCCGCCGAACCATCCGTCGTCACGCCCGCGGTCGCTGGTGAGCGCCTGACGGCCCAGCCCCTCGTACCGGAATCCCAGCGCGCGGGCGGCTCGGGCCGACGGGATGTTGCCCGCGACCGCACGCCACCCGAGGCGGGCGAGGCCGAGCTCGTGGAACGCCCAGTCGACGACGGAGCGAGCGGCCTCGACGAGGTAGCCGTTGCAGCGGGCGGACGCCGTGACCCAGTAGCCGATCTCGGCGTGCCCGCCGGTGGAGTGCTCGACGATGTGATGCAGCCCGATCGAGGCGACCAGCTCGCCGTCGCGGTAGGCGCACCAGATCGCCTGGCTGCCGTCTGCCCACCACTCGCCGATCAGGCGCACATAGTCAGACGCGTCCGTGCGGCTGTAGGGGCTCGGCACGGTCGTCCACCGGGGGATCTCCGGGTCCTGACAGGCCGCCGTGATCGCGTCGATGTCGGACTCGTCCGGCACGTGCAGGACGAGTCGCTCGGTGGTGAGGGTGACCGATTCCATCCCGGCATCCTACGGCTCGCGCAGCGCGCGTCCAGGTCAGTGCCGATGCCGGTGTCGGTGGCCGCGGCTAGGCTTGTGCGGTGACTGTGCCGGGGATTCTGCGCGCCTTGGAAGAGGCATCTCTTTTTCGTGACGCCCTGACGTGGGCCCAGACCGACGCCGACCTCGGCCTCGTCGACGGACTCGACGCTCCGGCACTCGCCGGCCTGCTCGAGAAACGCCGAGCAGCGGGGCACCCCGCCGCGCTCCTGACCGTCGTCCCGACGGGAAGACGAGCCGAGAGCCTCGCTGCCGCGCTCGCCGCGTACATCCCCGATGCCGAGGTCGTGACCTTCCCGGCGTGGGAGACGCTGCCGCACGAGCGCCTCAGCCCCAGCACCGACACGGTGGGGCAGAGGCTGCAGACCCTGCGTCGCATAGCGGAGTGGTCGGGCGATCACCCCCTCGTCGTCGTGGCCTCCGTGCGAGCAGCTCTGCAGCCGATCGCCGGCAACCTCGGCGAGATCGCGCCGCTCGAGCTGCGCACCGCGAGTCGCGGTCACGAACTCGACCACGTCGTCGAGCAGCTGGTCGAGCGCGCCTACTCGCGAGTCGACATGGTGTCGCGCCGCGGCGAGTTCGCCGTCCGAGGCGGCATTCTCGACGTGTTCCCTCCGATCTCGGAGCATCCGTTCCGCGTCGAGTTCTTCGGCGACGAGATCGACCAGATCCGCTCGTTCTCCGTCGCCGATCAGCGCTCGCTTCCGGGCGATGTCGACGGTGTCGACCTCCCGCCGAGCCGCGAGCTGCTGCTGACTCCCGACGTGCGCGATCGCGCACGGGCGCTGATCGGCGGATTCCCGGCGATCGCGGGCATGCTCGAGAAGATGGCCGAGGGCATCCCGGTCGAGGGCATGGAGTCTCTTCTTCCGGCGGTCTCCGGTCCGCTCAAGTCGCTGGCGGAGTACCTGCCGGAGGGCATCGCGACGGCCGTCGTCGACCCCGAGCGGTCGAGCGCCCGCGCGATCACACTGGGCGAGACCAACCGCGAGTTCCTCGACGCGGCCTGGAGCGCGGCGACCTCGGGTGCGTCCGCTCCCATCGATCTCGGTGCCGGCGACTTCCTCACCATCGCCCGCTTGCGCGAGGTCGTGCGCGATCGCGGCGGCGTCTGGTGGCGGCTGAGCCCGTTCTCGATGGGCGGCGAGGATGCCGAGACCATCGACGCCTCGGTCATCCCGTCATTCCACGGCAACGTCGACGGTGCGATCTCGTTCGTCGAGGCCAAGGTCGCCGACGGCTGGAGGGTCGTCGTGATCGCCGCCGGAGCGGGCCTCGTCGACCGTGCCCGCGATGTGCTCTCCGATCGGGGAATCGCGGCCCGCATCGTGTCCGAGCTGACCGACGCGCCCGACACCGGCGTCGCGACGCTCGTCACCGGCTCGGTCGAATCCGGATTCCAGATCCCCGAGGCGAAGCTCGCGGTCCTCACCGACAACGAGTTCTACGGGCGCACGATCGGCGGCGACCAGCGCGTCGTCAAGAAGCTCGCGTCGCGCCGCAAGAACGTCGTGGATCCGCTGCAGCTCAAGCAGGGCGACTTCGTCGTGCACAACACCCACGGCATCGGCCGCTTCGTCGAGATGACGCAGCGCGAGGTCTCGACCGGCGGACGAAACGCGACGAAATCGGTGCGCGACTATCTCGTGCTCGAGTACGCGCCCTCGAAGCGCGGCTATCCCGGCGACAAGCTCTACGTGCCCACCGATCAGCTCGATCTGCTGTCGAAGTACGTCGGCGGTGAGGGGCCGACCCTCTCGAAGATGGGCGGCAGCGACTGGTCGCAGGCCAAGAGCAAGGCTCGCAAGGCCGTGCGCGACATCGCCGTCGAACTGGTCAAGCTCTACTCGGCGCGCATGAGCGCCAAGGGCCATGCGTTCGGCCCGGACACACCCTGGCAGCGCGAGCTCGAAGAGGCCTTCCCGTTCGCCGAGACCCTCGATCAGCTGCAGACCATCGACGAGATCAAAGCCGACATGGAGCGGCCGATCCCGATGGACAGGCTGCTGTCAGGCGACGTGGGCTTCGGCAAGACCGAGGTGGCCGTGCGTGCCGCGTTCAAAGCGATCCAGGACGGCAAGCAGGTCGCGATGCTCGTGCCGACCACGCTGCTCGTCAAGCAGCACCTCGAGACGTTCACCGAGCGCTTCGCCGGTTTCCCCGTCAAGGTGCGTCCGCTGTCGCGCTTCCAGACCGACAAGGAGGCGCGGCTCACTCTCGACGGCCTGCTCGACGGCACGGTCGACATGGTGATCGGCACCCACCGCATCCTCACCGACCAGGTCATGTTCAAGGACCTCGGTCTGATGATCATCGACGAGGAGCAGCGCTTCGGCGTCGAGCACAAGGACACGCTCAAGAAGATGAAGACGAATGTCGACATCCTCGCGATGAGCGCCACCCCGATCCCTCGAACCCTCGAGATGGCCGTCACCGGCATCCGTGAGATGTCGACGCTGGCGACTCCGCCGGAAGACCGGCATCCGATCCTCTCGTTCGTCGGCCCCCGCAGCGACAAGCAGATGGCCGCGGCGATCCGTCGGGAGATCCTGCGCGAGGGTCAGGTGTTCTTCGTGCACAACCGCGTGCAGTCGATCCAGCGTGTCGCGGCCCAGCTCGCCGAGCTCGTGCCCGAAGCGCGCATCGCCGTGGCGCACGGTCAGATGGGCGAGCATGCACTCGAACAGGTCGTCGACGACTTCTGGGAGCGCAAGTTCGACGTGCTCGTGTCGACCACGATCATCGAGACCGGCCTCGACATCGCGAATGCCAACACGATCATCATCGACAGGGCCGACAAGTACGGACTGAGCCAGCTGCACCAGCTGCGCGGCCGTGTGGGTCGTGGTCGCGAACGCGCCTACGCGTACTTCCTCTACGACGAGATGAAGCCGCTCAGCGAGACTGCTGCCGACCGGCTGCAGACGATCGCGGTGAACAACGACCTCGGATCCGGAATGCAGGTCGCGCTCAAGGACCTCGAGCTGCGCGGTGCCGGCAACCTGCTCGGGGGCGAGCAGGCCGGGCACATCGCCGGCGTCGGATTCGACCTCTACCTGCGGATGATCGGCGAGGCCGTCGCCACCTTCCGCGGTGAAGACGTCGAGTCCGGTCAGGAGCTGCGGCTCGAGCTGCCGCTGGACGCGCGCATCCCCGAGTACTACATCGACAGTGAGCGACTTCGTCTCGAGGCGTATCAGAAGCTGTCAGCCGCGTCGACGGCGACGGCGAAGGACGACGCGATCGATCTCGTCATCGACGAGCTCACCGACCGTTACGGGACTCCTCCCGACGAGGTCACGGGGCTGATCGCGGTCTCCCGCCTTCGCCGTCGCGCGGCCAGAGCCGGGCTCTCCGACGTCGTGGTCATGGGCTCGAACCTGCGCATCGCGCCGGCCCGGCTCGAGGACTCGATCAAGGTGCGCCTGCAGCGGCTGTACCCCAAGGCGAAGCTGGTCGGCGGGGGCGAGGCGCTCGTCGTGCCGATGCCGACGGTGCCCGCTGCCGTGGGAGTCGGACTCGAACCGCTGCAGGCGGCCGAGCTGCTCGCATGGGTCGACCAGCTGTTCACGGCGATCTTCCCCGATCCGGTCGCAGCCGAGAATGCCGCGCAGGCCTAGCTAGAGCGAGAATCCGCCGTCGGTGGTCAGCACCTGTCCGACCACCCACGACCCGGCGTCCGTGCACAGCCAGCCGATCAGGCGGGCCGGATCATCGGGGCGCCCGACCCGGCCGAACGGCGTGCCGGCGATCCAGTCCTCGACGCCCGACAGATCGCGATCCGTGGTGTCGGCGTCGAGGTAGCCCGTGTTCACGGGGCCCGGGTTGACCGTGTTCAGCACGATCCCGACGTCGAGAAGCTCGGCGGCCGTCGATCGCGTGATCCCTGCGAGCGCGGCCTTGCTCGTCGCGTACGAGATCTCGCCGCGCATCGCTCCGTGTCCCTGGCCGGAGGTCATCCAGACGACGTGAGCCGTCGGCTTCTCGAAGGGGCCGAGCGACGGAATGCTGTCGCCGGGGCGGCCCACCGAAGTCTCAGCACCGCCGAGCTCGCGGCGTACTCGATTCGCCAGCCCGGCTGTGAGCAGCAGCGAAGCACGGGCGTTGGCCTGCCAGTGCGCGTCGAGCCGGTCGGCCGTCATGTCGAAGATCGTGCCGTCTCCGCCGCTCATCGCCTGGTTGCAGACGACGATGTCGAGCCGGCCGGAGAGGGCGGACGCCGCATCGAGCAGCGGTGCGATGCTGTCGGGGTCTCGGAGATCCGCTTGCGCGTCATCCATCACGGCGCCGGATGCGAGAGAGTCGCGGACGCCTGCGCGAACGGACTCGAGGTCATCGCCGCCCCAGGGGTGGTCGAGATCATGCGGGCGGAAGTGGTGGATGAACACGTTCGCGCCGAGAGACGCGAGTGTCGTCGCAGTCGCGAATCCGATGCCGCGTCTGCGGGAGACGCCGGTCACCAGAGCGGTGCGTCCGAGCAGGGGGAGCGCTGTGGAGGGCATGAGGATGAGCCTTTCGATCGACGAAGCCTCGGGGGCGCCGAATGGCAGCCGGAGGCGGGAAGGGATCGAGTCACCTGCATTGCATGGGCGCCAGCGTAGCAGGAGGCTCGGTCAGCCTTCTCGACTCCGGCGCGGCGGCGCTACGCTGGCGTCATGTTGTACGAGCACCTCGGGGCTCGGCCCCGGATCCATGACACCGCCGTCGTCGCTCCCACCGCCGTGATCTCCGGAGACGTCACTATCGGACCAGACTGCCAGGTGCTTCACGGCGCCGTCATCACCGCCGAGGGAGGACCCATCACGATCGGCGAGCACGTCATCGTGATGGAGAACGCGCTGATCAGGGCCACAGCTGCGAATGCCGTGCATATCGGCTCGCACACGCTCGTCGGAACCCTCGCGAGCATCGCGGGGGCGACCGTCGGCGAAGAGGTCTTCTTCGCGTCCGGCGCGCGGATCTTCAACGGGGCCCTGGTGGGCGATCGATGCGAGGTCCGTGTGAACGCCATCGTGCACCGACGAGCGGTGCTGCCGGCCGGCACGGTCGTTCCGATCGGCTGGGTCGCGGTCGGCGATCCCGTGCAGCTCCTGTCTCCGGACAGGGAGGCGGAGATCTCCGCGGCCCAGCCCGAGCTCGACTTCCCGGGGCACGTCTTCGGTGTGGATCGCGACACGCCCGACCTCATGGTGCAGCTCACCGAGCGCTACGGCAGCTCGTTGGCCCGGCACGCCGACGATGTGCGGCTCGACGCCGACGGCCGCGCGGCAGGTCGAGGGTGAGTGACGGGGCAGGGCTCATCCGACCGGACATCAGCACGGAGGACGCCGCGCTGATCGCTCGTGAATGCTACGGAGTCGAGGCTGTCGCGACGGAGCTCGGAAGCAATCAGGACCGCAACTTCGTACTGGTCGAACCGGACGGATCGCGCAGCGTGCTGCGCGTCGACAACCCCGTGTTCGGCGATGACGCGAGAGCCGCACAGCATGAGGCGCTCGACGCGTATCGGGCGGCCGGAGTGCGGGTTCCCGCCGTGCTCCCCGGACGCGACGGTCAGCTCACGCAGCGCTGGCGGGGATTCGCGGTGCGACGCAGCGAGTTCGCCGAGGGTGAGCCGATGGTCGACGCGGGCTATCTCGCACCCGTCGTGCTCGCCGAGTTCGGCGCCCTGGCCGCGGCGTCCGTGAACGCGCTCGCCGGTCTCGCGCACCCGGGGCTCGAGCGCGAGCAGATGTGGGACATGCGCGTCGCGCACGAGCAGCTCAGCGTGCTCGCCCCGGCGGTGACGGAGGCCGAGTTGCGCTCCCGAATGCGCACAGCCGCGGACGAGGCGCAGAAGGCGCTGTCGATCGTCGCAGCCGCGCTGCCTGTGCAGCCTATCCACGGCGACCTGACAGACGACAACGTCACAGGGACGCGGGGGGATGACTCCCGCCTGCACCCGCACATCGTGCTCGATCTGGGCGATCTGGGGCTCGGCTGGCGGGTCGCCGAACTGGCGGTGTGCGTCTCGTCGATGCTGCACCACGAGCCCGAGCGCCCGCTTCGGGTGCTCGAGACCGTGGCCGCGTTCCATGCCGACGCACCGCTCACCCGTGATGAGGCGCTCGCGGTGTGGCCGCTGGTCGTGCTGCGAGCCGCTCTGCTCGTCGCAAGCGGATGGAGACAGCTCGAGATCGACGGCGACAACGACTACGCCCGCGAGCGGATCGCGGGCGAGCAGGCCATCTTCGACGCCGCGACTGCCGTTCCGCTCGCCGAGGCGACGGAGCTGGTGCTCGCCCGGCTGGGGTTCGAGGCGTCGGAGTTCGAGGCGCCGGAGTTCGAGGCGTCGGGGACTACCTCGCCCGCGACGGTGCCGGAGCCCGACGCTCCAGGGCCGGAGGCGTCGCCGATCGATGCCTCGGCCGAGGCGCCCCCCGAGCTCTCGACCCTTCTCCCCGAGCTCGACGGTCGCGTCGTCGTGGTCGACCCGGGTGTCGAGGCCGAGGCGCTCGACGACGGGCGGTGGGCGCATCCCGACGCCGAGTCGCTCCTCGTCGCCGAGGCCCACGCGAAGGGCGCTCGTGCCGCCGTCGTGCCCTACGGCGTGTTCCGGCTCACTCGCACGACGGTCGACACCGCGAGCGCTGCATCCACGTGGCCGGTCGAGACTGAAGTGCACGTCGCCCCTGGACCGTCGTCGCGGATTATCGCGCCGGAAGAGGGCGAGCTCAAGATCACCGAGGGAGGGGTGCGCATAGCGCTCGATGACGGGTGGGTGCTCGAGCTCCGAGGCGCCGACCTCGAGCCGAACCGCAGCGGACGAGTCGAGCGGGGCGAGAGCATCGGCAGGCTCGCCGCATCCTTCGAGAACAGGACCATCGTCATCGGCCTCCGACGAGCTGATGCTCCGCCGCTTCCGGCCCCACGGCCCGATGCGCCCGCTGCGGCGCATCTCGTGGCCCCGGATCGTGTCGCGGCGTGGTGTCGCTTCACCGCAGACCCGGCAGTGTTGCTCGGGCTCGCCTCCCACGCACAGCGCGACGAGGCCACGCAGGAGCTCGAGCGCAGGGAGCGCATCTTCGCGACCGCGCAGGAGCGCTATTACGAACACCCGCCGCAGATCGAACGCGGCTGGCGGCATCATCTCATCGACACGACCGGTCGCAGCCACATAGACATGGTGAACAACGTCGCGGGACTCGGACACGGCCACCCCCGGGTGGCGGCAGCCGCGAATCAGCAGCTGAAGACGCTCGCCACGAACTCGCGATTCCTGTTCCGGGGCCTCGCCGAGTACAGCGAGAGGCTGATCGCGCTGATGCCCGAGGGGAGCGGTCTCGACACCGTGCTGCTCGTGAACAGCGGCTCGGAGGCGGTCGATCTCGGCATCCGTCTGGCCCAGGCGGCCACCGGGAGACGCTCGGTGGTGGCTCTCCGAGAGGCTTATCACGGGTGGACGATGGCGAGCGATGCGGTCACGACCAGCGCCTACGACAACCCTCATGCGCTCGCCACACGGCCCGACTGGGTGCACGTCGCCGACGTGCCCAACCCGTTCCGCGGCACCTATCGCGGCCAGAGCACGGCCGGCCGCTACCTCGCCGATCTCACCGCAGACCTCGACGTTCTCGCCGCGGACGGCAGAGCGCCCGCCGCGTTCCTGTGCGAGTCCGTGCTGGGAAACGCAGGCGGAGTGCTCCTTCCGGACGGCTACCTGGCGGGAGCCTACGAGCTCGTGCGCGCGCGCGGTGGTCTCTGCATCGCCGACGAGGTGCAGGTGGGCTTCGGTCGCATGGGATCGAGCTTCTGGGGATTCGAGCAGTCCGGAGTGATTCCCGACATCGTCACGATCGCCAAACCGATGGGCAACGGCTTCCCCATCGGAGGCGTGATCACGTCGCGGCGGATCGCCGACGCGCTGAGCACCCAGGGACAGTTCTTCTCGTCGGCCGGTGGCAGCACTCTCAGCAGCGCAGTCGGTCTCGCCGTCCTCGACGCGATGGTCGAGGACGACCTGCAGCGCAACGCCCTCGAGGTCGGTCGGCATCTGGCAGGCGCTCTCCGTGCGCTCGCGCATCGGCATCCGCTGATCGGTCCCGTCCACGGGGAGGGGCTCTATCTCGGCGTCGAGCTCGTGCGCGATCACGACACGATGGAGCCCGCTGATGCCGAGGCCGCGTCGATCTGCGAGCGGATGCGGGAGCTCGGCGTGATCGTGCTCACGACCTCGGAGCGTTCGAACGTGCTGAAGATCAAACCTCCGCTCTGCCTGACCGTCGAGAGCGCCGACCATGTCGTCGCGATGCTGGATCGAGTGCTCGCCGAAGGCTGGTGATCGACCACATCTTCGAATCGCGCGGAGATTCGGCATGTTAAATGCGTATTTCGAACCAGATCTTCTCTTCCGCTGAGGAATATCTCGGGTACATACTGAGCGTCAGTGTCGGACCGCCCGAAGTCCGGCCCCTGCGATGTTCCCGAAGGAGTACTCATGGCCACGCCCCTCAAGACGAAGCCGCTCGCGCAGGGCGGAGGAACCCTCCGACGAAATCTGGGCCTCTGGGCGATCGTCGGTCTCGGACTCGGCTACATGACGCCGACCGTCGTGTTCGACACGTTCGGCATGGTGGCCCGCGACACCGACAATGTCGTCCCCGCCGCCTACCTCGTCGCCCTCGTCGTGATGGTCTTCACCGCCATCAGCTACGGCAAGATCTCGAGTGCCATCCCGAGCGCCGGCTCCGCCTACACATACGTGCGCGAATCGATCCACCCCAACCTCGGATTCATGGTGGGCTGGACATCTCTCATCGACTACGTGCTGCTTCCGATGGTCAACTGCCTGATCATCCGCAGCTACCTGGAGGCACTGTTCCCCGACATCCCCGGTTGGATCTGGGTCGTGCTGTACTGCATCCTCGTCACGAGCATCATCTACATGACCATGCGCGGCACCTCGAACATGAACATGATCCTGCTGGTGTTCTCGATCGTCGTGATGGTCGTCTTCGTCGTGATGGTCGTCGCGCAGCTGATGCGCGGCGAGGGCGCGGGAACGATCGCCTCGGCCGCCCCCTTCATCCACGACGGCGCGACCATGGGCGCTGTGCTCATGGGCGCCACGATCGTCTGCTTCTCGTTCATCGGATTCGACGCCGTCACCATGTATGCGGAGGAGGCGAAGGATCCGAAGATCATGCCGAAGGCGATCCTGCTCACGGTGCTGCTCGGCGGGGCGATCTTCCTCGTCGCCGGGTACGTCACGCAGCTGCGCTTCCCCGACTGGAACGAGTTCGCCCCGGGCGGCGACATGCAGTACGTCGAGGACTCGACGCTGCCGATCATCGGAAACCTCGTCGGCGGCGACGTGCTCATGGCCGTGCTGACGGCCGCAGGGTTCTGCGCCACCCTGGCATCGGGTCTCGCCTCGCACGCGTCGGTGTCGCGCATGCTTCTGGTGATGGGTCGCAACAACGTGCTGCCGCAGAAGGCGTTCGGATACATCAACCCGCGCACGCACACGCCGACGTTCAACATCGTGCTGGTGGGCGCCATCTCGCTGCTGGCGATCCCGTTCACCCTCGAGCTGATCGCGGCGTGGATCAACTACGGAGCGCTGATCGCCTTCACCTTCGTCAACATCTCGGTGATCGCGTGGTTCGCGATCCGCAAGGGGCGGCGCCACACGCCGCGCGACATCTTCTCGTACATCGTGATGCCGGGAATAGGCATGCTGCTCACCGGGCTGCTGTGGGTCAACCTGCACCAGGACGCCCTCGTGGGCGGTCTGACCTGGACGGCCCTCGGCCTGATCTATCTCGCCGTCATCACCAAGGGCTTCCGCAAGAAGGTCGTCGCGTTCGACGAGAACCAGGCGGTGACCGGATTCAACAAGGTCGTCGACGTCCCGGTCGACAAGGCCTGACGCGGGACGCAGAAGAGCCGCCACCCACGAGGGAGGCGGCTCTTCATCCGTGCACGGGTGCGAGGGGTGTCAGATCACGCCCTGCGCGAGCATCGCGCCGGCGACGCGCTCGAAACCGGCGATGTTCGCGCCCGCGACGTAGTCACCCGCGACGTCGTATCGCTCTGCGGCGTCGAACGCGGCGCTGTGGATGTCGGCCATGATCTCGCGCAGCTTGTTCTCGCTCGCGTCGAAGGTCCACCGCTGACGCGAGGCGTTCTGGCTCATCTCGAGTGCGGAAGTCGCCACGCCACCGGCGTTCGCCGCCTTGCCGGGAGCGAAGAGCACGCCGGCGCCCTGGAAAGCCTCGACGGCCGCAGGCAGGCAGGGCATGTTCGCCCCCTCGGATACGGCGCGCACGCCGTTCGCGATCAGGGCCTCGGCGGCATCGAGGTCGAGCTCGTTCTGCGTGGCGGAGGGCACGGCGATGTCGACGGGCACCTCCCAGACGCTGCCGCCCTCGACGAAGCGCGCGCCGGGGCGCCGGTTCGCGTACTCGACGATGCGGGCGCGCTCGACCTCCTTGATCTGACGCAGCAGGTCGACGTCGATGCCTGCATCATCGACGACGTAGCCCGAGGAGTCGGATGCGGTCACAGCGGTCGCGCCGAGCTGCGAGGCCTTCTGGATCGCGTAGATCGCGACGTTGCCCGATCCCGAGACCCCGACGCGCTTGCCGTCGAGCGAGTCGTTGTGCACGCCGAGCATCTCCTGTGCGAAGAACACGGCCCCGTATCCGGTGGCCTCGGTGCGCACCTCGGCGCCGCCCCAGCCGGTGCCCTTGCCCGTGAACATGCCCGACTCGTGGCGGTTGGTGATCTTGCGGTACTGGCCGAAGAGGTAGCCGATCTCGCGACCGCCGACGCCGATGTCTCCTGCGGGAACGTCGGTGTGCTCACCCAGGTGACGGTAGAGCTCGCTCATGAACGACTGGCAGAAGCGCATGATCTCGGCATCCGACCGTCCGTGCGGGTCGAAGTCGGAGCCGCCCTTGCCGCCGCCGATGCCCTGCCCGGTGAGCGCGTTCTTGAAGATCTGCTCGAATCCGAGGAACTTGATGATCGACAGGTTGACCGAGGGGTGGAAGCGCAGGCCGCCCTTGTACGGGCCGAGGACGGAGGAGAACTGGACGCGGTAGCCGCGGTTGACCTGCAGGCGACCGGCATCGTCGACCCACGGCACCCGGAACAGGATCTGACGCTCGGGCTCGACCAGACGGTCGAGGATGCCTCCGTCGACGAACTGGGGGTTGCGCTCGAGCACCGGGGCGATCGAGTTCAGCACCTCGTGCACGGCCTGCTGGAACTCGGGTTCGTGCGGGCTGCGGGTGAGCACCGTGTCGAACACGGGCTGCACGGACTCGGCGAGCGGGTGGAAGTCGGCGGATGGCGAAGAGGTCACGCGAAAGAGCTTTCTGATCGGGGGATGGTGCTGCGTGCGATCGTGTCGCGTGAGGGTGCGCCGGATCGGGCGGAGTTTTCACTCTAGCGGGCACGTCGATGCGAGGTCCTTCACACCGGAATGCACCCGCTCAGGCGCGGTGGGGGTCGATCACCCGGTGTTCTGCAGGCCGGCGGCGACGCCGCTGACGGAGAGCAGCAGCAGGCGCTTCTGCTCGTCGTCGGCACCGGAACCAGACGCCTCGGAGGGGTCTCGCAGCGCGCGCAGAGCACGCAGCTGCAGCAGCGACAGCGCATCGACGTACGGTGTGCGCAGCTGCACCGCGCGCTGCAGGATCGGCTTGTTCTCGAGCAGCCCGACGCCGCCGGTGAGGCGGATGACCCATTCGCGGGTGAGCGCGAGCTCATCCAGCACGAGCTGCGCGAGATCGTCGCGGTCGCCGAGTGCGAGGTACTGGCGGGCGATGCGCTCATCGGTCTTCGCGAGGCTCATCGCCACGTTGTCGATCATGGTGCGCAGCAGCGGCCAGTCGCGGTAGGCCTCGACGAGTCGTTCCTCGTCGCCGACGGCGGCGAGAGCCGTGCCCAGACCGAACCAGCCCGCGAGGTTGATGCGCGCCTGGGTCCAGGCGAACACCCACGGGATGGCACGCAGATCTTCGAGCGACTCGACCGACAGGCCGCGTCGTGCCGGGCGCGAGCCCAGGGCGAGCAGGCCGATCTCCTCGAGAGGAGTCACCGTCGCGAACCAGGGCGCGAAGCCCTCGGCCTTGACGAGCGAGAAGAACCGCTCGCGCGACGAGGTGTCCATGACGGCAGCGATGTCGGCGAAACGCGTCGCCGCGTCGCTCGTGTGCTTCTCGACCGACGGCGACGACGCGAGCAGGGTCGCCGCGGCGACCTGGTCGATGTGGCGCATCGCGATGGCCGGCTCGCCATAGCGGGCGAAGATGACCTCACCCTGCTCGGTGAGCTTGAAGCGACCGTCGACAGAGTGCGGCGGCTGAGCGAGGATCGCCGAGTTGGCCGGTCCGCCGCCGCGCCCGAGAGCGCCACCGCGGCCGTGGAACAGCGTCAGCTCGATGTCCGACTCCTGCGCCCACTGCGCGATCTTCTCCTGCGCCTCGTACAGTGCGAGGTTGGCGGCGACCGGGCCGACGTCCTTCGACGAGTCCGAGTATCCGAGCATGACCTCGAGCCGGTTGCCGGTCGCTGCGAGTCGCGCCTGGAACTCCGGGAAGGTCACGGCCTCGGCGAGGATGCCGGGCGCGGCCTGCAGATCGGCGAACGTCTCGAACAGGGGGACCACGTCGAGCACGGGCGCGTCGTCGCCGAGCGCGTGCCTGGCAAGACGGTGCACGTTCGCGAGGTCGGAGGCCGCCTGCGTGAAGGAGACGACGTATCGACCGGCGGCGCGGAGGCCCCGATCGCGCTGGATCTCCGCGATCACGCGGAAGACCTCGAGCACCTCTTCGGTCTGCGCGCTGATCGGCTCGCCGCTCTCGAGCTCTGCGAGGGCCTTGGCATGCACCTGCGAGTGCTGTCGCACCTCGAGCTCGGTGAGGTGGAAGCCGTACGTCTCCACCTGCCAGATCAGGTGCTGCACACCACCGAAGGCGTGGCGCTTGGCGCCGGCATCCGACAGCGACGACTGCACCGTGCGGAGGTCTTCGAGCAGCTCCTCCGGGCGGGCATAGCCCTGCTCGTCGCCGTGCCTGGTGGCGGCGACGCGATGGGCCAGGGCGAGCAGCACCCGTCGGTGGGGTTCGCCGGGGGAGCGGGCGGCCAGTTCGTGGGCGACCCGCGGTTCGGAGGCCGTGAACGACTCCCACAGCGCCAAGACGGCGTCACTCGGGGGAGTGTCCTCGGCGCTGAGCGTGAGCGTGCGGCCGATGCGCTCGAGCGCGCGCTCGAGACCGCGGAGCACATGGTCGGAGGCGATCTGCGACGCCTCGCGTGTCACGGATGCCGTCACGAAGGGGTTGCCGTCGCGGTCGCCGCCGACCCAGGAGCCGATGCGCACGAAGGCGGGCACGACAGGTGCGCTCGCGCCGGAGTCGTCGCCGCGCAGTGCGTCGTCGATGCGGCGGTACACGTGGGGCACCGTGGTGAAGAGCGTCTCGTCGAACACGCCCATGACCGTGCGCACCTCGTCGGTCGGAGACGGCTTCTCGGCGCGCAGGGGAGCGGTGCGCCAGAGCGTGTCGATCTCCTCCAGCATCCGACGTCGGGCGCGGTGCTCCTCGGCTCCGCCCTCGCTCGCGGCGTCGTGCTGGGTGAGCAGCTCGGAGAGGCGACGGATGCTCGACGACACGGCTCGACGGCGCGCCTCGGTCGGGTGGGCGGTGAACACGGGGTGGAAGCGCAGCCCCTCGAGGCGGCGGCGAGCCTCGTCATCGCCGACCTCGGTCTTCAGACGTGCATACGCGGTGGCGACGGTGTCTGCGGCATCCTCGCGTCCCGGCTGGCCGGCGCGCTCGCGCAGCACCCGCACGCGCTGGTGCTCCTCGGCGAGATTGACGAGGTGGAAGTAGCAGGTGAACGCCCGGGCGACCTCGTCGGCGCGCGCGACGGTGAACGACTCGGCGATCGCCGCCGCACGGTCGAAGGCGTCGGACGTCTCCTCGTCGTAGGCCTGGATCGTCGCCAGCCGCAGGCGCTCGACGTCCTCGAAGAGGTCGTCTCCGCCCGCTTCGCGCAGAACCTGGCCGAGAAGGGCGCCGAGCATTCGCACATCGGTGCGCATGGCATCCGGAATGCCGCGCCCCGCTTCGAAACGGCCGATGATGCGGATGGCCGAGGTGTCAGTGGGCTCGGGGAAAGCGTGTTCGGGGGTCACCGTTCGAGAGTATCCCGGGTCGGGGCGGTGGTCTGAACGCATGACGATGTGAGACGTCTGAGCCGCCGGGCGAATTAGCATGGACGCGATGCGCATCTCAGCGAACCCCCTTCGCGGGCAGCAGTTTCCCGCCCTGCTCCTCCTCGTCGCGGCCGGACTCGGTCTGCTGCTGGCGAATCTTCCGACGCATGATGCGCTCGCCGCCGTGCTCGACCACCATCTCGCGGTTCCCGGCACGGCTCTCGACCTCTCGATCGAGCACTGGGTCTCCGACGGTCTGCTCGCCGTGTTCTTCCTCGTCGTGGCGATCGAACTGCGCCACGAGCTGACACACGGTGAGCTCGACTCGCCGAGAAAGGCGATGCAGCCGGCGATCGCCGCCACAGGGGGAGTGCTGGTGCCGATCGCGATCTACCTCCTCATCGCCGGAGACTCGGCCACCGTCACCGGCTGGCCCATTCCGACGGCGACGGACATCGCCTTCGCGCTCGGAGTGCTCGCGGTGTTCGGACGAGGCCTGCCGTCGAACGTCCGAGTGTTCCTGCTGGCTCTGGCGATCCTCGACGACATCATCGGCATCATCTTCATCGCGGTGCTGTTCGCCCGCGACGTGCAGTGGCTGCTGCTGGGGCTCGCGGTAGTCGCGGTCGCGGTCTTCTGGTTCCTGAGCAGGCTGCTGCACGAGAAGGGGCATGCGGCGATCGCCGTCGCGATGATCGTGGTCGGAGTCGTGGCCTGGGGGCTCGTCGCCTCCTCCGGCATCCATGCCACGATCGCGGGCGTGCTGCTGGGTCTCGTGATGTCGCCTGTTCCCGCCGCGCGCACCCGGCACGTGCTCGAACCCACGGTCAACGGCGGGATCCTGCCGGTGTTCGCGTTCGTCGCCGCGTTCGTGGTGATCCCCGACCTCGCGCCCACCGAGCTCTCGCCCGCGTTCTGGGGCATCGTGGTCGCCCTCCCGGTGGGCAAGATCATCGGCATCTCGCTGTTCGGTTGGATCGCCATGCGCATCCGTCCCCGCGGCGCGGAGCCCGCGCTGCCGTTCGGCGACATCCTCGCGGCCGGTGCGCTGGGCGGCATCGGCTTCACGGTCTCGCTGCTGCTGGCGAACCTCGCCTTCGCGACAGACGCGGGCATCCGCGATCAGGCGATCCTGGGTGTGCTCGTGGGCTCGCTCCTGGCACTCATGCTGTCGGGTGTGATCGTGTCGCTGCGCGCGCGTTCGTACCGACGCGCGGGTGTCGTGACATCGTGACGGCCGGCTAGGAGGAATCGTGTCTGCAGGGGCTTCACCGACTGATCGACCGGACCTCGACCCGCTGCGTGCGGCGGCCGAGACTATGCGCGAGGTGCGTGAGCGCTGCGTCTGGTCGCAGCAGATCACCCACCGCGACCTCGTGCCGTACCTGATCGAGGAGTCGCACGAGGTGATCGACGCCGTCGAGGGCGGCACACGCGCCGACCTGCGTGAGGAACTGGGTGACCTGCTCTGGCAGGTGCTGTTCCACGCCGCGATCGCCGCGCAGGATGCGGACGACCCGTTCGACATCGACGACGTCGCGGCCACCCTGACCGAGAAGATGGTGCGGCGGCATCCGCATGTCTTCGCCGATGAGGTCGCGACGACGCCCGAAGAGGTCCTCGTGCACTGGAACGCCGCGAAGGCGGCGGAGAAGCGCACGAGGCGAAGTGTGCTCGACGGGATCCCGCGCGCGATGCCGGCGCTCGCTCTGGCGCAGAAGATCGTCGGTCGGGCTGCGGGGGCCGGAGTCGACGGCGCCGGGACGGACGCAGCGACTGCGAGGCCGGCTTCGGAGGCAGAGCTGGGCGACGCGCTGCTCGGCCTCGTCGCGGTCGCCCGCGCCGAGGGCTGGGACGCCGAACGAGCGCTGCGAGAACGACTCAGAGCGCTCGAGGAGGAAGTCCGCGAGGCCGAATCGGGGTCGTGAGGCCACGGCCCGCCCCGCCGACCTGGAAAGATGGACGCGTGGCTACTGTGAACCCGCCGCGCGGCATGCGCGACATCCTCCCCGCCGACAAGGCCCGTCGCGAGCGCGTCCTCGCCGCCATCCGCGATCGCTACCGCTCGCACGGCTTCGACGAGATCGAGACCCCCGCGCTCGAGGAGTACTCGCGACTGCACGCCGGGATCGGCGGAGACAACGAGAAGCTCGCGTACAACGTGCTGCGTCGCGGCCTCGACGCGGAGGCGATCCGCGATGCCGCCGGTGATCAGAGCGCGTTGGCCGACCTGGGCCTGCGCTACGACCTCACGGTTCCCCTCGCGCGCTTCTACGCGAGCAACCGTGGGCAGCTTCCGGGCGTGTTCCGCGCGATCCAGATCGGGCCGGTCTGGCGCGCCGAGCGCCCCCAGAAGGGGCGCTACCGCCAGTTCGTGCAGTGCGACATCGACATCATCGGCGACGACTCCTCGCGAGCGGAGGCAGAGCTCATGGTCGCCTCGCTCGACGCGGTCGATGCGTTGGGCCTCGAAGGAGCCACAGTCCGCATCAATGATCGGCGCGTGCTCGACTGGATGCTCGACAGCTTCGGTTTCACCGGGGAGGAGCGCCCCGGCGTTCTGATCACGATCGACAAGCTCGACAAGATCGGGCCTGACGGCGTCGCCGCAGAACTGCGCGAGCGCGGCTCGGCAGCGGAGGCCGTCGACGCGTTCGAGGCCTTCCTCCTTCGTCCGCAGACCATGGAGTACAACTCCTTCGGTGAACGGCAGATCCGCAAGGCGCTCCCCGACAACGCCCCGGACGAGATCGTCGGGCACCTCGTAGGCATCGGCGAGGCCGTGGCGGCCGGTCGCGGCGTGACCGACATCCCGCTGGTCTTCGACCCGTTCCTCGTGCGCGGCATGGGCTATTACACCGGCACGATCTTCGAGCTCGCGCACCCGTCGGTGTCGTACTCGCTCGGTGGCGGCGGACGCTACGACGGCATGATCGGGCGGTTCCTCGGTCAGCAGGTCCCGGCCGTGGGCTTCTCCCTCGGCTTCGAGCGGCTCGTCGATCTCGTGACGGCGGGGGCGGATGCCGGCGAACGCGCCGTCGTGCTCATCCATGACGCCGACGTGCCGGTCGCCGAACTCGTCGCCCACAAGGCGGGTCTCGTGGCATCCGGTGCCAGGGTGCGACTGGAGCGGCGCACCAAGAACGTCAAGGCTCTGCTCGAGCGCTCGGCCGCCGACGGGTACACCCAGTTCGCGACCGTGTCGACGGGCGCCACCGAGCTGGAGCTCAAGCCGCTCTCCTGAGTTCCGCCGTGTGTCCCGGCGCTGTCTGCAGGATTGCATCACGTGCGCGGGGACTGATCGGTCATATCGTCCTGCAGACGTGCCCGGGTCCTGCAGACGGACGGCGCGGATGCCGTTCACTCGGCGTTCACGACGGTCGGATCGAATCGGGGCATGAGTCGACAGCATCTCGTCGCGGTCGCCGCAGTCGGTGCCGTCTCGGTCGTCGGCTTCCGGTTTCTGCTGAAGCGTCAGGCGGCCATCGCACGTCGGCGCATCGGCAAGCCGCTCGGCGAGCAGTCGATCGATGCCGACCGCGTCTGGCGTCGGGCGCTCGACGGCGATCCCGTGCAGCTGCTCGTGCTGGGTGACTCGGTGGCCGCGGGTCTCGGCGCCGAGCGCCGCAAGGAGACGCTCGGCGGGCGACTCGCGAAGGGCATGGCGCGTCGCCTGCGACGGCCGGTGCGTCTGCGCACTGCCGCGGTCGTCGGTGCGGAGTCGCCCGATCTCGCCGCGCAGCTCGAGGGTCTGCCCGACGGCTACGCACCCCACGTGGCGGTGATCGTGGTCGGCGGCAACGACGTCACCCACCGTCTTCCGATCGCCGTCTCCACGCAGCATCTGCGCGACTCGATCCTTCAGCTGCGTCGTCGGGGCACTGAGGTCATCGTCGGCACGTGTCCTGACCTCGGCGCGCTGCGCCCTGTGCCTCAGCCGCTGCGCAGGCTGATCTCGAGCGTGTCGCGCAGGCTGGCCGAAGCGCAGGCCGAGACCGCTCGATCGGCGGGGGCGAGCCCTGTCGATCTCCGCCGAGCGGTAGGGCCGATGTTCTTCGACGATCCGGATGCGATGTTCAGCCTGGACCGCTTCCATCCGAGTCCGTTGGGCTACCGGCGCACGGCCGAGGTGCTGCTTCCTTCCGCGTGCCTCGCGGCGGAGGCGGCGCTCAGCTCGCGTCGTCAGTCGGTGCCGCGCTGAACGACGCGGCCCCCTCGGCGACGCGACGCGAGCTCCGGGCGAGAGCGCGCAGACCTGATCATCGCGACAGTCGGAGGCTTGCCATCCGATAGAGCACTCCGAGAAGCACGACCACGGTTCCGATCGCCGACGCCACGACGGGCAGCGTGTTCACGAGAAGGAGGCATCCGAGCGCTCCGATGACCTGGAGTGCGCGCGGATAGCGGCGAGCCGCCGGAGACTGGCGGAAGGCTGCCGCATTGGCGATGAGGTAGTAGAGCAGCACCCCGAAGGACGAGAACCCGATCGCATCGCGAAGGTCGGCGACGAGCACGATGCCGACGACGATGAGTGCGACCGCGATCTCTGCGCGACGAGGCACCTGCCAGCGCTCGTCGACCTTCGCGAGGACCCGGGGCAGATCCTGCTCCCGGGCCATGGCCAGCGACGTGCGACCGATGCCCGTGAGCAGCGCGAGCAGAGCGCCCAGTGAGGCCGTCGCCGCAGCGATGCGGATGATCGGGGTGAGAGCCTGCCACCCGGTGGCCGCGGCGACATCGGCCAGAGGCGTCGTGGTCGTCGCCGCGTCGCCGCCGAGCACGAGGATGACCGTGATCGCGACGAGCGTGTAGACGACGACCGCACCGCCCAGCGCGAGGGCGATCGCCCGGGGGATCGTCCGGGAAGGGTCGACGACCTCTTCGCCCATCGTCGCGATGCGCGCGTACCCTGCGAATGCGAAGAAGAGCAGTCCGGCGCCCTGCAGCACGCCGTAGGCGCTGGCGTCAGGAAGAGGGGCGGGGGATGCCGAGGCCGATCCGCCGAGTCCGGTCGCGACGACGAGGGCGAGCCCGAGCAGCGAGGCCACCACGAGAATCCGGGTGACGACAGCCGTGCGGGTCACTCCGAAACAGTTCACGGCTGCGAGCGCGACGACCGCTGCCACGGCCACCGGCACCTGCCAGCCCTCGGGCGCAGCGTAGGCGGCGAAGGTCATGGCCATCGCGGCGCAGCTCGCGATCTTGCCGATGACGAAGCTCCAGCCGGCGACGAAGCCCCACCACGGGCCGATCTCGGCTCTGGCGTACGCGTATGTGCCGCCGGCGACGGGGTGTGCTGCGGCGAGCTGCGCCGACGCGGTGGCGTTGCAGTAGGCGACGAGTGCGGCGATGGCCAGAGCGATCAGGATGCCGCTGCCGGCGACACCGATCGCCGGGGCCCACACCGAGAACACGCCCGCGCCGATCATCGAGCCGAGTCCGATGGCGACGGCGTCACCGAGTCTCAGGCGGCGGGCGAGGGGCATCCCCTCATCGTGGCACGCGAGGGTGAACTCCCGGTGACGTCGTGACGGTCAGCCGCGACTGGCGGTGACGCGTTTCTTCTCTCGGATGTAGACCTCACGACGCACTTTCGCGACGACGTCGCCGTCGCGATCGGTGATCACCGTCTCGAACCACTCCAGCACCTTCGCCCCGCCGTGCGCGCGCTCGCGGATCTCCGCAGCTCGCTCCGCGCTGACCTCGAACTCCGCCGTCAGCACTCCCCGGCCCGGCTTGAGGAACTCGATCTCGCCTCGGGTGTCCCACACGACATAGTCGCGCCCCAGCTGGTGCATGACGAGCATGAAGAAGTAGGGATCCGTCATCGCTGACATCGAGCCGCCGAACGCCGTCTTGACGTAGTTGCGGGTGAAGACGTTCACGTGCAGTTCGACGGTCGCGTGGGTCCAGTCCTCGCTGAACCGGCGGATGCGGATGCCGCTGAAGAGGTTGGGGATCCACAGGCTCATGCCCGTGGCGAGACGGCGGGGAGTGATGCGCATGAGGTCAGTGTCGACGATGTGATCGCCGCGACGAAGTTGACTGGAGGGTTCGAACAGTTGTTATAGTTTAAATAGAACTAATAGAAATTGAGGACCGCGATGCTGATTCGAATCGATGCCGACAGTGCGCGGCCGCTCTTCGATCAGGTGGCGGCCTCCGTCCGCTCCGACGTCCTGACCGGTCGCCTGGTGCCCGGCGATCGTCTTCCCGCCGCGCGGGAGCTGGCAGAGGCGCTCGAGATCAACCTGCACACGGTGCTCCGCGCCTATCAGCAGCTGCGCGACGAGGGGCTGATCGACCTGCGACGCGGCAGGGGAGCGGTGGTGTCCGAGTCGGCCGCGCCGCTGGCGGAACTCTCTCAGGACATCGCCGCGCTCGTCGCGCGCGCCTCGTCGCTCGGACTCTCGCCCACGACCCTGGCCGCCCTCATCAAGGAGACCGACGCATGAGAACCGAAGTCAGCCGAGCTCGCACAGCCTTCTGGTGGGTGGGGGTGATCGTCCCGCTGGCCCTCATCGTGCTCGCGAACGCAGTCGTGCTCGCATGGCTGCCCGAGCTCCCCGACCCTGTTGCGACGCACTGGGGTGGCGGGGGAGTCGACGGGTATGCACCGAAGTGGATGCCGCCGGTCATGCTCGCAGGGCTCGGCGGAGGGATCGTCGTGCTGTTCGCCTCGATCGCCCTCTTCTCTCATGGATCTCCTCAGCGGGGTGCGGACGCATCGACCCCGCAGCCCCGGTGGTCGACGACGGCTCGTCTGCTCGGGGCCGTGAGTCTCGGCACCGTGGGCATGATGTCCGCGCTCACCGTCGCCATCGTCGGTGTGCAGCGCGGGCTGTCGGACGCTGCGGATGCGGCCGATATCGCGCCGTGGAGCCCGCTCTTCCTCCTGGTCGCCGTCGGCCTCGCGGTGGCCGGCTGGTTCCTGCAGCCGGCCGTGGAGCGCCCCGCGGAGGCGTCCGGCACCGCTGCGCAGCCGTTGCCGCTCGCCGACCACGAGCGCGCGGTGTGGATGAGGACCGTCACGATCGCTAAGACCGGTCAGGTCGTGCTCGGTATCGGTGTGCTCGTCACGACGACGATGAGTGCGCTGCTCCTCGCTCGGGGAATCGCCGGCGGCTGGATCACGGCCGCGGTCACGCTGCTTCTCGTCATCCTGGTCTCGACCAGTCTGACCTTCCGCGTCCGCGCGAGTACCGCGGGCCTCCGGGTGCGCTCTGCGGCGGGTTGGCCGCGACTGGAGATCCCCGCAGCGCAGATCGCCAGCACGCGCGCGGTCCGCATCGACCCGTTCGCCGAGTTCGGAGGCTGGGGCTATCGCTTCGGCACGGACGGTCGTCGGGGTTTCGTGCTCCGTGCCGGAGACGCCCTCGAAGTCACCCGCACGGACGGTCGGGTGTTCGTCGTCACCGTCGACGACGCGGCCACCGCGGCATCCGTCCTCGCTGCCGCCGGCCACCGATGACCGCGCCCCCCGCACGATCGATACAAGGAGAACCATCGTGACTCGCCTACGCATCGCCGCCATCGTCGTCTTCACCGTCATCGCCTGCGGGGCGGCCTGGCTCGTCGCCCTGCCGTTGTGGCTGGGCGACGGTCTCGCAGAGCCGACCACCGGAGTCCTCCTGCCCGTGATGATGCTGACGCCCGCGCTCGCCGCGCTCGTCGTCACGTTCACGATGCGCGTCCCGGCGCGCGGCGAGCGGGTGCGCTTCCTCGGTCTGTGGCCCCTTCGGCCGGCGAAGCGGGTCATCTGGCTCATGGTCCTCGGATGGCTCGTGCCGCCCCTTCTCGTCGGCCTCAGCATCCTGGTCGCCGCGGCCCTCGGCTTCATCCGGCTCGACCTGACCTTCGCAGGCTTCTCGGCTGAACTCGCGAGGATGCTTCCGGAAGGCACCCCGCTGCCGCCGGTCGAGATCCTGGTGATCTCGCAGCTCGCGATCATCCCGGTGGGCGCGCTCCTCAACAGCGTGTTGGCTTTCGGCGAGGAGCTGGGGTGGCGCGGATGGCTCGTGCCGGCGCTGCGGCCCCTGGGCACCTGGCCGACGCTGCTCATCAGCGGAGTCATCTGGGGGTTCTGGCACAGCCCGGTCATCCTGCTGGGATACAACTTCGGGCGCACGGACATCACCGGCGTGCTCTTCATGATCGGTGGCTGCGTCGCGTGGGGGATCCTGCTCGGCTGGCTGCGCCTGCGCTCGGCCTCGATCTGGCCCGCCGTCCTCGCCCACGGATCGCTGAACGCGGCAGGCGGAGTCGTCCTTCTCTTCTCGGCAACGCAGCCCGACCTCGCGCTCGCAGGTCCCCTGGGCGTCGCCGCGTGGATCGCGATCGCGGTGGTGATCGCCGTTCTCGCTCTCACCGGACAGTTCCGCGAACAGCCCGAGCTCGCGGGCGCGCCCGGCCGGTTGCTGTCCGCGCCGCGCGCCGGGTAGCGTCGCCAAGCCCCTTGACGCTCTTCGAGGGTCACGATTGGCTGAGGGCATGGATTCCACTCCCGTCGCCTGGTCGAACGCCGACGCCTACCTCGCAGACCTGCTGATCGGTCACGACCCGCACCTCGAGGCGGCGCTGTCGGCCCAACGAGATGCCGGTCTTCCCGAGATCGAGGTGGCCGCCGTCGGAGGGAAGCTCCTCAACCTCCTCGCGCGCATCAGCGGCGCTCGCCGGGTGCTCGAGATCGGCACGCTGGGCGGGTACTCCACGATCTGGCTCGCCCGGGCCGTAGGACCGGATGGGCGTGTCATCACGGTCGAGGCCGAAGCCGACAACGCCGCCGTCGCCCGCGCGAGCATCGATGCCGCCGGTGTCGGCGACCGCGTCGACATCCGGATAGGCCGGGGCGCCGATGTTCTCCCTTCTCTCGTGGGCGGCTTCGACCTGGTCTTCATCGATGCCGACAAGGAGTCGAACACCGTCTATCTCGACTGGGCGGCGAAGCTGGGGCATCCGGGAACCGTGATCGTGCTCGACAACATCGGACGCGAGGGAGAGATCGTCCGTGAGGATTCTACGGACTCCAAGGTTGTCGGCACGAGGGACGCACTGCGGATGCTGAGCGAAGACGCGCGCTTCGACGCGACCGCTCTGCAGACGGTCGGTGCCAAGGGCTGGGACGGCTTCGCCCTCGCCGTCGTGGTGTGAGCCGCCGGCACGAACCCGGGAGGTAGACCGCGGGCGGGCTAGACTGGGCGCGGATCGACGACGCTCCACACAACCTTTTCTCTGAGCAAGGAGCACATCAGTGGCACTGATCGAGGCTGTAGGCGCACGCGAGATTCTCGACTCGCGCGGTAACCCGACCGTTGAGGTGGAGGTGCTCCTCGACGACGGTGTGGTCCAGCGGGCGGCCGTCCCGTCCGGTGCATCCACCGGCGCATTCGAGGCGTACGAGCTCCGCGACGGCGACAAGAGCCGCTACGGCGGAAAGGGCGTCCTCAAGGCGGTCGACGCCGTCATCGACGAGCTCGGCCCGGCGCTCGAGGGTGTCGAGGCGAGCGAGCAGCGCATCGTCGACGCGATCCTGATCGAGACCGACGGCACCGAGAACAAGCAGCGCACCGGCGCCAATGCGATCCTCGGCGTCAGCCTGGCGGTTGCGAAGGCCGCGGCCGACTCCGCCGACCTGCCGCTGTTCCGCTACCTGGGTGGCCCGAACGCGCACCTGCTGCCCGTTCCGCTCTTCAATGTCATCAACGGCGGTGAGCACGCCGACAACGGCATCGACATGCAGGAGTTCTTCCTCGCCCCCATCGGCGCGGAGACCTACTCCGAGGCGCTCCGCTGGGGTGTCGAGACCTACCACGTGCTGCGCGGCGAGCTCAAGGCCGCCGGCTACGCGACGGGCCTCGGCGACGAGGGCGGCTTCGCCCCCGACCTGCCCAGCAACCGCGAGGGTCTCGACTTCCTCGTCAAGGCGATCGAGAAGGCCGGCTTCACGCCGGGCACCGACATCGCGCTCGGTCTCGATGTCGCAGCCACGGAGTTCTTCAAGGACGGCGTGTACCGCCTCGACAACAAGGACTGGAGCGGCCCCGAGCTGATCGAGTACTACGAGGGACTGGTCAAGGACTTCCCGATCGTCACGATCGAGGACGCGCTGGCCGAGGACGACTGGGACAACTGGAAGCTCCTCACCGATGCACTCGGCTCGAAGGTGCAGCTCGTCGGCGACGACCTGTTCGTCACGAACCCGACCCGTCTCGCCGACGGCATCAAGCGTGGTGTCGCCAACTCGCTGCTCGTCAAGGTGAACCAGATCGGAACTCTCACCGAGACGTTCGACGCGGTCAGCCTGGCGCAGCGCTCGGGCTACACCGCCATGCTGTCGCACCGCTCCGGTGAGACCGAGGACACCACGATCGCCGATCTCGTCGTCGCCACCAACGCTGGTCAGATCAAGGCGGGTGCGCCTGCTCGCAGCGAGCGCGTCGCGAAGTACAATCAGCTTCTGCGCATCGAGGAAGAGCTGGGCGACGCGGCGGTCTTCGCCGGCCGTTCGGCGTTCCCGCGCTACCAGGGCTGATCACAGCTAGACAGACAGACGCCGCCTGAGCGGCGGCACGTACGGAGGAGGAGCCGTGGCACGACGACCGGCTCCTCCTTCGGCGTCTTCCGGGTCGTCGCGCGCCGCCCCGTCCGCGAAGCCGGCACGACGTGCTGCGGCGCGGCCCCCGCGAGGCTCTTCTGCCCGCGGCACGCAGGATCGCCGCGTCGACGTGCGCGAGTGGGCATCCGGCATCCGTCTGTCGGCGTTCTCGGTCATCATGCTCTCGCTGGTCGTGCTCGGGGCGTGGGTGCTGGTGCCGACGCTCGGCACCTTCATCGACCAGAGACAGAAGATCTCGGCGCTCGAGCAGTCGATCCAGGTCTCCGAAGACCAGATCGCCGCACTCGAGCAGGAGCGTGAACGCTGGAACGACCCGGCCTACATCACCACCCAAGCGCGTGAGCGTCTGTACTACGTCAAGCCGGGCGAGGTCGTGTTCCTGATCGACAACGACCTCGATCCCGCGGCGCTTCCGCAGCAGCAGGGGCCGGTCAGCGACACCCTCGAAGAGACGCCCTCCGACTGGATGCCGCAGCTGCTGCGCACCCTCACGTCCGCGGGGCTGAGCGACACGGCGGCAGTCAGCCGCTGACCGTCGGCGACGCCGAGCCGGGAGCGTGCTCCGAGCATCCTCCCGGTCGGCTCCCGTACGCTGGATAGGTGACCACGCCGCCATTCCCCGCCCCCACGACCGCCGAGCTCGCCGTGGTGTCGGCCCAGTTGGGCAGGACCGCCCGCGGCGTGGTCGGCATCGCCGCCCGCTGCATGTGCGGCAACCCCACGGTCGTCGCCACGACGCCCAGGCTGCCCGACGGAACGCCGTTCCCCACGTTCTACTATCTGACGCATCCGGCGGCGACCGCTGCGATGTCGACCCTCGAAGCCACGCAGGTCATGCCCGAGCTCGCCGCGCTGCTCGCCGAGGACGAGGGCGTCGCAGCGGCGTACCTCGCGGCGCACGAGGCCTACCTCGCCGACAGGGCTCAGTTCGGAGAGGTCGGCGAGATCGACGGGATCTCCGCCGGCGGCATGCCCTCGCGCGTCAAGTGCCTGCACGCTCTGGCCGGTCACGCTCTCGCGGCCGGTCCCGGTGTGAACCCCGTCGGCGATGCGGCTCTCGAGCGCTCGACCTGGTCGCCTCAGAGGTGCCGGTGCGACGACCCCGGTGCGGCCCTGCGTGACGCCGAGGCATCGACGGCATGAGGCGGCCGCGGATGCTGCGCAACGGTGTCGCGATGGCGACGATCGTGGCATCCGTCCTGCTCCTGGGCGCTGCGACCCCGCCGCCCGGGCCCGTGCCGGACGACCCCGCAGACCCGGATCGCGCAGCCGAGTACTGGCTCGACGGAGCCGGTATCCGTGATGCGTGGCAGACCACACGCGGCGATGGGGTGACGATCGCCATCATCGACACCGGGATCGCCAAGGTTCCTGGCGTGTTCGACGGCGCCGTCGTCGGCGGCACCGACGTGTCGGGCACGGGAACCCCCGACGGGCGCACCCCGGTGGGCGCCATCGACGGCAATCACGGATCATGGGTCGCGTCACTCGCCGCAGGACGAGGCTCCGCCGATGGCAAGGGGATGATCGGAGTCGCTCCCGAGGCCGATCTGCTGTCCATCTCCGTGGGCTTCGGCGCCGCGGCCGCCGTGCCGTTCACCGAGCAGGTCGCGAAGGCCATGCGATGGGCGGTCGACCACGGAGCCGACATCATCAACCTCTCGTTCACCACGAACACGCTGGACTGGGACAGGAGCTGGGACGATGCGTTCCTCTATGCCTTCGAGCACGACGTGGTGGTGGTCGTCGCCGCGGGCAACCGGGGGAGCGGGACCAACATCATCGGCGCTCCGGCGACGATCCCTGGCGTGCTGACGGTCGGCGGAGTCGACCAGACGGGCACGGCGAGCATCGAGGCGTCGACCCAGGGGATCACCATCGGAATCGCGGCGCCCAGCGAGGGTCTTCGGGGCGTGTCCGCAGACGGCACGGTCGTGCCTTGGAGCGGCACGAGCGGTGCAGCGCCCATCGTCGCGGGCATCGCAGCCCTCGTCCGGTCTGCGCATCCCGAGCTCGATGCGGCGAATGTCATCAACCGCATCATCAAGACCGCGATCAAGGTCCCCGGCATGGCCGACCCTCCCGATCCTCTCTACGGCTACGGGCTGGTGGATGCCGACGCAGCGATCACAGCCGACCTTCCGAAGGTCTCCGAGAATCCGATGGGCGATCTCGCCGAGTGGGTCCGCCTGTTCCGACGCGCAGAGAGCGTTCCGCAGCCCGAACCCACCGCCGCGCCGGTCGAGGTGCCGCCGCTGCCGGACGCGGACGCTCCGACAGATCCCGGTTCACCGCTGCTTCCCAGCGCTGAATCGCTGCGCTACGGTACCCTGCCGCTCATTGCGCTCACAGTCCCTGGTATCCTGATAGCGCTTGGCGTCACCGCAGCTGCCCGGCGCATCCGATCGGCGCGCGCTCGCACGCCACATCCCTGACTCCCGAGGAGTTGTCCCCCTGTGCCTCAGAACAGCACTGTGCCCAAGATTCTGATCGTCGGTGGAGGCTATGCAGGCTTCTACACGGCGTGGAAGCTGGAGAAGCACCTTCGCAAGGGTGAAGCAGACGTCACCATGGTCGACCCGCTGCCGTACATGACATACCAGCCGTTCCTTCCCGAGGTCGCTGCCGGGTCGATCGAAGCCCGACACTCCGTGGTCGCACACCGTCGCCACTTGAAGCGGACGAACGTGCTCACCGCCAAGGTGACCGGCATCAACCACGCCGAGAAGGTCGCGACGATCACCCCGCCGGTGGGTGAGCCCTACGAGTTCTCCTACGACCAGATCGTCGTCACGGCAGGTGCCGTCTCTCGCACCTTCCCGATCCCCGGCATCGCGGACAACGCGATCGGCCTCAAGACGATCGAAGAGGCCGTCGCCATCCGTGACCGTCTGATGTCGAACTTCGACAAGGCCGCGTCGCTGCCGGCAGGTCCTGAGCGCGATCGTCTGCTCTCCGTCGTCGTCGTCGGCGGTGGCTTCGCCGGCATCGAGGTGTTCGCCGAGCTGCGCTCGCTGGCCTCGTCGCTCGTGGGCAAGTACCCGCAGCTGACCTTCGACGACACGCACTTCCACCTCATCGAGGCGATGGGGCGCATCATGCCCGAGGTGTCGCTGCCGACGAGCGAATGGGTGCTCAAGGACCTCGCGAAGCGCGGCGCCAACGTGCACCTCGACACGCAGCTCACCAGTGCAGTCGACGGCAACGTCGAGCTGTCGACCGGAGAGATCATCCCGACCGATCTGATCGTCTGGACCGCCGGTGTCATGGCGAACCCCACGGTCGTGCGCGGCGGTGACCTCCCGATCGAGGAGCGCGGCCGCATCCAGACCCGTGCAGACCTCCGTGTCGGCACGCCCGAGGCGTTCGTTCCCGGAGCCTGGGCTGCAGGAGACGTCTCGGCCGTTCCCGACCTGTCCGGCGGTGGCGTCGGCGGCTTCTGCGTGCCGAACGCCCAGCACGCGGTGCGTCAGGCGAAGCTCCTCGCGAAGAACATCGTCGCCGTGCTGCGCGGTGAGGATCCGAAGGAGTACTTCCACAAGAACCTCGGTGCGGTCGCGGGCCTCGGCCTCTACAACGGCGTCTTCCAGTCCGGCAAGATCGCCCTCAAGGGCTTCGTCGCCTGGGTCGCGCACCGCGGTTACCACGGTCTCGCCATGCCGACGTGGGAGCGCAAGTTCCGCGTGGTCTGGGGCTGGTGGAACAACCTGTGGCTCGGTCGCGACCTGGTGAACCTCGAGACGGTGCAGAACCCGCGCTACGTCTTCGAGGAGTTCGCCGCCCGTCCGCGTCCGGCCGCCGATGCACCGGCTCCGGCCGTCACGGCTCCGGCCGCTCAGGCGACCGCATCCGACAAGGCCGCCGACGAGAAGCCCGCCGGTCAGAAGACGGCGGCCAAGAAGCCGGCCGCGAAGAAGACCGCCGAGACGGCTGCTGCCAAGTAGCAGTCACCTCCTCGAACGCCTCGATTCCTTTCGGAGTCGAGGCGTTCGGCGTTTTCGGCGAGGGCGCGTGTCTCGCATCGGTCTCATAGGAGCGTTTGCTACCGTCGGCAGGGCAAGGGGAGTACTCCCGTCTGCGGTGGTGTCGTCATTACGGATACGAAGTCGTGTCCCGGCCCACCGGCCCGTGAGGGTGGAGGAGACCTGGCGTCCGTATCCGCGGACGACCATGAACCCTCGCCTCTCCGCTGTCGAGTCCCGTGGTCGTCCACACCACGAAGGAACCGTCACCATGGGAAAACTCAACCGACTGCTCGGGATGGCCGCTCGCGCGCTCGATCTCGACGAGACCGGATCCCGCACGGATCGTAGCGGTTCGCGCGGAGCGACGCCGCCCTCATCGGCCGGACGGCAGACCGGGACCGATCGATACACGCCTCCGCCTGCACGCCCTGCGGGTCGGGATCCCTACTCGCCGCCGGCGCCCGGTGCAGCCGGTGCAGTCTCGGATGCCGATCGGGCGGCGATCGCGCGGTACGACTACCTCCTCGAGACCGCTGATCCGCGCCGCGTAGAGCAGATCCACCGAGAGGCGTTCGCGCGCCTGACTCCCGCCCAGCGGGCGCAGGTGCAGGAGCGCATGAACACGGAACTCGCTCCGGGCGAGCGCCCGGCATCGTCGTCGCCCGATGATCTCGCCCGCGCGGCGGGTCGTTCCGAGGCGGCCAGCCCGGGGCGCATGCGCGGCATCCTCTCGAGAGTGCGCGGGTTCGGCGCCGCCGGTGCGGTCGGGGGAGCTGCCGTGGGCGCGCTCGGGATCGTCGCGGTGGGCGCCGTCGGCAGTGCCGTCGCTGCTCCGCTGCTCGAGCAGGCGGCCGGTCTCGGCGTCGACTTCGACGCCCTCGCACAGGGCGTCGACATCGAGGCGATCGCGAGCGGCCTCGGCGGTGCGGAGCTCGCGGGAGCCGCAGAAGGGGTTCTCGGATCGGCCGGTGAGACCGTCTCGGGTCTCGGCGACACGGCGAGCGAGTGGGGGCAGCGGCTCGGCGACCTCGGGGTTCCCGGACTCGGCGATCTGTTCGGCCGATGAGCGCTGCCGGCCTCACCGCGACCGAGACCTCGGCAGCGGATCACGGGTTCTCCGGTCTCACCGGATTCGCAGCCGACGTCCTCACTCAACTCGGCGACATCGGTGTGGGTGTGTTGGTGTTCCTCGAGGTGCTCGTTCCACCCATCCCGAGCGAGGTGATCCTGCCCTTCGCGGGGTATCTCAGTCAGAGCGGCGACCTCACCCTCGGCTGGCTGATCTTCTGGAGCACTCTCGCGTCGTGGATCGGCGCGCTTCTGCTCTACTGGCTCGGGGCGGCCATCGGCGTCGAACGAGCGGTGCGGCTCCTCTCGGCCACCAAACTGGTCAGCCATACCGACCTCGACCGTGGGGTGGACTGGTTCCGGCGAAGCGGTGCGTGGACGGTGCTCGTCGGTCGCATGGTTCCCGGTGTGCGGAGCCTCATCTCCATCCCCGCGGGCGCAACCCGCATGAACCTGATCCGTTTCAGCGTGTACACGATCGTGGGCAGCGGCCTGTGGAATGCCCTGCTCATCGGGTTCGGTGCTCTGCTCGGAACCCAGCACGAGCAGCTCGAACATCTGCTGGGCTACCTCGACTACGCCGTGTACTCGGCCATCGCCATCGCGCTCGCCGTGCTGATCGTCCGACGTGTGCGTGAGGCTCGCACGCCCGGAGTCCAGAGCGCGCGCGCACCCGGCGCCGCAGAGCGAGGCGTGGAGGACTGACCGGAGCCGAACGTGCCCCCGCTGGGACTCGAACCCAGACTGAAGCGATTTTAAGTCGCCTGCCTCTGCCATTGGGCTACGGGGGCTTCATGCCGTGACTGGCTCAGAGTACACGGGGAGTCCTCGGTGGCGGCGGCAGGCACGGCGACATGTCCTCACCGCTCGTCCGAGCGAAGGGGGACGGGCGTCCCAGCGCCCGCCCCCCTGTGATGCTGCTGAGACAGCATCGCCCCCCGGCAACCGACCGCGCACGGCCGACGAGACCGCCACGGATGACGGTCTCAGTGATCAAGACGGCGATCCATCCTGTTCATTACGACGACGGCCGCCGATGTATCGAGATTTCCAGATTCGGGTCACGACCGGCGGCGCGACTCGATCTCAGAAACGATGAACCCGAGTCCATCCACCCCATAGGGTGGGGGAGTGCTCGACCTCACCGCCGATCTGAGCCCCGATCAGGGACCACGCTCCGTGTCACCCGAGTGGCACGACCCGTCACGATACTGGCCGCGCCTGTCAGCGGCGAGCGGCCACCTGCCCGCTCCCGTGGCGGTCATCGATCGTGACGCGCTGCGATACAACGCCCTCGATCTGCTGGTCCGTGCGGGAGGGTTGCCCATCCGTGTCGCGTCGAAGTCCGTGCGGATCCGCTCGGTGCTCGACGCGGTGCTGCAGATGCCCGGGTTCAGAGGGATACTCGCCTTCACGTTGGCCGAGGCGCTGTGGCTCGCGGAGACGCACGACGACATCGTCCTCGGGTATCCGACAGTCGACCGCGCCGGACTCGCGCAGCTCTTCGCGTCCGAAGAGGCGGCGCGACGGATCACTCTGATGGTCGACGATCCGGCACACCTCGACATCATCGACAGCGTGGCGTCTGCCGGCCGCCGACCCGACATCCGGGTCGCGATCGACGCAGACGCGTCGTTGCGATCGATCGCACTCGGCCACATCGGAGTGCGGAGGTCAGCTCTGTTCACCGCGGGTGAGGTCGCTGCGTTCGCACGCAAGATCGTGCGCCGCCCCGGCTTCCGGCTCGTCGGGCTGCAGATGTACGAGGCTCAGATCGCGGGCCAGGGAGACAACGCCGGAGCGGATGCGCCGGTCATACGCCTCATGCAGGCGCGTTCCCGATCCGAACTGCGCGAGCGTCGGGCCGCGATAGTCGGCGCACTGTCGGAGGTCGCAGCACTCGAGTTCCTCAATGGCGGTGGCACCGGTTCGCTCGAGTTCACCGGGAGCGACGAATCGCTGACGGAGGCGAGCGCAGGCAGCGGACTGCTCGGCGGGCACCTCTTCGATGGATATCGATCGTTCCGCCCCGCACCGGC
The DNA here is from genome assembly GCF_030407765.1 of Microbacterium sp. APC 3901. Lineage (GTDB taxonomy): Bacteria > Actinomycetota > Actinomycetes > Actinomycetales > Microbacteriaceae > Microbacterium. Next base: position 68,997 of record NZ_JASDCU010000009.1, read on the forward strand.
GTCCGCCTTCGCCTTCGACGTGGTGCGGCGGCCTGCTGCCGACATCGCGACGGTGCTCGGCGGCGGATGGATCGCCTCCGGACCCGCCGTCGCGTCACGTCAGCCGCTGCCCGTGTGGCCGCAGGGACTGCGCACGTTGTCTCGTGAGGCCGCCGGCGAGGTGCAGACACCGCTGCAAGGTCGGGAGGCTGCGCGGCTCGGCGTCGGCGACCGTGTCTGGTTCCGCCACGCGAAGAGCGGCGAGCCTGCCGAGCGCATCGACACCTACCAGCTCGTCTCGGGCGATGAGATCGTCGATGAGCTGCCGACGTATCGCGGCGAGGGGAAGGCGTTCCTGTGACCCGGATCGGTGGCACCTGGCAGAACTGGGCGAGGTCTGCGCAGGTCACACCGCTTCGCGTCGAGCGTCCGCGCACCCCCGAAGGCGTGCAGCGCGCCGTCCGCGCGGCGGTGTCGCAGGGGCTCACGGTGAAGGCGGTCGGCGCGGGGCACAGCTTCACGGGCATCGCCGTCGCGCCCGGGGTGCTCCTGGAGCTCGATGACATGCAGGGTCTGGTGTCGGCGGATGCGGCCACGGGGCGAGCGACTCTGCTCGCGGGAACGCGACTGCATCGCATCCCGTCGCTCCTCGCACCGTTCGGCCTCGCGATGGAGAATCTCGGCGACATCGATCGGCAGTCGATCTCGGGGGCGATCTCGACCGGGACGCACGGCACCGGCGCAGGCTTCGGCGGGCTCGCGACTCAGATCGTCGGTGCGACCCTGGTGACCGCCGCGGGGGAGTTCCTCCGCGTGGACGAGCGGCAGAACACCGACCTGCTCCCTGCGGTCGCGCTGGGCCTCGGCGCGCTCGGTGTCCTGGTCGATCTGACCCTGCAGTGCGTACCGATCTACCTCATGGAGGCGGTCGATGAGCCCGCGCCGCTCGAGGATGTGCTCGAGACCCTGCACGACAGGGTCGCGGCATCGGATCACTTCGAGTTCTACTGGTTTCCGCACACCGACATCGCTCTGACCAAGAGACAGACGAGGGTGCCCGAGTCGACGAGACGGCAGCCGCTTCCTGTGCTGGGACGATGGATCGACGAGACGCTGCTCTCGAACGGCGTGTACCGGGCGGTGTGCGCGACCGCACAGACCGTGCCGGCCATCACGCCGCCCTTCAACAGGCTCGCCGTGAAGCTCACGGGAGACCGGCGGTACACCGAGCTGTCGCACCGTGCCCTGACGCAGAGCCGCACCGTGCGGTTCCGCGAGATGGAATACGCGGTGCCCGTCGAGAACGTCGTGCCGGCGTTCCGCGCTGTCCGCGAGCTCATCGAGCGACGCGGGTGGCGTATCGAGTTCCCGATCGAGGTGCGCTTCGCGGCGGAGGACGACAGATGGCTCTCGACGGCATACGGCAGGGCGAGCGGGTACATCGCGGTGCATCGATACTGGCGCGCCGACCCGTCCGCCTACTTCGAGGCCGTGGAGCAGATCATGCTCGAGCACGGAGGACGCCCGCACTGGGGCAAGCTGCACACGCAGACGGCTGAGCAGCTGCAGGAGCGCTATCCCCGCTTCGCCGACTTCATCGCGCTGCGCGACCGGCTCGATCCCGATCGTCGGTTCACCAACCGCTACCTGGATCGGGTTCTCGGCGCATGACCCGGTCCTGCGCCTGACCGCGCGCACCCAGTCGACGCGCAGGCTGCGCCGATAGGATGAGACAAACACGAGGAAGGGTGGGCCTCTGATGGAATGGCTCGTGCCGGTACTGATCGTCGTCGGTGTGATTCTGCTCATCGGAATCTACCTCTGGGCGACCTATAACTCGCTGGTGCAGCTGAACGTCCGCGTCGACGAGGCGTGGAGCGGCATCACGGTTCAACTCAAGCGCAGGGCGGATCTGATACCCAACCTCATCGAGACGGTGAAGGGCTACGCCTCGCACGAGAAGGCGGTCTTCGAGAACGTCACTCGAGCGCGAGCCGAGACGCTCTCAGCAGGCGGTCCCGGTGAGGCGGGGATCGCAGAGGGGCACCTCCAGCAGGCGCTCCGAAGCCTCTTCGCGGTCGCGGAGGCGTATCCGCAGTTGCAGGCGAGCCAGAACTTCCTGCAGGTGCAGCAGGCCCTCGTCGACACCGAAGACAAGATCCAGGCCGCGCGTCGCTTCTACAACGGCGGGGTGCGTGAGCTGAACACCAAGATCAAGGTCTTCCCGAACAATCTCTTCGCGAAGGGGCTCGGATTCACCGAGCGCGAGTTCTTCGAGGTCGCCGACAGCGGCGCGATCTCCGAGCCGCCCCGCGTGCAGTTCTGAGCTGCAGGAAGGCCCGATGTGCACCGGCGCATCGGGCCTTCCGCGTCTTCGGATGCTGACCCGGAGCAGTGCTCACCACACGTCGAGATCGACCTCGCCGTCCTCGACGGTCACGTCGCCGCGGAGTGTCCATGATTCCGTGCGATAGGTCTCGGTTCTCGGGCTGCCGTCCTGCGCGGTTCCCGACACGGTCGCGACGAGGATGCCGCCCTCGGCGATGAAACCGTCTTCGGCGATGAAACCGTCTTCGGCGGTGACGCCGTCAGCCGTCAGGGTCAACATCGGCAGCTGCTCGATGCGGAAGCGGACGTCGTCGACCGCGGCGAACTCGGTTCCCCACGGGATCCTGATGCCGCATCCGTCAGGAACGACGCCCTCGGCGATCTCGGCGGACGTGCAGTCCTCGAGGTGCTCGTCGAGGGACTGCTGCGCCAGCGCCCGCAGATCGATGTCGGGGTCGGGCGTCGGCGAGCTCGTCGCGGTCGGCGTGGCCTCTGACGAGGGGGCGCCGCTCGACGCCTGCCACAGCCACACCGCAGCCCCCGCCACGAGGAGCGCGGCGACGACGACGCCTATCGCCCATGCGCGCCGGCGAGTCATTCGGCGCTCTCCCTGGCATGCACGTGGCGACGCACCGACGTGTCTGCGCGACCGGACAGCGCTGCATGCAGTGCCTCGGCCGCCGTGCCCCAGCGCGAGACGGAGACATGCGCGAGCCCCTGCCAGTCAGCCGCGAGCGCGAGCTCAGCGGCGATCCTCTCGGCATCCGCGTCCGGTCGGGACTGAGGCTCCCACCAGGCCGACTGCACCTGGAGCGTCGACGTCGCGCGGTCGGCCTTGAGGTCGACACGCGCCACGATCCGGTCACCCACGAGCACGGGCAGCGAGTAATACCCGTATCGCCGCTTCTCGGCAGGAACGTAGATCTCGATCCGGTAGTCGAGCTCGAAGGCGCGCAGCGCGCGGTCACGGAACCAGACCACCGGGTCGAATGGCGTCAGGAGAGCGGCGGCGTCGATCCTGCGCGGCAGCACTGCATCGCGGTGTCGCCAGCTGGGCAGCGGGCGACCACCTCTGTCCCATCCGCGCACCGAGACCGGGAGGATCTCGCCGGAGTCGACCAGATCTGCGATCGACCGTGCCACCGCCGCGCGATCGCGGATGCGGTGGTAGTCCGCGAGGTCCGACTGGGTTGCGACACCTGACGATCGCGCCGCTCGCCGGGTGAGCTCGCGGATCGCGTCCTCACGGGGCACCTCCTGCGACAGTATGGCGTCGGGGATCACCTGCTCGGCGAGCGCGTACGTGCGCTCGAAGCCCTTTCGGCCGCTGATCGCCACATCGCCGGTACGCCAGAGATGCTCGAGGGCGAGCTTCACGTCGTCCCAATCCCACCAGGTGCCTCGCTCACGAGGAGCATCGTCCCGGAGGTCCGCCGGTCGCAGCGGACCTCTGGCGCGGAGTTCGTCCTGCACCCAGCGGAGGGTGCGCGTGTTGGTGCTCGTCCAGGAGTCGGCCGCCGCCCATCTGGCGCGGAAATGATCCATGCGGAACCGCCAAAGCGGCCAGTCCTCGACGGGGATGAACGTCGCCTCGTGAGCCATGTATTCGACGTAGTGGGTCGTGCGCGAGTGGAAGACGCGGTCGAAGAGAGCCGGATCGTAGGCACCCAGGCGCGAGAACAGCGGCATGTAGTGAGACCGCGCGAACACGTTGACCGAGTCGATCTGCAGCACTCCGAGTCGATCCATCGCCCGGTGGATGTGCCGGGCCGACACCGACGCGGGGCGTGCACGTGAGAAACCCTGAGCGGCGAGTGCGATGCGACGGGCCTGGGCAGCGCTGAGGGTGTCGGTCACCACGTCAGGCTATCGCCGGTCTCCGACATACGGGCCCATGCCCGTCAGGACCTGTGGTGACAGCGCCTTAGACTTGGGCGATGAGCGAAGAGCAGCGACCGCGGCTGAGAGATCTCTTCCGACCGCGCCCTGTGTCCCCGGACCGGAATTCCCCCATCGACGCCGATGCGACAGTGCCCATCGGACTGCGCATCGCGGCGGCATACGCGTGGCGGCTGCTGCTGCTCGCGGCCGTCGTCGCCGGCTTCATCTGGCTCGTCATCGAGCTCAAGCTGCTCGTCATCCCGCTGATGGTGGGCATCCTGATCACGGCGCTGCTCTGGCCGGGTTTCCAGTGGATGCTGCGCCACCGCTTCCCGCGTTGGCTGGCCGTCGCCCTCTCGATCATCGGCACGCTGGCGATCGTCTCGCTGCTGTTGTGGCTCGTGATCTGGCAGATCCGTGCGCAGCTCCCCGACGTGCAGGAGCGCAGTTCCCAAGCGATAGACGAGTTCCGCACTTTCCTGCTCGACGGCCCGCTGCACCTCAGCGAATCGCAGATCCAGGGCTACATCGACCAGGGCCTCGAGATCATCAACGAGCAGACGCAGGCTCTGTTGAACGGCGCCCTCGCGGTCGGCACCACCGCCGCGCACGTCGTGACGGGCGCGGTGCTCTCGCTGTTCATCCTCATCTGCCTGCTGGCCGACGGGCGGGGCATCTGGAAGTGGACGCTGCGCCTCTTCCCCCGTGCCGCACGCCCTGCTGCCGACGCCGCGGGGAGCAACGGCTTCGCGACGATCGTCAACTACGCACGCACGCAGCTGCTCGTCGCCGCGATCGACGCCGTCGGCATCGGCCTCGGAGCCGCGCTGCTCGGCGTTCCGCTGGCGATCCCCGTCGCGGTGCTCGTCTTCCTCGGTTCGTTCATCCCCATCGTCGGTGCCGTCGTGACCGGAGCGATCGCCGTTCTGCTCGCCCTCGTCTACAACGGCCCCTGGATCGCGCTCGCGATGCTGGCCGTCGTGCTCGGCGTGCAGCAGCTCGAGGGCCACATCCTGCAGCCGATCCTCATGGGCTCGGCCGTCAAGGTGCATCCGCTCGCCGTCGTCCTGGTGGTCGCCGGGGGCTCGATGGTCGGCGGCATACCCGGAGCACTGTTCGCGGTGCCTCTCGCGGCCTTCGTCAACGTCGCGGCCGTGACTGTCAGCACCGGTGCCTGGCGCACCGGCGATCAACCGGACGCAGACCTGATCTGGAGCACAGTGCCGCGCGAGCGCACACGGAGGAATCGATGAGCGCAGTTCCCAGCCTGACCGAGTTCGAGAGCGCAGCTCAGAGTCTGGCTGAGGTGATCACGCACACACCGACTCTGCCCTCACGCGCTCTCTCCGACGTCCTCGGTGCCCCCGTTCTGCTCAAGATGGAGAATCTGCAGCGCACGGGGTCGTTCAAGATCCGCGGCGCGGCCTACCGGCTCTCCCGCCTGAGCGCCGAAGAGCGATCGCATGGGGTCGTCGCAGCCTCGGCCGGCAATCACGCGCAGGGGGTCGCTCTGGCGGCGCAGGCTCTCGGCATCCCTGCGACGATCTTCATGCCCATCGGCGTGCCGGTGCCGAAGCTGCTCGCCACGCGCGGCTACGGCGCGGAGGTGGTGCTCGAGGGCGAGACCGTCGCGACCTCGCTCCGGCTCGCGGCGGAGTTCTCCGAGCGCACCGGAGCGATGCTCATCCACCCGTTCGACCATCGCGACGTCGTGATCGGCCAGGGCACTCTCGGACTCGAGCTGCTGGAGGACGCACCCGAGGTCGACACGATCGTGCTGGGCATCGGCGGCGGAGGGCTGATCGCGGGGGTCGCCGCCGCGGTCAAGGCCCGTGCGGCTCAGCTCGGTCGAACAGTGCGCATCATCGGCGTGCAGGCAGAGAACGCGGCAGCGATGCCGCCGTCGCTCCATGCCGGGCACCCGGTGGACATCGAGACCCGGCCCACCATCGCCGACGGCATCCTGGTCGCGCGCCCCGGCGCCATCCCGTTCGACATCATCAAGGATCTCGTCGATGAGGTCGTCACCGTCTCGGACGACGATCTGGCGCGAGCGATCCTGATCCTGCTCGAGCAGGCCAAGGTGGTCGTCGAGCCGGCCGGCGCTGCCGGTGTCGCCGCGATCCTGGCGGGCAAGGTCTCGGCGACGGGCACCACGATGGCGGTGCTGTCAGGAGGAAACATCGACCCGCTCCTGCTGCAGCGCGTCGTCGCGCACGGACTCGCCGCGTCGGGTCGATACCTCACGATCCGCATCCCACTGCCCGATCGCCCCGGTCAGCTCGCGCGGGTGTCCGAGCTGATCGCCGCGGCAGGGGCGAACGTCATCGAGGCGATGCATACGCGCCACGGACACGGCCTGCAGATCAGCGAGGTGTTCCTCGAGCTCAGTGTCGAGACGCGCGGTGCGGAGCACTCCGAGCACACCCTCGACACACTCCGCCACGCCGGCTTCCATCCGATCGTCGTGCCGGACTGACGCGACGTCCGGATACGCCGATGCCCCGTCCGAGTGGACGGGGCATCGGCACATCGAAACGCTGTCGCGGTGCGACCGGTGTCAGCCGGTGTAGGTCTCGACCTTCACGATCTCGACCGAGATCGCGCGCCCGTTCGGAGCCTCGTACGACGACTTCTCGCCGACCTTGAGTCCGAGGATCGCCTGCCCGAGCGGGCTGGCTTCGCTGTACACGTCGAGGTCGCTGCCCACGGCGATCTCGCGGCTGCCGAGCAGGAAGATCTCTTCGCCGCCGGCGACCATCGCGGTCACGACGGTGCCGGGCTCGACGATGCCGCGGCTCGCGGGTGCCTCACCGACCTTGGCCGTCTTGAGGAGGTTCTCGAGGGTGCGGATCCGCGCCTCCTGCTTGCCCTGCTCGTCCTTCGCGGCGTGGTATCCGCCGTTCTCCTTGAGGTCGCCCTCTTCGCGAGCCGCTTCGATGCGCTTGGCGATCTCTTCGCGACCGGTGGTGGAGAGGTGCTCGAGCTCGGCGACGAGCCGGTCATACGCTTCCTGCGTGAGGAAGGGAACCTGAGCGTCAGTAGACATGACGAAGCTCCTTCGGTAAGTACCCGGCGACGTTCCGCGGGGGATATGCCAAGACGCCCCGGCACGGTGCCAGGGCGTCATCTGTCTGGCACGAGTCTAAGCGACCCAGCAGCTGTTCACCAAACCTGTCGTCGCGGCCGAGACGGTGGGAACCGTGGCCGAGAGCGCCTGCGAATGCGTGTCTCCGGCAGGGATCTCGACGACCTTCCAGCCGACGACTCCGAACTCCTCGTCGAGCGCCTCGACGACGCAGGCCACGTCCTTGCCCTGCACTCCGGTGATCTGGAAGCGCACCGTGACGCTGTGCTCGTCGACCAGGTCGAAGCCGAGATCGTCGGAGTCGACCGCATTCATCTGCGACGTGACGATCATCCAGCCGAACGCGCCGACGAGAAGTGCGGCAAGGATGATGACGACGATCCACGGACCCCGCCGGGTTCGGGTGCGGCCATAGCGGTCATCGAGCTGTTCTGCGGTCGTCACGGGGTGGGTCTTCCGGTCGTTAGGCTGGTAACTCCAGGTTATGCGACCTGCGCATGAAAGGCAGACTCCATGCTCGCTCTGACCGAGACCCCGATGCCCACGCCCTCGATGACGGTGGCACCGGAGCTGGTCACTCCAGGTTTCGTCGGCTTCGCCGCCGTCGTGATCATCCTGATCGCGGTGATCCTGCTGATCCTCGACATGAACCGTCGGATCCGTCGGGTCCGCTATCGCGAAGAGGTCAGGGAAGAGCTCGACGCCGAAGAGGCCGCGCTCGCGGCCGACGAGGCGACCGAGACGGATGCCGATCTGCCGATCGTCCGTGAGGGCGACGACAACCCCGAGAAGCGCTGACCGCCCCGGAGCGTTCTCAGGCCCCGAGCGACGGGGACAGCGGTGCCAGCGCGATGAGCAGGCACGCGACCCAGTGGCACAGGAAGGCGAGCACCGTGCACAGGTGGAAGATCTCGTGGAAGCCGAAATGGCCCGGCCACGGGTTCGGCCTCTTCAGCGCATAGACGATCGCACCGCCGGTGTAGAGCAGGCCCCCGATGATGACGAGCGCCATCATGGTCGCGTTCGCGACGAACAGATCGGCGAGGTACATCACCGCCGCCCAACCGAGCAGCAGATAGAGCGCGACGTACAGCCACCGAGGGGCATTGATCCAGAACACCCGGAACAGGATGCCGACCAGTGCCCCCGACCAGACGAAGACGAGGAGCAGCGCGCCCTTGCCGGGCGGGAGCGCGAGCACCGCGAGCGGGGTGTACGTGCCGGCGATCAGGAGAAGGATGTTCGCGTGGTCGATCCGCTTGAGGACGATCTTGACCTTCGGACTCCAGTCGATCCGGTGATACAGCGCCGAGTTGCCGAACAGCAGCAGCGATGACGCCATGAACACCGCGGCTGCCCACTTCGCGGCTCCGCCCTGTGCGACGGCGATCAGCACCACACCGGCGACGATCGCGATCGGGAAGGTGGCTGCGTGCAGCCAGCCCCGCCAGGTGGGCTTGATCTCGACCGCGGCATCGTGCGCCGCATCCTCCATGAGGGGCAGCTGAGGGACATCGGGTACCGCGGAGTCGGGTGTGCTCACGCCCTCACTCTATGCGGGCGACCATGCAGGCGAGCGTACATAACCTGAGCGTCAGCCCCTGTGACTCCGGCCCCGGCACGATAGCGTAGGGAGGTGATGTCACGCGATGTTCAGGGGCGGGGGCCGCTGTACCGGCTCTACACCAGCAGGCTTCGCCGACACCTCGACCCGGAGTCGGTCCCGCATCACGTCGCCATGATGATCGATGGCAATCGACGATGGGCCCGACAGCTCGGCTACGAGACTCCTGCAGAGGGGCACAGGGCGGGCGCCGCCAAGATGCGGGAGTTCCTCGGATGGTGCGACGAGCTCGGCATCCGTGTGGTGTCGCTCTATCTTCTGTCGAGTGACAACCTGCTCAAGCGCGACTCGGCCGAGCTGGCCGACCTGATCGAGATCATCGCGGAGCTCGCCGAGGCGCTGTCGCGAGAAGGCAACTGGCGAGTGAAGCATGTCGGTCGCTCCGACATCCTCCCTGCCGAACTCGCGAGAGTGCTCGACGACGCGCAGGAGCGCACGCGTGAGCACACGGGACTGCACGTCAACCTCGCGGTCGGCTACGGCGGACGCAACGAGATCGTCGATGCCGTGCGGAGCATCGTGACGGCGCACCAGGCGTCCGGAGGCACCATCGAAGACCTCGCCGCACACCTCACGCCCGAGATGATCGGCGAGCATCTCTACACCGGTGGCCAGCCGGATCCGGACCTCGTCATCCGCACGAGCGGGGAGCAGCGGCTGAGCGACTTCCTGCTGTGGCAGAGCGCCCACAGCGAGTTCTACTTCGTCGAGGCGCTCGGGCCGGATCTGCGACAGGTCGACTTCCTCCGAGCGATCCGTGACTTCGCGGATCGCGATCGGCGATTCGGTCGCTGACGTCTCGGGCGACGCCGTCGGACACGATTCGTTAATCAACGCGTAACGAACTCTTGGCGTGTCGAGGCGAGCGAATGTCGGCGCGTGGTCGTAGCTTCTAGGCATCGGGCAAAGCGCCCGTCGGGTCGGCCTCAGGTTGACGACTCGTGACCCCCTGGTCGACTCGTTCGAACACACCGGGATTCCCCGGGTCGGGAGTGGGTCGTGACCTCACGTACAGCGCAGCAGTCCACAGGCACAGCGCAGCAGTCCACCCGTAAGACGACGACAAGAGCAGCCTCCGCTGATCCTGACCAGGATCTCCGGACATACGTGCTCGACACGTCCGTCCTGCTGAGTGATCCTCAGGCCTTCTTCCGGTTCGCCGAGCATTCGGTGGTCGTGCCGGTCGTGGTCATCACCGAGCTCGAAGGCAAGCGCCACGATCCTGAGATCGGCTACTTCGCGCGCCAGGCGCTGCGTCACCTCGACGACCTGCGCATCGAACACGGGCGTCTGGACTTCCCGGTCGAGGTCGGCGACGGCGGCACGCTCCGCGTCGAGCTGGCCAACACCGATGCCTCGGTGCTCCCCGCCGGGATCCGGCTGAGCGACAACGACACCCGCATCCTCTCCGTCGCGATGAACCTCGCGCAGGACGGGCAGGACGTCACGATCGTCTCGAAGGACCTGCCGATGCGGGTCAAGGCGGCGTCCCTCGGTCTTCGCGCCGAGGAGTACCTCGCCGAGCAGGCCATCGACTCGGGATGGACCGGCATCACCACGCTCGACCTGTCAGGCGATGACATCAGCGACCTGTACGAGAGCGAGGTCGGCATCAGCGAAGACGCCAGGGGCCTGGCGGTCAACACCGGACTCATCATCCACTCCGAGCGCGGTTCGGCCCTCGGCAGGGTGACCGGCGACGGCGAGTACAAGCTCGTGCGCGGCGATCGCGACATCTTCGGCATGCACGGCCGATCCGCCGAACAGCGGATCGCGATCGACCTGCTCACCGATCCCGACATCGGCATCGTCTCGCTCGGCGGGCGTGCGGGCACCGGCAAATCGGCACTGGCGCTCTGCGCGGGTCTCGAGGCGGTGCTCGAGCGGCAGCAGCAGAAGAAGATCATCGTGTTCCGGCCGCTGTTCGCCGTCGGGGGCCAGGAGCTCGGCTACCTGCCCGGAGACCAGGGCGAGAAGATGGGGCCGTGGGGGCAGGCGGTCTTCGACACGCTCGGCTCGGTGGTCTCGGGCAACGTCATGGAGGAGATCGTCGAACGCGGCATCCTCGAGGTGCTTCCGCTCACGCACATCCGCGGTCGGTCGCTGCACGACGCGTTCGTGATCGTCGACGAGGCGCAGTCCCTCGAACGCAACGTGCTGCTGACGGTGCTCAGTCGCATGGGGCAGAACTCCCGAGTGATCCTGACCCACGACGTCGGTCAGCGGGACAACCTCCGGGTCGGCCGCCACGACGGTATCGCCAGTGTGATCGAGACGCTCAAGGGGCACGACCTCTTCGCCCATGTGACGCTGATGCGCTCCGAGCGCTCCGCCATCGCGGCGCTCGTGACGGAGCTTCTGGAGGGAGGCGAGCTCAGCTGAGCTGTCGTGTGTCTCGGAGGATGCGTCGTCGATTCGCTTCCGTCTGCGGTTCATCTCGGGGGCCGACACGCCATACGCCGCCCTTCTTGAACCGATGCAGTCGACGTCTGGTGTGTCGGCCCCCGGAATGAGCATCGGCGCCAAGGAACGGTCATGCTGTCAGCTGAGATCGTCCGCGCGGCGGATAGCCGCCATGACGGCAGCCTGCACGGAGGGCCAGTCATGGATGACCTGTGCGTAGTCGAAGCGCAAGGTCTCATACCCCTGTGCGGAGGCTCTGGCATCCCGGACGAGATCCTTGTGGCGACGATCATGACCGGCGTGGTTCTCGCGCCCGTCGACTTCGAGAATGAGCCGCCCACCCAGGACGAAGTCGACGCGACCGACGCCGTCGATGGTCACCTGAGCAGCGAGGACGATGTCGAGCAGGTGAAGTCTCAGGCGAAGGATCGATTCGAGTCCGCTCTCCGAACCGTCTTGTGCGAGCTCGAAGAGCCACCGGGCGGATGCCGGGAGAGCCGCCCGGATCCGGAGGCGCGCCGCGCGTGTCAGGGCGCGACGCTGCAGAGCGGACTCGAATGAGGCGAAGAACGACTCCTCGCCCTCGCAGCGGAACAGGTGGATGAGAGCCGTCTCGACATCGACGACTCCGAGCGGCACAGTGCCCCGGAAGAAGTGGCTTCGGCATCGGCATCCGTCGTGCTCATAGGTCCGGCCGCGCCGGCCGATCCAGACGTGCACGCGGTCCGCGTCTGCGAGGACCCACACGCCGTGATGGCGCAGCGCCGCGCTGCAGGTGAGGGCGCCGCCGTGCGCAGCGGCTCGTCGGAGCGATTCAGGGATTGTCGGCGAGGCGAACAGTCCCGGCCGGATGCGGTCGATGTGCCCTGCCCGCACAGCTCTCGTGAGGGCGGGGCGGTCGAGACCGTGGTGCTGGAGGCGCGTTCCGCGAGCGAGCCCGCCAAGGCGATCGAGGGTGAGTCGTGGATCGAGCATCCCCGCATCGTGGCAGTTCTCTCTGCGCCGTGACGTCACGCGTGGGCGTCCTTCCGGCAGCGGTGCAGAAACCGCCGGCGTGCGACCAGTTGCAGGAACAGTGCTCTGTCACACACATCGGGGGCCGACACACCAGCTGCCGAGCGGGAAAGCCTCCTGCGCTCGGCATCCGGTGTGTCGGCCCCCGAAGTGGTGGGACCGGCTCGCGATCAACCGGGGTGGGTCATCGAGAGCAGGTCGAGCTTCTCGTCGAGCTGCTCGAGCGTCAGGTCGCCGCGCTCGACATATCCGAGGTCGATGACCGCGTCGCGCACCGTGATGCCCTTCGCGACCGAGTGCTTGGCGATCTTCGCCGCGGCCTCGTATCCGATCAGCTTGTTGAGCGGGGTGACGATCGACGGGCTCATGCCGGCGAATGCCGCCGCACGGTCGAGGTTGGCCTGGAGTCCGTCGACGGTCTTGTCGGCGAGCACGCGCGACGCGTTCGCGAGCAGACGGATCGACTCGAGTACTGCGGTGCCCATGACCGGGATGGCGACGTTCAGCTCGAAGGAGCCGGATGCGCCCGCCCACGCGACGGTCGCGTCGTTGCCGATCACCCGGGCGCAGACCATGAGCACGGCCTCGGGAACCACCGGGTTGACCTTGCCGGGCATGATCGACGACCCGGGCTGGAGGTCGGGGATGTGCAGCTCGCCGAGACCCGTGTTGGGGCCCGAGCCCATCCAACGCAGATCGTTGTTGATCTTGGTCAGCGAGACCGCGATCGTGCGGAGTGCGCCCGATGCCTCGACGAGTCCGTCACGGTTCGCCTGGGCCTCGAAGTGGTCCTTCGCCTCGGTGATCGGGAGCTCGGTCTCGGCGGCGAGCAGCTCGATGACCTTCTGCGGGAATCCGAGCGGCGTGTTGATACCGGTGCCGGTGGCAGTGCCGCCCAGCGGGACCTCGGCGACGCGAGGAAGCGCAGACTGCACGCGCTCGATGCCGAGGCGCATCTGTCGGGCATAGCCTCCGAACTCCTGGCCGAGCGTGACCGGGGTGGCATCCATCAGGTGCGTGCGGCCGGACTTCACCGCGTCCTTCCACAGATCGGCCTTGGCCTCGAAGGCGACGGCGAGGTGGTCGAGCGCGGGGATCAGCGTGTCGATGAGCGCCTGCGTGACGGCGATGTGCACGGAGGTCGGGAAGACGTCGTTCGACGACTGCGAGGCGTTCACGTGGTCGTTCGGGTGCACGTTCGCACCGAGGATGCGGGTCGCGAGGGTGGCGAGCACCTCGTTCATGTTCATGTTCGATGACGTGCCCGAGCCGGTCTGGTAGGTGTCGACGGGGAACTCGCCGTCGTGAGCACCTGCGGCGACCTGGTCGGCGGCCTGCGCGATCGCGTCGGCGATGGCACCGTCGAGGGTTCCCAGCTCCTTGTTCGCGAGCGCGGCAGCCTTCTTGATGCGCGCGAGCGCGGCGATCTGCGTCGATTCGAGACCCTTGCCCGAGATCGGGAAGTTCTCCACGGCGCGCTGCGTCTGGGCGCCGTAGAGCGCGTTCACGGGAACCCGCACCTCACCCATGGTGTCGTGCTCGATGCGGTACTCCGCTGCATCGCCGCTGCGCTGGTGTGTGTCGGTCATTCCGAACCCTCCTTGGTTGCGGGGCCGTGCCCCTCGGTGTCGATTCCGTCGGTGTCGATTCCGACCGTGATGACGGGCACCGCGGTGCCCTCGGCCAGACGGTAATTGGCTCCCACGATGCCCAGCCGTCCCTCGGAGACGGCGCTGGAGATCACCTCCGACGACTGCAGCAGGTCGCGGACGGTGTTGCGCAGGTGCTCGGCGCCGACGAGATCGGCGTCGATCTCGTCGACGGTGGTGCCACCGCTCTCAGCCAGCACCTTGCGGGCCGCCGGGACGATCGGGGCGATGAGCTTCCAGATGTGCGGCGGCAGGGGAGCAGCGTCGATGGCCGTGCCGTCGATGGCGGCTCGCACCGCGCCGCACGAGTCATGCGCGAGGACGACGATCAGAGGCACGTTCAGCACGGCGACCGCGTACTCGAGGCTCGCGACGATCGATTCGCCGATCACCTGGCCGGCGTTGCGCACGACGAACAGGTCGCCGAGTCCGAGATCGAAGATGATCTCCGCGGCGAGTCTCGAGTCGGAGCAGCCGAACAGAGTGGCGACCGGATGCTGTGCTGCGGCGAGGTGCCGACGACGAGCCACATCCTGGTTCGGGTGCTGAGGCGCATCATCGACGAATCGCTGGTTGCCGTCCTGCATCTGCTTCCAGGCAGCAGCGGGGGTGAGCGCGTGGGTCATGTTCACTCCGAGAGGTCGCGGATCTGGGGGACGAGAGACTCGGCGAGTTCCGCGGTGGAGTCTGCGGAACGCGAACCGTAGAGCAGCAGGTAGTCGTCACCCGCCTGGGTGCCGATGGCGTAGGTGAGGTTCTGCTTCGCGCCCGCATCGCCGAGGGCGTAGACATCCCATTCGAGACCACCGATCGACGTCGTGTCGGTGGGCGCGGTGCCGTTGAGTCGCTGGGGGGCCCACGAGGAGTCGGCATCGAAGGCCTGCGCGAGCTTGATGAAGCCGCGCTCGTCTTCGGCTGACGGTGCCAGGGTGACGTCCCAGACCACGGTGGCGCCGCTCGTGAGTTCGGCTGTGTTGACCCGCCAGAAGTCCGCCAGGTCGGGCACGATCACGGGACGATCCATCGTGGATTCCACGTCGGCGGCGATGCCGACCACGTCGATCTCCCTCGTGGTCGCCGGCTCCCCGCGAGGAACGGCCAGCACGATCACCGCGACGATGGCCAGTGTGACGATCAGCGCGGCCACCAGACTGCGCACGGTCTGGCTCGAGCGGTACGCCTTGCTCGAAGCGGCCTTGCGTGCCGCTGTCTCCTCCGGGGTCTCCGGACGCCCGAGCTCGGCGACGATGGGAGCCGGCTTGTTCACGATTCGTCTCCGTCCGCGCTGCCGGTCGATGTGGCGCGCGCAGCCTCGAGACGACGCTTCGCGCCGAGAAGCCACTCCTCGCAGCGAGCGGCGAGCGCCTCGCCGCGCTCCCAGAGAGCGAGCGACTGCTCGAGGGTCGGAGCGCCCTGTTCGAGCTCGGAGACGACCTTCACCAGCTCGTCGCGAGCGGCCTCGAATGACAGCGTGTCCACGGGGGTGTCGTTCAGCGCACTCACGCCTCCATCCTACGCCGTGCGCAGGGCGCGCTCAGCCGGAGCGGGGCGCCGGCGCCTCCTCGATCTCGCCCTCCGAGCGCGCCGCGACAGAGCCCCGGTCGACCGTGATCGTCAGTCTGCTGCCGGCCGGAGCGTCCGCGGCGTCTCGAAGGATGACCCCGCCGTCGAGGTGAGCGATCGCGTAGCCGCGCGACAGTGTGGCTGCAGGAGAGAGCGCCCGCAGCGAGGCTCGCAGCTCGCTGGTCGCTCGGCCGGCCGCATCCTGCTGACGCGTGATCGTGTCGCGTCCTCGGGAGAGCAGAAGCCACACGTCCTGAGAGCGCGAGTCGATGATCGGGTCGGGAGACCGCAGCGAAGGGCGTGAGCGCAGCTGCTCCAGCTGCGCGATGTCGTGCGAGAGGCGCTGCGTGAGTCTCGTCGTCGCTCTCGATCGGAGCTGCGCGATCAGTGCCCGCTGCTCGCTCACGTCGGGCACGACGCGCTTCGCGGCATCCGTCGGAGTCGAGGCGCGCAGATCGGCGACGTCGTCGAGCAGGGGGTGGTCGTTCTCATGCCCGATCGCGCTGACGATCGGAGTGGATGCCGCCGCGACGGCTCTCACGAGACGCTCGTCGCTGAATCCGAGAAGCGTCTGCGGGTCGCCTCCGCCTCGGGCGATGACGATCACGTCGACATCGGGGTCGGCGTCGAGACGCGCCAGCGCTGCGAGCGTCTCCGGGACGCACCGGTCGCCCTGCACTGCCGCGTACTCGGTGCGGAAGCGCACCTGGGGCCACCGCAGCTCCGCGTTGCGGTGCACGTCCTTCTCGGCATCAGACTTCTCGCCGGTGATCAGACCGATCACATGCGGGAGGAACGGGAGCCGCTTCTTGCGCGAGGGATCGAACAGGCCCTCCTGACGCAGCTGCAGTCTGAGCTTTTCGAGCTTCTCGAGCTGATCGCCGAGACCCACGTGCTTCATCGCGGAGACCGCGAAGCTGAAGTCGCCGGCCTTCACGAAGTAGTCGGCTTTGACCGCGGCGACGACGTGGTCGCCCACTGCCAGGTCTCCGGGGATCCGCGGGCGCACGCTCGACCAGATCCGGATCGAGATCTGCGCCTCGGAGCGGGTGTCCTTGAGACGGGCGAAGATGTTGCCGCCGCGCACGTTCCAGGAGGTGATCTCGCCCTCGACCCACACGGTGTTCCAGCGGGCCACGAAGTCGCGGATCGTGCCGTTCAGGCGTGCGACGGACGTCGGAGCATCGGCCGATGAGTCGCGCGGCGCGACCGCATCCGCCGGTGGAGTCTCGCCGGATCTCGTCGACGCTTCGAAGACCGTCATCCGCTCAGTGCACCTTCCCGCTCCTGCTCAGGTTGTCGACGGTAGAATTCAAGAGTGACTTCGACTGCCGTTCATCTGCCCCTTCCGCGCGTTCCACGAGTACGTGGGGCGGCCGGGCGGCTTCAGGATAACCCGGTCGTCGGGGACAAGCGCGTTCTGCTCGCCGCTCCGCGCGGATACTGCGCCGGCGTCGACCGTGCTGTGGTCGCTGTCGAGAAGGCACTCGAGCGCTACGGCGCTCCGGTCTACGTGCGCAAGCAGATCGTCCACAACATCCATGTGGTGTCCGAGCTCGAAGAGAAGGGCGCGATCTTCGTCGAGGAGGTCGACGAGGTTCCCGAGGGCGCGCATGTCGTCTTCAGCGCTCACGGTGTCTCGCCTGCCGTCGTCGAGGCGGCATCGGACCGCGGGCTCCACGCGATCGACGCGACCTGCCCGCTGGTCACGAAGGTGCACCGTGAGGCCGTCCGATTCGCCCGCGACGACTTCGAGATCCTGCTCATCGGCCACGAAGGTCACGAAGAGGTCGAGGGCACGGCCGGGGAAGCCCCCGAGCATGTGACCATCGTGAACTCGCCAGACGAAGCCGACACCGTGCAGGTGAAGGATCCGTCCAAGGTGGTCTGGCTCTCGCAGACCACGCTCTCGGTCGACGAGACCATGGAGACGGTGAACCGCCTGCGCGCTCGATTCCCCGAGATGCACAATCCGCCGTCCGATGACATCTGCTACGCGACGCAGAACCGTCAGGTCGCCATCAAGAAGGTCGCGGCGAACGCGGATCTCGTGATCGTCGTCGGATCGGCGAACTCGTCGAACTCGGTGCGTCTGGTCGAGGTCGCACTCGAGTACGGTGCCAAGGCCGCCTACCGCGTGGACTATGCCGAAGAGGTCAAGCAGGAGTGGCTCGACGGCGTGGCGACGGTCGGCGTCACCAGCGGAGCATCGGTGCCGGAGGTCCTCGTCCGCGAGGTCCTCGATGCGCTCGACGGAGCGGGATACCGCGATGTCGAGGAGGTCAAAACGGCGGAGGAGGATCTGATGTTCTCGCTGCCCAAGGAACTTCGCCAGGATGCTGCAGGCCAGCGCGATGCGCGTGCGCTGGGAGGCCGTTCCTCGAGCGGGAATGCCTGACAGTGGCCGCCACTGAGGCGGCGCCGACTCTGATCGGCTCAGTGCAGCGTGCGCTTCGACTGGTCGACATGGTCGCCAATTCGTCACGCCCGGTGCCGGTCA
The DNA here is from genome assembly GCF_030407765.1 of Microbacterium sp. APC 3901. Taxonomy (GTDB): domain Bacteria; phylum Actinomycetota; class Actinomycetes; order Actinomycetales; family Microbacteriaceae; genus Microbacterium. The sequence continues at coordinate 87,026 of NZ_JASDCU010000009.1, forward strand.
AGACCCTCGCGGCCCAGACCGGTCTCACCCCGGGTACGACGTACAACCTCGTGCGGACGCTGGTGCACGAGGGATACCTCGTGAGCGAACCCGACGGTCTGGTCCTCGGCGAGAATTTCCCCGCTTTTCGCGCGCAGTCCGACGCGGGCGGAGTGTTCTTCGCCCATGTGCGCTCTGCGCTGCGCCACGCCACGGCGGAGGTGGGCGCCACCGCTTACCTCTCCCGCTACGAGGATGGCGAGCTGCGCCTCGTCGACATCGTGGATGCTGCTCGCAGCCCGCGCATCGACCTGTCGGTCAGTCTCGACTCGAGCGCGCACGCGACGGCTCTCGGCAAGCAGATCCTCGCGGATCTGAGTCGTGAGGAGCGCAAGGACTACCTGTCGCGTCACCCGATGGAGCAGCTCACGCATCGCACGATCAGCGACCCGCGGGCATTGCTGACGGCGCTCGAACGTTCTCGGGGGTTCGCCGTGGATTGCGAGGAATACGTGATCGGCAATGCCTGTGTCGCCGTCCCGGTGACCGCTCCGAACGTCAGGGCGTCGCTCGCGGTCTCGCTTCCGGTGGGCCACCCTCGTCTCGAGCACGGCCTCGTCGAGAAGCTCAGGGGGGTGGCGCGGCGGCTCTCGCTGCAATTGGGTGCGGATGCGCTGGGCGCAAGCACGTCTCGTCTCGCGACCTCGCTCTGACGACCGCCGTCACAGCGGGTCGCGGCTCTTCACTATCTGAAGAAGTGCCACTGGTGCTCGGGCACGCGCTTTCCCTAGCATGTGAGGTGTAGTCGTCTGTGCAATCGGCGCTACCCGTGGTCGAACGTCCCCAGCGTTCCTCGACCCACTTGGATGACGAGCGTCCCCAGCGTTCCGAGTCCGCGGCCCCGAGGAGTCCCCACTCCTTCGGGGCCGCCATCATGACGGGCACTCGCAGTCTGTGAGGAGCTCCTAGCCGATCCGGCTAGCATGCTGGGATGACGGACCAGCGGCCCCAATACGGCGAAATCGCGACCCTCGACGAGCAGCGAAGGGCAGCAGGGTTGCCTCCGCTCGGCGAGGTTCCGGTCGTCGAGTCGGCTGCAGCGCCGGGCTCGTCGGCGCCGGCTGACGGCGCCGTTGCTGATATGCCCGCCGCGCGTCCGCGTCCTGTCGAACGTTTCGTGACGATCGGCCTGCTCGCCTACGGTCTGGTGAACGTGGTCATGACGGGGCTGTCGTACCTCGACTTCTCGACCGCGATGAATCAGATGATGAGCGTGCTCGGCGTCGACGGGGAGTTCACGAACTACGCCGAGGGCAGGACCTGGGGCACGATCGCCGCGATCGTCCTCGCTGTCGGCTGGTCACTCACCGCGTACTTCTCGATCCGCCGACTGCGCTCCGGCAGACTCTCCTGGTGGGTGCCGCTCGTCGGCGCGGCGGTCACCCTGCTTGTGGCGTCCGTCTGCGCGGCGATCCCGCTCATGAACGATCCTGCCTTCATCGACTTCGTAGCCAAGACGGCCGGGCAGTAGGCCGCAGAACGACAGATGCCCCCGGCCGATCGGCCAGGGGCATCTTGCTGTCGAAAGGACGTCAGCTCTGGGACTGCCCGTAGGAGCCGAGCTGACGGGTGGACTCGACGACACGAGCGGCCATGGCCGTCTCGGCGATCTTTCCCCACGCGCGAGGGTCGTACTGCTTCTTGTTGCCGACCTCGCCGTCGACCTTCAGGACGCCGTCGTAGTTCTTGAACATGTAGTCGGCGATCGCACGGGTGTACGCGTACTGCGTGTCGGTGTCGATGTTCATCTTGATGACGCCGTTGGCCACGGCGAGGGCGATCTCCTCGTCGGTCGACCCCGAACCACCGTGGAAGACGAGGTCGAGCGGCTTCGCGCCGGTGTTGTACTTCGCGGCGACCTGCTGCTGGATCTCACCGAGGAGCTCGGGACGCAGCTTCACTCCGCCGGGCTTGTACACGCCGTGGACGTTGCCGAACGTGAGAGCAGCGATGTAGCGACCCTGCTCGCCGAGGCCGAGCGCCTGCACGGCCTGGTCGACGTCTGCGAATGTCGTGTAGAGCGCGTCGTTCGACCCCTCGTGAGCGACGCCGTCCTCTTCGCCGCCGACGACGCCGATCTCGACCTCGAGGATCGCGTTGATGTTCTTCATGCGGGGGAGGAGATCCTTGGCGATCTCGATGTTCTCGGCGAGGGGGACAGCCGAGCCATCCCACATGTGCGACTGGAAGATCGGGTTGCGCCCAGCCTTGACCTCGTCTTCGGAGGCGGAGATCAGCGGCTCGACGAACCCGGCGAGGGCGTCCTTCGGGCAGTGGTCCGTGTGCAGCGCGACGGTGACCGGGTAGTTCTTCGCGACCTCGGTCGCGAAGCGGGCGAAGGCGAGGGCGCCGGTTGCGCGTGCCTTGACCGTGTGGCCTGCGAAGTAGTCAGCTCCACCGGTCGTGACCTGGATGATTCCGTCGGAACCTGCTTCGGTCAGACCCTGGAGGACCGAGTTGATCGTCTGCGAGCTCGAGACGTTGAAAGCCGGGTAGGCGAAGCCGCCGGCCTTCGCGCGGTCGAGCATTTCGGCGTACTGATCCGGGGTGGCGACGGGCATGAGAACTCCTGCGATTTGGGAAGCCGGGACAGCAGTCACTCTATCGGGGCTGACTGTCGGATGCTGTCGGAGCCGACCGACCGACCGCCTCGTCCTGCGCCCACGTTAAGAATCGCAATTCCTTCATCGGTGCTTCATCGAAAACCGGCGTTTGAGGCCCGCATGCTGGTTAGGCTGACCGCATGGTTAGTCTTACAGCGGATCTGAGCCCCCTTCGTCCCGATCGAAATCTCGCGATGGAGCTGGTGCGGGCCACTGAGGCAGCCGCCATCCGTGCTGTTCCCTTCATCGGTCGTGGCGCGAAGGAGGCGGCCGACGGTGCAGCTGTCGATGCCATGCGTGCGTTCCTCGGAACCGTGGCCTTCCAGGGGCGCGTCGTGATCGGCGAGGGCGAGAAGGACAACGCGCCGATGCTCTTCAACGGCGAGGAGGTCGGCACCGGCAGCGGGCCTGAGTGCGACATCGCAGTCGATCCGATCGATGGCACGTCTCTGACAGCGGCGGGGCGTCAGAACGCGCTCTCCGTCATCGCGGTGTCCGACCGCGGGTCGATGCTCGACGCGTCGAGCGTCTTCTACATGGACAAGCTCGTGACCGGCCCCGCCGGCGTCGGAGTGGTCGACATCCGACTCCCGATCGGCGAGAACATCCGCAAGCTCGCGGGAGCCCTCGGCAAGCCCGTGGACGAGATCGTCGTCTCGGTGCTGAACCGCCCGCGTCACGAGCAGCTGATTCAGGAGATCCGGGACGCCGGCGCGGGAACACGACTGATGAGCGACGGTGACGTCGCCGGTGGCATCAATGCGGCCCGTCATGCCGCCCGCACCGACATGTGCGTGGGCGTCGGGGGCAGCCCCGAGGGAATCGTGACGGCGTGTGCGATCAAGGCGCTCGGCGGACACATCCAGGGGAGGCTCTGGCCTCGCGACGACGACGAGCGCCAGCGCGGCATCGATGCGGGCCTCGACATGGACAAGGTCTACGAGGCCGACGACCTCGTGCGCGGAGACAACACGATCTTCGTCGCAACCGGCGTCACAGATGGCCAGCTCGTGGCAGGCGTGCGGCGAGAGGGCGGATACATCTACACCGAGAGCGTCGTGCTGCGCGGCGCATCGGGAACCCTTCGGAGGATCGCCTCGGAGCACCTCGTCTCGAAGTGGCTCTGATCTCTGAGATCTGAGCGGAGCCGGTCATCGTTACCGACCCGGTACCGCCGTGCGCAGCGCCGAGCCGAGGTTTCTCGCGCGTCCGTGTCACAATTGTCACTGGATTTGTCGCCGTCGACGGAGCCGCCAGGCACCGCAGGCACAGGAGGGCAGACCGATGACAACGCAGCACACGAACGGTTCCAAAGCCGCGCCGACCAAGATCGTGACGACGCCCACCGGTCGGATCATGCGGATCAACGTCGATGAGGCAGGGGTGCCTCTGTCGACCGGGACTCCGGCGCCGCCTGTGGTCACGACCGCTGTCACCGACCCCGCTCGCCGCGCTGACGTGCTGTTCCGCAAGCGCCTCGATGAGGGGCATGAGATCAGCTCCTGGTGGATGATCGGCGCTTTCGTCGTCACCAGCGGCCTCGTCATCCTCCTGCTCAGCGGCGTACCGGGCGTCGCCTGACCTCAGTTCCGGGACTCTTCGGTTTCGATGGCCCCGAAGGTTGACTGCTTCGGCACCGACTCTCCGTTGTCGAGACGAGAGCGGACGTCTCCGACGTCGGCCTGAATCGAGGAGTCCGGCTCCTCGGATGACTCGCGGTCGGTGCGTCGGACGCCGTGGTGTGCGTCGAGATCCTGCTCCGAGTCGATCACGAGCTCGGGAGCGGTGAAGCGTCGAGTCTGCGCCGTGACCGCCGGCGGACTCGAGTCCAGCGTCGACGCGCTGATCCCGGGGAACTGCCGAGCTGTCACGAGCACTCGACTCTCGAGGGAGCCGGCGAACCTGTTGTAGCTGTCGACGGTGCGCTCGAGAGCACGGCGCAGGTCGTCGGCATGGCCGGCGAGAACGCCGAGACGGTCGTACAGCTGCGTTCCCAGGTTCAGGAGCGCTCGTGCCTCGGTCGAGACCTCCTGCTGGGTCCAGCTGTAGGCGACGGTCTTGAGCACGGCCCACAGGTTCACGGGCGATGCGAGCGCCACTCTCTTGCTGAAGGCGTAGTCCAGCAGCGTCGGGTCCTCGTCGATGGCCGCCGCGAGGAGCGACTCGCTCGGCAGGAAGCAGATGACGAACTCGGGGCTCGCGTCGAGACCCGACCAGTAGGCCTTCTTCGCGAGTGCGTCGATGTGAGCGCGCACGGCCTTCGCATGCTTCTGCATGTGCGTGCGCCGCTGAGTCTCGTGGGCGTCTCCGATCGGCAGCGCCGACGCCTCGAGATAGGCGTCGAGCGGCACCTTCGCGTCGACGGCGATCGACGTGCCGCCGGCCAGACGGATCACCATGTCGGGGCGCCCCTGACCTCGATCGGACGAGATGGTCGACTGCAGGTCGAAGTCGACGTGACGGATCAGCCCTGCGGCCTCGACGACGCGGCGCAGCTGGGTCTCGCCCCAGACGCCGCGTGTGGCCGTCGACCGCAGCGCTCCGGCGAGCGATTCGGTCGTCGAGCGCAGCGCCTCGTCGGACTCCTGCGCGCGCCTGAGCTGCTCCGCGAGGGATCCGAACTGCGCGTGCCGTTCCTGCTCGATGGCCGAGACCTTCTGCTGCATCTGCTGCAGGCTCTCGCGAACGGGCGCGAGAGCCGTGAGCACCGCATTCTGCTGCTGCACGCGCTGCGCCTCGGCGCGCTGCTCGAGTCTCGCGTGCTCGACGGCATCCCGATACAGGTCGTACTGCCGGTCGCGATCATCTCGGGCAGCGGCGAGTTCTGCCTCGGCGCGAGCGAGATCCGCCGCACCGCGCGAGCCGCGGAGGAACCATCCCACTGCGGCGCCGGCCACGAGAGCGGCCAGGAGGAGAACGAGCGTGAGATCATCCATGTGCTCCATGATGCGCTCGGCCACGGACATTCGTCCGGTGCGACTCAGGCGACCGCACGCTCCGGAGCGGCGACGACCGGATCGGTCACACGCAGCGCGAGCGCATCGGCCAGCGAGAAGACGTCGGACGCGCCGTGCCTGCGGGCCGCATCGATGATGATGTGCGCGCAGGCGAGCGCGTCGGCGAGCGCGTCATGGTGGGAGAAGCCGGTGAAGCCGGCAGCCTCGGCCGCCTTCGGCAGTCGGTACGAGTCGAGCTCGTAGGTCTTGCGTGCCACCTGCAGGCTGCACAGCGAGCGATACGGCGGGCAGTCGCCGCCGGTGGCCTCCGACGCACGGCGGAGCACGTTGAGGTCGAAGCCCGCGTTGTGCGCCACGAGCACATCGGCGCCCGCGAAGGCGCAGAGACGATCGAACTGATCCGACCAGGTGGCCGCGTCCAGCACATCGTGCGCGCGGATGCCGTGGATCTTCGTGTTCCACTCCTGGAACTCGTCATGCCCGGCGGGCGGGCGGATCAGCCATCCGGCCGTCGCGACGATCCGGCCGTCGCGCACACGCACGAGGCCGACGGAGCAGGCTGAGGCGGGGCTGGAATTCGCCGTCTCGAAGTCGATAGCGGTGAAGTCCAGTGGCACATGACCACTCTCTCCCGGCATCCGGGACGCCCCAGGATGACTCGCCGTAGGCTGGCGACATGAGTACCGACCGAGCGACCTCCTTCGGCACCGAAGCCGCGAACTACGAGGCCGGAAGACCCGATTATCCCTTCGACGCGGTCACCTGGATGCTCGAGCAGATGCCGCACGGCTCTCGCCGCATCGCCGATGTCGGCGCGGGCACAGGCAAGCTCACTCGCGTGCTCGCTCAGGCGCCGGAGGCCGAGGTCGTCGCCGTCGACCCGGATGCCGCCATGCTCGAGACACTGCGTCTGAGCGTTCCCGGGGTTCCGACGTTCCAGGGAACCGCCGAGCGGATGCCGCTGCCAGACGCGAGCGTCGACGCCGTCGTGCTCGGTCAGGCGTGGCACTGGGTGCAGCCGTCAGCCGCGTCCGCCGAGCTCGGACGGGTCGTCCGCGCCGGGGGAGTCCTCGGGTTGATCTGGAACATCCGCGACGAGCGCGTGGAGTGGGTTCGTCGCCTGACCGACATCATGCACAGCAGCCCGGCCGAGAACATGGTCAACGGTCCAGGTTCCGACGGCCCGCGCATCGAGGCGCCGTTCACGGGCGTCGAGACGCAGCAGTGGGAGTGGACCCGCCCGATGAGCAGAGCGAGACTTCACCAGATGGCGCTCTCACGCAGCTATCTCATCACCGCCCCCGCCGACGAGCGCGCGGAGATCACGCGGCAGATGGACGACCTTTTCGATGAGCTCGGGCTCGACGGAGAGACGACGATCGACCTCCCCTACGTGACGCACGCGTTCCGCTCCGTGCGCGCCTGACCGGCATCCCGCAGGGACTGCGCATCCACGCCAGGTAGACTCGACCCCCGTGGCTCTCACTATCGGAATCGTCGGCCTGCCCAATGTCGGCAAGTCCACCCTCTTCAACGCTCTGACCAAGAACGACGTGCTCGCGGCGAACTACCCGTTCGCGACGATCGAGCCGAACGTCGGGGTGGTGAACCTTCCCGATCCGCGTCTCGACAAGCTCGCCGAGATCTTCGGCAGCGAGCGCGTCCTGCCCGCTGCAGTGTCGTTCGTCGACATCGCCGGAATCGTGCGCGGCGCGAGCGAGGGCGAGGGGCTCGGCAACAAATTCCTCGCGAACATCCGCGAGGCCGATGCGATCGCCCAGGTCGTGCGTGGATTCGCCGACGACGACGTCGTGCACGTCGACGGTGCCGTCAACCCGGCGTCCGACATGGAGACCATCAACGCCGAGCTCATGCTCGCCGACCTCGAGACCGTCGACAAGGCGATCACGCGGTACGAGAAGGAGGTGCGCGGCAAGAAGATCGAGCCCGTCGTCCTCGAGACCGCCATCGCGGCCAAGGATGCTCTCGAGCGCGGTGTGCTGCTGTCCGTCGCCGGCATCGATCTGACGCCGATCCGCGAGCTCGGACTTCTCACGGCCAAGCCCGTCATCTTCGTCTTCAACGTCGACGAGGGTGTGCTCACGAACGATGCCCGCAAGGCGGAGCTCGCTGCGCTTGTCGCTCCTGCGAAGGCGATCTTCCTCGACGCGAAGATCGAGTCGGAGCTGATCGACCTCGACCCCGAGGATGCTGCCGAGCTGCTCGCGTCGACGGGTCAGGACGAGTCCGGTCTCGACCAGCTCGCCCGCATCGGCTTCGACACCCTCGGTCTGCAGACCTACCTCACGGCCGGGCCGAAAGAGGCGCGCGCGTGGACGATCCCCAAGGGATCCAAGGCTCCGCAGGCCGCCGGTGTCATCCACACCGACTTCGAGAAGGGCTTCATCAAGGCGGAGATCGTGTCGTTCGACGACCTCGTCGAGACCGGCTCTGTCGTCGAAGCCCGCTCCAAGGGCAAGGCCCGCCTCGAGGGCAAGGACTACGTCATGCAGGATGGCGACGTGGTGGAGTTCCGCTTCAACAACTAGGAGCCCCCTCATTCCGCGGTAGTGAACCGTGTTCTGATGCGGCGGGTTTCCGTGATCGCCTGCGAAACATCCACCCATCGTCACCGTAGATGCCGATGTCGCGGACGTGGCGACTTAGGAGCTCGAGCAGCGAGTCCGGCGCGACGATTGTGCGCTCGGATCCGTACTTGGGTGGCTGCACGTGGTGCGCCCGGTCGACGAGGTACAGCGGCTTCGTCGTTCCGAGGTACCGGAGCCGACACACCTAGTCGCGCCGCTGCCGCCTGCGACGGATCCTCGCGAGCCGGATGATGCTCGCAACGGCAAGGAGGGCCATCGCGGCGACCGGGAACCAGAGGTTGCGGTTCGCGGCACCGGTGAGCATCAGGACAGTGCCGAGGGCGACCGCGACGACCGCGACTGTGAGACTGACCCACCCGAGCATCGATCGCAGGCTGCTTGTACGCATCGGTCAACTTTCGCAGACACGTGGTCGGCTGTCGAGCACGCCGGCCGGGTCGCGCCGTTGCAGGGAAGCGCTCAGAACGACGGGGGACGACCATTCCGGCTGCGGGTACAAGTCCTACCGCCGGAGGCGTGAGGCACTGAAGCGATGCTGCTCGCTCATCGCCTACTCTTGCGTTTCTTCTTTCCCGGTGCAAAGGCATCGCTGGCGAGGAGGACGAACCACTCAGCCACGATGGCGCAACAGCCGACCAGGACCGTCACTCCTACGATCGCGATGACCGGCGTGGCAACCGTCTGGTTGCCGAGGAAGGACCGCACAAAGGCGAACGTGAGATACAAACTGCCCAGCCCGCCGAGAATCTTGAGCACCGCCACTACACGGCGAAAGAGTGGTTCCTTGATCGTGCTACGCCCGACGGAAAAGACGATCGCAACGAAAAGGGTCGCACTGATCTGCGCGAGGGTCATCGCAACCTCGACTGTTTGGCCCATGCGCAGAACTCTAGTGGCGACGTCACGATGACGATGCTCAGCTATCGCGAAGCCGCCCACCGTGCCCGCCGCGCCACAAAGCCCAGCAGGGCGGCCGGCATGTCCCACCGGCCGCCCGCACGGGAGTGGCTACCTCTCGTCGGCCAGCCAGGCGCGGAGATCAGAGACGATCTCCCCTGGCTCACACCATGCCCCTCCGCCGCGATCGTGACCAGCCATTGCATCGCGACGAGCGTGCCGCCGATGAGGTTGCCGATCTGGCGATCCGAGAGCACGATTTAGTACCGTCCTAGGCGAACTCCAAACCTGTGGTCAGGGTCGAGGAGCTCGAACGCTGGTTGAGGCCCCTGCCAAGCGAACGAAGCTGAGTCCGCACCGAGTCCGAAGAATGCTCCGCATCTTGCTCAATCTGACCATGTCTCACCAGGTGCCCTGGCCCGGATTCCCGCGGCTGGCAAGAGTGGACAAGACTGCGCAGGGTGGTGTTGGTCGTTCCGCTTCAACAACTGAGCGGGGTGCTGGCCGAGTACTGGCCAGACTGGCGGCGGACCGCACGAAGCCGCGGGTCGCGACTCAGATCTCGTCGCTACGTCGAGCACGCACGGGCCAGCCGACCTGCACCAATGCCTCCGTGAGGCGGTCGGCGGCGGCGCGCGCGACGTCGAAGCTTGCGTCAGAGCAGACGTCGATGGCGATCGGCGGCGGATCGGCGAAGCGTGGAATCTGCACCTCTGCCCAGGCGTCAGGCGAGAGCGGTACCCGAGGGGATGCGGTGCGTGCGTCTCGGATGGCACTGTCCGACGCGAAAGCGATGACGTCCAGGGCATGGAGCTTGGTGATCGGCATGTCCACGACGATGGTCACGACGAAGGCCGCGTTTGCGGCATCCCGGAACTCTGGCCTCACCGCATGAAGATATCACTCGGCGCGCACAGCCGGTCTAGCCGCGACGCTCGACGTCCTGACTCAGGATCTCTGGCCATGCTTCGACATCCCTCGGAGTATGTGCGACCGTCAGAGTCGCGTTCGGGAGCAGCTCGGCGAGCGATTGCGCGGTCGACAGCGGGTGGCCCGGGTCGTCCACCCACGCCAGGATCGTCGTCGGCACATCGATGCGTTCGACGGACTCAGGGGCAGGCAGGTCGCTGATTCCCGCGCCGCGAAGCAGCGACGGCAGGAGAGCGTCGGCGACGTCCGGCCAGGTCTCCGGCGCACCGACGGTGGCCGGGGGCGGTGTCGATCCGTGCGTGGCTGCGTGGAACGCTTCGACACCGTCGGATTCGATGAGCGCTGCCGCCGTTCGGTAGATCGCGGCCTGAGCGGGCCTGGTCGCCCACGCGGTGGGCGGCACCATGAGCGTGAGCCCGGTGAATCGGTCGGGCTCGACCGACGCAGCGTGCAAGAGCGTCGCGGCACCCATGGAGGGGCCGACCCCGTGGACGCGTTCGCCCGGGAACCAGTGGTCGAGCAGGCGCAGGAGATCCTCGGCGAGGTTCGGCCAGCGATAGTCCTCGGGGACCTTCCGCCCGGTCGAACGGCCATGACCGCGTGCGTCGTAGCGCAGCAGTCGGGTTCCGCTGAGGCCACGGCCGAGGTCGAGATTGAGCACCCGATCGCGGGCCCGGCTCGACGTGAGGCCATGCAGCTGGACGACCGGGTGTCCACCTTCATCGCTCAGGGCGACGGCCAGCTCTGCACCGGCTACCTCGAAAGTGGGCATCGGGCTCCTCGATCGGTGACGGACCGCGTCGGCTCGGGCAGTCGTGTGATTTTCAGGTTATCTGGGGGCGATAAGGTACTGCCCATGCGACTGACCAACGTCACGCACCTCCGCCTCCCGTTCGGACGGCTCTGGGGTTACGACGTCAGTGCGTCTGCCCTCGGACGCCGCCTCCCTGTGTCGTTCGATCAGCGACTCCACGTCGGGGCCGGCGAGCGGCCGGGCTCCTGGATGGCGCTGTCGTTCCGGCTGCCCGCACCGACTCGGCGAGAGTCGATCGCCGATGCCTGGCTGGCCGTGATCGCGCGCCACGGCACGTTGCGATCGGCATTCGCGCCCGATGCTGACGGCGATCCGATGCTTCACGAGATCGAGATCGGCCCCGGAAGCTGGGTCGAGCATCAGGTGGCCCCTGGGCAGGCCGTCAACGACGCGCTGCGCGACGTTCTCGATGCGGCGTGTTCGCCGTACCGGCATCCTTCTCACCGACTGTGCGTGCTGGAGACCGCTGCGGGACTCACGGTCGTGATCGCAGCCGACCACGCGCACGTCGACATGTGGTCGATGCTGGTGATCGCACGCGACCTCTTGTCTGCGCTCGACACAGGGACGGCGGGCGCGAAGCCGGAGCCGGCGCCGGCATTCGTCGAGCACACGCAGACACTGCTGGATCGGGATGCTGCGCCAGACCGTGTGCGTCGGCGGTGGGAGGACATCATCGAGGACAGCGGCGGTGTGATGCCGCAGTTCCCGTTGCCCCTGGGCGCGACCGAGCCGCATCGCGAGCGCGTGGAAGTGCGTGACGTGTTCGATGTCGACGACGCCGCGGCATTTGCTGCGCAGGCACGTGACGACGGCGTCTCGACCCTCGCACGCGCAGTGGTCGCGATGACGGCGGTGACTCGAGAGTTGGCCGGGGCTCCGCTCCGAGCCGTGTTCCCCGTGCACAGCCGATTCGAGGAACACTGGCATGACTCGGTCGGGTGGTTCATCACCAACTCCGTCCTCGAGTCGGACCTCGCCGAACCGCACGCGGCGGCGGCAGCTGTGAAGGAGGCGGTGCAAATCGGTGCGTGGCCGCTCGCAGATGTGCTCGCTCCGTGGGGTGGCATGCCCGTGGCACCCGGAATGTTCGCGATCTCGTGGCTCGATCTGCGCAGGCTGCCTGTGCGCATCGACTCCGTCGGACTCGACGCCCAGTACGTCAGCGCGGCGACCGACACCGACGGCGTCATGCTGTGGTTCATCCTGGACGAGTCCGGGCTGCACCTGCGATGCCGTTATCCCGATACCGCCGAGGCTCGCACGAACGTGGGCGGGTGGCTGGATCTGCTCGTCACCAGACTGCAGGCGGACGCGCGATCCTCTGTGCGTGGGCGGCTGCAGGTGGCGGGTCGGACGTTCCGGATCGAGCGCGCGAGCCGCGACGACATCGAGGCGATCGCGGCACTGTTGTTCGATGATCAGTTCGGATCGGACCGTGAGAGCGTCGAACTCGAGCGGTACGAGGCGGCCTTCAGCGTGGTCGCTCGCGACGGTTCCAACTATCTGGGGGTCGTCCGCGACAGCGCCGACCGTCTGGTCGCCACGATGCAGTTGACCGTCATCCCCGGCCTCTCCCGCGGAGGGGCGACCCGATTGCAGATCGAGGGGCTGCGGGTTGCGCCGGGGGAGCGGTCACAGGGCCTGGGTGCCGCGATGCTCAAGTGGGCGCATGAATTCGGTCGTGCGCGGGGCGCGCGACTGGCGCAGGTGACCACCGACGAAGCACGGGATCGGACTCGCGCCTTCTACGCCCGACTGGGATATCAGACCGCCCACGTCGGGCTGAAGCGACAGATCTGACGAGCGAGTTTGCATCCCGTTACGCGACGAGTGCGTGCGGGTAGCCGGCGTCTCGGCCCTGGAAGCTCAGGATGCTGGGGTTCTGGATCACTCCATCCCGGATCTCGATCGCGCGTGTGAGCGTCGAGTTATCGGCCCATGCTCCGGGACCGGAGAGCACCGTGCGGAGGAAGGGCAGCAGTGCCTCGCTGATGTCCCACGTGGCGGAGTTCCACAGATACGACGGGCTGTGATCGACCGCGTAGTAGTTGACGCCCTGTCCCACCGTGAACATCGGATCGTCGAACGTCGTCGGAGTCGCCCATTCGAAGCCCATGCCCTCGTCGCAGGAGACGTCGATGATCAGACTGCCCGATGCGAATCGGTCGAGGTCCTCGGTGCGCAGATACGTCAACGGCGCTGCGACGTCCTGCAGGGTGCAGTTGACGACGATGTCGTACGTCGCCAGGAAATCGGGGAGGAGCACGGGGCCGTCCTCCGTGTCGACCGTGCTGAGGTGCGTGGGTCCTTCGTCGGTGTTGAGCTGAGTGAGATGGGAGTTGTGGATGGGGGAGCCCACGGCTGCCGCCCCGCGCTGAGTGAGGACTTCGATGTCATGCACTCCGTGCGCGTTCAGTGCGGTGACCGCGCCTCGTGCCGTCGCGCCGAAGCCGATGACGACCGCGCGAAGCCGGGGTCCGTAGTCGCCGGTCGAACCGACGAGGCTCATGGCATGGATCACCGAGCAGTAGCCGGCCAGCTCGTTGTTCTTGTGGAAGACGTGCAGGCTCATGTCGCCCTGCGCGGTCCAGTGGTTCATGGCCTCGAAGGCGATCAGCGTCAGGCGGCTGTCGATCGCCGTCTGTGTGAGCGTCACGTCCTGCACGCAGTGCGGCCAGCCCCAGAGGATCCGACCCTCGGCGATCTCGGCGACATCCGCGAGCTGCGGCTTCGGCAGCAGCAGGACATCTGCTGAGGCGAGAACCTCTGCCCGATCGGCGACGCGTCCCACACGGGCTTCGATGTAGCCCGGCTCGAGCTGGAAGTCGGTGCCGTAGCCGCGCTCGACGATCATGTGAGCACGAATGTCCGCGTCGATGCGGTCGAGGTGACGGGGGTGGATGGGGAGCCGCCGCTCATTCTCCATCGACGAGTTCGCCAGCACACCCAAGGTCAGAAGGTCCTGCGCGGAGGTGGAGGTGCGGACGGTGGACGAGCGTGTCGTGTCGGACAACGGGTTCCCATCTTCGGGGAACCAGAGTCAGCTCCTGGCCTGACTCTACGCTCCCCAGTGCGCGACAGGGCGCACGAGTCCGATCTCCGCAGACGCGCTCGACTACGCTTGATCTCGATCCCTGACTGCCGAACGAGGAGCCGCGCGCCCATGACCGATACCCAGATCTTCGAGCCAGAGGGCCGCGCCATCCCCTTCGTGGATGAGGGAGACGGCCCGGTCAAGCTGGTTCTGATCCAGGAGCAGGGGCTCGCCGCCGATGTGCTGGGAGTCGCCGCGCATTACCTCGCGGAGGAGGCAGGCTTCCACGTTCTGCGCATCGGACACCGGTCGGACTCCGAGGCGACGCTCGACGATCGCGTCGCCGACGTCGTCGCGGTGATCGATCACGTCGGCATCGAAGACACCTGGGTCGGCGGTCACGGGTTCGGCGGCACGATCGCACGTGCGCTGGTGGCGGCCCACAGCGACCGGGCCAACGGTCTGCTGCTGCTGGGTGTCGAGGACGTCGACATCGCGGTCGCCCCGGCGATCCCGGTGCTCATCGTGCAGGGGACGGAAGACACCGACACCCCCGCAGCGAACGCCGAGGCGCTGCACGCGACCATCCCGGATCGGTCGAGCATCAAGACGATCGCAGGCGACCACCTGTTCCCGATGCATCACCCGATCGAGACCGGCGTGATCATCGAGGAATACCTGGACTGGGACTGACCCGATGGCAGCGGCCGGCCGCACCGTCGTCCTCGCGATCGATCTGCAGGCGGGCGTGACGCCCGGATGCTTCGACGAACAGGGCGTGCTCGCTCGCGCTGCAGCCCTGGTCGACAGGGCTCGCGCGGTCGGAGCTCCCGTCATCTGGGTGCATCACGACCCCGTCGGCGTGGGCACTCCTGAGTGGGAGCTGGCGGCACCCCTGCAGCGCGCGGAGGGCGAGCCCCTCGTGCGCAAGCAGTACCGGGACTCGTTCGCCGACACGACCCTGCGCGCGACGCTCGACGAACTGGGTGCGACGCGCCTGGTGATCACCGGTGCGCAGTCCGACTTCTGCGTGCGCACCACCATGCAGCGGGCAGCGGCGGAGGGCTACGATGTCACGCTCGTGAGCGACGCCCACACCACGGTCGACACCGAATGGGATGGCGTGCCGATCTCGGGGGAGCAGATCGTCGCACACACCAACATGTACTTCTCGGGGCTGCGGTACCCCGGGCAGGAGTTCGCGATCGCCACCCACGATCAGGTCGCTCTCTGACGCGGGGGCACTCGGCACAAGAAGGCACTGCGGGAGAAGACCGCGATCGACCGTGACCCGAGTCTGAGCTGCCATCGCCGGCCTGAGATGATGGTCTGATGACCGCTACCCTCGTCGCCCAGAACCTGGCGGGCGGCTACGGCCACCGCATCCTCTTCGAGGGGCTCGATCTGACGGTCGCTCCCGGCGATGTGATCGGCGTGGTCGGCGCGAACGGAGCGGGCAAGTCGACACTGCTCCGCCTCCTCGCCGGCGTGGATGCGCCGATGGGAGGATCGATCTCGCTCGCACCGACTGACGCGTTCGTCGGTTGGCTGCCGCAGGAGCATGAGCGAGTCGAAGGCGAGACGGTCGCGGAGTACATCGCCCGCCGCACCGGTTGCGCGACGGCCACTCGGGAGATGGATGCCGCTGCGGCGGCGCTCGGAGACCCGACGCTCGCACCGGCGGGCACAGACCCGGCCGACACCTACTCTCAGGCGCTCGATCGGTGGCTTGCCAGCGGTGCGGCCGACCTCGAAGAGCGCATCCCTGCGGTGCTCGCCGACCTCGGGCTCCCGAGCGGGAGCGGCGTCGGGACTGAAGCGCTCATGACCGGGCTGTCCGGTGGTCAGGCCGCTCGAGTCGGCCTCGCGGCGCTGCTGCTGTCGCGCTTCGACATCGTGTTCCTCGACGAGCCGACCAACGATCTCGATCTCGACGGACTCGATCGACTCGAGTCGTTCGTCCGTGGACTCCGCGGCGGTGTCGTGCTCGTGAGTCACGACCGCGAGTTCCTCGCCCGCAGCGTGACCCGTGTGCTCGAGCTCGATCTCGCTCAGGGATCGAATCGCCTCTACGGCGGCGGGTACGACGCGTACATCGAGGAGCGAGCTGTCGTGCGTCGGCACCTGCGGGAGAAGTACGACGAGTTCGCCGACAAGAAGGCCGACCTCGTCTCCCGCGCCCGCACGCAGCGAGAGTGGTCGAGCCAGGGTGTGCGCAACGCCATGAAGAAGTCGCCCGACAACGACAAGATCAAGCGCAAGGCGTCAGCCGAGTCGAGCGAGAAGCAGGCGCAGAAGGTGCGTCAGATGGAGAGCCGGATCGCGCGGCTCGACGAGGTCGAGGAGCCTCGCAAGGAATGGCAGCTCGAGTTCACGATCGGATCGGCGCCTCGATCGAGCAGCGTGGTATCGACACTGAGCGGAGCGGTGTTCCGGCAGGGGACATTCGCCCTGGGGCCGCTCTCGCTGCAGATCGATGCCGGCGACCGCATCGGGATCACCGGTCCGAACGGAGCAGGCAAGTCGACGCTGCTCCGAGCTCTCCTCGGGCGGCAGAAGCCGATCGAGGGGACCGCGAGTCTCGGAAGCAGCGTGCAGATCGGTGAGATCGATCAGGCCCGCTCGCTGCTCATCGGCGACGCGGCGCTCGCGGACGCATTCGAGGCGCTCGTTCCCGAGTCGTCTTCGGCGGAGGTTCGCACCCTGCTGGCCAAGTTCGGCCTGAGAGCCGACCACGTCACTCGCCCCGTCGGTGCCCTGTCTCCGGGCGAGCGCACCCGGGCGGCGCTGGCGCTGCTGCAGTCGCGCGGAGTGAACATGCTGGTGCTCGACGAACCCACGAACCACCTCGATCTGCCGGCGATCGAGCAGCTCGAGCAGGCGCTCGAGTCGTACGCGGGCACGCTGCTGCTGGTGACGCACGACCGGCGGATGCTGGAGGCCGTGCAGACGAACCGCCGATGGAGCGTCGAGAACGGTCAGGTGAGCGAGCTCTGAGGCTCAGCGCCCCTGACGCTTCTTGTAGGGCTTCGGCTGCCCCTTCACGACCGGCGCCCGGCCCTTGCCCTTGGACGCCTTGGCCTTGCCGCCGGCCGGGCCCGCCGTCTTCGGTGCAGGAGGAGGAGCAGCGGCCACCGTCGCCTGAGCTTCGACGAGGAACAACTCGCCGACGCTCGTCAGTCGTGGTGTTCCTTCGCGGTGGATCAGAGTGTGCCCCACCTCGTCCTCGAGCTTGTCGAGAGAGGTGTACAGGGATGCCAGGGGGATGCCCAGCTGCTGGGCGGCTCGGGGGAAGTGCAGCGTCTCGGCGACGACGACGTAGCGACGGAGCAATGCCAGCTTCATGCGGGTGAACGATCCTTCTCGATCCGCGACGATCGCGGGTCTCCGTCTAACCTACGCGAGGCGGATGCACGGCCGCCCCACGCGCACGGATGCCGCGGCTCGATGAGCCGCGGCATCCGGTGATTCTCTCGTTCAGGCGACCTGCGGAAGCACCGCGAACGATACGGAGCCTTCGTCGTCGACGCCGGCGTCGAGCACCTTGTCGTCGAGCGCGGCTGCAGCGGTCTCATCGAGGAAGAGTCGAGTGCCCGACACCTCGACCACCCGGTCATCGGGCTCGGGGTCCGGGGTCACGAGGACCGCGAGGCGTGCGCCTCCGTCCGGTCCGGCAGCAGGCGTGGAATGGATGCGGAGGCCTGCGTCGGTGGCGTCGGTCTGACGGCTGACGAGGGTGTTCACGATTGCGGTGGCGTTATCGGTGAGGGTGAGCACGAGACTCTCCTTCCGGTTGCTGTCACGCCGCGGGTGCGACGTGTCCGGGCTACGATTCCGCACACCCCGGGGGCGATTCAACCCGACGCGCCCGGTTCGGAGGGGTCTCCCACCTGATGCAGAGGTTTTCTCAGGAACACCTGCTCGGTTCCATCGCCCTGCGGCACCCGCTCCGCCTCTTCATAGCCGCACGCCTTGTAGAGACGTATGTTCGCCTCGCTCAGGCTGCCGGTGAAGAGCTCGGCCTCACGGGCCGTCGATGAACGCTCGGCTGCGTCGAGCAGAGTGCGTCCTATGCCCTCGCCCTGCGTGTCGGGAGCTATCGCGATCCTGCCGATCAGCAGCACTCCGTCGGCTTCGACGAATCGGATCACTCCCACCAGCCGGCCGTTCTGGCGGGCTGTCAGCCCCGTGCTCGAGCGCAGCTCGGCCTCGACCTCGGGCAGGGTCTGGGTCAGCGGAGGCATGTCGGCGCTGCCGTAGATCTGCGCTTCCGAGACGAACGCCGCGCGCTGAAGCGTGAGCACCTCGCCGGCATCCGACTCCGAGACGGGCCCGATCACCACGTCGGAGGCGTTGTCGTCGATGTCGGTCTGAGCTGTTTCTGAATTCGTCACTGCGCCACGATCTGATGCGACCGGGGGGACTGTCAACCCCCTCGATGCGGGTGGCGCGCGGGGTTAGCCTCGCAGTCCCAACCCCAGGAGGACTCCATGGCTGAGAAGACCGCGTCCAAGACCGGCAACGCATCCAAGCGCGGAGCGAAGACGACCAGACGACAGAACGCCGAGAAGGGATTCACGGCATCGGCGACGCTCGCCGCCAATCTGCAGTTGGTGCTCGTCGATCTGATCGAGCTCTCGCTGCAGGGCAAGCAGGCGCACTGGAACGTCGTGGGTCGCAACTTCCGCGACACCCATCGTCAGCTCGACGAGATCATCGACGCCGCGCGCACATTCAGCGACACGGTCGCAGAGCGCATGCGTGCGCTGCACGCGGTGCCCGACGGTCGCACAGACACGATCGCCGAGTCGACGTCGCTCCCCGCGTTCCCGATGGGCGAGGTCTCGACGACCGACACGATCGACCTCGTGACGGCGCGTCTGGATGCCGTGGTGGCGACGATCCGCGACGTGCACGATGAAGTCGATGAAGAAGACCCCACATCCGCCGACATCCTGCACGCGGTGCTCGAGAGTCTCGAGCAGTTCGCGTGGATGGTCAGCGCCGAGAACCGCACACCGGCCGGTCACTGACCTCTGCGGGGGAGCCTCGCCTCAGGCTTCGTCGTCCGCCCCGCCTCGCTCGGCCTCGCGCCGCACGAGGCGGGGCAGGATGAGCCACAGCAGGAGCACACCCACGAACGAGGAGACGAGCGCGATGAGCCCGGCTGAGCGATCGACGGTGAAGTCGATGATGAGGGTCGTGACGCCGATCGTGAGTGCGGCGATCGCCACGAGATCGATCTTCACGATGCGAGCGGCCACGCGCACGAGCTCGGGCTTGCGGCGGCGACCGAACAGCGCCCGATGCATGCCCACGGGCGCCAGCGCGAGGATCGTGGCCACCGCGGCGAGACCCACGAGCACCACGTACGCATCTCGCTGGAACTCGTCCATGTCCTCGAAGCGGGGAGTGAACGCCACAGCGAGCAGGAAGCCCGTCAGGATCTGGGTGCCCGTCTGCATCACGCGCAGTTCCTGCAGCAGCTCCTCCCAGTTGCGGTCTGCGCGCTCGTTGCGCGTCTCATCTCGTCCGTCGCGGAGGTCGTCGAGCTCCGCGGGTGGCGCGGGTCGTTCATCGGGATCCATGCCGCCAGTCTCGCGGGAGGCCTCGGATCCTGTCCAGCGGCTTGTGCCTCGACCGAGAAGGAGATCATGATGACGCTTCCCCCGATCCGGGAATGGTGGTCAGAGCTGTCGCTCGAGGCGCGGGTCGACGTGCTCGGGGAGTCGGCGCCGCAGCTGAGCGAGCGGGCCCGAGCCGAGATCCGGACGATCACAGGCGCGGTGGTCGGCATGACCGAGACGCTCTCGGACGAAGACCTCGAGTACGCGCGTTCGGAGACACGCTCGGAGATCGCGGACGAGGAATCCGACTGACTCCACGCGCTCAGCTCTCGTCGGAGGCCTGCTCCTCGCGCAGTCGGGGTGTCGTCCGGCGTTCCGGACGCAGGCCTGCCTTGTCCGAATAGAAGGCGCGGATCCTGTTCATGTCAGTCGCGACGTCACCCGTCAGCTCGAAGGTGGGGCCGAGGCCCGTGGTCATCGTGGTGCGGTCGACGAATCCGAGTGTCACCGGCATCCCGGTCTCACGCGCGATCCGGTAGAAGCCTGACTTCCAGTACTCGTTGCCCCCGCGAGTGCCGTCGGGCGTGATCACGAGACCGAAGACGCTGCCGGAGTGCACCTGCGCGACGACATCCTTGACGACTCGTGCCGGGTCGGCTCGGTCGACCGCGATGCCGCCGATACCGCGCATGATCGGCCCTCGCCAGCCCCGGAACAGGCTGCTCTTGCCGAGCCAATGCACCTCGATGTCGAGCCGCCACGCGATCGCCAGCATGAGGACGAAGTCCCAGTTCGACGTGTGCGGCGCACCGATCAGGATGGTGGGTCGCGTCGGAGTCGCCTCGGCGGTGAGGGTCCAGCGGCTGACTGCCCAGAAGAGGCGGGCGAGGAGTCGTTTGAGCACTCGTCAACCGTAGAGCAGAGCTCCTGTTTATCCGCTGTCGTCCGACGAGGGCCTTTTCGCGCCATCCCGTCGACACAGGCGTACCATCGAATGATGGCCAAGACACAGGACTCCGCCGAGCAGGACGCACCGACCGTGCTTCAGCCGCTGACCGGAACTCCGAACCTGCTCGACGACGCCGCTGCCGGATACTGCAGCGACGGCGTCTGCCACTTCCCTGCGCCGAAGACGCAGTAGCGATCAGACGCCGCCGCAGCGGTGACGGTCAGTGGCCGCCGTGCATGGCGTCGGCCACATCGTCCGCAGGCTTGCGGACGAAAGCGCTGAGCGCGACGGCGGCGAGCGAGATGATCGCGGCGATGAGGAAAGCCATCCGGGCACCCGGTGCTCCGGCGGTGGCCGTGTCGAGCCCCTCGGCCTCTCCGGCGTGCAGGATCGCCGAGTAGGTCACGGTGAGGACCGCGACACCGGCTGCCCCGCCGACCTGCTGGAGGGTGTTCAGCACCGCCGAGCCGTGCGAATACAGCGAACGCGGCAGCGATCCGAGCGATGCCGAGAACAGCGGAGTGAACGACATCGCGAGCCCGACCGACATCGCGGCCTGCACGATGATCAGCACCCACCACACGGTGTGCTCTCCGACCGTCGAGTAGTAGAACAGCGCTGCGGAGACGAGGATCGTCCCGGGGATCAAGAGCGGGCGCGTTCCTCGTGCGTCGTAGACACGACCCATGAGCGGTCCGAGAAGGCCCATCAGCACCGAACCCGGCAGCAGGATCAGGCCGGACTCGAGCGCGTTGAGCCCGGCGACGTTCTGCAGATACTGGGGAAGCAGAGTCAGCGTGCCGAACATCGACAGTGCGAGGATCGCCATGATGATGACGGCGAACGTGAAGTTGGCGGAGCGGAAGACCCGCAGATCGAGCAACGCGTCGTCGATCCGCTGCAGCACCAGCTGACGCCACACGAACAGCGCGAGAGCGACGGCACCCACGACGAGTGCGGTGACGCCGGCGGCCTCACCGGAGCCGCCTTCGCCGCCGAACTGGCTGAGACCGAACACGATGCCGCCGAAGCCGAGTGCCGCGAGCGGGATGGAGAGCACGTCGAGCGGAACCTTGCGCGTCTCGCCGAGGTTCGTCATCCACCTGACGCCGATGAAGAGCGAGATGAGGGCGATGGGCAGGATGATCGCGAACAGAGCGCGCCAGTGCAGCGTCTCGAGCACTGCTCCCGCGAGCGTCGGGCCGATCGCGGGGGCGAGCGAGATGACCAGGCCGACCCGACCCATCATGCGACCGCGCGACTGCGGCGGTACGACGTTCATGATCGTCGTCATGAGCAGCGGCATCATGATGCCGGTGCCGGCGGCCTGGATGACGCGACCGAGCAGCAGGATCTCGAAACCGGGTGCCACGAGAGCGACGAGGGTGCCGAGGGAGAACGAGGTCATCGCGGCGATGAAGACCTGGCGCGTCGTGAACCGCTGCAGGATGAACCCTGTCGTCGGGATCACGACGGCCATGGTCAGCATGAACGCGCTCGTCAGCCACTGGCCGAGCTCGGGCGGGATGCCCAGATCGGTGTTCAGATGGGGGATCGCGATCCCCATCGTCGTCTCATTGAGGATGGCGACGAACGCGGCGACGAGGAGAAGCCAGATCACCCGCATGTCGCTGCGGGCGATCTCGCCTCCGGCGGCAGCAGCGGGGGGCGTGGTGATCGAACCGGTGTCGACGGCAGACATACGGCCTCCTGGGCACGAGAAAAAAGAGGGGAGGGTCGCGCGAGTGCGCGGGGACCATTCAGCGTAACCACAGCTTCGGACATTCCATTCCGGATCCGGGTGAATCCGCTCTCAGCGGATGACCAGGGAGGAGATCCGATCCCGACGTCTCCGGCGCTGACTACGCTGGCGAGATGAGCATGGGTGGCGGACGCGGCGGATTCCGCGGCGTGGACGAGAGTGCGCAGCGTCGACTCAATGCCGAGGCTCCGCGGATCAGCGGTCTGGGCGCCAGGGTGGTCGCGCTCTTCCGCCCCTACCGGTGGCGCATCTTCTGGACCGGCGTGCTGGTCGTCATCGGAGCCGCGATCGCGGTGATCCCTCCGCTGATCGTCCAGCGCATCTTCGACGACGCGCTCTTCCCGGTCGACGGCGGGGGCCCGCAGCTTCAGCTCCTCGGTTGGCTCGTCGGCGGGATGGTCGCCCTGTTCCTTCTGTCGGCTGTTCTCGGCGTCGCCCAGACGTGGTTGACGTCGACGGTGGGCAACAACGTCACCGGCGACCTCCGTGTGCGCCTGTTCGAGCATCTGCAGGCGATGGAGCTCGGGTTCTTCACCCGCACGAAGACGGGGGTGATCCAGTCCCGTCTGCAGAACGACGTCGGCGGCGTCTCGGGAGTGCTGACGAACACCGTCACCAGCATCCTCGGCAATGTCGTCACGGTCATCGCGTCGCTCGTCGCGATGATCCTGATCGACTGGCGCCTCACCCTGATCGCCGTCGTGCTGATGCCGTTCCTGATCATCGTGCAACGCCGCGTCGGCCAGGTGCGTGCGCGCATCGCCGGAGAGACGCAGGAGTCCCTCTCGGAGCTCACCTCGATCACGCAGGAGACGCTGAGCGTCTCGGGCATGCTGCTCTCCAAGGCGTTCAATCGCCAGCGCACCGAATCCCAGCGCTACCAGGCCGAGAACCGCAACCAGGTGGTCCTGCAGGTGCGGCGGGCGATGAGCGGCCAGGGCTTCTTCGCCGTCGTCCAGGTGCTGATGGCGAGCGTCCCCGCCGTCATCTACCTCGTCTCGGGGTACCTGATCGCCGGCGGCACCGGCGCGATCACCGCGGGCACGGTCGTCGCGTTCACGACCGTCCAGGCGCGTCTGCTGCAACCTCTGATGGGTCTCATGCGGGTGTCGCTCGACCTGCAGACGTCATCCGCGCTGTTCGCGCGCATCTTCGAGTACCTCGACCTCGTGCCCGAGATCCAGGACGCTCCGGATGCGATCGCGGTCGCCGAAGCACCGGGGCCGCGCGGGCGGATCGAGTTCGCGGATGTCGTCTTCCGATACCCGGATGCGGCGCCGGACGCTCGTCCCACGCTGCAGGGCGTGTCGTTCGTCGCCGAACCGGGGCAGCACGTCGCATTCGTCGGTCCGTCGGGCGCCGGCAAGACGACCGTGCTGTACCTTGCTCCGAGGCTGTATGAGGCGCATGGCGGCGCCGTGCTCTTCGCCGGTGCGGACGTGAAGACCCTCACTCAGGAGTCGATCATCGATCAGGTCGGCATCGTGTCTCAGGAGACCTACCTGTTCCACGCCACGATCCGTGAGAACCTGCTCTACGCCCGCCCGGAGGCGACGGACGAGGAGATGATCGCGGCCTGTACCGCGGCGAACATCCACCACATCATCAGCGGGTTCGAAGACGGCTACGACACGGTGGTCGGAGAGCGGGGCTACCGCCTCTCCGGTGGCGAGAAGCAGCGCATCGCGATCGCTCGCGTGCTGCTGAAGGACCCGCCTGTGCTTCTTCTCGACGAGGCGACCTCCGCGCTCGACACCGTATCGGAGCGCGTCGTGCAGGAGGCGTTGGACGAAGCGGCGAAGGGGCGCACGACCCTCACGATCGCGCACCGACTCTCGACGATCATGGGTGCGGACGTCATCCACGTCGTCGAGGCCGGGCTGATCGTCGAGTCGGGTACGCATGCCGAACTCCTCGCCCTGGGCGGTCTCTACGCCGAGCTCGCCGCGCAGCAGGTGGCCGCGTCGCGCGTGCTCGACACGGAGATGGTCATCGAGACGGCGGTCTCGGGAGGAATGCGTGCCGCACTCGTCGACCGCAGAGCCGACCGGGCGCCGGATGACTCGGCCGGGGCGGATGCGGTCGATGCGCTCACCGCTCCGGTTCCGCTGCTGGAGGTGCCTCGCGCGGACGAGCGGGTGTACCCGGCCGAGGGGTGAGGCGCGCTCAGTGCACCGACAGCCCGCCGTCGATGAACAACGACTGCCCCGTGACGTAGCTCGAGCCGACACCGGCGAGGAACACGGCTGCCGCCGCGAAGTCTGCGGGCAGCCCGTTGCGGCCGATCATCGTCCGGGCGGCGAGCGCCGCGATCTGCTCCGGATCCTCCTGCAACCGCGCGTTGAGGGGGGTGAGCACGAAACCGGGCACGAGGGTGTTGCTCGTGACGCCGGTGCCGCCCCACGCCTCGGCCTCCGAGCGCATCAGCGACTCCACGGCTCCCTTCGACACCCCGTAGACGCCGCTGCCGACGAAGGCACGATGCGCCTGCTGCGAGCTGACGTGGATCAGGCGCCCGAAACCGCGATCGGCCATGCCCGTGGCATAGCGCTGTCCGAGCAGGAACGGGGCGAGCGCATTGACGGTCATCGTCGCGTCCCAGTCGTCCTCGGTGATCTCGGCGAACGGCGGACGGATGTTGATCCCGGCGGAGTTCACGAGGATGTCGGGTTCGCCGAACGGCTCGGTGGCAGCTTCGGCGAGGGCGCGGATCCCCTCCCGAGAGCTGAGATCGCCGACGACGCCGGCCGCTCGGCATCCGGTGCGAGTCAGCTCGGCGACGGTCTCGGTGATCCGGGCATCGCCGCGCGCGACGATCACCGTGGAAGCACCAGCTCTCGCGAGTGCGGTCGCGATGCCTCGTCCGATGCCTGAGCTTCCGCCCGTGACGACCGCTGTGCGGCCCTCGAGCGAGAACAGATCAGCGAGATACTGGTTCACGGGTCTCCTGATGGCGGGGCTCACCACGCCAGGGCGGCGGTGAGTGCGGGATCGGGGCGGGCGTCGGAGCGCTCGGGGAGCGCGTCGATCTCGGCGACGAACGCGTCGATCTCCGCCGAATACGCCGGATCGGCGTGCGTGCGTGCGATCTCGAGCAGCGGAGGCACGTCCATGGTGAGGATCAGCTCGAGCCGGGCCGTGACGGCGGCCCGAGCACCCACCTCATGCAGCACTCGGATTCCGCCGCGCAGCGCGTCGAGGTAGTCACGCAGCACCGGGAGCTGCGCTCGACTCTGCGTGATCGAGGTGCCGTCGGCCCGCAGACGCCAGTTCACGACGGTGTCGGGAATCACGTCGAAGCTGCGGGCGCGCGTGTACATCAGCTGCGCGACCACCTGATCTTCATAGGCCACGCCTTCGGGAAACCTGAGGCCGCTCCAGAAGTCGGTGCGGCTGATCTTCGACCATGCGACGATGTTGGCGCTCGCGCGCGGGTGCTCCATGATCGTGGTGCGCAGCCGCGCCGGAGACGTCGCCGCCGACACCCATGGCTGCACCCGACCGGGGACATAGCGCTCGCCGTCGAAGCGCGACCGCACGTAGGCGCCGGCGACGAAATCGCTGCCGGTGTCGGTGACGGTGCCGAGGAGGCGCTCGAGTGCCGTCGAGGTGAGCTCGTCATCGCCGTCGAGAAACCCGACGAACGGGGTGTCGACCAGGTCGAGGCCCACATTCCGTGCGGCGCCGAGTCCTCGGGACGCTTCATGCCGCAGGCTTCGGAACCGCGGATCCGACGCGGCCGCTGCGGCGAAGATCTCTCCGGTGTCGTCGACGGAGCCGTCGTCGATGAGGAGAGCGCGCCACCGGGACTCGGACTGCGAGCGCAGCGAGTCGAGTGCAGCCGGAGCGAAGGCGCCGATGTCGCGGCCGGGAACGATCAGGGTCACGATCGGGGCGGATGCGGTCACCAGCCGAGTCTATGGCCGCACGTGCCGCTCACGCCGTTCAGTGATGAGCGACGGCACGCACCGACTCGGCCACCAGCGCGGCGAGCCGCTCAGGCAGATCGGGCGGCAGCGCTTCCCGTCCGAACGTGAACCGCACGGAGGTCTGTGCGACCGCAGGGGACACGCCGCACGCAAGGAGTACATGTGAAGGCTCATCGCTTCCGGCGGCACACGCCGAGCCGCTCGACGACACGACACCCCGTCGCTCGAGCTCGAGCAGGACGGCTTCACCGCTGACCCCGGCGAACGTGAAGCTCGCCGTGCCGGGAAGCCGCGCCACCGGGTCGCCGGTGAGCGACGCCTGGGGCACGAGCGTGTGCACCGCCGCGATGAACCGTCCGGTCGACGCCCTGAGCCGAGTGCTCACCCCGTCGCGCTCGGCGTCGGCGAGCTCCAGCGCTGTGGCGAGGGCCACCGCTCCCGCGACGTTCTCGGTGCCCGAGCGGCGGCCTCGCTCCTGGCCGCCTCCGTGCATGAGGGGTTCGAGCGCGACGCGCCCCCGCACGGCGAGCGCTCCGATGCCCTTCGGCGTCCCGAGTTTGTGTCCGGCCACCGCCACCGCATCCGCGCCGAGGTCTGCCAGTGGCAGCCATCCCGCCGACTGCACGGCGTCGACATGCAGCGGTACGCCTGCGCTTCTGGCCACTGCTGCGAGTGCGGGCACGTCCTGGATCGTGCCGATCTCGTTGTTGGCGTGCCCGAGGGCCACCAGTGCAGTGTCGTCGCGCAGGACCTGCGACAGCGCGGATGCGGAGATCCGCCCCAGGGTGTCGACCGGGGCCGCCGTGACCTCGACGCCGTGGAAGCGGCGCAGGTAGTCGGCGGACTCGAGGATCGACTCGTGCTCGATGGGCGAGACGACCAGGTGGTGGCGGCCGCGAGCGAGGGCAGCGAGCACGATCCCCTTCACCGCGAGGTTGTTCGACTCCGTTCCGCCTGAGGTGAAGATCACGTCTCCGGAGCGCATGCCGAGAACCCGAGCGACCCGCGAGCGTGCCTCGTCGAGCGCGTTCGCGGCAGCCTCCCCGTAGGTGTGGTGGCTCGACGGGTTGCCGTACACCCCGGTGAGGAGCGGCCGCATCGCCTCGAGCACCTCCGGGCGAACCGGGGACGTCGCGGCATGGTCGAGATACAGCATTCGCGTCAGTCGATCCGCACGTCCAGGCCGAGGTCGAGCGCCCTCGCCGAGTGGGTCAACGCGCCGACCGAGATCACGTCGACCCCGGTCGCCGCGATCCCGGCGACCGTGTCGAGGGTCACGCCCCCCGAGGCCTCGACCTGCGCACGGTCGCCGATCAGCGCGACTCCCGCGCGCAGCTCGTCGAGCGAGAAGTTGTCGAGCAGCACAGTGTGTGCGCCGCCGTCGAGCACCGCCGGGATCTGATCGAGCCGGTCGACCTCGACGACCACGTGGGTGGTGTGGGGCAGGCGCGAGAGAGCGTCTCGCAGAGCGGGGGCGAGGTCGACGCCCGAGCGCTTCAGCACCGCGAGATGGTTGTCCTTGGCCATCACCGCGTCTGACAACGAGTGGCGGTGGTTGTGTCCGCCACCCGAGAGCACGGCGTGCCGCTCTATGGCGCGGAGTCCTGGAGTCGTCTTCCGCGTGTCCGCGATGCGTGCCGTCGTTCCCTCGACCGCGCGCACGTACGCGGCGGTGACGGTCGCGATGCCGCTCATCCGCTGCGTGAAGTTCAGCGCGATGCGCTCGGCCGTGAGGATCCCTCGGGCGGGTCCCGACACCGAGGCGAGCACGTCACCCGCAGCGAAGGCATCACCGTCACCCACGTGCACATCGATCGAGATCGTGGGATCGGTGAGGCGGAACGCCGCTGAGAACACGTCGCCTCCGCTGAAGATCCCCGCTTCACGAGCGACCAGGTCGGCGGTCGCGGTGGCATCCGAGGGCAGCAGCGTCGTGCTGGTGAGGTCGCCCCAGGGAGCGTCCTCCTCGAGCGCTGCGCCGACGACGCGGGTGATGTGGGCGGGAGTGAGCATCAGACGGTCTCCAGGAGGGGTGCGGCGAGGGGATCGCGGAAGTGCGCACCGATCGAGCCGGTGCGGGCGAGAGCGGCGGATGCCGTCGCCTCGGCGAGCAGGAGCAGGTTCGCGTCTTCGCGATCGGCGACGGACGTCGGCTCGGGAGCCGCAGCGAGCCAGCGATCCAGCGTGGCCACGGCATGCCGGAGGCCGTCTTCCGAGCGCAGAAGGCCCACGTGGTCCCACATCAATCGCTGGAGTGCAGCGCGACTGAACACGGTGATGCGGGCATCCGCGTCGTCCGAGTCCGCGCCGTCTTCGTGCCTCGTGTCGTTCGCAGGATCGCTGTGCGCGACCAAGGGAGGATGCGGCCAGGGCGCGTCGAGCGCTGCCGCCGCGCGAGCGCCGAAGACGGCGCCCTCGAGCAGGGAATTGGAGGCGAGGCGATTCGCTCCGTGCACACCCGTGCGCGCGACCTCGCCCACGGCGAAGAGACGCTCGACGGACGTGCGTCCGTCGAGATCGGTGACGACGCCGCCCATGAGGTAGTGCGCTGCCGGTGTCACGGGAATCGGCTCGGACGCCCAGTCGAAACCGCGCTCACGCGTGATCCGATCGATGGTCGGGAACCGATCTGCGAGCCGGGGTCGGCTGATCATCGTCGCATCGAGCTGCACGGGGGAGCCTTGCCGTGCGGCTTGTCGGGCGATCGCCCGGGCGACGACATCCCGGGGGGCGAGTTCGCCGTCGGGGTGAGTGTCGAAGACGAATCGCCGACCGGTCGCGTCGATCAGGGTCGCACCTTCGCCGCGCACGGCTTCGGAGACGAGGAACGCGGGGCCCTCGGCCAGGATCGTCGGATGGAACTGGACGAACTCGAGGTCCGCGACCGCGGCGCCGATGCGCAGTGCGGCGGCGATGCCGTCTCCCGTGGCGCCCAGGGGGTTCGTGGTGTGGGCGTAGAGGTGACCGGCGCCGCCCGTCGCGAGGATCACCGCATCCGCTGACAGATCGGAGGCCGCGCCGTCGACCACGATGCGGATGCCACGCGCGATGCCGCCGTCGACGATCACGTCGGCGAGAAAGGCGCCCTCGACCACGGTGACCTCCGCGCGGCGGACAGCCGCCACCAGAGCCTGCGCGATCGCCGCTCCGGTGGCATCGCCGCCCGCATGGACGATGCGGGCGTGACGGTGAGCGGCCTCGCGTCCGAGCAGGAGCTCGCCGTCCGGCGACCGGTCGAATGCGACGCCTCGGGCGATCAGCTCGGCGATCCGTGCCGCGCCGTCTCGCACGAGAACCTCGACGGCGGCCGCAGCCGAGAGCCCTGCCCCCGCGGCGATCGTGTCGGCCGCGTGCTGCGCCGCCGAGTCATTGGCGCCGTAGATCCCGGCGACGCCACCCTGTGCGTACCCCGTGCAGCCGTCGCCGATCGCGCCCTTCGTCATGACGGTGACCGAGTGCCCGGCCTCACGCGCATGCAGTGCTGCGGTCAGTCCGGCGATCCCCGATCCGACGACGATGACGTTCATCGTGCGCTCGCCACCACGGGCGGCTTCGCCGCCAGCATCCGCTCGAGCGCGATGCGAGCGGGGTCGGCCACATCGGCCGTCACCGTGATCCGGTTCGGGGTGCGACCCGCGACGAGCTCTTCCAGCACCCAGGCGAGGTACCCGGGGTGGATGCGATACATCGTCGAGCAGGGGCACACCACCGGGTCGAGACAGAAGATCTCGTGCTGCGGGAACTGCGCCGCGAGGCGGCGCACGAGGTTGATCTCGGTGCCGATCGCGAACGTCGTCGGGGTGGTCGCCGCGGCGATCGCTCGGCGGATGTAATCGGTCGATCCCGCCTCATCGGCCGCGTCGACGACGGCCATGGGGCACTCCGGGTGCACGATCACGCGCACGCCGGGGTGCTCCGCCCGCGCCTGGTCGATCTGGTCGACGGTGAACCGACGGTGCACCGAGCAGAATCCGTGCCACAGGATCACTCGGGAGTCGATGAGCTCGGCCGCGGAAGAGCCGCCGAGCGCCTTGCGGGGGTTCCACATCGGCATCTGCTCGAGAGGCACGCCCATCGCCTTCGCGGTGTTGCGTCCGAGGTGCTGGTCGGGGAAGAACAGCACTCGTCGCCCGCGCTCGAAGGCCCACTCGAGCACGGTCTGCGCGTTCGACGAGGTGCAGACGATGCCGCCGTGTCGGCCGACGAAGCCCTTGATGGCTGCGGAGGAGTTCATGTAGGTGACGGGGATGACCGGCACCAGACCGTCCTCGTCCTCCGCGTCGAGGTCGCCGAGCACATCGGCGAGCTGCTCCCAGCAGTCCTCGACCTGATCGATGTCCGCCATGTCGGCCATCGAGCACCCGGCCGCGAGGTTCGGCAGGATCACCGCCTGATCAGGGCCGGAGAGCAGGTCGGCCGTCTCGGCCATGAAGTGCACGCCGCAGAACACGATCGCCTCGGCATCCGGTCGCTCCTTCGCGGCGGTCGCGAGCTGGAACGAGTCGCCCACGTAGTCGGCGTGCCGCACCACCTCTTCGCGCTGGTAGAAGTGTCCGAGGACGACGGCACGGTCGCCGAGCGTCGCCTTCGCCGCGCGGATGCGCTCGTCGAGGTCGTCCTCGCTCGCCTCGCGGTACTCGGCGGGGAGCTCTCCCTGCCGCGGCGCCCCGGTCGGGATGACGTCGCCCATCGACGAACCAGGGCCGTAGCCGGGGCGGGAATCGAAGTCCCAGGGACCCACGGCGAGATCGGTCGTGCATGTCGCATCTGTCGATGCTCCCGACACGATCGACTGGATCGTGTGGTCGACGGAGGCGTCGATCGGCGGGACGGACGGCGTCGGAACGAAGGTGATGCTCATCGGGTGCTCGTCTCCTCTGGGCCGAGCGGGCCGCGATCGGCCAGTTCGACGTCGGTGTTGTATCGGTACAGGCGGGCGGGTCGGTGGCTGCCGGTGCGGAACCGGTCGGTGGGGAGGAGGTTGCCGGCGGACTCGACCTGACGGCGGAAGTTGGCCGGATCCAGGTGCTTGCCGAGGATCGCCTCGTATGCTTCGCGGAGGTCGGCGAGGGTGAACTCCGCAGGGAGGAACCCATGGGCGACGCGGCTGTACCCGACCTTGCTGCGCAGGCGCCAGAGGGCATAGTCGACGATCTTCCGGTGGTCGAAGGCGAGCGGCGGCAGGTCGCCGAGATCGAACCAGCGGACGTTCTCGGGAGCGAGACCGGATGCGCGATGCGCGGCGCTCTGCGCATCGACGTCGTCCTGCCGCAGCAGCGCCCAGTAGACGATCGACACCACGCGGGTGGGGGAGCGGTCGACGGCCCCGAATGCGTAGAGCTGCTCGAGGTAGCTGGGGGTGAGCCCCGTGGTCTCCGCGAGCGTTCGGGCGGCGGTGTCGACGGGGGATTCGGTCGGAGTCAGCCATCCACCGGGCAGAGCCCACTGGTCGGCGAACGGCTCCCGGGTGCGCAGCACCAGCGGCAACGCGAGCACCGCCGCGCCGTCGTCGGTGCGACGCAGCGTGAGGATCACGGTCGACACGGCGACATCGATGCCTCTGGTTTGAGTCATGGGTACCCTAACCTCCGAGGACGATCTTAGTGTCTTCGCGACCTTTAGTGGGCGCATATGACGCCGCGACGCACGCGAGGCCGAAACGTTATATACCAGCGTTCCGGAGTCTTGTTGCCATGTTGGCTATTTGTTAGGTTACTGTCCTAACAAATCCCTTTCGGGGGATCTGTCACGAGTCCCGCTCGGGGCTCGGCTCCATCCGGAGATCCCTCCTGCAGTGCAGCACCGAGAGGAAATACAGAATGATCCGTAACGGAAGGCGCAAGATCGCGCTCACCGCTGTGGCGGGGGCATCCGTCCTCGCCCTGGGTTTGACCGCCTGTGGCGCAGGCGGCGGCAACGAGGGGAGCGGCGGCGACGGCGACCGGGCTCTTCGTGTGTGGGCCGGCAGCCAGACCCCCATCACCGCGAACTACAACCCGTTCGCCCCGACCGTGCTCCACGGCGCGCTCGGGCCGATCTACGAGCCGCTGTTCTTCTTCAACAAGACGGCCGATGCCGAACCGATCGGTCTGATCGGCGACTCGTTCGAGTACAACGAGGACGGCACGGCGATCACGATCACCATCAAGCCCGACCTCACATGGAGTGACGGAGAGCCGCTCACTGCGGCCGATGTCGCGTTCTCGTTCTCCTACGAGGCGAACAACCCCGAGGGCAACGGTCTGGTCTCTGCCGAGGCGACGGACGACACGACGGTCGTGCTCACCTACACGACCGCGCAGTACACGACCGAGTTCCAGCGCCTCGGGTCGACCTACATCCTTCCCGAGCACGTCTGGTCGGAGGTCGCCGACTTCGCCAACTTCGCCAACGAGGAGCCGGTCGGTTCCGGCGCCTACGTGGTCGACAAGACGACCAGCGAGTCGTACACGCTCGTCGCCAACGAGAACTTCCGCGACGCCGACGAGCTCGGAGTCAAGAAGGTCCAGTACATCGCGGTCGACAACAACCAGACCGCTCAGGACCTGCTCGCCGCGGGCAAGCTCGACTGGACGGGCATGTTCATCCCGAACCCGGACGACGTCACGGGCAACGGCGCGATCGAGTGGATCAACACCCCGCAGGACCCGACGGTGCTCTACACCTGCTCGAACGCCGAGCTCGGCTGCGCGGGTCCGCAGACCGATGTCGCGGTTCGCCAGGCGCTCAACGTCGCCATCGACCGTGCGGCGATCAAGGACAAGGCATTCGTCGGCCTGACCGGCGACATCTCGCCCACCTTCGCTCTCCTGCCGCGTGATGAGAAGTGGGTCGCGGACTCGGCCAACGAGGTCAGCCCCCAGGAGGCGGACGCCGCAGAGGCGGGCGAGATCCTCGAGGCTGCCGGCTACACCAAGGACGGCGACTACTACGCGAAGGACGGCGTGCCGCTCGAGCTCAGCCTGATCTCGGTCGACGGCTGGACAGACTACAACGACGCCGCGAAGCTGATCGCCGAGCAGGCCGAAGCAGCCGGCATCAAGGTCACGGCATCGACGGTGCAGTGGCAGGAGTTCTCCGACGCCCGCCAGGGCGGCGACTTCCAGCTGATCGTCGGCGGGGTGATCGGCACGTCCGTGGCCGACCCATTCCAGATCTACCGCGACTGGTTCGGCGGCACGGCGGTCGAGTCCACCAGCCCGGTCGGCGCCGAGGTGCCTGCCGGCCGCTGGAACTTCAGCCGGTACAGCAACCCCGTGGTCGACACCGCCATCCAGTCGGCCATCAGCACGAACGATGAGGCCGAGAAGAAGGAGCTGTACGCCACGATCCAGACCGAGATCGTGCGCGACCTGCCCTACATCCCGCTCGTGATCAACGCGACGCAGACCTTCTACAACACGAAGGACTTCACGGGGTGGCCGACCGAGGAGGACCTCTACGCCTTCCCGCCGTCCTGGGGAGCGATCGCAGCGGGCTACGTCCTGACGCAGCTCGAGCCGGTCAAGTAAGCGAATGAGTCGGGGGAGCAGGAAGCAAGGTCAGTGACATGAAATTCTATGCACGAAGAATCGGGTTCTACGCGTTCACGCTGTGGGCCGCGATCTCACTCAACTTCCTGCTTCCCCGGCTCATGCCGGGGAACCCGGCGGACATCATGATCGCCAAGATGCAGCGAGCGGGCGGCGAGGTCTCCGAGACCACGATCCGCAACATCAAGCTGCTTCTCGGCGGCGATGACTCTTCTCTCTGGGAGCAGTACATCGCTTACTGGGGTCGCATGTTCCAGGGGGACCTGGGCATCTCCGTCACGAAATTCCCCGCGCCGGTGAGCGAGCTGATCGGCCAGGCGCTGCCCTGGACGCTCATCCTCGTCGGCACGGTGACGGTGATCTCCTTCATCCTCGGCGTCGCTCTCGGCGCCTGGGCGGGGTGGAAGCGCGGTACCTGGGTCGACCACCTGATCCCGGCGACCACCGTGCTGCAGTCGATCCCGTACTTCTGGATGGCGCTGCTCCTCGTCTCGGTGTTCGCGGTCGGACTCGGCTGGTTCCCCATCTTCGGCGGATACGACGTCTTCGAGTTCCCCGACGGACCTGAGCCGACCTGGGCGTTCTTCACGAATGCGCTCTCGCACGCACTGCTTCCCGCCCTGACGATCGTCATCTCGTCGGTCGGCGGCTGGATGTTCGGAATGCGCAACATGATGGTGCAGACCATGGCCGAGGACTACGTGCTCACGGCCGAGGCGAAGGGACTCCGTCCTCGTCGCATCATGACCACCTATGCGGCCCGAAACGCCGCGATCCCCTCGATCGCAGGCTTCTCGATCACCCTGGGATTCGTCGTGGCCGGATCGATCGTCATGGAGCAGGTGTTCACCTATCCGGGCATCGGCAAGCTGATGTTCCAGGCGGTCACGAACAACGACTACGCACTGATGCAGGGACTGTTCCTCGTCATCACCATCACGGTGCTCGCCGCCAACTTCATCATGGACCTCGTCTATGGCTTCATCGACCCGAGGGCTCGCCAGAATGTCTGACACCGAGAACGCAGTGCTGATCACGAAGGATCAGCCCACGACCCAGCCCGCGAGCACCATCTCGCTGGCGACCCAGCGGGGGCGCAAGCGCCGCCGCGTGCTCCCGATCACCTCGCCGAAGTTCGTCGTCGGCGCTGTCATCGTCCTGTCGATCGTGCTCTTCGCGATCATCGCGCCGATCTTCTCGCAGAATCCGAGGAGCACCGACAACCCGGCCCTGCTCCCGCCGTCTCCGGAGCACTGGCTCGGAACCACCAAGCTCGGCAACGACATGTTCGCCCAGCTCGCGATCGGCGCGCAGGGGTCGCTCCTGGTCGGCGTCGTCGCCGGCGGCATCGCCATCATCCTGTCTCTTCTCTTCGGGGTTCTCGCCGGATACCTCGGCGGATGGCGTGAGGACGCGCTCGCACTGCTCACCAACGTCATGATCGTGATTCCCGGACTGCCGCTGGTCATGGTGATCGCATCGTTCGTCCCGGAGCGCAACTGGCAGCTCGTGGCCTTCGTGCTCGGCATCACGTCCTGGGCCGGCGCCGCCTACGTGCTGCGTCTGCAGACTCGTTCACTCCGGACCCGTGATTACGTCTATGCGTCGAAGGTCGCGGGCGAGAGGTCCTTCCGGGTGATCCTGGTCGAGATCATGCCGAACCTGCTGCCGCTGCTCACCGCGCAGTTCCTGTTCGCGATCATCTTCGCGATCCTCGGCGAGGCCGGTCTCTCCTACCTCGGTCTCGGCCCCACTTCGTCGATCACATGGGGGACCATCCTCAACGATGCGCAGTCGGGCCAGGCGCTCGGCCGAGGCGCGTGGTGGTGGTTCGTCCCACCGGGAATCATGATCGCTCTGCTCGGAGCGGGACTCGCACTCATCAACTTCGCGATCGACGAGGTCATCAACCCCAAGCTCCGCAACGCGCCGGATGCGGCACGCCGTGTGCGCAAGGCGGCCAAGACGAAGGGACTCGCCGCATGAGCGCTCCGGAAGCAGTTCTGACCGCACGCCACGTGTCGATCGAGTACGAGGTCGACCCGCCCGTGAAGGCGGTGCGCGATGTCTCCCTCACACTCAACCGAGGAGAGATCCTGGGTCTGGCCGGCGAATCGGGCTGCGGCAAGACGACGCTCGCCTACGGCATGAATCGGCTGCTCAAGGCACCGGCGCTGATGACCGGTGGCGAGATCGTGTTCCATAACCGCGAGGGCCACGATATCGACATCGTCGCCCTCGACGGAGACGGCCTGCGGGCATTCCGCTGGGACAAGATCTCGATGGTGTTCCAGGGCGCGATGAACTCGCTCAACCCGGTGATCAGCGTCCGGGCGCAGATCTTCGACATCTTCGACACCCATCGCCCCGGCATGTCCAAAAAGGACAAGCAGGCGAGGGCCGAGGAGCTCCTCACTCTCGTCGGCGTCGACCCGTCACGGCTGACGAGCTTCCCTCACGAGCTCTCGGGTGGCATGCGCCAGCGCATGATGATCGCCATGGCGCTCGCGCTGGATCCGCAGGTGATGATCATGGACGAGCCGACCACGGCGCTCGACGTGGTCGTGCAGCGGGGGATCATCCGCGAGATCATGCGGCTGCGCGAGCGGCTGGGGTTCGCGGTGATCTTCATCACCCACGACCTCCCGATGCTGATCGAGATCAGCGACCGCATCGCCGTGATGCTCCAGGGGCAGATCGTCGAAGAGGGCACGGCGGAGGAGATCTACCGCACCCCGAAGCACGAATACACCAAGAAGCTGCTGTCGAGCTTCCCGAGTCTGACCGGCGAGCGTGGAGACTTCGTCCGCACCGGCAACCAGCCCAGTCAGGAGGAGATCCGATGAGCACTCACACCCTCGAGGCACGCAACCTGGTGAAGGACTTCACGCGGCGATCCGGCCTCAAGACGTCGGTCCTGCACGCCGTCAAGGACGTCTCGTTCACGATCGAGGCGGGAAAGACGGTCGCCCTCGTCGGCGAATCCGGGTCGGGCAAGTCGACCATCGCCAGGATGCTGATGAAGCTCGAGACGCCGTCGAGCGGACAGATCCTGCTCGACGGCAAGGATTCGGGCATGCGGGGCCGCGCCGTGGAGGCGTACCGCTCGCAGGTGCAGATGGTCTTCCAGGATCCGTTCGCCTCGCTGAACCCGTTCCACACGATCGTCCATCACCTCGAGCGCCCGATCAGACTGCATCATCCGAAGCTCTCGAGCGCCCAGGTACGGGCGCGCGCCATCGAGCTGCTCGAGCGCGTGCGGCTGTCACCCGGCGAGAGCTTCGCCGAACGCCGCCCGCATGAGCTTTCGGGCGGCCAACGACAGCGTGTCGCGATCGCGCGGGCGCTGGCGCCGGGCGCGCGATTCATCGTCGCGGATGAGCCGGTCTCGATGCTCGACGTGTCGATCCGTCTGGGGGTGCTGAACCTGCTCGCCGATCTGCAGCGGGAGGAGAACCTGGGGGTGCTCTACATCACGCACGACCTCGCCACCGCCCGCCACTTCAGCGACGAGATCATGGTGCTCTACAAGGGCGATGTCGTCGAGCGCGGCCCCGCCGACGACGTCATCCTCAATCCGCAGCACGAGTACACGAAGACGCTTCTGGGCGCCGCGCCCGAACCCGAGAATCTCGGACGACTGCGCGACGAAGTCAGAGCCGAACTGGCAGGCCGCTGACGGCATCCTCGCCCTGCGCGCTCTCCCGTGTCCGTCCGTTCGACGGCCACGGGAGAGCGCGGCTTTCTGAGGCCTGTGCCGATGACATCGACCAGCTAGACTGAGGCCACAACTGAAGACAGGCCGAATGACCCACGCGGGAGAGCCCCGGCGAACGCAGCCGGGCACCGAAGGAGCAAGCCTCCCCGCCAATCTCTCAGGTACGCGTACCGCGCGGTTCCGGCCACTCTGAAAAGCGATAACGAGCGAAGTTTTAGCGCTCGGGCTCCGCCGACGGTGAAAGCCCAGTCTCTGGGCGAAGCTCTCAGGCCCATGACAGAGGGGGAGTTCCCAGGAGCAGCGTCGCTGCTCCGCCCGACCCAGCCCGGGAGAACTCCATGTCCGACCCTCGCTACACTCCTCTGCGTGATCGCCACGAAGCGCTCGGCGCGTCGTTCACCGACTTCGGCGGATGGCAGATGCCGGTGCGATACACGTCCGATCTCGCCGAGCACCATGCCGTGCGTCAGGCTGCAGGCATCTTCGACATCTCCCACATGGCGGAGTTCCTCGTCACCGGCGACTTCGCCGGGGACTTCCTCGACTATTCGCTCGCGGGCCGACTGTCGGCAATGTCGGTGGGCAAGGCGAAGTACTCGCTGATGCTGGCCGAGGACGGCGGGATCATCGACGATGTCATCGTCTACCGGCTCGCGCAGGACCGCTTCCTCGTGATCGCGAACGCAGGCAACCGCGGCTTCGTCGACTCGGCATTCGCCTCACGGGTGCGCTCGTTCCCGTCGCGGATCGAGCGCGAGATGCCCGCCCGTGCCGAGGGCGAGGACCGCAGCTTCGCCGGATTCATCGGAGACAGAGGAGTCGACGTCGAGGACGTCTCAGACGAGTACGCTCTGCTCGCCGTGCAGGGGCCGGCTTCCGAGGCGATCCTGTCGTCCACGACGGGCATCTCCGACCTCGGCACCCCGTGGGGCGAGCAGAAGTACTACGCGTGGGCCGACGCGACGTTCCTCGGCGCGCCCCTGCTCCTCGCACGCACCGGGTACACCGGCGAAGACGGATTCGAACTGCTCGTGCGAGTCGCCGATGCGCCCGCCCTGTGGGACGCACTCGTAGAGGCGGGCCAGGAGCACGGGCTCGTCCCCGCGGGTCTCGCGGCGCGCGACACCCTGCGGCTCGAGGCCGGCATGCCCCTCTACGGTCACGAGCTCTCGCGCGAGACGAAGCCGTCGCAGGCAGGGCTCGGCCGGGTCGTCATCTCCGACAAAGACGACTTCATCGGCAAGGGAGCGGTGGATGCCGCATCCGATGCTCCCGTGCTCGTCGGTCTCGTCGCCGAGGGCAAGCGCGCGGGAAGAGCAGGGTACTCGGTGGTCGACGCAGACGGTGTCGTCCTCGGTGAGATCACGAGTGGTGCCCTCAGCCCGACACTCGGTCATCCGATCGCGATGGCCTACGTCGCCCCTTCTTCCGCTGCGGCGGGAACCGCAGTATTCCTTGATGTGCGGGGAACCAGGATCCCCGCGACCGTGACCGCCCTGCCTTTCTACCGGAGGATGAAATGACCGATCTCAACGCACTCAGCTATACCGACGAGCACGAGTGGATCGCCGCTGACGGCGATGCCGTGACGATCGGCATCACCGACTATGCGGCCGACAAGCTCGGCGACGTCGTCTTCGTCGAGCTCCCGGCCGTCGGCACCGAGGTCACCGCCGGTTCGGTCGTGGGTGAGATCGAGTCGACCAAGTCGGTTGGCGAGCTCTACGCCCCGGTCACGGGCACGGTCGTCGAGATCAACGACGCCGTCGTCGACGACCCCTCGCTCGTGAACGCCGAGCCGTTCGCCGGAGGCTGGCTCATCAAGGTCTCCGTCGGCGCCGGTGCGCTCGACGGCCTGATGGACCGCGACGCATACGTCGCTCTCACGGAGGGCTGATCGACCAGTGGTCTCTTTCGCCGATCGTCATATCGGAACCACCGCCGCCGCCCAGCGTCAGATGCTCGATGCCCTGGGCGTCGAGTCGGGGCTCGAGGACTGGAGCCCTGTCGAGGCGCTGATGCGCCAGGCCGTGCCCGCTTCGATCTTCACTTCCGCCTCTGCGGACTCGATCATCCCGCGCGCTGCGAGCGAGACCGAGGCGCTCGCCGAGTTGCGGGCGCTCGCGTCACGCAACACGGTGAACCGTCCCATGATCGGCCTCGGGTACTACGGCACGGTCACCCCTCAGGTGATCCAGCGCAACGTGCTCGAGAACCCCTCCTGGTACACGGCCTACACGCCGTATCAGCCGGAGATCTCGCAGGGTCGCCTCGAGGCGCTGATCAACTTCCAGACGATGGTCGCAGAGCTCACCGGTCTCACCACTGCGAACGCGTCGATGCTCGATGAGTCGACGGCCGTCGTCGAGGGGATGCTGCTGGCACGCCGTGCGTCGAAGAAGGCGTCGAATGTCTTCGCCGTCGACGCGGATGCGTTCCCGCAGACGAAGGCGCTGCTCGAGACCCGTGCGGAGGCAGTCGGCATCGAGCTGGTGTCGGTCGACTTCGCTGCCGGTGAGGAGCTTCCCTCCGAGCTGTTCGGCGTGTTCATCCAGTACCCCGGCGCTTCCGGGCGGGTCTGGAACCCGAGCGCCGTGATCGATGCAGCGCACCTCGCCGGCGGGCTCGCCGTCGTCGCGGCCGACCTGCTCGCGCTCACTCTGATCGCCTCGCCAGGATCGCTCGGCGCCGATGTCGCGGTCGGAACGACCCAGCGCTTCGGCGTGCCCATCGGCTTCGGCGGTCCGCACGCAGGCTACATGGCCGTGCGCGCAGGACTCGAGCGGCAGCTGCCGGGGCGCCTCGTCGGCGTCTCGGTCGATGCAGACGGCAAGCCGGCCTACCGACTGTCTCTGCAGACCCGCGAGCAGCACATCCGCCGCGAGAAGGCGACCAGCAACATCTGCACCGCTCAGGTGCTGCTCGCCGTGATGGCCTCGATGTACGCGGTCTATCACGGGCCCGATGGCCTGAAGGCGATCGCTCGGGAGGTCGCGGCGAAGACCGCGATGCTGCGCGACTGGCTCGTCGACGCAGGCTCCGATGTCGTCCACGACTCGTTCTTCGACACCATCCAGGTGCGTGTACCGGGGCGTGCGGCGGAGTACGCGGAGCAGGCGCACCACGGTTTCGGCATCCTGCTGCATGCCGCCGACGCCGACACGGTCGGGATCTCGGTCGACGAGACCACGACGGTCGGCGAGCTCCACCAGGTGGCTCAGGTCTTCGGCGGGGCTCGGGAACGGGCGTTCGGGTTCTTCGGCTCAGGATCGCAGGGCGGCCTTCCCGGCGAGCTGCTGCGTCAGGACGAGTACCTCACGCACCCCGTCTTCCACGCGCACCGCAGCGAGACGGCGATGATGCGCTACCTCAAGAGCCTGGCCGACCGCGACTACGCGCTCGACCGCGGCATGATCCCGCTCGGGTCGTGCACGATGAAGCTCAACGCGGCGACCGAGATGGCATCGATCACGTGGCCGGAGTTCGCGGGAATCCACCCGTTCGCACCGGCAGCGGATGTCGAGGGGTATCTCGACATGATCACGCAGCTCGAGGCATGGCTCGCCGAGGTCACCGGATACGACGCCGTCTCCCTGCAGCCGAACGCGGGTTCGCAGGGTGAGCTCGCCGGGCTGCTCGCGATCCGCGGCTACCACCTCGCGAACGGCGACGCGCGGCGCACCGTGTGCCTGATCCCGTCCTCTGCGCACGGCACGAACGCGGCCTCCGCGGTGCTCGCAGGTATGAGGGTCGTCGTCGTGGCCTGCGACGAGCTCGGCAACGTCGACCTCGACGACCTGCGGGCGAAGATCGCGGCGCACGCCGATGAGCTGTCCGCGCTCATGATCACCTACCCGTCCACACACGGTGTGTACGAGCAGGACGTGGTCGAGATCACCACCGCGGTGCACGATGCGGGCGGTCAGGTGTACGTCGACGGCGCCAACCTCAACGCGCTGCTCGGGTACGCCCGGTTCGGCGATCTGGGCGGTGATGTCTCGCACCTCAACCTGCACAAGACCTTCGCGATCCCGCACGGCGGCGGTGGCCCCGGCGTGGGTCCGGTCGCGGCGAAGGCGCACCTCGCTCCGTACCTTCCGTCGCACCCGCTGGCGCAGCGGGCAGAGCACGCGGGCGGATTCGTCTTCGGAGGCGGCGCCGTATCGGCGGCGCCGTACGGATCGGCCGGGATCCTGCCGATCTCGTGGTCGTACGTGCGCATGATGGGGTCTGACGGTCTCCGACACGCCACTGCCGCCGCCGTCCTGTCGGCGAACTACATCGCCGCGCGCCTCGGCGAGCACTACCCGGTGCTGTACGCGGGTGAGGACGGACGCGTCGCGCACGAGTGCATCCTCGACCTGCGTCCGCTCAAAGAGGCGACCGGGATCACGGTCGACGACGTCGCGAAGCGCCTCATCGACTACGGCTTCCACGCTCCGACCATGTCGTTCCCCGTCGCGGGGACGCTCATGGTCGAGCCCACGGAGTCCGAGGACCTCGGCGAGATCGAGCGGTTCATCGAGGCGATGATCATGATCAAGGCCGAGGCGGATGCCGTCGCCGCGGGCCGCTGGCCCGCCGACGACAACCCGCTGGTCCACGCTCCGCACACCGCGGTCTCACTCATCTCAGGGGAGTGGAACCACGCCTACACCCGCGAGGATGCCGCCTATCCGGTGCATGCCCTGGTAGCAGGCAAGTACTGGCCGCCGGTGCGCCGCATCGATCAGGCCTACGGAGACCGCAACCTCGTGTGCGCCTGCCCGCCGATCGAGGCCTTCGCCTGAGAGATCACGAGGAAGGGCCGGATGCCGACGGCATCCGGCCCTTCGTCGTTCGGTTCAGGAGTACGAGAACCAGAATCCCGGCAGCCCTGCGCGGTTGACGCACGGGCCGGTGCTGTAGCCCTCCTGCATGTACAGACGTCGATCGGCCTGACAGTGGCTCGCGTCGACGTAGGCACCCGCCCAGCCGGCTGCCGCAGCGGCCAACGGTGCTCCCGCCACCAGACCGACGCTGAGTGCGAGCCCCGCCGCCGCACCCATCAACTTCTTCTTCATTCCAGTCATCTTCGACTTCCCTCCGGTTGGTCCGTTCAATCTAGCCAGGGCGATCGGGAGAGGCAACGGTCGCCCTCGGGCGAGCATGTTTCCGCGATATTACAGTTGGTCACCACTCAGTAACGGTTCATTAGCCGAGTGCGATGTCCTCTGAATCGCGGGTTACAGTCAACTATCCCTACGCGTTCGACGATGAGCGCGCAGTCTGATGAATACCCGTCCACAGGAGGACACAAAGTGAAGCGCAACAAGATCGCCCTTGCGGGCACTGCGCTGTTCGCGATCGGCGCCCTGGCGCTCGCGGGCTGCGCGAGCGGTGGAAGCGACGACGGCGACGGCGGATCCGGTGCAACCGGTGACGCGGACGCCATCATCACGACGAACGGCTCGGAGCCCGAGAACCCGCTGATCCCCACCAACACCAACGAGGTGGGTGGCGGAAAGATCCTCGACGAGATCTTCGCCGGTCTGATCTACTACGACGCCGACGGCAAGCCGGTCAACGACGTGGCTGAGGAGATCACCACGGAGGACCCGCAGAACCTCACCGTCAAGATCAAGGAAGGTCTGACCTTCACCGACGGTGAAGAAGTCACCGCCGACAACTTCATCAAGGCGTGGAACTACGGAGCACAGGCCGAGAACG
Source organism: Microbacterium sp. APC 3901 (assembly GCF_030407765.1). Classification (GTDB taxonomy): domain Bacteria; phylum Actinomycetota; class Actinomycetes; order Actinomycetales; family Microbacteriaceae; genus Microbacterium. The sequence continues at coordinate 130,078 of NZ_JASDCU010000009.1, forward strand.
CTCAGCTCTCGGGCTACTTCTTCGAGGACATCGAGGGGTTCATCAATGACCCGGGTGACCCGGCGAACCCCGATGACGACGTCTTCGGCGCGCAGGGCGACATGGCCGGCCTGCAGCAGGTCGACGACTACACCTTCACGATCGCGCTGAACAAGCCGGCCTCCGACTTCGCGCTGCGCCTCGGATACTCGGCGTTTTACCCGCTGCCCGATGCAGCCTTCGAGGACATGGAAGCCTTCGGCCAGTTGCCGATCGGCAACGGCCCGTACATGATCGACGGCGAAGACGCGTGGCAGCACGACGTGCAGATCGACCTCGTCCGCAACGACGACTACGACGGTCCCCGCAAGGCGGCCAACGGCGGTCTGACGATCAAGTTCTACGCGACGCAGGAAGCGGCGTACGCCGACCTGCAGGGTGGCGAGGTCGACGTGATCGACGCGATCCCGACCGGCTCGCTCCCGGTCTTCGCCGACGAACTCGGCGACCGCGCAGTGAACCAGCCGTCGGCCGTGTTCCAGTCGTTCACCATCGGCCAGTTCCTCCCGCACTTCAGCGGCGAAGAGGGCCAGCTGCGTCGTCAGGCGCTGTCGATGGCGATCAACCGCGAAGAGATCACCGAGACCATCTTCTCGGGCACCCGCACCCCGGCAGCCGACTTCACGTCGCCGGTCATCGCGGGCTGGTCGGACTCGGTTCCCGGTAGCGAGGTCCTCGACTTCGACCCCGAGAAGGCGAAGGAGCTGTGGGCCGAGGCCGACGCCATCTCGCCGTGGGACGGCGAGTTCAAGATCGCGTACAACTCCGACGGCGGGCACGACGCCTGGGTCGACGCGGTGTCGAACCAGATCAAGAACACGCTCGGTATCGAGGCATCGGGTGACCCGTACCCGACGTTCCAGGATCTTCGCACGAAGATCAACGACCGCTCGATCACCACGGCAGCGCGTTCCGGATGGCAGGCCGACTACCCGGGTCTGTACAACTTCCTCGGACCGCTCTACGCCACGGGCGCAGGCTCGAACGACGGTGACTACTCGAACCCCGAGTTCGACGACCTCATCTCGGCCGGCATCAGCAACCCCGACCCCGATGCGCAGATCGAGGACTTCACCAAGGCGCAGGAGGTTCTGTTCCAGGACCTGCCCGCGATCCCGCTGTGGTACTCGAACGTGACCGGTGGCTTCAGCGAGAACGTCGACAACGTCACGTTCGGCTGGAACTCGGTTCCGCTGTACTACGAGATCACGAAGGCCGGCGAGTAAAGTCTGACGGCACTTCACCTGTGAGGCGGTGACGATTCTTCGTCACCGCCTCACAGGCTTGTGTTCGAGGCTTTCTCTGCCCTCTAAGAAGGGACAAGCGGATGCTCGGTTACATTCTGAGACGTCTTCTGCAGGTGATCCCGGTCTTCTTCGGAGCCACCCTGCTCATTTACTTCCTCGTGTTCGCCATGCCCGGCGACCCGATTCTCGCCCTGTTCGGTGACAAGACCCCGAGCCCGGCGGTCGTCACCCAGCTGCGCGAGCAGTACCACCTGAACGACCCGTTCATCGTGCAGTACTGGTACTACATCACGGGCGTGTTCCAGGGCGACCTGGGCACCACCTACTCCGGCCGGCCCGTGTCTGCCGTGCTCGCCGCGACGCTTCCCGTCACCGGTCGCCTCGCGGTGATGGCCATCGCGATCGAATTCGTGCTGGCGATCATCATCGGCACGATCTCGGCGCTGCGCAAGGGCAAGCTGTTCGACAACGTCTCGCTCATCGTGGCGCTGGTCGCGATCGCGATCCCGATCTTCGTGGTCGCGTTCCTCGCGCAGTACTTCCTCGCGATCCAGCTCGGATGGTTCAAGCCGACGGTCGGCGCGGACAACGACTGGGGCGGTCTCTGGCTGCCGGCGATCGTGCTCGGATTCAGCCTCTACGCCGTGAGTATGCGGTTGATGCGCAGCTCGGTCATCGAGACCCTGAACCAGGACTGGGTGCGCACCGCGTACAGCAAGGGGCTCTCACGCAATCGCGTGCTGCCCGTGCACGTGCTGCGCAACTCGCTGATCCCCGTGATCACCAACTCCGCCACGAACTTCGGCGTGCTGCTCGTGGGGGCCACCGTCACCGAGGGCATCTTCAACGTCCCCGGTGTGGGAAACACGCTGTTCCAGGCGATCCAGCGCGGGGAGGGACCCACGGTCGTCTCGTTCGTGACCGTGTTCGTCATCCTGTACGTGTTGGTGAACCTTCTCATCGACCTGCTCTACGGTCTGCTCGACCCGAGGATTCGCTATGCCTGATCCCACATCTCAGAAGCACTACGTCGCTCCGATCGAGACGGAGTCGATTTCGGTCGACGCCGTCCGCATCTCCGACAAGCCCAGCAACCTGTGGCGAGACGCCTGGTTCGACCTGCGTCGTCGTCCGCTGTTCTGGTTCTCGATCGTGCTCGCGCTCTTCTTCTTCGTGATGGCGCTGTGGCCGGCGCTGTTCACCGCCACGCCACCGAACGCCGACTGCCAGCTGTCGAACAGCAACGGCGGTCCGGCGGACGGGCATCCACTCGGATTCACGTTCCAGGGATGCGACATCTACGCACGTATCGTGTGGGGGTCGCAGACCTCCCTCGCTGTCGGGCTGATCGCGACCGTGATCTCGTCGCTTCTGGGCCTGATCATGGGGGCGCTCGCCGGCTTCTACGGCGGATGGCTCGACGGCCTGCTGTCGCGCATCGGCGACATCTTCTTCGCGATCCCGTACATCCTCGCGGCCGTGGTCGTGATGACCGTGTTCCGTGACTCCCGTTCGGTCTGGACGCTCGCGTTCGCGATCGGCGGGTTCGCGTGGGCGTCCACCGCCCGTGTCGTGCGTGCCGAGGTGCTCCGTGTGCGTCAGGCCGATTTCGTCATCGCCTCACAGGCGCTCGGACAGTCGAAGTTCAAGATCCTTCTGAACCACGTCATTCCGAACGCGATCGCGCCGCTGCTCGTCGTCTCGACGCTCGGCCTCGCGGGGGCGATCGTCGCCGAAGCGACGCTGTCGTTCCTCGGCGTCGGTCTCGGCAGCGACGTGATGTCGTGGGGTAACGACATCGGCGATGCCCAGGCCTCGCTGCGTGTCGCGCCGATGGCACTCATCTATCCGTCGATCGCGCTCACCCTCGCGGTGCTGGCGTTCGTCACCCTGGGCGAGCTCATCCGAGACGCCCTCGACCCGAAGGCGAGGGCACGCCGATGAGCGAGCGAATCACCGACCAGGTCCCGCTGCTGAGCATCCGCGATCTCACCGTCGCGTTCCGCACGCAGGAGGGCCTGCGCGAAGTGCTCCACGGAGTCAGCTTCGACGTCATGCCGGGAGAGACCGTCGCGATCGTCGGGGAGTCCGGCTCAGGGAAGTCCACGACGGCCACGGCCATCGTGAACCTGCTGCCCGGCACCGGTCAGGTCACCGCTGGGTCCATCACCCTCGAGGGGCGCGAGCTCACGACGCTCAACCGTCGTGAGATCGAGGCCGTCCGCGGTCGGGACATCGGCTTCGTGCCGCAGGACCCGATGTCGAACCTCAATCCTGTCTGGAGCATCGGGTTCCAGGTGAAAGAGGCGATCCGTGCCAACGGCATCGCCCAGGGTCGCGAAGCCGCGAAGGCGCGCACGGTCGAGGTGCTGCAGCAGGCCGGGCTCGCCGACGCCGAGAAGCGTCTGCACCAGTTCCCGCATCAGTTCTCGGGTGGAATGCGCCAGCGTGCCCTGATCGGAATGGGCCTCGCGGCCGACCCGAAGCTGCTCATCGCCGACGAGCCGACCTCGGCTCTCGACGTGACGGTGCAGCGCGTGATCCTCGATCACATGGCGACGCTCACGCGCGACAAGGGCACCTCGGTGCTTCTGATCACGCACGACCTGGGCCTCGCGGCCGAGCGCGCGGACAAGATCATCGTGATGAACGGCGGCAACATCGTCGAGGCCGGTCCGAGCCGCGAGATCCTCGAGAATCCGCAGCATCCCTACACCAAGCGGCTGGTCGCCGCGGCGCCCAGCGTGGCCTCGCAGCGCATCCAGGCGGTGGTGGAGGACAAAGGGATCGAAACCCGCGACAGCCTCGCGGCCATCCCGCCGACGGTACGCGTCGCGGGGCTCACGAAGGACTATCGGATCCGTCAGGGGGGCTTCCGCAGCGAGGCCTTCCGCGCGGTCGACGACGTGTCGTTCGAGATCCCCAAGGGCAAGACCCTCGCGCTGGTGGGGGAGTCGGGCTCGGGGAAGTCGACCGTCGCGAAGATGGTGCTGAAGCTCGAGGAGCCCACCAGCGGCACCATCGAGATCGACGGCCAGGACGTGTCGAAGCTGTCCAATGCTCAGGCATTCGGACTCCGTCGACGCATGCAGCCGGTGTTCCAGGACCCGTATGGGTCGCTCGACCCGCTGCGCAACATCGGCAACACGATCGCCGAGCCGCTGCAGATCCACGGCGTGGGCGATCGTGCCTCGCAGCGTGAACGCGTCGAGGAGCTGCTCGACCAGGTCTCACTGCCGCGCGTCCTCGCGAGCCGCTACCCGAACGAGCTCTCGGGCGGACAGCGTCAGCGTGTCGCGATCGCGCGTGCACTGGCGCTGAAGCCCGACATCATCGTGCTCGACGAGGCCGTCTCGGCGCTCGACGTGCTCGTGCAGGATCAGGTGCTGCAGCTGCTCGCCGAACTCCAGTCGGAGCTCGGGCTCACGTATCTGTTCATCACGCACGACCTCGCCGTCGTCCGCGTGTCGAGCGACCTCGTGTGCGTCATGGAGAAGGGCAGGATCGTCGAGCAGGGCACTGTCGACGAGATCTTCGCCAACCCGCAGCAGGAGTACACCGATCGCCTGCTGAAGGCGATTCCCGGGGCGACGATCACTCTCGGCGGTCACTGAGAGTGAGCACCGAACCTCGACCGGAGGCCGCACGGACATTCCGTGCGGCCTCCGGGCCTGTCTCCCTCGTTCTCTGCACGCTGCTGGCGATCTTCCTGCTCGGCGACGCCGTGGTGCGCGCGGGCTGGGGCCAGATGCTCCTGCTCGCCCCGTGGGTGCTGCTCGGACTCTGGGTCGTCTACGAGATCGCCTTCGTCTCTGTCGTGCGCGTCGACGGCGAGGGTGCCACGGTGCAGAACATGCTGCGCCGAACGTCATTCGGCTGGAGCCGTGTCCGCGATATCGACCTGCGCTGGCAGCTCGTGTTCTCGCTCGAGGACGGCTCGGACGTCTCGAGTTATGGGGGACCGGCGAGAGCGCGTCCGATTCGGCGCCCGGTGCGCGAGGACGACGAGGCCAAGGCGCCCGCCGGACTCCGCGAGCTCACCGAGATCCGTGACCGCTGGCAGGCAGCCCCGTCGACAGCTGACGCTCCGATCCGTCGCACCTGGGACTCTCAGGCGCTCATCGCGCTCGGCGTCATCGTGCTCGGGGCCGTGGCGTCGATCGTCATCGCGAACGGCTGATCGCGCAGAGCAGTCAGCCGGGGAGCCCGAACAGCATCGGCCAGGTCGCCGCCGCCCAGGGGTAGCCGACGAACACCGTCGCGTCGATCAGGAAGTGCGCGACGAGGAACGGCATGAGCCGTCCGCTGCGCTGGAACAGCCATCCGAAGAGCAGCCCCATCGCGAGGTTTCCGATGAACGCTCCCGGCCCCTGATAGAGGTGGTAACTCGCGCGCAGCACGGACGTGGTGAGGATGATCGCCCACGGCCCCCAGCCCAGCTGCCGGAGTCGGGCGAAGAGATAGCCGAGCACGACGAACTCCTCCTGCAGCGATGCGCGGGCTGCCGCGAGGAGGAGGACGGGGATCGTCCACCAGTGAGTGTCGAGTCCTGCGGGGTCGACCGCGACGAAGAGTCCGAGGGCACGCCCGGCGAGATACAGACCGAGACCGGGGATGCCGATGGCCGCGACCAGGAGGATCCCGCGACCGACATCCGGTCCGACGCGGGTGCCGTCGAGACCCAGCCTGCCCAGATGCGGCCTGGACGACTGCCACAGCAGGAAGCAGACGAGCAGCACGGGGACGAGGGAGAAACCGATCGACAGTATCTGGTAGATCAGGTCGAAGATCTCGCGGTCGCTCCGGGACGGATTGAGGGTCGCGGTCTGATCGGCGAGGGGCGTCTCATCGGTGAGGCGGTAGGCCAGCTGGACGATCGCGTAGACGGCGGACTGACCGAGACCGAGTGCGAGGACGATCGCGATCTCCCACCACAGGCGAGCACGTGAAGGCGGGGAAGAGAGGTCTGCGGCGGTCACGCTCCTGATCGTACTTCGAGCGCTCAGGAACGACTCGCCCGAATACGATAGTCTGGAACGTCGGCTTCTCGGCAAAACCCCACACTCTTTAGGACATCTGCATGGCGCACGCCCTTCGCTCTGACCTCCGCAACGTCGCAATCGTCGCGCACGTCGACCACGGCAAGACCACCCTCGTCGACGCCATGCTGCGTCAGACGGGCTCGTTCGGTGAACACGCCCACGTCGATGAGCGCGCGATGGACTCGAACGACCTCGAGCGTGAGAAGGGCATCACGATCCTCGCCAAGAACACGGCGATCACCTACAAGGGCAAGCACGCTCAGGGCAAGGAGATCACGATCAACGTGATCGACACCCCCGGCCACGCCGACTTCGGCGGTGAGGTCGAGCGCGGCCTCTCCATGGTCGACGGTGTCGTGCTGCTCGTCGACGCCAGCGAGGGCCCGCTCCCGCAGACGCGCTTCGTGCTCCGCAAGGCCCTCGAGTCCAAGCTGCCCGTCATCCTCCTGGTCAACAAGACCGACCGTCCGGACGCTCGCATCGCCGAGGTCGAGGAAGAAGCGCACGACCTGCTCCTCGGCCTCGCCTCCGACCTCGTCGACGACGTGCCCGACCTCGACGTCGACGCTCTGCTCGACGTGCCGGTGGTCTACGCGTCCGGTCGTGCCGGCGCAGCATCGCAGAACCGTCCCGCCGACGGCTCGCTGCCCGACAACGACGACCTCGAGCCGCTCTTCGAGGCGATCCTCGAGCACGTCCCCGCTCCGGCGTACGACGACGAGGCGCCGCTCCAGGCCTGGGTCACGAACCTCGACTCCAGCCCGTTCCTCGGTCGCCTCGCCCTGCTGCGCGTCTTCAACGGCACGCTCAAGAAGGGCCAGACCGTCGCCTGGGTCCGTGCCGACGGAACGCACCAGAACGCACGCATCACCGAGCTGCTCAAGACGCGTGCGCTCGAGCGCTACCCCGCCGAGTCCGCCGGCCCCGGCGACATCGTCGCCATCGCCGGCTTCGAGAACATCACGATCGGTGAGACCATCGCCGACCCCGAGGACGTCCGCCCGCTTCCGGCGATCACGGTCGACGACCCCGCCATCTCGATGACGATCGGCACGAACACGTCGCCGCTCATGGGCAAGGTCAAGGGTCACAAGCTCACGGCTCGAATGGTCAAGGACCGTCTCGACAAGGAGCTGATCGGCAACGTCTCGCTCAAGGTCGTCGACATCGGACGCCCCGACGCCTGGGAGGTTCAGGGTCGTGGCGAGCTGGCTCTCGCCATCCTGGTCGAGAACATGCGTCGCGAGGGCTTCGAGCTCACCGTCGGCAAGCCGCAGGTGGTCACGAAGAAGATCGACGGCAAGACCTACGAGCCGTTCGAGCACCTCACGATCGACACGCCGGAGGAGCACCTCGGCGCCATCACGCAGCTGCTCGCGAACCGCAAGGGTCGCATGGAGAACATGACGAACCACGGCACCGGCTGGGTGCGCATGGAGTTCATCGTCCCGTCTCGTGGCCTCATCGGCTTCCGCAGCGAGTTCCTCACCACGACCCGCGGCACCGGAATCGCGAACGCGATCTCGCACGGCTACGAGCCGTGGGCAGGCTCGATCACGACGCGCCAGAACGGCTCCATCGTCGCCGACCGCCAGGGCGTCGTGACCCCGTTCGCGATGATCGCTCTGCAGGAGCGCATGTCGTTCTTCGTGCAGCCCACGCAGGAGGTCTACGAGGGCATGGTGATCGGCGAGAACTCGCGCGCCGACGACATGGACGTCAACATCACGAAGGAGAAGAAGCTCACCAACATGCGTGCGGCGAGCTCCGACACCTTCGAGTCGATGACCCCGCCCCGTCAGCTCACCCTCGAGGAGAGCCTCGAGTTCGCGCGTGACGACGAATGCGTCGAGGTCACTCCCGAGGTCGTCCGCATCCGCAAGGTCAACCTCGACGCCAACACGCGTGCGCGCGAGACCGCTCGCCTGAAGCGCCAGGACGCCAACGTCTGAGAATCGTCTAAGAAAAGGGGCCCTGTCCTGCCGGAAACGGCAGGGCAGGGCCCCTTTCTCACGAAACGTCCAGGCATGCCGTTGCAGAATCGTTACCTTGCGCCTGGGGCAAATCTCCCGATGAGTGTCCTGCGACGGGCGTACGACGACCCGAAAGTCGAACCCATGCTTCAGAACACCCGTGCGCTTCGGCGCGCACACGCGGCGGCATCAGCTCGCAACGCGATCACTGCACGTCGCCCCACCCTGATCCTCGGAACGATCGCCGGAGGCGTGCTCGGCCTCGCCCTCACTGTCGGCATCGTCTCTGCCCCCGCCGCGGGCGCCGAGGTGCCGGACGCCGTCGCCGACGTCGCGTCCTTCGTCACCGGTGAGCCGGAGGCGCTGGCGAAGAGCACCGACGACTCGGCCCTCACCATGGTCGCCGCTCAGGACGCCGTCGCGGCGGCCGAGGCGCTCAACGCCGAGGTGGCGGCATCGGGTCTCGACCTCGGCGCCGCGCCCTCTGCTGTCGACACGGCCGACGTGACCGCCTGGGTCGGTCAGCTCGCGGACCGAGGCGAGTTCTCGAACAGGGAGCTGTCCAGCCTCACGGCGTATGCGGTCACAGGGACGGACGAGATCGTCGCTGAGACCGCCGCCTTGCAGGAGTCGTACGTCGCGGCTCAGCAGGCGAAGGCAGCTGCGGATGCCGCTGCGGAGCAGGCTGCGGCCGAAGCCGCGGCACTCGCGCAGACGAACACCGTCGATGGTGCGAAGTCCGTGGCGCGTGACATCGCGGCGAGCCAGTACGGATGGGGCGACGATCAGTTCTCCTGCCTGGAATCGCTGTGGACCAAGGAATCCGGTTGGAACTACCAGGCGTACAACGCCTCCGGAGGCGCGACGGGGATTCCGCAGGCTCTGCCAGGAAGCAAGATGGCGTCTGCCGGATCCGACTGGCAGACCAATGCGGCCACTCAGATCCGCTGGGGCCTCGGGTACATCTCATCGGTGTACGGCACCCCGTGCAGCGCATGGGGTCACTCGCAGTCCGTGAACTGGTACTGAGCCGCCGCGCGACTGACCACTTCCCACCCGAGACCCACCCCGCATGCGTGCGGTGGTGGGTCTCGGCATGACGGGAGCGGCGCTCAGCGGAGCTCGGAGATGAGAACCGCGCTGGTTCCGGTGGCGATCGCTTCGAAGACGTGCGGTGCGTCTCCGGCATACGAGAGGTAGTCGCCGGGGCCCAGCAGCACCGGCGCGTCCGTCGGGCCGATCCGAGCCTGGCCCGTGATGAGGACCACGTGCTCGGTGGTCCCCGGGTGGTGCGGATCGGAGCGGCGATGTTCACCGGGCTCCGCCTGGATCAGATACACGTCCCGGCGTGCACCCGGAGGACTCGCCGACAGCAGGGTGGCGCTGTATGCCGCCGCTGACGACGGTACGCCGGCGAGGTCCTCGGCCCTGATGAGGGTCGGCGCGTTGGCCTGCTGATCGACGAGCACGGCGAAGGGCACGCCGAGTGCGACGCCCAGTGCCCACAGGGTCTCGACGCTGGGATTGCCCGAGCCTGTCTCGAGCTGCGAGACGGTCGCCTTCGAGATCCCGGCCCGGCGTGCGAGTTCGGAGACGGACAGGGCGGCTCGCTCGCGCTCTCTGCGCAGGGTGCGGGCGATACGGGTTCGGAGATCCTCCATGCGTTCATTATGTCAAACGATCGTTCGCTTGACTATTCGGTTCACGTTGTTCAGAATGATGACCATGTGTTCAGTACAGCGAACGATCGCCCGATGAGGGCCGAGCGCGAGGTCTGGCGCGAGGCACTGGGGGTGGTCCTCGCGACCAGCGCCTACGGCGTCTCGTTCGGCGCCCTCGCCGTGGCATCCGGTCTCGACGTCTGGCAGTCGTGTGTGCTCAGCCTGTTGATGTTCACCGGCGGGTCGCAGTTCGCCTTCGTCGGGGTGTTCGCCGCCGGGGGAGTGTCCGCGCTTCCCTCGGCGATCGCCTCGGCCACACTGCTCGGGGTGCGCAACGTCGCGTACGGCATGCGGATGTCGCCGATCGTAGGCACCACGCCCGTGCGCCGCGTCGCTGCAGCGCACTTCACGATCGATGAGTCGACAGCGGTGGCCATCTCGCAGAACGATCCCCGCCTGAGGCAGGTCGGCTTCTGGGTCACCGGAGTCGGGATATTCGTCGGGTGGAACCTCACGACGCTGGTCGGCGCGCTCGTCGGCGACGTGCTCGGAGACCCGAAGGCCTGGGGGCTGGATGCGGCTGCTGCCGCAGCCTTCCTCGCCCTGCTCTGGCCACGTCTCAAGAAGCGCCAGGCGATCGCGGTCGGCGTCGCAGCCGCAGTCATCGCGGCGGCGCTCACGCCGTTCATCATGCCGGGCCTGCCCGTGCTGGTCGCCGCCGTCGTCGCGATCGTCGTGGGTTGGTTCGACTGGCTGGGGAGAGCCGGCGCTTCGACGGCGATCAACGGGGAGGTGGGCCGGTGAGCGTCTGGAGTGCGATCCTGCTCGCCGCAGTGATCTGCCTGGCCCTCAAAGCAACGGGCTATCTTGTGCCGCCGAGCGTGCTCGAGGCGCCCCGACCGGCGCGCATCTCAGACCTGCTGACCGTTGCGCTTCTCGCCGCGCTCGTGGCAGTCCAGACCCTGGGTTCCGGGCAGGCTGTGGTCGTCGATGCACGGGTTCCCGCCCTGCTCGTCGCGGCCGGTCTCTTGTGGCTGCGTCAGTCGTTCCTCGTCGTGGTGTTCACCGCTGCACTCGTGGCCGCCCTCCTGCGCCTACTCGGTCTCGCTGTCTGAGCCGGACAGATCATCTGCGCGCGTAGGATCGACTCGTGCGTAACGGATGGATCTCCCGGGTGCTCTCTTGGATCGCCGCGGCTCTCGTCGGCGGCGTCTTCGGCGTCGCGGGGACGATCGGCCACAGTCTGATGTGGGGACCGGTGCCCGTGGGGCTCCTGGTGGGAGCGATCGCGTGCGGCGCGATCCTCGTCGCCATCCGCGCGCTCACCCACGACCGAGGCGCGACTCTCGCCGCGGGGCTCGGCATGATCGGCATGCTGGTGCTCATCTCGGGCGTGGGTCCCGGTGGATCGGTGGTGGTCGAAGACACGCTCAGCGGCCGGATCTGGACCTATCTGGTGGCTGGGCTCGTGCTTCTCGCCGTGGCATGGCCGTCACTCTCCCGGCTTCCCGCGCGCACCGAGGCGCAGACGTCCGTGCCCTCACCGCCGTCCGAGGTGTCCGCTGCCGAAGCGACGCGTGCCCGGCGTGCCCCCGCTCTGGGCGATCGGACCGGCAGCGAGTCGTAGACTGGGGGAGTGACGTATGTGATCGCTCTCCCGTGCGTCGATGTCAAGGATCGCGCCTGCATCGACGAGTGCCCCGTTGACTGTATCTACGAGGGCGAACGCTCGCTGTACATCCACCCGGACGAATGCGTCGACTGCGGGGCCTGCGAGCCGGTGTGCCCCGTCGAGGCGATCTACTACGAAGACGATCTGCCCGACGAATGGCAGGACTACTACAAGGCCAATGTCGAGTTCTTCGACGAGGTCGGCTCTCCTGGTGGTGCGGCCAAGGTCGGCGTCATCGCGCACGATCACCCGATCATCGCCGCTCTTCCGCCACAGGGCGAGTAGTCCGTGAGCGTTCGCGATCTCGCCGACTATCCGTGGGACGCGGTCGTTCCCTATCGTGAGCGTGCCGCTCTGCATCCGCGCGGCATCGTCGACCTGTCGGTCGGCTCGCCCGTCGACCCGACCCCTGAGCTGATCCGCAGAGCGCTGGCCGACGCGACGGACGCGCACGCATACCCGCAGACCGTCGGCACGCCCGCTCTGCGTGAGGCGATCGTCGCGTGGTACGCCCGCCGCAGAGGAGTGGCCGACCTCACCGTAGACAACGTGCTGCCCACCATCGGCTCGAAAGAGCTCGTGGCCTTGCTTCCGACCCTGCTGGGACTCGGCGCCGGTGACATCGTCGTGCATCCCAGGATCGCCTACCCGACTTACGAGGTCGGCGCCCGCGTCGCCGGGGCCACGCCGTTGCCTGCCGACGATCCTGCCGATTGGCCCGAGGGCGCCAAGCTCATCTGGATCAACACGCCGGGCAACCCCGACGGCCGCACCTGGACGGTGGAGGAGCTGTCGGCCGCGGTCGTGCGAGCTCGTGAGCTGGGTGCCGTGCTCGCGAGTGACGAGTGCTATGCCGAGCTCGGGTGGGACGGTCAGTGGGCGACCGAGTCGATCCCTTCGATCCTCGACCCCCGAGTGACGGGCGGCAGCAGGGCGAATCTGCTCAGCGTCTATTCGCTGAGCAAGCAGTCGAATCTCGCCGGCTATCGAGCCGCTTTCGTCGCGGGGTGCGCGCGTATCGTCGGCGAGCTGCTCACCGCGCGCAAGCACCTGGGGCTGATGCCGCCGGAGCCGGTGCAGCACGCGATGGCCGTGGCACTGGGCGACGACGAGCACGTCGCGGTCCAGAAGGAGCTCTATCGTGAGCGGCGCGACATGCTGCGACCGGCACTCGAGGCCGCGGGGTTCCGGATCGACGGCTCGGAAGCAGGTCTCTACCTGTGGGCGACCGAGGGGCAGGACGCGTGGGCGAGCATCGAGAGGCTGGCCGACCTCGGCATCCTCGCGGGCCCTGGCCCGTTCTACGGCGCGGCTTCGAATCAGCATGTACGGCTGGCACTGACGGCGCCTTCCGAACGGGTCGCCGAGGGCGCCCGGCGCCTGCGTGAACAGGCCGTGTAGGTTCTCGCCTCAGACCGGTGGTTCTTTTGTCGGTTGTCACAGTAGGCCTGTGTGCCTACTAGGCTGTAAAGGCGATTCGGTCATGTATCGATGATCTCGAACAGACCTGGTGCACAGCGCCGTGACATCGCCACATCCGACTTGATGAAGATCCATGAGGAGGCCCGCGTGAGCGCAGCGGCAGAGCAGCAGACGACAGCGAAGCTGACGATCGGCGATACGACCGCTGAGTTCCCACTCCTGCGAGGCACGGCGGGCAACGACAGCATCGACTTCTCGACGCTGACGCGGCAGACCGGCTACACCGGGCTCGACTACGGTTTCGTCAACACTGCGTCGACCAAGTCCGAGATCACATTCATCGACGGCGACAAGGGCATCCTGCGCTACCGCGGATACCCGATCGAGCAGCTCGCCGGATCGACGAGCTACCTCGAGGTCGCATGGCTCCTGATCTACGGCGAGCTTCCCTCTGCTGCGGAGCTCGCCGAGTTCGACGAGAAGATCCGTCGGCACACGTTGCTGCACGAAGACCTGAAGCGCTTCTTCTCGGCGCTTCCGCACACCGCGCATCCGATGTCGGTCCTGTCGTCGGCCGTCGCCGCGCTCTCGACCTATTACGAGGGCCAGACCGACCCGCACAACCCCGAGCACGTCGAGCTGAACATGATCCGGATGCTGGCGAAGCTGCCGGTCATCGCCGCCTACGCGCACAAGAAGAGCATCGGTCAGGCGTTCCTCTACCCCGACAACTCCCTCGGCTTCGTCGAGAACTTCCTCAAGCTCAACTTCGGGGTGCATTCCGAGGAGTACGAGGTCAACCCGGTGATGTCGAAGGCTCTCGAACTGCTGCTCATCCTGCATGAGGACCACGAGCAGAACGCGTCGACCTCGACCGTGCGTCTCGTCGGCTCGACCGGTGCGAATCAGTTCGCATCGATCTCCGCGGGCATCCAGGCGCTCTCCGGGCCGCTGCACGGCGGTGCGAACGAGGCCGTCCTCACCATGCTCGGCCAGATCCGTGATTCCGGTCAGAGCGTCTCTCGCTTCGTCGAACGGGTGAAGAACAAAGAAGAGGGCGTGAAGCTCATGGGCTTCGGGCACCGGGTCTACAAGAACTACGACCCCCGAGCCAAGCTCGTCAAGGAGGCCGCGGGTGAGGTTCTGGCCGAGCTCGGTGTGACCGACCCGCTGCTCGACCTCGCTCAGGAACTCGAAGAGCTCGCGCTCGCAGACGATTACTTCAAGGAGCGTCGTCTCTACCCGAACGTCGACTTCTACACCGGTGTCATCTACAAGGCGATGGGCTTCCCGACGCGGATGTTCACCGTGCTGTTCGCGATCGGTCGTCTGCCCGGCTGGCTCGCGCAGTGGCGTGAGCTGCAGCTCGATCCGCAGACCAAGATCGGTCGCCCGCAGCAGCTCTACACGGGATCTCCCGAGCGCACTTTCCAGACCCGCTGACGTCGAGCAGGATGCCCGTCGTCAGCGCCGGGACATGGTCGTGAGGGTGGACCCGGCGACGGCGTTCGCGGTGTCACAGGCGACGCGAGCCGCTGGTACTTCACCGATCGCGGCGACGGTGGGGTGCTGATCACGCCGCCCTCCACATCCCGGGTTCGGCGGCAGGACGCAGAAAGAGGCGGGTGCGGCGATGCCTGAGCATCGACGCACCCGCCTCTACGACAGCTGGTGTCAGCGGCCCTGCGAGCTCCAACCGCGGCCGCCCTGGCTGCGAGACTGACCGCCCTGGCGGGATCCGCCCTGTCGTGAACCGGCCTGCGCTGCCGGCGCACCCTGGCCGCCCTGGCCCGAGCGGGGTCGACGGCTGCGACGCGACGGCGGGTTGGCGGCGGAGTTGCGCTCGCCACCAGCCGGGCGCTGCTTGGGTGCCTGGCGCTGCTGCTGCTGCTGGATGGGCGCAGGACGCACGTGCGCGGCGCGTTCGGGAACCAGCTCGCTGACGGCGGCCGTCGTGACGGGCTCGAGGGCCGCGCTGATCGCTGCCTTGCGCAGGAGGTCCTTCACATCGCGGCGCTGCTCGGGGAGCACCACCGTGACGACGGTTCCCGCTGCTCCGGCACGAGCGGTGCGACCCGAGCGGTGCAGGTACGCCTTGTGCTCCATCGGCGGGTCGACGTGGACGACGAGATCGACGTTGTCGACGTGCACTCCGCGTGCCGCGACGTCGGTGGCGACGAGAACGCGGACGCCACCGGCTTCGGGGGCCGCCGAGAAGGCGCTGAGGTTGCGCTCGCGCGCATTCTGCGACAGGTTGCCGTGGAGGTCGACCGCCGGGATTCCGGCTGCGGTGAGCTGCTTCGCGAGCTTCTTGGCCTGGTGCTTCGTGCGGGTGAAGAGGATGCGGCGGCCGGTGCCGGACGCGAGTTCGCGTACGAGCTCGGTCTTGTTGTCGGTCGAGTCGACGACCAGCACGCGGTGGGTCATCTCGCCGACGGGGACGCTCTCTTCGTCGACCTCATGGCTGACGGCGTTCGAGAGGAAGCGGCGGGCGAGTGTGTCGATGCCGCGGTCGAGGGTGGCGCTGAAGAGCAGACGCTGGCCGCCCGCCGGCGTGGCGGTGAGGATGCGGGTGACGCCCGGGAGGAACCCGAGGTCGGCCATGTGATCGGCCTCATCGAGGACGGTGACCTCGACGGCGTCGAGCTGCACGACCCGCTGCTTCATCAGGTCTTCCAGGCGGCCGGGGCACGCGACGACGATGTCGACGCCGTTGCGCATCGCCTGCTCCTGCGGGCGCTGGCTCACGCCGCCGAAGACGGTCGTGACGCGCAGTCCCTTGGCCTCGGCGAGCGGTGCGATGGTCGCTGCGATCTGCGTGGCGAGCTCCCTTGTGGGGGCGAGCACGAGACCGCGCGGGTGGCCAGGGCGGCTGTTGCGTGAAGACGCGGAAAGGCGGGCGACGAGGGGGAGCGCGAAGGCGATCGTCTTGCCGCTGCCGGTGCGGCCGCGGCCGAGGAGGTCACGACCGGCGAGAGAGTCGGGAAGCGTGTCGCGCTGGATTGCGAACGCCTCGGTCTTGCCGTCCTTGGTGAGGACGGCGGCGAGGTCGGCGGGCACGCCGAGATCGAGGAAGGAAGTCATAGGGGGTATCTCCGTGAAATGCACGCACGTACCAAGGGGCCGGGTGCGGAAGGGTGGGCGACGGCGCGGGATCGCGCATCGTTTCGCCGTTCGAAATGGCCAGAACCAGGCAAGTGGCGCGGGAGCGTGTCGACGACGCAGACGTCTCGCATTGCGAGGATCGTCGGTTCGACAGTATCACGCGTCAGAGGGAGAAGCCTGGGACGCGCTCCTGCTCAGCGCGTCGCTCAGGCGTGGAGCGCCTCATTGAGAGTGACGCCGACACCCGCGCGCCGCACGGCCTCGACTGCTCCGCTCAGCGAGTTGCGGCGGAACAGCAGTCCATCCTGACCTGACAGCTCGGCACCCTTGACCGTCTTCCTGCCGCCATCGGCGGTCGCCGGGCCGTCGTGGAGCACGATCTTGGTGCCCGCCGTCACGTACAGCCCGGCTTCGACGATGCAGTCATCGCCGAGCGAGATGCCGATGCCCGCGTTGGCGCCCAGCAGCGTGCGGGCTCCGATGGAGACACGGTGTGAGCCGCCGCCCGAGAGCGTGCCCATGATCGACGAGCCACCGCCGATGTCGCTGCCGTCGCCGACCACGACCCCCTGAGAGATGCGTCCCTCGACCATCGAGGCACCGAGGGTGCCCGCGTTGAAGTTCACGAAGCCCTCATGCATCACGGTCGTACCGGGGGAGAGGTGGGCGCCCAGGCGGACGCGTGAGGCGTCAGCGATGCGCACGCCCGACGGCTGCACGTAATCGGTGAGTCTGGGGAACTTGTCGAGCCCCTGCACCTGGATCCCCGCCCGCTGGAGCAGCGGGCGAAGTCGTGCGGCGTCGGCCGGGTGCACGGGGCCGGCATTGGTCCAGGCCACGTTCGGCAGGTGGGCGAAGATGCCGTCCAGGTTGAGCTCGTTCGGTCGCACGACCAGGTGCGAGAGCGCGTGCAGTCGCAGGTAGGCGTCGACCGTCGACGTGGGCGCGGCATCCAGATCGATGTGCAGCTGCACGGTCTCGACGGTGACGTTGCGGCGCTCGTCGGGACCTGTCAGATCGTCGAGAGAGACGAGTGCAGCCGCGGCGTCTTCGGTCGACGGAGCCGCGGTGAGCACCTCGGGGAACCACGCGTCGAGAACTGTGCCGTCGCCGGCGATCGTCGAAAGTCCGGTACCCCATACGGTGCGCGCCTCAGTCATTCCTCCACGGTATCGCGAGCGGGCGTGGACGATCGCACAGATGTCGGGGTAAGTAGGCTGGGAGCATGATGCTCGATCTGACCGCGTCCTCCGTCGACCTGACCCGTGCGATCTGCGACATCCCGAGCGTGTCGGGTGACGAGAAGGCCCTTGCGGATGCCATCGAGCAGGCGATCTCCGCGTATCCCCATCTCGAGGTGATCCGTCACGGCAACACGATCGTGGCGCGCACTGATCTCGGACGAGCGCAGCGCGTCGCGATCGCCGGACACATCGACACCGTGCCGATCAACGCCAACGTGCCGACGAAGGACGTCGAGATCGACGGTGTCGAGCACCTCTGGGGGCGCGGAACCGTCGACATGAAGAGCGGTACCGCGGTGCAGCTGAAGCTCGCCGCGGAGCTCACGGAGCCCTCGGTCGACATCACCTGGATGTGGTACGACAACGAAGAGGTGGAGGCATCGAAGAACGGGCTGGCGCTTCTCGCTGCGGTGCGGCCGGATCTCTTCCGGGCCGACTTCGCCATCCTCGGCGAGCCGTCGAACGGTGAGGTCGAGGGCGGATGCAACGGCACGATGCGTGCGATCGTGCGCACGAGCGGCGTCCGCGCCCACGCCGCTCGCGCCTGGATCGGCGAGAACGCCATCCATCGGGCCGCCCCGATCCTCGCGCGGCTTGCCGAGTATCGCGCGAAGGAGATCGCGGTCGACGGGCTGCTCTATCGCGAGAGCATGAGCGCCGTCCGGATCACAGGAGGAGTCGCGGGCAACGTGATACCCGATGCCTGCGAGGTCGAGGTGAACTACCGGTTCGCTCCGAGCAAGTCTGCGGCGGATGCGGAAGCGCACATCCGCAACCTCCTGGCCGGCTTCGACGTCGAGATCACCGATGCCGCCGAGGGTGCGAGGCCAGGTCTCGATGCGCCGATCGCCCGGGACTTCGTGGCTGCCGTCGGCGCCGAGCCGCGCCCCAAGTACGGATGGACCGACGTCGCACGCTTCTCTGCACTCGGCATCCCCGCCGTGAACTACGGACCGGGAGACCCGCACCTCGCGCACCACGACGAGGAGCGGGTTCCGCTCGCGCAGATCGACGCCGTCGAGCGAGGACTGCGCGCATGGCTCAGTTCGCGCTGACCGCCACCCGCCGATGGGCGAGGGCGCCGCTGGCGCTGCGGGTCGCCGTGATCTACCTCGCTGCCCGCGCCGTGACGACGGCGATGATGATCGCGGCGGCCACCCAGTCGACGTCCCTGTCGAGGTTCGGGGTAGAGCCGGGGCTCGCGGACTTCATCGTCGGGTGGGACGCGCAGTGGTACTGGCTCGTCGCCGAAGAGGGGTATCCCTCCTCTCTTCCCCTCACTGAATCCGGTGAGGTCGCAGAGAACGCCTGGGCGTTCATGCCGGTGTTCGCCTTCGCCGCCAAGGCGGTCGGTTTCGCCTTCGGCTCGTGGGGGGCGGGCGCTCTCCTGCTGTCGTTCGTGGCCGGTTACTTCGCCTGTCTCGGGCTGCACCGACTGCTGCGCGATCGCATCGGCGCGCGGGCGACGATGTGGTCGGTGGTGTTCTTCGCCTCCGGTCCGATCGCGGCGATGTTCCAGATCGGGTACGCCGAGACGCTGTTCCTTCTGCTGCTCTTTCTGGCGCTCGACGCCACGGTGCGCAGGAACTACGTCTGGCTCTATCTGCTCATCCCCGTGATGGCTTTCACGCGACCGGGGATCCTCGCGTTCGCTCTCTACCTCGGTCTGCACGGCATCCTCCGCTGGTGGCACCGCAGAGAGGACCCGCTCGCCCCGCGAGAGATCGTGCACATCGTGACGCTCGGCGCGCTCGCCACGATCGCCGGCTTCTCGTGGCAGGTCATCGCCGGCCTCGTCACCGGAGACCCCGGCGCGTACCTCGCGACCGAGCTCGCATGGCGCAGGAACTGGCTCGTCGGCGGCGTCGACGGATTCGTGCCGTTCGAAGGCTGGATCCAGGCGTCCCAATTCTGGTTCGCCCAGTGGGGGCTTCCTGACGCGGGGGGCCCGGTCGCTCTGGCACTCCTCGTCGTGGCGACGGGCGCCGCCCTTCTCTACCTGCCCCAAGTGCGGGCTCTCGGTCCCGATCTCAGACTCTGGAGCGCGAGCTACCTGCTCTACTTGCTCGCCGTCTTCTTCCCCCAGTCGAGTACGTTCCGGCTGCTACTGCCGTTGAGCCCTGCCTGGGGCGCACTCGCCGTGCCGCGCTCGCGCGTCTGGCGGCTCGGGGTCCTGGTGGCGTGCCTGCTGGGTCAGTGGCTCTGGATCCACCACATCTACGCCCTGGGGAACACGTTCTGGCAGGTGCCGTGAATGTTAAGGCTTGATGCATTTCTTCATAGGGTACGTCCAGGTTCCGGTAACACCCGATAAACTGATCGCATACCACCGGAGGAAAAGGAGCCCACGATGGCAGCGATGAAGCCGAGGACCGGAGACGGACCCATGGAGGCCGTAAAAGAAGGACGACTCATCATCGTGCGCGTCCCGCTCGAAGGAGGCGGCCGTCTGGTCGTCTCCGTGAACGACGCAGAGGCGAAGGAACTCCACGACGTGCTGGCAGCCGTCGTGAAGCCCGCCTGAGAGAACTCGAGTCCGCGCACGCGGATTCACGAAGAGGGCGACGGATCATCGATCCGTCGCCCTCTTCCGTCTGTGCGGGATGTCGGCGCTCAGGCCTCGCCGACGCTGATCAGCTGCAGCAGGCCCTCGCCGGAGGTCGACACGGTCGCCAGCACCGCGGACGACTCCTGGGTCTCCTGCACGAGTGAACGATAGGCCGAGGTCACCTCGTCGCGCTGCACCGGGTCGGCCACGCGGCCGCCACCGAGAATCCGGGGGACCAGGACCATTCCGCCGGTACGCACCAACCGCAGCCCGTGCTCGACGTAGTCGATGACGTTCTCCGGGTCTGCATCGACGAGCACGATGTCGTAGGACGCTTCGTTCATGCGCGGAAGCACGTCGGCGGCGCGACCGGTGATGAAACGAGCCTTCGTCGCAGGGACCCGAGCGTCGGAGAACGCCTGACGCGCCGCAGCCAGGTGCTCCGGTTCGTTGTCGATCGAGGTCAGCACGGCCTGCGGTGCCCCTCGCAGCAGCCAGAGGCCTGAGACGCCGGCTCCGGTGCCGATCTCGACGATCGACCTGGCGCCTGTCGCGGCGGCCAGCACGGCGATCTGCGAGCCGACGGCCGCGCTGATCGGCGACGCGCCGAGTTCGATGGCGTGCGCACGCGCGCGGGCGATCGGCGAAGGCTCCACGATCGACTCGCGGATGAAACGTGCGTTCGCATCGTTCTCGCTCATTGACTGATTCTCCCGACTGAGATATGTGTTCCCCCAGCGTATGCGCTCGGTGCGCGGCACAAGGGCAGGCGCGGCGGTAGCCTGGACACATGCAGTTCGGGATCACCTTCGAGAAGCTGCTGCTCATCGGTCTGATCGCTGCGCTGCTCATCGGACCGGAGCGGCTGCCCCGCTACGCCGAGAGCGTCGCGAAGCTCGCTCGGCGTGCCGGTGAGTTCCTCCGCGACACCAAATCGCGCGTCCGCGACGAGATGGGTCCCGACATCGACGACGTCGACTGGCGCAAGCTCGATCCTCGGCAGTACGATCCCAGACGCATCATCCGGGACGCGCTCTTCGAAGACGATGCGGCACCCGGGCCGGCCAGGGCGGACGCGGTCGTCGCCGAGCCGACGGTGAAGCCCGCGCGGACTCCGAGGGTGCGACCGGAGTTCTCCGTCGCGAGTCCGCCGCCGTTCGATCCCGAAGCCACGTGACGCGGACGACGTTCCGATCGGGAGGACGACGGCCGTCGACCTCGACGCCGGGGCGCGAGTGGGCATCTGGGCCAGCGGTATCTCTGAGGTCGTACCCCACCTGAGCGCGGTCAGCCGATTCTGGACCGCAGCGTCCCGATGTCGTCGTCGGTCAAGAGGGCACGCGGGACTGCCGTGATCGCAGACGCATCTCGAAGCTTGAAGAGCACGGCATGTCTGCCGGCGCGCACGCTCTGGAAGGTGCTGTAGGAGATGTCCGACGATCGGCTGCCGGCGCCGACATGCAGAGCGGTGTCGTCGAGCCGAAGCCACACGGTGCTGCCGGGAGGAGTGGCGGCCCGAACGGCGCGTCTGGCGCCGGCGACCGTCATGACCACCGCGTAGACCATGAGGGCGACACTCGCGACGGGCAGCAGCCCGGAGAGCCCCCGGGCACCGTCCGTGGCGGTGAGGTTGAGGATGCTGACGACGAATGCCGCGAGGAGGGCGATCCACATCACGATCGCGACGGGGCGGGTGAGGGCGTAGATCGCGGCGTCGCGTGCCATGCCCCGCAGCAGCTGTTCGTCGACGGTGAGAGCCACGACCGTGCTAGCCCAGTGTCATGGGGAGCGATCGGCCGGCGAGGCCTCGCCCCTGGGTCGCGAGGGACGCTGCGAGGTCCCGGATCGCGACGGCGGCCGCATCCCCGGGGGCGCTGAGCACCACAGGCACCCCTTCGTCGCCTCCGGTCCGCAGCGCAGGACTGAGAGGGATCGATGCGAGCAGCGGCACGGACTGCGTCTCCGACAGCGCGCTGGCCACGGCAGCGCCGCCCCCGGAGCCGAACAGATCGACCACGGTCCCGTCCGGAAGAGTGAGGGCGCCCATGTTCTCGACCACGCCGATCACCCGCTGCCCGGTCTGGCGGGCGACCAGTCCGCTGCGGATCGCCACGTCGGATGCTGCCGCCTGCGGCGTCGTGACGACGAGCACCTCGGCGTGGGGCAGCAGCTGCCCGATCGAGATGGCGATGTCGCCGGTGCCGGGAGGCATGTCGATCAGCAGGATGTCGAGGTCGCCGAAGAACACGTCTGTCAGGAACTGCTGCACGGTGCGGTGCAGCATCGGTCCGCGCCAGGCGACCACCGCTTCGCCGTCTCGGAGGAACATGCCGATCGAGATGGTCTTCACGCCGTGGGCGACCGGCGGAAGCATGAGGTCATCGATGCGCGTGGGCTGCGTGCCGGCGGGGATGCCGAGGAGCCCCGGGATCGAGAAGCCGTGTACATCGGCGTCGACGAGACCGACCGAGAGCCCCTGAGCGGCGAGCGCCACGGCGAGGTTCGCCGTCACGGTGGACTTGCCCACGCCGCCCTTGCCGCTCGAGACCAGGATCACCCGGGTGAGGGAGTCCGGGCCGAAGGGCATCTGGCGAGGAGGTCGCCCGTCACGGAGCTTCTCGGTGAGCGCCTTGCGCTCGGACGGAGTCATCACGCCGACCTCGACGTCCACCTCGGCGATGCCGGGCACCGAAGCGGCTGCGGTGCGGACATCGGATTCGATGCGAGCCGCTGCAGGACAGCCGACGATCGTCAGCACGATCGCGACGCGCGCGTGTGCTCCATCGACGCTGATCTCCCTGACCATGTCGAGGTCGCCGATGGGGCGTCGCAACTCGGGGTCGGTGACAGCGGCGACGGCCGCTCGGACGGAGTCGGCTGCGCTCATGATGACGTGGAGCGACCGCGGGGGCGTCGCTCGGCTGCCTCGTCGTCCTGCTCTCCGAGCTCGGCGAGCAGCGACTTGAGTTCGTGGCGCAGCACATCGCGGGTCACGACCTGATTGTTGCGCTCTTCGAGCGACATCCGCAGTGCGACGATCTCGCGCGCGAGGTACTCGGTGTCGGCGAGGTTGCGCTCGGCCCGCTGGCGATCCTGCTCGATCTGCACGCGGTCCCGATCGTCCTGACGGTTCTGCGCGAGGAGGATCAGAGGGGCCGCGTACGACGCCTGCAGCGAGAGCATGAGGGTGAGGGCGGTGAAGCCGAGCGCGGCGTCGTCGAATCGCAGGTGGTCGGGCAGCAGGGTGTTCCAGCAGATCCAGAGCACGCAGAACAGCGTGAGGATGAGCAGGAATGCCGGGGTGCCCATGGCCCGGGCGACCCATTCCGTGAACCGGCCGAAGCGGTCGCGTGACGTGGGCCGCTGCCGAGGGGTGCCGCGACCCAGCGGGGCGTCGAGCTGGGGGGAGCGAGAGCGGGAGCGGGGCATCAGCGCACCTCCTTCGGGACCGACGGCTCGTCGCTGTCATGCGTGCGCCAGTCGTCGGGCAGCAGATAGTCGAGGACGTCGTCGATGCTGATCGCGCCGACCAGGCGATGGGCGGCGTCGATCACCGGTAGCGAGACCAGGTCGTAGCTCGCGAGCATCCTGGCCACCTCGGCCGCCGATGCGGTGACGCGCACCGGGTCGAGACTGTCGTCCATGATCGCGCCGAGACGCTCGTGCGGCGGGTAGCGCAGCATCCGCTGGAAGTGCACCATGCCGAGCAGTCTGCCTGTCGGAGTCTCGAAGGGCGGCAGTGTCACGAACACGGCTGCGGCGAGGGCGGGGTGCAGCTCGTGACGTCTGATGAGCGCCAGCGCCTCGGCCACGGTGGCGTCGGCGGAGAGGATGATCGGCTCGGGGGTCATGAGACCACCGGCCGTGTCGGGGCCGTAGCGCAGCAGCATCCTGACGTCCTCGGCCTCCTCCGGTTCCATCAGCTCGAGCAGTTGCTCGAGGCGATTGGGCGGCAGCTGGGCGAGGAGATCCGCGGCGTCGTCCGGCTCCATCTGGTCGAGGATGTCGGCGGCTCGCTCGTCGCCGAGCCGGTCGAGGATGTGCACCTGCTCGTCCTCGGGCATCTCTTCGAGAGCGTCGGCGAGGCGATCATCGGAGAGTTCCTCTGCGACTTCGATCATCCGCTGCTGCGGCAGATCGAGCAGAGTGTTCGCGAGGTCGGCGGCGTGCAGTTCGGAGTACGAGGCGACGAGCTGTTCGGCCGATTGCGACTCGCCGGGCGAGTGCTGCTCGGCGACCTCGCTCCAAGCGGCGAAGGTCGTCGGACCCTTGGCGAAGGGAGACGCGCTGGTCTTGGGCCGACGGAGGAAGAGCTGGCTGACGGCCCATTCGCCCAGGCGGTTCGGCTCGATGGCGACATCTTCGATGACAGCCGTGCCGGTGCCGTCGACGAGGTTGACACGTCGACCGAGGAGCTCTGCGAGAACCCTCACCTCGCCGGCCCGGGGGGAGAAGCGGCGAACGTTGATGAGTCCGGTGCTGATGACCTGGCCCGCACGGATCGACGTCACCCGGCCTATCGACAGGAAGACGTGCCGCCGCCCGGGGATCTCGACAACGAGGCCGATGACGCGTGGAGCAGCCGTACTTCGGTACACGATGACGACATCTCGGACTTTGCCGAGCCGGTCGCCCACGGGATCGAAGACGGCGCAGCCTGCCAGGCGCGCGGCGAATACCCGTTGTGTGCTCACTCGTCCAGCGTAGTGCGCGGGGTCCTTCCGCGGCCCTCGGCGGGGCCGCGACGGGACACACTCCCGGCCCTGTCACCACAAGGCATGGAACAATGGCGGGATGAGCATGCTGAACCGTCCAGCTGACAGCCGCGATGAGGGCGAGATCGTCGCCTCGACCCGCGATTACGAAGGCGCCCAGAAGACGGTGTCGAAACTGATCGCCCAGGAGGTGCCGGCCCGAGACATCGCGATCATCGGGCAGAGTGTCCGGACCGTCGAGCGCATCACGGGGCGACTCGGCTATGCCGCCGCAGCACGATCAGGAGCGATCAACGGAGTGCTCATCGGCCTCTTCCTCTCCGCGATCCTCGTGATCGGCAACCCCGAGGTGCCGATCCAGCTCTTCGTCGGGTTCGTCTTCATCGGCGTCGCGCTCGGAATGCTCCTCAGCCTCGTGACGTACGCGATCGTGCGCCGACGCCGCGACTTCGCGAGCGTCACGCAGTTCGCCGCTGACCACTACGAGGTGCGAGTGCAGGCGACGTCGCTCGCTAAGGCGCGTCTCGCCCTGGGGGCGGCCACCCCCGCACCGGTGCGTGCGCCCGTCGATCTGAACGAGCCGCCGAGGTACGGCGAGCGCATCGCTCCCGGTGGCCAGCCCGCTCCTGCTCCCGCGCCTCCGGCAGCACCTCCCGTCTCGCCAGAAGATCCGACTGGCGGGCCGACCCCGCCGCTCGGCGGCCCAGAGGCGCCTTCGGAAGAGCCGACAGTTCCGCCGCGCCCCGCGGATCCGACCGCGCCTCCCGCCGCGCCTCCGATCGACACGCCCGACCCTGGCAAGCCCGGTCTTCCGCCCACCTCGGCGGGAACCGTCTGATGTCCGACGAACAGCGCGAGACCGACTCCTCCGCGACGCCCGTGCACCCCGCGGTTCCTCCCGTTCCTCCCGCGCCTCCCGCGCCTTCCGCGCAGGGGGAGGTGCCGTTAGCGCCCGAGTACGGCTACGGTCCGCCGCAGGCTCCGGTGTACGGTTATGCCCCGCCGCAGTCTCCAGGCTCTGCGCAGCAGCCCCCGCCGCAGTCTCCGGGATACGTTCCGCCGGTGGCTCCTGGTCAGACTCCGGCGCCTCCGCAGCCGGTCGGATACGCCCC
Organism: Microbacterium sp. APC 3901; assembly: GCF_030407765.1. Classification (GTDB taxonomy): domain Bacteria; phylum Actinomycetota; class Actinomycetes; order Actinomycetales; family Microbacteriaceae; genus Microbacterium. The sequence continues at coordinate 155,858 of NZ_JASDCU010000009.1, forward strand.
GCCCCAGACGCCGCTTCAGGGCTATCCGGCACAGGGCCATCCGGCACAGGGCTATCCGGCACAGGGCTATCCCGTCGGCACCTATCCGGCAGCCGTGCCACCGCGCGGCCTGCTCCCGTGGGCGCTCGGCCTCCTGATCCTGGTGCCGTTCCCCTTCGTGGGCGGACTCGCCTCAGGGATCGCCATGGCCGTCAGCGGCGGATCGTCTCGTCGGTTCGGAGGCGTGGCCGGTGAGAACGCTCGGGCGGCCGCGAACTGGGGCCTGACGTATCTGCTCGTGTCGACGGTTCTGCTCATCTCGCACTTCGTGATCCTGTTCTCGCTCACCGCCGATTCTCCGTCGAGCGGTTTCTACCCCATCGGCATTCCGATCACGATCTACTTCGCGCTGTCGCTCTTCCACGTCGTCCTGGTCATCATGGGCATGGTCAAGGCGTCGAGCGGCAAGGTCATGCGCGTACCGTTCGCGATTCCCTACCTGCGCGCCTGATGGTCGAGGTCATCGTCGATCTGCCCACCGGACCTACCGCAGTCTCGGCTGACTGGTCGGCAGGGGACAGCGGATCGACCGTGATCATCGCGCACGGCGCGGGCACCGGCAAAGACCACCCCTTCCTCACCGGCTTCGCCGAAGAGCTCGCCTCCCTCGGACATGCGACGCTGCGCTTCAACTTTCCGTACGTCGAGCAAGGGCGCAGGATGCCGGGGCCGGCGACGCACGCGATCGCGACCTGGAACGCGGTGGTCGCCTTCGCGCGCGAGCAGGACCCGGCTGCGGCGATCTGGGCGACCGGCAAGTCATACGGCGGTCGGATGGCATCCATGGCTGTCGCACAGGGGCTCTCCGTCGACGGGCTCGCGTACTTGGGATACCCGCTGCACGCGCCGGGCAAGCCGGAGAAGCCTCGGGCCGAGCACCTTCCGGCCATCAGCATTCCCCAGCTGTTCATCGAGGGCACGAACGATCCGTTCATCCAGCCTGTGACGCAGTTCGAGGAGGTCGTCTCGACCTGTCAGGACGCGCGGGTCGTCTGGATCGAAGGCGGCGGTCACACCTTCGAGGTGAAGGGGCGCAAGTGCCCCGCATCCGAGATCGGCGCGTCGCTCGCCCCGTTCATCGCGGACTTCGTGCGGCACTCGTGAAGGGCCTGCACCACGTCGAGATCTGGGTGCCCGACATCGATCGAGCCTCGGTCAGCTGGGGCTGGCTGCTGGAAAGGCTCGGTCTCGAGCTCACCGGCGAGTGGCCAGGTGGGCGCACCTGGTCGGCGGAGGGCGCGTACGTGACCGTGACGACGTCCCCGAATCTCACAGGCACCGAGCACGACCGCCGTCGCGCCGGGATGAATCACCTGGCTTTCTGGGGTGGCGCCCGTGCAGAGGTCGACGCGATCATCAGCGACGCCGAGACACAGGGGTGGCGTCCGCTGTACAAGGACCGGTACCCGCATGCCGGCGGGCCGGATCACTATGCCGGGTGGGTCGAGAACGACCAGGGATTCAAGGTCGAGATCGTCGCGGATCCGCCCGCGTAGCTCCATCGCCGCAGCCTCGGCGGCGGGTTCTCTGCCGATTCTGTGACGAGGGGGAACCGAGCCGTGACGTCGTCGCCGACTCGGACGATCGTGTTCACGGTGCCCGTGGTGTGTACGCGCTCGATCGGCAGGTGGGCGAGCGCCGCAGACCGCTGCGCGATCGATCGCGCAGCGGTCTCCTCGGTGAGCACGAGTGGGTCTTCGTGCATGCAGCGGGTTCAGCTCTGGACGCGAGCGATCCAGGCCTCGACCTCGTCGGCGGTGCGCGGGATGTCGGCCGACAGATTGACCGGACCGTCCTGCGTCATCAGGATGTCGTCTTCGATGCGCACTCCGATGCCGCGGTATTCCGCGGGCACGGTGAGGTCGTCGATCTGGAAGTAGAGGCCGGGCTCGATCGTGAACACCATGCCGGGGGTGAGGATGCCGTCGTAGTACATCTCCCGACGGGCCTGAGCGCAGTCGTGCACATCGATGCCCAGATGGTGCGACGTGCCGTGCACCATGTAGCGACGGTGCTGTCCGCCGGCATCCGCATCCAGTGCCTCCTGCGCGGTCACGGGGAGCAGCCCCCACTCGGCGACACGGGCGGCGATCACGCGCATGGCGGCCTCGTGCACCTCGCGGAAGCGCACGCCGATCCGTGCGGCGGCGAACGCGGCATCCGCAGCCTCGCGCACCGTCTCGTACACCCGGCGCTGCACCTCGGTGAAGGTGCCGGACACCGGCAGAGTGCGGGTGATGTCCGCGGTGTACAGGCTGTCTGCCTCGACACCGGCATCCACGAGGATCAGGTCTCCGGGCACGACGGATCCGTCGTTGCGGGTCCAGTGCAGGTAGCAGGCGTGGGGACCGGATGCGGCGATCGTGTCGTAGCCCTCGCCGTTGCCGTCTTCGCGAGCGCGGCGATGGAAGACGCCCTCGACGACCCGCTCGCCTCGGGCGTGCGAGATCGCCTCGGGAAGCGCACGGATGACGTCCTCGAAACCCTTCGCGGTGATGTCGACGGCTCGGCGCATCTCGGCGATCTCGTACTCGTCCTTGACGAGGCGCAGCTCGGACACGAAGCGGGTGAGGTCATCGTCCTCTTCGAGCACGAGCTCGCCCTCGATGTTCGAGAATCCTTCGAGGTGGTCTGTCGCCACGTCGAGGTCTGCCGCGACGCCTGCGAGCGAAGGGCGAGGGCCGATCCAGAACTCGCCGACGGTGGCATCTGCGTAGAACTCGGTCGTCGTGCGGTCAGCTCGCTCTCGGAAGTACAGCGTCACGTCGTGTCCCGAATCGGTCGGCTCGAACACGAGGATCGAGTCGGGCTCGGCATCCGATGCCCACCCGGTCAGGTGCGCGAAGGCGGAGTGGGCGCGGTAGGGGTAGTCGGTGTCGTTGCTGCGCTGCTTGAGCGAGCCGGCCGGAATCACCAGACGCTTGCCGGGGAACGCGGCAGAGACGGCGGCGCGGCGCACAGCGGCGAACGGCGCCTGTGCGCGGGGCGCGGGGATCGACTCGGGTCGCTCTGCCCATCCGGTCGAGATCGTGTCGAGGAATCCGCGCGGGAAGGGCTGCTTCCGGTTCGTGGTCGTGGCTTCGACGGGGGTCTCTGTGGTGGGCTCTGCGATCGTGTCGCGTTCTGCGGTGCTCATCCCTCCAGTCTGTCACCTGCGTGACGACTGCGGGATGTCAGCCTGCGGGTTCGAGCTGCACGACGAGGCCGCGATGATCGCTGCCACCGCCGCCGCCGATCACGACCGATCCGGTCGTGGTCCAGCTGGGCGATGCCATCACGTGGTCGATCGGCGTGCTCAACAGTGCCGGCAGCGAGCTCGGCCAGGTGCCGCTCAGGCCGTTGCCCGATCGGGTGGCTGCGTCGCGGCAGTAGCCCATGTCGCCGCCGTCGACGCCGAGTCCGGCCATGTGGTCGATCGTCGCGTTGAAATCTCCGGCGAGGATGAAGTCGCCGGCAGGGCACTGGTCCGCGATCCAGCGCAGATCGCTCTGCCACTGCGCCATATCGTCCACCCGCGGTGCGACGGCGTGCACGGCGACGATCGTCGGGCCCTCGCCATCGACCGGCATCAGCACCGCACTGGGCACCGAGCCGGTGTTGTTCGAGCCGTCCTCCGACGACGCGATCACGGAGTACTCGCCGAGGTCGGGGGAGACCAGGACGGTCGTATGCCACGACTTCGGGCCGTCGACGACGTCGGGTTGGAACTGCACGTGGTGCACCCACATCGGGTGGTCCTGATCACGCAGCAGCACAGCGACCTGCTCGCCGACCTCTTCCGTGGTCTCGGGGAGCGCGACGATGTCGGCGCCTCGATCGAGGATCTCCCGGGCGATCTCCTCGGCTGACACCGCATCGCCGGCGGTGTTCCAGGTGAGCACCCGAAGGCTCGAATCGGTGGGGGCGGGGAGCGTGTCTGCACCGAACCCGCGCAGGAAGCCGATGGCTCCCGTCGCCGCGGCCCCGAGCAGTGCGACGATCAGGATCGACGCCGCGAAGCCACGCAACGGCTTGGCGAGGAGGAGCAGGAGCGACAGCGCAGCGATGATGAGGAGTGCTGCGAGCACGACTCCGCGAGCGGCGACGATCTGAGCGAACGGGAAGGTCTGCTCGAGGCGGAAGAACTGCGGCCACACCATGACTGCCGTCGCGATCGCGAACAGCACGGTAACGAGGATCCCCAGTAGTCGAAACATCCCCTCCAGCCTAGAAGTCCTCGCTGTGAAGTCCCTAGAGCGACGGACATGCGCGACCGTCGTCGGCTGTCGTCGGTACGCTCGGAGCATGGCCTCCGCTCGCTCCCGTCGTTTCGCCGGTCCGTCCGACCTGCACATGCACTCCAACCATTCGGACGGCACGGAGGCGCCCGCCGAGGTCGTGCGTCAGGCGCAGCGGTTCGGGGTGCGCACGATGGCGCTGACCGATCATGACCGCACCACGGGGTGGGACGAGGCGGCGGCGGCGACTGCCGAGCTCGGCATGACGTTCATCCCCGGCATGGAGCTCTCGGCGAAGCACGAATGGCGCAGCGTGCACGTGCTGGGCTATCTGTTCGATCCGCTCGACGAGGAGCTCAGAGCCGAGACCGACCGGATCCGAGGGGATCGGATCGGCAGAGCCGAGCGGATCGTGCGCAGCATCGGTCGCGACTACGACCTCGACTGGGACGACGTGCTCGCCCAGACCACCCTGGATGCGACGGTCGGCCGTCCGCACATCGCCGACGCTCTCGTCGCTCGGGGGATCGTGCGTGATCGCACCGAGGCGTTCGACGGGATCCTGCACCCGCGCGAGGGCTACTACGAACCGCATTACGCCCCGGACCCACTGACCGCGGTGCGTCTGATCACGGACGCCGGAGGAGTGGCGATCATCGCACACCCCGCGACGATCGGCCGCGACCACATGGTGCCGCTGCAGTTCATCGAACGGCTGATCGACGCGGGCTTGGGCGGTTTCGAGATCGACCACCGTGAGAACACCACGGCGGGCAAGAAGGCGTTGCATGCGATCGCGGCGAAGCACGACCTGATCATCACCGGCTCGAGTGACTACCACGGCACGGGAAAACCCAATCTGCCGGGCGAGAACACCACCTCCGACGACATGGTGCAGCGGCTGATCGAGCGCGCGACCGGAACCGCACCGCGCTACGTCTGATCTCGGGCGTTACGCCCCCCTGAGCTGTGCCTGCGTGGGACAGCAGAGGGGGCGGATGCCGCTGCTGCAGCATCCGCCCCTCTGACGTCCATCAGGCTCCGGTGACCGGAGCTGCTCCTGTGCCGCCCGAGCCGCCACGACGACGGCGGCGACGACGCGCCGGAGCGGGCTTGCCGTCATGGTGCTCCTTGCCGGCTCCGTCATGGGTGCCGGCGCCCTCGGCGCTGCGATCGGCCGACGGTGCGGACTGCGAGCCATCGGCAGAAGCTTCGGAAGCGCCCTCTGCGAACGTGGAACCCACCGGGGTCGAACCGCCCCGCCGACGCCGACGCCGACGAGTGCCGCCCTCGTCCGCGCCCTCCGCTGCGACGTCTGCCGCACGCTCCGGACGCGGAGCCCGCTCGGTCTTCACCGACTGCGTCTTCGGCGCCGACACGAGGCGGCCCTTCGTTCCGGCGGGGATGTCGAGGTCTTCGAACAGGTGCGGGCTCGACGAGTACGTCTCGGTGGGTTCGGGCTGGCCGAACTCGAGGGCGCGGTTGATCAGCGCCCACTTGTGCAGGTCTTCCCAGTCGACGAACGTCACGGCGATGCCGGTCTTGCCCGCGCGCCCGGTGCGGCCGACGCGGTGCAGGTACGTCTTGTCCTCGTCGGGGATCGTGTGGTTGATCACATGCGTGACGTCATCGACGTCGATACCGCGGGCGGCGACATCGGTCGCGACCAGCACATCCCGCTTGCCGGCCTTGAAGGCCGCCATCGAGCGCTCGCGCTGATCCTGGCCCATGTCGCCGTGCACGCCGCCGACATTGAATCCGCGGTCCGAGAGCTCGTCGACCAGACGCTGCGCGGCACGCTTCGTGCGCGTGAAGATGACGGTCTTGCCGCGACCCTCGGCCTGCAGGATGCGCGCGATGATCTCGTCCTTGTCGAGCGAGTGCGCCCGGTAGACGAGGTGCTTGATGTTGGCCTGCGTGAGGCCCTCATCGGGGTCGCTGGCACGGATGTGGATCGGGTTCGACATGAACCGCCGAGCGAGCGCGACGATCGGGCCGGGCATGGTCGCGGAGAACAGCTGCGTGTGCCGCACGGCGGGGACCTTCTGGAAGATCTTCTCGATGTCGGCGAGGAAGCCGAGGTCGAGCATCTTGTCTGCCTCGTCGAGCACGACCTCGGTCGCGTTCGACAGGTCGAGCAGGCGCTGGCCTGCGAGGTCGATCAGACGACCGGGCGTGCCGACCACGATCTGCGCCCCGGCCTTGAGCTGGTCGATCTGGCCCTCGTACGCCTTGCCGCCGTAGATCGCGACGACGCTCGTCGAGCGATTGCTCGTGAGCAGGTCGATGTCCTCGTACACCTGCACCGCGAGTTCGCGAGTGGGAACGACGATGAGCGCCTTGACGCCGTGCTCGGGATCGAGCCCCAGTCTCTGCACCACGGGGATGCCGAATCCGAAGGTCTTGCCGGTGCCGGTCTTGGCCTGGCCGATGATGTCCTGGCCGGGAAGGCCGAGGGGGATTGTCTGCTCCTGGATGGGGAAGGCGTCGACGATGCCCTTGGCGGCGAGTGCGTCGATGATGTCCTGATCGATTCCGAGATCAGCGAAGGTTGTCAATGTTCAGATTGCCTGTCCGGCGACCTGCGAGGATCGCCACGTTCACGGATCCACGCCGTCTTTGTGCCACAGGCGCGGGCCCCGCTCCGACGGCGGGGACACCGACAGCCTACCCGAGGGGGTGGCGGCGCCCGGAAGGACTCCTGCGTCCGAGTATTGTGAACCCCGTGGTGAACTGGTTCTGGAAGCGTAGGACGCCCCGGCGCACACTGACGTTGCGCAGTCGAGGGGATCAAGGCGCGGCGACGCGCGTCGACTTCGCCGAACTCGCGCCGGAGCTGCCACGATTCCTCGGACAGGCCGCATACCTGCAGCTGGGCTACTTCGAGACGCTCACCCGGCTGATCAGGGCGACGCCCGAACTCTCCGAGAAGGAATCCCTGTCCCGTGCTGCCGGTGCCGCGCTGACGAAGCATCGGGCGATCGTCGAACTGATCGCCGAGCGCGGTGACGATCCGACGCAGCTCATGCTCCCGTTCCGCGAGAACCTCGACGCCTTCCGCCGCAAGACGATCGGGGCACGTCCGCGCGAGACGCTGTTGGCCGTCTACATCACCGCAGGCATGCTGGACGACTTCTACTTCGCGCTCGCCTCGAGCTACGGCGAGACCGGCGAGCGGGTGGCGGCGATCCTGGCCGAGGACGATGCGCGCCACGAGATCGTCGCGATCATCCAGGAGACCATCGACGGCGACGGCGAATGGCGGTCGCTGCTCTCGATGTGGGCACGCCGCCTGGTGGGGGACACGATTCTGGTGTGCCGCTCGGCGCTGCGGCAGCCCGAGCTCGCGGCCATGAGCGAAGACCGCGTCGAGCTGGTCTACACCGAGCTGATGGGCGCGCACGCCCGGCGCATGGATGCGATGGGTCTCGCTTCCTAGACCGAGACGCTCAGATGCCGAGCGCGGCCTTGGCGGACGCGTCGGATCGACGGCGTGAGGCGACGATCGCGACGGTGGCCGCGGCTGCGACGAGGACGGAGCCGACGATGCTCGCGACCCACAGCCAGATGCTGTCCTCTCCCACGCCGAGCCATTGCAGCCCCGTGTAGAACAGCGCTGCGAGCGCGGTGGCGATCGCGGGCGTCAGGGCGACCCCGCGCAGCTCGCGGCCACCGATCATGTAGTGGGCCGCGATGCCGAGCGCACACGCTCCGACGAGAGCGAGGAGGATGTACATCGTGGCGTCAGGCGAAGAAGCCGACGCGACGAGACTCCTCGGTGCCGAGCTCGATGTACGCGAGGTTCGCGGTCGGAACCAGGTAGGAGTTGCCCTTCACATCGGCGAAGCTCAGGTGAGAGGTGTTCTGCTCGAGAGCCGAGGAGACCTGCGAGCGGACCTCGTCCGCGCTCGAAGCGGTCTCGAAGCTGAGCTCGCGGCCGGTGTTGATGATGCCGATGCGGATTTCCACGCGTACTCCTGTTTTCCAGTCGACGATGCTGTGGTCGAGTCGGCCTCGGAGGCCGACGACTGCGCCCAACTCTACCGGGCGGCGGGACGACGGGATCCGCCGACCGGGCCGGTTTCGCCCTGAGCGCACAGCGTCGCGGGAACGGCGGCGGGCGGCGATGTCCGTGCGCCGCAGTAGCGTGGAGGACATGACAGAGGACGCCGCGCAGAACGCCGTGATCGGCGCAGACGTGTCGGCATCCGGCGTCATCATCGGGGCGCCGGGAACCGGCAAGACCCACACGCTCACCGAGCGCGTCGTGCATCTGCTCGACACCGTCGGGATGCGTCCGGAGCAGCTGCTCGTCCTCACGCCGAGCAGGCAGGCGGCCACCGCGCTGCGCGACCGCATCGGCGTCAGGATCGGTCAGGCCACTCCGGGCCCGTTGGCGAGGTCTCTCGGGTCGTTCGCCTTCCAGGTCGTCCGCGGAGCGATGGTGCGGGCAGGAGCAGAGCCGCCGGCCCTCCTGACCGGGGCAGACCAGGACCGCCTGATCGCCGAGCTGCTCGCGGGCGATGCGGAGGACGAGCGCATCGAGTGGCCGCAGGCGCTGAGCCCCGCGGTCCGCTCATCGAAGGGCTTCCGTTCCGAGCTCCGTGCGTTCCTCGCCGAGTGCGTCGAGCTCGGTGCACAGCCCGAGGAGCTGCGGGCAGCCGACGATCCCGCGTGGTCGGCCGTCGCCGACTTCCTGGTCGAGTACCGCGCGGTGCTCGATCTGGCGCGGGCATCCCACCGAGACGCCGCAGATCTGCTCGCCGAGGCGCGCACGATCCTCCAGACGGCGGAGTCGGCCGTGCTGGGCCCCCTCGCCGACCTCAGAGTCGTGCTCATCGACGACGCGCAGGAGCTCACACGCGGCGGGATCGCGGTGGTCGAGGCGCTGCGTGCACGAGGCACGGCGGTACTCGCGTTCGGCGATCCCGACATCTCCTCCGGAGCGTTCCGCGGAGCGAGCCCGGAGCTGTTCGCTCAGCTCGCGGCCGCGCTCGGCGAGGTGCACGTCCTCGACGCGCCCCACCGGCAGGCGCCGGCTCTCACAGCGTTGACCCGCACCGTCACGCAGGCGATCGGTGCATCCGGTCGAGTCGACCACCGGCGTGCCCCCGAACCGCCCGAGGCACGGGCGCCAGGAAGCCCGACCGATGTCAGCACCTTCGTCGCGCCGTCGCCGCACGAAGAACTCGACCGCATCGCCGGCGTCATGCGCGAATGGCATCTCACCGACGATGTTCCGTGGGACCGGATCGCGGTGATCGCGCACGACACCCGCCAGGTGACGCAGCTCGAGTCCGAGCTCGCGGCGCGCGAGATCCCGACGAGGGCGGCGGGTGTGCAGCGCCCCCTCGGCTCCGAGCAGATCGTGCGCGACATCGTCGGCATCGTGCGCCTGGCCCTCACCCCACCCGATGCGCGGACCTCACAGGACTGGGAGGAGGCGCTCCGCACTCCTTTCGGCGGTATGGACGCGATCGGTCTGCGGCGCCTTCGCGCACGTCTGCGCCATATCGAGCTCGACCTCGGGGGCTCCACGCCGGCTCGCGAACTGCTGCGTCAGGCACTGGCATCGCCTGACCATTTCACTCTCATCGACGCGCAGGAGTCCCGCCTGGCCGCGCGCTTCGCAACGACCGTCGCCGAGGTGGCGGCCGCGGCGGCCGCCGGCGAGACGATCCATGATCTCCTGTGGAGGGTCTGGGATCAGTCCAGGGCAGTCGACGGACGCAAGCTCCAGGTCGCGTGGCGTGAGATGTCGCTGCAGCCCAGCGGTGCGGAGACCGCGAGAGCCCTCGACGCTCTCGTCTCGTTGTTCGGTGCGGCGAAGCGGTTCGTCGAACGCACGCCGAACGAGAAGCCGGAGGTGTTCGTACGCGACATCCTCGACAGCGAGGTGCCTGAAGACTCCCTCTCGAGTCCCGACCGGCCGGGCCGGGTGACCCTGCTCACGCCGGCGACCGCGCTCGGCACCGAGTTCGACGCCGTCGTGGTGGCCGGAGTGCAGGACGGCATCTGGCCGAACGTGCGACTGCGCGGTGGGATGCTGCAGTCCTGGCGTCTCGCCGATGCGCTGCTCGCGGCCCGCGCCGGAACCGCAGAGAACGCGCCAGAGACGCTCGACCGCCGCCGCGCGGCCCTTCACGATGAGCTGCGTCTCTTCGTGCGCGCGATCTCCCGCTCTCGTCGCAGGCTCCTGATCACCGCGGTGGACGACGACGACCTGACGCCCAGCCCGTTCTTCGGGTTCCTCCCACCTCCCGATCCACCAGAGCTGCATGCCTCGGCGGAGCATCCGCTCACGCTGCGGGGGCTCGTCGCTCGGCATCGCCGAGTGCTGACGACCTCGACCTCGCCTGCCGCGCGAGACCACGCGTCTGCCCAGCTGGCGGTGCTCGCGAGAGAGGGCGTGCCGGGGGCCGACCCATCCGAGTGGTACGGCGTGACTCCGCCGACGACCGACGCCCCGCTGCACGACCTCGCGGTCGACGCAGCTCGGGTGTCACCGTCGCGCATGGAGTCCTTCGAGGAATGCGAGCTGAACTGGGCGGTCTCCGCGCTCGGGGGCGACACCGTCATGCCTCCGTCGGCGGGGATCGGCACGATCATCCACGAAGCGATGGAGCAGGTGCCTGAGGGAGAGCTGGATCGCCTGCGCGATGTTCTCGCCGAGCACTGGCCCGAGCTCGATTTCGAGACGGCCTGGATCGGCAGGAAGGAGCGCCGTCGGGCCGACCTGTACATCGATCGACTGCACAGCTATCTCTCGGACGTCACCGAGGAAGGCGGTCGCGTGATAGCCGGCGAGGTCGAGTTCCGGTTCGCGGTCGAGGTCCCCGAGGAGATCGGCGCTCCACCGAGCGTCCGAGCGGCGAGCACGGAGCCGGACGCCCACCCTCACCACGCGATAGTTCACGGTTTCATCGACAGGGTCGAGGCGTACACCGCCGGGGGCGGAGAGCACGCGAAGGCCCGAGGGCAGAGATGGACACGGATGGCCGATGCGCAGGGAGGCGAGCGCGTCGTGGTCGTCGATCTGAAGACGGGCAAGTACGAGCCGGAGAGCGAGCAGAAGGTCGCGGACCACGCGCAGCTCGCGGCATACCAGGTGGCTGTGCAGGAGGGGCTCATCGCCGGAGCGCATCCGGCGGCGCTGGCCGGTGCCCGGCTCGTGCTGGTCGCCAAGACCCTGGCCGGGAGCGACTTCCGCGTCGCACACCAGCACACTCTCGCGGGCGAAGAGCGGGTGCAGTTCCTCGGGCGCATCGCCGAGGCTGCTCGGGGCATGTCGGCGTCGAGCTTCACCGCGCACGTCGAGGCGCACTGCGCAGACACGCAGTGGCGGGTCCAGCCGTGCCGCATACACACCGTCGCGGCGGTGAGCGCGTGACGGCGTGGGCGGGAGCGGGGTATGGGATCTCCGCACTGGACGTCGCCGCCGCGCTCGACCTTCCTGCGCCCACCGAGGCACAGCAGCGGGTGATCGAGTCGCCACCCGCTCCGGCGCTGGTGGTCGCCGGAGCGGGCAGTGGCAAGACCGAGACGATGGCCGGTCGCGTCGTCTGGCTTGTGGCGAACGGGCACGTGCGTCGCGATCAGATTCTCGGGCTGACCTTCACGCGCAAGGCCGCGGGTGAGCTCGCGGAGCGGATCGGGATCCGGCTGTCGCTCATCGACGAATACGGGAGAAGGGGTCTGCTGCCGCACCTGCCCGAGATCGTCGCGAGCCACGCGCTCGACCGGGTGTCGAAGGCCGCGAACGGTCGTCAGCGCGACGTCGTCAGATCGCAGGTGCTCGACGAACTCGCCGAGCGCTTCGGCACGGCAGGCGGTTCGGTCCCGCTTTCGGCCGAAGATCTGCTAATCCGCCCGAAGGTGTCGACGTACAACGCGTTCGCGGACGGTATCGTGCGCGAACACGCGGCGCGCATCGGCCGCGAATCCGATGCCGCCATGCTCAGCCAGGCGGCGTCCTGGATGCTGGTGCGCGATGTCGTGCTGCGGGCAGACCTTCCAGCGCTGGAGGAGATAGACCGATCGGTGGCGGGGGTGGTCGACGCGGTGCAGCGACTCGCCGGCGACTCTCTCGACCACAGGGTCGACCTCGACCGCGCGGATCGGATCGCACTGCGTCAGGCCGAGGCGTTCGAGCCGTACCTGAGCAATGCGGAGATCGCGACCGCCGTGGCGAACCTGCGCGCCCTTCCCGCCCTGTCGGTTCTGGTGCGTGACTACATCGCCGAGAAGGAGCGACGCGGTGTGCTGGACTTCGCCGACCAGGTCAGCGGTGCCTACGACATCGTGGAGACGGCGCCCGATGTGCGCGACGACCTGCGAGAGCAGCATCAGGTCGTGCTGCTCGATGAGTACCAGGACACCTCTGTGATCCAGACACAGTTCCTCGCGAGGCTCTTCCGCGACTCCGCCGTGATGGCGGTGGGGGATCCCCACCAGTCGATCTACGGATGGCGAGGTGCGAGCGCAGACAACCTGCACGCCTTCGCACGGACATTCTCCGAGCATGAGACGGTCGGGAACTACAGCCTGATGACGAGCTGGCGCAACGACCGGAGCATCCTCGGCGTGGCCAACCGCATCCTCGGACCTCTGCGCAGACCGGGATTGGACGTGCCACCCCTCGAGGCTCGTCCGGGTGCGGGCGCCGGGTCGGTCGAGGTGAGCTTCCCGCTCACGGTCGACGAGGAGGCGCGCGCGGTCGCCGAGTGGTTCGCTGCGCGTCGTGCGGCACACGACGACCCCGCGAAGCCGCACACCGGCGCGGTGCTGTTCAGATCGAAGCGTCACATGCAGACTTTCGCGGCGGCCTTGGCCGCGCAGGGCATCCCTCACCGGATCCTCGGTCTCGGCGGCCTCCTTGCCACGCCCGAGGTGGTCGATGTCGTCTCGACACTGCGGGTACTGCACGATCCCACTGCCGGCTCTGCGCTGATCCGCCTCCTCGTCGGCCCTCGATTCTCGGTCGGGGTCGCCGATATGGCCGCCCTGCAGGAGCTCGCAGCGGAGCTCTCCCGGCGGGACAGCGGGCTGCTGCCGCTGGACGACGAGCTCCGAAAGCGCATCCGCGCGTCGCGCGGAGCTGACGAGGCGTTGTCGATCATCGACGCCGTCGATGTGCTCCGCGGCCTCAGTGACGATTACCGCCTTCTGTCGGGCATCACGCCGGAGGGGCGTTCACGCATACGCGCAGCGGGGGAGATGCTCGAGCGTCTCCGTCGATCCTCGTCCCTGCCACTTCCCGACCTGCTGAGGCTCATCGAGCTCGAGTTGCGTCTGGACATCGAGCTCGCTGCGAACGAGACACGGGGGCCGGCCCGCATCGCCGCCACGCAGCTGCGCGCGTTCACCGACGAGGTCCGCTCGTTCCTCGCCGCTGACGAGCGGGGGACCATCTCGAGTCTCCTCGCCTGGCTCGAGAAGGCCGAGAGCACAGACGAGCTGGTGCCGCGACCGGAGCCGCCTGAGCCGGGAGTCGTTCAGCTTCTGACCATTCACGGTTCCAAGGGCCTGGAATGGGATGCGGTCGCCGTCGTGCGGATGGTCGAGGGCGAATTGCCGTCGCGACCGACGGACACCTCCGGCTGGTTCGGCTTCGGCGTGCTGCCGTTCGCCCTGCGAGGCGACAGTGCGGCGCTGCCGACGTTCAGCTGGATTCCCCCCTCTGGGGAGGAGCTCGATCCGGCCAAGCGCCTGAAGGCCGGGGTCGCGTCGCTGACGAGCAGGAGCAAGACGGCGCCAGGTGCGATCACCGTGTTCAAGGACGCGTATCGCGAGTACCAGCAGGAAGAGGAGCGCCGACTCGCCTACGTCGCCGTCACCAGAGCACGCAGCCACCTGCTCCTGACCGGAGCGCACTGGGCGGGGCAGAAGCAGCCGAAGGCGCCGAGCCCCTACTTGATCGAGGCGATCGAGGTGCTCGGGCGAGAGCAGATCCAGCCGGTGGACCCCGACGAGAACCCCTACGACGGTCCTGGCGCCACGCTCGCCTGGCCGCTCGACCCACTCGGTGCCCGGCGGGGCGTCGTCGAGTCCGCGGCCGCGGCGGTGCGTGCCGCCGCCGCAAGCGACCCGGAGGCCTCCCCGGACCTGGTGCGTCTGCTCGCGGAGCGTGCGGCCCGGCTGCGCGGCGTCGATGCGCCGCCGCCGACCCGCGTGCCCGCCTCCCGCTTCAAGGACTACGTCACCGACTTCCGCGGCACGGTGTCCTCCCTCGTCCGCCCGATGCCGGAGCGGCCCTATCGACAGACTCGCCTGGGCACGCTGTTCCATGCGTGGGTCGAGCGGCGCAGCGAGATCGTCGGCGTCGGTCAGCGTGTCGACGAGGCACTCTGGGAGGTGGACGAAGACGACCCCTCCTTCGGCGAGTCCGTCGGCGGAGCGGAGGTCTCATCTGCCGATGCCGCCGATCTGTCGACGCTTCAGGAGATCTTCGAGGCCAGCCAATGGGGATCCCTCAAGCCCATCGCGGTCGAGATCGAGATCGACTTCGCACTGGGCGGCGGGGCGTTGCCGGGCGATGACGGCCATATCGTCATCTGCAAGCTCGATGCTGTCTACCGTCGCGAGGATCGGGGTGGGCGTATCGAGATCGTCGACTGGAAGACGGGCAAGGCTCCGCGCACTCCGCAGGAGCGAGAGGAGCGGATGCTGCAGCTCGCGCTGTATCGCCTCGCGTACCATCGCCGATTCGGCGTGCCGCTCGATGAGATCGACGTCGCGCTCTACTACGTCGCGGACGACCTCGTCATCCGCGGTGATCGGGTCTACTCCGAGTCGGAGCTCTTCCAGCGCTGGAGAGCCGCTCGCGCGGCTCGCTGAGCTTCATCCTCGGGCGAACCCTCGTCAGAGCCATCCGCCGTCTCGGGCGCGCGGACGTGCCGGGCGTCGTCGGTGGCGCTCCGCTTCGCACCGAGGTCTTCCGAGACCTGATCGCGCACTCCTGACAGGTCCTCGGTCTCGAGGCCGCCCACCTGAAGTCGACGCGCGGCATTCGCTGTGTCGCTGAGGTCGCTCGTGCTCTGGGCATCGCCGTCATCGTGCCAGAGGTCGTTCGGGTTGTACGCGTCGGTCTGCATCGATGTGTCGACACCCGATACTGCGCTCGCCGGAACCCTGTCGAGCGCATCCAGAGCAGATTCGACACCCTCGGTGCGCGACGCGATCACACCGAGGTCGTCGCTGTGCAGTCCCTCGGCGAGCGCCTCGAGAAGAGCGGCGGCATCGTCCACGATGTCGGGTCGGTGCAGCGAGTCTCCATGCACCAGCCAGCGGGCGAACTCGAGCTCGGCGAGCAGCCGAGCACGCACCTCGAGTGCGGCGTCCGGGCCGCGATCGGCGGCGCGAGCATACGAGGCGTGCACGTCTTCTGCCGCGTCGGGTGCGGTCGACAGCCATGACAGATCGATCGCCGGGTCGCCCACGGCCAGCGAATGCCATCCGATGAGTCCGGTGACCTCGGGGCCGAGCTCCGCGTCGTCGCGGAAGATGAACGACGTGGACTGCACTCCACCCAGCACGACGGTCGATTCGAAACGCCAGAGGTCGTCGTCGGCGATGGCGTCGCGCCACCTCACCGTGAGTCGAGCGGGGACGCGCCCGGTCGAGGCCGCGGCGTCGACCAGTCGAGCGAGTTCGTCGCGGCTCTCCTGCGCCGACCGAGTGGTCAGCCCGGCGCCTCGCACGACCGACGTGGGAAGCGCGTGCACGGCGGCGATCGCCGCGCCCATCGACTCAGCGGCGCCTCGCCCTGCGGGCACCATCGCCGCTTCGATCTGGAATCCGGGCAGCAGCTCGGTCACGAGTGCGTGTGCGTCCGCGAGGCGGGTCTCCCCGATGTACTCGGGAGCTCTGAAAGGCAGCATCGCCCGTGCCCCGGCCGTCAGCGCCCTCAGTGCGAGGGCCTCGGCGGCGAGCTCTCGCGAGGTCTCATCGTCGTCCGCCACGCGGATCGCGAGCTCGCGTCCGTCCGCGAGGGTGGCGACGGCGGAGTCGAAGCGGCCGTCGCCGTCGGCGCTGAGCGCGCGCGCCCCGGTCACCTCGGCGCCAGGCAGTGCGGCAGTCACCGCCGCGGCTAGAGTGAATGGAGAGCGTCCCATGCCTCCAGGGTAGGTGGACGAGGGGGCGGTCCCGCTTCCGCCACGCCCGTGAGAGAGGGAGCCGATGATCGCCGACAGCAGCAGTTCCCTCGACCGTGCCGCGGATCTGCGCGTCGAGCCTGGGATCCTCGATCGGCTCCGTGCGGAGGAGACGACGAGGGTGATCGCCGTCCGCGACGGCCGGGTGCGCATCTCCGGCGCCGAGCTCGATCCGGCCGCACTGCTGCGGGTTCCCGCCGCGGAGATCGGTGAGGCGACCTGGGCGCTTCTCGGCCGCGACGCTGACGGAACCGCCGTGCTTCTCGCCGTTCTGCCGCCCGAGGACGACACTGTGGACACCACTCCTGATGAGGTCTGGCTGGGTCTCCGCGACCTGGGAGCGCGCCTCAGCCCTGGCGACACCGAGCTGCTCATCGAGGCCCTTGCGCTCGGCGGATGGCTGCGCGACGCGCCGTTCTGCCCGCGCTGCGGGGGAGGGACGGAGGTGCGTCAGGCCGGGTGGTCGCGCCGGTGCCTCGTGTGCGGGCGCGAGCACTTCCCACGCACGGATCCCGCGGTGATCGTCGCAGTCGAGAGTTCGGACGGCGAACGACTCCTGCTCGGCGCGAACGCGAACTGGGGAGGGCGGATGTACTCCTGCTTCGCCGGGTTCACCGAGGCCGGGGAGTCCCTCGAGTCGACGGTGCACCGGGAGCTCGAGGAGGAATCGGGCGTCCGCCTGGCCTCGTTGCGCTACGTCTCGTCTCAGCCCTGGCCCTTCCCGCGCTCGCTCATGCTCGGGTTCCGAGCGGTGGCTCTGGACGACCACGTGCTGCGCCCCGACGGCGACGAGATCATCGACGTGCGCTGGTTCACCCGCGATGAGATCGGGTCCGCCCTCGCCGGTGATGGGCCCGTCGGCCTGCCTGGGCCCGCATCGATCGCGCGTGCACTCATCCTCGAATGGTTCGAGGAGCGCGCGTGAGCGCGCTCGAAGCCCTCGACGATCGACAGCGGGAGGCGGCATCCGTTCTGCGCGGTCCCGTCGCCGTGCTGGCCGGCGCGGGAACGGGCAAGACCCGTGTGATCACGCACAGGATCGCCCATGGTGTCGACACAGGCGCGTACTCGCCGTCGCGGGTGATGGCGGTGACCTTCACCGCGAAGGCGGCGGGGGAGCTCAGGGGACGCCTGCGCGCCCTCGGCGTCGAGGGCGTGGCCGCACGCACGTTCCATGCCGCCGCGCTCGCCCAGCTCAACTTCTTCTGGCCGACGTTGGCCGGCTCGCCCGCTCCGTCGATCATCGACAACAAGGTGAGGCTGCTCGGCCAGGCCGCCGACTCGATGCGTCTGCGCCCGAGCACCGCGACTCTCCGTGACATCGCCTCGGAGATCGAATGGCGCAAGGTGTCGATGCTCTCGATCGAACAGCATTCGCTGCTCGGCCGGACGATGAGCGGAATCGACTCCGCGCAGTTCGTCGAACTGCAGCAGCGCTACGAGGCGCTGAAGGACGAGCGGCGTCAACTCGACTTCGAGGACGTGCTGCTGGCATGCGCCGGCATGCTCGAGGCGGAGCCGCGCGTCGCCGCCTCGGTGCACGAGCAGTATCGGCACTTCACGGTCGACGAGTATCAGGACGTCTCTCCGCTGCAGAACCGACTGCTCGAACTCTGGCTGGGAGACCGCAAGGACATCTGCGTCGTCGGCGATGCGAGCCAGACCATCTACTCGTTCGCCGGCGCGGAACAGCGTTTTCTGCTCGAGTTCGAGCGGCGGCATCCGGATGCCACGGTGGTGCGACTCGAGACCAACTACCGCTCGCAGGCGCCGATCCTCGAAGCGGCGAATGCCCTCATGAAGGGTCGGCCGGGTGCGCTCGAGCTCATCCCCGCGAGGGAGACGTTCAACGCGGAATCGCCCACGGTCACGGCGTACGACTCCGAGCGCGACGAGGCAGAGGGGATCGCCGCCGCCGTGGCTGCGCGAATCGAATCCGGAGCTTCCCCCTCGGAGATCGCGGTGCTCTATCGCGCCCATGCGCAATCCGCCGTGCTGCAGCAGGCGCTCGCCGCAGAAGGCATCCCGACATCGGTGCTGGGTGGAACACGGTTCTTCGCGATGCCGGAGGTGCGTCAGGCGATCCTGGCGTTGAGGGCCGCCGCAGTCGCTCCGACGGAGCAGGGGTTCCTCCCCGGCGTTCAGCGCGTACTCCGCGAGCTGGGGCTCTCGGACGAGCCGCCCGCGGCCGGTGGTGCGCAGCGCGACGGCTGGGAGGCTCGGCGCGCGATCCTCCGCCTTGCGGAGGATGCCGGGCCGGACGAGAACCTGCGCACCTTCAGCGATGCGCTCATGGCTCGAGCCAAAGACCAGCACGAACCCACGATGCGCACCGTGACGCTGTCGACCCTGCACGCCGCCAAGGGGCTCGAATGGCCGCATGTCCACCTCGCCGGCTGGGCGGAGGGGGCCCTTCCGATCTCTTACGCCACCGGCTTCGAGGCGATCGACGAAGAACGCCGTCTCGCCTACGTCGGCGTCACGCGGGCCGCGCGTACTCTCTCGCTGTCCTGGTCGCGCTCAGCGGGGCGAGGGGAGCGGGCGCCGTCGCGGTTCCTGGCAGAGATGGGAACGACTGCTCGCGGCACCGGCATTCTTCGTGAAATGTCACCGAGTGCCACTCGCGCCGCCCATCGCCGCTGACTACGACGAACGAGCCCGCCGACGAGGTCTCCGCGAGGAGCCGGGCGACGAGCCTCGCCGCGTCCGCGATCCGCGCGGCGCTGATCGGACCTGACGCTCGCCCGATGAGCTGAGCGTGCATACGCGGCCAGGCGTCGTCGCGCTCGCGTTCATGCTCGTCCCGGCAGGTGAGACAGGGGGATTCCCCCGGCACGACCAGGGGGCCGACAGTGGTCCGCCCTCGCTCGAGCGCCACAGGGAGATGGGAGGTGTCGTCGCGAAGATAGCGGGCGAAGTGCAACGCGGCGGCTGCCCCCTCGATCAGCACGATCCCGATGTCGGCGGGGTTCTCACGTGCTCCGGCGGCGATGCCCTCATCGAGGAGCGCTTCGCGCATCCGGTACTCGCAGCGCGCGTCGGCGACGTCGATGCTCTCCACCCACGCGGCCCTCGGCGCCGGGGCATCGTCGACGAGCAGCGGTTCGAGTCGTGAGAGGAGCATCCGTGCCTCCGCTCGCGGCGCACCGGCTGCGTGCGCGACCACATCGAAGGCCGTGCGCCGGAACCCGGCGGCCATCCGACCGATCAGACGCTCGACCCAGGGCTCGGACGCCGCGATGCGCAGTGTGCCCTCGATGCCGATCTGCAGGGTCTCACCGTCTCGCCAGAGCAGCGGAACGGCGGGATCCAGGCGGGTGATGGTCTTGGGTGTCAGAGGAGACATCCCTCGATTCTGCGGAATGCCGAGCTCCCGATGGGGGAGTCTCGGGCATCCGTGGAAAAGTCAGTGCATCCCGCTCACACGGGGCGGTCGCCTCCCGGGCCGTCGCTGCCGTCGGAGTCCTGCTCGCCCTCCGATCTCTCGGGCTGCTCACCGGAGAAGTCGTCGCCGTCGAGCAGACGCGCCAGTGCCTCGTCGAATTCATCTGCGACAGGCTGCTCACCACGCGCGCTCGCCTGGAGCCGTGCGACAAGGGCAGACGGGTCGTCGATGTCCTCCGACGTGGGCATGAGGTCGGGGTAGTCCCACAGGGCGTCGCGCCCTGCGATGCCCACGGCGTCGGTCACGGCCTGCCACATCGCCGACGCCTCGCGCAGTCGACGAGGCCGCAGCTTGAGGCCCACGAGGGCGCCGAGAGCATCTTCAGCGGGTCCGCCCACCGCGCGGCGGCGGCGGGCCGCCTCGGCGATCCGAGAACCGTCAGGCAGCCGAGAGGTGGCCTGCGCCGTCACGACGTCGACCCAGCCGTCGATCGTCGCCACGAGATTCTCGAGACGAGCGAGTGCCTCGCGCTGCGCCTCCGTCTGCGTGGGCAGCAGAGCGCCGCCCTCGATCGCGGCGCGGAGCTCTTCGGGGTTCGACGGGTCGAGGCGGCTCGCGACGTCTTCGAGCGCATCCACATCGACCGTGACTCCACGGGCGAAATCGGTGATCTGCGCCATGACGTGCAGGTGCAGCCACTTCGAATGGCGATAGAGCCGTGCGTAGGCGAGCTCGCGGGTCGCCAGGTAGAGCGTGATCTGGTCTTCGGGGATCTCGAGACCTTCGCCGAACGCCGTCAGATTCTGCGGGATGACGGCCGCGGTTCCGGCCGGAAGCACGGGGATGCCGACATCTCCGCCAGACACCACCTCGAGCGCCAGGTTGCCGAGCACCTGCCCGAACTGGGCGGCGAACACCGAGCCGCCGAGACCGCGCATGAGCTTCCCGGCGCCTTGCACGACGTCGCGCATGTCCTCGGGCACCTGCGTGTCGAGGGCGCTGGTGAGCGCATCGGCGATGCTCGTCGACACGGGGTCGGCGATCTCCTTCCACACGGGCAGGGTCGCTTCGACCCATTCGCCGCGCGTCATCGCCTTGGGTGACTCGCCGAGCTCGGAGATCGTCGTCGCCTCACCGAGCCACAGATCGGCGAGTGCGAACGAGTCGACGAGCGAACTCCGCGAGCCGTCGGTGATGCCGAGACCGTCGCGGTTGGCGATGTGCAGGGCCTGACGCAGCGCGTTCTCCCAGGCATCACCGCCGAACGCGCCCTGCAGCTGCGCCATGATCGTCTGCATCATCGCCGGGTCGAACTGGATCCCATCCATGCCCGCGAAGGCGTTCTGCAGCGCCTCGGGGTCGATATCGCCGGCGCCCTGGCCGGACATCATTCGTCGGAGGAACTCCTGGAAGTCCTCGGGGGTCGGGTCGTTGTCTGACATGTCGCTCGCCTCTCAGCACGCCTAAAGCCGTGGCATCTACGCTAGTCACAGGATCGGCCGCGAGACCCCTGAGCGGGCAGATCGCTGTACGCCGCCCGCGAACGACGGAGGAACCCTGTGGATCGAACCCGGCCTGTGAAGCTCGGACTGGGAGTCTGGGCGCTGGTCGTCGCGCTGATCGCGCTCGTCGTGTTGACCTTCCTCCCGACGCCGTACGTCATCCAGCGTCCCGGCCCGGTCTACGACACCCTCGGCACTGCGGCCGGCGCGGACGGCGAGCAGGTCCCCCTCATCCAGGTCGAGGGCACCGAGACCTTCGAGACCGCCGGGTCGCTCGACCTCACGACGGTGCAGGTCGTCGGCAATCGCGAGCGCACGCCGAGCTGGTTCGAACTCGCTCTGGCCTGGACGGATTCCTCGCGAGCGGTGGTCCCGCTCGACTCGGTGTTCCCCGAGGGGGTCACGACCGAGCAGCGAGACGAGCGCAACGCCACGCTCATGGTCGACTCGCAGCACGAGGCGACCGCCGCGGCGCTCGGCGAGCTCGGGTACGACACCGGAGCCGAAGTCGTCGTGCAGGACGTCGTCGAGGATGCGCCCGCCGAGGGTGCTCTCGAAGCCGAAGATGTCATCACCGCCGTCGACGGCGCCGCGGTGACCTCGGCCAAGCAACTGCGTCAGGCGATCCAGGATGCAGCCGGCGCACCTGTCGAGCTCACGGTGCAGCGGGCCGGCGAAGAGCAGGTCGTGGAGGTGACCCCCGCGAAGCAGACCGACGGAGAAGTGACGACGTGGCTGATCGGCGTCACCCTGCGCACCGACTACGACTTCGAGATCGATGTGACGCTCCAGCTCGACAACGTCGGCGGCCCGAGCGCCGGGATGATGTTCGCGCTCGGCATCATCGACACCGTGACCGAGGGACAGCTCAACGGCGGAGAGAACGTCGCCGGTACCGGAACGATCGAAGCCGACGGCACCGTCGGGCCGATCGGCGGCATCCGGCAGAAGCTCTATGGCGCACGTGATGCCGGGGCGGACTACTTCCTCGCACCGTCGACGAACTGCGACGAGGTCGTGGGCCACGTGCCGGACGGCCTCACCGTGATCAGCACCTCGACGCTGGAGGAATCGCTCGCGGCGCTCGACGTGATCGCCGAGGGCGGCGACGTCGGATCGCTTCCGTCGTGCGACGTCGTGACCTCCCCGTGACAGGGATGACAGCCGCAGCACAGTAAGGCGTGCCTAGGATGGGGAGGTGACCTCGACTTCTGCACCGAACCCGGCCACTCCCCGAACCTCACGACGGATCTTCGGCATCTCGTTGGCGATCATCGCCGCACTGATCGCCGCCTTCTTCATCTTCGCGTCGCTCTACACCGAATACCTCTGGTTCGACCAGGTGGGCTTCGAGGGAGTTCTCACCACCCAATGGATCGCCACGGCGGTGATGTTCGTCGTCGGATTCCTCGGCATGGCAGTGCCGCTGTTCGTGGCCATTCAGCTCGCGTACCGCCTGCGCCCCGTCTACGTGCGGCTCAGCTCGCAGCTGGACAGGTACCAGGAGGTCATCGAGCCGCTCCGCCGCCTCGCGATGTGGGGCATGCCGATCTTCTTCGGCCTGTTCGCGGGCTTCTCCGCAGCCAGCCAGTGGAAGACCGTATGGCTGTGGGTGAACGGCGTCGCCACCGACACGGTCGATCCGCAGTTCGGCGTGGACACGGGCTTCTACATGTTCGCGATGCCCTTCTACTCGATCCTCCTGGCCTTCGTGTCGGCGGTCCTGCTGCTCACGCTCATCGTGACTGCCCTGGTGTCCTACCTCTACGGGTCCGTCCGGATCGGCCAGGGCGAGCTGCGCATCTCGAAGCCCGCTCGCATCCAGCTCGCGATCATCGCCGGCCTCTACCTGCTCGTGCAGGCGGCGAGCCTGTGGCTCGACCGCTACAAGACCCTCGTCGCTCAGGACGACCGCATCGTCGGCCCCGCCTACACCGGCGTCAACGCGACGATCCCCGGTCTCGCGATCCTCACGATCATCGCCGCGATCGTGGCCGTCCTCTTCTTCGTCACGGCCGTCATCGGTCGCTGGCGCTTCCCGCTCGCGGCGACCGCACTGCTCATCGTCGCCTCGCTCGTGGTGGGCGTCGGCTTCCCCTGGGCGGTGACCACATTCCAGGTGGCCCCGAACCAGAACGCCTACCAGGCCGAGTTCTACCAGCGGAACATCGACGGCACCAAGGAGGCGTACGGGGTCGCCGATCTCGAGACGACGCCGTTCGAGGCCGAGACCGACGCCGAGGCCGGTCAACTGCGCGAAGATGCTGAGACCACGGCATCCATCCGCATCGTCGACCCCGCCGTGATCAGCCCGGCTGTGCGCCAGCTCGAGCAGTACCGCGGGTACTACCAGTTCCAGCAGAATCTCGACGTCGACCGCTACGAGATCGACGGCGAGATGCAGGACACCGTGGTATCCGTGCGTGACCTCGACATGGAAGGCGTCGACGTCAGCAACTGGAACAACCGTGCCGCCGTGTACACCCACGGCTACGGACTGGTGGTCGCAGCGGGCAACCAGCGCACGAGCGACGGAGAGCCGGTCTTCCTCGAGCGAGGGATCCCGTCAGCGGGCTTCCTCACCGATCAGGAGGAGTTCGAGCCCCGCGTGTACTTCGGCGAGAACTCGCCCGAGTACTCGATCGTGGGCTCACCGGACGGCACCGACCCCGTCGAGATCGACTACCCGCGCGGCAAGGACGGCTCGAACGAGACCAAGACCACGTTCGAAGGCGACGGCGGACCGCAGATCGGCAACACCTTCACGAAGCTGCTCTACGCCCTGAAGTTCCAGTCGGAGCAGATCCTGTTCTCCAACCTGGTGAACGAGGAATCGCAGATCCTCTACGACCGCGATCCCAAGACGCGTGTGCAGAAGGTCGCGCCGTACCTCGAGCTCGACAGCGACCCGTACCCCAGCGTGGTCGACGGACGCGTCGTCTGGATCGTCGACGGCTACACGACGAGCGCGACCTACCCGTATTCGACGAATGTGAGTCTGTCGGAGGCGATCGCCGACTCGAACCTCCCGTCGCCGACGCTCGCGATCGACGACATCAACTACATCCGCAACTCGGTCAAGGCGACGGTCGACGCCTACGACGGCTCAGTGACGCTGTACGCGTGGGACGAAGAGGATCCCGTGCTGCAGACGTGGCAGAACATCTACCCGTCGACGCTGAAGCCCGTGAGCGACATGTCGGCTGATCTGATGAGCCACGTGCGGTACCCGACCGATCTTTTCAAGGTCCAGCGCGACATCCTCGGGATCTACCACATCGACACCGCTGGCTCGTTCGCACAGCAGGACAACCGTTGGCAGACGCCCAACGACCCGCGCAGCGACGCGGTACTGCAGCCGCCGTACTACCTGACGATGCAGATGCCGGGGCAGGACTCTCCGCGGTTCTCGATGTTCTCGACCTTCATCCCGTCGGCGACGGGGAGCGGCGGCAACCGCGACGTGCTGATGGGCTACCTCGCCGTGGACTCGGATGCAGGGTCGGAAGCGGGTGTGAAGGCCGAAGGCTACGGTCAGCTGCGGATGCTCGAGATCGACACCGATACGACGGTGCCCGGCCCTGGCCAGGTGCAGAACACCTACAACTCCGACACTGCCGTGGTGCCGCAGCTCAACCTGCTGCAGCAGGGAGAGTCCGAGGTGCTCTACGGCAACCTGCTGACGCTGCCCGTCGGCGGCGGTCTGCTCTACGTGCAGCCGGTCTACGTGCAGTCCTCTGAGGGCACGAAGCTTCCTCGTCTGCAGAAGGTCCTCGTGGCCTTCGGCGACAAGGTCGCGTTCGAAGACACGCTGACCGCGGCGCTGGACACGCTGTTCGGCGGCGACGCGGGTGCCGCCGGTGGAGACGACCAGGTCGAGCCGACCGAGCCGGACCCAGACACCGGTGAGGTCCCCGCCGAACCGACCGTGCCGACCGACGTCGAGGCGGAAGCCCTCGCGGCAGCACAGCAGGCGCTGACCGACCGCGAGGCCGCTCTCAAGGAAGGCGACCTGACCAAGTTCGCCGAGGCTGACAAGCGGCTCACCGATGCGGTGAACACGCTGCTCGGACTGGAAGAGACCGCGGGGGAGTAACCTTC
Organism: Microbacterium sp. APC 3901; assembly: GCF_030407765.1. Classification (GTDB taxonomy): domain Bacteria; phylum Actinomycetota; class Actinomycetes; order Actinomycetales; family Microbacteriaceae; genus Microbacterium. Next base: position 181,254 of record NZ_JASDCU010000009.1, read on the forward strand.
CGCACCCACGGATGCCGTCCCTCGAGAGGGGCGGCATCCGTCGTTTCCGGCCGGCCCGTTCGCAGCCTCGGAGGACACCGCGGCGGTAGGCGGCTCGGTCAGTTCGCGTCGTAGCGGCACGTGACCGCGCCGGTGCCGCTCAGTTCGACGACCAACTCGCCGTTCCACAGGATCTGACAGCTCACGGTCGAGTCCGAGTCGTCGTCCGGAGCGGTGACGGCGATCTCGGCCGAATCTCCGGTCGTCGTGTACTGCTTCCAGCCGCTGGAGGCCCACTCCTCGTCGTATGACTGCGTGTCATCCGCAAACGAGACCATGAAGGTGGGGCCGCCCGTGGCGCGCACCTCGACCTGGTTGAGCCCGTTTCCGCCCAGTACGCCGAAGGCCATCACGACCACCAGAACGAGATCGATGACGAGTGCGATCGCTGCGACGATGACGGCCGCCGTTCCCGTGCGGGGCATGCCGGAGCGGTTGCCTCGAATGCCCAGGAAGAGAGCGGCGATCGCCAGACACGCAGCCGCTGCCGCGAGAGGGAGCAGAGCAGCGATCGGGAAGAAGAGCACGATCAATGCGGCAGCGAGCAGCAGTGCCAGGGCGCCGGTCCAGATGCCGATGAGCGCTCGCCGTGATGAGCCGGACGCGGACGTGTGAGGGCTCTTCGCGGCGCTGTCGGGCGTCTGCATCATGATGGACCTCCGGGTCGTTGTCATCGGCCGACCGTGCGGCGGTCGATGGTCGCGCCGTTCGGTTGGACAGTCTAGCCAGAGGCGCCACGTGTGAGCGATCGTCGTCCTGTCGCGAGCGAAGCGGCCGGGGATTCGATTAGTCTCTCGGAGAAGGTGCCCCGACGAGTCGAGAGAACGTTCGGCCGGCACCTCGTGGAATTCGAGACTGGAGGGGATCGAGATATGCCTGACTATTCGGAGCTGCCGGACATCATCGGCAAGATGAAGCGCGCTGCGATCGACTGTTTCATGGCGGATCAGGGCTTTCACCCGAACTGGGGTAATGACCAGATCTACGCGAAGTGGGGCTTCATGCTCAACTTCTACAATCGGCCGAATGCCGCAGGGGAGGGCGGCGGCGACGGAAACGGCGTGAACCACTCCGTCGCACCGGCGTTCGACGAGATCCGGGCCGCGATCGACTCGCGTGTCTCCAAGTGGCTGGACCTGCCTGACGGAGGCGACGCCTGCGAGGCTCCGGCGAGTGCGACCTCTGCGGCGGCGGCGATCCTCGGCACATCCGGCGCTGGCGCATCGGTGCAGAACACGGGCGCGATCGGGACCGCCAACGACTCGGTGCACGAGATGATGGCCAACAAGATCGAGGGCAGCTTCAAGCCCGCCTTCATCGACAAGTACTACATTCAGTTCAAGTCCGTCACTCATGGTCTGGGCGACGCATGCGTGATCCTTCAGCTCAACTACAGCGCGCAGGCCGCCATGTGGCCCGCCGCACAACAGGACGTGGTGTCGATCTGCGACAGCGCCCGCGCTGCCTGGGATCAGAAGGCGGGCAATGCGGCAGCCGCCAACGGCACGCTCGTACTGACGGTCGTCGGAGCAGTCGCGGGTGTCGTCTCGGCGGTGGTGACGGCCGGCACAGGGACAGTGGCCGCGGCGGCTGTGCTCGCAGGGATCGCGGGAGCGGTGAGCAGCGGGGTGCAGGGGATCGCCCGCGACGTCGTCATCTCCGGGAACACCTACCTCGACATCCTGAGCTCGCTCGATGAGGCGCTCGAGAAGCTCGATGAGGCGCTCGAGGCTCAGGAGAACAAGCTCAACGACGGGATGACCGAAGCCGCGAGCATCATCCGATCCGACAATGCGACCTACAATCTCGACGCATTCGCTCTCGGGCCGTATCCGACCGGCGACGGCAGCATGAGCATGGACAGGAGCAATGCGACCGTGGTGTCGAACAGCATGGGACGAATCGATACGGAGCTTGCCAGCGCGGCGGCGGCGCTCGGCAGTGCCCCGGCCGCGAACCCGACCCCGCGCAACGCCGGTGTCGGGCGCTCCTCGAACGGCACCCACTACGCAGCGAGTGATCTCTATGCGCTGACAGCGCGTTGCCTCGCACTCACCGTGGCCGAGTACGCCCGAGGTCACCAGCTGTTCGACGCGACGGTCGAGGACTACTTCTCGTCGGATGCGGCGGCTTCGCAGGAGGTTTCGCGCCTCCTCGCCGAAGAGATCCTCAGCGCGAACCTGGGGGTGTGAGCTGATGGAGAGCCGTCATCTCGGCCCGATCGCCCTCGACGGCGGACCCGGCGGTGGTGCCATGAACGGCTCGGTGCCGTTCGAAGGGAAGGATGTGCAGGCGCGCATAGAGATCGATTTCCCCGACCGCTTCGACGAGTCCGTGCTCAATGACGTCGACATGGTTCTCGACAACCTCGCGTTCCTCGATGAGATGGCACGCACCACCATCGCCGAGGGAGTGCGACGCGACAGCTCGCCCGCGGCGGGCGTCTTCCGCACCTGGGAA